>CAWCXH010000020.1:0-157793 GCA_963799495.1 uncultured Actinomycetota bacterium
TCCAATGAAATTCTTTCAGAACGGTCGTCTCCGCCGCGCCGTGAAATATCTTGGTGACGCGGTGCTGCTCGTCGGCGCGTACTACGGTGCTTTCACTCTTCGCTTTGATGGCAACCTTCCCGACGAGTATTGGCATCTCTTTGCGTTCAGCGCGCCGCTTGTCGTTCCCACAAAGCTCATTCTGCTGTATCACTTCGGCCTCTACCGTTATTTCTGGCGGCATACTGGTATTCCCGAGCTGACCCTGCTCGGCAAGGCCCTCTCGCTCGCCAGCCTCTTCATCATCGCGGACTACGCGATCGTCGTCGGCTTCGTTACCTTTCCTCGCTCCATCATCCTCTTCGATTGGTGCCTAAGCTTGCTGGCGCTGGCCGGCTTCCGCGCGCTGCCGCGGTTGCTCCGCGACAAACTGGTGCCGGGTTTGAACCCGACGAAGGTCGCTCGGGAAGGGACGCCGGGAGTCCAGCAGAACGTGCTGCTGTACGGCGCCGGCGATCTCGGCGCCTCGCTGGCGGAGCAGATCAAGGTGGTCTATTCCCGCTCAAAGAGGGTTATCGGCTTCATCGACGATGACCCCGCGCTTCTACACATGAACATTCACGGGTTCGAGGTGCTCGGTGGCAGGAGCGTGCTGCCGAAGATCGCCGCTCGATACGGTCATATCGATCAGATCGTCATCACGATCTCGGCGATCTCGGGAACCGAGCTCGATCAGATCGTAGAACTGTGCCGGCAGTGCTCGCCGAATGTGCAGGTAGCCCCAAGCCTCGACGAGCTGTTCATGGGGAAGGTGAAGGTCAGCGATCTGCGCGACGTGCAGATCGGAGACCTGCTCGGCCGCGAGAGCGCGAAAGTCGATTTCAACGAAGAGCGGCTGAAAACATTCCTCGGCGGCAAAACGATTCTGGTGACCGGCGCGGGCGGGAGCATCGGCTCCGAGCTCTGCTTTCAGATTCTCAAGTCCCGACCGCGAAAAATCATCCTTTTCGGGCGCGGAGAGAACAGCATCTACGCGACCAAGCACCGGCTGCTGCCCCACGCGGACGGAGTCGAGCTCGAAGAGGTCATCGGCGACATCATCAACTATTCGAAGGTCCACAATGTCTTCCGCACGCGCCGTCCCGACCTGATTTTTCATGCCGCGGCGGACAAACATGTACCTCTCATGGAGTCGAACCCCGATGAAGCCGTGCTCAACAATATCATCGGCACCCAGAACGTCCTGACCGCGGCCCTCGAATGCGACGCCGAGAAAGTGGTGTGTATCTCTTCGGACAAGGCCGTCAACCCGTCGAGCGTGATGGGCTGCTGCAAGCGCGTGACTGAGTTGCTGGTGCGGAGCCCGGTGTTTTCGAGCGTCGCCTGTGCCGTCCGCTTCGGCAACGTCATGGGCAGCCGCGGCAGCGTGATTCCACTCTTCAAGAAGCAACTTGCCGAAGGCGGTCCGATCACCATTACCGACCCGGATATCACGCGCTACTTCATGACCATACCGGAAGCTGTGCTGTCGGTACTGCAGGCCGGCTCCCTGTCGCAAGCCGGCGAAATCTTCCTGCTCGACATGGGAAAGCCGATCCGGCTGCTGGACCTCGCCCGGCAGATGGTCAAGCTGTCAGGGCTGCGCGAAGAGGACATTCCGGTCCAGTTCATCGGCCTGCGGCCTGGCGAGAAGCTCGACGAGGAGCTGTCGTATCCCTTCGAGACCCTGCTGCCCACCGACCAGGCGAAACTCTCCCGCCTCGTCAGCCCCGCCAAGGCGCCGGTGGACCTGTTCGCGAAGGTGCAGCAGCTCAAGACGCTCAGCATCAGCATGGACTTCCCCGAGATCCAGCGGACCCTGCAGGAGATCGTGCCCGAATATCGACCAATGGGTTCCGTGCCACAAACTGAGTCGATCGTAGCGGCCGCTAGCGGGCGCTGACCGATGCAGACCACGACTCTCGATCAGCCCGATCGCGTGTGGTTGCCCGCGCACCCCCTGCCGGTCGCCTCGGCACTCGTCGCGGCGCTCGTCTGGACCTATTGGCCGGTGCTCCCGGGCCTCGTCGCACAGTGGTGGAACGAGGAGGAGTACTCGCACGGGTTTCTCATCCCGTTCGTCTCCGGATATCTGATCTGGGCGAAGCGGGATGTCTTGAGGGCGACGGCCGTGAGACCGACGTCCTGGGGCCTGGGCGTGATGGCGCTCGCCCTGGCCATGTACCTCACCGGCATCGTCGGGGCGGATCTCTTTCTCCAGCGGGTGTCGATGGTGGTCATGATTGCCGGCGGCATCCTCTACGTCGTCGGGCTGCCGGTCCTGCGCGAGATCCTCTTTCCGCTTGGCTTCCTGATGCTGGCGATTCCGCTGCCTGGGATCATCTTCAACTCGATCGCGTTCCCGCTTCAGCTCGTCGCGGCGCAGATCGCCAGCTCGATCATGGAAACCTGCGGTGTCCTCGTCTTTCGCGAGGGCAACGTGATGCACCTGGCCTCAGTCTCTCTCGACGTCGAAGAGGCCTGCAGCGGCATTCGATCGCTCGTGTCGCTGACCGCGCTGGGCATGTTGTACGCCTACATGACTTACTCGAGTTGGATACCGCGGCTGCTGCTGCTCCTGGCCATCGTCCCGATCGCCGTGGCCGCAAACGTGTTTCGCGTCGCGGCCACGGGCCTCATCGCCCACTACGTGTCGGTCGATACGGCGCTCGGCGTGTTTCATACCGCCGGCGGCTGGTCGGTCTTCATCGTGGCCGCGGCGCTGCTCCTGGGAGTCAGCCGGCTCCTCAGTCTCGTGGTGCCGGCGAAATGACCGGACGCATGCTCGTGGTCGGCGGGATGCTGCTGCTGTCGTCCTGGGCGGTGCGGGCCGTCGGCCACGGTCACCCCGTCATGCTGCGCCAGCCGTTCTCGAACTTTCCGCAGGCGCTGGGCGATTGGCGGGGCGAAGACCTGCGCTTCAGCGAGCGCATCGTGAACAAGCTTGGCGTCACCGACTACGTGTCGAAGTTCTACCGGCGCCCGTCTGGCGGCCCCGTCCACCTCTACGTCGGCTTCTACTCTTCCCAGCAACATGGCACGATGCTCCACTCGCCCAAGAACTGCCTGCCCGGGAACGGGTGGTTCATCGCGCGCCGCGCCACGACCATCGTCAACGTCCCGCCCTTCGATCCTTTCACGGCGAACAGCTACGTCGTCGAGAACGGCATCGATCAGCAGGTGGTCGTCTACTGGTACCAGCAGTCGGACGGACGAATCGTCACCAACGAATACCTCGGGCGTCTGTATCTCGTCTTCGATTCCCTGACCAAAGGTCGGAGCGACGCCGCACTCATCCGCATCAGCGTGCCCTTCGAGGACGATGCCGAGAGCGCCGAACGCACCGCTCTCGATTTCATCAACAACGCGTACCCCGTACTAGCGGGTTTTCTCCCACACGACATTGCCTCATCTGCATCCACAGCCAACTGACACCGAGCCGCAGGTGCCGCAGCACCGAGGTGCTGAGATTCCCCTGAGCCGCCCGGACATTTCCGAAGCGGACATCAAGGCCGTGGTCGACGTCCTGCGAACGCCGTTCCTCAGCCTCGGCCCCGAAGCTCGGGGAATTCGAGGCCGCCTTCGGCGATTACGTCGGCGCGCGCTTTGCCACCGCCACGAGCAGCGGCACTGCCGCGCTCCACATGGCGGTAAGGGCGCTCGACATCGGGCGCGGCGATGAGGTCATCACGACGCCTTTCAGCTTCGTGGCGTCAGCGAACTGCGTGCTGTTCGAGAATGCGCTGCCCGTGTTCGTGGATATCGAGCCAACGACATTCAACATGGACGTTGCCGCTATCGAGCGCAAGGTCACGCCGCGGACAAGAGCCATCCTCCCAGTGCACGTGTTCGGGCGGCCGGCCGACATCGACGGCATCCTCGAGATCGCGCAGCGCCATGGCCTGCGCGTCATCGAAGACGCCTGCGAGGCGATTGGGGCGCGCTGGCGGGGGCGGCGGGTCGGCTCCCGCGGGGACGCCGGCGCCTTTGCGTTCTATCCGAACAAGCAGATGACGACCGGTGAAGGAGGAATGGTCGTCACCAACGACGCCGCGCTGGACCGAGTGTTCAAGAGCCTCCGCAACCAGGGACGCGGCGACTCTGGCGCATGGCTGCAGCACGAGCGCCTCGGCTTCAACTATCGGCTGTCCGACATCAACTGCGCGCTCGGCCTGTCGCAGCTTGGCCGGCTCGACGACATTCTCCGGCGGCGCCGCGAGGTGGCCGAGGAGTATCGCCGGCAGCTCGCGGATATCACCGAGCTCGAGCTGCCGCTCTACGAGCTGCCCGAGGGCGACGTCAGCTGGTTCGTCTACGTCGTCCGATTGAAGGGATCCGATCGGGCTGGGCGTGACAGCGTCCTCCGCGCTCTCAGAGCGGACGGGATTGCGTGCAGCGATTACTTCTCGCCGCTGCACCTGCAGCCACATATTCGTCGGCTAGGGCATCGCCCCAGCGACTTTCCTGTCGCCGAAGCTGTGTCGGCGTCGACTATCGCCCTGCCTTTCTACACCAGCCTGCAACCCGAGCAGATCCGTCGCATCGGCGACGTCCTGCGGCAGGCGCTCCATCGCCGGTCGAACTGACCGACAACCACCGACCATGAACAAGATGATGAAAGACTCCGAGCGCGCCGTTCGCGAGATCCTCACCGGCATCACGCTCAACGAAGACTGCCTGGAGCACGCGACCGACGCGCCGCTCGACCACACGGGCATTGATTCGGTCGGAATGATCGAGCTCGTGTCACGCGTCGAGGCTCGCTTCGCGATCGAGATCGGCGAGGATGAAGTCGCGCCGGAGAACTTCTCGACGATCGGATCGGTCGCTGCGCTGGTTGCCCGCAAATGCCACTGACCGACCTGCTGCGGCAGCGTAGCGATCCGAACGGTCCGGCCCTCATTTTCGAGGGGTCGGCGCTTTCAGCGAGCGAGCTCGCGGGCCGGGCTGTCGATCTGGCCGCCCGCCTGAAGGACGCCGGGGTCGGCCGTGGATCCAAGGTGCTCGTCGCTCTTCCCAACACACCCGCTTTCCTGCTTTTTCTTCTGGCGACGAGCGAATGCGAGGCCGTGTTCATACCCGTGAACCCCGGGCTCGCGCCGGACGAACGGCGCCGAATCGACGAGATCGCTCGACCGGACGTTGTGATCGCGGACCGAGGACCGATCGAGCTGCTGCCCGGGGCCTACCTGTCCCGGCCCGGCTGGCCGCCGTATGACGATGACGATGTGAATGAGCTGTCGGCGATTGTATTTACGAGCGGCACCACGGGTACGCCCAAGGGGGTGATGATGACCGAAGGTGCCCTGCTCGCCAACGCTCGAGCCGTCGCTCAGTACCTCGCGCTCTCGGAGGTAGACCGATCCCTGGTGTTCCTGCCGCTCTATTACACGTACACGCTGTCGCAGGTCCTCAGCACACTCGTGGCTGGCGGCGCCGTCGTGCTGTTGCGCAATCTCTTCTTCCCGCTGCAGGTCTTCAGCGCGATCAGCGAGCTGCGCGTGACGGGTTTCGGCGGCGTGCCGACGAGCTTGAACATCCTCGCGAATCAGGCGGCAGCTGCAACCGGCAGCCAGGAGTCCCTGCGCCATGTCTTGAGCGCGGGCGGGCCTCTCGCGCCATCGGTGATTGGGAGAGTCCAGGAAGCATTTCCCGGGGCCGTGCTCTTCAACAACTACGGCTGTACCGAGATTGGCCCTCGCGCGACGGCAATTGACTATGGGGCGTTTCCAGCCAAGAGGGGCTCGATCGGTCGCGCTATCCCCGGCGTTCGCGTCACCGTCGTCCGGCCCGACCTGTCGGTGGCCGGAATGGACGAAACAGGTGAAATCGTCCTCAGCGGGCCGAGCCTGATGAAAGGCTACTATCGCGATCACAACACGACCGCGTCGCGGATGTCGCGGCATGGGTTTCACACCGGGGACTACGCCTATGCCGACCTGGAAGGGTTTCTCTACTTTCAAGGGCGACGAGACGACATCTTCAAGTCGGCGGGCGAGAAGGTCAGCGCCAAGGAGATCGAAGATGCGGTGATGGCGCACGACGGTGTGGTCGAAGCCGCGGCGATATCGGTGCCCGATCCGGTGCAGGGAACGGTGCCGGTTGTCTATGTCGTGTTGCGCCCCGGCGTGTCCTGCACCGAGCGCGAGCTGAAGACGTTCTGCGCCCGCCACCTCTCCAGGCACAAGGTGCCGCGGACGGTGCACTTCGTCGACGAGCTGCGCAAGACGGCCAGCGGCAAGGTCCAGAAGTACCGGCTCAGCGAGGCGCAGCCGTGAAGAAAGCGCCGTTCCTCCCGCTCTGGCGGCCGCGGGAGTCACCATCCCGTGGGGGTCTTGGGATCCGGAAACGATGCTGGAGCTCCCATTCCCATCACGCTTTTCGGTGCAGGTGAATGCGATGCGTGATGGCCGGCGGTTGTCGGCCGCTGCCCTCGCCGACGCGGTGCGCCAGCCACTCGATTCCAAACCGCTCCGCGAGCTTGCCGCCCGCGGCCGCACAGCGGTCATCGCTGTCGACGACATCACGCGACCGACGCCTGTCGCCGACGTGCTCCCGGCTCTCTTGTCCGAGCTCCAGGACATCCCGGCAGAGAACATCAAGTTTTTGGTGGCTCTCGGCGCCCATCGACCGATGGTCCGTGCGGAGCTCGAGAAGAAGCTCGGCACCGCAGTCCTCGACATGATCGGCATCCCCGGCGTCAACGAGGTGGCGGTCATCGGCTTGTCCGACGAGAAGTGGGGCGAGATCGCATGCGCCATCGTCGTCGCCGACCAGAACGAGGTCAGCGAGCAACAAATCGTCGAGTTCTGTGGCACACGACTGGCGCGCTACAAGTTGCCGAAAAAGGTGATCTTCGCCGAAGAAATTCCACGCAACCCATCGGGCAAGATTCTCAAGCGGGTGCTCCGCGAAAAGTACGTGTGACAGTACTGACTGCCATGATGCAAAATAACCCCGCCTCAAGGAGCAACTGCTCATGGCCAGCGATGCGTTAGACAGCATCCCAGCCACTCCAGTTGTGCACCCGAACGGCAACTGCTTCAGCGGTGACACTACAAAACCAGCGCGGGAGCGAATCCTGAAGCAGTTCAGACCCGACCAAGATTGCCGGCCAACGCTCTGACTGCAGTTACACGAGTCGGGGTGGCGGGATTCGAACCCACGACCTTCGTCCCGAACGAAGCTACCTGGGCGTCGCAGCGTCAAGCTGCGTTGGCTGTTCGGAAAAGTGGCTGCTCGGAGTGCTGGCTGTGTTGGCCGATCGAAGCTGGCGCTAATACTGCTGCGGACCGGCTGCGGACCGCTTACGGTCCCGGTCGCTGTACGGCGCGACCAGGTGGTCGTCACCGTGCTAGCAGCGCAGCTCGCCGAGATGGTGGCGGGCGACGTGTTCCAGCGGGCCGACCAGAGTGGCCAGTTGATCACCATGGAGCTGGTCCGCCAGCGACTGGCCGAGCTGGCCGCACACCCACCGGGCTGCCGCTGTGGTCACTGTGCCGCGGCGCGCGTGGTGCGGCCAGAGGTCGTCTGGCGCATCGCCGCGACCTGGCAGCGTCCGTGCAACGCCACCAGGGGCCCTGCGCTGAGAGCGTCCAGGTGATCGGCCCCCTTCCTGGCCAGAAACCGCCCATTGCTCCGGGTCTGGCAAGGGACCGGCCTGACCAGGCCAAACCTGGACTAGGCGATCGGCCTTTCCTGGCCAGATACACGCACACAGGCCCCGCGGCGTCCCCGCATCAAAGGTCTCGATCGAGGCCCAAGCCGAAAGCGGACAAGCGGTACGACGACCGCTCACCGAGCACAAGCGTTCGCGCCTACGGAGGAAAATTGCCCGCTCTCGGCAGAAGGCACCGTTAGACCCGCTAGCCGACCACCGCGGTCGTCAGGACGTCAGCACGCTGGACTCAGATCTGTTCACCTTGGGAGCCGCCCTGCGGGCAGGCCTGACCGTGTCGCGTGGGCATGTGTCCCAGTAATGGTCAGCAGGACTGAAGTGTCTGCCCTTCTAGTAATACGTTGCCCCCGTTGGGGGTTCGGTGGTAGTACTCTGCCCCCGTGGGGGTTTGCCATGAAGCAAAAACGAGCGCCCGCGGGTCATCAAAGTGAGCAGGGCGGTCGAGGCGCGCCGTCACCAGCTTTAGTTTCCTGCCAACCAGGCGCTGGTCACCGATCGCACTTCGGTCTGAAAGCCGGGTTGCTCAAACGTCACCGTCCACAAGGGCTTTGAGCGGTTGATCGGGTCGCTTTGGCTGCCCGCTTCACCTAACACGTAGGCCGTCGAATCTGCTCCGCAAGCGTAGACGGGGATGTAGCCGTCGTTGCGATAGCGCCGGGCTCCACCGATGAAGAACCGGCAGTGAGTGCCGTTATCGAGCGTAAGCGCAAAGGGTTCCGGCGTTGCAGGGGCCTGCACCGTCGGCAGAAGACGTGTGTCGTAGACCAGTCGGGGCACCTCTTTGTCCCACGGGTTGTTCATGCAGAGCATCGACGTGGGGGGCGACGGCCAGCAGATGTCCGCTCCAGCCGCGGAGGGATAGCAGCTGTAGATGTTCTTGCTGACCGCCGACGGAGATGGACGGTCGCACCCACCGAGTTCGGTGACGGACCCTGCGGGTGCCTCTCGGTAACCGTTGGCCGGTTGTCCATTTGCGTCGACAGCCACCGCGGTGATGATGTCCGTCTGCACCGCCTCAGCGCTGCTAGATCCTGTCACTGGCGGATGCAGCGGCGCGGCAATGCTGGTTGGCAGTGCCATCGATGACACAGCAGCTGGAGGCTGAGAGCCTAATGTCGGTGTACTTGCTGACCGCGGGTGTCGCCAGGGATGCCACGCCAGCGCGCCTACGGTCACCAGCACAATTACGGCCAGCGCGATCGCCGCAGTGAGCCAGCGCTTCGGTGAAGCGCCAACTCTCGCCGTTCTTGCACGGAGTTTCGCCGGGGAAGAGGCCGCGCTCCTCACGGGAGCAGGTGTTGTAGGTGCTGTGGCAGACGCGGCCCCGGACGCTGCTTGCTCGGCCAGTGCCCGTGCGAAGTCTGCGCATCGGGCGAATCGGTCGTCGGGGTCCTTGGCGAGTGCCGCTGCGAGCGCCGGGTCAAGCGCCGCAAGTTCAGGATGGATGTCTGCCAGCGTAGGAGGTGGTGAATTGAGGTGGTGGCTGATGACGACCGCGGGATTGGAATTCGGGAAGAGCTGCGATCCGGTGAGGAGGTGATAGGCGGTCGCGGCAAGGGCGTACTGGTCGGCGCGACCGTCGATCTCTTCACCCATCAGCTGTTCGGGGGCGGAATAGGCGACAGTGCCGACGGCCATGTTTGTCGTTGTGAGTCCACTGATGTCATCGATGTCGCGGGCAATCCCGAAGTCGGCCAGCAAGATTCGTTGCTCGCCGTCGTCGTCGAGATGGGTGAGCATGATGTTCGCCGGTTTGACGTCGCGGTGCAGCAGGCCTTGCTTGTGCGCGTAGTTGAGTGCGCCCGCCACCGCGGTGACGATGCGCACGACCTGATCGTGTGGCATTCCAGCTGGAAACCGGCTGGCGAGAAGGCGGGCCGCGTCGAGGCCGTCAACGTAGTCCATCGAGATCCACAGGTGGCCCTGGGACTCGCCGCAGTCGTGCACGCCGACAATGTGCGGATGCCAAAGCGTGGACGCTAGGTCTGCCTCGCGGTTGAATCGGGTGCGGTACTCCGCGTCGGCGGACACGTCTGCAGGGAGGACTTTGAGGGCATCCCGACGAGGCAGCCTTGGGTGCTGAGCGAGGTAGACCTCACCCATGCCCCCCAGCCGAGCAGGCGGATGATTCTGAACTCGGCGAAGAACTCACCGTCATTTGACGGCATGAGCGGGTGTCCTATCAGTGGAAGCGTTCCCACTGCGGCGTGCCTACTGGGCGCCGGAACTGTGTCGAGGGCGGACGGCGCGGCAAACCGCATCAGGGTCGGGCAGGGGATCGGTCAGGTGCTGGCTGCTAGCCCTCCTCGGGCCAGTCGCCGCGAGGGTTCAGGCCGCCCCAGTCTTCCCAGACTTCACGTGCCTCGCGGGGTGTGATGATGCGCCGTCGCAGCTCCAGCAGCAGCTCCTCGGTGGAGGCACGGGATAGCGCGTCGGCGGAGCTGTGGGATAGGCGATCGGGGGTGGCCCGGCGCAGCTTGACCACCAGTTCTTTGGGCTCCCCGCCGGCCAGGATGGTGTCGATGCTTCCCGGCGCCCAGGCCAGCTTGTTTTCTAGCATGGCGTAGGTGCCGGGGCTGGCCTTACGCACGCCGTGTTCGATGTCGGCGAGGGTGCGCACGGTGAGCTGCAGGCTGTTGGCCAGGTCGGTGCGGTTGAGGTAGCCCAGCGCGACGCGGCGGCTCACGATGTAGTGGGCGAGCCGTTCCAGGGCGTGGCGGTCCATGGATGGATCATCGCGCACCGGAGCGGCAAAGTCGAGCCACCATGCCCATTTCTTTCCATCCGCCGCACGAAATGCGGAGATCATTTCCTCGGGATGCCCGCCAGCTCGGGCCCTGACCTGGGTAACCGTGTCCCAGAAGGGTCTCCTCCACCTTCGACTTAGACTGCCCGACCACCTCCACCCTGGGCACCCGGCCAGTTCCCGGCGCACCACCTTGGCGTCCGGCAGGGCGTCGCCGGTCCACCATTCCTGGCGGATGGCGAAGTCGTCAAACCGTTCACCCTCGTCGGTGTGCCGCAGCGTGCCGCGACGCTTGCTGATCGGCACCCGCGCCCACCACTCCGCACGCCAGTAGGGGCCGTCGTAGACGGACGGCGGGCCAGTGACCTACCACTCTTCGACCTGAACAGGCTCAGTAGGGGCGATGCCGTTCTAGTCCTGGGGCCTGCTCACCGTCGAGGTAGACCCGTTCGATGCGGTAGCTGTCGCCGCTACCCGCCGTGACGACGTACACCGTCGCCATCGCCGCTCCCGGGTCCGTTGGTGGGCTTCAGTGTGCCAGCACCCGATGGCCCCGTCCGACAAACCGGTGCGGGACATCGGTGGGAGGCAACTTGGCGGAAATCAGCGGCGAAGGTTGCCATCAGTGTCCGAGGGGTGAGGCATCTCACAAGGAAAAATCTGCCATATCATTGACATAATTGCCGTTTGTTTCTTACCGTTGCAGGCACACGAACGACAGAAGGCAGGGCTTGATGTGTTGAAACGATTGCTGATGATCGGGGCCGTCGCGGCCTCGATCAGCGTTGGCGGCTGCGTGGGTGTGGGTGCCGCGTCGGCCGACCCTGCCGTGTGTGGAGGGCCCGCGACGCCGCCGTGTGCGCCGCCGCTCAGTCCCCAGCAGCAGTGCGCGCTGGTCGCGTGGCGGACCTGGACGCCGTGCAACTGGCTGGGTGTGCAGGTTCCGGTCGGTACACCGGGCAGCGTCGGCTGATGACGTGCAAAATGCACGACGTTTTCATCGTCACCAGCGAAGGCACGGGTGGGGAGCACATTGCGCGGACGGTCTACGCCGCCAGCGAAAGACGACGCGCGCCAAACACACCAGGAAAACTACGCCGACGAGCCCATCGTGGCGGTTCACCAATGAACCATCCCGCCTCGTCACCTCCGGCGGCGTGCCACGGCACACCGAGCCGTTCGGGCGGTTGGAGGACCCGATGGACGCCTACACCCGCATCACTCGGCGACGCCAGTGACTGCCCCGTGTTTGCCACCGGCGCCATAGCCGTCGGGTACTACCGGCACGAGGAAGACGAGGGAGACGAACAACATGGCTAAGAAAGTGATCATCGTTGATGACATCGACGGCACCGAAGGTGACGGCATCGTCACGCATCGGTTCAGTCTCGGTTCCGACTTCTACGAGATCGACCTGTGCCCGCAGAACCTGCTGAGCCTGCGAACGGTGCTGGAGCCGTTCGTGTCGGCGGGGCGGCGGGTGCGCGGCGGGAACCGGCGCACACCGGAGCCTGTACCGCGCCGTCAGGGCAACTCGGCGCTGGACTTCCCACACCAGCAGCGGCTGGCGGCTGCACCGCACCAGCAAGGCAACTCGGCGTTGGACGTCCTGCGCGAGCAGCGGCTGGCGGCTGCACCGCACCAGCAAGGCAACTCGGCGTTGGACTTCCCACGCGAGCAGCGGCTGGCGATTCGGAATTGGGCTCGTGACAACGGCTACGACGTGGCCGACCGGGGAGCGTTCTCCCAGGAGGTGCTCGCCGCCTACCGAGAAGCCAGCGAGGAAGCCGAGGCGGCGCGGTGATGAACGCGCGCAACAGACCCTGTGCCCGGACACTGTCCGATGAGGGTCCGCAGCCCGATCGTCGCGATCGTGGTGGTCGTGATGGGGATGGTGTTAGCCATCCCCGCCCAGGCGTATCCGGCCATGCCGCCGGGGGTTCAAGGCCCGTTCACCTTGATCAAAGTCGTTGACGGAGACATCATTTGGGTCGACAACGGCGGTCGTATGAAGATTCGCATGATCGGGATGGACACTCCCGAGTCAGTCGACCCACGAAAACCAGTGCAGTGCTTCGGCTTAGAAGCCTCGGCACAGGCCAAGACCATCCTCGGTGGTCAGTCGGTTTACTGGAGACCGACCCGTCACAGGACTCCGTCGATCGGTATGGCCGCACGTTGGCCTATATCTGGACCGAATCGGGACGGCTGGTCAACCTCGACATGATCGCCGAGGGCTTTGCGCATGAGTACACCTACGACCTGCCCTATCGCTATCAGCAGGGCTTCCGGGCCGCCGAGAACGATGCCCAGGCCCTGGAGCGCGGGCTGTGGTCACCGAGCGCATGCGCGGCATAACGAGACTTAGGGCCGAGTGCCCCTGAGAGAAAAAGAGAAACACAGTAGAAAGAATCATCACTCGCCTGCTCGTCGGGGCTGGCTTAGCTGGCACAGCCGCACACCACGCAACCCGTGTGAGGGGGTCCGGCTGCCCAAGCGATCGCACGCCGACCGCGGGTATCTCAGCCATCCCCAGGTGGTGGCGCTGGCTGGTGCTGTGGAGCGCCAGGGCGAGGCGGTGCGGTTCCTGGCCTACACCGGCCTGCGGTGGGGCGAGATGGTCGCGCTACGCGTCGCAGGACTTCGACATGCTGCGCCGCCGGGTGAACGTGTCCCGGTCGGTCACCGAGTCCGGTGGCCTGGTGTGGAGCACCCCGAAGACGTGGGAGCGCCGGTCGGTGCCGTTCCCGGCGTCGTTGGCCGACGAGCTGTCGGCGCTGATGGTCGGCAAGGGTCGTGACGATCTGGTGTTCACCGATCTGCGCGGCGGGGTGCTGCGCGTCTCCAACTACCGGACGCGGGTATTCGCGCCCGCGGTGGCCAAGTGCCGCAAGAGGCCGATGACGCGTTCCCGGCGATCATCCCGCACGATCTGCGGCATACCGCGGCCGCTTGGCGGTCAGCGCTGGGGCCAATGTGAAGGCGGTGCAGCGGATGCTCGGGCAGGCCAAGGCGTCGATGACGCTGGACGTCTACGCCGACCTGTTCGATGAGGATCTGGACGGGGTTGCGGACCGGCTGGATGCGGCGATCAAATCTGCTGCGGACCCACTGCGGACCGTCCGCACACCCTAGCCACCAGTCAGCGGCCTCTGACCTGCTCTGATGCGGTCGGGGTGGCGGGATTCGAACCCACGACCTCTTCGTCCCGAACGAAGCGCGCTACCAAGCTGCGCCACACCCCGCGTGAAGCCACGACAGCGTATCGCACCGGCCCGGTCAGAGGCCAAACGCATTATGGGTTCACGCGGGGGTGCGCGGGGCCGCTAGCGTCGGGTTTCCCGAAGCACCGCCAGCCGTTCGCGGTACTCGGCCTCGTTCACCTCGCCCTTGGCGTAGGTATCGCGAAGCGTGCGCTCACCCCCGCGTCCGCGGACCCGTCGGGCGACATAGACGATGCCGACGACCACCAGCGTCCAGAACGTCAGCGGAATGAGCAGGAACCACGGGTTCCAGTCGTGGTCGGCGAAGCGACCACCGTACTCGGCAAGGAAGGTGGTAGCGGTTGGGGCTATCTCATAAATGGTCATGGCATCGAGCCTGCCCGGCCGGGGGAGTCCTCACATCGGCCCGCGGTCGTCAATCCCGATACGCGCCAACACGTATACGCCGGTGCTCAGCCCTGCCACCCCGGGCGTACCAGGCCGCTCTCGTAGGCCAGCACCACCAGTTGGGTGCGGTCACGCGCGCCGAGCTTGGTGAGGATGCGGCTGACGTGGGTCCGCGCGGTGGCCGGGCTCATGAACAGCCGTGTGCCGATCTCGGCGTTGGTCAGCCCCTCCGCCACCAACGTCATGACCTCACGTTCGCGGGACGTCAGTTCGGACAGATCCGCGGCCGGGCCGGGCTGCTTGGTCCGTGCGGCGAACTCCGACACCAGGCGTCGGGTCACCGACGGGGAGAGCAGGGCGTCGCCCTCGGCCACGACGCGCACCGCCCGCACCAGGTCCGCCGGCTCGGTGTGCTTGACCAGGAACCCACTGGCGCCGGCCCGCATCGCCTCGAACACGTACTCGTCGAGCTCGAACGTCGTCAGCACCACCACCCGGACCTCGGCGAGTGTCGGGTCGCCCGCGATGTCGCGGGTTGCGGCCAGCCCGTCCATCTCCGGCATCCGGATGTCCATCAGCACCACGTCGGGACGCAGTTCGCGGGCCGACGCCAGCGCGCGGGTTCCGGTGTCGGCCTCCGCGACCACCTCGATGCCGTCCTGCGCGTCAAGCAGCGCGACGAAGCCGGCGCGCACCAGCGCCTGGTCGTCAGCTACGAGCACCCGAATCGTCATGAGCCGCTTTCACTTTCGATGCGAAGGGGAAGCGTGGCCCGCACGCTGAATCCGCCTCCGGGCCGCCGCCGGGTCGTCAGCTCTCCGCCCAGCGCGCGGGCGCGCTCACGCATTCCGGCGATGCCACTGCCGCCGGACGCTGGGCCGGCGTTCAACGCGCGCCCGTCGTTGTCGACGGCCACAGCCAGTTCGCCGGGCGCGTACGTCACGGTGACCTCGGCGTTGTGGGCCGTGGAGTGCCGCACCACGTTGGTCAGCGACTCCTGCACGATGCGGGCCGCGGCGACGTCGATTACCGCGGGCAGTGGGCGCGGCTCGCCCTGCACGGCGGTGCTCACAGTCAGGCCGGTGGCGCGGGCGGTGCCGACCAGACCGTCCAGGTCGGTGACGCCGGGTGTGGGTGCAGTGGGTTCTGTGGAGTCCGTGCGCAGCGCGGTCACCAGCGAGTGCACATCCGAAATCGCTTGCCTGCTGGCGTCTTTGATGGCCGCGAGCGCGGGCCCGGCGCGTTCGGGATGTTTGTCGAGCAGTTCCAGGGCCACCGAGGATTGCACGTTGATCATCGAGAGGCTGTGGGCGAGCACGTCGTGCAACTCCCGAGCGATGGACAGCCGCGCCTGGGTCGCCCGCCGTTCCTGCTCGGCTCGTGCTTCGCGGGCCATCGCTGCCTTCCGTTGCCGGCGCGCGATGAGCACCGCACGGCGCTGCCGGATGCCCTCGGCGATCGCGATCAGCACCAGCAGCCAGGCCGCGATCGCCCCGATGGCCACCGTCGGTGGTGGATCCTGGCCACGCAGCAGCGGCACCAGCCACACCAGCGCGACCCAGCCCAACACCGGCAGCAGATAGGTGCGCCACCGCGGGCCGACCGCGGCGGCGGTGAGAAACGCAACGACCAATGAGAGGAATATCGGTCCCCAGCCGAAACCGGCCACCTGGTAGGTGACGGTGATTGCGAGCACCGCGACCAGCACCGGGTACGGGTAGACGGTGCGCAGCAGCAATGCGACCGGGCCCGCTATCAACAGCAGGTAGCCGAACCAGTTCAGCGGGGCGAAGTGCAGGTCAGCGCCGCCGGCCCGACCGGACCCGTGGCGGGGGCCGGCGCTGCCCGCGAGCTGGACCGCGGCGACGACGACCGGCACCAGCCACACCGCAGGGCGGCGCAGTTGAGCCCGAACCGCGTCCATATTCGCAACGTAGTGGGAGACGGGCCACGTTGGCGTCCGCGCCGCGGCGTACATCACCGTCCGCCGCGGGATGGATGTGGTTGTCGGTGGTGTTATGCACACTGAGGGCTGATTGCCGAATAACTGTTGAAGTGAGGCACGAAATGACTGGGTTGGGGGCGTCCATCTACCTGGGGTTCTTCGCCCTTGCCGCGTTGTGGCTGTTCCTGACGTCCGAAGGGCCCGTCATGGGTGAGCCCGACGATCAGGACCAGCGCCCGGATCGCTCGAATTCGACTAACGCATCGGCGGAGGCTGACGGGTCGAGCCCGTTCTTTGTCAGCCACTCGTCGCAGAAGTAGGTGTCGGAGTAGCGGTCGCCGCTGTCGGCGAGCAGGGTCACCACGGACCCGCTGCGTCCTTGCGGCGACCATTTCAGCCAGCAGGCCAAACGACCCCCACAGGTTGGTGCCGGTCGACGGCCCGACCCGGCGGCCCAGCACCCTGCTGGCATGGCGGGCCGCCGCGACGGACGCCGCATCCGGAACGGTCACCATGCGGTCCACCACATCCGGCAGGAACGACGGCTCCACCCGCGGCCGGCCGATGCCCTCGATTCGCGACGAGAAACCCGTAACGACGTCGCTGCGACCCTGCGCGTAGGCGGGGAAGAACGCGGAGTTCTCCGGGTCGACGACGCACAGCCGGGTGGCGTGGCGGCGGTAGCGGATGAACCGGCCGATCGTCGCGCTGGTGCCGCCGGTGCCCGCGCCCACCACGATCCACTCCGGGATCGGGTGCTGCTCTTCGCGCATCTGCTCGAAGATCGACTCGGCGATGTTGTTGTTGCCGCGCCAGTCGGTGGCCCGCTCGGCGTTGGTGAACTGGTCCAGGTAGTGGCCGCCGGTCTCCTCAGCCAACCGCTCCGCCTCGGCGTACACCTGCGACGATTCGGCGACGAAATGGCAACGGCCACCTTGTGATTCGATGAGCGCAATTTTGGCCGCGCTGGTGGTCGACGGCATCACCGCGATGAACGGCAGTCCCAGCAGCGCCGCGAAGTACGCCTCCGACACCGCGGTGGATCCCGACGACGCTTCGATGACGGTGGTGTTCTCGCCGATCCAGCCGTTGCACAGCGCGTACAGAAACAGCGACCGCGCCAACCGGTGTTTGAGGCTGCCGGTGATATGGGTCGTCTCATCCTTGAGGTACAGCTGCACGTCCACTCCGTCGCACCACGCGGACGGCAGCGGGTAGCGCAACAGATGGGTGTCGGCGCTGCGACGGGCATCGGCCTCGATCAACCGGACCGCATTGTCCACCCACCGGCGTGGCTGGCTGCGAACGGCTATCGAGCCGCGGTCGGTCACCGTGCCGATACGGTCCGGTGGGAGTGACCCTCCCGCGCCCCGGCGTCGCGGCCGCCGGTCGGAGCCGCCACCAGCGTCAACAGCGTGGCCTCGGGCCGGCAGCAGAACCGCACCGGGGCGAACGGCGACGTGCCGATACCCGCCGAGACGTGCAGCGCCATGTTCGCGCCCCAGCGCGACGCGCCCTTGGCCCGCGACCGGTCCAGGTCGCAGTTGGTGACGATCGCGCCGTAAAACGGCAGGCAGAGCTGGCCGCCGTGGGTATGGCCGGCCATCACCAGCTGATAGCCGTCGGCGGCGAAGCGATCCAGCACCCGCGGCTCCGGCGAGTGCGTCAGCCCCAGGCGCAGATCCGCGGTGGGACCGGCCGGGCCCGCGATGGTTTCGTAGCGGTCCCGCTTCAAGTGCGGGTCGTCCACACCGGCCACCGCGATGCGCAGCCCCGCCACCTCGATTTCGCGCCGGTTGTGCGTCATGTCCAGCCAGCCGCGCTCAGTGAACGCCGCCCGCAGGTCCTGCCACGGCAGCGGTGGACCCTGCACGCGATGCCCGGGACTGGTCAGGTAATTCGCCGGGTTCTTCAGCATCGGCCCGAAGTAGTCGTTGCTGCCGAATACGAACAGCCCCGGCAGCGACAACAGGTCGCCCAGCGTCTGCACGACCGCGGGCACCGCCCTCGGGTGCGCCAGGTTGTCGCCGGTGTTTACCACCAGGTCGGGCTCCCAGCGGGCCAACTCGCGTAGCCATGCCTGCTTGCGCCGCTGCTTGGGTCGCATGTGGATGTCGCTGATGTGCAGCACCCGCAGCGGCGACGATCCAGGAGCCAGCACCGGCATGGTCACCTCGCGCACCACGAAAGCGTTGCGTTCAACGAGCGACGCGTAGCCGATCCCGGCCACAACCGAGCCGACGGTCGCAGCGGCGGAGTTCTTCAGGATTGTCGAAGGGGCGGGCATGCCAGGCAGCCTACTGCCAGTCGCCGGTGCATACCGCTTCTCACCCGGCCCGCGTTACCAACCGCACACCTCGTCGTTACGGCGGCGGCGGTGGGGGTGGTGGCGGCGGCGGGGGTGGTGGTGGCGGCGGACCCAACACCGGCACGGTGATCGGCGGCAGGCCGGGGATCTCGACGACGGTTTGGCCGATCGGCGGCGGCAGCGGGGGCAGCCCTGGCGCCGGCGGAAGATCCACCCGTGGAGGCGGTGGCGGGGCCGGCGCGACGCCGTTGCTGATCAGGATGGTGACGATCGAGCCGGGAACCGTCTGGCCGCTCGGCGACGTCCCGACCACCGTGCCGTACCGCGATCCGCTGCTGACCGTGCTGACGTGGTCGGCGACCTGGAAGCCGGCCTCCCGCAGGCGCTGGCGGGCGGCGTCCTGATCCAACCCGGACACGCCGGGCACCCGCGAGCCGGGCGCTCCGTCGACAAAGCGCGGATCGGTCGGCGGCAGCCTGACCTCGCCGAAGTTGTTGGCTATCGGTTTCATGGCGTTGAACCAGGTCCGAGCGGGCTCGTTGCCGCCGAACAGGTCGCCGTCGTAGCACTGGCGCAGCGGGAAGGAGCACAACTCGCCGGGTGTCGTCGAGTCGTCGTAGATGTAGCTGGCCGCCGCGTAGTTATTGGTGAACCCGACGAAACCCGACGACCGGTGCGCCTCGGTCGTGCCGGTCTTACCCGACATCGGCAAGTCCCAGCCCACCGAGCCGGCGGCACCAGCGGCCGTCCCGGCACCGGAGTCGTCCTTGCTCAACGCATTGGCCAGGGTGTTCGCCAGCCCCTCGGGCACCGCCTGATCACACGTTTCGGTGGTCACCGCCACCTCGGTGCCGTTTCGGTCGAAGACGTTGTCGATCGGATTGGGCGGGCACCACGTGCCACCCGACGCCAGCGTCGCCGCGACATTGGACAGCTCGAGGGCATTCAACTCGAACGGGCCCAGAGTGAAGGAACCCATGTTCTGGCGTTTGATGAAGTCGGCCAGGCTTTCGTTGCTTTGCGGGTCGTAGTCGCGCGCGGTTCCCGGCAGCGCGTATGACCGCAGGCCGAGCCGGACCGCCATGTCCACCGCGCGCGGGACCCCGATCTGTGAAATCAGCTTGGCGAAGGCGGTGTTCGGCGAGGTGGCCAGCGCGTCGGTTACGTTCATCGATCCGCGGTAGTTGCCGGCGTTCTGCACGCACCAGGTTTCCCTGGGACAGCCGGGGGTGTCGCTGCTGCCCAGCCCCTTGGCCTGGAACCGGCTCGGCGCGTCGAGCTGGGCGCTGATCCCCATCCCCATGTCCAGGGCGGCGGCCACCGTGAACACCTTGAAGATCGAGCCCGCGCCGTCGCCGACCAGCGAGAACGGCTGCGGCTGCATGGTCTCGCCGGCATCCGTGTTGAGCCCGTAGGTCCGGTTGCTGGCCATCGCCAGTACCGGATGTGACTCCTTGCCCGGTCTGATCACGCTCATCACGCTGGCGATGCCGTCGATGTCCGGGCTGGCGGAGGCGTCGATCGCCGACTTCACCGGGGCCTGCACGTCGGGATCGAGCGTGGTCCTGATCAGGTAGCCGCCCTTGGCGACCTGCTCCTTGCTGATGCCGGCCCGGGCCAGGTACTCCAGCGCGTAGTCGCAGAAGAACGCGCGGTCCCCGGCGGCAATGCAGCCGCGGGGCAGCTCGTTGGGCTGCGGCAGGATGCCCAGCGGCCGCTCCTTGGCCGCGCGCAGCGCTTCGGCTTCGCCGGACAGATTCTCGATCATGGTGTCCAGCACCACGTTTCGACGCGCCAGCGCGCCCTCGGGGTTGGTGTAGGGGTTCAGCGAGCTGGTCGACTGGACCAGGCCGGCCAGCAGCGCTGCCTGCTCCCAGTTCAGCTCGGAGGCGTTGATGCCGAAGTAGGTCTGGGCCGCGTCCTGGATGCCGAACGCGTTGTTGCCGAACGACACCAGATTCAGGTAGCGGGTGAGGATCTCGGGCTTGGCGAACGTCTTGTCCAACGTCAGCGCCATCCGGATCTCGCGCAGCTTGCGGGCCGGCGTGGTCTCGATCGCGGCACGCTTCTCCGCGTCGGTCTGCGCGATCACCAGCAGCTGGTAGTTCTTCACGTACTGCTGCTCGAGGGTGGAGCCACCGCGGGTGTCGAGGTCGCCGCGCATGTAGCCGGCCAGCCCGGTCAGCGTGCCCTGCCAGTCCACGCCGTTGTGCTCGGCAAACCGTTTGTCCTCGATGGAGACGATGGCAAGCTTCATGGTGTTGGCGATCTGATCGCTGGGCACCTCGAACCGGCGCTGCGAGTACAGCCACGCGATGACGTTGCCTCGGGAGTCGACCATCGTCGACACCGCCGGCACCTCGCCCTCGACCAGTGCTGCGGAGCCGTTGGCAACCACATCGGAGGCACGGTTGGACATCAGGCCGAACCCGCCGACCACGGGGAACATCAACGCCGCGGCCACTACGCTGGCCAGCAAGCAGCACCAGGCGAGCTTGATGACCGTGGCGGCGGTCGTCGGGCGTTCCGGCATGGGTACAGAGTAGCGATGCCGCCGGTCAACATCCCCGGGCCGCCTCGATTGGCGAACTTCGCCGCCGCGCGGAGCACCCTGTTATCCGCGATCATGATCTGACGGCACGGTCGTGCCAAAAAAGTGGGTCCCAGACTGTTGCGCAAAAGCCCCCTGACCACCTAGCTTGGACCTACAGTGCGATTCAGGTAACACAACCCGGCGCAGTGTGGCGTAGATCGCATCAGCGTTCTACACCGGAGGACTACGTCGTCGTGAGACGGCTGGAACGAAGGGATCGCTGGTGTCTGGTACACGGCCCGCCGCACGCAGGACAAGCCCGAACTCCCCAGCCCACAGCTTGGTCCCCGGCGTCGAGGCCGAGGCGCGGATCGCGTGGGTTTCGCAGGCGCGCTGCCGGCAGGCCGATCCCGACGAATTGTTCGTGCGGGGCGCCGCGCAGCGCAAAGCCGCGGTGATCTGTCGCCATTGTCCCGTGATCGCCGAATGCGGCGCCGATGCCCTGGACAACCGGGTCGAGTTCGGCGTATGGGGCGGCATGACCGAACGTCAGCGCCGCGCCCTGCTCAAACAGCATCCCGAAGTGGTGTCGTGGGCCGAGTTCTTCGCCGCCCAGCGCAAACACCGCAGCGCCGTCTAGACCGGCGCGTCAGGCCGCTTCCGCTACGCCGGTGATCTGATCGGCGATCGCCCGCAGCGCTTCCAGGTCCGACACGTCGAACGGCAGTGAAGGCACCCCGACGATCGCCACGTGAGGATTGGCGCCGGTGAACCGCGACAGCAGCCGGATCTCCCGCTTGGCCGTCATCGCGCGATCGGCATGAATCCGCAGCACCGCCGCCGCCAGCGACTCGGGGTCGTTGTCGTCGAGTACCTCGGCGGCTTCGTCGGCCTTGTCGGCGTGCAGGTTGCACAGCGTCGGGTGGGTGCGGTTCAGGATCAGCCCGGCCAGCGGCATGTGCTCCTGGGAAAGCCGGTCGACGAAGAACGACGCCTCACGCAGCGCATCGGGCTCGGCCGCCGACACCACCACGAACTGGGTGCCGCGCCTCTTGAGCAGTTCGTAGGTGCGGTCGGCCTTCTCGCGGAATCCGCCGAAGGTGGCATCCAGAGACTGCACGAAAGCCGCAGCGTCGGAAAGCATTTGCGACCCGAGCACGGTGGACAGCGCCTTCATCGCCAACCCGACCGCGCCGGTGACCAGCCGACCGATCCCCCGACCTGGGCCGAGCAGCAACTTCCACAACCGGCTGTCCATGAAGCTGCCCAACCGTTTCGGGGCGTCCAGGAAGTCCAGCGCATTGCGTGACGGCGGGGTGTCGACGACGACCAGATCCCACTTGTCCTGCGCCAGAAGCTGTCCCAGCTTCTCCATCGCCATGTACTCCTGTGTGCCCGCCAGCGAGGTGGCCACCGTCTGATAGAACTGGTTGTCCAGAATCGCTTGTGCGCGTTCGGGTCCGGAGTACTGGACCACCATCTCGTCGAACGTACGGCGCATGTCGAGCATCATCGCGTGCAGTTCGCCGGAGACCTCCGGCGCCACCGGGACCCGCTGCGGCGAGTTGCCGAGATCCTTGATGCCCAGCGCCTGGGCGAGCCGGCGGGCCGGGTCGATGGTCAGCACGACGACGGTGCGGCCGTATTCCGCGGCGCGCAACGCCATTGCCGCGGCGGTGGTGGTCTTGCCGACACCGCCGGCGCCGCAGCACACCACGACACGGTTGGAGGTGTCGGCCAGGATCGCGGCCATGTCCAGGACGGGTGGGGTGGTGCTCATCGACTCGTCCCCAATTTGTCCTCTTCGCGCTCCCCCGCAAGCGGGAGGTGCCCGCAGCTCATCGGACTCCCTGTCGTTCAAGCTCTTCGGCGAGCTCGTAAAGGCTGCCGAGGTCGACCCCGTCGGGCAGGGCCGGCAGTTCCAGCCGGGGTACCTCGATCTCGTCGAGTTGCTCGGCGCTCTCCGCCCGTGCGGCGATCCGGGTCGCATGCTGAATCGCCTCGGTGAGCAGTCCGGCAAAGTCGGTGTCGGACAACTTGATTCCGGCCTCTGTCAGCCCGGCCCGCACGGCGTCGGCGTCGATGTCACCCTCGGCGGCCTTGGCCAGATCGTCGGAACCCAGATACGCCGGGATGTTGCGGTTGATGATCACGCTGCCGATCGGCAGACCCAACTCGGTCAGCTCCTCGATGGCCTCGATCGTTTCCTGCATCGGCAGCGCCTCGAGCAGGGTCACCAGGTGGATGGCGGTCTGATCGGAGTGCAGCAGCTTCACCACGCCGTCGGCCTGTGAGTGCACCGGCCCGCCCTTAGCCAGCTCCGACACGGCCTGGGTGACGTCGAGGAACCTCGCGATGCGCCCCGTGGGCGGCGAGTCCACCACCACCGCGTCGTAACTGTTCTGCTTGCCCTTGTCGCCGCGCACCACGATTTCCTTGATCTTGCCGGTGAGCAGCACGTCGCGCAGGCCCGGCGCGATCGTGGTCGCGAACTCGACGGCACCGATGCGCCGCATCGCCCGCCCGGCCAGGCCCAGGTTGTAGAACATGTCGAGGTACTCCAGGAACGCCGCCTCGATCTCGATGGCCAGCGCGTTGACCTGACCACCGCCGTCGGCGGTGGCGATCTTCACTTCCTGGTAGGGCAGCGGCGGCACGTCAAACAGCTGCGCAATGCCCTGGCGTCCTTCGACTTCGACCAGCAACACCTTGCGGCCACCGGCGGCCAGCGCCAGCGCCAGCGAAGCGGCGATCGTCGACTTGCCGGTACCGCCCTTGCCGGTGACGAAGTGCAGACGCGCCTTGGTCAGGCGGGACGGCCAGCCGACAGGTTTAGGGCCCTTCGGTGTGGAAGCCACCACTGCATGCTAGCCAAGGGGTGTGGCGTCACCGATAAGGTGAACCCATGAGCGAACCGACCCGATGGGAGTACGCCACCGTCCCGCTGCTGACGCACGCGACCAAACAGATCCTCGACCAGTGGGGCGAAGACGGTTGGGAACTGGTGTCGGTGCTTCCCGGGCCGACCGGTGAGCAGCACGTCGCCTATCTGAAACGACCCAAATGAGTACGTCGGAGCGGCTCGCCGAGCTGGGCATCGAGCTGCCGGAGGTGGTCGCGCCGCTGGCGGCCTATGTGCCCGCGGTGCGCACCGGGAACCTGGTGTACACGGCCGGCCAGCTGCCGATGGTGGCGGGCGAGCTCAGCGCCACCGGCAAGGTCGGCGCCGAGGTGACCCCGGAGGTGGGCAAGGGCCTGGCCCGCATCTGCGCCCTCAACGCATTGGCCGCGGTGCATTCGCTGGTCGGCATCGACTCGGTCACCCGGGTGGTCAAGGTCGTCGGGTTCGTGGCATCCGCGCCGGGATTCCACGGCCAGCCAGGCATCGTCAACGGCGCCTCCGAGCTGTTCGGTGAGGTTTTCGGCCAGGCTGGCTCGCACGCCCGTTCCGCGGTCGGAGTGTCCGAACTGCCGCTGGACGCGCCCGTCGAGGTCGAGCTGATCGTCGAAGTGACGTGAGTTCGTCCGGCGGGCTGGAACATCCGGCCTACGGCCTGCTGCGGCCGGTGACCGAATCCGCGTCGGTGCTGCTGTGCAACAACCCCGGGCTGATGACGCTGGACGGCACCAACACCTGGGTGCTGCGCGCGCCCCACAGCGACCAGGTGGTGATCGTCGACCCCGGGCCCGACGACGACGAGCACATCGTCCGCGTCGCCGAATCGGGCACGATCGTGCTGGTGCTGATCAGCCACAAGCATGAGGACCACACGGGCGGCATCGACAAGATCGTCGAGTTGACCGGGGCGCCGGTGCGGGCGGTGGGTAGCGGGTTTCTGCGCGGCATGGGCAGTCCGTTGACCGACGGCGAGGTAATCGAAGCCGCGGGCCTGCGCATCACGGTGATGGCCACCCCGGGACACACCGCCGACTCGTTGTCGTTTGTGCTCGACGACGCCGTGCTGACCGCCGACACCGTACTGGGCCGCGGCACCACCGTCATCGACAACGAGGACGGCAGCCTCGGCGACTATCTGGATTCGCTGCAGCGGCTGCACGGCCTGGGCCGCCGCGCGGTGTTGCCCGGGCACGGCCCCGATCTCGACGACCTCGAGGCGGTGACGGCCATGTATCTGGCGCACCGACAGGAGCGCCTCGATCAGGTGCGCGATGCGCTGCGGGCGCTGGGCGACGAGGCCACCACGCGGCAGATCGTCGAACACGTCTACACCGACGTCGACGAAAAGCTTTGGGACGCCGCGGAATGGTCGGTGCAGGCGCAGCTGGACTACCTACGCCCCACTTGACGCCCAAACGTACGATTCGGCGCAAAAGTGCGAGAAGAAGCCGCCAATGCGTCGATCTCGGCGGGATGTGGGCTAGCTACCTCGCGCGGCGGGCCAGCCGCTCGGAGTCGGAGATCAGCACGCTCTTGCCCTCCAGCCGAATCCAGCCGCGGTGGGCGAAATCGGCGAGCGCCTTGTTCACCGTCTCCCGCGACGCCCCGACCAGCTGGGCGATCTCCTCCTGCGTCAGGTCGTGTGTCACCCGCAGCGCGCCACCCTCCTGGGTGCCGAAGCGCTGGGCCAGCTGCAGCAGCTGCTTGGCCACCCGGCCGGGCACGTCGGTGAAGATCAGGTCGGCCAGGTTGTTGTTGGTGCGGCGCAGCCGGCGGGCCAGCACCCGCAGCAGTTGCTCGGCGATCTCCGGCCGGTCGGCGATCCAGGCGCGCAGCGCCTCGCGGTCCATCGATACCGCCCGCACCTCGGTGATCGTGGTGGCGCTCGACGTCCGCGGGCCGGGGTCGAAGATCGACAGTTCGCCGAACATGTCCGACGGGCCCATGATGGTGAGCAGGTTCTCACGGCCGTCCGGTGAGCGGCGGCCGATCTTCACCTTCCCGGTAATGATGATGTAGAGCCGGTCGCCGGGCTCTCCCTCGGCGAACACAGTGTGACCGCGCGGGAAGTCGACGGGCTGCAATTGCTTGGTCAGCGCGGATACGGCGCTGGGTTCGACTCCCTGGAAGATTCCGGCCCTCGCCAGGATCTCGTCCACGTTGCCCCTCTTAAGCTGGTGGGTGATATGACACGCGCAAGCCGACCTCTTACTGGTTAGCGAGATCAGTCTAGAGGTACGCCATTTCGTGACCAGCCCACGCTACACACGATTGGCATGTCGAGTCGGCTGAAACTGCGGATTGGACGGGTGATGGTGGTATATCCGCGTTGGCAAACCCGGCGTATCGGTGCTGGCGCTGGGCGCTGAGATCGTGGCATCGCTGTCGTGGTGACGGCGATGCAGGCACTCAAGGGCCTGCGTCATGCCGTCTCGCGCCAGCGTGTTCACATCGTCGGCCTCGGCCTGCTGAAGAAACTCGGCCACGTCGGTGGCCGTGACGGTGTCGCGACTGAGGCCCGATTCGAGTCGCTCGAGCCCAAATGTTGCCAGCATCAGCAACGCAGGTATGAAGGCCACGAGCAACCACGACACAAGGGTGAAGTAAACACGGCGAAGGTCTCAGCGGGATTACGAATTGTCACCGGTCCGCCCCTGGAAGTCGGACGCCGGTTGGATGCTCTTCGCGCAAGCGCTCATCGCCGTCAGTACGCTGGCATCCGTGCCTGTGCGTGAGTCCCCGGCCCAAAAGCCGACTGGCCCAAAGCCCGCCCGGCGGGCGGTCGCCCGGAAATGGGATGACGAGACCCACCTCGGCCTGGTTCGGCGGGCGCGACGTATGAATCGTGCGCTGGCACAAGCATTTCCGCATGTGTACTGCGAGCTGGACTTCACCACTCCGTTGGAGTTGACGGTGGCGACCATCCTGTCGGCGCAGAGCACCGACAAGCGGGTCAACGTGACCACCCCTGCGTTGTTCAAGCGCTACCGCACCGCGCTTGACTACGCGCAGGCCGATCGCGCCGAACTCGAAGAGCTGATCCGGCCGACCGGGTTCTACCGCAACAAGGCCAACTCGCTGATCGGGTTGGGGCGGGAACTCGTGGAGCGCTTCGACGGTGAAGTGCCCGCCACGATGGAGGAGCTGGTGACGCTGCCCGGCGTCGGCCGCAAGACGGCCAACGTCATCCTCGGCAACGCGTTCGACATTCCCGGGATCACCGTCGACACCCACTTCGGCCGCCTGGTGCGGCGCTGGCGCTGGACCGCCGAACAGGATCCGGTAAAGGTCGAGCACGCGGTCGGTGAGCTCATCGAGCGCAGCGAATGGACGCTGCTGAGCCACCGGGTGATTTTCCACGGTCGCCGCGTGTGCCATGCCAGGCGCCCGGCGTGCGGGGTCTGTGTGCTGGCCAAGGACTGCCCGTCGTTCGGCATCGGGCCCACCGACCCGCCGACCGCGGCCGCGCTCGTTAAAGGACCAGAGACCGACCACCTGCTCGCGCTGGCCGGGCTGTAAATCACGTTCGATGAGCACGTCGACCCGCTGGACCGTCGCGGTGCTGTTCGTCGTCGCGGCGCTGGTGGTGGCGCTGTTCACCCAGTTACCGGACGACGCCACGCCAACCGGGACGACCGGGCAGGCCTCGAGCCGCGACCGTCGCGACGCCGACACCGCTGAGGCGTTGGCCGGACCGCGGGCCCGCGCCGACCTCGAACCGTGCCCACCCGCGGGCGCCGATCCGGGTCCGGAGAAACTGCGCGGCATCACCCTGGAGTGCGCGGGTGACGGCTCGGCCGTCGACGTCGCACGGGCCGTGGGCGGGCGCGCGGTTGTGCTGAATCTGTGGGCGTATTGGTGCGCGCCGTGTGCGGACGAACTGCCCGCGATGGCGGAGTACCAGCGGCGGGCCGGGTCCGCCGTGACGGTGCTGACCGTGCATCAGGACGAGAACGAGACCGCCGCATTGCTGCGGCTGGCCGAGCTCGGCGTGCGGTTGCCTACGCTGCAGGACGGTCGGCGGCTGGTCGCCGCCGCGCTGAACGTGCCCAATGTGATGCCCGCGACGGTGGTACTGCGTCCGGACGGTAGCGTTGCCGAAATCCTGCCACGGTCGTTCGCCAGCGCCGACGAGATCGCCGCGGCGGTCGACCCACAGATAGGAGGTCCGGGGTGAGCTCGGGCGGCGAACGCGACCTGCTGACCCCCGAGGTTGCCCCGGCATGGCTCAAGCCGCTGGTCGACAAGGCTCACCACGTGCCCCGCGCCGCCCGGCGACGACTGCCCGCCGACGTTCTTGCGGTGGTGACGGCGCACCACGCCAAGGCCGCGCTGACCGGCGCGCTTCGCGACGCCGCGGTGCTGGTGCTGTTCTCCGGACCGCCGGACGCGTCGGCCGACGGCCCGCCGCCCGACGCCGACCTACTGGTCACCGTGCGGGCGTCGACCCTGCGCCATCACGCCGGTCAGGCGGCGTTCCCCGGCGGCGCGACCGATCCCGGCGACGCCGGTCCGGTGTCCACCGCGCTGCGCGAGGCCCACGAAGAGACCGGCATCGACACCACCCGGCTGCATCCGCTGGCCACCCTCGAGCGAACGTTCATCGCCCCATCCCGCTTCCACGTCGTGCCGGTGCTCGCCTACTCCTCGGATCCCGGCCCGGTGGCCGTCGTCAATAAAGCGGAGACCGCCGTCGTGGCACGGGTCCCGGTGCGCGCGTTCGTCAACCCGGAGAACCGGATCATGGTGTACCGCACGACATTCAGCCAGCGGTTCGCCGGCCCGGCGTTCCTGCTCAACGAGATGCTGGTGTGGGGTTTCACCGGCCAGGTGATCAGTGCGATCCTCGATGTTGCCGGCTGGGCGCAACCGTGGAACACCGACGACGTCCGCGAACTCGATGACGCAATGGCTCTCGTCGGCCACGAAGACAGCTACGGTGAGGCCCAACAATGACATCGTCGCAATGGCTTGATCTCGCCGTCCTCGCCGTCGCCTTCGTCGCCGCCATCTCCGGATGGCACTCCGGGGCGTTGGGCTCGTTGCTGGCCTTCGTCGGTGTGGTGCTGGGCGCGGTCGCCGGCGTGCTGCTGGCGCCGCACGTGGTCAGTCATATCGCCGGCGCGCGCACCAAGCTGTTCGTCACGCTGTTCTTGATCCTCGCCCTGGTGGTGATCGGCGAGATCGCGGGCGTGGTGCTGGGCCGCGGGGTGCGCGGCGCCATCCGCGGACGCACGCTGCGATTCTTCGACTCGGTGATCGGCGTGGGCCTGCAGCTGGTCGCGGTGCTGGCGGCGGCGTGGCTGTTGGCCTACCTCCTGACGTCGTCCGATCAGCCCAACCTCGCCGCCGCGGTGCGGGGCTCCAAGGTGGTCGAGCAGGTCGACAAGGTGGCGCCGGACTGGCTGAGGTCGGTACCGAATCGGCTGTCGGCGCTGTGGGACACCTCCGGCATGCCCGATGTGCTGCAGCCGTTCGACGGCACCCCGAAGTTGCCCGTGGACGCCCCGGACGCCGCGCTGGCCGGCGACGCCGTCGTCGCCGTGACCCGGTCCAGCGTGGTCAAGATCCGCGGTGTCGCGCCGGGCTGCCAAAAGGTTTTGGAGGGCAGCGGTTTCGTGGTTTCGCCGAATCGGGTGATGTCCAATGCGCACGTGGTCGCCGGCTCCGACAGCGTCACCGTCGAGGTGGACGGCGAGACCTACGATGCGGGCGTGGTTTCATACGACCCCAACGCGGACATCTCCATCCTGGACGTGCCCGACCTGCCGTCACCGCCGCTGGCCTTCGCCGAGACGCCGGCCCCGACGGGCACCGACGCGGTGGTGATGGGATATCCCGGCGGCGGTGACTTCGTGGCCACCCCGGCCCGGGTCCGCGAGGTCATTGAGCTCAACGGGCCCGATATCTACCGCACCACGACCGTCACCCGCGAGGTGTACACGATCAGGGGGACTGTGCGGCAAGGGAATTCGGGCGGTCCCATGATCAACCGCAGCGGCAAGGTGTTGGGCGTGGTGTTCGGCGCCGCCGTCGACGACGCCGACACCGGGTTCGTACTGACCGGCGACGAGGTCTCGCGTCAGCTGGCCAAGATCGGTAACACCGAGCGGGTGGCCACCGGCACCTGCATTACGTGACTGTCGGGGGCCCGTATACCTGCGCGAGGAAGCGGGACAGCTGTTCGTTGACCTCGACCGGAGCTTCCTCGTGAGCGAAATGCCCTGCGCCGGCGATGGATACGTAGCGGCCGTGCGGTGCGTAACGCTGGGTCCGGTACACCGGGTCGGCCAGCACGTAGGGGTCCGCGTCGCCGCGCAGATGCAGCACCGGGACGGCGAGCGGGCGCTTCATCGAGCGCATGAACCGGCGGCCCTCACCGCGCAGCTGGCTGCGCACCGCCCACCGCTGGTATTCCAACGCCGAGTGCGCCGCGGACGGAATCTGAATGGCCAGCCGCATGTGTCGAATCGTTTCGGAAAAGTCCTCGCAGGCTTGCCATTTCCCGCTGGCCCTGCTCCGTACCAGCCGTTCAAGCTCCTCGGCATTGTGGCGGGTCAGCGCGCGCTCCGGCCAGATCGGCAGCTGGTAGCGCAGCATCCACGGCAACAGTGCCAGGCTCTGATCGCGTCTGCGCAGCGCCGAGGCGCGCAGCGCGCTGGGATGCGGCGAGCTGACCAAGGCGATCGCGCGGACCACCCGCGGATGCAGAACCGATGTCGCCCAGCAGACCAGACCCCCGTCGGCGTGCCCCACCAGCGTCGCCGACGAATGCCCCAACGCGCGGACCAGCCCGGCGGTATCGCCGGCCAGCGTCCAGCCGTCATAGCCGCGGGGCGGCTTGTCGCTGCCGCCGTAGCCGCGCAGATCGACAGCGACGACGCGGGCCCCGGTCAGTCCCCGCAGTTGGTGTCGCCAGGACCACCAGAACGAGCCGAATCCGTGCAGCAGGATGACCAGCGGCCGGTCGGTGAGGGGAGTGCTTGGCGCTTCGATCGGCTGCGCTTCCACGACGTGGAACCGGATGCCGTTGGCGTGGACCTCGAGATGGCGCCACGGACCGTCGATGCGGGTCACCGACGGGTCGGGCGGTTTCATTACCAGCCGGACGGATCGGCGGGCACCGGGCTCGTCGCTTTGCCGTTGCCTTTCCCCCGGTCGCTTCGCTCCTGCCCGCCGGAGGGCGAGGTGAGCGCCTTGTCGGCGGCCTTGTCGTGGCCGGGGGTCAGCGCCTGGCGGGTTTCCTTGACCGACTCGATGGTCTGCTGCGGTCCCTTGATGCGCCGCACCTTGAGGTAGCCGAACAACGCGAGCACCGCGGTGACCAGGACCATGATCCCGAAAACGATGAGGAACGCCACCCACCGCCACAGCCAGGTGTCGAGCAGCTCGGCGACGAAGAAGAAGAAAAAGAACGTGGAGTAGAACAGCACCACCAGCGCCAGGATGAAGTAGACGCTGCCGGTGAGGCCCTTCTTGACGTCGCGGGTGATCTCAGCACGGGCCAGCTCGACCTCGGCGCGCACCAGCGTGGACACCTGCGTCGTCGCGTCCTTGACCAGCTCGCCGATGGACGGGTCGGGCTTCACGGCGTGCGGATCAACCAGCGGTATCGAGGTCACGGTGGTCGGCACGCCATTCCTGCGATCGCCAATGCTCACAGACGGTTCCCTCCCACTTCGATTTCGCTGGGATTCATGTTGCCACGTGGCGTCGGGCTAAACGATCCCGGCCGACGATAGACTGACGATCACTGGTTACGCGGGTCGGGGCACGTCGATGGGGGATGGCATTGAGGACCGGCGGCCGCTGGAATCTGTTTACTGCGGCGGCGATGGCGGCCCTGGCCGCGCTGTTGGCGCCGAACGTGGCGGTGGCCCACGCCGATGAACCCGTCATTTTGGGCGGTGGTTCGGGCATCGTCGTCAACGGCGACACGTTTTGCACGTTGACGACGATCGGTAATGACAACCGCGGCAACATGATTGGCTTCACGTCGGCGCACTGCGGGGCACCCGGTGCGGTGGTGAGCGCCGAGGGGGCCGAGGCCAGCGGCGTGGTGGGCACCATGGTCGCCGGCAACGACGGCCTCGACTACGCGGTGATCCAGTTCGACCCGGCCAAGGTCAGGCCCGTCAACAACATCAAGGGTTTCCAGATCAACGGCATCGGCCCGGACCCGGCGTTCGGCGAAATCGCCTGCAAGCTGGGCCGCACCACCGGGTATTCGTGCGGCGTCACCTGGGGCCCGGGCGAAGAGCCCGGCACCATCGTCAACCAGGTGTGTGGGCAGCCGGGCGACTCCGGCGCGCCGGTCACCGTCGACAACAGGCTGGTCGGCATGATCCACGGCGCGTTCACCGAGGAGCTGCCGACCTGCATCATCAAATACATCCCGCTGCACACGCCGGCGGTGACCATGTCGATCAACGCGGTCCTCGGCGACGTCGCCGCGAAGAACCGGCCGGGATCGGGCTTCGTCCCGGTGGGCGCCTGACCTACTTGCTGGCGCGGATCGCCTCGAACACGCTGGGATCCAACAGGGTTGACGTATCGCCGAGTTCGCGGCCTTCGGCGACATCACGCAGCAGCCGTCGCATGATCTTGCCGCTGCGGGTCTTGGGCAGCTCCGGAACGACGTGGATCTCGCGCGGTTTGGCGATCGGTGAGATCTCCCGCGCGACTTCGGTGCGCAGTTCGTCGATCATGTTGGCCGCCCCGCCGTGGGCGCTCTCCTTGAGGATGACGAATGCGCAGATGGCCTGGCCGGTGTGCTCGTCGGTGGCGCCCACCACTGCCGCTTCCGCCACGCCGGAGTGGCCGACGAGCGCGGACTCCACCTCGGCAGTCGAGATCCGGTGACCGGAGACGTTCATCACGTCGTCGATGCGGCCCAGCACCCAGATGTTGCCGTCGGAGTCGTAGCGGGCGCCGTCGCCGGCGAAATACCAGCCCTGCTCGGCGAACCGGGACCAGTAGGTCTCCTTGAACCGTTCCGGATCACCCCAGATGCCGCGCAGCATCGACGGCCACGGCCGGTCCAGCACCAGGTAGCCGGTGGCGTGCTCGGCCTCGTCGGCCCCGGGTTGCAGCTCGTTACCGTCGTCGTCGACGACCTTCGCGGAGATGCCGGGCAGCGGTGTCATCGCCGAGCCCGGCTTGGCTGCGGTGACCCCCGGCAGCGGGGAGACCATGATCGCCCCGGTCTCGGTCTGCCACCAGGTGTCCACGATCGGGGTCCGATCGGCGCCGAAGAACTCCCGGTACCAGCGCCACGCTTCGGGGTTGATCGGCTCGCCCACCGAGCCCAGCAGCCGCAGGCTGGACAGGTCGTGTGCGGCGGGCAGCGTGCGTCCCCACTTCATGAACGTCCGGATCAGTGTCGGGGCGGTGTAATAGATTGTGACGCCGTACTTTTCGATCACCTCGAAATGCCGGTGCTCGTTCGGCGAGGCCGGTGTGCCCTCGTAGACGACCTGGGTGACGCCGTTGGACAGCGGGCCGTACACGATGTAGGTGTGCCCGGTCACCCAGCCGATATCGGCGGTGCACCAGAACACGTCGCTCTCGGGTTTGACGTCGAACACGTTGTAATGCGTGTACGACGCCTGGGTCAGGAATCCGCCGGAGGTGTGCATGATGCCCTTGGGCTTGCCGGTGGTGCCAGAGGTGTAGAGCAAGAACAGCGGATGCTCGGCGTCGAACGCCTCCGGGGTGTGTTCGGGTGAGGCGTTGTCGACGGTTTCGTGCCACCACAGGTCGCGGCCGTCGGTCCACGGCGTGTCCATGCCGGTGCGCCGAACCACCAGCACTTGCTCGACGGACTTCTGCCCCTCGACCGCCTCGTCGACGGACTCCTTCAGGGACACCGCCTTGCCGCGCCGGAACTGCCCGTCGGTGGTGATGACCAGTTTGGCCTCGGCGTCCTCGACGCGGGCCTTCAGCGCCGACGCCGAGAACCCCGCGAAGACGACGCTGTGCATGATGCCCAGCCGCGCGCAGGCCAGCATCGCCACGATGGCCTCGGGCACCATCGGCATATAGATAGCCACCCGATCGCCGGCCACCAGACCGAGGTCGGTCAACGCGTTGGCGGCCTTGCAAACCTCGGCCAACAGGTCGGAGTAGGTCAGGGTGCGGCTGTCGCCGACCGGTTCGCCCTCCCAGCGGATCGCCACCCGGTCGCCGTTTCCGGCCTCGACGTGGCGATCGACACAGTTGTAGGCCACGTTCAACTTCCCGCCGACGAACCACTTGGCGAACGGCGCCTCCGACCAGTCCAACACCTCGGTGAACGGCGTGGCCCAGGACAGCCGGTTGGCCTGGGCTGCCCAGAACCCCGGCAAGTCCTTCTCGGCCTCGCGGTACAGGTCAGCGGTTGCGTTGGCCTGCGCGGCGAACTCGTCGGACGGCGGATATGCTGTCGGAACTTCGGTGTGCGTGTCAGACATATGTGTGAGCGTAGTCACCTAAACGTTGCATCGACGTTGGCAACTGGAGAGGGGCCCAACGGTCGAGGGGGTCGGCTCGCGTCGGATGCGCGTCGCCGTCGCGATCGTGGCAGTCGCGTTGCTCGCCCTTCACGCACAAGCCGCGTGAGACTTCCAGCCGTCAGAGAAGTCACTCCGGTCGCGCTAGCGTAGGCAGCCGTGACCGACCCGCTGGCCCCGCTGGCCGACCTGCCCGGCGTGGCGGAGGCCGGCGAGGCGGCCGGCGAGGCGTTGGGGCGGGCGCACCGGCACCGCACAAACCTGCGTGGATGGCCGATGACCGCCGCGGAGACCGCGCTGCGGGCGGCCAGGGCGTCGGCGGTGCTGGACGGCGGCTCACTGCAACTTTCCGAGACCGGCGAGCCCGACCCGGTGCTGGCCGGCGCGCTGCGGGTGTCGCAGGCGCTGGAGGGCGGGGAGACGGCGCTGGTCGGCGTCTGGCAGCGGGCCCCGCTGCAGGCGCTCGCGCGGTTGCATGCGCTGGCGGCCGCCGACCTGGCCGATGAGACCCGGCTGGGACGTCCCCGGGGCGATGCCGACATCGGACGACGGCTCGAGCTGCTGGCCGAGATCGTCACGGGCGCGACGCGGGTACCCGCGCCGGTGCTTGCCGCGGTCGTCCATGGGGAGCTGCTGACGCTGGCGCCGTTCGGCACCGCCGACGGGGTGGTGGCCCGTGCGGTTTCGCGGTTGGTGACGATCGCCAGCGGTCTCGACCCGCACGGTCTCGGCGTTCCGGAGGTGTTCTGGATGCGACATTCCGGTGACTACCGCACCGCGGCACGCGGTTTCGCGTCGGGCACACCCGACGGTCTCGCGGCGTGGTTGGTGCTGAGTTCGCGCGCCCTGCACGCCGGCGCCCGCGAGGCGCTTTCCATCGCAGCGGCGGCGTCGTCATCACCCGACCAGCAACGCAAAGCGGGCGACGTTCCGAACTGATTCGGCTCGTCGCCCGCTAGCACGGACTCCGGTTACCAAGCGTGCATTGGTTGGTTGCGTGGGTGGCCTCGGCGTCCTTGCGATGCGCTTCGGCTTTTCGCCCTACCCAAAGGGCCTTCGTAGCCGTCCGCTCTTCCCAATTACGCAGACCCGCAACACTTCTGCCTTTATCGCGGCTTGTGCTCCGCGTGGGTGCCGGGATCCGTGCTGGGTAGCCGGGCTTCGGGAGATCGATCCTTCTCTTCCGAGTCGACCTTGGCCTCGCCAGGCTCCGTGGTTCCTTTGTACTCCGTGACTACTGTCACATCAAGGGCCAATTCCGGGGCGACGCCGGATCGTTATGGCCCGGTGCTGGCTACTACACGAAGTAGCTTTCAGAAAGCGAAACGGCGCAGCAACGAGTACGTCAGGGCGCCGGCGGCCAGGGCGCTCACGCCGACGGCCGCGGTGGTGGCGACGGCGGCGCCGGACGGCGCCGGGATGCGGTCGCGCAGCGACACCGGCCGGGAGAACGTCAGCACCGGCCAGCCGCGCGCGGCGGACTCTTTGCGCAGGGCGCGGTCCGGATTGACCACGGCCGGATGGCCGACGGCCTCCAGCATCGGCAGGTCGGTGATCGAGTCGGAGTATGCGTAGCAGTGCTCGAGGGCGTATCCCTCGCGGGCGGCCAGTTGACGAATGGCCTCGACCTTGCCCTCGCCGAAGCAATAGAACGCCACGTCGCCGGTGTACTTGCCGTCCTCGACGACCATCCGGGTGGCCATGGCGTGGGTGGCGCCCAGCGCCCGCGCGATGGGGGCGACGATCTCCTCGCCGGATGCCGAGACGATGACCACGTCGCGGCCGCACAGCTTGTGGTCGGCGATCAGGTTGGCGGCCTCGGCGAACACCAGGGGGTCGACGATGTCGTGCAGTGTCTCGCCGACGATCGACTTCACCTGCTCGACGTCCCACCCCGCGCACATGTTCGTCACGTAGGAACGCATCCGGTCCATCTGGTCGTGGTCGGCGCCCGACATCAGGAAGAAGAACTGCGCGTAGGTGGACTTGAGCACCGCCCGCCGATTGATCAACCCTTGATCGAAGAAAGGTTTGCTGAAAGCCAGTGTGCTCGACTTCGCGATCACCGTTTTATCAAGATCGAAGAACGCGGCGGTACGCACCGGGCGACCGGTAGCCGGTTCGGTCTGCGGTGCGATCGACTGCCCCGCCGCCGGATCGGATGCCGTCACAGCGCCCAGCATAGGGCCTGACGCGTGTCGCCATCCGGCGGCGTGTGCAAAATGGCAGGCCACGACACGTTCCGGGCCTGCGATTCTGCATTGCTGTCGGCCGCTTGATCAGGCAAGCAGCACTTGCACCCTTCCGCCATACCATGTGTATAGTGAGCATTACTCGGCTTATGCCGGGTGTGCATCAGCCCGACCCCCCGGGGCTGATACACGACGACCTCCGCCTCCTCCCCCCCTGGCGGGGGTCGTCCCTTTTCTGGCCCTTTCGCAATCCGGATAGGCGGCGTGTCCGCCAGTGGTTGCGGAACGCCGTTTTCGCCGCCGAGGTTGTCCACAGATGCGGCTTCATCCACAGTCGCCGCCGCGGCGATGGCGCCATGTCGCCGCCCGCCCGCAGGGTGGGGTGATGACCGTATCGAATGGGGTGCTGGCGCTGGTCAGCCCCACGCTGCGCGACGACGTGGACCGCATCGCGGCGGCAGCCGGTGTGCCGGTCGTTCATGCCGCCGAACCGTCCAGCCGCAAGGTGTGGACCGGCGCGGTGGCGGTATTGCTCGATGCGCAGGGCGCCCGGCGCTGCGCCGAGCGTGCGCTGCCCCGCCGCGGACGGGTCGTCTTGGTCAGCCGCACCCAACCCGAGGCCGCCGAATGGGAAGCCGCGATATCGGTTGGCGCTCAGCACGTCATGACGCTGCCGGCGCAGGACCGCGACCTTGTCGCCGAACTGTCCGACGCCGTGGAATCCTCCCGTGAGGACGGCCGCCGCGGGGCGGTGGCCGCGGTGATCGCGGGTCGTGGCGGGGCCGGCGCGTCGCTGTTCGCGACCGCATTGGCGTACAGCGCGACCGACGCCCTGCTGATCGATGCCGACCCGTGGGGCGGCGGCATCGACCTGGCGCTGGGTACCGAGGCCGTGCCCGGTCTCCGCTGGCCCGACCTGGCGTTGCAGGGCGGTCGGCTGAACCATGCTTCGCTGCGAGAGGCGCTACCGCGCTACCGCGGAATCAGTGTGCTGTCGGGCAGCCGCGCCGGGTGTGATATCGACGCCGCACCCCTGGGCGCCGTGATCGACGCGGGTCGCCGCGGCGGCGCGACGGTGATCTGCGACGTGCCGCGGCGGTCCACTCCGGCAACCGAGACGGCACTGGATGCCGCCGATCTCGTGGTAGTGATGACCCCGGCCGATGTGCGCTCGTGCGCCGCCGCGGCGGCCATTGCCCCGTGGGTGTCGGCGGTCAACCCGAATGTCGGCGTGGTCGTGCGCGGACCCGCGCCGGGCGGGTTGCGCTCGGCGGAGGTCGCTCGCATCGTCGGGCTGCCGCTGCTGGCGGCAATGCGACCACAACCGGGACTGGTGAACTCGTTGGAGCGTCGCGGGCTGCGACTGCACCGCCGATCGCCGCTGGCGTCTGCGGCGCGGCGGGTGTTGACGGTGCTTCAGCAGCACCCGGCGGTGGATGCGGCATGAGTGCATCACTGATCGATCGGGTCCGTGAACGGCTTGCCGCCGAATCGGCGCCGCTGCGTCCCAACGTCGTGGCCGCCGCGATCCGCGCCGAATCCGGCGGGGTGCTCGGCGACACCGAGGTGCTGAGCAATCTGCGGGTGTTACAGACGGAGCTGACCGGTGCCGGGATTCTCGAGCCGCTGCTGTGCGCCGACGGCACCACCGACGTTCTGGTAACGGCACCCGACGCGGTGTGGGTGGACGACGGAAACGGGTTGTGCCGCAGCATGATCCGGTTCGCCGACGAAGCAGCCGTGCGACGGCTGGCGCAGCGGTTGGCGCTCAACGCCGGACGGCGCCTCGACGAGGCGCAACCCTGGGTCGACGGACAGCTGACCGGTGTGGGCACCGGCGGTTTCAGCGTCCGGCTGCACGCCGTGCTGCCGCCCGTCGCGCCCGGCGGAACATGCCTGTCGCTTCGGGTGCTGCGACCGGCGACTCAGGACCTGGACGCGCTGACCCGGACCGCCACCATCGCGCCCGAGGCCGCCGGCCTGCTCCGCGAGATCATCGGGGCCCGGCTGGCATTCCTGGTGTCCGGCGGCACCGGCGCCGGAAAGACCACGCTGCTGGCCGCGGCGCTGGGTGCCGTCGACGCCGACGAGCGCATCGTATGCGTGGAGGACGCCGCCGAACTGGCGCCTCGACACCCGCACCTGGTGAAACTGGTGGCGCGCTGCGCCAATGTGGAAGGCGTCGGCGAGGTGACGGTGCGCGACCTGGTGAAGCAGGCGCTGCGGATGCGCCCGGACCGCATCGTGATCGGCGAGGTCCGTGGTGCCGAGGTGGTCGACCTGCTGGCCGCGCTCAATACCGGTCACGACGGCGGCGCGGGCACGGTGCACGCCAACAATCCTGCCGAGGTGCCCGCCCGGCTGGAGGCGCTGGCGGCGCTGGGCGGCCTCGACCGTGCAGCGCTGCACAGCCAACTCGCCGCCGCGGTGCAGGTGCTGTTGCACCTCGGTCGCGACCGCGACGGCCGCCGCCGGCTCAGCGAGATCGCAGTGTTGCAGCCCGGTGGGGACGGCCGTGTGCAGGTGGCCAGCGTCTGGCACGCCGACAGCGGATTCGATTGTGGTGCCGACCATCTGAGCCGTCTCGTTCGGGACAGGATGCGATCATGACCGGCGCGGCGCTCGCCTTGGCGCTGGCGCTGCTGGTTGCGCCGTCCTCGACACGGCACCGGATCGAAGCGCAGCGACCCGCCGCGCCCGCCCGGCGCGGCTTCACGATGGCCGCCTGCGTGGCGGGCGCCGTGGCGCTGCCGCTCTTCGTTCCACCCACCGCGGTGGCGGCGGGCGGGTTCGTCGTGGTGACCCTCGCGGTGCGGTGGCGCCGACGCGTCCGGCACCTCAGGCGAACCGAGGAGTCCGCCGCCCTGCAGGGTGCGCTCGATGTGCTGGTTTCAGAGCTGCGGATCGGCGCGCACCCGGTGGCGGCGTTCGACATGGCGGCGGCCGAGGTGGACGGGGCGGTCGCCGCTGACCTGCGGGCGGTGGCCTCGCGGGCACGGCTGGGCGCCGACGTGGCGTCGGGTCTGCGCAGCGTCGCAGCGGGCTCACCGCTGCCGGCGCACTGGGAGCGCCTCGCGGTGACCTGGCAGCTGGCTTCGACCCATGGTCTGCCGATCGCCTCGGTGATGCACACCACGCAGCGCGACATCGTTGAGCGCGAACGGTTCTCGGCTCGCGTCGATGCCGGCCTGGCCGGTGCCCGAGCGACGGCCGCCGTGCTGGCCGGACTGCCCATGCTCGGCGTCGGTCTTGGCCAATTGATCGGTGCCGACCCACTGCGCCTTCTGCTGTCTGGAGGCCTTGGTGGATGGCTGCTGTTGATCGGCGTCACGCTGAACTGCTGCGGTCTTTGGTGGTCTGACCGCATCACCGGACGGGTACTGATATGAGCTGGGCCGCTTTGCTTTTGGCCGCAGCTCTGATTGCCGGCGCCGACCCCGCCCGGGTACGGATCCGGGCCGGCCTCCTGACCCCGGCGGCGCGGGCCGTTCGCGCGGTGCGCCCCGGCGATCCGTTGGCAACCGCGTCGTGTCTCGATGTGCTGGCGGCCTGCCTGACCTCGGGAATGGCGGTGTCGACCGCCGCCTCCGCGACCGCGCCATCGGCACCGCCGCCGCTCGCGCGAGTTCTCACCCGCGCCGCCGACCTGCTGGCACTGGGCGCCGATCCGGCGACCGCGTGGTCGAATCCCACTCTGCCACTTGACGTCCACGGTGAAGCCCTGCTGCGGCTGGCTCGCCGATCGGCCTCGTCGGGCACCGCACTGGCACAGGGCGTTGCCGAGTTGGCCACACAATCCCGCCACGATGCGGCCGACACGGCGAGCGCGGCCGCCGAGCGGGCGGCGGTGCTGATCGCCGGGCCGCTCGGGCTGTGCTACCTGCCGGCGTTTGTGTGCCTGGGCATCGTCCCGGTCATCGCCGGGCTGGCCGGTGACGTGCTGAGGTCGGGCCTGGTGTGACCATGGCAGCTGCTTCGCGGACGGTCCGCGGACCCTGGAGGGAACATGGGGAGGAAACATGATGGTGGCAAACATGATTCGAGCGGTGCGGGCTCGAATGACGTTGGTGGTCGTCGACGATGCCGGAATGTCCACGGTCGAATACGCGATCGGGACCATCGCCGCGGCCGCGTTCGGTGCCATCCTGTACACCGTGGTCACCGGCGACTCGATCGTGGGCGCGCTGACCAACATCATCAGCCGGGCGCTCAACACCAACGTCTGACCGACGATGCCGGCGCCGTCACCGTCGAGGCTGCGTTCGCCATCGCGGCCCTTGTTGTCGTGCTGGTGCTGTGCGTGGCCGGGCTCACCGCGGTGTCGATGCAGGTGCGCTGTGTCGACGCCGCAAGGGAGGCCGCCCGGCTGGCGGCCCGCGGCGACGACGGTTCCGCATCCGATGCCGCTCATCGCATCGCTCCGCACAGCGCGGCGCTGCAACTGCGGCGCGACGGTGCGCTGGTGGTCGCGAGGGTCACGGCGCGGTCGGTGCTTCTGCCGGGGCTCACCGTTGCGGCGGAAGCAGTGGCAGCAGCCGAGCCGGGAGTGCGTTGAGCGGGGCTCGGCCAGCCTGGTGGCCGTCGCGATGATCGCTGTGCTGCTGGCGATCACGGTCGGCGCCTGCTACGTCGGCTCAGCGGTGATCGCCCGTCACCGGGCGCAGGCCGCGGCCGACCTGGCCGCGCTGGCCGCCGCGGCCGGACTGGCGGCCGGGGCCGACGCGGCGTGCGCCCGGGCGTCGGCGGTAGCCCATGCCATGCGCACCGTGCTCGCCGGGTGCGTGGTGGACGGGCTCGACGTCGTTGTCACCGTCGACGCGAGGGTCGCGCTCGCCCTCGCCGGCGCGGATTCTGCGCACGCCTCGGCACGCGCCGGGCCCGGCGATGTCACTGGCTAGGGCTTGGTCGCTTTGGCCTTGCGCAGCTTGCGTTTTCGCGGGTTCTTGGCCGGGACTGCTTCGTCGGGGTGGTCGACGTCGTCGAACTCGGCGGCGGCCAACTCCGCCTCGGTGGGCAGGCGCAGCGAAACCAGTCCGGCGAAGGTGTTTTCCTCGAGCTCCACCCGGTTGACCGTCACGTGTATCGGCGTGAAGCCGCCGCCGTTCGCCCGCAACCGCAGCACCCGTGCGGTCGGCCCGCCGGAGAACTCTTGTGTCATCGAAACCATGTGGTGCGCATCGGCCGGATGAACGACGGGATCGCCGTCCTCGGTGGCCCGCCAGTCGTAATAGGGGCACGGCTCGTCCAGCCACTTCAACAATGTCCAGTTGCCCAAATCGACGAGCGCGCGATGCACGCCGGGTTGCGCCAGGCCCTCGAGAATTCGCTGTGCCAGGTAATCGCCCGGCACCGCGGGGCCGTCCTGCACACTGCGCCAGTTCATCGCGCGGCCGATCAGCCGCTCGGTTCCGTTGTCCTGACTCTCCAGAAGTACCCGCGCCACGAATCCGACCGCGATCTGCTCGCCCCGGTGATCGGTGACGTCCCAAGTGGTGCAGAACGTCATGCCGGGCTCGGGCTTGAGCATCATCGACAGCACCTTGGTCTCGGTGGGATTGAGGTCGCGCGTCGGCAGGTCGTCGGCGAACGCGCGGCGGTGGGTGGCTTCCGTCTCGGGATCCTTGCCGCTGTTGAACAGCGACTCCGGGGAATCGGTGGCGACGCCGCTGGTGAGATCCCACTTGAGCGGGCCGGGTATGGGCCGCTCCGGGGGCTCCACGTCCGGCGGCCCGATCCAGACGTGCACGCCGTGGATGCGGCCGTCGGACATCTGCACAACTTCGGTGCGGATTACGCGGTCGTTCTTGGGCGTGAGGCTGCTCAGGCCCTGCCCGCCGTGCACCGTTTCGCCGATGGCCGTCTGGATCGCCATCAAATGCGGATTTCGTCGCAAATATGTGCTGATTGGAACCAAATTCTTGGTTTGACGACCCTTTGCTACCACGGCGGGCTCGCTGCCCAGCGTCTCCACGAGCAGCCAGTCGTGGGTCATGGCGGCATTTTACCGGTCATCCGACAGCCGCCTCCCAGTGGACGCGGACAACGAAATCCGTACATTTTTGCTGATATTCGGACCTTCAAGCGCCTTTTGTGGCCTTTCTCATGTTGCGCATACCCCTGCGACAAGGTACTTTTCGACTGCGCCCGACCTTCGGGATTGGGAACGGATCGCGTTGTCCGACCGTTCGCTGCAACTGTCTGTGTGTTCGGCGTGCCCGAACCAGTTCCGTGGGAGTCGACCGTCGAGGGGTCGGTCGTCACCACGGGCGGCTCACGATACGTGACCCGCCAGCTCGCCGAGCACCAGACGCACCACGCGAACCGCACCCATCTTGTCGAGCGGGTCGTTGCCGCTGCCGCATTTCGGCGATTGCACGCACGACGGGCAGCCAAGGGGGCATTCGCAGGCTTCGATGGCCGCCGCGGTGGCGCCCCACCAGGTGTCGATCTGGCGGAAGCCGCGGTCGGCGAATCCGGCTCCGCCGGGATACCCGTCGTAGACGAAGATGGTCGGCAATCCGTCCACCGGGCCGACCGCCGTCGACACCCCACCGATATCGCCGCGGTCGCAGCTGGCGACCAGGGGCAGCAGCCCGATCGCCGCGTGCTCGGCCGCATGCAGCGCTCCAGGGATCCGTAGCGGATCGATACCGTTGCGCTGCAACGCTTCCGGTGTGATGGTGCACATCACGGCGGTGGTGTCCAACGTGCGGGTCGGCATGTCGAGTTCGACGAAGTCGATCACCTCGCCGTCCAGGCGTCGGCGCAGATAGCCGATCACCTGATTGGTCACCGACACCGGAACCAGCCCAATGGTGACCGGGCCGTGGCTGTGGCGCTCACCGGGGCCGTTCACGACGATGTCGGTCAGTTCGCGGGCGAAGGTGGCGTACCCCGGATCTTCTGGATGCACGAAGGCGACGCCGTCCTCGAAATCCAGCGAGTCGACGACGTAACTGTCGCCCTGATGCAGGTAGACCGCGCCCGGATGCACAGACGCGGGCGCTTGGCCGGCGCCGGCACTGCCCAGCAGTCGGCCCGTCCCAGCTTCCAGGATCGCGATCTGCCCGCCGGAGGATCCCCGGATGTCGACCGCCGGGTGCGGATCGACGCCGGGGGTGGGGAAGTAGCCGCTGGCGCGCCGGCGCAGCAGCCCGTCGTCGACGAGGGAGTCGGCCACCACTTCGGCGTTCCACATCCGGACTTCGGCATCGGTGAGCGGCAGTTCGGTTGCCGCGCAGAGCAGTTGCGGCCCAAGGACATACGGGTTGGCGGGATCGATGACCACGCGTTCGATCGGCTTGTCCAGCAGCGCCGCCGGGTGATGCACGAGGTAGGTGTCCAGCGGGTCGTCCCGTGCGATCAGCAGGATCAACGCACCCTGCCCGCGGCGACCCGACCGGCCGGCCTGCTGCCAGAACGACGTCACGGTGCCGGGGAACCCGGCGAGCACCACCGCGTCCAAACCGGCGATATCGACCCCCAGTTCCAGGGCGTTGGTGGCGGCCAGTCCCCGAAGTTCGCCCTCGGCCAGGGCGCGTTCCAATTCCCTGCGGTCCTCGGCCAGATAGCCCGCGCGGTATGACGCGACCCGCTCGGCCAGCTCGGGCGCGATGTCGGCCAGGCGCGCGCGGGCGCCGAGCGCGGTGAGTTCCGCGCCGCGCCGCGACCGGACGAACGTCAACGTGTGCGCGCCTTCGGCGATCAGGTCGGCCATCACCCTGGCCGCCTCGGCTCCGGCGGAACGCCGCACCGGAGCGCCGTTTTCACCGACGAGATCCGTCCGCAGTGCTGGTTCCCACAGCGCCACCGTTCGTGCGCCCTGCGGTGAGCCGTCCTCGGTCACTTCATGAACGGTCTGGCCGATCAGCTCGGAGGCGGTGGCCGCCGGCGCCGCCGTGGTCGCGCTCGCGAAGATCACCGTCGGCATCGAGGCTGTGGCCGAATACCGTGTGCACAGCCGCAACAACCGACGCAGCACCATCGCCACGTTCGAGCCGAAGACCCCGCGGTAGTAATGGCATTCGTCGACGACGACGAAGCGCAGGTTACGCAGGAACACCGCCCATCGGGCGTGGTTGCGCAGCAGCGACAGGTGAATCATGTCCGGGTTGGAGAAGATCCAGCGCGACCGCTCGCGGGCGAATCGGCGCACCTCGCCCGGACTGTCGCCGTCATACGAGCTGGGCGCGACATCGCGACACCGGCCGACGGCGTCGGTGAGGTCCTGCGCGGTCCGCAGTTGATCGTGGCCAAGCGCCTTCGTCGGCGACAGATACAGCGCCCTTGCCCGCGGATCGGCCGCCAATGAAGCCAGAATCGGCAGCTGGTAGGCCAACGACTTTCCCGACGCTGTACCGGTGCTCAGCACCACGTGGCGACCGTCGTGAGCCAGATTCGCCGCGACGAGTTGATGCGACCACGGCGCGGCGATCCCGCGATCAACGAACGCTGCCACCACATCTGGATCGGCCCAGTGTGGCCAGCCCAGCGATCTGCCCTGCCGCGCCGGCAGGTCCGCGACGTGGCGCAACGGGTCTTCGCCGGGTTCGGTGCCCTCCAGGGCACAGGAGAGCAGCTGGCGGCCGAAGTCCGACATCGCATGCCCTCCTGAAACCCGTGGGCGGCGCCGCGCGCCGGCTCGTGGGTGAATTGTTCGCCACTTGATTCTGCCGAGGCTGTCGCTACAGCGGAGAACATGATTGACTGATGGCGGTCGCAGCTTCTGTGTTCGTGTATTCGCACCCGCAGGATCGACGTTGCGATCGCGGTTCCTGCGAGGGTTGTAGGTCGGGTCAAGTTCCGACGACTCCACGAAGGTATGGCGGTCGGAACGGGCCCGGTACACCGGAAGTCGGTGAACCGCACCCGGTAAGAAGAGAAGGAAAGTACGAAAGATGCCACAGGGAACTGTGAAGTGGTTCAACGCGGAGAAGGGATTCGGCTTCATCGCCCCCGAGGACGGGTCCGCCGACGTGTTCGTCCACTACACGGAAATTCAGGGATCCGGCTTCCGCACCCTGGAAGAGAATCAGAAGGTCGAGTTCGAGGTAGGCCAGAGCCCCAAGGGCCCGCAGGCCACGGGCGTTCGCGCCGTCTGAGCGATCCAGCCTGACGAAACCCCCCGCCAAGTCCAATTACGGACGCGGCGGGGGCGTTTTCGTTTTGCGGGCGGCCCGGCGGCAGCGCCCGGGTGCGCCGCTGGCCTACTGTCAATTTTGTGAGCCAGCTGTCGTTCTTCTCGGCAGAGTCGGTGCCCCCGGCGATCGCCGACCTGACCGGGATTCTCGCCGCCCCGGGTCAGGTGATGCTGGTCGGCAGCGACGGCGACCTGGGGGCGCGGCTGTCGGTGGTGGTGGATCGGCCGTGGCGTGCCGAGGCCCTTGCCGAAATGATCGTCGAGGCCGGCCTGCAGCCCGAGATTGCCCGCACGGAGGAGAGAACCCCGCTGGTCCGCACCAGCGTGGACCCGCGGCTCGTGCCCATTGCCCGGGACTGGACCCGCGGGGCCGTCAAGACGGTGCCGGCCCACTGGCTGCCCGGCCCGCGGGAACTGCGCGCATGGACGCTGGCCGCCGGCAGCCCCGAAGCCGATCGGTACCTGCTCGGCCTGGATCCGCACGCCCCGGACACCCATTCGCCGCTCGCCTCGGCGCTGATGCGTGTTGGGATAGCCCCCACACTTATCGGTACCCGTGGCTCCCGGCCGGCATTGCGGATTAGCGGCCGCAGACGGCTATCACGCCTGGTAGAGAACGTGGGGGAACCTCCGGGGGACGTCGAGGCGTTCTCGCAGTGGCCTCGCACTTGAGGGCGCGGTGGCGGGGGGTCGGTTTGCGTCGGCCCGCTTGGGGTGCGAAATTGGCAGTTGCCAACGGGTGGGATCGACGGCAAACACGTCATCCGGGACCGTTGGGCAGCAGAGAAGTGGAGCGTAGGCAAAGTTGGCTGACGAGGACCGCGGCAGCGGCCGCAGCGGGAGCGTGCGGCGACTCGTCATAGTCGAGTCGCCGACCAAGGCGCGCAAAATAGCCAGTTTCCTGGGCTCGAACTACATCGTCGAGTCGTCGCGCGGGCACATCCGCGATCTGCCGAGGGCGGCCGCCGACATTCCCGCCAAGTTCAAGTCGGAACCATGGGCCCGCCTCGGGGTCAACGTCGACGCCGATTTCGAGCCGCTCTACATCATCAGCCCGGACAAGAAGTCCACCGTCACCGAGCTCAAAGGCCTGCTCAAGGACGTCGACGAGCTCTATCTGGCGACCGACGGCGACCGCGAGGGCGAGGCCATCGCCTGGCATCTGCTGGAGACGCTGAAGCCCCGCATCCCGGTCAAGCGGATGGTGTTCCACGAGATCACCGAATCGGCGATCCGGGCCGCCGCCCAGGATCCTCGTGACCTGGACAACGACCTGGTCGACGCCCAGGAGACGCGGCGCATCCTCGACCGCCTCTACGGCTACGAGGTCAGCCCCGTGCTGTGGAAGAAGGTCGCGCCGAAGCTGTCGGCGGGACGGGTGCAGTCGGTCGCGACCCGCATCATCGTCCAGCGCGAACGCGAGCGGATGGCGTTCCGCAGCGCCGGGTACTGGGACGTCACGGCCGAACTGGACGCCAGCGTCTCCGACTCGCAGGCGTCACCGCCCACCTTCACCGCGAAGCTGAACTCCGTCGACGGACGGCGGGTGGCCACCGGACGCGATTTCGACTCGCTCGGACAGGTGCGCAAGCCCGACGAGGTGCTTGTCCTCGACGAAGGCAACGCCCGGACGCTGGCCGGCGGGTTGCGCGGCGCGCAACTGGCGGTGTCGTCGGTCGAGCAGAAGCCCTACACGCGGCGGCCGTACCCGCCGTTCATGACCTCGACGCTGCAGCAGGAGGCGGGCCGCAAGCTGCGGTTCTCCTCGGAGCGCACGATGAGCATCGCGCAGCGGCTCTACGAGAACGGCTACATCACTTACATGCGTACCGACTCAACGACGCTGTCGGGGTCGGCCATCAATGCCGCGCGTAATCAGGCCCGCCAGCTCTATGGCGAGGAGTACCTGCATCCGTCGCCGCGGCAGTACACCCGCAAGGTCAAGAACGCCCAGGAGGCCCACGAGGCGATCCGCCCGGCCGGCGACACGTTTGCCACCCCGGGCCAGGTGCACAGCGCGCTGGATAATGACGAGTTCCGGCTCTACGAGTTGATCTGGCAGCGCACCGTGGCCTCGCAGATGGCCGACGCGCGTGGCACGACGCTGAGCCTGCGAATTTCGGGGGAGTCGACGGACGGGCAGTCGGTGGTCTTCAGCGCCAGCGGCCGCACCATCACGTTCCCCGGTTTCCTGAAGGCCTATGTCGAGACCGTCGACGAGTTGGCCGGCGGTGAGGCCGATGACGCCGAGAGCCGGCTGCCGCAGCTGAAGCAGGGCCAGCGGGTCGACGCGGTCGAGCTGACCGCCGACGGGCATACCACCAGCCCGCCCGCCCGCTACACCGAGGCGTCGCTGATCAAGGCGCTGGAAGATCTGGGCATCGGCCGGCCGTCGACGTACTCGTCGATCATCAAGACCATCCAGGACCGCGGCTACGTCCACAAGAAGGGCAGCGCGCTGGTGCCGTCGTGGGTGGCGTTTGCCGTCACCGGCCTGCTCGAACAGCACTTCAGCCGGTTGGTCGACTACGGCTTCACGGCGGCGATGGAAGACGAACTCGACGAGATCGCGGCGGGGCACGAGCAACGCACCACCTGGCTCAACAACTTCTACTTCGGTGGCGACCACGGCGTGCCGGAATCGATCGCCCGCTCGGGTGGGTTGAAGAAGCTCGTCGGCGTGAACCTCGAGGGCATCGATGCCCGAGAGGTCAACTCCATCAAGCTGTTTGACGATGAGCAGGGTCGCCCCATTTACGTGCGGGTCGGCAAGAACGGCCCCTATCTGGAGCGCACCGTCGTCGGCGATGACGGCGAGCCGAAGCCGCAGCGCGCGAACCTCAACGACTCGCTGACCCCGGACGAACTGACACTCGAACTGGCCGAGAAGCTGTTCGCCACACCGCAGGAGGGCCGCCCGCTGGGTGTCGACCCGGAGACCGGGCACGAGATCGTCGCCAAGGACGGCCGGTACGGCCCGTATGTCACCGAGGTGATGCCCGAGCCGCCCGAGCCCGACGACGGGGCACCGGCCAAGAAGGACAAGAAGCCCACCGGTCCGAAGCCCCGCACTGGCTCGCTGCTGCGCTCGATGAGCCTGGAGACGGTGACGCTGGAGGACGCGCTGAAGCTGCTGTCGCTGCCCCGCGTCGTCGGCGTCGACCCGAGTACCGGTGAGGAGATCACCGCGCAGAACGGCCGATACGGCCCATACCTCAAGCGCGGCACCGACTCTCGCTCGCTGACCAGCGAGGAACAGCTGTTCACTGTCACGCTGAATGAGGCGCTCAAGATCTATTCGGAGCCCAAACGCCGTGCCGGACAGGGTGCTTCGGCGCCGCCGCTGCGCGAGCTGGGTACCGACCCGGCGACCGGTAAGCCGATGGTCATCAAGGACGGCCGGTTCGGTCCGTACGTCACCGATGGTGAGACCAACGCCAGCCTGCGCAAGGGCGACGACGTGCTCTCGATCTCCGACGAGCGGGCCGCCGAGCTGTTGGCCGATCGCCGCGCGCGCGGTCCGGTCAAGCGCGCCGCGAAGAAGACCGCCAAGAAGGCCGGCGCGAAGAAGGCCGCCAAGCGCACCTGATGCCGACCGCACTATAATCACATCCGCCACGTACGTCACGGTCGCAGGCCAATGCCTTGAGTGCCCAGCTCTGCGCGACAAAGTAGCTCAGAGCGACAATGTCGCTGTGAGCCGGGCACTTTCGTCCACGGCAGTTGGAGCGACGCACGGGGTTACTGAGACTCAGGTGGCTTGCTTTAGCCGGTGACGTCACTGGACACCTCGCCCACCTCGCTGGGTGAGACGAGGTTGAGCGGGCGGGCCAGCTGAGTGGGTGCGGTGCGGCCACGCAGCTCCACGATCTCGCCGACGTCCCAGCACAGCGCCTCGGCGTCGAGCGCACCGCTGACCGCGATTGCCGACGCCAGCACGTGGCCCTCCTCCAACTTGGCCAGCTCGGTCAGCCGCGCCGCCTCGTTCACTGGGTCACCGATCACGGTGTACTCGAAGCGCGCCTGCGCGCCGATATGTCCGGCGATCGCCCGACCGGCCGACACCCCGATGCCGAAATCGGTTTCTCCCAACACCTTGATCAGTTCGTCGTGCAGCTCGCGGGACGCCGCCAGCGCCGCGCCGGACGCGTCGGGATGCTCGATCGGCGCGCCGAAGATGGCCAGCGCCGCGTCGCCCTGGAATTTGTTGACGAACCCGCCGTGGCGGTCGACCGTGTCGACGACGACGCGGAAGAACTCGTTGAGCAGGTTGACGACCTCGGCCGCGGGGATGGTCGCCGCCAACTGTGTTGAGCCGACCAGATCGACGAAAAGCACTGCGACGTCGCGTTCCTGGCCGCCGAGTTCGGTGCCTCGCTCGAGCGCACGGCGGGCCACGTCCTCTCCGACGTAGCGGCCGAACAGGTCGCGCAGCCGTTGCCGCTCGGCCAGGTCGCGCACCATGTCGTTGAATCCGGCCTGCAGCAGGCCGAGCTCGCTGGCGTCGTAGATCTGCATGTGCGCGTTGTAGTTGCCGCGCTGCACTTCCCCCAGCGCCCAGCGCAGTTGGCGCAGCGGGTCGGCGATCGACATCGCCACCAGCAGGGTGCCGGCCAGGCCGATCACGAGCGCCGCGATGGCCAGCAGCAGGATCGGAGTGGTCAGCCGTTCGGCGGGGGCAGTGAGGATGTGGAACTTGCTGGCCACCAACGCCAGCACGATGGCCAGCACGGGCACGCCGGTGGACAACACCCACGTCAGAACCTGGCGCAGGATGACACCGGGTGCACGGAAGTTCTCCGGCACGCCGCCGCGCAGCGCGGCCACGGCGACCGGGCGCAGCACCCGTTCGGACTGCAGGTAGCCGATGATCGCCGTCGCGGTGGCGCCCAGCGCGGTGGCCACCGCGACGACCGGCGCCGACTGGCTGGCGACCGGCCAGCTGGCAACGATGAAGACGATGGAGCCCAGGCACCAGTTGGTGACGCTGATAATCGTGCGATAAAACGGCATCCGCAGGGCCCGGGTACGGGCCAGTTCGGTGACGGCCGGGTCGCGCTGGGTGAGCAGGGTGTCGCGGCGCTGCCAGCGGATGACCGGGATCAGTAGCCGCAGGCTCAGGTAGGCGCCGACGGTGAACGACACGAACAGGTAGCTCAGGAAGATCGCCAGGTTGACGGCCGGCAGGTCCTGCAGCTGGATGCGGTCCTCGGGAGGTAGCCCGAAGCGCAGGAAGCCGAGCACGAACAGCGCGCCGATGATGTCGGCCTGCAGCATGCCAAGGGAGAACACCGGCCATGGCGTGCGCGCCACCCAGCGGACGAATGCGCTGATTCGCCCGATCGGTAACGCTCCGGTGGTCACCAGGTAACCGTATCGGGCCGTGGGGACCTGTTGAGCCGCCGCAAGCCGGACGTGTCGGCCTGACCACTACTGTTGGCGGTGATGGCGGGTGTTTTTTCGCGTTTGGTGGGACAGGACGCAGTGGAAGCCGAGTTGGTCGCGGCGGCGCAGGCCGCGCGGGGTGATTCGGCTCACAATGCGGCAGCGACCGGGACCATGACACATTCCTGGCTGGTCACCGGCCCGCCCGGGTCGGGACGCTCGATCGCGGCGCTGTGTTTCGCGGCCGCGCTGCAATGCACGTCCGACGGCGTGCCCGGGTGCGGGCAGTGCCGTGCCTGCACGACCACAATGGCCGGCACCCACGCCGACGTGCGGCGCATCGTGCCCGAGGGCCTGTCGATCGGGGTGGACGAGATGCGCGGCATCGTGCAGATCGCCTCGCGGCGTCCCGGGACGGGGCGGTGGCAGATCGTGCTGATCGAAGACGCCGACCGGCTGACCGAGGGTGCCGCCAACGCATTGCTCAAGGTTGTCGAGGAGCCGCCGCCGTCGACGGTTTTCCTGCTGTGTGCGCCGTCGGTGGATCCCGAGGACATCGCGATCACGCTGCGTTCGCGGTGCCGGCACGTGGCATTGGTGACCCCGCCGGTGGATGCGATCGCTCGGGTGCTGGTGGAAACCGACGGGCTGGACGCCGAAGACGCCCGCTGGGCGGCGTCGGTCAGCGGTGGCCATGTCGGGCGGGCACGTCGGCTGGCCACCGATGAGGAGGCTCGGCGCCGACGCCAGCGCGCGCTGGGTTTGGCGCGCGACGCGGCCACGCCGTCGCGGGCCTACGCTGCGGCCGAGGAGTTGGTGGCGACGGCCGAGGCCGAGGCCAAGGCGCTGACCGAGAACCGCAACGAGGCCGAGACCGAGGAACTGCGCACCGCGCTGGGCGCCGGCGGCACGGGCAAGGGCACCGCGGGCACGCTGCGCGGCGCGACGGGTGCCATCAAAGACCTTGAGCGCAGACAGAAATCGCGCCAGACACGGGCGTCGCGGGATGCGCTGGACCGCGCGCTGATCGACCTGGCGACCTACTTCCGCGATGCGCTGCTGGTGGCCTCCAACGCCGGCGACATCCAGGCCAACCATCCGGACATGGCCGATCGGGTGGCGGCAATGGCGGCGCACTCGTCACCGGAGAAGTTACTGCGCTGTATCGAGGCGGTGCTGGAGTGCCGCGAGGCGCTCGCGGTCAACGTGAAGCCGAAGTTCGCGGTCGACGCGATGGTGGCCACCGTGGGGCGCGCACTGCGCGACTGACTTGGGTGGGCGCGGCCGCCTGCCGTAGACTCGTGCCGCCCGAAGGGGCGTGCCACCTTAGCTCAGTCGGCAGAGCGATTCACTCGTAATGAATAGGTCGGGGGTTCGATTCCCCCAGGTGGCTCCATTTCTCGCCGAGCGTGAAGCCACTGCCAAGATCCGGCGCGATTTTTCGCAGTCACCGCACGTTCGGCGCATACAGATCGTTCAGGAATTCATTCACGAGGGAGACGACTTCGCCGAGGTGGGTCTCCAGTAGCCAGTGGCCGCCGCCGAGGAGATGCAGCGGCGCGTCGGGCAGGTCGCGATGGTAGGCACGCGCCGACTCTTCGGGCATGTAGCCGTCGTGCGGACCCCACACGATCAGCGCGGGCGGCTTGTGCTCGCGTAGGTAGGCCTGCTCCTTGCCGAACCAGTCCAGCGTCGAGGGCTGGTCCTCTAGTAGGTGGATGAGGTTGGCGAGGCGCTCGGGCGTGGATATCAGCGACCAGTGCAGCGTCCACAGGTCCGGGCTGATGCGGTCGGCGACGTCGTCGGGTAGCTCGCCGCGGAATTCGCTTTCGAAACCCTCGAGAGTGACGTGCTCGGCGATGCGCCGCCTAGCGGCGGGTCCTGGGTTCTCCCACAGCTTCTTGAGGAAGTCGTACTTGGGTCCCCATGCGTCGGCGTAGATGTCCCCGTTCTGGATGATGAGCCCCGCTATGCGCTGCGGTGCGGAGAGGGCGAGCCTGAACCCGAACTGCGAGCCGTAGTCGTGCAGCCAGACGACATAGCGCGACAGATCCATGGCGTCGACGAAGGACTGCAGGAAACCTGCGTAGGCGTCGAATGTGTACGCGAATTCCTCCGATGAAGGTGTTGCGCTGTAACCGAATCCGGGCATGTCGGGGGCAACCAGTCGCCACCGGTCGCCAAGCGCGGCCATGAGATTGCGGAAGGCGTAGGACGAACACGGATAGCCATGCGGCAACAACACAACCGGCGCATCGGCCGGTCCTGCTTCCCGGTAGAAGGTATCGACTCCGCCGACGGTTGTGCGGCGATGGCGCACCGGCACTGGCGCTCGCACGCTAGTACCGATTGCCTGCCATACGCGGTGTCAAACGCCCAGCTCCGTGGTCAACACCTCGCGGGCGATCTTGCAGGCGGTGTTGGCGGCGGGGAAACCGGCGTAACCGCTGGAGTGGTAGATGACCTCGGCGATCTCGTCTTCGGTCAGGCCGTTGTTCCGGGCGATCTGCACATGGAACTGCAGCTCATCGGTCGCGCGCAGCGCGATGAGGATGCCGAGCGTGACCAGGCTGCGGTCCCGCCGGCTCAGGCCCTCGCGTCCCCACAGCCGCCCGAAGACGTTGTCGATACCGATCTCCAGTAGCTCGTCGCCGAATTGGCCGTCGCGCACGTTGACATCCCCGTCGGGCAGCACCCCAGGCAGCAATTCACGGAAGACCTGGAAACCCTGCTCACGCACATCTGTCGTGCCGACTACTTTGGCATGGCCGGCGATGTTCCTCATCACCTATGCGGAAGGGACACGTCGACAAGAAAGCGTCAAGCAGGCTCACCCCACGTAGCCCCCACAGACCGACAGGGACATTTGCTCATTATCGCCCGACTGCGGCTACCGAGGTGCCACGAATCCGACCGGCCCGGAGGCGATGCACACCGCCAGGGCTTCGGTGTTCGCCCGCACGTTGATCGCGTCGCCGGCGCCCGGCAGTCGCACGTAGACACGATTGAGCCCGGGCCGGACCGGCACTTTCGTCTCGCTGCCCTCGGTCAGGGACAGCGTCATGGAGCCTTCGCTGTTGGCAAGGTAGTTGATCTCCGCGGTCCAATCGGCCGGCAGCAGCGGACCGTCGAGGGCTAGGCGAACCGGGGTGTCCGGCTGGACGAAGTGGCCGCACTGCGGCGCCGGGCCCTGGACAATCGTGCGTACCCAGGTCACCTTGGCGTCGACGACACGCCCACTGGTGTCGAGCATCCGTAATTCGCTTGTGGTGCCGGCGAACTCGGGCCGCTCCCGCAGCAGCGCGAACATGTGGCTGGCCAGGTTCTCCGGGCACGCCACCCGCTGCAAGATCAACGGGTCGACCTCCTGATCCAGCATCGGCTGGGCTGAGGCGGCGTGAGCCGCGGCCAGTCCGGCACGCGCGTTCTGCAGATACGGCTGCGCGGGGTTGTCCCGCCAGATCGTCAGGAACGTGGCGGTCGAGTAGAGGCTGCTGGCCACGAATGCCACTGCGACGCAGGCCGTTGCCGCTACTCGGCGGGGCGAGGCATCGAGCCACCGCGACGATTGCCGGTTCGGCGCACAGAATCCGACCGCGGCCAGCAATGCGAGGACGACAACCAGATCGGGCAGATAGCGCAGTGTCTGCGCCAGTTCGAGCGCGGTGAACCGCGACGAGCGCATCAGGTAGATCGGGATCTGGCACGCCACCGCGTAACCGGCGGCCACCAGCCACACCGGCCAAATGCGCCGCTTGCGAATCAACGACACCGCCAGCACGGCGCCCAGCGCCAGCCAGCCCAGCACCATCACCAGCAGGGGTGGCGTCGCCCATGGCGACGCCGGGGCCCAGCGCTGCCAATCCCACGGTCCGCCAACCAGACCCGGAACGATGCCATGGGTGACCGAGCGACTCAACAGATCCCACGTCATCGCGACGTCGAAACTCCAGCGCTTCTGGTCGACGACGACAAGATAGACGCCGATCCACGCCGCGGTCAGCGCCAGCGACCAGACCCACAGCCGAATTCCGCGCCGCCACACGGTCTTCAGCGCGAAACGATCGCCCGTGACGTAAGCCAGCAGAGCCGCGACGGTGAACGCGACAAACGGTATGACGGCCGACTTCTCGAAGAACAGCAGCCCGCCGAAGTAGACCAGCACGCCGGTGACCGCATAACGCTGATTGCCGGTGCGCACCAGCAGGATCGCGTCGGCGCACACCCAGGCCAGTGCGGCCAGCATCGGCAGCGAGTTCAGCGCCGCCGCCCACCACGCGAACCCGGGCACACCCAGCGGCGTGAACAGTGCGAACGTCAGCGGAAGCAGCAGCACCGGGCGCCAGCCGAGAATGACGTACAGCGCGCGCAACAGCGCCAGCGACGCCACCAGCTGCAGAACCACCAGGCTGATCGCCGGTCCGATCCAGTTCAACGGCGCCAGCCGGGTGATGCCGCCCGCCACCAGGAACGCCGCCGGCATGACATGGCCGTCGTGGTCGTCGAACAGATACCCCGGCGAGAGCAGGCTCTGGGTGCCGGCCCGGCCGGTCAGGATGAGGTCGTCCCAGTAGAAGTAGCCGCCGAACGCCAGCACCGCCCGGATGACCAGCTGCACCGCGATCAGCGCAGCGGCGGTGCGGGCGACCCAGTTCACGCTTGGCGACTGTACGGTCAAAGAGCCGCTATCGGTATGGTGAGCCGATGCGCACACTGGTGACGGGTGCGGCCGGTTTCATCGGATCAACGCTGGTAGACCGCCTGCTCGCAGACGGACATGCCGTCGTCGGCGTCGACGACCTCAGCTCCGGGCGCAGCTCGAACCTCGACAGCGCCCAGCGACATGCCGACTTCGACTTCGTCAAGGCCGACATCGTCGACGCCGACCTGATCACGCTCGTCGGCGAGACCCGGCCCGAGGTGGTGTTCCACCTGGCCGCGCAGATCGACGTCCGCCACTCGGTGGCGGACCCGCAGTTCGACGCCGGCGTCAACGTCGTCGGCACCGTGCGGCTGGCAGAGGCGGCGCGTCGCGGCGGCGTGCGCAAGGTTCTACACACCTCGTCGGGCGGATCCATCTACGGCACTCCGCCGGCCTATCCGACCAGCGAAGAGGTCCCCGTCGACCCGGCCTCCCCGTACGCGGCGGGCAAGGTGGCCGGCGAGGTCTACCTGAACATGTTCCGCAACCTCTACGGCCTCGAGTGTTCGCACGTCGCGCCGGGCAATGTCTATGGCCCGCGCCAGGACCCGCACGGCGAGGCCGGCGTGGTCGCGATCTTCGCCCAGGCGCTGCTGTCGGGCAGGCCGACCAAGATCTTCGGCGACGGATCCGACACCCGCGACTACGTTTTCGTCGACGACGTGGTGGATGCGTTCGTCAAGGCGTCCGGTGAGGCCGGGGGAGGCCAGCGCTTCAACATCGGGACCGGGGTGGAAACCTCCGTCCGCCAACTGCATTCGGCCATCGCGGCAGCGGTGGGCGCGCCCGACGAGCCGGAATTCCACCCGCCACGCCTCGGTGACCTGAGACGGTCCTGCCTGGACATCACCCGGGCCGAGACGGTGCTCGGCTGGCGTCCGAAGGTGACCATCGACGACGGCGTCGCCCAGACGGTGGCTTTCTTCCGGGCCTAACGCTCCTCGGGGACCTGGGCATTCTGCAGCGCGACCGCGCGGGCCAGCCTGGTGTAGCGCAACTCCAGATCCTTGAATCGCATGTATGCGCTCAGGGTGGTGAAGACGAATGCGATGATCAGCGCGTACGCCATCAGGTCGGTACCACGATCCACACCCAGCCAGTTCGCCACGACGGTGGTGTCGTCGGGCCGCAGGATCGCGTACACCGCGGTCAACACGAAGAGCGCGAAGCCGACCTTCACCCACGCCTTGGCCTGCGCGGTGCCCCGGGCCCGCAGCAGGTACAACAGCAGCGCGAGCACCGAGACGATCAGCAGCGCCTGAATCCAGTTCATCGGGGCGTCCTCCCTCGCAGTAGTCCTTCGAAGACGATGTTCACGCCGTTGAGCAACGGCTGGCCTTTGGACTTCGAGTAGTCGGTGTAGAGGATTTCGACCGGCTCTTCGGTTACCCGCCAATGGTTTTCGTACGTCAGCGCGATGAACTCACTGGCATGACTCATGCCGCTCATGGTGATGTTGAGGCTGTCGGCCACCGTCTTGTTGAAGACCCGCAGGCCGTTGTGCGCGTCGGTCAGGCCGAGCTTGCGGGTGCGCGGGCTCAACCACACCGCGGTCCGCAGCACCACCTTCTTCAGGAACGGGGTCCGACTGACCGCCCCGGCGTCGGCGAACCGGGTGCCGATCACCAGGTCGACCTGCTCAGCGCTGAGCCGGTCGATCATGCGGACGACGTCCTTGACCCGGTGCTGGCCGTCGGCGTCGAAGGTAGCGAACACCTGGGCGCCCGGCTGAGCGCGCGCGTACTCGACGCCGGTCTGAATCGCCGCGCCCTGGCCGAGGTTGTCGGGATGGCGCACCACGTGTGCGCCCGCCCGCAGGGCTCGCTCGCCGGTGTCGTCGCGGCTGCCGTCGTCAACGCAGACCACGTGTCCGAAGACAGCGCGAACGTCGGCGATGACGTCGCCGATAACGCTCGCCTCGTTGAAGGCCGGGACGACGATCCAAACGTCGTGGTAGCGGGTGTCGATGCCCCACAAACTACACGTGCTCCGATGTCGCGGGCCGGTGCCGCTCCGGCGATCAGTCCCACACGTGGGCAAGCGCGGCCAGGTGGACGGCGATTCCCACCAGCGGCCCGAACAGCAGGGCGATCACTGTGCGGGTCGCCAGGTCCAGCGGCAGCAGCAGCAAGAGGATGGAGGCAACCGTGGCGCCCATCCAGCCCAGCGAATAGGACCGGTGCAGCGCGGCCGCCACCGCCGCGGCGCCGGTCAGCGTCAGCAGGGCGATCGTGATGGCCGCCGCGGTCAACCACGCCAGCAGGGCGCCGTCGACGTGGTAGTCGGCGCCGAACGCGGCGCGCATCAGCCACGGTCCGAGCAGCCCGGCGATCGCCACGAAAACCACGCCGAGGCCGGCGACCACCGCGGCCGGTGCCACCAGGGCCCGCAACCGGTGGGCCCGCTGGTCGACGAAGTGGGCGATCAGGTTGCCCTGCATCGCCGTCAGCGGAACCATCAGCGGTGCACGGGTCAGCGTCACCGCCAGGATCACCACACCGCCGGTCGCACCGAGATCGCCCGAGGTCGCCTTGAGCAACACTGGGAAACCCATCACCAGCACGGCGCTGGCACCTGCGGCGGCGATCGAGTGCGAGGCGCCGCGCAGGAACGTCATCGTTCCTCCGGGCGTCAGCAGCCGGGCAGCCTCGCGTGTCGTCGGGGAGGCGATCAACATGATCAGCCACGCCACCGACCCCGCGACAGTGGCCCACAGGAACCCGGCCAGATGCCAACCGAGCACGAAGGTGGCCGCGGCCACGGACACTCGGATGACGGCGTCGGTCACCATCAGCGACCCGTACTGGGTCCACCGGCCGACCCCGGCCAGCATGCCGAGCAGGGTGGCGTGCAAGCAGAACCCGGCCAGCCCGACGCTCAACAGCACCACGCTGAGCGCGCGCGATTCGACGAAAACGTAGCCAGACCACAGCGGTGAGGTGCCCGCGATCACCACCGCGGCGACCACGCCGACCATCGCCGCCACCCGCATCGGATGCGTGCGCGGGCCGGCTATCTCGGTGTAGCGGGTTGACCGCACCTCACGGGTGGCCTCCTGCAGCAACCCGTTCGCAGCGCCGGTGACAAGACCGAACGCCCCCCAGAACACACCGAACACCGAGAATCCGGCGGGCTCCAGATCGCGCGCCGCCAGGTAGAGCACCGCGTACCCGCACAGCGCGGTCAGCGCGGTTGCCGTGCCGACTCGGGCCACGCTGCCGCGGGTGATCGGGCCGGTGGTTGCCGCCGCGTCGGTCACAGATCCGGCACGTCCGTCGAATACAGCCACGCGTCCCACAACGGACGCAGCGACTCGTGGGCGTATTTGGCGGCCAAACCGGTGAAGTCGTCGATCAGGGCGGTGCTGTGGCGGTAGCGAGTGGTCCAATCCCGCAGCAGCGCAAAGAAACTGTCGTCGCCGATCTGCCGACGCAGCACATGCAGGGTGAGGGCGCCACGTTTGTACACCCGGTCGTCGAACATGTCGCGGGGTCCGGGGTCGGCCAGCAGCAGGTCCTGCGGCGAGTCCTGCAATCGCTGGTGGTAGTGGCGTGCCCATTCGTCGGCGATCGGCCCGCCGGAGTGCTCCGACCACAGCCATTCCGCGTAGCACGCGAAGCCCTCGTGTAGCCAGATGTCACGCCAGCGACGAGCGGTGACCGAATTGCCGAACCACTGGTGGGCCAGCTCGTGGGCGATCAGCCGTTCGGCGCCGCGCAGGCCGTCGCAATGGTTGGCACCGAATATCGAAATTCCTTGTGCCTCAAGCGGTATCTCCAGATCATCGTCGGTCACCACCACCATGTAGCCGCTGGACAACGGATACGGCCCGAACAACTTGACGAACAGCTTCATCATCTGCGGTTGACGGGCGAAGTCGTGGTCGAAGTTCCGACGCAACCGGGCCGGCAGCGCGGCGTGGATCGGAACGCCGTTCTTGGCCAACCGGTAAGTGTCGTACATGCCAATCTGCAACGTCACCAGATAGGTCGACGTCGGCTCGGCCTGTTCGTAGGTCCAGGTGGTCATTCCGGCGCGGGCCCGGCGCGAGACGAGTTCGCCGTTGGCGATCGCGCGGTACGGACTGTCGGTGCTGATCCGGATGCGGTAGCTGGCCTTCGCGCTGGGATGGTCGTCGCACGGGAACCAGGACGCGGCGCCGTTGGGTTGACCGGCGACCAGCACCCCGTTGGACAATTCCTCGAAACCGACTTCACCCCAATAGGATCGGATCGGGTGTGGCATTCCGGCGTAACGGACGACGATTGACAGCGCCGCCCCGGCCGGCAGCGACGACGACAACGCGATGCGCAACTTGCCGGCGGAGCTCCTGAAATGTGCGGGTCGTCGTCCGTTGACGGACACCTTCGTGACCGCCAACGCATCCGACAGGTCCAGCGTGAAGGTCTGCAGGGCAGCGAGCGTCACCGCGGTGATCGTCGCCGAGCCGGACAGCCGGTTGATCGCCACCTTGTATTCCAGGTCCAGCTCGTAGCGCGACACCCGGTAGCCGAAGTTGCCGTTGGTCGGCAGGTATGGGTCGATGACTGGTGCAGCCGCTTTCTTCGCAGCCTTCTTCGAACGCGTCACGCGGCGGTTTCCTCGGGCGCCTTGTCGGGCGGCGGCGCGTCACCGCGCTTCTTGCGGAACACATTCCACGGCGCGATCGGATTGCCCTGCCAACGTGTCGACGGCGGCACCTCGTCGCCCCGCATCACCAGCGAGGCCGGGCCGACGGTGGCGCCGGCGCCAAGCCGGGCCGCCGGCAGCGCCACACAGTGCGGACCCAGCGTCGAACCCTCTTCCAGCACAACCGTGTCCATCCGCATGATCCGGTCGTGGAACAGGTGGGTCTGCACGACGCAGCCGCGGTTGACAGTGGCGGACTTCTCCAGCGTCACCAGGTCGGCCTCGGGCAGCCAGTATGTTTCGCACCAGACGCCGCGGCCGATGGACGCCCCCAATCCCCGTAGCCACAGATTCATCACCGGTGTGCCGCTGGCGGCGCGGGCGAACCAGGGTGCGGCCACCGTCTCGACGAAGGTGTCCGACACCTCGTTGCGCCACACGAACGACGACCACAACGGATGTTCGATGGCCCGGATACGCCCGACGATAAGCCATTTCGCGATCACCGCGGTGGCTCCGGCGACGGCACCGGCGATCAACAACACCACGCCGCCGGCCAAGGCAGTCCACAGGTAGCCGAATTCGGTTGCCAGCCACTGCAGGGTGCCCAGCACCGCCCAGCCGATGGCGAACGTGACCATCACCGGGATCAACCGACACGTCTCCACCGTCCCGCGCATGATCTTCAGCCGCTGCGATGGATGGAAGGTGCGCAATACGTCGGCGGCGGTCGGCTTGCGGCGCAACCGAACCGGTGGGCTGCCCAGCCACGACGACCCCGCCTTGGCCTTGTGCGGCGTGGCCGACAGCACCGCCACCAGTCCGTCGTCGGGCACACGTCGCCCCGGCTGGGTGATGCCGGAATTGCCCAGGAACGCCCGCTTTCCGATCGTTGCCTTGGCGACGTGAATCCAGCCGCCGCCCAGCTCGTAGGACGCGACCATGGTGTCGTCGGCCAGGAACGCGCCGTCCTCGATGACGGTGAATTTCGGGGTGAGCAGCGCGGTGGAGATCTCGGTGCCACGGCCGACCTTGGCGCCCAGCGCCCGCAGCCACCACGGCGTGAGCAGGCTGGCGTACAGCGGGAACAGGTAGTTGCGGGCGGCGTCCATCAGCCGTTCGGTGGCCCACAGCTGCCATCCGATGCGGCTACGCACCGGGTGGTAGCCCTCGCGCAGCCGCAGCGACATCAGCCGCACCCCGATCACCGTCAGCACCGCATACGTCACCAGCGCGGCCAGCGTCGCCACCGGCGTCCACAGCGCGGCCGGTGCGATCGCCTCGGCCAACGAGTTGGCGCCGCGGATGCCCCAGCCGATGACGGCCAGGCCGGCGGCCAACGCCACCAACGGCAGCCCGCCCAGCAACACCGACGTCACCCCGTACACGGCCACCCACAGCGGCGCCCGTCCCGGCCGGTGGTCGGGCCAGGGATGGCGCGCCTTGCCGGACTTCACCGCCGGCGAACCCTTCCAGTACTGACCGTTCTTGATCTTGCCGACCACACCCGAGCCCGGCGCGACGTCGGCGTTCTTCCCCACCACGGCCCCGGGCAGCAGCGTGCTGCGCGCACCGATCGTCGCGTCGTTGCCGACGGTGATCCGGCCGACGTGGAACAGGTCGCCGTCGATCCAGTGCCCGGTCAGGTCGACCTCCGGCTCGATGGAACTGCGATGGCCCAGCGTGAGCATGCCGGTCACCGGCGGGGCCGAATGCAGATCGACACCCTTGCCGACCTTGTTGCCCAGCGCGCGGGCGTAGTACACCAGCCACGGCGCCCCGGCCAGGTTCTCGGCGCCGCTGGCCTCAGCGAGCCGCTCCGCGATCCACACCCGCAGGTGCACCGACCCGCCGCGGCGGTAGGTGCCCGGCTCCAGCCCGGAAAGCAGCATGCGCGCGAAGACCACCGCGACGCCCATCCGGCCCAGCGGCGTGATGAAGATCAGGAAGCCGGCGACGATCCACCACCAGTTGATGGTCACCGTCCACGGCACCAGGTCCAGCGAGGCGACGACGTTGTTGACCAGCGCGAGCCAGACCACCCATTGCAGAGCGGTCAGGGTGGCCAGCGGCAGGGACAACGCCACCTGCGCGGCCTGCATGAGCCGGGGGGTCGGCCGCACCACCCTGGTCTCCACCCGCGGTGGCGGTTCGAGTTCGTCGAGGAATCCCGCCAGCGACCCCAGCCGCGGATGGTCGTACAGCTCGGCGACCGTCATCTGCGGATAGCGCTGCCGAAGTGCGGCTACCAGTTGCGCGGCGGAGAGCGAGCCGCCGCCGATGGCGAAGAAGTCGGCTTCGGGCCCGTCGACTGGGGCGGCAAGCACATCGCGCCAGAGCCCGGCCAGCCAGCCCATCGTGCCGTCCAGGTCGGGTGCCACGTCTTCGGTTTCCCCGGGCGGCGGCCAGGGCAGCGCGTCGCGGTCCACCTTGCCCGATGTGCGGGTCGGCAGTTCGTCGAGGCGCACCAGCCGCGGCACCAGGGCGGCGGGCAGCGTCTCGGCCAGGTGTTCGCGGGCCTTGGCCAGGTCGAACGACGGGTCGGCGCTGGCGATGTAGCCGACGAGCAGCGGCGTACCGCTGGCCGTGCGGCGCACCGCGGCCGCGCCGCCGCTGACGCCGGGCAGGTTGACCAGCGCGGCGTCCACCTCGCCGAGTTCGATCCGGCGACCGCCGACCTTGACCTGGTCGTCGGCGCGGCCTTGAAAGTAGAGCCCGTCGGGTTGCAGCCGCACCAGGTCGCCGCTGCGGTAGGCGCGCGTCCACTCCAGAGTCGGCATCGGCGCGTACTTCTCGGCGTCCTTCTGCGGATCCAGGTAGCGGGCCAGGCCCACCCCGCCGATCACCAGTTCGCCGACCTCGCCGATGCGGACCGGCACGCCCTCCTTGTCGACCACCGCCAGATCCCAGCCGGGCAGCGGCAGCCCGATGCTGACCGGCCCCCTGCCGTCCAGCTTCGCGGCACAGGCGACGACCGTCGCCTCGGTGGGACCGTAGGTGTTCCAGACTTCCCGACCCTCGACCGCCAGCCGCTCGGCCAGCTCCGGCGGGCACGCCTCACCACCGAAGATCAGCAGCCCCACCGCCTCCAACGCCTCGGCCGGCCACAGCGCCGCCAGCGTCGGCACGGTGGACACCACGGTGATGTCCCGGGACACCAGCCACGGGCCCAGGTCCATGCCGCTGCGGACCAGTGAGCGCGGCGCGGGGACCAGGCAGGCCCCGTGGCGCCAGGCCAGCCACATCTCCTCACACGACGCGTCGAACGCCACCGACAGCCCGGCCAGTACCCGGTCGCCCGGGCCAATGGGGTTGTCCTGCAAGAACATCTGTGCTTCGGCATCGACGAACGCGGCGGCGCTGCGGTGCGTCACCGCGACGCCCTTCGGGGTGCCGGTCGACCCGGACGTGAAGATGATCCACGCGTCGTCGCGGGCCAGCGGTGACGCCGCGCGCCAGCCCCGGGAGGCGCCGGTCGCGCGGACCAGGCCCTGCTCGGAGATGACGGCCACCACGTTGGCCTCGCCGAAGACGAGCTCGGCCCGTTCCTCGGGATCGTCGGCGTCGACGGGCACGTACGCGGCGCCGGCGGCAAGGGTGGCCAGGATGGCCACGTACAGCGCGTAACTGCCGGACGGCATCCGGATGCCGATGCGGTCGCCGCGGCCGATGCCACGTGCGGCCAACCACGCGACGCTGTCCTCGATGTCGGCGATCAGCTCGCGATACGTGAGCTGGACCGAGCCGTCGTCGATGGCGGCCGCGTCGGGATAGCGGGCGGCGGTGGCGTAGAGGATGTCGATGAGCGTGCGCGACTCGGGAGCAAACGGCGACAGCACGTACTGTGCGGGTATTTCCGGCATCGCCACGCCATTAACCTACTAAGCGTTGGCGCGGAAGCGTCGGTTGACGCGCGCCGAGGAGTTCTTCAGCGGCACGGCGGTCGAGCACCGGTTGCAACCGCCTCGCGTCGCGCCGTCAGGCGAGGGCCTCGTAGATCAGCGACGCGTACTTCGCGGTGCGCTCGCTTCCGAGCGTGCCCTGGCCCATCTTGTTCATCACATAGGCGACCGTGGTACGGCGGTCCGGGTTGATGAGCACCATCGAGCCACCCCAGCCGCCCCAGAAGCAGATCTTCTCGTCGGGCACCATTGGCACGGTCTTGGGTGTGGGCAAGCCGTAGCCAACACCCCACCGCAGCGGCACGCCCAACACCAGGTCCATACAGTCGGACTGCACGGTGAAGATTTGTTCGATCGTCTTCGGACGAAGCAGCTGAACACCATTAGCCTTGCCGCCCAATGAGATCGGCGACAGCATTCGCGCCAACGACCGTGCATTTGCATGCCCGTTAACGGCGCCGATGTCGGCGGCTCGCCATTGTGCCGTGTGAGCCACTTCCGCGTCGGGGCGGGGAGTGGTCAATGTCTTGCGCATTGGGCTGTCTTCGGGCAGGGCGTCGAACGGTATGTCGAACGGTGGTGGCGGGATCAGCTCGGCGATGCGGTCGTGGTCGTCCGCAAGGGCGCCGATCTGGAAGTCGGCCTCGAGCGGCCGGGCGATCTCGTCGCGGACGAAGTCCTTCAACGACACTCCGGCCGTCCGCCGCACGAGCTCGCCGATGAGGTGCCCGAAGGTCAGCGCGTGATATCCCGACGCGGTCCCCGGCGGCCACCACGGCGCCTGTGCCGCGAGTTGCGATGTCGATTTATCCCAGTCGTAGACGTCCTCGATCGTGAACGGTGCATCCCATCCGGACACACCGGATGTGTGCGACAGGATGTGGCGCACCTCGATGTCCTGCTTGCCGTTGGCGGCGAACTCCGGCCAGTACACGGCGACCGGCGTGCTCAGGTCCAGCAGCCCGCGGTCGACCAGCATCAGCGCGGCCAGGCTGGTCACCGTCTTGGTGCTCGACCACACGTTGACGATGGTGTCCTCGGCCCACTGTTTGGTCCGCGCCGCGTCGGCATGCCCGCCCCAGATGTCGACCACCATCTCGCCGTCGTTGTCGATGGCGATCGCCGCACCGAGCTCCTCACCGGAGGAGAGAGCGTCCGCCAGTGCGTCGGCGACCTTACCGAACCGGGCGTCACAATGGCCATGCACAACTTTTCCCATTCGCACATCATCCGCTGCGGCGGCTGCATGCAGCGCTTGCCAACAACTCATTCAAATAGTGGATGATTTTGCCCGATATTGGACTTGGACAAGCATTGATCGGCGTTCTAGCGTACGAGTATGACTTCGACGGTGTCGTCTACCACTGAACTGACCGGACAGATGTTCATCGCAGGGTCGCGGGTGCGCGGATCCGGTACCGAAATCCGCGGCTTCGACCCCCACACCGGGCGCGAACTCGAGCCCGCATACCGGCATGGCGACCGGTCGCATGTGGAGGCCGCCTGTGCCGCGGCCGCCGCGGCGTTCGGCGACTACCGCAACGCGTCCTCGGAGCGGCGCGCGCAGTTCCTGGACACCATCGCCGACAACATCGACGCGATATCCGACCAGCTCGTCGACCGTGCGCACGCCGAGACCGGCCTACCGCAAGCCCGACTCGCCGGTGAAGTCGGCCGCACCAGCGGCCAGCTGCGGATGTTCGCCGGCGTGCTCCGCGAAGGCAGCTGGAACGAGGCGCGGATCGACCCCGCCCAGCCCGATCGCAAGCCGCTGCCGCGTTCCGACATTCGGCAGCGCAGTATTCCGCTGGGGCCCGTCGTGGTGTTCGGCGCAAGTAACTTCCCCCTCGCGTTCTCGGTGGCCGGGGGCGACACCGCGTCCGCCCTGGCCGCCGGCTGCCCCGTCGTCGTTAAAGCCCACGACGCACACCCCGGGACCTCTGAACTGGTGGCCCGGGCGATCACCGACGCGGTTGCCAGCGCTGGACTTCCGGCCGGCACTTTCTCGCTGCTTTTCGGATCGGGCCGGGACCTGGGCACCGCACTCGTGACGGATCCGCGCATCAAGGCGGTCGGCTTCACCGGATCCCGCTCCGGCGGAACCGCGCTGGTTGCTGCCGCGGCCGGCCGCCCCGAACCGATTCCCGTGTACGCCGAAATGAGCTCCATCAATCCGGTGTTCCTGCTCGACGGTGCGCTGGCGCACCGCGCTGGCGACCTCGGCCGCGCCTTCGTTTCTTCGCTCACGCTCGGCTCCGGACAGTTCTGCACCAATCCGGGACTCGTGATCGCCGTCGACGGCCCCGACCTGGATACGTTCATCGTCGCTGCGCGCGACGCGCTCAGCGAGACCGCACCGTCGGCGATGCTGACCCCGGGCATCGCCGAGAGTTATCGCACCGGCGTGGATGCGTTGGCCAAGGAGGCCGACCTCATCGCCCGCGGATCGACGGGCGACGCACCCGCCGTTTCTTGTCGCGCCGCGCTGTTCGGCACCGACGCGGCGAGCTTCGTCGAGTCAAAGGGTCTGCAGGCCGAGGTGTTCGGCGCGTCCGCGCTGATCGTCCGCTGCGCCGACATGGCCGAGGTGCACGCCGTCGCGGCCAACGCCGAGGGCCAGCTGACCGCCACCGTGCACGCGGACGAGTCCGACCACGAGGAGGCGGGCCGGCTGCTGCCGATCCTGGAGCTCAAGGCGGGGAGGATCCTGTTCAACGGCTGGCCAACCGGCGTCGAAGTCGGGCATGCGATGGTTCACGGCGGACCCTTCCCGGCGACCTCGGATTCCCGGGCCACCTCGGTCGGCGCGCGGGCGATCGAGCGCTTCCTGCGCCCGGTTTGCTATCAGGACACGCCAAAGACGCTGCTGCCCAGCCCGATTGCCGACGGCAATCCGGACGGCCTGTGGCGCCGCATCGACGGCCAACTCACCCAAGACTGACCCACTTCACACCATCGAGGAGACAAACCATGCTGGACGGCGTTCTGTTCTTTCCCGTCACACCCTTCACCCCGTCGGGTGAGGTGGACGTAGACAAGCTGGCTCAGCATGTCGCCAAGGGCACCGACGCCGGCCCGGGCGGAGTGTTCATCGCCTGCGGTACCGGCGAATTCCACGCGATCGATTCGTCTGAGCTGCGCACCATCGTGCGGACCGCGGTCGACGTGGTCGGTGGGCGGGTGCCGGTGTACGCCGGGGCGGGTGGCTCGATCGCCCAGGCCAAGGACTTCGCCCGAGCCGCCGCCGAGTCCGGCGCCGATGGGTTGTTGCTCCTGCCGCCGTATCTGGTGGAGATGCCGGAGGCCGGACTCATCGCCTACACCCGAGAGGTCAGCGACGTCACCGATCTGCCGCTGATCGTCTACAACCGCAACAACGCGCGCTACACCGAGGCGTCGGCGGTCGAGGTTGCGCGGCTACCCAAGGTGGTCGGATTCAAGGACGGCACCGGTGATCTGGACCAGGTCTCCCGCATCGTCCGCGCGGTGACCGACGCCCTGGCGCCGACGGGCAAGCCATTCCAGTTCTTCAACGGCATGCCGACCGCCGAGGTGTCGCAGCAGGCGTACCGCGCGATCGGTGTGCCGCTGTACTCGTCGGCGACCTTCGCCATCGCGCCCGAGCTCGCGCTGGCCTTCTACCAGTCGTTGGAAACCGGCAATGAACGGCTTACCGCCGCGCTGTTGCGCGAGTACTTTCACCCGCTGGTGCGGCTCCGCGGCAAGGTGCCCGGCTATCCGGTGTCGCTGATCAAGGCCGGCGTCACGCTGGAGGGTCTGGACGTCGGACCGGTCCGGCCGCCGCTGATCCCGCCGACGCCGGAGGACCTCGCGGAACTCCGCAGGATCATCGCCGCCGGCCGGGCGGTACTCGCAGAGGCGCTCGCCGCCGAACCGGTGCACTGATGGCCGGCAACCGAATCCGCATCACCGGGGCGCGCATCACCCCGATCGCGTTCGCCGACCCACCGCTGCTCAACACCGTCGGTGTGCACCAGCCCTTCGCGTTGCGCGCGATAATCCAGCTGGATACCGATGCGGGCCTGGTCGGACTGGGCGAGACCTATGCCGATACCGCCCACCTCGAGCGGCTGACGGCCGCCACCGACGCCATCGTCGGACAGGATGTCTTCGCGCTCAACACCATCCGGTCGCTGATCTCCGACCGTCTCGGCGGTGATCAGGGTGCGGGGAGCCAAGGTTCCGGACTCGCCGGCATGATCACCTCTTCGAGCACCGTCGACCGGGTGTTCTCACCGTTCGAGGTGGCCTGCCTCGACGTGCAGGGGCATGCCGCCGGTCGGCCGGTGTCGGACCTGCTCGGCGGCGCGGTGCGCGACACCGTCCCGTTCAGCGCGTACCTGTTCTACAAGTGGGCCGCCCACCCCGGTGGTGAACCGGACGACTGGGGTGCGGCGCTCGATCCTGACGCTATCGTGGCGCAGGCCCGGCGGATCATCGACGAATACGGCTTCACCGCAATCAAACTCAAGGGTGGGGTGTTCCCGCCCGAGGAGGAGATGGCCGCGATCGAGGCGCTGCGCGCCGCGTTCCCGGACCACCCGCTGCGGCTCGATCCGAACGCCGCGTGGACGCCGCAGACGTCGATCAAGGTGGCGTCGGGTCTGGCCGGGGTGGTCGAGTACCTCGAGGACCCGACGCCCGACCTGGACGGCATGGCCGAGGTCGCGCGGCAGGCGCCGATGCCGTTGGCGACCAACATGTGTGTGGTGGCGTTCAATCAGCTTGCGCCTGCTGTGGCCAAACAGTCTGTCGCGGTGGTGCTTTCGGACCACCACTACTGGGGCGGTCTGCAGCGATCGCGACTGCTCGCCGGCATCTGCGACAACTTCGGTCTCGGCCTGTCGATGCACTCCAACTCACACCTCGGGATCAGCCTCGCCGCCATGGTGCATTTGGCGGCGGCGACGCCGAACCTCACGTACGCGTGCGACACCCATTGGCCGTGGAAAACCGAGGAGGTCGTCAAGCCGGGCACCATCGAGTTCGTCGACGGGTCGGTGCCCGTGCCGACCACAGCGGGGCTGGGCGTGCAGATCGACGAGGAGCAACTCGGTGTGCTGCACGAGCAATACCTGCGCTGCGGCATCCGCGAACGCGACGACACCGGCTACATGCGCACCATCGACCCGGCCTACGAAGCGATTAGCCCGCGCTGGTAGCCCGTTCGCCGATACACTGATGCGCGATCGCCGCGTTTACGGCGCATAGTGATGCTAGGAGTGCATCGGTGTTCTCGCTTGCCCGCCTGTCGTGTTTCATCGCGGTCGCCGAAGAGCTGCATTTCGGCCGGGCCGCCGAACGGCTGCACATGACCCAGCCGCCACTGAGCCGGCAGATTCAACAGCTGGAGAACGAACTGGGTGTGCAACTCATTGACCGCACCACCCGATCGGTCACCCTTACCCCGGCCGGGGTGGCGTTCCTGCCCGATGCCCGCCGGATCCTGCAACTGGCCGAGGGTGCGGCGCTGACCGTGAAGCGGGTACCCGCCGGCGACCTCGGAACCGTCGTCGTCGGCTTCACCGCGGCCTCCGCTCATGCCGTTCTGCCCCGCATGCTCGACAAGGCACGTGAGCAGCTGCCCGACGTGAAACTTGAACTGCGAGAGATGGTCTCGGCCGCTCAGATCGAGGGACTCATGACCGGTGAGCTCGACCTTGGCATGGCGAGGCCGCCACTGAAACGCCCCGGGATCGTCTCCCGTCCGCTCTTGCACGAACAGCTGATCGCCGCGCTACCCGCCGCCCATCCGCTGGTCGACATCACCCGGCAGTTGACGCTGAACGACCTGGACGACCAGGACGTGATCATGTATTCGCCGGTGCAGGCGCGTTACTTCAACGAGCTGTTGGTCAGCACCTTCACCATCGCGGGGGCAACGCCCAGATATGTCCAGTACGTCACGCAGGTGCACACGATGCTGGTATTGGTCCGTTCCGGGATCGGCATTGCTTTGGTGCCCGCCTCGGCGGCCACGCTGCATCCGGACGGGGTGGTATTCCGGTCGATCGGCGCGTTTCGGGAGCGGCCGGTCGAGCTCGATGCGGCGTGGCGGGGCGACAGCACCAATCCGGCGTTACATCGCCTGCTGCGCGACGTCCTGCCGCCTCGCGAGTGGACCACCGACGACCTTGTCGAGGACGGCCTCCGATAGGACGGCGTGTGTGTCATCCCGCGGACAACGACGTCGCAGGAACCGGTGTCACGAGTTCGCCGGTCTGCAGGAACCGGTCCAAGTTGCGCAGCGTCAGCTCTTCCATCGCGGCCCGCGTTTCGATGGTTCCGCTGGCGACGTGCGGGAGCAGCACGACGTTGTCCATCGCCAGCAGCGCGTCGGGCACATGCGGTTCGTGGGCGAACACGTCGAGCCCGGCACCCGCCAGCCCGCCGGCGGTCAGCGCCTCGACCAATGCCGTCTCGTCGACGACGCTGCCGCGGGCGATGTTGACGAGATACCCGTCGGCGCCGAGCGCGTCGATCACGGACCGGTCGATCAGATTGCGGGTCTCACCGCCGCCGGCCGCCGCGACGATCAAAACATCGACCTGGCGGGCCAACTCGACCGGCGATTCGACGTAGGCGTACGGCGAATCTGTGACGGGTCGGCGATTGTGATAGCTGATCGAGCACCCGAAGGCCGCCAGCCTGGTTGCGATGGCGCCGCCGATCCGGCCCAGTCCGACGATCCCGACGCGGGACTGGCTGACCTGGCGGGTCAACGGATAGTTGCCATCCACCGGCCACCGGCCCGTACGCAGGTAGCGGTCGGCGGCGGAGAACTGGCGCAGCACGTCGATCAGCAGACCGACGGCGGTGTCGGCAACGCAGTCGGTGAGCACATCGGGGGTGTTGCTCACCGCGACCCCCCTTCGGTCGGCGGCAGCCATGTCGGTGGTGTCGTAGCCGACGCCGAAGTTCACCACCGCGCCGAGGTTTGGTAACGCCGACATCAGCGCCGCGTCGACGCCGGTGCGGCCCGAAGTCACGGCCACGGTGATCTCGCTGCCGTGCTCGTCGAGGAATCGGCCACGCTCGGCGCCGTTCTCGGGCAGCACGTGCGCGCCGTAGGACGTGCGCAGCGTCTCGGCAAGCGACGGCTTGAGTGGTCCCACCTGCAGGACGCGGCGGGCGGAAGGGTTCGCGGTGACAGACACGGTTCTCCTCTGCTGGTTTGTATGTACCGTAGGCCCACCTGCGAATACCCGTCCAACACGGAAATGGCATGGGTTAATGCTGAAGTGGCATAATTGGCTCACTGGCCTCACAGCCAACGCATCGCGGCCGTCGATATGTCGGTAAACCCGCAGTTCATCAGCCCTTTTATGGTGTCCTAAGTTGCCCGCGTAAAGCTTGGAGGACCATCGGATTGCGCCCGTTCTGGCCGTTTTCCTTGGTTGACGTGCGGTTCCGGACGCACTTAGCTTGTGTCTGCGATCACAGACTTCATCCACATACGTGGACATCACAATCTGGAGGATCCATGAGGCCCACAGACCCGTCCCCGCGGCGAGCGCACCGCGCGCTGGCCGTTACCGCCGCCGCGGCGGCAGCATGCGTGGTCGCCAGTGGCTGCACCGTCGCCAACTCCCGCCATGGCGGATACGACGTCAACACCCTGCGGATCGTCCTGTCGCAGGAACCCCCCACCCTCGAGCCGTGCGAGAGCTCGCTGACCTCCACCGGCATCGTGGTTCGCTCCAACATCACCGAACCACTCATCGAGCGCGACCCCAACACCGGCGACCTTCAGCCACTGCTGGCCACCGAATGGCGTCAGGCCTCACCCAACGAATGGACCTTCACGGTCCGCGACGGTGTCACGTTCTCCGACGGCGCCCCGTTCACCGCAGAGGACGCGGCCTTCTCGATCGACCGCGCCGTCAACTCCGAACTGCAATGCAACGTCGACGGTTACGTGTTCGGCGATGACCCGCTCGATGTCTCCGCACCCGATGACAAGACCGTCATTGTCGGCACTAAGACGCCCGACCCGATTCTGCCGCTGCGGCTTTCGTTCGTGGAAATCGTGCCGCGCACCACCAGCACCACCGAGAAGGTGCGCGAGCCGATCGGCACCGGACCGTATGCCATCGAAAACTGGGAGTACGGCCAGAATCTCACCCTGCGTCGCAACGACACCTACTGGGGCCCCGAGCCCGCGTTCGCCCGCGCCGAGTACCAGTGGCGCAGCGAGGGCAGCGTCCGCGCCGCGATGATCACCAACGACGAAACCGACATCGCGACCTCGCTGGGCCCCGAGGACGGCGCCGGCGACCTCGGCGTGCCGTTCCAGAACAACGAAACGACCGCGCTGCGCATGCAGGCCACCGAGCCGCCGCTCGACGACATGCGGGTGCGCCAGGCCATCAACTATGCCGTCAACCGGACCGGCATCGTCAAGGCGCTGTTCCGCGGGCTTGGTGAGCCGGCGTCTCAGCTGATCCCGTCCGGCGTCGTCGGGTACAACGACAACCTTCCGTTGTGGCCGCACGACCCCGAGAAGGCCAAGCAGCTCATCGCAGAGGCCAAGGCCGACGGCGTCCCCGTGGACAAGCAGATCCGGCTGATCGGGCGCACCGCCCAGTTCCCGAAGATCGGCGAGACCATCGAGGTGCTGCAGAGCGAGTTCGCCGAGATCGGACTGAATGTCAAGATCGAGATGATGGACACCGCGGGTCAGCTGCAGTATCAGCTGCGGCCGTTTCCCGAGAACACCGGTCCGTACCTGTTGATGATCCAGCACGGCAACCAGGCCGGTGACGCCGCCTTCACCATGGACCAGTACATGCTCAGCGACGGCCCGCAAGCCGCTTACGGCACACCGGAATTCGACGAGAAGATCCGAGCCGCCGAAGTCCTCACCGGCCAGCAGCGTCAGGACGCGTTCGCCCAGCTGTTCGCCGAGGAGCCGCAGGAGATCATGCAGATGGCCTACATCGCACACATGAAAGGGATCCTCGGCCAATCCCCGCGCGTCGACTACACACCCAATTCCGCCACCGGTGACGAGATGCGACTGGCCGAGATGACGCCCGCCGCCGACCGCACCGACCAGTCCTAACCCGCCCACAGCCCGGGAGGCCCAGCCCATGTTCTCCTTCGTCCGGCGCCGGATGTACACAAGCGCACTGCCGTTGATCATCGTGCTGCTCGGTGTATTTCTGCTCGCTCGCCTCACCGGCGACCCCACCAGCCTGTACCTGCCCGAGTCCGCCACCGCTGAGCAGCGCGAGGCGTTCGCCGCCAAGAACGGCTTCGACCAGCCGATGCTCACTCAACTAGTCGATTACTTCAAGGGCGTCATCCACCTCGACTTCGGCACGTCACTGCGGACCGGGGAATCCGCCTCAGCGATGGCGCTGCGGGCCTTCCCGGCCACGCTGCAACTCGCCGCCACCACAATGCTTTTGGCGATTATCGGCGCCCTCGTGATCGGCTGCTGGGCCGCCTACCGGCCCAACTCGCTGGCCGACCGGTTCTCCAGCCTGCTGTCGATGACGGCGGCAAGCATCCCCGACTTCTGGTTCGCGATCACCGGCGTGTGGTTGTTCGCCGTGCTGCTCGGGGTGCTGCCCACCTCCGGCGTGGAGAGCCCCCTGTCCTGGATCCTGCCCATCGCGACCCTGATGATCCGTCCGCTCGGCGTGCTGACCCAGGTAGTGCGCGGCGCGATGGTCTCCGCGCTGTCGGCGCCCTATGTCCGGCTGGCCCGCAGCAAGGGCGCCAGCGACTTCCGCGTCGTCACCCACCACGCGCTGCGGAACGCCGCCGCGCCGGCCCTCACCGTCGCGGGCGATCTGGCGGTCGGATTGATCAACGGCGCGGTGGTGGTCGAGGCCATATTCGGCTGGCCGGGCATCGGCAAGCTCATGATCGACGCGATCCTGCAGCGCGACTTCGCGGTCCTGCAGGCGGCGGTGCTGCTGACCGCCGTGGCCATCTTTGTCCTCAACATCATCATCGACGCCTGCTACGCGCTGCTCGACGCCCGCGTGCGGGAACCGGCTCGGGTTTGACGGACCTTAAGGAGTTCACCGATATGAGCACGCAACTCGAATTTGTTCCGGAGAAGCCGACGACCGCCGTCGTCGGCGACGCGGACACCGCAACCGCGCGCCGGCAGGGCCGCTCGCTGTGGTTCCGGATGCTGATCAACGACCGGGTGGCCGCCGTTGCCGCCGCGGTGCTGGGGCTGGTGTTCCTGACCGCGATCTTCGGGCCGATGCTGGTCGGAAACCTCGCCACCCAAATCGATCTCGACAACTCGAACCAGGCACCGTTCACGCTCGCACACGGCTGGGCCAACGTGCTGGGCACCGATCCGCTCGGCCGCAGCATGCTGGCCCGCCTCATCGTTGCGTGCCGCACCACGTTGTCCGTCGCGATCCCCGCCGTGGTGATCTCCGCAGTGGTCGGCTCGCTCATCGGCATGTGGGCCGGCTTCTACCGCGGCTGGCGCGAAACCGTCGCCATGCGGGTGGCCGACGTGATCATGAGCTTCCCGTCGCTGCTGCTCGCGGTGGTGGTGCTCTATGTGTTCTCGCCCAGTGCCGCGAACATCGTTCTGGTGCTGGCGATCACCCGCATCCCGGTCTACCTGCGCACCGCCCGGGCCGAGTCGGCCGAGCTGCAGAGCAGGCTGTTCGTCGACGCTGCGCGCACCTTCGGTGCCAGCGCGACGGCGATCATCACCCGGCACGTCGTGCCGATCGTGCTGCCGACGCTGCTGACCGTCGCGACGCTGGATTTCTGCTACGTCATGCTGGCGGAGTCGTCACTCAGCTTCCTGGGCATCGGCATCCAGCCTCCCGACGTGAGCTGGGGCCTGATGGTCTCGCAGGGCCGCACCTACCTGCACACCGCGTGGTGGCTGTCGTTCTTCCCCGGCCTGGCCATCGTGATCACAACCGTGTCGGCGACCATCCTCGCCGCGTGGGCCCGCATCGCCACCGATCCCGGGCAGCGATGGCGGCTCACCGTCCCGCAGAAGAAGCTGTCCCGCTTCACCAAATCCGCAAAGGCCCTGTCATGACCGCTCTCGCAGACCACATGCCCGCCGAGATAGTAGACCCCGACCCGGCGCTGGAGGTCGACGGCCTGTGCGTCGAAATCCGCACCATCACCGGCAGCGTCCGCGCCGTCAACGAGGTGTCCTTCTCCGCGCACCGCGGCGAAACCCTCGCGTTGCTCGGTGAATCCGGGTGCGGCAAGTCGATGACTGCCACTGCGCTGGTCGGTCTGCTAGAACCGGTCGCCGAGGTCGTCGGCGGGTCGGCGCGGCTGACCGGTCAGGACGAGGAAGTCGATCTGCTCAGCGCGTCCAAGAAGACGCGGCTGCGGCTGGCCGGCACCGAGCTGGCGATCGTCTTCCAGGACGCGTTGACCGCCCTCAACCCGCTGTACACCGTGGGAACGCAACTGGCCGAGCCGTTCCAGATCCATCACGGGATGAGCGCCAGGGAGGCCAAGCGCAAGGCCGTCGACCTGATGGCCCGCGTCGGGATTCCGCAGCCCGAGTCGCGATTGAACTCCTATCCCCACCAGTTCTCCGGCGGCATGCGGCAGCGCCTGCTGATCGCGATGGCCATCGCGCTCACCCCGAGCGTGCTGATCGCCGACGAGCCCACCACCGCGTTGGATGTCACCGTGCAGGCCCAGATTATGGCGCTGCTGCGGGATCTGCGCGCGGAGTACCACATGGCGGTAGTGCTGATCACCCATGATCTGGCTCTGGTGGCCGAGGAGGCCGACCGCGTCGCGGTGATGTACGCCGGCAACGTCGTCGAAACCGGGCCCGTGTCTGAGGTTTTCGCCAATCCGAAGCATCCCTACACGAAGGGCTTGCTCAACTCGGTGCCGGTGGACGCGGTGCGTGGCGAGGAGCTCAAATCCATCGGCGGCGCACCGCCTGATCTGCACTCGATCCCGGCCGGCTGCGTCTATCAGGCGCGCTGCCCGATCGCGCAGGAGATCTGCGCCAGAACCCGGCCCACACTCGGGCTCGTCGGCTCCATTGCCGCGCAGACGGCGACAGCCAAGCCGAGCCACAAGGCCGCCTGCCACTTCCCGGAAGAGGTCAAGAATGTCTGATCACCTGCTCGCGGTCCGTGATCTGCGAAAGTCGTTCCGGGTTCCCGGCCCCGGCAAGAACAACAAGCTGTGCGCCCTCGACGGCATCAGCCTCGACCTGGCGCGCGGTGAGACGCTCGGCCTGGTCGGCGAGTCCGGTTGCGGAAAGTCCACGCTGGCCAGGACATTGCTGATGCTGGAGCGTCCCGATTCCGGCACGGTGACCTTCGACGGCATCGACCCGTTCAGTCTCCGCGACAAGGAGCTGCTGAAGTTCCGCGGGCGGGTGCAGATGGTGTTCCAGGACCCCTACGCATCGCTGAACGCGCGCATGTCGGCGGGCGACATCATCGCCGAGCCATGGCGCACCCACAAGACGATGTACACCAGCCGGCGCGATCGGGAGACGCGGGTGCGCGAGCTGCTCGACCTGGTCGGGCTCGGGGCCAAGGCCGCCGGCAAGTACCCGCAGGAGTTCTCCGGCGGGCAACGCCAGCGGATCGGAATCGCCCGTGCCCTCGCGCTCAACCCCGACGTGATCATCTGCGATGAGCCGGTTTCCGCACTGGACCTGTCTGTGCAGGCGCAGGTGCTCAACCTGCTCAACGACCTGCAGCAGCAGCTGCAGATCTCCTACATCTTCATCTCGCACGACCTTTCCGTGGTGCGACACGTGGCCGACCGGGTGGCGGTGATGTACCTCGGCCGCATCATCGAATCCGGGCCCACCGAAGCGGTTTACGATCGCGCGAACCATCCCTACACCGCCGCACTGATGTCGGCGGCGCCGAAATTGGACGCGGCGCAACGCGGCAACAGGATCCTGCTCAAGGGCGAAGTGCCGTCGCCGCTCAATCCGCCGTCGGGCTGCCGATTCCGGACCCGGTGCTGGAAGGCCACCGAGATCTGCGCCACCACCGCGCCGCCGCATGCGCTCGACCCGCGGGCAAGCGATCACAGCGCCGAATGCCATCACCCGCTGCAAGCCGAAGCGGCCGGCGCCGTGTCGGTCTCGGCGTGAGCGTCGCCTCCTACGCGATAGTCGCCGCGGCGATCGTCCTGGCGTCCTGCATGCAGGCCTCGATCGGATTCGGCATGGGCATGCTCGCCGCCCCGATCGTGGCGATTGTCGATCCCGAGTCTGATCCCCGGCACGCTGATCATGCTGGCCACCATGGTCACGCTGCTGGTGGTGCTGCGGGAACACCAGCACATCGACCTGGCCGGCACCGGATGGGCGTTGGCCGGACGGGTACCGGGCACCGTCGCCGGCGCGCTGTTGCTGATGGCACTGCCGGAAAAGGCGCTCGCGCTGGTGATTGCGGGTGTGGTGCTCGCCGGCGTCGTGCTCGCCACCGTCGGGTGGATGCCGGTGCCGCACCGCCGCAATCTCGTCCTGGCTGGCGCCACGTCCGGCGTGCTCGGGACCGCGACGGCTATCGGCGGCCCGCCGATGGCGTTGGTGTGGCAGAACACCAGCGGCGCCCGGTTGCGCGGAACGATGAGCGGGTTCTTTCTGGTCGGGTCGGTGCTGTCGATCGCCGTGCTGGCTGTCACCGGAGCGGTCGACCAACAGACCTTCACGTCGTTCGCACTGCTGATCCCGGCCGTTGTCGCCGGATATGTGTTGTCGCGGTTGGTGAATCGGCTATTGGACCGGCGGCGGCAGCGATGGCTCGCCATCGTGATCTCCGCGGCGGGCGCCGTCGTGTTGATCGCGCGTCAACTCATCGGCTTCTGACGGTCAGCGTATGTGAACAACTCCGTCGACTGGGGATAGCGTTATGACGACCGAGAGAGCACCGGACAGGGGAGTGAGCGTGTCGATACCGGAGCCGTCGCGCACATCCGACGTCTCCGTACGCAAGGTGAAGTCGGCGGTGCGCACCGTGGAGTTGCTCGAGTACCTCGCCGCGCGACAGGACCGGCCGGCACGGATCCGGGACATCTGTGCGGCACTCGATATGCCACGTAGTAGCGCGCACGCTCTTCTGCGAACCCTGTTGTCGCAGGGCTGGGTTCGGTCGGACGCAGCCGGGACGCTTTACGGCATCGGCATCCGCGCCCTGCTGGTCGGAACGAGCTATTTGGACGCCGACCCGTATCTTCCGGTGATCACGCCCTTTCTCGACGACCTGCGACACGACCTCGACGAGACATTCCACATCGGGCGGCTCGACGGTAGCGACGTGGTCTACCTCGCCACCCGAGAGTCGAGGCAGTATCTGCGCACGTCCACCAAAGTTGGGCGCCGCCTGCCGGCCTACACCACGGCGCTGGGCAAGGCGCTGCTTGCCGATCGCTTCGGCACCGAACGTGACGAGCACATTCCCGACGTGCTCACATCGCTCACCCCGCACACCATCACCGATCGGGACGAACTCAACGACGTGCTCGAGGAGGTCCGGATCCGCGGCTACGCGACCGACAACCAGGAGAACACGGTGGGGCTGAGGTGCTTTGCCGTGGCACTCCACTACGTGCAGCCAGCGCAGGACGCGATAAGTGCGTCGGTGCCAATCGCCCGGCTGACCGACGAGCGCGCCAAGGAGATCGTCGAAGCACTGCGCTCGGTGGGCGATAAGATGTCGCGGGTGGTTCGACCGCTGGCGAACGGTGAGAAGTGGTTCGCGGGATGAGGCGTGATGCAGTACGTGATCCCGGGCGCGACCGTCGACAGCAAGCGTCCGGCATTGCAACGGAGCGGACCATGAAGATCGTGGTCGCCGATCCGAACCTGGTCCCGCATCGGGAACGCTTCGAGGCGGCCGTGCCACCCGATTCGATCGTCAAATGGCACTTAGCTTCTTCGAGTACGGCGCTTTCGGACGACCTGCGTGACGCCGAGGTCTTTGTGGGCGGCCGATTTACTTCGGAGATGGCCGCTGCGGCCGACAAGCTTCGCCTCGTTCATGCGGCTGGCGCCGGCACCGACAAGATCGCCTTCGAATCGCTATCCCCGGACGTGTTGGTCGCGAATACGTTTCATCACGAACAGTCCATTGCGGAATACGCTATCGCGGCGGCCGTGCTGCTTCGTCGTGATTTTCTGGGTCAAGACCGGAACTTGCGTCGCAACGTTTGGGCTACCTCCGTCTACGATTCCACCCTTGCCCAACCGAGTGCTTTGCAAGGCGCGCGTATCGGGTTTGTCGGCTTCGGCCATATCGGACAGCGAGCGTGGAAGCTGTTCCGCGCATTCGGTTGCGCCGGTGCGGCCGTTACGGGCTCGGGAAACGTTGATGCTTCCGCGCATGGCTTGGCCTGGGCGGCAGGTGTAGAGCGGCTCAATGCATTGATGGCAGAGTCGGACGTCGTGGTCATCTCCGCGCCTCTCAATGAGCGCACCGTCGGGATTATCGGTGCCGTGCAGTTGCGGGCACTGGGACCGACGGGAGTGTTGATCAACGTGGGACGCGGCCCGCTGATCGTGGAATCAGCTCTCTACGAGGCACTTTCGGCGCGCATCATCGCCGGCGCCGCGATAGACGTCTGGTACAAGTACCCCGATTCCGATGGCCGCGGGGCGCCGAGCGAGCTGCCCTTCGCCGAGTTGCCGAACGTGCTGATGACACCTCATTCGTCGGGCGTCACAAGCAATACCTTTACGGGCCGCGTGGACGACATCGCCGCCAACATCGGGCGGTTGGCACGCGGCGAGCAGCTGCACAACCTCGTCACGGACGCAGCAAGCTAGTGGCGGCTCGCCTTCAAAGCAGCGGGCCGTCCGACGCGACTGGCATACAACAAAGGTATCAATTGATGCCGAATTAGTGTTGGACAGGTATCACCACTGCTCCCTAAGCTACGGTGTGACGGCGGCCACACCGGCCGTTCTATGGATCCCCGACTCACACGACACAGGAGTGAATTCCCATGGCTACCCGCACCCCCCTCCGGCGTAATCGCATCCACGCCGGCCTCGCGGCGACCGCCGCCGCCGGCCTATTCCTGACCGCCTGCGGTGGCGTCGAGACCAGCACCGGCAGTGGGTCAAGCGAGGACAGCTATCCATCCGGCACGGTCGAGATGCTTGTCGGCGCGTCCGCCGGCGGGTCCAGCGACCTGATCAGCCGTGCTGTGTCCAAGGGACTCAGCGACAACCTGGGCGCATCGTTCCCGGTGATCAACCGTGAGGGCGCCAACGGCGCGCTCGCCGCCGCCGAGGTGGCCAAGGCCGAGCCGGACGGCTCGATGATCGCGATCCAGAACGCGTCCCTGTTTGCCATCACCCCGCTGGCCGTCAGCCCGGAAGAGGCCACCAAGATCGACGACTTCGACATCGTGCAGGGCGTGTCCCGGGATGACTATGTGCTCGTCACCAACCCGGAGAGTGGCTACCGCACGCTCGAGGACGTCAAGAACGCCCAGCGGGCCGTCCGCTACGCCACCACCGGTGTCGGCACCGGCGCGCAGCTCTCCGCCGCGCTGCTGTTCAAGACCAGCGGCGTGGACGCCCAGGCGGTCCCGTTCGACGGCGGCGCGCCGGCCCTGACCGCGGTGCTCGGCAACCAGGTCGACTTTGCCTCAATACAGGTCGGCGAGGCGATCGAGAACGTCCAGTCGGGCAAGCTGACGCCGCTGGCGGTCTTCGGTCCCGAGCGGATCGAGTACCTGCCCGACGTCCCGACCGCGAAAGAGCAGGGCCTGGACGTCGAGGTGGCGCAGTACCGGTTCATGACGGTGCCGAAGGGAACTCCGCAGAACGTCAAGGACAAGCTCACCGAAGGCATGAAGGCGACCTTCGAGACCGAGGACTACAAGGCGTTCAACAAGCAGAACAGCCTGACCCCGATGGAGCTGTCAGGGGACGAGGTGCAGGCGCAGCTGCAGAAGGACCAGCAGCGCTACGCCGACCTGGTCAAGCAGTACAACATCAACCTCGGTGAGGGCTGAGGCTACGGATACCGGCGGGACGAAGGAGCCGACGATGAACGAAACGCGCGACCAGGATACCGGCGGGACGAAAGAGCCGCCGGTGAACGAGGCGCACGATGAGCATCCGCACCTTCACACCCGCGACATCCTGGCCGAGATCGAGGAGGAGGTCACCCACGAGCTGGAGGAGGAGCGCCCGCCCGCGGGCGGACCCGCCTACCAGATCGTGGGTGCGCTGGTCGCGCTCGCTGTCGGTGTCGGCGGCGCGGTGCTCGCCTACGGCTACGGGCTGGGCTCCCTGCGGGAGCCCGGCCCGGGCCTGTGGCCGTTCATCGTCAGCGTGATGATCGCCACGCTGTCACTGATCCTGCTCGTGACGGGGCGTGGACTGACCGACAGCGAGGCGTTCACCCGGAGCAGCGCGCTGCCGCTGACCGGCGCCATCACCTTCATCGCCTTCGGCCTGCTGATGCCGCTGATCGGCTTCGAGATCCCCGCGCTTGCGCTGTGCGTGATCTGGTTGCGCTTCCTGGGCGGCGAGAGCTGGCGCAGCACCATCGTGATCAGCGTGCTGACCACGGCCACCTTCTACCTCCTCTTCCTTTACGGGCTGCGGATCCCGATTCCGCACCTGCTCGCCTTCTGAGGCGACTCGAGCACACCGGGAGCCACAAATGGACGTCAACGCATTCCTGGACGGGTTCGCACTCGTCGTAGAGCCGAAGAACATGCTCTACTGCCTGATCGGCGTGCTGATCGGCATGATCATCGGTGTGCTGCCAGGGCTAGGGCCGGCGGCCACCATCGCGATCCTGCTGCCCATCACCTACGGCATCGACCCGGTGTCGGCGATCATCATGCTCGCCGGCATCTACTACGGCGCACAGTACGGCGGCACCATCACCTCGGTCCTGTTACGCCTACCCGGTGAGGCATCGTCGGTGGTCACCGTCTTCGACGGCTTCGCCCTGGCCAAGCAGGGCAAAGCGGGAACGGCGCTCGGTATCGCGGCGATCGGCTCGTTCGTGGGCGCGACCATCTCGATCGTCGGTCTCACTTTGCTGGCCCCGGTGGTCGCCGGCTTCGCCTTGGACTTCGGTCCACCGGAGTACGCCGCCCTGGCGTTGCTGGGTGTGCTGCTCGTTGCCACGATCGGCAGCGGAAACAAGCTCAAGGCGCTTATCGCCGGGGCCGTCGGCCTGCTGCTGGCCACCGTGGGGCGGGACAACTTCAGCGGCGCTTCCCGATTCACGTTCGACAGCCTGCAACTCGCCGACGGCATCGATTTCGTCGTCGTGGCGATGGGTTTGTTCGGTGTCGGGGAGATCCTGTACAACCTCGAGGCACGGCACGGCAAACCGCACGTGCCGGCCAAGGTCGGCAATGTGTGGCCGTCCCGAAAGGACCTGAGGCAGTCCTCGGGAGCGATCGGCCGTGGTTCGGTGATCGGCTTCGTCCTCGGCGTACTGCCCGGTGGCGGCGCGGTGCTGTCCTCCATCGTGGCCTACGCCGTGGAAAAGCGCCGCTCGAAGACGCCGGAGCGGTTCGGCCGTGGCGCCGTGGAGGGTGTGGCCGCGCCCGAGACCGCCAACAACGCCGCGGCCACGTCGTCGTTCATCCCGCTGCTCACCATCGGCATCCCGGCCAACGCGACGCTGGCGATACTGTTCGGCGCGCTGCTGATCCTCGGCGTCACGCCCGGCCCGCAACTGGTCGACGAGCACCCGGACATCTTCTGGGGCGTCATCAATTCGATGTACATCGGCAACCTGATGCTGCTGATCCTGTCCATCCCGCTGGTGGGCCTGTTCGTCCGGATCCTGCGGGTCCGCCCCGCGATCCTGGCGCCGATCACCGCCCTGATCACGGTCCTCGGCGTCTATACGCTCAACAACTCCACGTTCGACATCTTCTTGATGATCGCGTTCGGCGTCATCGGATACCTGATGAAGAAGGCCGGTTTCGATCCCGGCCCGATGGTGTTGGCCTTCGTCCTCGGCGCCATCATCGAGGCGAGCGCCCGCCGGTCTCTGCTGATCTTCGACGGCGACCCGACGGGCTTTTTCACTCGGCCGATCTCGGGGACCATCTTGGCGATCTTCGTCCTGTTGGTGCTGCTGCCCGTGGTCCAGCACCTGCGCAAGCGTCGTGCGAGCAGCAAGACATCCGAACCATCCGATATCCCGAAGGAGGTCGGTACGCGTTGATCCGACGCGCCGACTGACAAGCCGTATCCCAACAATCCCTATTCCGATAACCGCTGCAGGAGTTCTCATGTCTGTCAAAACTTCCCCCGACCGGCCGAGCAGCGCGCTGGCCGCTCCCGACGCCGCGCTGAAGGCCCTCGCCGCAGGCGAAGCGACGTTGGACCGGATCGAATCGGTCAAGCTCTCGTCGATCACGCTGCCGTTGAAGAACCCGATCAGCGACGCCAAGGTGCTCACCGGCCGGCAGAAGGCGATGACCGAGGTCGCCTTCCTGTTCGCCGAGATCCGCACCGAACAGGGCCACGAGGGCATCGGGTTCAGCTATTCCAAACGTGCCGGCGGCCCGGCTCAGTTCGCCCACGCCAAGGAAATCGCGCCGGTGCTCATCGGTGAGGATCCCAACGACATCGCCAAGATCTGGACCAAGCTGGTGTGGGCCGGGGCGTCGGTCGGCCGCAGCGGCGTCGCCACCCAGGCGATCGCCGCCATCGACATCGCCTTGTGGGACCTCAAAGCCAAGCGCGCCGGTCTGCCGATGGCGAAATTGCTTGGCTCGCACCGCGACTCGGTGCAGTGCTACAACACCTCCGGCGGCTTCCTGCACACCCCGATCGAGGAGGTGCTGGAAAACGCCTCCGCGTCGTTGGCCAGCGGTATCGGCGGGATCAAGATCAAGGTCGGGCAGCCGGACTGGAAGACCGACATCGCGCGGCTGGAGAAGGTCCGCGAGCACCTCGGTGACGATGTGCCGCTGATGGTGGACGCCAACCAGCAGTGGGACCGGCCTACCGCGATGCGGATGGGTCGCATCCTCGAGCAGTTCAATCTGGTCTGGATCGAGGAGCCGCTCGACGCCTATGACGCCGAGGGCCACGCCCACCTCGCCCGCAGCCTCGACACCGCCATCGCCACCGGGGAGATGCTGGCCAGCGTAGGCGAGCACCTGCGGTTGATCGAGGTCGACGCCGTCGACATCATCCAACCCGACGCGCCGCGCATCGGTGGCTTCACCCAGTTCCTCAGGCTGGCCCCGCTCGCTGAGCAGAAGAACCTGCAGCTCGCACCGCATTTCGCGATGGAGATCCACCTGCATCTCGCGGCGACTTACCCGCATGGAGCGTGGGTGGAGCACTTCGACTGGCTCGACCCGCTGTTCAACGAGCACCTCGAGATCCGCGACGGACGCATGCACCTATCGGGCCGGCCCGGACTCGGCTTCACCCTCAGCGACCAGGCGCACGCCTGGACCGTTGCGACCGCCGAGTTCGGCCGCTGATCACGACCGCGCCTGTCTCTGCCAAATCCTTTGACCACTGATTGAGGAGCCGTCATGTCCGCGCCATCAGCACAGCCCCCGTTGCCGCTGCCCCCGCGTGCGCTCGTGGCGGTGCTTCGCGCGCCCACTGCCGAACGCTTCGTGTCCGCGTCCAGGGTGCTGTGGGACGCCGGCATCACCTGCTTCGAGTACACCCTGACATCCGAGGGTGCCTTGGATGCTCTCGTCGAGGCCCGGCAAATCCTGCCCGATGCCGCTCTCGGCGTCGGCACCGTGCGGACGACCGAACACCTCAAGGCGGCGACGGAGGCCGGTGCTGCGTTCGCGGTTAGTCAGGTCTTCCTTCCGGAGTTGGTGGCCGCCGCGCAGGAATACCAGATCCCTTACGTGCCGGGCACTCTGACACCAACCGAGGTGCTCTGCGCATGGAACACCGGCGTCCCCGCCGTCAAAGTGTCCCCGATCGGCCCGCTCGGCGGGATCACCTATCTCAACGAGCTGCGCGGACCGATGCCCGACGTCTCGATCATGCCCACCGGCGGAGTGACGCTGGAAGCGGCGGCCGGGTATCTCGACGCGGGCGCGGTTGCCGTCGGAGTCAGCGGCGCGTTGCTGGAGGACGCCCTGCTCGGCGGCGATCTGGTAGCGCTGAAAGCACGGGCCCAGCAACTCGTCTCGTCCGTGTCGGGTTCTTGAGCACCCGCGAAAACCTGGAGGAACATTTCATGAGGATCGGATTCATCGGCTTGGGAATCATGGGCAAACCCATGGCCAAGAACCTGCTGAAGGCCGGCCACGAGGTGGTGGTCAGTTCACACAACGAGACAACGGCCGCCGAACTCGCCGCTGACGGCGCCACCACCGCCGACTCACCGAAGCAGATAGCCGAGCAGGTCGAGCTGGTCATCACCATGCTGCCGAACTCGCCGGACGTGAAAACCGTCGCGCTGGGCGCCGAAGGGATCATCGATGGCGCGCATCCCGGCCTGGTGGTCGTCGACATGAGTTCGATTGCGCCGCTGGTGGCTCGCGAAATCCACGATGCTCTCGCCGCAAAAGGCATCCCCATGCTGGATGCCCCCGTCAGCGGAGGTGAACCCAAGGCGATCGACGGCACCCTGTCGGTGATGGTCGGCGGCGACGAGCAGGTTTTCGACCAGGTCAAGGAAGTACTTAGTGCCATGGCGGGCTCGGTGGTCTTCGTCGGGGAGATCGGTGCCGGGAACATCGCCAAACTCGCCAATCAGGTCGTCGTCGCCCTGAACATTGCCGCGGTGTCGGAGGCACTGGTGCTCGCCCAAAAGGCGGGGGTATCCCCCGACGCTGTATTCAGTGCGATCCGCGGCGGACTGGCCGGCAGCACCGTGCTCGAAGCCAAAGCGCCGATGATGCTGGACCACAACTTCAAACCGGGGTTCCGGATTCAACTACACATCAAGGATCTCGTCAATGCACTCGATACCTCTGATGCCGTCGGTGCGCCGCTGCCGCTGACGGCGTCCGTACTGGAAATGCTCACCGCGCTCGAGACCGCCGGACACGGCGCTGAGGACCACAGCGGGCTGGTCCAGTACTACGAAGACCTCGCCAAGACCTCGGTCGAAAAAACCCGAGCATGACCAAGACCCGAATCCACAAGTCGGCCCAGCCATCCCGATCAGAGAGGATCACCACGCCATGAGACACCCCCAAGATTGCCAAGTGCACCGTGTACCCGGTCGCCGGACATGACTCCATGGAATTGAATCTCAGCGGTGCCCACGCACCCTATTTCACGCGAAACATATTGGTGCTCGAAGACACCCAAGGAAACATCGGGGTCGGCGAGGTGCCGGGCGGAGAGAAGATCACCACCACCCTGCAGGAGTGCGCATCGATCGTGACCGGGGCGAGCATCGCCGACTACCGCAGCATCCTCAATCAGGTCCGTACCACCTTCGCCGACCGCGACGTCGCCGGCCGCGGCCTGCAAACGTTCGACCTGCGCACCACCATTCACGTCGTCACCGCGGTCGAGTCAGCCTTCCTCGACCTGTTGGGCCAGTACCTGGAACTTCCGGTAGCGGCGTTGCTCGGCGGCGACGGCCAGCAGCGGGACACGGTGAAGATGCTCGGTTACTTGTTCTATATCGGCGACCGCAAGAAAACCGATCTGGAGTACCTCAGCGATGAGAAGTCCGACATCGCCTGGTACCGGCTCCGACACGACGAGGCGCTCACGCCTGCAGCGATCGTGGCACTCGCCGAAGCCGCCCAGCAGCGCTACGGCTTCAAGGACTTCAAACTCAAAGGCGGCGTACTCGAAGGGTCGGAAGAAGTAAAGGCCGTCACTGCCTTGAAGGAACGGTTCCCCGACGCCCGAATCACGCTCGACCCCAACGGCGCCTGGTCACTGAAAGAAGCCGTAGCACTGTGCGAGAACCTGCACCACGTCCTCACCTACGCGGAAGACCCGTGCGGTGCCGAAGAAGGGTTCTCCGGCCGCGAGATCATGGCCGAGTTCCGCAAGGCCACCGGCCTGCCGACCGCGACCAACATGGTCGCCACCGATTGGCGCCAACTCCACCACTCCCTTGCACTGCACAGCGTCGACATCCCCCTTGCGGACCCGCACTTCTGGACCATGCAAGGCTCGGTCCGGGTCGCGCAGATCTGCAAGGAGTTCGACCTGACATGGGGCTCGCACTCCAATAACCACTTCGATATCTCCCTGGCGATGTTCACGCACGTCGGCGCCGCCGCACCCGGCGAGTACACCGCCCTGGACACGCACTGGATCTGGCAGGAAGGCATCGACCGCCTCACCAAGGAACCCTTGAAGATCGAGGGCGGTGAAGTGAAGGTTCCGGATAAACCTGGGCTGGGCATCGAGCTCGACTTCGATCAGCTCGATGCAGCGCACCAGCTATATAAGGACAAGGGCCTCGCCGGGCGCGACGACGCCGCCGGAATGCAGTATCTGGTGCCAGGTTGGACGTTCGACAACAAGAAGCCCGCCCTCGTCCGATAGCCCACCTCAGCGCCGGCCGGCATCGAGTCGACGGCGGGTGTTGCCGAGGTGTAGGCGCATCGCGGCCCGGGCGGTGTCGGGGTCGCCGGCGACGATGGCCTCGGCCACGTTGTCATGCTCGTGCCGGACGCGATCGACATGGCTCGCATCGGTCAGTGAGTGCGCGTCGCCGAGTCGCGTACGCGGCAGCATGATCATCATCGGGCCGAGCGAGTCCAGCAGGTCGAGGTAGAAGCGGTTGCCGCTCGCGGTCGCCACCGCCCGGTGGAACAGAAAGTCGGCCTCGACCGCGTCCTCCGGCGCGGCGACGACGAACGCGTCGAGCGCCGCACGCACGGACTCGGCGGCGGCCTCGTCCACTCGTGCGGCTGCAAGCGCGGCCGCCTCGCTCTCGAGCCCGAGCCGGAAGTCGATCATGTCGAGGACGTCGTGGTGGGTCCGGATCGCCGCGGACTCGACGGTGAACGACGTCGGCGCGGGCATCGCGAGCACGAACGAGCCGCGCCCCTGGAACGTCTCGATCAGGCCTTCGGCCTGCAGTCTGCTCACCGCTTCGCGGACGACGGTCCGGGAGACGCCGAACTCCTCGATGAGCTCGGCCTCCGAGGGGAGCTTGCGGCCGGGCGCCAGGTCGCCGGCCAGGATCTTGTCCTTCAGCCCGGCGACGACCCGCAGGGCCAGTGTCGTCATCATGCTCGGATCATCGCGTGCCGAACTCGGCGGTCTCCTTGGTAAGGGACCGCATCCGCTCGCTCAGGGTGAAGCCCAGACCGGGCCGGTCGGGCAGCCACATCCGGCCGTCGCGGATCTCGATGCGCTCGTCGAACAGCGGGTTGAGCCATTCGAAGTGCTCGACCCACGGCTCGGTGGGGTACGCCGCGGCCAGGTGCAGGTGGATCTCCATCGCATAGTGCGGCGCCAGTGCCAGCCCGGCGTGCGCGGCCAGGGTCGCGAAGCGAAGGAACGGCGTGATCCCGCCGATCCGCGGCGCGTCGGGCTGGACGATGCCGCGGTAGCCGGCATCGATCAGCGCCATGTGCTCGGGCACCGACGTGAGCATCTCGCCGGTGGCGATCGGGGTGTCGAAGGTGTGGCTGAGGTCTGCGTGGCCGACGGCGTCCCACGCATCGAGGGGCTCCTCGATCCAAACCAGATCGAATGCATCGAGCTCGCGGCACATCCGCCGGGCCCGCGCCCGGTCCCACTGCTGGTTGGCGTCCACCATGAACGGCGTCTCACCGAGGTGTTCACGCACCGCCGCCACCCGGTCCAGATCGGTCTTCCAGTCCGGTTGTCCCACTTTAATTTTGATGCCGCCGATGCCGGACTCCAGCGACGCCGTCGCCTTCTCCTTGATCTCGGCGACCGAGGCCTGCAGGAAGCCTCCCGAGGTGTTGTAGACCCGGCAGGAGTCGCGGTGGGCTCCGATCAGTTTGGCCAGCGGCAGACCGGCCCGGCGAGCCTTGAGGTCCCACAACGCGACGTCGAGCGCCGCGATCGCCTGGGTGGCGACGCCGGAGCGCCCGACCGACGCACCCGCCCAGAGCAGGGACTGGTAGATCCGGTCGATGTCGGACGGGTCCTGACCGCGCGCGGTCTCGGCGATCTCCGCGAGGTGGGCGTACTGAGCCCGGCCGCCGGCGCGCTTCGAGTAGCTGAACCCCATGCCCTCGAGGCCCTGCTCGGTGGTGACCTCAACGAAGAGCAGCACCGTCTCGGTCAGCGGTTTCTGCCGACCCGTGAGCACCTTCGCATCGCTGACGGGAGTCTCGAGCGGCAGGACCACGTGGGAGAGCGTTAGGTGACGGATCCGGTCGGACATCGGGCTCCTGAAGGTAATAGGGAGATACTAGTATGATGAGTTGGAAACTTATCATACAAGTAGCGTCGGCGATAGACCCAGGCACGACGGGCTGATATCCGTTACCGGTGGCGGCTTGCTTCTTGCGCGAGTTGCACGCGGGAGGTGAGGCCGAACTTGGTGTAGACGTGGGTGAGGTGGGACTGCACGGTGCGCGGTGACACGAAAAGGCGCGTGGCGATGTCCTTGTTTCCCAGCCCTTCACCGACAAGCCGGACGACGTCGAGTTCGGCGGGGGTGAGCGATGCCCAGCCGCTGGCCGGCCGTTTGCGTTCGCCGCGACCGCGCTGCGCGTAGGCGATCGCTTCGTCGGTGGGAAGCGCGGCGCCCTCAGCCCAGGCCGCCTCAAAGTCGTTGTCGCCCATCGCCTCACGCAGCCTTCCAACCGCAGTTTCGCGTTTACTTTCGCGAAGCCTGCGCCCGGCCAGCATCATTGTCGCTCGATAGCGGGCACACGGCACAGTGTCAGTCCTGGGCCAGTCCTGCCGCTGCGTGCGAAATAGCGATTCGCGACACTAGCCGCTCGCGGGGAGCGTGCGTTCGCCGCGCCCGCGTTGGGCGTAGGCGATCGCTTCGTCGGTGGAAACGGCGAGACCGTCGGCCCACTCGGCGTCAAAGTCCTTGTCGCCTAAGACATTACGCAGCATCATGACCGACGTATCGTAGCCGGCTTGGTTGACTTGGAAGCGGACCTCGCCGGTTCGTTGCCGGATGGCGTCCGCCGTGCCGAGAAGCCGCGCAGCCTCACTGTGGCGACCCGCTTCGCCGGCCAGCTGGGCGAGACATTCGAGGATGCCGGGGACACCCAGGAATGCCCCGGCGTCAGCCACACAGGCGAGTGCGTCATTAAGGTCGCGCTCGGCCTGTTCGGGCTTGCCCTGTGCCCTCGCCACGCGAGCGCGTGTCTTCAGCGCGTGCGACCGGTGCCAGCCGGCTGTTGTCGAGACGGCCTGGTCGGCCCAGCGTCTTGCCTCGATCAGATCACCGCGCGCCAGCGCCACCTGGGCGACGAAGTGAGTGTTAACTGCGGCTACCCCGCGGTGAAGACTGATCTGTTGCCAGCCCGCCGCAATTGCCTCGTCCGCCGCTGCCACGTCGCCCGACGCCAGGGCCGCGACGGCTAACCCCCCGTAGCCAATGCCGGCGTACAGGCCGCCAACCTCGGCGGCGCCCTCGATGGCAGCGTCGGCCGCGGCGCGGGCCGCGCTCGGTGCGCCGTTGTAGGCCAGCGCGTGAGCCTGGCTTGTGAGGCCCAGCACCCGGCAGAGCACATCGTGGGTGGCTTCGGCCTCGGAAACCAACTCGCTCAACTGTGCGACGGCGTCGGCCAGGTCGCCCTCGATGATCTGTGGCCAATGGAGGCCCCATAAGCGGCAGACGCGTGACGTGAACCGGTCGCCGACGGCCTCGGCGAAACCACGTCCTTCCTCCCCGGCCGCGCGCGCCGCGATGGGGTCACCGGCCATGACCGCCCCGTAGGCCTGCCAGACGAGGATTTGGCTCAACATCCAGGCATCGCCCAGTTCCCGGGCGAGGCCGATCGCCTCGGCGAAGTATGGCCGAGCCGCCTCGGCGTTGTAGCCGTTGATACAGCCGCAGGCGGTCAGCGCGCGCGCGAGCAGGGCCGAGTCGCCGATGTCCCGCGCTATCGCCAGGGCTTGTTCGGCGTGAACCATGCTGTCACTGGCGCCCATCGTTGCGTCGAGCACGGCCTTGTCGGCCAACGCGCGCGCACACACCGCGGGCGCCACGTCGGCGTGATGGGCGTTGGCGTCGGCGAGGACGTCGTCGAACCAGGCCAGCCCTTCCCGGATGCGGCCCCGCGCGAGCCAGAGCGGTTGCAGCGACGACGCGAGCCGAGACGCGAGTTCGACATCGGAATTTTCGCGGCTCCACGTGAACGCGGCGCGCAGATTGTCGATCTCGGTTTCTGCCTGCTCGACGCGCTGCTCATGGCCGGCACGTGCGCGACGGTCGAGCAGAGCAGCCATGGACGTGTAGTAATCGCGGTGACGAGTACGCACGGTGTCGGCCTCGCCGGACTCGCCGAGCTTCTCCAGCGCGTACTGGCGCACCGTCTCCAGGAGCCGGTACCGCGTCCGGTGCCGGCTTTCTTCGGCCACCACGAGGGATTTGTCGACGAGCAGTGCGAGCTGGTCAAGGACCTGGTAGCGCTCCACATCGCCGCCGCCGCACACAGCCGCGGCAGCGTCGACATCAAACCCGCCCATGAACGCCGCCAGCCGCCGGAACAACACGCGTTCGGGCTCGGTCAACAGGGCGTGCGACCAGTCGACCGAGGCGCGCAGCGTCTGCTGGCGGCGCACTGCGGTGCGCGCACCGCCGGTCAGTAGCCGGAATCGGTCGTGAAGACTGGCGACGATGTCGGATGCCGACATCGCGCGCACCCGCGCCGCCGCGAGCTCGATCGCAAGGGGCATGCCGTCGAGGCGGCGGCAGATCTCCGCTACCGAGGCGGCGTCCTCGTCGTCGTTGATGCTGAAATCAGGCCGGGCCCGGCGGGCGCGGTCGGTGAACAACTCGATCGCTTCGTCGGCCAGCGACAGCGACGGCACCCGCCAGGTCACTTCGCCGGGCACCCCGATCGGTTCCCGGCTCGTCGCCAGCAGCGTCAAGCCCGGGCAGGTCCCCAACAAGGAATCGATTAGCGCCGCGCTGGCGTCGAGCAGGTGCTCACAGTTGTCCAACACCACCAGCATGTGGCGGTCCCCGATGAAACGCAAAAGCGTGTCCAGCGTGGAGCGGCCGGGTTGGTCGGGCAGGCCGAGGGCGCGGGCTACCGTGACCGGCACAATGTCGGGATCGGTGATCGGCGCCAGCTCGACCTCCCACACGCCGTCACGGAACTTGTCCGCTATCTGAGCCGCGACGTGCACTGCCAGCCTTGTCTTGCCCGCCCCGCCCGCGCCGGTCAGGGTCACCAGCCGGTTGTCGGCCAGGAGCTGCCGAACGTCGGTCATCTCCGTGGCCCGGCCGACGAAACTCGTGAGCTGTGCAGGCAGTTTGAGGGCGACGTCATCGACCGTGCGAAGCGGCGGGAATTCGTTGCGAACGTCGGGATGGCAAAGCTGAACCACGGTTTCGGGGCGGGGCATATCCCGCAGCAGGTGGGCGCCCAGATCGGTCAGCCAGACCTCGCCAGGGAGATGGTCGACGACCAGATCGCGGGTGGTTGCCGACAACACGGTCTGGCCCCCGTGCGCCAGATCGCGCAGCCGTGCAGTGCGATTTACCGTCGGGCCGACGTAGTTGGTTTCGTCGCGCAACTGCACTTCGCCGGTGTGCACGCCGATACGCAGACAGATCGGCGCCAGCGGTGCCCGCTGGAACTCCAACGCACACGCCACGGCGTCACTCGCCCGCGCGAACGCAACCACGAAACTGTCGCCTTCGCCCTGTTCCACCGGCCGCACACCGCGATGGGCGGCGATGATGTCGGCGACGATGCGATCGAGGCGGGCGACCGCGGCCGTCATCTCGTCGGGTTGGTCTTGCCACAGCCGCGTCGAGCCTTCGACGTCTGCCAAAAGCAGCGTCACCGTTCCCGTCGGCAGAAGCAGGCTCACATCCAGGTCGCTCCAGTTCACCGGCGGCGCGTCAACGCGTGGGTCAATTTCGCTCATGTTAGCCAGATTGCGGGCACTACGAGGGGAAACATCTGCGGATACGCGTAGGCCGCCCCGAGGAGACACGTCGAGTGTGGGGTTATGGTGCAGTACGCGAGTAGATCCGTCCACAACCCACACAGTCGGCGCAGTGCCGCCGGTCACCAGTTGTAGTAGCCGCCTTCGGGTCCCAGCATGCGCTCCAACCGGGTGCGGTTGATCCTGGCCAGCTCGTTGCGGACCACCTTGCGCTCGGTTTCGAAGTCGTTGTGCAACCGGTCGGAGATCGTGGCGAGTACATCGGAGGCGTTGGTTTCGCCGACGAACATCACGAAGCCGAACCCGAACTGCTTCTCGTATCGCTGTGCGACGTAGCCGAGTTGGGCCATCACCTCGTGGCGCTCGTCCCACACCGAGCACTGCTCGGCGTGCGATTTGGTGCTGCGCGGCCGACGGCCGACGTGCGGGTACGCCTGCAGGACGGTGTCGATGGAGTCTTCCGGCAGGGTGAACAACAGCGAGTCCGCCTGCCCGAACAACCGGTCGTGGTTGCGGTACGGGCGGCCGCGTGCCAGATCCCCGGCCAGCGGCACGCTATAGCAACACTCGTAGACCGCGTGCACGGCTTTCTGCATCGGCATTGTGTTGAATGCGTCCAGGCCGATGCCCTGATGCATCAACATTGCGGCGCTCCTCCCGAGGTGGCTCACCGCAATGATCTGGGCTGCTCAGGGCATATTGCCAGCCGGAACGCAGGAATTAGCGCACGCGTAACAAACGGTTACATGGCCGTATCAGTGAGCCGAACCGGACTTGAACCGCTCGAGCGAACGCAGCACCTCGGCCTCGGCCTCTTCGCGGCCCACCCAGTCGGCGGCCTTGACGAACTTTCCCGGCTCCAGGTCCTTGTAGTGCACAAAGAAGTGCTTGATCGCCTCCAACTCGAACGAGGAGACGTCGCCGAGGTCCTTGATATGGTCCCACCTCACATCGCCTGCGGGCACACACAACACCTTGTCGTCTCCGCCGGCGTCGTCGACCATCTGGAACATGCCGACCGGCCGGGCCGCGATGATGCACCCGGGGAACAGCGGTTCGGGCAGCAGCACCAGCGCGTCGAGCGGGTCGGTGTCCTCCCCGAGCGTGTTCTCGATGAAGCCATAATCGGTGGGATAGCCCATCGCCGTGTAGAGGTAGCGGTCGAGCTTGACCCGGCCGGTGTCGTGGTCCACTTCGTATTTGTTGCGCGACCCCTTGGGGATCTCGATGACTACGTCGAACTGCACCGTCGCGGCTCCTTACCGATGTCCTCAGTCTGCTCGTCGGGAGTCAACCCTAGTAGAGCGCTACCCTGCTGTGGCAGGACAGAGTCAGGAGAATCATGCGGCCCACTCGGTGGCGGCGGTCCACTCACCTCGTGATCGGGGTGGCGGTACTGCTACTGGTCGCCGCCCTCGTCGCGGTGGCCGCCGTATTCACCATGGGCGGTCATTCGACCAGCGACGCGCAGGCCGTCAGGCCCGCGCCACCGTTGGCGAGCGCCGAGCCCGGCATCACGCCGGTCTCCGACGCGGCGGCGAAACCGACCCCGGACGAGCTGGCCGCGACGTTGGCCCCCGCCCTGGCCGATCCGAACCTGGGCAACCTGACCGGCCGGATCACCGACGCGATGACCGGCACGCAGCTGTGGGCACAGGGCGCCGATATCCCGATGCAGCCGGCGTCGACCACCAAGGTGCTCACGGCCGCCGCGGCGTTGCTGACCCTCGACCGCGAAGCCCGCCTCACCACCCGGGTGATGGCGGACCGGCAGAAAGCGCCGGGACTGGTGGTGCTCGACGGCGGCGGTGATCCGACGCTGTCGGCGGCGCCGCCGGGGCAGGACACCTGGTACCTGCACGCGGCGCGGATCACCGACCTGGCCGACCAGGTGCGCCGCAGCGGCATCAAGGCGACCGCGGTGCGGGTCGACGTCAGCGCCTACAGCGGCCCGACGATGGCGCCGGGCTGGGATCCCCTCGACATCGAGGGCGGCGACATCGCGCCCATGGAACCCGTGATGCTCGACGGCGGTCGCACCCAGCCGGTCAGCGAGGAGTCGAAACGCTCGGTCACCCCGGCGCTGGACGCCGGCCGCGCGCTGGCCGGCGCGCTCGGCGTCGATCCGGCCACGGTCACGGTGCTGCCCGCGGCATTCAAGGGCAACGAGATCGCGTCGGTTCAGTCGCCGCCGCTGATGGAGCGGCTGCGCGTGATGATGGTCAGCAGCGACAACGTGATGGCCGAGTCGATCGGCCGTGAGGTGGCCGCGGAGCTGGGCCGGCCGCAAAGCTTCGACGACGCCGCCCGGGCCGTCCTCGGCCGACTGGAGTCCGCAAAGATCGACACCAGCGGATCGAAGTTGGTTGACGTCAGCGGACTGTCCGTCGACGACCGGCTGTCCGCGGAGACCCTCGACGAGGTCGTCAACGCCGCCGCAGGTGATGACCAACCGCCGCTGCGGCCGCTGGTCGATCTGCTGCCGATCGCCGGGGGCAGCGGCACGCTGTCCAACCGCTACCTCGACAACGACGCGGACCGCGCCGCGGCCGGCTGGCTGCGCGCCAAGACCGGGTCGTTGACCGCCACCAACGCGCTGGCCGGCTTCGTCACCGACGCCAGCGGGCGGGTGCTGACCTTCGCGCTGATCTCCAACAACGCGGGGCCGACCGGACGCATCGCGATCGACACTCTGGCCGCGACGTTGCGGTCCTGTGGGTGCAGCACATGAGCCAGGCCACCAAACTCACCGTCGGCCGTGCCGTCGACTGGCAATTCGCCGCCACCGTCGGCGTCAAACTGGCCCGGCCCGGTCCGGCGGCCACCGACTACACCCGCCGCCAGGTCATCGAGCAGTTGGCTGATGCCTCCCGCAGCGCCGAACTTCCGGTGCGTGAGGTGACCGGGCTGAACGAGGGCGCGGAGGTGGCCGAGGCCCGCATCGTCGACCGCACGGAGTGGATCCGCGCCGCGTCGGCGTCGATGCGGGTGATGACGGGCGGCTCGGATGAGCCTCGGGGCTTCATCTCCGGCCACATCGCCGGTGCGCAGACCGGCGCCGTGCTGGCGTTCATCTCGGCGGGCATCCTCGGCCAGTACGACCCGTTCGGCCCGGGTGGCGGTGAGCTGCTTCTGGTGTATCCGAACGTGATCGGAGTCGAGCGCCAACTGCGGGTGCTGCCCGCCGATTTCCGGCTGTGGGTCTGTCTGCACGAGGTCACCCACCGAGTGCAGTTCCGCGCCAACCCGTGGCTGGCCGAGCACATGAAGCAGGCGCTCGCGGTGCTCACCCAAGACGTCGGTGAGGAGGTCACCGAGGTGATCGGCCGGCTCGGCGAGTTCGTGCGCAACCGTCGTGACGGTGTTGCGGCCGAACCGAATTCGAGCGGCATCATCGGATTGCTGCGGGCCGTGCAGGCCGAGCCGCAGCGCCGGGCGCTGGACCAGTTGCTGGTGCTCGGCACGCTGCTGGAAGGCCACGCCGATCACGTGATGGACGCGGTCGGGCCCGCGGTGGTGCCGTCGGTGGCCACCATTCGGCGCCGATTCGACGAGCGTCGCCAGCGTACGCAGCCGCCGCTGCAGCGCCTTGTGCGCGCGCTGCTGGGTTTCGACGCCAAGCTCAGCCAGTACACCCGCGGCAAGGCGTTCGTCGACCATGTGGTGACCCGGGTCGGGATGGCACGGTTCAACACGGTCTGGTCCGGACCCGAAACACTGCCGCTGCCAACGGAAATCGACGAGCCACACCGATGGATCGACAGGGTCCTGTAGCGCAGTTGCGCCGCGCGGTGTCCGCGTTCGCCAAAGCCCACCGAATCGACGACGAACGCTGGTGCGTAGCGCTGTCGGGAGGACCCGACTCGTTGGCGCTGACCGCGGTGGCGGCTGCAGATCGGCCGACCACGGCGCTGATTGTCGACCACGGGCTGCAGGTCGGATCGCGGGCGGTCGCCGACGTCGCCCGCGAGCAGGCGTTGACGTTGGGATGCGTTGACGCCCAAGTGCTTTGCGTAGAGGTCGGTACCACCGGCGGCCCGGAGGCCGCGGCGCGCACCGCCCGCTACCGCGCGCTGGACGCCGCCCGCGGTGACGCCGCGGTGCTGCTGGCGCACACGCTCGACGATCAGGCCGAGACGGTGCTGCTCGGGCTCGGCCGCGGATCGGGGGCCCGCTCGATCGCCGGCATGCGGCCCCACGATCCGCCGTGGTGCCGCCCGCTGCTGGGTATCCGGCGCGCAGTCACGCACGCGGCTGCGCCGAGCTGGGCCTGACGCCGTGGCACGACCCCCACAACTGGGATCGCCGGTTTACCCGCGTCCGGCTGCGCACCGAGGTGCTGCCGCTGCTGGAAGACGTGCTCGGCGGCGGGGTGGCCGAGGCACTGGCGCGCACCGCTACGGCGCTGCGTGAGGACACCGACACCCTCGACGAGCTCGCTCAGCGTGCGCTGCTGTCCGCCGGGACGGGCGACGACCTGGACACCGGCCGGCTCGCGGCGTTGCCCGAGGCGATCCGGCGCCGGGTGATCCGCGGCTGGCTGCTGGCCGGCGGTGCCGCCGACCTGACCGACAAGCAGATCCGCGGTGTGGACACCCTCGTCACGGCGTGGCGAGGACAGGGCGGCGTCGCCGTCGGGTCCCCGCTGCGCAGCCAGCGGCTGATCGCCGGCCGCCGCGATGGCCTGCTGACGCTGCATCGCGAACCCGTATAGGCCAACTCGCGTTGGTTGTGTGCACCGTCGCATGGCACGCTGTGGTCGTGGCTGCGCAATCGGCAGAGCTCTACCCCGGGGACATCAAGTCGGTGCTGCTCACCGGGGACCAGATCCAGGACCGCACCGCCGAGCTCGGCCGGCTGATCGGCGAGGAGTACCGCGACGTCATCGCCGCACACGGCCAGGACCTGCTGCTGATCACCGTGCTCAAGGGCGCCGTCATGTTCGTCACCGACCTGGCCCGCGCGATCCCGTTGCCGACGCAACTGGAGTTCATGGCCGTCAGCTCCTACGGGTCGTCGACGTCGTCGTCGGGGGTGGTGCGCATCCTCAAGGACCTCGACCGCGACATCAACGACCGCGACGTGCTGATCGTCGAGGACATCGTCGACTCCGGACTGACGCTGTCCTGGCTGCTGCGCAACCTGGCGACCCGGGGGCCGCGGTCGCTGCGGGTGTGCACGCTGTTGCGTAAACCCGACGCCGTGCGTGCCGACGTCGACATCGCCTACGTCGGCTTCGACATTCCCAACGAATTCGTCGTCGGCTACGGGCTGGATTATGCCGAGCGCTACCGCGACCTGCCCTATATCGGCACGCTGGACCCCAAGGTGTACGAGGAGTAGGAGAATCCGATGACTCGCACCGCTCTCCGGATCTGCCCGCTGTGCGAGGCCACCTGTGGGCTGACCCTCACGATCGACGACGAGCTGGGGAGGGTGACCGGCGCCCGCGGTGATCGAGACGACGTTTTCAGCGCGGGTTTCATCTGCCCGAAAGGCGCGAGTTTCGCTGAGCTGGACGGCGATCCGGACCGGCTGGCCCGTCCACTGGTTCGCCGGGACGGTGAGCTCACGGAGGTCAGCTGGGCCGAGGCGTTCGCGGCCGCCGCGGACGGGCTGGGCCGGGTGCTGCGCGAGCACGGCGGGACGTCGGTGGCGGTGTATCTCGGCAACCCGAATGCGCACACCATCGCAGGCGCGCTGTACGCGCCGCTGATCATCCGCGGGCTCGGCACTCATCAGGTGTACTCGGCGAGCACCCTGGACCAGATGCCCAAGCACGTCGCTCTCGGCTACCTGTTCGGTAACCCGCTCGCATTCACCGTTCCCGACCTCGACCGCACCGACCACTTGGTGATCATCGGCGCGAATCCGCTTGTCTCCAACGGAAGTCTGGCCACCGCGGCAGACTTCGGCGGCAAGCTCAAGGCGCTGCGCAGGCGCGGCGGCCGGCTCACCGTCATCGACCCGAACCGCACCCGCACCGCCGAAATGGCCGACCGGCACCTCGCGCCCAGGCCCGGCACCGACGCGGCGCTGTTGTTCGCGGTGGTAAACGTGCTGTTCGACGAGGCCCTCGTCGACCCCGGATTCGGCGGAGTGGCCGAACATGTCAGCGGTCTCGACGAGGTTCGCGCGCTGGCGACCGACTTCCCGCCCGAGGCCGTCGCCGCGCACTGCGGTGTGGCCGTCGAGGAGATCCGCACCATTGCGCGCGAAATCGCCGCCGCCGAATCGACCGCCGTGTACGGCCGAATCGGCACGTCCACAGTCGAATTCGGCACGTTGGGCAGCTGGCTGGTCGACGTGATCAACGTCCTGACCGGAAACCTGGACCGCCCCGGCGGAGCCATGTTCCCACTCTCGCCGACGGCGTCGGCCCCGCGCCCGCCGAAGCCCGGCCGCGGCTTCCGCACCGGTCGCTGGCACAGCCGGGTCTCCGGGTACCCCGAGGCCCTGTCCGAACTGCCCGCCGCCGCACTGCCCGAAGAGATCGACACCCCCGGTGAGGGCCAGGTCAAAGCGTTGATCACCATCGCCGGAAATCCTGTGCTGTCCGCCCCGGACGGCGAGCGGCTGAGCCGCGCCCTCGAAGGCGTCGGCTTCATGCTCAGCGTCGATCCGTACCTCAACGAGACGACGCGTCACGCCGACGTCATCCTCCCGCCACCGCCGCCGTCGCAGAGCGCCCACTTCGACTTCGCGCTGAACAACGTGTCGGTGCGCAACAACGCGCGGTATTCGCCGCCGGTGCTGCCGCTGGCCGACGGCCGCCCCGACGAGCCGGAGATCCTGTCGCGCCTCGCCCTGATCACCTACGGTGCGGGACCCGACGGCGATCCCAGCCTGGTCGACGAGCAGGTCATCGCCACCACGCTGGCCAAGGAGACCGCCGATCCCGACTCGCCGGTCGCGGGCCGGGCGGTCGACGAGCTGACCGCCATGCTGGCACCCGGGCCCGGTTACGAGCGGCGCCTCGACATGATGCTGCGCCTCGGACCGTACGGCGACGCCTTCGGCGCCAAGCCCGACGGGCTCACCCTCGAGCGGCTCAAGAACACCCCGCACGGCATCGATTTCGGGCCGCTGCGGCCCCGCGTGCCCGAGGTGCTTCGGACCCGCTCCGGCAAGATCGAGCTCGCGCCCGACGCGGTCGTCGCCGACACGGCGCGGCTACGGGATTCCCTCGACCGCAACGCCGAGGGCTTCGTGCTGATCGGCCGCCGCCACCTGCGCTCCAACAACAGCTGGATGCACAATCTGCCGGCGCTGGCCGGCGGGACCAACCGCTGCACACTGCAGATCCACCCCGACGACGCCGCCGATCTCGGGCTCACCGACACCGCGCTCGTCAAGGGACCCGGCGGCGAACTACTGGCGCCGGTCGAGACCACCGCCGCCATCCGCCGCGGCGTCGTTTCCCTGCCGCACGGTTGGGGGCACGACCGCAGCGGCACCAGGCTGGGGGTGGCCGCCGGACAGCCCGGCGTGAACGTCAACCAGCTCAACGACGGAGGCTCGCTTGACCCGCTATCCGGGACGGCGGTGCTCAACGGCGTCCCGGTCCACATCGAACCGGCCCACTGAGCTCAGGTGAGTTCCCAAACCACCGTCACCTCGAACCCGACGGTCTGCTGACCCGGCTCCAGCGGCACCGACTCCGCCATGGCCGCCCGCGGTCCCGGCAGCGGTGTCGGCGGCGCCGCGCCGCCCGCCTCCGAAATCGAGATCACCTTGCCCAGAGTGAGGCCGGACAGCTGCGCGTACTGCTCGGCGCGGTCCTTGGCGTCCTCGAAAGCCCGGGCGCGCGCGTCCTTCACCAGCTGCGAATTGTCCTCGATCGAATAGTTGACCGAGTTGATGCGGGTGGCGTCGCCGCCGGTGCTGACGATGAGCGCCAGGGCCTGCGACGCCGCATCCAGCTGCCGGATCTTGACGTCGATCGCGTTGCTCGCCCGGTAACCGACAATCGTCGGCGGTGTGTTTGCGGTGGTGGCGTACTGCGGCTGCAGGCTGACCTGTGTGGTGCTGATGTCCTTGCGGTCCACGCCGGAGCCGACCAGGGCGTCGATCAGCGCCCGCTGGCGTTCACTGGTCTGATTCATCGCCCCGGTGACATCCGGCGCGATGAACTCGATGGCTACATTGGCGGTAAGCGTGTCCGGGATGCCCTGGACCTTGCCGGCGCCCACCACGGTGACCTGCCGGACATCGGCGTCCGGCGTGGCTGCCGACCCGGACGATGAATCGCATGCAGCCAAACTGGCGACCGCCAGACCGGCCACGGCGAGGACGAGGAATCGGATCGGCGTGTGCGCTCTCGCTGCGATCGGCATGCCAGGCACGATACCGCTTGGCCGAGGTGTGATCTGGCGCCCGTCAGACAAACCTCCGAACGAATACCAGCGCCGTTTCGGCGACTTCCCGCCAGCCGTGGTCGATCACCAGCGAGTGGCCGCGACCCGTGATGTGCTCGATTTCTGTGACGCCGGGATTCTTGGACTGGATCTTGTAGCTGGCTTCGGTGATCGCCGGCGGGACGGTGTTGTCGCTGTCGCCGGCGATGATCAGCAGCGGGCCACGATCGGGGTTCTTCGAATCAACTCGTGTCTCGCCGCCGAACAGATTGAAGTTTGCAACAGCGGCCTGGAACAGGGCCCCCCGAGACCGGCACGTGAAATGTTTCATACAGCTCGCGCGCCTCGTCCTCATTGAGGTTGTTAGCCCAGCCGAATTTGAACTGCTCCAGGGTCAGGGCGATCGCCTTACCGCGGTTGGCAGGATTTCCCAGGACGGGAAACGCCGACTTCAGCGAAGAGATCGGCAGGGGCAGTACGCCTTTGAATGGCGCATTGTCAATGGCCACTGTCGCGGCAGACACACCTTCTCCAGCCAGCTTCTGCGCGATCAGGCCGCCGAACGAGTGCCCGACGACCGCTGGCTTCTTCTCGAGCTGGGACACGGCGTTCAGGTAGTGATCGGTGACTTGCTGAACCATCTTGTGGGCGAACACTTCTGGATTTTGATAAGCCTCCTCGACGGTGGCCGGGTCGTCGGGCCAGCCGGGCGCCAACGTGGTGTATCCGTTGGCTTCGAAGAGTTCGCGCCACCGCTGCCAACTGCTAGACAGCAACCACAGGCCGTGCACAAACATGACCGGAACCAGACCCGAGGCGTTGGCGCGGTCGATCTCGCTCCGTTCCCAGTCGGTGAGAGTGGTAGTGGGTTCGTGCCTTCCGGTCATGGTCTGTGCGCCTTTCTATACGGTTGCGTCGGCGGGCCTCACCCTACGGCGCAACCAGGATCTTGCAGTGCCGTTCGGGGTCGGCCAGATCGTCGAACGCCGCGCCCACCCCGTCCAGCCCGACCTGGCCAGTGATCATCGGGGCGACGTCGATATCGCCTTCGGCGATGGCCCGCAGCGAGTCGGCGAACTCCGTCGGGTCGTAAGCGAGCACGAACTGCACGTTCATTTCCTTGGCGATGGCGAAGAACGGGTGCATGGTGTCGGGCTGCATGCAGACGCCGGCGACCACGACCCGGCTGCCGATCGGTGCCCGGCGCAGCACGTCGTCGATGATGCCCGGCACGCCGACGGCCTCGAATATCACCGCGGGAGTCGCGGTGTCGAACGGCGAGCCCCGGGCGGGGTCGACGGTCTGCCCGGCGCCCATGGTCTCGGCCAGCTCGCGTCGTTTCGGTGAATAGTCAGCGGCCACAATGGTTTCGACACCTTTGGTCTTGAGCGCGGAGACGATGGCGATACCGATCGGGCCGCAGCCCAGCACCAGCGCCGCTTCGCCGCGCTCGATCCTGGACTTGTTGACCGCGTGCAGGCCGACCGCCATCGGCTCGCTCAGCGCGGCGTGGCGCGGATCCAATCCGTTGGGGATGGGCGTCAGCAGCGGAGCCGACAACAGCATCCGTTCGGCATAACCGCCAATCATGCTGTTGGAGTAGATGATCGGGTCGATACCGGTCGCCGACACCAGCACCGGTATTGAGGTGACCACGGTTCCCGGCGCCGGCGCGTCGGTGTCCGGCCCGGCCTCCAGCACTTCGGCGCTGAACTCGTGGCCCATGAAAATGTCCCGGTTCAGGTCGATGTCCATGCCGCTGTAGGCGGCGTGGCCCGCGATCTGGCCGCTGAGCGCCAGCACATCGGCGCCGTGTTTGGCGAAATGCAGGTCTGAGCCACAGATTCCGCACGCCTTGACCCCCACCAGCACCTGGCCGGGGCCCGGCTCGGGCTCGGGCACGTCATCACGTAGCACCATGCGTCCATCCCGCAGCACCGAGGCCCGCATCAGGCTTTGTCACCTTCCATTTTGAGTTCGTCGGTGTGTTCGGAGATCGCTTTCATCACGGCCTCGCCTGCGCGGCCAAGCAGTTCGTCGCGCATGCCCTTGGCCCAGTCGTGCGACGACCGCGGCGCCGAGAGCTGGCCCTTGAAGTGCGGGATGACCTCGCGGGCGAACAGTTCATAGGAGTGGTAGGTGGCCCGCGGCGACGCCCAGTCATGGCCAAGTAGCAGGAAGGTGCCGAAGCCACCGGACCGCTCCAGCAGGTCCTGGATATAGGTGATCGCGTCGCCGGGTGTGCCGATACAGCAATTGCCTTTGCCCGCATAGTCTGCGACGAACTCCCGCGGCGACTGCTTGGCCGCGGACCCGTCGGTGGCGTTGGCCAGCGGAACGAACCCGGCCGCGCCGAAGTAGTTCGCAAAGTCCTGCAGCCCGTAGGTGCAGTCGTCGATGGCCTGATCACGGGTGTCGGCCAGGTGCACGATGCCGAGCACCCGCCATCCGGCGCGGTCCGGCTCGTCGCGGCCGGACTTCGCGGCCTGGTCGGTGACGATTCCCCAGGTGGTCTCCAGCGCTGCGTAACCGCCGGGCACCGACATCGACAGCGAAAGCAGCGACGTGCCCAGCGCCCCGGCCAGCCGCGGCCCGGAGGGGGAAATCATTGCCGCCGTGGATATTTCGGGGTACGGCCAGGTGTATGGGCGGATATGCAGTTGCGCCTCGCGCAGCATGAACCAGTCCGAGTGCCGGTCGACCCGCTCGTCGGGAGTGGCCCGGAACAGCGCCAGGACGGCCTCCAGCGACTCCTGCATCATCCGCCGCTGCTCGACGGGATCGATGCCCATCATGTAGGCGTCCGACGGCAGCGCGCCCGGTCCGGTCCCGAACATCACCCGGCCGCGGGTGAGGTGGTCGAGCAGCACCCACCGGTCGGCCACCATCAGCGGATGGTGATAGGGCAGCGACACCACGCCGGTGCCGAGCCGGATGTGCTTGGTCCGCTCGGCCGCGGCCGCGATGAACACCTCCGGGCAGGCGATCAACTCGTAGCCGCCGGAGTGATGCTCGCCGAACCAGGCTTCGTCGAAACCCAGCCGGTCCAGGGCTACCACCCGCTCCATGTCGTATTCCAAAGCGAGCGTGGGGGATTGGCCGACCGGATGGAACGGTGTGATGAACACCCCGAACTTCAGCGGACGGGTCATTTCAGCTCCAATCCGGAGAGGTAATCGAGCAGCGCGGCATTGACCTCTGCGGGCCGCTCCCGCTGGATCCAGTGTCCTGCGTCCTCGATCATGAGCTCGCGATAGTCACCGGAGACGACCTCTCTCACATGTTGGCGGGGCGTGTAGGCGAGCGTCGGGTCGGCGGTTCCCCCGATGAACAGCGACGGGACGGCGATGGTGGCGGCCGGCGTGGTTGCCGTCAGCTCCCAGTTGCGATCAAAGCAGCGATACCAGTTCAGCGGGCCGGTAAATCCGGTCCTGGTGAATTCGGTGACGTAGTGGTCGAATTCGTCCTGGCCGATCCATTCGGGCAATGCCGCGGGTTCCGGTATTCGATCGATGAAGCCTTCCGGGCCCGGTTTGAGCATTCGCAGCGCCGCGGCCCCGTCGTCGGACACCCGCGCGCCCATCAGCCGCCGCAATGTGGTGGCCGGGTCGCGCGACAGTTCCGCGTCGGCCGGTCCCGGCTCCTGGAAGTAGAGGATGTAAAAAAAGTTGTCCCCGAAGACCTTCTTGAAGGCCTGCGTCGTCGGAATTCGCGGCCGCGGAACCGGCGGCACACTCAGCCCGACCACCCCGGCGATGCGATCCGGGTGCAGCAGCGGCGCCGTCCATGCCACGACGCCGCCGAAATCGTGGCCGACGAGTACCGCGCGGTCGGCGCCGGCATAGTCGAGCAGGCCCATGATGTCGGCACTCAGCTCGACGACGTTGTAGGCGTGAACATCCTCCGGCTTCGAGGACCCGCCGTACCCTCGCTGATCGGGCGCCAGCACGTGGTAGCCGGCCTCGGCCAGCACCGGAATCTGGTGCCGCCACGAGTAGGCCAGTTCGGGAAAGCCGTGGGCGAGGACGACAACCGGGGCACCACGGTCACCGGCCTCGATCACCCGGAGTCGGACCCCATTCGTCTCAACTAACCGTTCGGTTGACGTGAGCACGGTCACAGCAAAACACAGCCCGGCGCGCGCGGGAAGGTGTCGTCAACAGCCAATGTGAGCATGTGTTCGAGAAATTCTGGGGATCTCGCACACAACTTCACGTTCGGCGCTGAGAACCGTCGGGAACTGCCGGACGTTGGTCTAGCGGTAGCCTGAACTATCCCAGCTGCGCGTATCGGAAGGACACCGGCCGGAGCCGGCCGAAAAAGATGAAGCCGAGGACGTCGGATATCAAATGAATCGGAAAAATGTGATCCGCACGCTCACCGCAATCGCGGTGGTGCTGCTGCTGGGTTGGTCATTCTTTTATTTCAGTGACGACACCCGCGGATATAAGCCCGTCGACACCTCGGTGGCGATGGCCCAGATCAACAGCGACAACGTCAAGAGCGCGCAGATCGACGACCGCGAACAGCAGGTGCGACTGGAGCTGAAGAGCGGCAACGGCGACACCGAGAACAGCGACAAGATCATCACCAAGTACCCGACGGGGTACGGGGTGACGCTGTTCGACGCGCTGAGCGCCAAGAACGCGAAGACCAACACCGTCGTCAACCAGGGCAGCGTGCTCGGGTCGCTGTTGATCTACATGCTGCCGCTGCTGCTGTTGGTCGGCCTGTTCGTGATGTTCTCCCGCATGCAGTCCGGCGGCCGGATGGGCTTCGGCTTCGGCAAGTCGCGCGCAAAGCAGCTCTCCAAGGACATGCCCAAGACCACGTTCGCCGACGTGGCCGGCGTCGACGAGGCGGTCGAGGAGCTCTACGAGATCAAGGACTTCCTGCAGAACCCGTCGCGCTACCAGGCGCTGGGCGCCAAGATCCCCAAGGGCGTGCTGCTCTACGGCCCGCCCGGCACCGGCAAGACGCTGCTGGCGCGCGCGGTGGCCGGCGAGGCGGGTGTGCCGTTCTTCACCATTTCCGGCTCCGACTTCGTCGAAATGTTCGTCGGCGTCGGCGCGTCGCGGGTGCGTGACCTGTTCGAGCAGGCCAAGCAGAATGCCCCGTGCATCATCTTCGTCGACGAGATCGACGCGGTCGGTCGCCAGCGCGGCGCCGGTCTGGGCGGCGGCCACGACGAACGCGAGCAGACGCTGAACCAGCTGCTGGTCGAGATGGACGGCTTCGGCGACCGTCAGGGCGTCATCCTGATCGCCGCCACCAACCGGCCCGACATCCTCGACCCAGCGCTGCTGCGGCCCGGCCGCTTCGACCGGCAGATCCCGGTGTCCAACCCGGACCTGGCCGGGCGTCGCGCGGTGCTGCGGGTGCACTCGCAGGGCAAGCCGATCGCGCCCGACGCCGACCTCGACGGGCTGGCCAAGCGAACCGTCGGCATGACCGGGGCCGACCTGGCCAACGTCATCAACGAGGCCGCACTGCTGACCGCCCGGGAGAACGGCACCGTCATCACCGGCCCGGCGCTGGAAGAGGCCGTCGACCGCGTCGTCGGCGGACCGCGCCGCAAGAGCCGCATCATCAGCGAGCAGGAAAAGAAGATCACCGCCTACCACGAAGGCGGTCACACGCTGGCCGCGTGGGCGATGCCCGATATCGAGCCGATTTACAAGGTGACGATCCTGGCCCGCGGCCGCACCGGTGGTCACGCGGTGGCAGTGCCAGAGGACGACAAGGGTCTGATGACCCGTTCGGAGATGATCGCCCGCCTGGTGTTCGCGATGGGTGGCCGGGCCGCCGAGGAACTGGTGTTCCGCGAGCCCACCACCGGAGCGGTGTCCGATATCGAGCAGGCCACCAAGATCGCCCGCGCGATGGTGACCGAGTACGGAATGAGCTCCAAGCTCGGGGCCGTCCGTTACGGCACCGAGCACGGCGACCCGTTCCTGGGCCGCACGATGGGCACCCAGGCCGACTACAGTCACGAGGTCGCCCAGATCATCGACGATGAGGTGCGCAAGTTGATCGAGGCCGCGCATACCGAGGCGTGGGAGATCCTCACCGAGTACCGCGACGTGCTCGACACGCTGGCCGGTGAGCTGCTCGAGAAGGAGACCCTGCACCGCGCCGAACTGCAGGCGATCTTCTCCGACGTGAAGAAGCGGCCGCGGCTGACCATGTTCGACGACTTCGGCGGCCGGGTTCCGTCCGACAAGCCGCCCATCAAGACGCCGGGCGAGTTGGCGATCGAGCGCGGCGAGCCGTGGCCGAAGCCGGTTCCCGAGCCGGCGTTCAAGGCCGCCATCGCGCAGGCAACCCAGGCCTCGGAAGCTTCGCGGCCAAACGGGACGAATGGTGCTGGCTCCAAAGGAGTTCCGGCGAACGGCCCGACGCAGCCCGACTACGGCGCCCCCGCCGGCTGGCACGCCCCCGGCTGGCCGCCGCAGCAGCCACCGGTGCCGCAGCAACCCGGGCAACACCCGCCGGGCTACTGGTATCCGCCGCCACCCCCACAGTCATACGGCTGGCAACAGCCCTACCCGCCGTATCAGCCCTACCCGCAGCCCGGACAGCCCGCGCCCGAAGGCGGCGCTCCCGCGCCGACTCCGAACGAGGAGCCGGGCCAGGACACCAGCCGGTCCAATCCGCCGGCACACGGCTGATCACGAAAAGAGGCTTCGATGACGCGGTCGCACAACAACTCGGCCACGCTCACCATCCGCGATTTCGACCAAACGCGCGCCGAGGCGGCGGTCCGGGAACTGCTGATTGCGGTTGGTGAGGACCCCGACCGCCACGGCCTGGTGGACACCCCGGCGAGGGTGGCACGGGCCTACAGAGAGATGTTCGCCGGGCTCTACACCGACCCCGACACGGTGCTCAACACCACCTTCGACGAGCAGCACGACGAGATGGTGCTGATCAAGGAAATTCCGCTGTACTCCACCTGCGAGCATCACCTGGTCGCCTTCCACGGCGTCGCGCACGTCGGCTACATCCCGGGTGAGGACGGCCGGGTCACCGGGCTGTCGAAGATCGCCAGGCTGGTCGATCTGTACGCGAAGCGCCCGCAGGTGCAGGAACGGCTGACCGCCCAGATCGCCGACGCACTGATGCGCAAGCTGGATCCGCGCGGCGTCATCGTCATCGTCGAGGCCGAACACCTCTGCATGGCGATGCGCGGCGTGCGCAAGCCCGGCGCCGTCACCACCACATCGGCGGTGCGCGGCCAGTTCAAGACCGACAAGGCGTCACGGGCCGAGGCACTGGAACTGATCTTGCGAAAGTGAGCCCACCCAGCCTTATGGTCCCTTCGGGAACGTGCGTGCAGGTCATGGGGGTTGTGAACGTCACCGACGACTCCTTCTCCGACGGGGGACTGTTCCTGGACTGTGACCGCGCGGTCGAGCACGGCCTGGCGCTGGCCGCCGAGGGCGCCGCGATCGTCGATGTGGGCGGTGAGTCGACACGTCCCGGTGCCACCTGCGTCGACCCGCGAGTCGAGACCTCCCGCGTGCTACCGGTCGTCAAAGAGCTTGCCGGGCAAGGGATTACCGTCAGCATCGACACCATGCACGCCGAGGTGGCGCGGGCCGCCCTGGAAAACGGCGCCCAGATCGTCAACGACGTCTCCGGTGGGCGGGCCGACCCTAACATGGCCGGACTGCTCGCCGACGCGAAGGTGCCGTGGGTGCTGATGCACTGGCGATCGGTCGGAACGGCCCGGCCGCACGAGGTGCCGCCGTATGCCGACGTGGTCGCCGAAGTCCGCGCCGAACTGCTGGCCGCTGTCGACGCCGCGGTGTCCGCCGGTGTGGATCCGGCCAAGCTGATCATCGACCCGGGCCTGGGTTTCGCCAAGACGGCCCAACACAATTGGGCGCTGCTGCACGCGTTGCCCGAATTCGTCGACACCGGAATCCCGGTTCTGGTAGGAGCGTCGCGCAAACGCTTCCTCGGCGCCCTGCTCGCCGACGCCGACGGCAAACCCCGGCCACCGGCCAGCCGCGAGACCGCCACCGCGGTGGTCTCCGCGCTCGCCGGCCTGCACGGGGCATGGGGCGTGCGGGTGCACGACGTGCGCGCCTCGGTCGACGCGCTCAAAGTCGTGGCGGCCTGGACCAATGGCTGACCGGATCGAATTGCGCGGCTTGAGGATTCGCGGACACCACGGGGTGTTCGACCACGAACGCCGCGACGGGCAGGACTTCGTCGTCGACATCACGGTGTGGGTCGATCTCGCGGCCGCCGCGGCCAGCGACGACCTCGCCGACACGTTGGATTATGGCGCGCTGGCCCAACGTGCGGCCGATATCGTGGCCGGCCCGCCCCGGAAACTCATCGAGACCGTGGCCGCCGAGATCGCCGACGGCGTGATGGCCGACGAGCGGCTACACGCCGTCGAAGTCGTCGTGCACAAACCCTCCGCACCCATCCCGCTGACCTTTGCCGACGTCGCGGTGGTGGCGCGGCGTTCCCGGCGCGGCGGCCGCGACACCGGTGGTGCGACGTGACGAGGGTGGTGCTGTCGATCGGCTCGAATCTCGGCGATCGGATGGCCCGGCTGCAGTCCGTCGTCGACGGGCTGGACGGGGCGGTGCGCGCGGTGTCCCCGGTTTACGAGACAGCGGCGTGGGGCGGTGTCGAACAGGGCCCGTTCCTCAACGCGGTGCTGATCGCCGACGACGCCGCGCTGGACGGCCACGGCTGGCTGCGCCGCGCCCAGGAGCTGGAACAGGCCGCCGGCCGGGTCCGCGGGCAGCGCTGGGGGCCACGCACCCTCGACGTGGATCTGGTCACGTGTATTGAGACGTCTGGGGCCGGCGATTCCGAAATCATCTCCCGCGACGAGGGCCTGACGCTGCCGCATCCGCTCGCACACCTGCGGGCATTCGTGCTCATCCCGTGGCTGGCGGTCGATCCGGACGCCACGCTGACCGTGGCCGGTGTGGCGCAACCGGTGGCCCGGATGCTCGCCGAAATCGATCCCGCCGAGCGCGCCGGGGTGCGCCTCACTTCCTGGGTGCTCGGCCCGGGCACCGGCGGGCTGGAGCGTAGCGACCCGGGAATCAACACCGGGGCCGCTGACGACTGATGGGACCGACCCGCAAGCGTGACCTGACGGCCGCGACGGTGGCGGCCGCCCTCATCGGCTACCTGCTGGTCGTGTTGCTGTACCGGTGGTTTCCGCCGATCACCCTGTGGACCGGTTTGTCGCTGCTGGCGGTGGCCATCGCGGAGACCGGCTGGGCCTTCTACGTGCGGACGAAGATCGGCGCCGCGGAGATCGGCGACGGCCCGGGCTGGCTGCATCCGCTGGCCGTGGCGAGATCGCTGGTGATCGCCAAGGCATCGGCGTGGGTGGGCGCGCTGGTGCTCGGATGGTGGATCGGGGTGCTCGCCTATCTGCTGCCGCGCCGCAGCACCCTGCGCGTCGCCGGCGAAGACACCGCGGGGGCGGCGGTGGCCGCCGCGAGTGCGCTCGCGCTGGTGGTGGCCGCGCTGTGGCTTCAGCATTGCTGCAAGTCACCGCAGGAGCCGCCGGACAATGCCGACGGGGCGCCGGAGTAGCTGAGCGCGCCACGGACCTGCGAGAATCGCCGCGGCGGTCGACACGCGCAGTGACCTGTGGCGGGTACAGTCAGCCCATGACCGTTCTGACCCGCGGTGGCCGGTCTCGGCGCAGCAGCCGCACGCCGGGCTGGCTGCTTCTGACGGTGTTGCTGGTGCTCGCGATCGCGGCGAGTTCGGCCCTTGTGTTCACCGACCGGGTGGAATTTCTCAAGCTGGCCGTCATCCTGGCGTTGTGGGCCGCGGTGGTTGCCGCCTTCGTGTCGGTCATCTACCGCAGGCAGAGCGATATGGACCAGGCCAAGGTGCGGGATTTGAAGCTGGTTTACGACCTGCAGCTGGACCGCGAGATTTCCGCCCGCCGCGAATACGAGCTGACGGTGGAATCGCACCTGCGCCGCGAGCTGACTTCCGAGTTGCGTGCCCAGGCCGCCGACGAGGTCGCGGCGCTGCGGGCCGAGCTGGCGGCGCTGCGGGCCAACCTGGAAATCCTCTTCGACGCCGACCTCGGACACCGCCCGGCGATCGAAACCGAACGGACCACGGTACGGGCATACAGCGACTGGGCGCGCGACTCCGAGACCACCGGCCGGGTCGCCAGCAGCAGGATCGACACCGAAGACCACGAGGACGTCGACGCCCGCACCGAGGAAAGCCCGATCATCGACGTGCCGGCCGAGCCCCACCCGCCCGAGCCCGAATGGGCGGCGGCGGACGACGACGGCGCCCACCGCAGGCCGTCCGAGGCGGAGCCGGAGGACCGGCGACAGATTGCCGACGAGCCGCAGGAGCCGCCGCCGCCGCCCGCGCCGCCGCAACCACAGCCACCCGAGCCGCCTCCGCCGTCGGCCCAACCACCTGCACCGCCGCCGCCGGAGCCCGACTGGCAGCCCGCGCCGGCGGAAGGCCAGTGGATCCCGGCGGGAGCGCCCGGCAGCAATTGGGTGTCATCCGCCGAGGAGAACGGATCGGCCGAATACGCCGACGGCCGACGGGTCGCACCCGAGCCGGCGATGTCGGTCCCGCCCCCGGAGCCGCCGCGCGGTAGGCATTCGGCCCCGCCGCATGCCACTGACCCCGGACGGCCCGCGCCGCCGCCGCCGACGCTGGCGACCACGTCTGCCCAGCCTCCGCCATCGCCGCCGTCTCCCACGGAGCCGGTTGCCCCGCGGCACCGCGGCCCCGACGAACCCCAGGATGCGAACGGTCAGCATGGCGGCGGGCAGTCGGTGGCCGAGCTGCTGGCGCGGCTGCAGGCCGCCCCGACCGGAGGCGGCGGTCGTCGCCGCCGCGAAGAGTGAGCTAATCTCTTATCGACCGTCCGGTACCCGCAACGCAGGACCGGAACGACTGAAACCACAGAAAACTTGTGAGGTCGTCTGCGATGGTGCAGTTCGACGGACTGCGTCCGGCCCGGCTCACGGTCGGCATCATTTCGGCTGGCCGGGTGGGCACCGCGCTCGGCGTCGCGCTTGAGCGCGCCGACCATGTGGTGGTGGCGTGCAGCGCCATCTCCCACGCCTCGCGGCAGCGCGCACAGCGCCGGCTGCCCGACACCGCGGTGCTTCCGGTCGACGAGGTCGCGGGCCGCGCCGAGCTGCTACTGCTGGCGGTTCCCGACGCCGAACTCGCGTCCCTCGTCTCCGGCCTTGCGGCCACCGGTGCCGTGCGGCCGGGCACCATCGTGGCGCACACGTCGGGCGCCAACGGCGTCTCCGTGCTGGCCCCGCTGTCCGACCGCGGCTGTATACCGCTGGCGATCCACCCCGCGATGACGTTCACCGGGTCCGACGAAGACGTCGCCCGGCTGCCCGACGCGTGCTTCGGCATCACCGCCGCCGACGAGGTGGGGTATGCGATCGCCCAGTCGCTGGTGCTCGAGATCGGCGGCGAGCCCTTCCGGGTCCGTGAGGACGCCCGCACGCTGTACCACGCCGCGTTGGCGCATGCCAGCAACCACATCGTCACGGTGCTGCTCGATGCCGTCGATGCGCTGCGCGCCGCCCTGTGGGGACAGGAACTGCTCGGCCAGCAACTGGTTGGCGACGAACCGGGCGGCATCGCCGAGCGGGTGATCGGGCCGCTGGCGCGGGCATCGTTGGAGAATGCGCTGCAGCGTGGGCAGGCGGCGCTGACCGGTCCGGTCGCCCGTGGTGACGCCGCCGCGGTCGCCGGTCATCTGCGGGCGCTGACCGAAGTGGATCCCGAACTGGCGCAGGCTTATCGGGCCAATTCGCTGCGCACCGCCCAGCGCGCACACGCACCCGAGGATGTCTTCGCGGTGCTGGCGGAAGCGGGGCAATCGTGACGATGAGTAGGCCGCCGCAGTTCGCCGCCGGTGAACTCAACGCCTACACCGGCCCGCGCGAAGTCTCCGAAGTCACCCGCGCGCTGCGGCACACCGGGCGACGGATCATGCTGGTGCCGACGATGGGCGCCCTGCACGACGGTCACCTCGCGCTGATCCGGGCGGCCAAGCGGGTACAGGGTGCGGTTGTCGTGGTGTCGATCTTCGTCAATCCGCTGCAGTTCGGTACCGGCGAAGACCTCGGCGCCTATCCACGAGCCCTCGACGACGACTTGGCGGCGCTGCGCGCCGAAGGGGTCGAGGTCGCGTTCACGCCGACCGCCGCCGACATGTACCCGGACGGTACCCGCACCTCGGTGCACCCGGGCAAGCTGGGCGCCGAGCTCGAAGGTGCTTCACGCCCAACGCATTTCGCGGGGGTACTGACCGTTGTGCTCAAGCTGTTGCAGATAGTGCGACCGGATCGCGCATTCTTCGGCGAGAAGGATTACCAGCAACTGGTGCTGGTGCGGCAGATGGTCGCCGACCTCAACGTCGACGTGGAGATCGTCGGCGTGCCGATCGCGCGGGAGCCCGACGGGTTGGCTCTCTCGTCGCGCAACCGCTACCTCAACGAGGTCGAACGGGAGCAGGCCGGCGCCCTGTCGTCGGCGCTGCTCGCCGGAATGTACGCCGCTTCGGGCGGAACATCGGCCGCACTGGACGCCGCCCGCGCCGTGCTCGACGAAGTGCCCGCCATCGATGTCGATTACCTGCAGGTGCGCGACATCTCACTGGGGCCGCCACCGCCGCATGGCATCGGCCGGATGCTGGTGGCCGCGCGGCTGGGCAGGACCAGACTGCTGGACAACATCGCGATCGACATCGGAGCAACCGCCGGCACCGACGGACAATCACCGGTCGGGCTGGACGAGCATCACGAATTACCTTGGAGGAACTGATGTTACGAACGATGCTGAAGTCGAAGATCCACCGCGCCAGAGTGACGCAGGCCGATCTTCACTACGTCGGCTCGGTGACGATCGATGCCGACCTGATGGACGCGGCCGACCTGCTCGAGGGCGAACAGGTCACGATCGTCGACATCGACAACGGAGCACGGCTGGTCACCTACGCCATTACCGGTGAGCGCGGCAGTGGTGTGATCGGGATCAACGGCGCCGCAGCACATTTGGTGCACCCCGGCGACCTGGTGATTCTGATCGCATACGGCACGATGGAGGACGCCGAGGCGCGGACCTATCAACCCCGGGTGGTGTTCGTCGACGCCGACAACAAGCAGTTCGACCTGGGATACGATCCCGCACACGTGCCGGCCGACGCGGCCGACCTGATGTCGCCCCGGTAAGACCCGTGCTGCTAGCAATCGACGTCCGCAACACCCACACCGTCGTCGGCCTGATCTCCGGGTCGGGCGACCACGCCAAAGTGTTGCAGCACTGGCGGATCCGCACCGAGTCGGAGGTCACCGCCGACGAGTTGGCGCTGATCATCGACGGCCTCATCGGTGACGACTCCGAGCGGCTGACCGGTGCGACCGGACTGTCGACGGTCCCGTCGGTGCTACACGAGGTGCGGTTGATGCTGGAGCAGTACTGGCCGTCGGTGCCACACGTGCTGATTGAGCCAGGGGTGCGCACCGGCATACCGCTGCTGGTCGACAATCCGAAAGAGGTCGGCGCCGACCGGATCGTCAATTGCCTTGCGGCCTATCACAAGTACGGCACCGCGGCCATCGTCGTCGACTTCGGCTCATCTATCTGTGTCGACGTCGTCTCGGCCAAGGGCGAGTTCCTCGGCGGGGCGATCGCCCCGGGCGTGCAGGTGTCCTCCGACGCGGCCGCGGCGCGCTCGGCGGCGCTGCGGCGCGTCGAACTGACCAGGCCCCGGTCAGTGGTGGGCAAGAACACCGTCGAGTGCATGCAGGCCGGCGCGGTTTTCGGGTTCGCCGGCCTGGTCGACGGGTTGGTGCGCCGCATCCGCGACGACGTCGACGGATTCGGCGGCAGCAATGTTGCCGTGGTGGCCACCGGGCACACCGCGCCGCTGGTACTGCCCGACCTTCACACCGTCGAGCATTTCGACCAGCACCTCACCCTCGACGGCCTGCGGCTGGTGTTCGAACGCAACCGCGACAGCCAGCGCGGCCGCCTGAAGCAGGCCCGCTAAGTCCCGTTCTCCCGCCAGCTTGCGGCACCTCTCCCCGCGAGGGGCGGCACCTCTCCCCGCGAGCGTGCGTGTTTGTGCGACGACATGCCGGGAATTGCCAGCATTTCGCGCACGCTCGCGGCGGTTGAGGGCAGTCGCGTCGATCGGGGACGACATGCCTTCATTTAAGCTGGCACGTCGTGAGCTCCGCCGATGCGCCAGACGCCGACGTTCCCGAGCAATTCCGGATCCGTCAGGCCAAGCGGGAGAGGCTGCTCGCAGACGGGCGCGATCCCTACCCGGTCGAGGTGGCCCGGACCCACCCGCTGGCCGAGATCCGCGCTGCCTACCCGGACCTTGCCGCCGACACCGAGACCGGCCAGATCGTCGGCGTCGCGGGGCGGGTGGTGTTCGCCCGCAACTCCGGAAAGCTGTGCTTTGCGACCCTGCAGGAGGGGGACGGCACCCAATTGCAGGCCATGATCAACCTGGCCCGGGTCGGGCAGGAGTCGCTGGATGCCTGGAAGGCCGACGTCGATCTGGGTGACATCGTTTTCGTGCACGGCGAGGTGATCAGTTCGCGGCGCGGTGAACTTTCTGTTCTTGCCGACTCCTGGCAGATCATCTCCAAGGCGTTGCGGCCCCTCCCCGTCGCCCACAAGGAAATGAGCGAAGAAGCCCGGGTGCGCCAGCGCTACGTCGATCTGATCGTGCGCCCAGAGGCGCGCACGATTGCCCGCCAACGGGTCGCCGTGGTCCGCGCGGTGCGCTCGGCGCTGGAGCGGCGCGGCTTTCTCGAAGTCGAGACGCCGATGCTGCAGACGCTGGCCGGTGGCGCCGCCGCCCGACCGTTCGTCACGCACTCCAACGCGCTCGATACCGACCTGTACCTTCGCATCGCCCCGGAGCTGTTCCTGAAACGATGCCTGGTGGGCGGTTTCGAGAAGGTCTTCGAACTGAATCGGGTGTTCCGAAACGAAGGCGCGGATTCGACACACTCGCCCGAATTCGCAATGTTGGAGACATATCAGGCCTACGGAGACTACAACGATTCCGCCACGGTGACCCGTGAGCTTATTCAGGAGGTCGCCGACGAGGCGATCGGCACCCGAGAGGTGCCATTGCCGGATGGCACTGTCTACGATCTCGACGGTGAATGGCCGACGATACAAATGTATCCGTCACTGTCCGAAGCCCTGGGTGAACCGATCACACCGGAGACGTCGCTCGATCACTTGCTTGGCATTGCCAATCGACTCGGTGTGGAGATTCCCCGCGACCGGGGCTATGGGCACGGAAAATTTGTCGAAGAACTCTGGGAGCACACGGTCGGCAACAACCTCTGGGCGCCGACTTTTGTCCGCGACTTCCCGGTGGAGACAACCCCACTTACCCGCGCCCACCGCAGCCTTCCCGGCGTCACCGAGAAGTGGGACCTCTACATCCGGCAGATCGAACTGGCCACCGGGTACTCGGAACTGATTGATCCGGTTATCCAGCGCGAAAGGTTCGAAGCGCAGGCGCGCGCGGCGGCGGCCGGAGACGACGAGGCAATGGCTCTGGACGAGGATTTCCTGGCCGCTTTGGAGTATGCGATGCCTCCGTCCACCGGCACCGGAATGGGCATCGATCGGTTGTTGATGGTACTGACAGGCCTGTCAATTCGCGAGACGGTATTGTTCCCGATTGTTCGTCGGCACAGCAACTGAACTGGCCCGATACAGGAGTTGTTGTAATGCAATGCGTTCCTGTGGCACATTGATGTAAGGAATCGGATTGAAGCTACTAACTGGTGCGCGTGCAGAAGGGTCAGTGTGAGCTAATGGCGAAGAAAGTAACCGTCACGTTGGTCGATGATTTCGACGGTGAAGGCGCCGCCGATGAGACGGTCGAATTCGGGCTCGACGGGGTGAGCTATGAGATCGACCTTTCTACCAAGAATGCAGCAAAGCTTCGCAACGACTTGAAGCAGTGGGTTGAGGCGGGCCGCCGAGTTGGCGGGCGCCGGCGTGGCCGTTCGGCGGGTTCTGGCCGCGGGCGTGCCGCAATCGACCGCGAGCAAAGCGCCGCGATCCGCGAATGGGCGCGCCGCAATGGGCACAATGTGTCCACCCGCGGACGCATTCCCGCCGACGTCATCGACGCATTTCACGCGGCAACGTAATCGGCTGCGCCCGGCCATCATGTGGCCGGCACTACGTGCTTTCGCTAGGGGCGAACTCGTCACGGCCCAGCACGGGAAACGTTTTGGCCGCACCCGGCGTTGCTTTACTGCAGCACCAGGTACCGGGCGTTAAGCACCATATCTCGCGCCCTGGTCGTCTCGGCGGAACCGACCGCCAGGCGCCGCACCGGGGGCTGCCGCCCATTAGAGTGGACGGCAGGTACAGCGCGCATGCGCGGTGCCTATTGATGGAGAGCAGGTACCACCGATGTTTGAGAGATTTACCGACCGTGCTCGCCGGGTCGTCGTCCTGGCTCAAGAAGAGGCCCGGATGCTCAACCACAACTACATCGGCACCGAGCACATCCTGTTGGGACTTATTCACGAGGGTGAGGGCGTAGCGGCCAAGTCGCTGGAGTCGTTGGGCATCTCGCTGGAAGGCGTGCGCAGCCAGGTCGAGGAGATCATCGGCCAGGGCCAGCAGGCGCCGTCCGGCCACATCCCGTTCACCCCGCGCGCCAAGAAGGTGCTGGAGCTGAGCCTGCGTGAGGCGCTGCAACTCGGCCACAACTACATCGGCACCGAGCACATTCTGCTCGGCCTGATCCGCGAGGGTGAGGGCGTCGCCGCCCAGGTACTCGTCAAGCTGGGCGCCGAGCTCACGCGCGTGCGCCAGCAGGTCATCCAGCTCCTGAGCGGCTACCAGGGCAAGGAGGCTGCGGAAGCCGGCACCGGTGGCCGCGGCGGCGAGGCCGGAAACCCGTCCACGTCGCTGGTGCTCGACCAGTTCGGCCGCAACCTGACCGCCGCCGCCATGGAGGGCAAGCTCGATCCGGTCATCGGCCGCGAGAAGGAAATCGAGCGGGTGATGCAGGTGCTGTCCCGGCGCACCAAGAACAACCCGGTGCTGATCGGCGAGCCCGGCGTCGGCAAGACCGCCGTCGTCGAGGGTCTGGCGCAAGCCATCGTGCACGGCGAGGTGCCCGAGACGCTGAAGGACAAGCAGCTATACACCCTGGACCTGGGCTCGCTGGTGGCAGGCAGCCGCTACCGTGGTGACTTCGAGGAACGCCTGAAGAAGGTGCTCAAGGAGATCAACACCCGCGGCGACATCATCCTGTTCATCGACGAGCTGCACACGCTGGTCGGTGCCGGTGCCGCCGAGGGCGCGATCGACGCCGCGTCGATCCTGAAACCCAAGCTGGCCCGCGGCGAGCTGCAGACCATCGGTGCCACCACGCTCGACGAGTACCGCAAGTACATCGAGAAGGACGCCGCGCTGGAGCGCCGCTTCCAGCCGGTCCAGGTGGGCGAGCCGACGGTCGAGCACACCATCGCGATCCTCAAGGGTCTGCGTGACCGCTACGAGGCGCACCACCGGGTTTCCATCACCGACGGTGCCATCGTGGCGGCGGCGACGCTGGCCGACCGCTACATCAACGACCGGTTCCTGCCGGACAAGGCCATCGACCTGATCGACGAGGCCGGTGCCAGGATGCGCATCCGTCGGATGACCGCGCCGCCGGACCTGCGTGAGTTCGACGAGAAGATCGCCGACGCGCGCCGGGAGAAGGAGTCCGCGATCGACGCGCAGGACTTCGAGAAAGCCGCCAGCCTCCGCGATCGGGAGAAGAACCTGGTCGCTCAGCGCACCGAGCGCGAAAAGCAATGGCGCTCAGGTGATCTCGACGTGGTCGCCGAGGTCGATGACGAGCAGATCGCCGAGGTGCTGGGCAACTGGACCGGCATCCCCGTGTTCAAGCTGACCGAGGAGGAAACCACTCGGCTGCTGCGCATGGAGGACGAGGTGCACAAGCGGATCATCGGCCAGGAGGACGCCGTGAAGGCCGTCTCCAAGGCGATCCGGCGCACCCGTGCCGGGCTGAAGGATCCGCGGCGCCCGTCGGGCTCGTTCATCTTCGCCGGCCCGTCCGGTGTCGGTAAGACCGAGCTGTCCAAGGCGCTCGCGGAGTTCCTGTTCGGCGACCAAGACGCGCTCATCCAGATCGACATGGGCGAGTTCCACGACCGCTTCACCGCCTCGCGGCTGTTCGGTGCCCCTCCCGGCTACGTCGGCTACGAGGAGGGGGGCCAGTTGACCGAGAAGGTGCGGCGCAAGCCGTTCAGCGTGGTGCTGTTCGACGAGATCGAGAAGGCGCACCAGGAGATCTACAACAGCCTGTTGCAGGTGCTTGAGGACGGTCGCCTGACCGACGGCCAGGGCCGCACGGTCGACTTCAAGAACACCGTGCTGATCTTCACGTCCAACCTCGGCACGTCCGACATCTCCAAGCCGGTCGGGCTGGGCTTCACCCAGGGCGGCGGCGAATCTAACTACGAGCGGATGAAGCAGAAGGTCAACGACGAGCTGAAGAAGCACTTCCGCCCCGAGTTCCTCAACCGCATCGACGACGTCATCGTCTTCCACCAGCTCACGACCGATCAGATCGTGCAGATGGTCGACCTGATGATCGGCCGGGTGGAAAAGCAGCTCAAGAGCAAGGACATGGCCATGGTCCTGACCAACAAGGCCAAGTCCCTGCTGGCCAAGCGCGGGTTCGACCCGGTGCTCGGTGCGCGGCCGCTGCGGCGCACCATCCAGCGCGAGATCGAGGACGCGCTGTCGGAGAAGATCCTGTTCGACGAGATCCGACCGGGCCAGCTCATCACCGTCGACGTCGACAACTGGGACGGCGAGGGTCCCGGCGAGGACGCGGTGTTCACGTTCACCGGGGCTCCCAAGCCGGCCCAGTCCGTCGAGCCGGATCTGGCCCAGGCCGGCGCCGCCGGCACACCGACCGCAGCCACGGCTTCGGAGTAACAGCAGAACCCCGAAACGGGCGGTTCACCCTCAGCGGTGACCCGCCCGTTTCGCATCGGTGGACCTGAGTGCCGCCGGGGTGGACCGATCTGCTTAAGATGCTTCGCGTAAGTGTTGTAATCGACGGGCGAAGGAATCTGGTGAGAATCCAGAACGGTCGCGCCACTGTGCACAGTCAGACCCGACGCCCGTCATCACGCTCGGCCTGGGACGCGGAATCCCGGAAAGGAAATCGATATGACTTCTCCTGAGGCACGCAAGACGGCCGCGCCTGCGATCGACTTCTCCGCCACCAAGGCGGCACTCTGGCTGACGATCACCGCATTCCTCGCGCTCTTGGTCGTCTACTTCGTTGGCATGGACCAGGGCGCGACGTCGGTGTTCGGTAACAACACCTACATTCACGAGTTCGTGCATGACGCGCGGCACCTACTCGGCTTCCCCTGCCACTGATCGCGCGGGAGTAGTCGACACTATGGAAAAGCAGATCATCGGGCGCGGCATGCTGGCCGGCGCCCTGGCTGGAGTGTTCGCGTTCGTCTTCGCCCGAATCTTCGTCGAACCGGTGATCGAACGGGCGATCGGATACGAGGACGGCGTTGGTGCGGCCCACGAGGCATTGGAGGGTGCACACGGCGCGCACGAGCACGGTGCCGAAGGATTCGAAGGGTTCACTCGCGGCGTGCAGGCCAACGTCGGCATGGGCCTCGGGGTGCTGGCCTTCAGCGTCGCCATGGGTGCGCTGTTCGCGGTGGTGTTCGCGGTGGCCTACGGACGCGTCGGCAACGTCTCGGCGCGCTTGCTGTCGCTGTATGCGGCCGGTGGAATGCTGCTGAGCCTCTACGTCGTTCCCGCGCTGAAGTACCCGCCCAACCCGCCGGCCGTCAGCCTCGACGAGACCATCCGACAGCGCACGCTGTTGTACCTGCTGATGGTGGTGCTGTCGGCGGCGCTGCTGGTGGCCGCGATCTACTTGGGTCGGCAGCTCGCGAAACGGTTGGGCGCATGGAACGCGACGTTGGTCGCCGCCGGTGCGTATGTCGTGGCGGCCGCAGTCGTGATGCTCATCCTGCCGACCATCGACGAGACGCCTGGACCGTTGCTCGATGACGCGGGGAACATTGTCTACGAAGGCTTCCCAGCCGACGATCTCTACGAGTTCCGGCTCTTCTCGCTGGGCACGCAGGTCGTAATGTGGGTGACTATTGCGCTGGTCTTTGGCGTGTTGGCGTCCCGCCTCCTCGGCGAGAAGCGGCAGGAGACGTCCATCCCGGCATGAGCGAGGTTGTCCGGCTCACCCTCGTCGCGCACGCCATGACGGACGCGATGGCGGCCGGACGTTTCCCAACCGACGAACCGCTCAACTCCGTCGGGCACCGACAAGTCGACGCCGCCATCGAACTGGGCATCGCCGACAGCGCCTACTGCGGGCCGGAGAAGCGGTGCAGGCAGACCGCCGAACTGCTTGGCCTGCAGGCCGTTATCGACCCACGGCTGGCCGACTTGGACTGCGGGCGTTGGCGTGGCGACGTTCTCGGCGGGGTGCGTCCCGCCGACCTGGCGGTCTGGCTCACCGATCCGTCCCGGGCGCCGCACGGCGGGGAATCCGTCGTCGATCTGGTCGCCCGCGTGCGCGCATGGATGGAATCGCTTACCACCCGGCGCGCCCGGCTGGTCGCCGTCACTCACCCGTCGGTGATCCGCGCCGCAATCCTGGTCGCGCTCGACGCGCCGCCGAAATCGTTCTGGCGCATCGACATTGCTCCGGTCAGCCGGACCGTGATGCATTTCCGGGGACACGCCTGGACGCTGCGATCCACCGGGTAGGTCAGCCGATCGGCGCCAGATCGAAGGCTTGGTGCACGATTGACAGCAGCCAGCCTGCGGCGGTGGGGCTGCGGTAGCGTGGCCAGTTCAACTGGAAGCTGACCACCCACGGCTGGCCGGTGTGGTCGACGGCGTACCAGCTGAACGTCAGGTCGCCGGGCAGGTTTCCGCCCTTCGCGCCGATATAGGTCCATTTCGACTTGTCGAGGTCGATACCCGGTACGGCCGAAAGGATCTGCTTGACCGGTGCGGCCTCGCCGACCGCGGCCGCCTGTAATGCCGCGTGTACACGGCAGATGTCGGCGGCACTGCCGTACCACTCGGCGCCGATATCGGACGCCGGACTGTGCGTGCGATTCGGATCCGGTTGGTACGGACGGGAATTGGTCTGCCGCAGCAACTGAGCGCGGACCGCAGGGGTCGCCTGCTTCCACTGCTCGCGCAGATCCGGCTCACCCCAGCCAACCGAGAACAGCTCGTGCATCGTCGGGAACGGGGTCATGCTGGCGGGATCATGATGCCCGGCGGCCACCAGTGCCCGCTCCACCGCACCCGGGCCGAGCCTCGCGATCAGCAGGTCGGTTGCCGTGTTGTCGCTGGACGAGATCATCTGTTGCGCCGCGGTCCGCACCGAAACCCGTGCTCCCGGCGGCAGCTCCTCGAGGCCGGCCGATCCGACCTCCTTGGCCTTCTTGGTGACGGTCAGCGAGTCGTCCCAGCGGACCGTGCCTGCCTTCACCGCATCCGCAACGGCAAGCAGCACATACAGTTTGAAGATCGACGCCAACGGTAGCGACAGGTCGGTGTTCGTGCCGGCCACCACCGCACACTTACCGTCGTTGACCTGCGATACCTGGTAGGAATAGCGCGCCCCGGACTTGGTCAGTTCGGCATCGATATCCGCCCACTTCTTGATCGTCGGCGGTCGCAGGAACACCTCCAACCGGTCGACCTGGCCGGCCTCGTTCGTGCGTAGCTCGATGTCCTGCGCGACGCGGTAGGAGGTCAGCACGTGCAGCCTCACCTGACGAGCACCGGTTTCCATCCCGGTGACGCTGAACGGCCGGTCCCACCAGATCTTGTCCAGCGTGGTCGCGATGTCGTCGACCTGGTAAGGAGCTGCCAGGGTGCGCACTCCGACGGGACCGATCGGCCAGTCGGAGTTGAGCATGTCCATGGTCTGCTTGGCCCGCAGACCCTGGGGGGTGTTGGTGTCGATGGGGAACCCGTACGCGGCACCGGCCGGCGCAGCAGGTCCCGCATCGGCACAACCGCAAGCCAGGGCGACGACCAGCACGGCGACAGTTGTCAGCGCGGTCGCAGCCCGGTGTCGTGCCCGGCCCGCGTTACGCCTTGGCGCCGGTCCCAGCAACGTCCAACACAACCTCGAACTCCAGCAGCGACGCACCGGTGGCGACGGGATTTGCCTGCTGCCCCTTGTGCGCCTCGATGGCCGGCCCCGTCGCCCAGGCCTGGAACGCTTCCTCCGACTCCCACTGGGTCACCACGAAGTAGCGGTCTTCACCTTTGACCGGCCGCAACAGCTGGAAGCCGAGGAAGCCGGGCTGGCTGTCGACGGCGTGTGCGCGGTGCGCGAACCGCTTCTCCAGTTCCGGACCGGCGTCGGGCGGGACCTCGATTGCGTTGATCTTCACCACGGGCATGCGGTTCAGGCTACCGTGCCCCGATCGGCAAGATGACGGCATGCAGACCGAACTGCTGACCGGCCGCGGCGGCCAGGGCGAGCCGCTCGTGTTGGTGCACGGGCTGATGGGGCGGGGTAGCACATGGTCGCGTCAACTGCCGTGGCTGACCCGGTTGGGCCGGGTGTACACCTACGACGCGCCGTGGCACCGCGGCCGCGACGTCGCCGACCCCTACCCGATCAGTACCGAGCGTTTCGTGGCCGACCTCGGTGAGGCCGTCATCGGCGTGGGCCGGCCCGTCACCCTGATCGGGCACTCGATGGGCGCCCTGCACGCCTGGTGCCTGGCGGCGACGCGGCCCGATCTGGTTTCGGCGCTCGTCGTGGAGGATATGGCGCCCGACTTCCGTGGCCGCACCACCGGTCCGTGGGAGCCGTGGTTGCATGCGCTTCCGGTCGAATTCGGTTCGGCCCAGCAGGTTTACGACGAATTCGGACCGGTGGCCGGGCAGTACTTCCTCGAGGCTTTCGACCGGACCGCGACGGGCTGGCGGCTGCACGGGCATACCCGGCACTGGATCGAGATCGCCGCCGAGTGGGGGACCCGTGACTACTGGCAACAGTGGCGGGCGGTGCGGACACCGGCGCTGCTCATCGAGGCCGGCAACTCCGTCGCTCCGCCCGGGCAGATGCGCGAAATGAACGAAACCGGCTACCGGACAACGTATTTGCACGTTCCGGGAGCCGGTCACCTGATCCACGACGAGGCGCCGCAGATCTACCGAGAAGCGGTCGAGTCGTTCTTAACGGCGCTCGCCCAACGCGCCTGAGGCGGGCCACATCGGGTTCTGCTCGAAGCGCGTGCGGATCGCGTCCACGTCGTGCTCGACGCGGTATGCGTCGCGGTCGTCGTCATAGAGCCGGCCGACCATCGGTGCGGCCAACCGGAACTGGTCGATGCGCATACGCAGCGTGCCTGAGCGGTGGGCGGCCCAGCTCAGCGCCGCGGCCACCGCGAACGGGGCGATCAGAATGAGGAAGGTCAGTGCAACGGTCATGGCAGTAATTGTTCGCCAGACAATATCCCGCCAACAGTGGCAGAGCTGACACCGTGCGATAAGATACTGCCATGATCAAGAGCGTATCCACATTGGTGCTGGATGGCGTAGCGATATTCGAGTTCGGCGTGATCTGCGAGGTATTCGGCATCGACCGCTCCGGCGACGGGGTGCCCAACTTCGACTTCAAGGTCTGCGGGCCGGAGGTGGGCAGGCCGCTGCGCACGTCCGTCGGCGCGCAGCTGACTCCGGATCACGACTTCACCGCCCTGGCCGGCGCTGACCTCGTCGCGGTCCCGGCCATCGGCGGTACCGAGTATCCGCCCGAGGCGCTGGAGGCGTTGCGCGCAGCCGCCGACTCCGGATCGATCATCCTGACCGTGTGTTCCGGCGCGTTCGTCGCGGGTGCAGCGGGCCTGCTGGACGGGCGGGCGTGCACGACGCATTGGATGCACGCCGACGAACTGGCCAGGATGTATCCGACCGCAAGGGTCGACCGCAATGTGTTGTTTGTCGACGACGGGAATCTGATCACCAGCGCCGGCACCGCGGCGGGTATCGACGCCTGTCTGCACCTGGTCCGCCGGGAACTGGGCAGCGCGGTGACCAACGTCATCGCCCGCCGAATGGTGGTCCCGCCGCAGCGCGACGGCGGCCAGCGGCAGTACATCGACCAGCCGATACCAGTGCACTGCTCGGAGGGTTTCGCCCCGGAGCTGGACTGGATCCTGGGCAACCTCGACAAGCCGCACACGGTGGCGACGCTGGCTCGGCGCGCGAACATGTCGGGCCGTACCTTCGCCCGCCGGTTCGTGGAGGAAACCGGTCGCACGCCGATGCAGTGGGTGACCGATCAGCGGGTGCTCTACGCGCGGCGGCTGCTGGAGGAGACCGACCTCGACATCGACCGGATCGCCGACCGGTCGGGCTTCGGCACCGCGACGCTGCTGCGGCACCACTTCCGGCGGCTCATCGGGGTGACGCCGTCGGACTACCGGCGCCGATTCGCCTGCGGCGAATGCGAGCAGACCGCTTAGCGGACGAGGGCGTATAGCCGCCATCGACCGGGCACGCCTTTGAGTTCGTGCTCGCCTCGCTCGGTGAACGTTCGCCGTGACCCGGTCACGATCTCGCGCACGGTAGACGACACGAGCACTTCGCTCGGTGCCGCTTGTGCTGCGACGCGTGCACCGATGTGCACCGCCATGCCCGCTATATCGGCGCCGCGGAGCTCAACCTCGCCGGCGTGAATACCTACGCGCACCTCGATCCCAAGCCCGCGGACCGCGTCAACAATCACGTCGGCACAGTCGATCGCGACGCTGGGACTGATGAACGTCGCGACGAACCCGTCGCCGGCCGTGTTCACTTCGCGGCCGCGGAACCGCACGAGCTCATGGCGAATGATGTTGTCGTGGTTGTCGAGCAGATCTCGCCACCGGTCGTCGCCGAGTGCGGCGGCACGCACCGTCGAGCCGACTATGTCGGTGAACACGATGGTGGTGAGCACACGCTCGGCGTCCGAGCCCGCACGAACCCCGGTGATGAACTCCTCAATCTCGTCCAGCATCGGCGCGGTGTCACCAACCCAGTACAAGGCGTCTGCACCTGGCAGCTCGACGTAGCGTGATCCCGCGATGTGCTCGGCGAGATAGCGACCGTGCCCGACCGGGACGAAGATCGCGCTATCGCGATGCACGATGAGCGTGGGCGCGGTGATGCGTGCGAGCGTGTCCCGTACGTCGGCCTCCGCCACCACCCTGGTGACGGCGCGGGCCATACTCGGCGATGCGGCACGGTTACCTGCGAGATCCCACCACATGCGGAACGCTTCGTCATCCGCGACGGTCGGAGCGACGATCTCGAGGGCGTTGAAGCCCTGCTCGACCGCGTCGGTTTCCAGCGCGATCGTCATGAAAGTATCGGCGAGGTTCACCTGGGCGCCGACCGGATAATCGGGCGCCCAAAGCGCGCGGGCCCAGCCGTTTACGATGACGAGGCTGCGCAACCGCTCGGGGTAGTCGGCGGCGAGGACGAGTCCGCTCGTCGCCGAGTACCCAGGAGCGAAGACCGTGACCCGCTCGCAGCCGGCCGCGTCCATCACTGCGATCGCGTCCTCGGCCCAAAACTTCGGCCCGATCACGTCCAACGAGGGGACGCGTGACGAGAGGCCCATTCCGCGTTGGTCGAACCGGATCACGCGGCAGAAAGACGCAAGGCGTCGATGGAAGCGGTACATCGACGGTTCGCCGTCGATCGCGTCGATCGGGATGGACACCCCCGGGAACACGAGCAGATCAGTCGGGCCATCGCCGAATACCTGATAGGCGATGTCCAAGTCGCCACACCTGGCGTAGCGAGTCCGGGCAACCTGCGCCACTGCCACAGGCTAGTTCACGTCGCGCGTTCTTGGGCGCTACTCACCCTCGCCGGCCAGCGCGAACCGGCCGTCGGCCGTCTGCTCGACCAGACCGTCTACCAGTAAGGAGCCCAGCGCCCGGTCGCGCTGCGCGGTGTCCGCCAACCATGCCACGTCAAGCTGTGCGCGAGAGACCGGAGAGTCGTTGCCGCGCAACACATCCAGCAGCCGCCCGCGGACCTGCCGGTCGGTGCCCGCGTACCGCTGGACGCGGCGCGCGGCGGTGGTGGCCGGCGGGTAGCCGGTCGACCGCCACGCACAAGCACTCAACGGACACAGTCCGCACCGCGGGGATCGCGCGGTACACACCGTGGCGCCCAACTCCATCAAGGCCACCGAAAACCGTGGCGCCTCAGCATCATTGGGCAACAAGGCGGCGACGTCGGCGAGGTCACGTGGGCTCGCGGGCGCATCCGCGCGCCCGTGTACCGCCCTGGCGACCACTCGCCGCACGTTGGTGTCCACGACGGGCACCGGTTTGCGGTAGGCGAAACATGCGACGGCCCGGGCCGTGTAGGCGCCAACACCCGGCAGCGTCAACAGGGTTTCGACGTCGGAAGGCACCACGTCGCCGTGCTCGGAAGCGATCGCGACGGCGCACTCGTGCAGGCGCTTGGCCCGGCGTGGGTAGCCCAGCTTGCCCCAGGCCCGCAGCACGTCGGCCGCACCGGCGGCCGCCGTCGCCGACGGTGTGGGCCAGCGCGCCACCCAATCCAGCCAGATCGGCTCCACCCGGGCCACCGGCGTCTGCTGAAGCATGAACTCGCTGACCAGAATCTGCCACGGCGTCACCCCGGGTCGCCGCCACGGCAGGTCCCGCTGCGCACGGTCGTACCAGCGCAGCAATTCGGCCGAATCGATCATCTAGGACTCCTCGGGCAGAATGTCCGCTATGCCAAATTCGAATCCGGTATCCGCATGGAAGGCACTCAAGGAGGGTAACGAGCGGTTCGTTGCGGGCCAGCCCGAACATCCCAGCCAGAGCATCGAGCACCGGGCCAGCCTCGCCGAGGAGCAAAAGCCCACGGCGGTGGTGTTCGGCTGTGCCGACAGCCGGGTGGCCGCCGAGATCATCTTCGATCAGGGCCTGGGTGACATGTTCGTGGTGCGCACCGCGGGCCACGTCATCGACTCCGCGGTGCTGGGCTCGGTCGAATACGCCGTCACGGTGCTCAATGTGCCGTTGATCGTGGTGCTCGGCCACGACAGCTGCGGTGCGGTGAAGGCGACGCTTGCGGCGCTGGACGACGGTGCGGTGCCCGGCGGTTACGTGCGCGACGTCGTTGAACGGGTGACCCCGTCGATCCTGCTGGGCCGCCGCGACGGGCTCACCAGGGTCGACGAGTTCGAAACCCGCCACGTCAACGAGACGGCCGCACAGCTTCGCAGCCGCTCCACTGCCATCGCCGATCGGGTGGACGCGGGGGCGCTGGCGATCGCGGGCGTCACCTACCAACTCGCCGACGGGCGGGTGGTGTTGCGGGATTATCTGGGTGATATCGGCGAAGGCTGACCCGCGACACGCCGAGTCGGGTCGGACGACTGGGCGTGACCTGGGCTTATCGTGATGCTGTGTTGGATCTGGAACCGCATGGCCCGCTACCCTCCCAGATTTACTGGCGGCGCAGGGCACTGGCGTTGGGCATAGCGGCACTCGTGGTCGGTGTGATCGCGGCCGTCGTGATCATGATCGTGTCCAACAGCGCAGGCGCCGAGACGAAGAACGCCGACAAGCCCGCGCCGGCCGCCACACCCACACCGCTTCCCGGCGAGAACCCCGAGGTCAAGACACCGGTGGTGCCACCGGCCGAGCACAGCCCCGCGCCCACCCCCACGCCGACCGCGGCCGTCGCGCCCCCTCCTGTGCTCAAGGAGGGCGACGACTGCCCGGATTCCACACTGGCCATCAAGGGCATCACCAGCGAGCCGGAGTACGTCGTCGGAGACCAGCCGAAGTTCACCATGGTCGTCACCAACATCGGATTGGTGGCCTGCCAGCGCGACGTCGGCGCCGCGGTGCTCGCCGCCTACGTCTACTCGCTGGACAACAGTCGGTTGTGGTCGAACCTGGACTGCGCGCCGTCCAACGAGACGTTGGTGAAGACGTTCAATCCGGGCGAGCAGGTGACCACCGAGGTGACCTGGACCGGCATGGGCTCGGCTCCGGACTGCCCGCTGCCCCGCCAGGCGATCGGGGCGGGCACCTACAACCTGGTGGTCCAGCTGGGCAACCTGCGGTCGGCCGCGGTGCCGTTCGTCCTCGCCGAGCCGGCCCCGGCCGATGCCGCGCCCGCGCCCGCGCCCGTCGAGGGCGAACCGGCGCCCGAAGAGACACCGCCAGCGGGCAACTGACCCCGGCTCCCTCACCCAAATCGACGTTTTTGCAGAGCCTTCGCGGCGTGTCGCTGCCAGAACGTCGATGTCGAAGTGCAACTAAGCCAGCCGGTCGGCGATCGTCGACTCGGCCAGCAGGGACAGGCCTTCGCGGATGTGGCGGGCCCACATCGACCCGATGCCCTCCACTGACTGCAGATCATCGGCGCTGGCCGCCAGCAGCCCCTGCAGCGAACCGAACGACCGCACCAGCAGGTCGACGTGGGCGAACTGCAGGCGCGGGATGCCTGCCATCGCGCGGTAGCCGCGCGAACTCATCGCCGAATCCTGCGCCTCCAGTGTCGACGGGTAGCCGAAAACCCTTGCCAGCGTGGTGAAGTCGAGCAGCTCGTTGTCCGACAGCCCGTCCAGCTCGTCGAGCGTCGCGCTCACCTGCGCCGGAGTGGGTGGGTCGGGATTGGCGTGGTAGTCACGGACGATCAGCTCGCGGGCGGTGTCGTTGTCGCCGACCAGCTCCTCCAGCTGCAGCTTGAGCTGGCGCCCGTCGGTGCCCAGTTCGATGACGTCGGAGTCGATCTCCAGGCTGATCCGGCGCACCATCTCCAGCCGCTGCACCACGGTCATCACGTCGCGCAGCGTCACGAAGTCTTCGATCTCGGCGGTCGACAACTGCCGACTGACCTCGTCGAGGCGGGATTTGTAGCGCTCCAGCGTGTCGATGGTCTGGTTGGCGCGCGACAGGATGGTGGCCGAGTCGGGCACGACGTGCCGCTCGCCGGCGACGTAGACGGTGACCATGCTCATCGAGTGGCTCACCGAGATCACCGGATACCCGGTCTGGATGGCGGTGCGCTCCGCCGACCGGTGCCGGGTGCCGGATTCGTCGGTGGGGATCGACGGGTCGGGAACCAACTGGACGTTGGCCCGCAGGATGTGGGTGCCGTCGCTGGACAGCACCACGGCGCCGTCCATCTTGGACAGCTCGCGCAACCGGGTCGGCGCGAAGCGGATGTCCAGGGCGAAGCCGCCGTCGCAGATGGTCTCGACGCTGTCGTCGTAACCCAGCACGATCAGCGCGCCGGTGCGGCCGCGCAGAATGCGTTCCAGCCCGTCGCGCAGCGCCGTTCCGGGGGCCAGTCGCCCGATGGTTTCCCGCAGGGTCGGCCGGGCCAGCTGCACCACGTTCCCGGCGGCCCCGGCGCTCGAATTCACGGCCATCGCCCCTCCTTGGCTCGGCCGCTATTGTCCGCGATGTCCTTGAGCACCCGCAATGCCGTGATGATGTTGTCGGCCGGTATCGCGCGCAGACCCGCCGGTACGGTTTGCACTCCGGGCGGCACCACGGCGCAGCTGAACCCCAACCGGGCGGCCTCGGCGAGCCGGCGTTCCATACCGCTGACCCGACGCAGATCACCCGCCAGGCCGACCTCGCCGATCGTCACGGCCGTTGTCGGCAGCGGCAGGTCGGCGTAGGCCGATGCGATCGCCAGCGCGACCGCAAGGTCGGACGACGGATCGGTCAGCCGCATGCCCCCGACCGTCGACAGATAGATGTCGCAGGCACCGACCGTGAGGTGGGCGCGCTTCTCGAGCACCGCGGTGATCATTGCGGCGCGGGCGGAGTCGATACCACTGACCGCGCGCCGCGGCGTGGACGTGGTGGGCACGCCGATCAGCGCCTGCACCTCGCCGATCAGCGGACGCTTGCCGTCGAGCGTGACCGTCACCGCGGTGCCCGACACCGGCGCCGGCCGCTGGTCGAGGAAGAGTCCGGACGGGTCGGCCACGCATTCGATTCCGTTGTCGTGCAACAGGAAACAGCCGACCTCGTCGGCGGCGCCGAAGCGGTTCTTGACGCCGCGGACCATGCGCAGTGCCGAGTTGCGGTCACCCTCGAAGTGCAGCACCACGTCGACGAGATGCTCCAGCGAGCGCGGTCCGGCGATGGCACCGTCCTTGGTCACGTGACCGACCAGGATCATCGCCACACCGGTGGTCTTGGCGGTCGTGGTCAGGGCGGTGGTCACGGCGCGCACCTGGGTGACCCCGCCTGTGACGCCGTCGGCCTCGGTGGTGGACATGGTCTGCACGGAGTCCACCACCACCAGACTCGGCCGTACCTCGTCGATGTGGCCGAGCGCGGTGTGCAGGTCCGATTCGGCGGCGAGGTAAACCTCGTCGTGGCTGCAGCGGGTGCGCTCGGCGCGCAGCCGGATCTGACCGGCCGACTCCTCACCGGACAGGTACAGCGCGCGCCGCCCGGCCTGCACCCAGCGGTGTGCGACCTCGAGCAGCAGCGTCGACTTGCCGACGCCGGGATCGCCGGCCAGCAGTGTCACCGAGCCGGGCACGAGCCCGCCGCCCAGCACGCGGTCGAGTTCGCCGACCCCGGTGTGGAAGTGGCGGGTGCTGCCGGGGTCGATGGAACTGATCGGCACCGCGGGCGATGTCGGGGCCACGGACCGCCGGGCCGAAGCCCCGTTCAGCGCGGTGAGTACCGCGACTTCATCGACGGTGCCCCAGGTGCCGCAGTCGGGGCAGCGGCCGACCCATTTGGCTGTGACGTGGTGGCATTCCGAGCAGCGGTATTGCGAACGCGCCTTGGCCACGCCGTGACGGTATCCGGCCCCGCCGACAGAAACCTAGTGATGGCCGCCCGTGTCGCCCGCCTCCGCGGGTCCTTCCCGCCGTGGCGTCTCACCGGCCGATATCGGCACGGGCACGGTCGTCTGGCCGGCCCGTTCGAAGTTGAAGGTGAAGTTGTAGGTCAGGCCATTGGTGATGGGCTTGACCAGCGCAACTGCGGCCTCGGCGGCGTCGGCGGCCTCGACGCTCTCCAAGGGCGTGATCTGCCCGTCGGGAGAGCCCACGACGAGCACCCCACCCGCGGGCACGGTGGCGTCACCGGTGACGCTGACCGCGCCGACGTCGGAGGTGATGGACATCAGCTTGTCGTCGTCTTCCGGCGATCCGTTGGAGGCGACGAAGAGCAGTTCCACATTGCCGCCGGGCTGCACGTAGTCGCCCGTCTGCGCGGCCCGCAGGTGGACGTTGCGCAGCGTGATGTCGCCGACCGTGGCGCCGGTGCCGTTGACGGCGGCTGCCTGGGTGGCCGTCTGCGACACCTGCCCGACGCCGCAGCCGGTGAGTGTCAGGCCGGTGGCCAGCGCGCATGCGGCCAGCCCGGCGGTCAGGGCAGAAGTGCGCGATCTGGAGCGGTTCACTCAAGCCTCCTGCTCGGCCGAAGCGACGGGGTCGCTGATGGTTCGACTATGAACAGTAGTAGGTGGCGGTTGGGGGCGGTAGCGGATGGCGTGCACGGGCCGGTTCGGGTTTGCGCGTCGGGGCCGACGACGTGTCCGGAGTTACCTCGAAGCGGCCTGCAAGCGGCATGGAAGGGCGCTGGCGAAACCGCGCGTCTTGCACGTATTCGTCACCGTGTCAACCCCCATTCTTCACCTGCGGTGCCCCTGACCTGCACCGTTGTTCCGCACCCGTCTGACCCCCGTGCTAGCATTAAGTAGCGAAAGGGGCTCGAATCAGATGATTTTTAAGGTCGGAGACACCGTTGTCTATCCACACCACGGTGCTGCGTTGATCGAAGCGATCGAAACCCGGACCATCAAAGGCGAACAAAAGGAATATCTCGTTTTGAAGGTCGCCCAGGGAGACCTCACCGTTCGAGTCCCCGCCGAAAATGCCGAGTATGTCGGAGTGCGAGACGTCGTCGGGCAGGAGGGCCTGGACAAGGTGTTCCAGGTGCTACGGGCCCCCCACACCGAAGAGCCGACCAACTGGTCGCGCCGGTACAAGGCCAATCTCGAGAAGCTGGCCTCCGGTGATGTCAACAAGGTCGCCGAGGTCGTCCGTGACCTGTGGCGCCGCGATCAGGAGCGCGGCCTGTCCGCCGGCGAGAAGCGGATGCTGGCCAAGGCGCGCCAGATCCTGGTCGGCGAACTTGCTCTCGCCGAGAACACCGACGACGCCAAGGCGGAAACCATCCTCGACGAGGTCCTGGCCGCCGCGTCCTGACGCGCCGTGACGGCGATGAGCCGCTTGCGCGAAGAGCGATGACCCTGCCGCGGGTCGGGCTCGGTACCGACGTACACCCCATCCAGGCCGGACGGCCCTGCTGGTTGCTGTGCCTGTTGTTTGACGACGCCGACGGCTGTGCCGGTCATTCCGATGGCGACGTCGCCGCCCACGCACTGTGCGATGCGCTGCTGACCGCGGCCGGGCTCGGCGACATCGGCGACGTGTTCGGCACCGACCGCGAAGAGTGGCGCGGCGTCGGCGGTGCCGAAATGCTGCGTCACGTGCGCGCATTGCTGCGGGCAGAGGGCTATCGGGTGGGCAACGCGGCGGTGCAGGTGATCGGAAACCGGCCCAAGGTAGGGCCGCGGCGGGCCGAAGCCCAGAAGGCGCTGTCCGAGCTGCTCGACGCCCCGGTGTCGGTGTCGGCGACCACCACCGACGGCCTGGGGCTGACCGGCCGCGGGGAGGGATTGGCCGCCATCGCGACGGCTTTGGTGGTCAGCGCCGAATAGGCCGGTAAGCTGGCGCGTCGTGACCGATCGCGCCGAGCTGCGGCTCTACGACACCATGACGGGTGCCGTGCGCGATTTCGTGCCGTTGCGGCCCGGTCACGTGTCGATCTATCTGTGCGGTGCCACCGTGCAGGGCCTGCCGCACATCGGCCACGTTCGCAGCGGCGTGGCGTTCGACATCTTGCGGCGCTGGCTGATGGCCAAGGGCTACGACGTTGCGTTCATCCGCAACGTCACCGACATCGAGGACAAGATCCTGAACAAGGCCGCCGAGGCGGGCCGGCCGTGGTGGGAGTGGGCCGCCACCTACGAGCGGGCCTTTACGGCCGCCTACGACGCGCTGGGGGTGCTCCCGCCCTCGGCTGAGCCGCGGGCCACGGGGCACATCACCCAGATGATCGAATTGATCCAGCGGCTGATCGAACGAGGGCACGCCTATGAAGGCGACGGCGACGTCTACTTCGACGTGCTCAGCCTGCCTGACTACGGGAAGCTGTCGGGGCACAGGATCGACGACGTGCACCAGGGCGAGGGCGTCGCAACAGGCAAACGCGACCAGCGCGACTTCACCCTCTGGAAGGCCGAGAAACCGGGCGAGCCGTCCTGGCCGACGCCATGGGGCCGCGGCCGCCCGGGCTGGCACACCGAATGCGTCGCGATGTGCGAGAGCTACCTCGGACCCGAGTTCGACATCCACGCCGGCGGCATGGACCTGGTCTTCCCGCATCACGAGAACGAGATCGCCCAGGCCGAGGCCGCGGGCGACCCGTTCGCCCGTTACTGGCTGCACAACGGCTGGGTGACGATGGCCGGCGAGAAGATGAGCAAGTCGCTGGGCAACGTGCTGGCGATACCTGCTGTGCTGCAACGGGTCCGGCCCGCCGAGCTGCGCTACTACCTGGGCAGCGCGCACTACCGGTCGATGCTCGAGTTCTCCGAGGTCGCGCTGCAAGACGCCGTGAAGGCCTACACCGGCGTCGAGGACTTCCTGCACCGCGTTCGCGGCCGCGTCGGCGCCGTGATGCCCGGCGAATTCACGCCGCGCTTCGCCGCCGCGCTCGACGACGACCTGTCGGTGCCGATTGCGCTGGCCGAGGTGCACGGCGCGCGCGCCGAGGGCAACCGGGCACTCGACGCCGGCGACCACGATGCGGCGATGGCCCACGCACGGTCGATCCGGGCGATGATGGGCATCCTGGGCGCCGATCCGCTCGACGAACGCTGGGAGTCCCGCGACGAGACGTCGGCGGCGCTGGCGGCCGTCGACGTGCTGGTGCAGTGGGCCCTGGCCAGCCGAGCCGACGCCCGCGCCCGCCGCGACTGGGCGGCGGCCGACCAGATTCGGGAACGGCTCAAGGAGGCGGGGATCGAGGTCACCGACACCGCCGACGGGCCGCAGTGGGCGCTGCTGGACGGGAACGGCAAGTAGTTGGCTGGAAACTCGCGGCGCCGGGGTGCGGTCCGCAAAGCCGGGACGAAGAAGGGGCCGACGGTCGGGTCCGGCGGCAACCGCCGGCGCGGGCTGGAGGGCCGCGGTGCCACCCCGCCGGCGCATTTGCGGCCAAACCATCCGGCCGCCAAGCGGGCGACGAAGGCCCAGCAGCAGCGACGGCCCGGAAAGCGCACCGATGACACCGAGATCGTGCTGGGCCGCAACCCGGTGCTGGAGTGCCTGCGCGCCGGGGTGCCCGCGACCGCGCTATACGTCGCGCTGGGCACCGAGGCCGACGAACGGCTCACCGAATCGGTAAGGCTGGCAGCGGATTCCAGCATCGCGATCCTCGAAGTTCCGCGCCACGACCTGGATCGGATCAGCGCCAACGGGTTGCATCAGGGCATCGCGCTGCAGGTACCGCCGTACCATTACGCCCACCCCGATGATCTGCTCGCGGTGGCGGCCAACGACGGCGCGCCTGCCATGCTGGTGGCACTGGACAACATTTCCGATCCCCGCAACCTCGGCGCCATCGTACGATCGGTCGCCGCATTCGCAGGTCACGGTGTGCTGATCCCGCAGCGCCGGTCGGCGTCGGTTACCGCGGTGGCCTGGCGCACCAGCGCCGGTGCGGCCGCCCGGGTGTCGGTGGCCCGGGCGACGAATCTCAATCGGACACTGAGGGATTGGAGTGACGCCGGCCTGCAGGTCGTCGGCCTCGACGCCGACGGCGACACCACGCTCGACGACCTGGAGGGCACCGGCCCGCTGGTCGTGGTCGTCGGCTCGGAAGGCAAGGGCCTGTCGCGGCTGGTGCGGGAGAACTGCGACGCCGTGGTGTCCATTCCGATGTCCGGGCCGACGGAATCGCTCAACGCGTCGGTGGCCGCAGGCGTGGTGCTCGCCGAAATCGCCCGGCAGCGGCGGAAGTAGTCGATACCCCTCGCCGAGTGTGTCGGTTGTGGACGTCACCTTTCGCGGAACAGAACAACAACCGCCACAGTCGGCGCTCGACGGCTTGACTCATTAGCGTCGACACATGCGATTCGTGCTTTCGCTCATCGCTCTTGCGGTGTGCGCCATGAGCTTTCCGTCGGCCGCCGCCGGCCCCGAGAACTTCGACCTGCAGTCCCATCGCGGCGGCCGCGGCGAGACGACCGAGGAGTCGCTGCGGGCCTTCGCGAAGTCGCTGGAACTCGGTGTCAGCACGCTGGAATTCGACATCGTGATCACCAAGGACGCCCAGCCGCTGGTCTGGCACGACCCCACGATTGACCCCACCAAGTGCGCGGACACCGGTCCGGCGTTCGCCGGCGACCCCCAGTATCCGTACGTCGGGAAGCTCGTGCACGACCTCACGCTGGCGCAGATCCGCACCCTCGACTGCGGCAAACGGCTCGACAACTTCCCAGGCGCCGAAGTGGTGCCGAACAACAAGATCGCCACCGTGCCGGAGGTCTTCGCGCTGGCCGACTCGTATCGCGCCGAGGTGCGCTACAACATCGAAACCAAGGTCGAGGCGGGGAAGCCCGAAACATCAGCCAGTCCAGCTGAATTCGTCGATGTGATCCTGCCGGTGATCCGGTCGGCGGGCAAGATCGACCGGGTCGAGATCCAGAGCTTCGATTGGCGTACGTTGCCGTTGGTGCGTCAGGCCGAGCCGTCGATCCCGCTGGTCGCCTTGTGGGACGAAACGACGTGGGTCCCGGACTCGCCGTGGCTGGCGGGGGTGAATCCGGCCGTCGTCGGCGACCCGATCACCGGCGCAACAATGGTGGGCGCCAACATCCTGTCGCCCGGCTATTCGGTGTCGTACGGGCTCACACCGACGGATCCGGGGTTTGCGCTCGTCGCCGACAAAGCCTTCGTTGACCGCGCACATGCCTTGGGGGTCAGGGTCGTTCCGTGGACGATCAACGATCCCGACATCATGCGAGCCCAAATCGCCGCCGGAGCAGACGGCATCATCACCGACTATCCGACCCGGCTACGCACGGTGATGGCCGCACTGGGCGAGGCAGGGCAGTGGCTTGCGCTCGACCCAGCCACGCGAACGCCACCCGGATCGGCTCGGCGTGCCCGGCGAACCGCGACAGCCAGCCCCCGCACCGTCGAGGCCGGACACCCCGCCGCCGCAGTGATCCTGCGCCAACCCTGCCCCGCCGCGCGCCAGCAGCGCCGCCCAGATCACCGCCACCACATCCACCCGGCGGCCCAGGCAGAACCGGGGCAACAGCACATGCGTGCGGCCGCACCCGCCCGCACGCGAGCAGATCCCCCGCCGCGGCCGGATCCGCCGCACCGACTCCGCGACCACCCGCACAAACCGGGCAGCCGCGTGCCCCCACGGCGCCAACCGCCGCCGGCAATCCGGGCAGCCGAGCTCGACATCTCCTCGTCCCGGATGGGGCACGGGGCAGCCCACACACCCCAGCGGGTCGGGTCGTTCACCGCCCATTGCGTGAGGTCAAGCGAGGTCGAGGTAGAAGGCACGCACCATCGCCAGGTAGTTGATCCCTCGGTCCGACCGCAGGGACTCGACCTCGACGACCTGCTCGGCGGAGTTCTTACTACGGGCCGTCTCCCTGGCGATCCGGTGTTTCTACGCGGTCGCGACATCGGGCGCCAGGCGCAGCGAACCGATTCCAGGGTGGTGGGTCTCCAGGTCCTTCCCGCACGAACGCGTCCGGTGAGGCCGGCACCTGCTGGACCGCCCGGGTGCCCTTGCGTACCACCGTGATCAACTGCTGACCCGGGTCGGCGTCGCACTGACGGCAGCCCAGCAGCACCGACGCCCGCGCCCCAGAGGACACCCAGAACGCGACCAGCGCCCGATCGCGGTGCGACACAAGCTGGGCGAGCAGGTCGTTGAACTTCCCGTCCGGGATTCCGTGCGGCACCCGCTGGACCTGCCGCGGCCGGTAGAGCCCGCATCGTTCGTTACCGAAGGGCTTTATCGGATGGTGGTGGGCGTGCGCCCGCCGCTGACGGCGTGCCAGCGGAAACGGGTTGACCATCGGCCCCGACCCGGCCTCGCGGTGGAACTCGTTGAACCCTCGCAGCACGCTCTCGCCATGGCCTCGTGTGCTGGCCGCATACTTGTCGCCCGGCTTGGGTTTTCCCGTCACCGGGTTCGGGATGCCGGCATCAGGGCTGGGACGGTGGGGTTTGTCGGTGATCGAACCCAGCGGGCGAAGTCGCGTGCCTCGGCTCGGGTGGCGTGGTTCCACGCCACCTCGACCGCCCCCAAGAACCGGAACCAGCGCAGCAGGTCCATGCCGTACGACCGTTGGGTCAAGGCCGACCGCCCGGCCGCCTGCAAATCCCGCAGCCACACCGCGACCGGCTCGACCACCTCACCCGCCGGATCGAGTAGCCGCCACGGCTCCCACACATCGCCGGACCCAGCCAGCCGGCCGACCCGTGGCACGGTCAACGACGCAAGATCCCGACCGTCCTCGTCTCTGTCGATCACGGACCGGGACCATAACCACCCCGACAACCGCCCGTCCCATGATCTGCATGGACCCCCTGCGTACCGTTGTGACCGGCGCTTTCTTACACAGCGTGTTGCGAGGCGCGCTTGAGGCCACGGCCGGGACAAGTCGACCGACCACAGTCATTGCCACGAGAGAATCTGGCGACATCAATATCACAACGTTGTGACACACTGCTAGGTGTGGGCCACGCAGCTGCGGCAAAGTTCTTGCCAGCTGCCAAATCATTGCTAGATCTAACACTATCTCCATGCGAGGTCTGCCCGACAGCGGCGCAAGGCGCACAACATATGATCGTTGCTAGTAGTAGCGAGCGACCTCATACCGCCAAGTCGACGAGCAGGTCTTTGGGCGTGCATCACCCACGGTCGACCAGGCTGAACCTGGCCGACCTATGGACGCTCCCGCTTAGGAGATCACGTCCGCGGCTCTCTTCAACAAGGACACCGGCCCGATAAACCGGCTGTAGGCCACACAAAGTGGCTGGTCGCAGCGTTGGTGATCCGAAGGAGCCAATGCAAAGGCTACGCCCGGTCACTTGACGTCACAACGGAAAACTTGGTCTGACTGTGAACTCCACCCCGACCTAGCGAAGCTAGCTGATTGCCAGCTCACTTGGCTATACTCCTTTGCTATCTTCTACTGTCTTCTACTGTTGGGAGCTGGATAGCCTCACTAACTATTAACCAACTCTACTAGCTGCTGAAATTTGCTTGTGGTCAGGCTCAGCTCATGATAGCGTCACGAACGCGAAACCTATCGCAAAGCTACCACAGCTAATCGTATTTCATTGGCCGCACAACCGTGCGGTAGGAATCGACTCGTCCGCGGGGACTTAACGGACTTAACGGACTTAAAGGGGTTGGCGGACTTGATAGGAGGTATGTCATGTCGGACGGCGTCGGCCTAGCACTGCTCGAGGCCCGTTCGCCTCGCACACCCTTCGCAACGCATCTTGCTGGTCGCGCTTGCCCACGCCGGCATCGGCGAACGATCTGCCCGAGGCCCTCGCCGAATGGGAGATCGCTGATCATGCGAGCCTTCGTCACCGGCGCCGCCGGGTTCATCGGGAAGGGGATGGTTCGTTGACTGCGATCGATGGCGTGAGCGTTGCGGGAGCGGGCGCGAGCCGGGCAATACTGAGCCAGCCAGTCGTGGTCCGCTCCTCGCGGAGGGCATGGGAGCGACCCTACGTCCGCGCGGTGGTCGGGATCGATGCCATCGCCTCCCTGGTGGCCGGCGTGACTGCCTACGTTGTCCGTTGGGGTCCCGAGGCGCCGGACCTGCGGTGGGACTACGTGGCGCTCAGCACGGGTCTGCCCCTGCTGTGGCTGGCGGCGATGGCGGCCGCTCGTGGCTACGAGTCACGTTTTCTCTCTGTCGGATTCGAGGAGTTCCGTCGCGTCCTCGCGGCCGCGGTCGCGGTCATCGCAACAGTCGCCACCGCCTCCTGGGCGACGAAAGCGGAAATAGCGCGCGGTTACGTCCTCGTCGCTCTGCCGATGGCGACGGTCCTGACACTGCTGGGACGCTATCTGCTCCGCAAGTGGGTGCACCGAAAGCGTCGCAAGGGACTGTTCATGAGCGACGTCCTCCTGGTGGGCCACGGGCGAACGGGGGCCGAACTGGTCCGGCAGATGCGCAACGACACCCATCACGGGATGCGGATCGTGGGGTCATGCGTCCCCGACGGGGGAGGATCCGCCGACCTGACGACGCTGGGCGTGCCGGTCCTGGGTGGCTTCGATGACGTCGACTTCGCACTGCGGGCGACCTCCGCGGACACCGTGGCCGTGCTGCCGTGTCCGGAGATGGACGGTCCCGCCCTGCGGATGCTGTCCTGGAGTCTCGCCAAGTCAGGCACCGACCTGCTCGTGGCGCCGGCGCTGATCGACGTCGCCGGTCCTCGGATCGCCATCCGGCCGGTCTGCGGGTTGCCGTTGCTGCACGTCGACGAACCACAACTGGCGGGTGGTCGCCGGGTGGCGAAGGCGCTCCTCGACCGAGTGGCGGCGCTGATCGCGCTGATCGTTCTCGCGCCGCTGATGGTGGCCATCGCGCTGGCCATTCGGCTCAGCAGCCCCGGGCCGGCAATATTTCGGCAGACCCGGACCGGTTGGCAGGGGCGTGAGTTCGCCATGTGGAAGTTCCGCACAATGGTTCGCAACGCCGAAGCGCTGCGGTCCAGCGTGGACAAGCTGAACCGGCACGCGACCGGGGAGCTGTTCAAGATGACCGTCGATCCTCGGATCACCCGGCTGGGGCGTTGGCTGCGTCGGACGTCGCTTGACGAGCTGCCCCAGTTGGTGAACGTGCTGCGCGGTCAGATGTCGCTTGTCGGCCCGCGTCCGCTGCCGGTCACCGATCGGCCGTACGACGGCGACGCACGAAGAAGGTTGTTGGTGAAGCCGGGCCTGACCGGTCTGTGGCAAATCAGCGGTCGCTCCGACTTGGACTGGGAGGAGTCGATTCGTCTCGATCTGCGCTACGTCGAGCAGTGGTCGCTCGCGCTCGACGCTCTGATCGTCTGGAAGACCGTGTTCGCGGTGGTGAAAGGCCGCGGGGCTTATTGATGACCGACTTTTTCGATGCGCTGACGAGGGCGATTCGGTTCGCCCGACGGCTGGTCCTGGGGTGTGTGATGACTTTCGTGACGCCGAGGACGGTGTCGGCCGCGACGGGCTACCGGGCCGATGACGCGACGATAGACGAACAGCTGAGCAAGAACTACGTGAGCAAGGCACCTGCAACGGAAGGACGGCTGCAATGAAGCGAGTGTGTGTCACGGGGGCGGGGGGTTTCATCGGACACCACCTCGTCACCTTTCTGAAGCAGGAGGGGTACTGGGTCCGAGGGGTCGACCTGAAGTACCCGGAGTACACCGAGGTGGACGCCGACGAGTTCGAGTTGCTGGACCTGCGCCGGTGGGACTCCGCGTTGCAGGCCACACGCGGAGTGGACCAGGTGTACGCGCTCGCTGCGGACATGGGGGGGATGGGGTACATCTCGACGCACCACGCGGAAATCCTGAGCAACAACTCGCTCATCAACCTGCACACGCTCGACGCCGCACGGATCAACGGCGTGCAGCGCTACCTGTACAGCTCCTCGGCCTGCATCTATCCGGAGTACCGACAGACCGAGACCGACGTGGTGCCGCTGAAGGAGAGCGACGCCTACCCGGCCCAGCCCCAGGACGCCTACGGGTGGGAGAAACTGTTCACCGAGCTGCTGTGCACGTACTACGCCGACGAGTACTCGATGCAGACACGCATCGTTCGGTTCCACAACATTTACGGGCCGTTCGGCACGTACGACGGCGGCCGGGAAAAGGCGCCGGCGGCGATCTGCCGGAAGGTCGCGCAGGTCGAGGACGGCGGCAGCATCGAGATCTGGGGCGACGGCGAGCAGACGCGGTCATTCTGCTACATCGACGACTGCGTTGAGGGCATCTACCGCATCATGCAGTCCGACTACGCCAAGCCGCTCAACCTCGGCACCGACGAAATGGTGTCCATCAACCAGCTGGCATATCTCGTCGCCGAAGTGGCTGGTAAACGGGACATCGGCCTGAAACAGATTCCGGGCCCGCAGGGGGTGCGCGGACGCAACTCCGACAACTCGTTGCTGCGCAAGGTCCTGGGGTGGGAGCCGACGACGTCCCTGCGCGACGGGCTAGGCCCCACCTACCGGTGGATCGAGAAGAGGCTGACCAGCCGTGACCACACCTGATCACGACGGGCCAGTACCGGCGGATGGTCCACCGCGGGTCGACGTGCTCGGGGTGGGAGTCAGCTGCCTGACGCTCGACTCCGCGGTCGAGGAGGTGTCCGGCTGGGTCGACCGCGGCGAGCACCGGTACGTGTGCGTCACCGGCGTGCACGGCGTGATGGAATCCCAGCGAGACCCGCAACTGCTCCGGATCCACAATCGGTCGGGCCTGACCACCCCGGATGGCATGCCGATGGTGTGGTCGGCCCGGTGGGCGGGCCGGCGCGAGGTCAGCCGTGTCTACGGCCCGGACCTGATGCTGGCGGTCCTCGCCCGGGCGGTCGAACGCGGCTGGTCGTCCTTCTTCTACGGTGGCGGCCCGGCGACCGCGGAGCGGCTTGCGGACCGGCTGACCACCCGGTTCCCGGGGCTGCAGGTCGCAGGGACCTCGACGCCGCCGTTCCGGCCGCTCACCCCGCAGGAGGACGCGGAGATCGTCCAGGTCATCAACGACTCCGGTGCGCAGCTCGTGTGGGTCGGCCTGAGCACACCGAAGCAGGAGCGCTGGATGGCCGAGCACGTGGCTAGGCTGCGGGCCAACGCCCTGTTCGGGGTCGGCGCCGCCTTCGACCTGCATCGCGGGCACCGTTCCCCAGGCGCCGCGCTGGATGCAACGCAGCGGGCTGGAATGGACCTACCGGCTGGGCCGGGAACCGCGGCGACTGTGGCGCCGCTACCTGCGGAACAACGTCCATCGAAGAAATCAGCGCCACCCTCAACGCCGAGAACAGCAACCGCGGACTGTCCTTCGACCGCGAGATGCTCAAGTACTGCGGCCGGACGGCACAGGTGCTCCGTCGGGTCGACCACATCATCGACGAGTCGTCCGGTCAGATGCTGACCATGAAGACGCCCTGCATCGTCCTGGCCGACGTCACCTGCACGGCTGACTACCACCGCAGCTGCCCGCGCGGCATCTACCCGTACTGGCGGGAGATCTGGCTGGAACGAGTGCCGGCACCCCTGAGGACCTCACAAGCAGCAGGAGACAGATCATGAGGGTTCGACGTGCAGTTGTCACAGGAGGTGCGGGCTTCCTCGGATCGCACCTGTGCCACCGACTCTTGCAGGACGGGTACGAGGTCATCTGCCTCGACGACTTCTGCACCGGTAACTCGATCAATGTGGAACACCTTCTCGAAGACCGTCGCTTCCGGCTCGTCCGGGCCGACGTCACCGACTACGTCCATGTCTCGGGGCATGTGGACGCGGTGCTGCACCTGGCGTCTCCGGCTTCGCCCATCGACTACCTGCAGCTACCGCTGCACACCCTGAAGGTGGGCTCGATCGGCACCTTTCACTGCCTAGGGCTGGCCAAGGAAAAGCAGGCCCGCTTCCTGCTGGCTTCGACGTCGGAGTCATACGGCGACCCGCTGGTCCATCCCCAGCCCGAGACGTACTGGGGCAACGTCAATCCGGTCGGCCCACGCGGCGTCTACGACGAGGCCAAACGGTTCGCGGAGGCGACGACGATGGCGTATCGCAACGCGCGGGGGGTGAACACCACCATCGCCCGCATCTTCAACACCTTCGGGCCCCGGATGCGGCCCTGGGACGGGCGCGCCATCCCGACCTTCATCGGGCAGGCGTTGCGCGGCGAACCGGTGACTGTCGCCGGTGACGGGAGTCAGACCCGATCGGTATGCTACGTCGACGACCTCATCGAGGGCCTCGTCAAGTTGCTGCATTCCGACCTGGAGGGGCCGGTAAACCTCGGCAACTGTGGGGAGTTGAGCGTCCTGGAGCTTGCTCGCCTGATCATCGAACTCACCGGCTCGAGCTCGGAGATCATCTTCGTGGACCGTCCGCAGGATGATCCCACCGTTCGCCGCCCGGACATCACGCTGGCACGCACTGCCCTCGGGTGGGAACCCACGGTGGATGTCCGCGAAGGACTGCGGCGGACCATCGACTGGTTCCGCAGCCAGAGCCTCGTGCTCGAGCAGGTGTCGGTCCCCATGCCGAGCGAGCCGGCGCTATTGACCGGGTCGGCGGTCCAGCGAGCGGGCTGAGGACGGTAATCGACGTGATGAGCAGAGTCCTTCCGGCCGGGAGGGGGTTCGGTGGACGGTAACCGTGAGTTTGCGGTGTCCGAGACATTTTCGGGGTTGGACGGGGACGGCCCGTGGGTTGGTGGCCCGGGTCTCGTCGGCTCACTGTGGCGGTACCGGCTCGTCATCGTGGCCGTGACAGCGCTCGCCGCCATCGCGGGGTATGCCGTCTCCTTGTTACTTCCGGCCAAGTATGAGGCGCAGGCCAGCCTTTTCCTGCGCGATCCTGGGAGTCCCGCGGTCCTTACCCTGGGCGGGTTCCCCTTCCAGTCGGGCGACCACGCCGTCTTCATGGCCACCCAGGCCGAGCTCGCCGGCTCCGATGTGGTGTACGAGCGGGCGCTGCAGATCCTCAAGCGCAGCGGGACACCCGACGACGTCAGGCGCTCGGTGGTGGTGGAGCCGTCAGCCGACCTCACGTCCATCACCATCCGTGCCACCTCGGGTGACCCGGCGGAATCCGCGAACCTGGCCACGGCGGTCGGCACCGCTTATGAGCAGGTGGCCGGTGAGCGGATCGCCGCGGATGCGAAGGTGGCGATCACCGGGTTGCGGCAGGTGCGGGCCCAGCGGGAGGCCGAGTTCGACGCGCTCAGAGCGCAGATCGCGCAGACGAGCGGTCCCGATCAGGCCACCCTGGAGCGCAGGGCGCTGCACGTGGCCGATCTGATCGGCGAGTTGCAGGTCCATGAGGACGAGATCGCTGCGCAGGCCGCGGTGTACGGATCGGGGGTCGAATCGTTCCAGGAGGCGGTTCCGCCGGTTTCGTCGTCGCAGCCCGCGCCGCTGCTGCTGGCGGTGTTCGGTGCGGTACTCGGGTTGGTCGCTGCCGGCGGCTGGGCATGGTGGGCGGCCGGGCGGAACCGCCGCGTGGAGTCGGAAGGCGACGCCGGGGCGATTCTCGGGGTTCCGCTGCTCGGTGAGACGCCGCGGCTGGACGTGAAGCTGCGCGGGGCAGGTGCGAGGATCGTCGCCGCCGGGAAGGATCCGGTCGCCGCGGAGGCCTACCACGTCGTGCTGGCCGCGTTGGAGCATGCCCTCTCCAAGGTGGGCGGCAAGGTCGTCGCCGTGGCCAGCGCGGGACCGGGCGACGGGAAGACCGTGACCGTGCTCAACCTCGCGCTCGCGGCCCGGCGGGAAGGTCGCCAGGTGCTGCTGGTCGACGCCGACGAGCGGACCAGAGGGCTGTCGCAGCTGTGTCGCGACGGCGAGCTGTTCGACGTGATCGGCGTGGGTCATGACGGCGAGGAGGATCCCGCGGGCACCGTCAGCCGGCGGCCGACACCGCGGCCGCGGCCCAGGCCAGCCACCCGCGCAAGGGTGCTGCAGGTCGGGCCGAGCGAGCGCAACGGGCACCATCCGGCCGTGTTCTTCCGCTCGACGGCCTTCGGCGAGCTGATCAGCTCGGGTGAGCCGGCCGACCTCGTCCTGATCGACACCCCGGCGCTGCTGGGTGTGTCGGAGGCGGTGACGATCGCCGATCACGCCGACGCCATTCTCCTGGTGGTCAACCGGGGCACCTCGCTGGCCGACCTGCGGCGCGCCCGCGAACGGCTGGCGTTCACCGACACCCCGCTGATCGGCTACCTGCTCAACCGCGGGGTCGCGCCGGGCGGTTACGCCGGCTACGGCGCCGGCCGGGGCTCGCCCGCCCGCGGCCTGCTGCGCCGCCGGGGCGCAGGAGAACGTCCACAACAGGCGCGGGTCGGTTGACCTCCGCCGGGGTTGACCTCGCCGGGCGAGCGCCCCGCGGCGCCGGCACGGCACAGGGAGAGGGAATGGCTGGTATTCGTATCGCCGCTGTCATGGCGGTCCACAACCGCAGGGCCCTGACCCTGGCGTGCCTGGACTCCCTGCGCACCCAGCAGCTGCCAGGTGCCACCCTCGACGTGTTCGTCCTGGACGACGCCAGCACCGACGGCACGGCCGAGGCCGTGACCCAACACCACCCCGACGTCCGGTTGCTCCGCGGCGATGGCCACCTGTATTGGAACGGCGGCATGCGACGCGCCCTGGACCAGGCCATGGCCGGCGACTACGACTACTACCTGTGGATGAACGACGACACCACACTCGTCGACAACGGCGTCCTCGCCCTGCTCCTGCACACCGAGCAACAGCTGCGCGAGCGCAGCCACGGCCCCGTCATCCTGGCCGGCACCACCCGGCACCCACAGACCGGCCAACCCACCTACGGCGGCCAGGTCCGCCTCTCCCCCCGGCGCCCGCTGAGATGGACGCTGATGCAGCCCGGCAGCCAACCACGACGGTGCGAGACGATGAACGGGAACATCGTCCTGGTCCCGCGGGCGGTGGTGCAACGAGTCGGCAACATCGACCCCGCCTATATCCAGCAGATGGGTGACTTGGACTACGGGCTACGGGCGAGCGCCGCCGGCTGCGAGGTCTGGATCGCTCCCGGGACGGTCGGCGAATGCGCCTCACACCCACCGCGCCGGACCGACCTACAACCGCTGCGGCACGAACTGCGCCGCCTGTGGTCGGTGAAGGAGTTGGCGCCCAGGCCATGGCTCGTCTTCACCCACCGCTGGGCAGGCCGACTGTGGTTCTTCTACTGGCTGAGCCCCTACCTGCGCAGGGGGCTCGGCCTGATCCTGCAGCGGACCCGCGTCCGCTCCACCGTCTCGGGCGTTCGGTAAGGCGGACGGGTGGACGCGCCAGGAGCCGATGCGACGAGCGACGGCACCCCCCGGTATCGCCGGTCGCGCGAGGCTGACCACCCGGCCCCCGTCCGGCCTAAGCTGGTCTGCTCTGTCCACCGTGGCGCTCGCGGTCGCCAGCCTCGCCTACACCGCGACCGTCTCGCGTCTGCTCGAGCCGACAGCGTTCGGGCTCATGGCGATAGCGAAACTCGTCGTGCTGTTCGGGCAACATTTCGCCCGTATGCTGCTGGCCTCCGCGCTGCTGCAGGAGCCGGCACTGAGCGACGACGAGGTCCGTGCCGCGTCCACCGCCGGAATCCTGATCGGCCTGTTCTGTCTGGGACCGGTGTGGCTTCTGGCCCCGGCGGTCGGCGGACTGCTCCACGTCCCGCAGGTGGCCCCGGTGCTGCGCGGCTTGGGGTGTCGTTCCTGTTCGCGGGTTGGTCAATGACCGGTCTTGCCTACGTGGTTGGCTATCTCGTGGTCGGCGAGATGTTTGACCTCATCATGATCGACACGTCGGTAGCTGCTGGCCTCCTCCATCGCCCTCGGTGTGGCCAGGCAGGCCGACGGCGTGGTGCTGGTCGCCCGCTGCACGGCAACGGCAAGCTGTACTGGAACGGAGGCATGCGGCGCCATGACCGGTGACAACAGCTGTTACCTCTCGATGAACGAGGACACCGAGCCGGACGACGGCGTCCTCGCCGTGCCGCTGGACACCGAGCGGCAGCTGCGTAAGCAGGGCTACGGGCCGCTGTACTGGCTGAGCCCGTACGTACGCCGCGGTGCCAGCCTGATCCCGGAACGCACGCCGCTGCGCATGTCGCTGCGCCCGCGCCACGCCACGCCGTGAACGAGTTCGACGCCCCGCCAGCCGCTCAGGACGGGTCCACCCTCACCGCCCGGGCCGCGTCGGGCCTTCGCTGGTCCTCCCTGGGGTATGGAACCCTCATGGCCGCCAACATCGCTTACACGGTGACGATCTCGCGGCTGCTCGACCCGGCCGCCTTCGGACTCATGGCGCTGGCCCAGCTCGTCGTGCTGTTCGCGCAGTTCTTTGTCCGGATGGGGCTGGCGTCGGCAGTGGTGCAGAAGCCGGAGCTGTCGAGGGACGACGTGCGGGCGGCGTCGACCGCCGGTGTGGCCGTGGGCGTCGCCTGCTATGCAGTGGTTTGGGTCCTGGCCCCGGTGGTCAGCGAGTTGTTTCGGGCGCCGGACCTGTCGCCCGTCTTGCGGCTGCTGGGCGTCACCTTCCTGTTCGAAGGCATGGCGATGGTGGGCATCGGTCTGCTGCGCCGCCAGCTGCGCTTCCGTGAGTCGTCAATCATCACGGTCGCCAGCTACGCCTTCGGCTACCTCGTCGTCGCCATTGGTTTGGCGCTGCTGGGCGCGGGTGTCTGGAGCCTGGTGGCGGGGGCGCTGGTCTCCAGCAGCTCCCAGGCCGTCTGGCAGTATGCCCTGCTGCGCCATCCGGTCCGGCCGGTGCTCCGCTGGAAGCCCTACCAGGAGGTCTGCGGCTACGGGATGCGTCTGTCCGGCGCGCACCTGCTGGACTACATCGGTGGCAGCCTGGACACCTTCGTCGTCGGCCGCTTCGCCAGCGTGGCGGACGTGGGTCAGTACAGCCGGGGGTACTACCTGGCCTTCCAGCCGTTCCGCTACTACCTGGCGCAGGCGCTGACGGCGGTGCTGTTCCCCCATCTCAGCCGCGTTCAGCAGGACAGGGCACGCCTTGGCCGCGCCTACCTCAGCATGCTCATGCTCGGTGGCATCGTTGTGTTCCCGGTGTGCGCGGGCATGGCAGTGGCCGCACCGGAGTTGGTGCGGGTCCTGCTCGGTCCGCAATGGGATCTGGCGGCCACGATCGTCCCGTGGTTCGCGCTCGCCGCTGCCTTCAGCGTCATCGCGGCGCTGTCGCAGACGGTGGCCGAGGCCCGTGCCGACCTGAACCGGTCGCTTGTCGTCCAGGTAGCGTACGTCGTGGTTCTCGGCGTGTCCCTGGCGTTCGCGATCGGCTATCGGTCGTACGGGATCTGGGTGGTAGCCGCGGCGGTCCTCGTCGCAGAGCTCCTGCGGCACCTCGGCTACCTCGGCCTCATGTGGCGCATCGTGGGGTTCTCCGCCGCGCAGTTGTGGGCGTCGTATGCACCGGCGGCGTTCGCGAGCCTCGGCGTCACGTTGGCAATGGGGGCAACCCGTCGGGCGCTCCTCGGGCAGGTCCCGACCATGCTGGTGTTCGCCGCCGAGCTTGCCGCCGGGGCGCTCATGCTGGCGCTGTGCATCCGCTTCTGCCCGCTGCCGGGCATCCGCCGCGAGCTGCGGATGCGGCTGGACGCCGCCGGGGTGCTCGGCGCCGCCGGCGGCTGGCGCCGGCGGCTGGCGTCGCTGGTCGTCGGCCGGTTCAAGCCCGCACCCGAGCGGCAGTCGTGATCGAGCTGCTGCTGCCCGGGCTGGCGCTGCTGGCCGCCGCGGTCGCTATGGCGGTGGTCGAGGCGCTGGTGCGGCGAGCGGAGCTCGGGGCGACGCTGTTGCTTGGCGCGACCCTTCCGCTGAGAGGCCCGGCTTCCGACCCGCAGGCCGTGGCGCTATCGTTGTGGCTGGCCGACCACCTCAAGAAGCGGGTGACAGGCTGATGCGGCGCTCGGTTCTCGCCCCGGGATGGAGCAGGGGATCATCACCGGGCTCGCGGCGGGTCTGGCGGCGTACAGCCGTCGCGGTGCCGGGTTCCTCCAGACACGGCCGGTGAGGTTCGTCACCAGGTCCGCAACCGGAGAGGAGCGGCGGCCGTTGGAGACCTCGACATGAGCGTCTTGCACGCAGCACGTGATGCGGTGCAACGATTGGGCCTCGACGTCCAACGGTTCCCCCGTTCGGCGCCTCTCTTTCAAGTGGTACGCCTCATGGACCGTCGGGATGTCACCTGCGTCATCGATGTGGGTGCCAACATCGGCCAGTACGCGAGCGAGCTGCGCCGCTTGGGCTACCGCAACTCGATCCTGTCGCTTGAGCCTCTGCGAGCGGAGTTCCAGGTGCTCGAGCAGCGGTGCGCGAAGGATCGATCCTGGAAGTGCCAGCGGTTCGCCGTAGGTGCGGAGCCGGGGGAGGCAACAATCAACGTCGCGGGGAACTCAGTAAGTTCAAGTCTCGCCCCGATGCTCAGCCGACACCTTCGGGCCGCTCCGGAATCGAGGTTCGTGCGCACGGAGGATGTGCAGCGTGACCACCATCGACGATCTTGCCGCCGCACACGAGCTTGAGTTGGTCACAACATTCTTGAAAGTCGACACGCAAGGCTTCGAGAGGCATGTTCTCGCTGGCGCTGCGAAATCGCTGGAACTGCTCACCGGTGTGCAATTGGAGCTTTCCCTGGTGCCGCTCTACGAGGACGACCTGCAACTGACCTCGGCGATTGAGCTGATGGAGGCGATCGATTTTCGTCTGGCTGCCATACTGCCGGGCTTCACTGACCGGGTGACATCCGAGACTCTCCAGTGCGATGGCGTCTTCCTTCGGCACACCGCGTAGCGGCCGGGTCCGTTGACATGGTCTCGTTCTTCGCGAGGATCCCCGGGATGGAGCGGGGCATTATCACCGGTGTCGCGGCGGGCCTGGCGACATGCGGCCGCGGTGGGGTCCGACTCCAGGTACGCCGACCGAGCGTTGTGTCCGGCGACGAGGTCTGACCGTGGCCGGTATCGCGACGCGACTGAGTCGGCGACCTCGGGAATCCCGCATCCTCTGGGTGTCGAGGGACGACTCGTCACCGCACCCGTACCTGGTCGAGTCGGCTCGCCGCGCTGGCAGCGCCGTCCGCGACCTCCACTGGGCGGTACCCCTGCATGGTGAGCGGTCCTTCGGCCGGTTCGTCGAGTTCGGTGACGGACGGGACATGAACACCCGATGAGCGTCAAGCTGGTCAGCCCCCGGATGCTCCTCGAGTTCGCCCGCACCCCCGACGACGTCCTGGTCGTCTACGAGCTCGGGCTGGTCGGGGTGTACGCGGGCCTGTCCAAACTGTTCCATCGGCGCAAGGTGATTTCGCTGGTCGAGGGGGACTATCGCCACATCGGCCGGGCCGGCACCGCCCCGCTTAAGGTCGTCGTCCGCCGGCTCGCGGCCCGATCCGTCGACGTGTTCGTGGCCAACAACCCGCCGGCCCGGGAGTACTTTATCCGCACGCTGGACGTTCCAGAGGACAAGATCATCGTCGGTTGGTGGCTGGCGGGCATGCCGGCCGACCTCCCGGCGCGCCCTGGCCGCGGCGCCGCTCCCGGAGGAGACGCCGCTATTCGTCAGCCCCGGCCGGCTCATGCCCCGGAAGGGCACCGACCTCGTGATCCGCGCCCTGGCTGTCTACCGACGGCATTTCGGCCCGTGCGCCTTGTGGGTCATCGGAGAAGGTCCCGAGCGGGAGTCCCTGGTCCAGCTCAGCCGCCGGCTCGACGTCGAGGACATGGTGACCTTCCTCGGCATGGTCGACCACCAGGTTCTCAAGGGCGCCTTCCAGGCCTGCCAGGCGTTCGTGTTCCCAACCCTGCAGGACTTGATCGGCCGCGTCGTGGTGGAGGCGCTGAGCGCGGGTGCGCCGGTGATCGTGTCGTCGATGACGGGGGCGGTCGGCACCATCGTGCATGACGGCGTCAACGGGATCGTCGTGGACCCGCAAGACGCATCGGCGCTGGCCGACGCGATGCATCGCGCCGCCAACCCGGAGACGTCGCGTGCGCTCCGCGAAGGCGTTCAGCGGACCAACGTGGTCCTCCGTCCAGAGGCGGCCACCGAAATGGTGTTGAGCGCGATCGCGCTGGCAGGCAGGGCTACGCCGTGAAGCCCTATGAAACTAGCCGCGGCCGCGGTCGGCCACGGCCGACTGGACAGAGGTGTAGCAGTGCAAACTGAACAGATGCTAGAAGGCCAAGCGCTACGCGTGGGCGAGATCGTCGAGGTGCGCAGCGAAGCCGAGATCCTGGCCACCCTCGACGCCAGGGGGGAGCTGGAGTCCTCCCGTTCATGCCAGAGATGCTGCAATTCTGCGGCCAGCGGTTCCGCGTGGACAAGCTGGCAGTGAAGCTTTGCGACACGATCGGCTCGACCGGGCATGTACCGCATGCGCAATGCGGTCCACCTGGAGGGGGTGCGCTGCGACGGCCACGCGCACGGTGGCTGCCAGGTGGGCTGCCTCATCTACTGGAAGGAGGCGTGGCTCAAGCGGGCGCCCGCGGACGGGTACGACTCGCCCGACCCCGCCCCCAACCCGGCCGCGGACCAGGCCGCGCTCGGCTGCACGCACGAGGCGCTACTGGCGGCAACCCGCAAGGGCGACACTTCTCCGGAGGACGAGCGGTTCTCATGCCAGGCCACTGAGCTGCTCCGGGCGGCGCCAATCCGGGTCCCCCCTTGGGACGTCAGCCAGTACGTGCGGGATGTGCGGTCGGGCAACGCCGGCCTGCGCGCCACAATCCGTGCCGTCGCGATCGGAGTGTTCAACGAATATCAGGATTTCAGCCGCAGATTCCTGCCGCCGCAGCTGCGGATCAAAGGCGGCATTCGGCTCCCCTTCATCCAAGGGCGGCTTGAGAGCACCCCGGACGGCAAGCTGAACCTGCAGCCCGGTGAGCTCGTCCGGATCCGGAGCAAGCAGGGGATCGTCAACACGCTCGATGGCAATAACAGCAACCGTGGGCTGTCGTTCGACCCCGAGATGTGGTGGTATTGCGGCCGGCAGGCCAGAGTGCTGCAGCGGGTCGAGCGCACCATCGACGAGCGGACCGGCAAGCTGCTGCGAATCAAGCGCCCCTGCATCGTCCTGGAGGATGTGACCTGCCGCGGCGCCTACCACCGCTGCTGCCCACGCGCCGACTACCCCTACTGGCGCGAGATCTGGCTGGAGCGGGTCGAGTGAGGCCGCTGCTCGGACCGCTGCGCGACCTGCGAATCTTCATCCGGTTCGTCCGCGAGCGGGGGGTGCGGCATGCCGGCCGCATCGGCGCGCTGGCCGTCCGGGGCCGCCTCATGGCTGCGGCCGACCGCCGCCGCGAGGCGCACTTCGGCGTCGACAGCGAGGGAAACATAGCGCTGGGCCAGCTGGCCATCGAAAGCGAGAACCGTGCCCTCGGGTTCCCTTACGTGCCCTCGCCGGGTCTGCTCGTCGACACGCTGCTCGCCAACGTCGGGGCCGGTGGTGCTCTCGCCCATGACCGGCGCGGCCGGCACGGTGGTGCACGACGGTGTCAACGGGCTGATCGTGGACCCGCGCGACCCGCGCGAGCTGGCCAAAGCGCTGGCGCGCTTTGCCGAGCCGCGAACCCGGCAGGCGCTGCGCGACGGCGCGCGCCGCAGTGGCGCCACGCTGGCGCCCGACGCGGTCGCCGCGCTGATCCTGCGCGCGGTGGCGCTGGTGCGCGAGCGGCGGGGGACGCCCGCGGGCAGCGCGGCGTGAGGCTGCGCCGCCCTACCTGGCTGGTCGCCGGCGGCTTGGCGGCGGCAGTCGCGGTGCTGGGCGCGGAGGTCCAGCGGGCGCCGGACGACGGCGCGGGCCGCCCCCGCGCGCGACCGCTCGTCGCCGGCGCTTGAGCGCTGCGCCGGGCGTGCCGCTGACCGGCAAGCAGCTGCCCCGTCGGGTCCACGAGAACCTGCAAGCCCTAAACCGCGACATCCGGGCCTGGACTAATCCAATGGAACGACACCCACACCATTCGCCTGACCAAGACCGCGGACGAGATCTTCGAACGACTCCCCCATATCCGCAACGCAACGGATTCCCGGCGCAGGACACCAGCCCCTACGGTGCCCAGAGCGGGATGGCGGCCGCGGTCGTGAACGCGAGCCGGACCGGCAGCCACTTGGACGATGGGCCGAGCGCCTTGACCGCCGGCAGGCGGAACAGCTGCAGCACATCCCTGGCCTCGGCCCGCCGCCGCACTCGCAGCCGGCGGTAGGCACCGGCCAGGATGAACTGATGCATGTAGTCGGCCTGCCAGCGCCGCACCTCACGCTCGGGGACGACGCCGGAAGCGACGGCCCGGTCGAATACGGCGCCGAGCGCCTCGATCGTGCCTGGATTCCACATACCCATGGTGGCCGCAGCCTCGTGGATCGTGTAGGCGCAGGTGGTGACGGGCAGGCAGCGGGCGCCGTGGCGGGAGAACAGCCTCACCCACATGTCGGTATCGGCCGCGTCACCCACCTCGAGCTCGAACAGGCCCGCCTCGACGAGTGCAGCCCGGCGTACAACCACCATCGGTTCTCGCACGAAGGAGGAGTTGCGTAGTAGCCGTCGGAGCGCCTCCCTCGGCGAGAGGTATTGCTCGCGCCCGAAGATCTGCTCGCGCCGCTTGACGCCAGCGGCGTCCACGATGTGAGCCCCGAAGAGCAGGACCTGCTCCTGGGGTGCCACCCGGCGGAGACAGTCGATCATGGGCTGTCCACAGCTGGGCAGCATGAGGTCGTCGTCATCGAGCTGTTGAACCCACTCGCCGGTGGCCAGCTCGGCCGCGCGGTTCATGTTCTCGACCAGGGTCAGGGCCGGACGGTTCCAGACGTAGCGGTGGCCGCCCGGCCAGTCCTTGAGTAGACGCTCCACCACACGCCCGCTGGTGTCGGCGTCCGAGCCGTCCGAGACAGTGACCTCGACGTGTTCCGCCACCGGTGCCATCGCCGTGACGAGCGAGCGCAACGCTCGTTCGAGCAATTCGGGACGGTTACGGGTGGGCATAGTAAGAGAAAGGACGGGGCTCGCCACGAAGACCTCCAGACGGGTACTCGGTGACCGGAAGGCGAAGTGCCAGTGTAGAGGGCGGAGATATCCTCAGCACGGCGGAATGAAGCAGAAAGATCTCTCTACCATCCCGTCCGGGCGGTCACAAGGTGGACCGGCATGCTGACGGCCCTCGACGAGGGGGCATGTCACCGAGCTGGGGGATCGATTCAGCACCCTCATCGCCCAACTCGACGCTGCCCACTGCGATGTCGTGCCTCGACTCCACGCAGCCTGACGACACCTCCGCTCAGGTTCCGGCGTGGCTTCGCGGATCGACGGTCTTCTCCAGGTCATCGCCGCCGACTGGAGATCTCTCCCGAGAACGCGGTTCGCCGGGGGCTGGGCCGGGTCGTAAAGCCTTGGAGCCGACGTTGTCCGAGCAGATGATGGCGCCGCCGGCGGGCTTTGATCGCCGTCCGCCTCCGCCACCCGTCCCGGGGCTGCGGGGCTGCCTACCGCTGGCTTTCGCCCCCATGACCCCGGTGCGCCCGGAGGGACCCCCGCGGGCCCAGCATAGCTGCTCACGGGGCTGTCCGCGGAGCTATGATGGGTTGGTGCCGCCCGCTGACCGTCGCAAGGTCACGCCCGACGGCCGGTCGCTGGCGCTCAGCCCGCCGTGGGCCCTGGTCGTCGGCGTTGCCGCCTCGTTCGTGGTCGCGTTTGTGGCCGCCCTCGTCTGGCACACCAGCTGGCCCAATCCCGCCGACGCGGAGATGATGCGCTGGCAGGAGGCCGCCAGGGTCCGGGGCGACGGCATCGCGACGGCGATCGCGTACGCGGTCGGGCCGTTGGTGGTGCTGGCCGGTTTGGCAAGCGCCGCACTGGCCTGGCGGGTCAGGCGGTGGGACGCGGTGGTGCTCGCCCTCGTCGCCGCCCCCGGCACCCTCGTCACCGAGTTGCTGCTCAAACAGGTGGTCCACCGCCAGCGACCCGGCGGCGCGGACCTGCTGTACCCGTCGGGCCATGTCGCCGTCGCGACCGCGGCGGCCGTGACCGCTGTGCTGGTGGTCAGGGCCACGCTGGCACCACCGCGGACAATCATGCGCATCGCCTGGCTGGCGGGCTGGCTCGTGGTCGTCATCGCCGCGGCGCGTCTGGTGCAGACCGTCCACTACATGACCGACGTCGTTGGCGGCGCCGCCATCGGGCTCGCCGTGAGTTGCTGGGCGGCGCTGGCGATCACCGCGGGGTGCCGGCCCGGCCTGCTCATGGCGGCTCGATCGCGTCTTCCGGGACGACGCTGCACCTCCCGGCCGGGCAGGACGAACGCCTTCCGCGCGACTCCCCGGGCGCGAACTGATTTGGACGATCTTGGCTCAACGGCCGCAGGCTCGACCGGTATGCCGCGGGTTCCTAGACCGAGCCCACCGCGACCGAGGCGATCCAGAAGGCAGCCGGGTACACCATCTACTTGAGATCTACTTGAGGGAGCCGGGCCAGCCGCGGGAGCGAATGATCTGCGTCAACCGGGAGACGCCCGGGGTGTCCAGCACGCGGTGGAGCGCCAGCGGGTACATCCGGCGCAACAGCGGGTTCATGACCCGCTCCAGCGGCCCGGGCGAGGTCTCCCTGGACCCACCGAACCCTCGTGTGTAGTCGGCGTCACCCTGGAAGTCGTACCACCGCAGTCCTTGCTCGGCCGCCCACCGAATCCCCGCCCATTCCAGCGCCTCGTTGGGGCGCCGATGGCGATGCTGGCCGGACCACCCACCACGCCAGCAGAACATGGTGTCCCCGAACGCCACCCAGAGGAACGCCGACACGGGCTCCCCGTCGACCTCCGCCACAGCCATCCGCAGCATCCCGGCCGGGGCCATGGTGGTCCAGGCGGCCTCGAAGAACGAGGCCGGAGGAGGCGAGAAGCCGCGACGTCGTCCGGTGCTGGCCAGCAACGAATGGAATACCGGCAGGTCAGCCGGGCCTCCCTCGCGGACGATCGTGCCCCGTCGCTGCGCCAACCGCACGTTGCGCCGGGTGCTTTTTCGCATCGCGGCCCGCAGCGCCGCCTCGCCCTGGCTCAGGTCCAGTACACCCGTCGTGGTGTTGTGTGGCGCTATGATGTCGGGCGCGGTCCTGTACCCGTCCCGGAGTAGATGGGGCGCCACGACCTCCACGCGCCCCCTGGTGGGCTGCACGATGAGGTAAATCACGTTGCAGGCGGCCGCGAGCCGCTGCAGGCCCTCGGCGGCGGTCGCGGCCAGCGCCGGATCGTCGGATGCGAGGATGGGGCCGCGGGCGACGAA
>CAWCXH010000021.1:0-87418 GCA_963799495.1 uncultured Actinomycetota bacterium
TATGAGTAGCGGTGCAACGGTGATGATGCCCAATCCGTCGGATGCGAACCAGCGCAGCCACGTCGTCAACAGCGGAGCGTCCGGGCTGTGAAACAGTTTGATTCCCGCGGTCCCGCCGATCGCCGAGACCGCGGTCCCGAGGATCGCGGCCGCGACCAATCCGAGCACGTTGCGCACCCTGCCCAGTCTGAAATCCGAACCGAAGTACTGCTCGATGAACCATGCCGCCAGCACGGCTTCACCTGCATTGCATAGGGCGAAGAGAATGGCGCTCCAGATATTCCGGTCGCCGAAGAGATTTGCCACGATGGTTGCAGCCATCGTGCCGGCGACGACCGGCCAGCGCGCACGGGGCCCGAGGGCGATCAGTACGCCAGCCGCGACACCCGCAGCAGGCCAGAAAACGGCCACACCCTCAGGTTTGGTCAGCAGGGCAAGGCTCAGCCGCGCTGCTACGAAATATGCGATGCCGACCGCGACAGCGAGCCCAATCGAGCCAACCCACCGCGTCAGGTCGATGCCGGTGGACAGCTCATGCTGAACCTGTTTTCGCAGATTTTGCCGCACCCCGTGTTCCTTTCCCGCATGGTCTTATTTAGCACAAGACACGTGGCCGTGCCGCTACTCCCGCTCTTGGCACGGAGCGGCCGATCCAGGATGTCCGGTGCGGCCCAGCGGATTTCACCCGAGGTCGAGGCACTACTGACGCGCGACGTGCGTGGCGGCTCTGGATGACCGCTCACGGGCCGCTACGTGGGCTCGGTGCTGTTCGCGCAGACTGCCAAGGCTTTCGATGAGTTGCAGGAATTGGCCGGCGGCCTCGACTGAGATCCCCGGCGGCAGAGTATGGTTGCGACAGGCATCCTGCGCCACTGCTTCGTTGAGGCCGAATTCGCGCACCAGGGCGCGCCATGGCGCTTTCGGTTCGAGCTTCTGGGCATGCTGCCATAGCGTCTTCGCTGGCGACAGCGTCGCGGCCGTCGCGGTCTCGGCGCCATTGCCGCCGTTGGCTTTGGGTGGCCGAGCGGCGCGCGATTTCCGGCGGCTGGCGAGCTCGCGCTTCGCTGCCGCCTTGCGTGCTCGCCCACGCGGCTTGCCCCGCGGCCAGCCGCCGCACATCGTGGCCTGAAACGCGCATGGCCGGGGCGGGCCGGCGCAGCCGTCGCCGACGCTGAGCGTCGCGCTCGCTACCGCTACCTGCAGGTCCGCTGCCAAGCCTGCCGCGAGGCGACGGTCATCGACCTGGCGGAGGTGCGCTGGCCGGCCGATACGCCGGTCTGGAAGCTCGAGGGCGCGCTTGCCTGCCATGATGTTGCCGACAGGGTCGTGTACGGTGGCCGCAATCGTGCCAACCGGCGAGGGAGTCATCCGCGCCAGCCAAACCATTGAATGGCTCAAATGTGAGCACGATGGCGGATCCGAGCCTGCCGCTGAGCACGCTGGAATACGAGGAGTGGGGCAATCCGGCGATCGAGGAGCAGTATCGCTACATGCTGTCCTATTCGCCCTACGACAACGTGTCGGCGCAGGCCTATCCACCTGTGTTCGTAATTGCGGGCTGGCACGAACAGCCAGGTCGGCGTGCACGAGCCCGCCAAGTGGCTCGCGCGGCTGCGCGCCACCAAAACCAGGTCGGCACCGCGAACGCTCATTGCGGTCGGGCTCCGCCAGCCGCCAGAGTGCAAGCTGCGGGTGAATTAGGCTGGTTTCTCGATGGCGCCGCAGCGAACGGCAAGGAGGCTCATCAGCCATGGTTGGAGTGGGCGATCGTGGAACCCTCAAGGGAGTGACCACCGCGGCGAGAGCCGACGAGGTGACAGAAGTCGGCACGTCGTCGAGTCAAGTCGTCGACGTCGCTGGCGTTCGAACGATCCTCGTGGTCATGGGCGTTTCGGGATCGGGCAAGACGACGATCGCAAAGGCGCTCGCAGACCGACTTGGTTGGGCCTTCGAGGAAGGCGACGACCTCCATCCGGGATCGGATATCACCAAGATGCACTCCGGACATCCGCTCGACGACCGCGACCGGTGGCCTTGGCTTGAGAAGGTCGCGGAGTTGATCGACGGCTGGCGGCAAGCCGGCACGTCCGGCGTGATTACCTGCTCGGCGCTCAAGCGCAGTTATCGCGATTTCCTCGCGCGCGGGCGACCGGACGTACGTCTCCTCTATTTGCACGGCGACGTCGAGCTGATCGCCGCGCGCCTCACCGCGCGCAAGGGACACTTGATGTCGGCAAGCCTCCTCGACAGCCAGTTGGCAACGCTGGAGGAGCCCGACCCCGACGAGCAGCCGATCTACGCGGACGTGGGTCGGCCGGTCGATGAAATCATCGCGGAAATTGTACGCGATCTGGATCCGCGGCTGTCCGAGAAAGGCCCGACGCCGAGTGGCGGCATCGTTGCGGCCATGGGCTCCGACCTACCGCTTGCCATCGAAGATTATGCATTGATCGGCGATTGCACGACCGCCGCTCTCGTCGGTCGTAATGGCTCCATCGACTGGCTGTGCTGGCCACGCTTCGACAGCAATGCCTGTTTCGCAGCTCTGCTCGGCACGTCCGAGCACGGGCGATGGCGGATCTGCCCGGCCGACCCGGCGCCGCGCATCAGCCGCGCCTACCGAAACGGCACTATGGTGCTGGAGACCATCTTCGATACCGCCGATGGCCGCGTGGCCCTGATCGATTTCATGCCGGTCGAACAGGCGGATTCGTCCGTCATCCGTTTGGTGGAGGGGCGTCGCGGCAAGGTGGCGATGCGATCGCACCTGACGCTGCGCTTCGACTACGGCACCACGGTGCCATGGGTGACGCAGCTCGAAGACAAGTCCGGTCTAAGCGCAATTGCCGGGCCGAGCCGGGTGGTGTTACGGACGCCGGTCGCGCTGCAGGGCAAGAATTTTGCGACGGTCGCAGAGTTCGACGTTGTCGAAGGGCAATGCGTGCCGTTCGTTCTGAGCCACGGCTCGTCCCATCTGCCGGCGCCGGCGGCGGTGGATTGGCAGCTGGCGTTGCGGGAGACGGAAGGGTTCTGGCGCGGCTGGGCCGCCCGTTGCTCCTACACCGGTCCTTGGAGGGAGCCGGTGCAGCGCTCTTTGTTGACCTTGAAGGCACTGACCTACGCGACGACCGGCGGGATCGTCGCCGCACCCACCACGTCGTTGCCTGAGCAGCTTGGTGGCCAACGCAACTGGGACTACCGCTATTGCTGGCTGCGCGACGCGACCTTGACGCTGTTGGCATTGATGTCGGCGGGCTATATCGAGGAAGCGCAGGCGTGGCGGGCGTGGCTGCAGCGCAGCGTGGCGGGCAGCCCGAGCCAGCTCCAGATCATGTATGGCTTGTCCGGTGAAAGGCAGCTGATTGAATGGGAGGTGCCGTGGCTGCCCGGCTACCAGGGCGCCGCCCCTGTGCGCATTGGCAACGCCGCCTCTGATCAGCTCCAGCTCGATGTCTACGGGGAGCTCATCGATGCCATCTACCAGGCGCGAAAGCACATGCTCGCTCCGGTCGCCGCGGCCTGGGCGCAGCAACAGAAGCTAATCGAGTACCTGGAACGGATTTGGCGGCAGCCGGACGATGGAATTTGGGAAGTGAGGGGCGGGCGCCGCCACTTCACCCACTCCAAGATCATGGCGTGGGTCGCCCTTGACCGCACGGTGCGTGATGTGGAGCGGTTCAAGCTGCAGGCTCCGCTGGAGCGTTGGCGACAAGTTCGGGATCGCATGCACGCGACGATTTGCGAGCAAGGATTCGACAAGAGCCGCAACACCTTCACCCAAAGCTTCGGCGGGAGCGAGCTTGATGCGAGCCTGCTGATGATGCCGATCGTGGGCTTCTTGCCGCCTGACGATCCACGTGTGCGCGGCACCATCGCGGCAATTGAGCGAGAGCTCATGGTCGATGGGCTTGTGCTGCGGTACCGAACCAAGGCAGGCGTTGACGGTCTCCCGCCGGGAGAAGGTGTCTTCCTTCCCTGCAGTTTCTGGCTCGCCGACAACTACACGCTGCAGAACCGCGACGCGGAAGCGCGCGCCTTGTTCGAACGCCTGCTGTCACTTCGCAACGATGTCGGCCTGCTCGCGGAAGAGTACGATCCGCAAGCAAAGCGGCAGGTCGGAAACTTCCCGCAGGCGTTTTCGCATCTCGCTCTCATCGGAACGGCACTGAACCTGCACGATGTCGGTCCTGCGCAACGCCGCGGGCAAAGAGCGAGACCTGTTCCATGAAGTCGGCAGCGCTGGCAGACGGCTACCGAGTGTCCGCGGAAGTTTAGATGTCCTCTATCACCCCCGTCGACGAACACCGGGCGGCATCACGGGTGGATCAGCCGACGACGGCGGCAGCTGCCCTCACCGCGATGGGGATTGTCTACGGCGACCTCGGTACCAGTCCGCTCTACACTCTGCGGGCAGTCGCGCAAACCTTCGACGGCGGCTTGTCCGCATCGGCGGCGCTGGGATCGCTTTCGCTGATTTTTGGCTGCTGATCATCACCATTTCGATCAAGTACTGTCTGTTCGTGATGCGCGCCGACAACCACGGCGAGGGCGGCATTCTCGCGCTGATGTCACTCACGCGCGCGAGCTGGCACGGACGGGGCCGGGGCGCTCGTCATCATGGGCCTGCTCGGCGCGGCCTTGATCTATGGCGACGGCATCATCACCCCGGCGATTTCGGTGCTGAGCGCGCTCGAGGGTCTCAATCAGGCGACCGAGGTCTTCAAGCCGCATGTCATGCCGATGGCGGTGATGGTCCTGGTCGCTTTATTCTCGGTCCAGAGTCACGGTACCGCGCGCATCGGAAAGGCGTTCGGGCCGGTCATGCTCGTCTGGTTTGCGACCATTGCGGTGCTCGGCGCTGGCGGCATCCTGCACCGGCCGGGCGTTCTTGCCGCAGTCAATCCGGCCCATGCGCTGGGATTCCTGGTGAGAACCCGCGCGTCGGATTCCTGGTGCTCGGGGCCGCGTTCCTGGCAATCACCGGCGGTGAAGCCCTGTACGCCGACATGGGACATGTCGGCCGCAATCCGATCCGTACCGTGTGGTACTGCGTCGTGCTGCCTGCGCTGCTGCTCAACTATGCCGGCCAGACCTCGCTTTATCTCGATGATCCGGCGCTAGCAGGCAATCCGTTCTTTCACCTGGTTCCAAAATGGGCGATCTACCCGATGGTGCTGCTGGCGACACTCGCGACCATCATCGCCAGCCAGGCGATCATTACCGGCACCTTTTCAATGACCCGTCAGGCCATGCAGCTCGGCTGGTTGCCGGGCGTGCGCATCCGGCAAACCTCGGACGAGGAATACGGCCAGATCTATGTGCCATTCGTGAACTGGACCATGATGGCCTTCACGATCGCGCTGACCATCGGCTTCGCCAGCTCGGATCGGCTGGCCGGCGCCTATGGCACCGCGGTATCCACCACGATGCTACTCACGACCGTATTGCTCTACCAGGTCATGCGCGAGCGCTGGAGTTGGTGGGCACCGGCCGCTCTCGCCGTCGGCTGCATCTTCATCCTCGTCGATTTCACTCTGTTCGCCGCGAACCTCGCCAAAATTCGCGACGGCGGCTGGGTCCCGCTCGCCTTCGGTGCACTGGTCTTCGCCACTATGGCGACCTGGCGCTATGGGATAGATGCATTGCAGGCGCGCCATACCGCTGCCAGCATGTCGCCCAAGGTATTCTTCAAGAAGCTGCACGAGCTCAAAATCCCGCGGGTCCCCGGCACCGCGATCTTCCTCACCCGGATAGCGGATACTACTCCGCTGCTGCTGGTCCGGCATGTCGAGCAGATCGGCGCCCTGCAGGAGAGCGTTGTCACGTTGACGGTCAAATTTGCCGACGTGCCGCGCATTCCCCGCGCCGAGCGCCTCGACGTCCAAAAGCTCGCCGAGGGTTTCTGGCAGATCACCGCACACTTCGGCTTCGTCCAGGTGCCCGACCTCACCATCGCGCTGCGGCAGGCCAAGGCAAGCGGCTGCGAGATCGACCTCAATAAAGCGATCTTCTTCAGCGCCCGCGACGCCGTGGTGGCCAAGCGCTCGCGCTACCTCCTGTCACGCGCACGACGTTGCTGCTGTTCGCATTCATGCTGCGCAACGCAGTACGAGCCGTGGACCTGTTCCTGATCCCGACGGAACGCTTTATTGAGATCCGTCGGCAAGTAGAGATTTAGGTCCTCACGGAGGCTCGAACGCCATCGTGTTGATAGCTTCAGTTGTCCGCTTACGCCAGCCTCGACCGCATCAGTCGCGAAAGATGCCGCCGGCCGAATTGCAGCTAACCCTCTCGAAGGGTATGCCTGACACACCGGGCCCTGGCGGTTCAGTAGGGCGTCGGGATTTTCCGGCAAGTTGTAGGCGCTGCTGTGTCAGTGGGGAGACGCGAAGTTGGCTGTCGCCCAGGCTTTTTCAACCTCCGAGCCGCCCGGGGAGGCACCAGCCCGTTGATCATCCAGAGGTCCTCGCTGGTCTCGTCGGCGTGGAACTCCCAGTGCAATCCCTCATGCCTTTCCATGTAGGGATGCAGGATGCGCCTGATCCAGCGGGTGATCTGTTCTCGGCTTTCCTTATCGGTGCTTCGCCGGGCGATGTGGTCGATGACAACGCGAACCCCGACCGGGGTCCGTTCCCCGCCGACATAGAAATCCTCGGGCCGCGTCTCGTTGAAGATCGTGACCACGTAGAACCGGGGCAACCCGATCCGCTCGTAGTGATCGGTGATCCGCGCGGCGAGCTGGTGTTTTTCCTCGTCGCTGAAGACCCCGGGCGTATGATGAATCGTCCATAGTGGCATGACAGTTCAGTGCTCCTCGGTTCCCTTGGTCAGTGGGCCAATGCGAAGGTCAGGCGCTCCACAGGACCGGACAGCGCAGCCTTGACGTTGATGGTGATGTCGTCGGTGAGCACCTCCACGGCACCGTCTTCGAGCCCGTCGACGATGCGCTTGGCCACCTCGGCTGGCGTCATCTTCGACACCGGGATGGCTGAGACCATGTCGGTGTCGATGAATCCCGCGTGCACACCTACGACCTGGGTGTTCTGCCGCTCCAGCTCCGCGCGAAGCGAATTCGTGACCGACCACATCGCCGCCTTGGAGGCGCCGTAGGCGCCGGCGCCGCCCAGCCAGGACAGCACCGAATGCAGGTTGACGACCGCGCCGCCGCCGTTGGCGGCCAGGATCGGCGCGAACGCCCGCGTTACCCGCAGCGGTCCGAACACGTTGACGTCGAACGTCTCGGTGACATGCTCGAAGCTCCCGGTCAATAGCGACTCCGGCAACAGTACGCCCGCATTGTTGAACACGATTTCGGCGTCGGTGACGATCTCCGCCAGCGCGGCAACCGAATCCGGGGAACGCACCTGAAGTTCGTGGGTGACCACTTCCTTGCGGTCATCGGTGTAGGCCGCCCGTGCCGTGGAGTACACCTTGCGTGCCCCCCGCGCCAGCACCTCGTCGACCAGGGCCGCGCCCAATCCGCGCCTTCCGCCGGTCACCACGACCACCTTGCCTGCCACTGCAACCATCTCTGCTTCCTTCCACCCTGGATAACGATGTCGTTAGTAAGATAGAACCACGCCCAGCTGGATAATGCAAGCGTTAGTTATGATGGGGATGTGGCGATGGAGTTTGAGAGGCGGCTGCGCGACCGGCACAAGTGGTCGATCGCTGATACGTGCTCGGTGTCAAGGGTGCTCGATCTGCTCAGCACCAAGACGGCGTTCCTGGTTGTTCGTGAATGCTTCTACGGCACCACACGGTTTGAGGACTTCATGGAGCGGATCGGCACCTCGTGCTAGCGGTATCGCGTGCGCTCAAACAATTGGAGTCGGCACAGATCGTCACACGGGTGCCATATCAGGAGCCGGGGAAGCGGGTCCATAATGAGTACCGGCTGACCGAGGCGGGTGAGGATCTGCTGCCGGTGTTTCTGTCGCTGATGCAGTGGGGCGACAAATACCTGCAAAACGGCCAGGCTCCGCTATCGTTCGTCGATGCCGACACCGGAGGCATGATGGGCGTCCGCGTCACCGCCGACATCGATGAACCTGCGACGCGGTCGGACGATATCGAGATACGGTTTAACACGCCGCCGCGGCACCGGTCATCTCTTCTTTATCGCCAATGACCCGGAAATAGGGTCCCTGCTCGTCAGCCGCCTGGCGCGCTTCCTTGGCCGTGGGCTTGCGAGGCGAGCGTCTCCTCGCGTACGCGTCGTGCGCGCCGCAATCGGGTGAGTGTGCCAACGAACACCTGCGCGACACGGCAAGAGCCGACGGTGTCAATAGCTAACTCGCTCATCCCGGCTTCACCCCGGCGTCTGGGGGCGATTTGTAGCCGTACCGAAGGCGTACTGGGACCGTACCGGCAACGACCAAAACCGCTGTCTTGCAGGCGATTTGATGAGACACAGCAACTTATTTCGCCTGGTCGCGCGTGCGTTGTTTAGGGACTCATAATCCGTTGGTCGCGGGTTCGAGCCCCGCCCGCCCCACTTCACAGCATGTTTTTCAAGATCCGATTTTTGAACTCATCGTTTATTCATCGTTTATGCGGACGGTGCGGTCCAGCAGGTCGACTACCCGGCTATGGACCTGCCCTCGGCTCATATAGCGGTCCTGGGTCATCGAGACGTGAGTGTGGCCGACGTGAGTGTGGCCGAGATGATCGGCTCCGATGCGCGCCGACAGCCCCTCGTCGTCAATCAGCGTGGCGACCGTCTTGCGGAAGCTGTGGGTGGTCGCTTCGGGGACGCCCAGTTGTTCCCGCGCCGTGCGCCACTTCTTGTCATCGTGGTCGCCGTCTGGCAGGCGTCGAGTGCGTCGTCAAAGGATGCCGATGACGGCGTCATCGTCCGGGGTAGCGCAACGTACATGATCGTCCCGCTTCCGCAGACACATGCGGCGGCGGACTAGGAGAGATCAGCTACGCGCGGAGTCCGTGAGGGGTTGACCGTTCGCGGCTTGAAGCAGACAGATGACGGTACTCGGGGTGGGATTGGCCGAGGTTCGATCTTGGTTAGAGTCGATCAGGTACGTGACCACGAAGGCACTGCCGGCGAGGACGCGCCCGGTGTACTGAGAAACTCCCGCAACACACTCCCGATCGGCGACGTCGGCGATGGCCGCGTTGACCTCGACCGCCGCGCGAAGATAAACCTCTGCCGCGTGCGCTGTCGCACAGTCGACGAGCGTGACTGTCACGATGCTGGGATCGGTCGGCGGGGGGTCGGCCAGACAATCCCCGACGTCGAGGTCGATCCATTTCTCAGTCCGCGGGCCTCGCGCAGCGGGTGGGCCGGCGATGACCGCTGGGGTTGTTGCCGCTGTAACGGATGTCATTGTCGTTGTCGCACTGGAGGACGTGCCGGAAGTGACGCCATTGGCTTCACAACCCGGCAGCAATGCGCTCGCTGTCAGCGAAGCGGCGAGACCCCACAAAACTGGAACGCTTCGGATCCGCATCGCGGCCTCCTCGGTCCGTGTCCGATCAGCTAGCGGGGGAGTCTAAGCAACTCGACTCCAGGAAAAGCGCATTCGCGCAAGTCAATGCACTCTTCGCGAGCCAGACGTTGCCGCCCGCCCCGCCAGACGTTGCGCGAGCCGCGCCCGAACCGGTGTTGTTTTGCGACGATCACTGAAATACTCGGCTGCACTGCCGGCGGATCCCGCAGCCGAGACGCCGGCGCGAAGGGGACGAAACATCGTGACGATCATTCGTGGGCTGGCCGCCGCCGTCATCCTCGCGGGCGCTTCGCTGGGGGTGGCGAGCCCCGCTGAGGCGGATGAGGTGGCGCAGGGCGTCTACACCTACGTGCAGGAGGGAAAGCCGCCGTCCACGTGGACCATCTTTCCGATCTGCGTCCCGACGGTCGGCGATCTGCGCGAGCCGCTGTACCTGCCGGTGGCGTGCACACTGCATGTGGCCTCGTCGAGTGGACGCGCCGGCGATGCCCAGCTGACCGGCGGTCGGTGGACCTTCACTCTCAAAGACCCAGAGGGCGTGGCCTGTGCCGACGGCAGCAAGGCCGAGGCCACCGAGAACTATGCGTTCGACGGGAACACCCTCGCCGGCCAGCTGACAACCCTGCACAACCCGGTCTGCGGCCTCCCGGCGGGAATGACCAAGGAGCCCTTCATTCTGGTGTTCAAGGAGCCGCTGCCGATTCCGGTCGATCGCTACCCACTGATCTGCGAGCCGGGCGGCTTGCGGCGCTGCTTCTGAGTCAGGTGCCGCGATTCCGTTCCTCATCGGCGAGCCGTCGCAGTGGGCGACGCCGCCAAGCCGACGTTCGCTCGGTCGAGGCCGCCGTACCTCTGCTCGACGGCAAGGTCGCGGATCTGACCGGTCCGCGGCTCACCGAACGGTGGGGTGTCACGTGCGCCGATCTGGGGGCGTCGGTCGTGGCGCCGAACGGCAAGTTGGTGTCGGTCTTCGGAGACACCTTCTCGGGCCGCAGGGTTGGGCAGGGTGACTGGCGGTCCCCGGTCATCCTCATCGGCACCGGCGACGCCGATCACGAAATCGTCTATGAACGCGCCGGTGGCGACGATCCCGACTATGCACGCCAGTTGTGGCACTACGTCCACAACTACGCCGGCGCCGGTTGGCGTCGCAGCGGCATCAGCACCGTCATCCCGTCCGACCTGTTGAGAGTCGACGATTCCCTGTATCTGCACGCGATCGTCAATCGTGGCTTCGGCAACGTCATCTGGACCGAAATCTGGAAGTCCGACGACAGCGGTGTCTCCTGGACGAACCTGGGAGACGACGCCAAGTTTCCCGGCGACCTGCACCACGGTTACGCGCAATGCTGGTCGTGGGACTACGACCCCGACGACGGCTGGGTGTACGTGGTGTCGACGGGTTTTCAGCGCAACAAGGGCATCATCCTGCGGCGGGTGCGGCCCCAGCACATCGGGGACCGGTCGCGGTACTCCAGCTGGGGCTACGCCAACAACCGCTGGGGCTGGCGCGCCGAGCCGACCCCGATCACGCCCGTCGGCGAGACCTGGGGCGAGCTGACGTTCCGGCGCATGGCGCAGGACAAGTGGATCCTCGGCGGATTCCTGGCGTCGCAGTACGCCCTGGGCTATCGGGTGGTCGACTCACCCGTGGCCAACATGCACACGACGCCGATACAGACGCCCGTCGTCGGCACGGCATGGCACGGCGAGAACCACATCGGCAACCAGGTCGCCCAGCTCTACGGCGGGTACGTTCTTCCGGGTTCGCGCTTCGACATCAAGGGCGGTATTGGCCTGATGGTGTCCCAGTGGAACACGGCCGTCGGATGGCCTTACCGGGTAATGCAATTCAAAGCAGCCCTGAGGGACACCACGAAGACGCTGCATCCGCCACAGGATCCGATCAACCTGTAGTTAGACCGTCGATCCGCCGTCGACGTTCCAATTGGCACCCGTCACGAAACCCGACTCCGGGCCGGCCAGATAGCTCACCGCACTGGCGATATCGCGGGTATTCCCGTAGTGCCCGAGCGCGATCGATTGCCTTGCCGCATCGGCGAATTCGCCTTTGCTCGGGATTCATGTCCGTCACGATGGGGCCGGGCTGAATGCTGTTGACGGTGATCTCCGCTCCGATCCCGCGTGAACCTCCGGTCACCAGCGAGCGCCGTCCTGTCAGGGTTGCGGTCATGTCTTGTCCTTTCGTTCCGGCCGATGCGCCTTCGTCAATGCGGGTTGCGGGGACGTCACTCCCGCTACGACCTGTGTCACCCGCGGCGCCAATCCCGGCCTATGGTGAAAGCCGTGGCGGGGCGGACTGAAAGGTGGCAAGTGACCAAACGGATCGTGGTCTGGGGCACGGGTTTCGTTGGGAAAATGGTGATCGCGGAGATCGTCAAACACCCGTTGTTCGAGCTGGTCGGTGTCGGGGTCAACAACCCAGAGAAGGTCGGCCGCGACGTCGGCGAGATCTGCGCCCTCGGCAAGCCGCTGGGCCTGACCGCCACCGACGACGTCGACGCGCTGATCGCGCTGCGACCCGACGCACTGGTGCACTACGGCCCCACGGCGGCGCACGCCGAGGACAACATCGCGCTGATCACCCGCTTCCTGCGGGCCGGCATCGATGTCTGCTCGACGGCCATGACGCCGTGGGTGTGGCCGACCATGCACCTGAACCCGCCGAACTGGATTGCGCCCATCACCGAGGCGTGTGAACTGGGCGAATCGTCCTGCTTCACCACCGGCATCGATCCCGGCTTCGCCAACGACCTGTTCCCGATGACGTTGATGGGCGTCTGCTCGGAGGTTCGCAAGGTGCGGGCGTCCGAGCTGCTGGACTACACCAACTACGAGGGCGACTGCGAATTCGAGATGGGCATCGGCAAGCCGCCGGAGTATCGGCCGCTGCTGGAGAGCCCGGAAGTTCTCATCTTCGCCTGGGGCGCAACGGTTCCGATGATCGCGCATGCGGCGGGCATCATGCTCGACGAGATCACCACGACGTGGGACAAGTGGGTGACGCCCAACGAGCGCAAGACCGCGAAGGGCATCATCGAGCCGGGCAATGTCGCGGCCGTCCGGTTCACCATCAACGGCATCTACCAAGGTGAGACCCGCATCCAACTCGAACATGTCAACCGGATCGGCAACGACGCCGCACCCGACTGGCCGTCGGGCAACGAGAACGACGTCTATCGGGTCGACATCGAGGGCACGCCAAGCATCTTCCAGGAGACCGCGTTTCGCTTCACCGACGGTTCCGGGCGCGACGCGGCGGCCGCCGGATGCCTGGCGACCGGCATGCGTGCACTCAACGCCGTACCCGCGGTCAACGACCTGTCGCCGGGCTGGGTCACCGCCCTGGATCTACCGCTGATTGCGGGGGCGGGCACAATTCGATGACATGGCGGACGGTGTAGGGCTGTCGGTTGGGGCCACCAACCTGGCAGCGGTTGTGGTGGGCCGGACGGCGGTGAAGCGGTCGCCGGTGCTGACGCTCTACCCGCACCGGCCGCCCGAGGTGGGCGTACCCAGCGAAAACCCCGACCTCACCGAACGCGGCCTGATCATCACCGACTTCGTGGACCGGGTCGGTGACCCGGTGGCCATCGTGGCCTCCGACGGCTCGACACATCACGGCGATGCCCTGTTGGCCGACGCGCTGAGGGCGATGCTCCACGCCGTCACCGGCGGCCAGCCACCCGCCGACCCGGTCGGCGTGACCTATCCCGCGCACTGGCGTCCGTCCGCGGTCGACGCGCTGCGCAACGCATTGGCGGGGATCCCGGAATTCGGCGGGCCAACGGCGGCACCCGTCGTCTCCGATGCCGCCGCGGCGCTGACCGCGCTGCAGCACGACCCGGGGCTGCCCACCCACGGGGTCATCGCGCTGTGCGACTTCGGCGGCACCGGCACCAGCATCACCCTGGTCGACGCCGCCAACGGCTACCGCCCGGTCGGGCCCACCGTCCGTCACGCCGACCTGTCCGGCGATCTCATCGACCAGGCATTGCTCACCCACGTCATCAATGACTTGTCCGAGGCGGGATGGATCGACCTGTCCGGCACGTCGGCGATCGGCGCGCTGGCCCGGTTGCGGGGCCAGTGCCGGGCAGCCAAGGAACGGCTGTCCACCTCCGCGGTCACGTCGTTGGTGGCCGAGTTGCCCGGGCACCGCAGCGAGGTGCGGCTGACCCGTAACGAACTCGACGAGGTGATCCGGCAACCGCTCACCGAATTCGTCGGCGTGTTGCAGGAATCCGTGGACCGCAGCGGAATTCGGCCCGGCGACCTGGCCGCCGTGGCGACCGCCGGTGGCGGCGCCCGCATCCCGATCATCACCACCACGCTGTCCGAGCAGTTCCGGGTGCCGGTCATCACTACCCCGCAGCCGGAGCTGACGGCCGCCATCGGCGGCGGGCTGGCGGGGGTGCGCGGCACGGTCGACGAGGACGCGACGTCGATGACCGCCGCCGCCCCGGCCGCGGCCGCCCTGGCGGCGGGGACGCCCGGCGAAATGGAAGGGTCGAGCACCTACGGGGCGCTGGCCTGGTCGGACGCCGACGACGTTCCCGAGGTGGCACCGACCGACCCGTACGACTATCCGGACGGCCAGGCCTACGCCGGCGGCGTGACCGGCGCCCGACCGCAGTTGCAGTTCGGCGAACCCGAGCCGGCCGCGGCCGCCGACCTGCCGTGGTATCGCCGGCCGGCCGTGGCGCTGGCGGCCGGCGTGCTTGCGATCCTGGCGGCCCTTGCGGTCGCGGTGTTCGTGCTGCGCGACGACGACACCCCGGCGCCGTCGTCGACAACGACACCGGTCACCACGACCACCGAGGCGCCCGCCACGACGACCGTCGCACCTCCGCCGGCCCAGGTGCCGCCCCCGCAGACCGAGGTGCCGCCCCCGCAGACCGAGGCGCCGCCGCCGCAAACCGAGGCGCCGGAGACGCAAACCGTGACCCAGCCGGCGCCACCCCCGGAGACGCAGACGCAGGCCCCGCCCCCGCCGCCGCCGGCGACCACCGAACCGCCGCCGCCCCCGGCCACGACGGAGCCGCCACCGACGACCGCGGCGCCGCCGCCGACGACACGGGCGCCGTGGAGCCCGACCGCGCCGTACCCGACTATCCCGGGTCTGCCGTGGGTTCCGGCGCCGCGCCTGCCACCGCAGCCCTAGGCTCGCGGGCATGACGCAGACAGACGGCTTGCTCTTCGATCCGAACACCTACGACCCGCAGCAGTTCGACGCCGAGACCCGCCGGCTGCTGCGCGCGACGATCGACTGGTTCGAGGGCCAGGGCAAGAAGCGCCTCCTCGACGACGACCTGGCCGCGCAGTGGCCCGCCGATTTCGTCGAGTTCATCAAGCGGGAGAAGCTGTTTGCCACGTTCCTCACGCCGTCGGAGTTCGCCGACGGCAACCCGGACAAGCGCTGGGACGCCGCGCGCAACGCCGCCCTCGCCGAGATCCTCGGCTTCTACGGCCTCACCTACTGGTACACCGAGCAGGTCACCATCCTGGGTCTTGGGCCGATCTGGCAGAGCGAGAACAAGGACGCCAAACTCAAGGCCGCTGATGACCTCGAGGCGGGACAGGTGATGGCGTTCGGGCTGTCCGAGCGCGAGCACGGCGCCGACGTCTACAACACCGACCTGGTGCTCACGCCCGCAAGTGAACAGGACCGCGCCGACGGCATCCTGTACCGGGCGTCGGGGGAGAAGTACTACATCGGCAACGGAAACGTCGCGAGCATGGTGTCGGTGTTCGGACGGCGCGGTGACATCGACGGGAACGACGCCTACGTCTTCTTCGCCGCCGACAGCCGCCACGCGAACTACCACCTGATCGACAATGTCGTGCACATGCAGATCTACGTGAGCACGTTCCGGCTGGACAACTACCCGGTGCGCGCCGAGGACATTCTGCACACCGGCGTGGAAGCCTTTGCGGCGGCGCTGAATACGGTGAACGTCGGTAAGTTCAACCTGTGTTCTGCGTCGATCGGCATGGCCGAACACGCCTTCTACGAAGCGATCACCCACGCGCAGAACCGCATCCTTTACGGCAACCCGGTCACCGATTTCGCGCACGTGCGGGCGAACTTCGTCGACTCGTATGCGCGGCTGGTCGCGATGAAACTGTTCAGCCGGCGCTGCATCGACTACTTCCGCAGTGCGAGCCTCGATGACCGGCGCTACCTGTTGTTCAACCCGATGACCAAGGCCAAGGTCACCATGGAGGGCGAGACCGTACTGCGGTCGCTGCACGACGTGATTGCCGCCAAGGGATACGAGAAGAACACGATGTTCCGCGAAGTCGCCCAGCTCATCGGCACGTTGCCGCGGCTGGAGGGCACCGTGCACGTGAACGTCGCCCTGGTGCTCAAGTTCATGCCGAACTACATGTTCAACTCGAAGGACTATCCGGAGGTCGGAATCCGCAACGATCCGGCGGACGACGTCTTCTTCTGGAAGCAAGGACCGACCCGCGGCGCCGGCAAGGTGCAGTTCGCCGACTGGACACCGGTGTACGAGACACACGCGCGCATTCCGAACGTCGCCCGGTTCTACGAGCAGGCACAGGCTTTCAAGGCGCTGCTCGCGACCGCGGCTCCCGATGCCGATCAGCAGAAGGATCTGGATTTCCTGCTGAATGTCGGGCATCTGTTCTCGCTGATCGTCTACGGTCAGCTGATTCTCGAGCAGGCCGTGTTGGCGGGGCTTGATGACGACATCGTCGATGCGATCTTCGACTTCCAGATCCGCGACTTTTCCACGTATGCCGTTTCGCTGCACGGCAAGCCGTCCTCGACGCGGGCTCAGCAGGACTGGGCGATCAGCGCGCTCCGCAACCCGGTGCCCGACGCCGAGCGCTTTGGCCGGGTCTGGGAGCGCGTGAAGGCCTACAGCGGCGCCTACGAGATGCGCCCCTGACGCCGCATACCCGTGACCGCCGAACGCGGTAGCCGTCCGGCCTTCGAATGGCCGGCCAGCCTGTCGCCGGTGACGAGCACGTCGAAACCGAGGTTCAGCCGCATCGGCTTGGTCACGGCCTGATGCCAGGTAACCCGTTGTCCGCCAGCCTCATTGACGACGGCTACGTCGCGCAACGGCACCGTCTCGCCCAGGCCGGTGGCGCTGCCCGCGATGGAGTCGCCGTCGACGGCGAAGGTGTAGACGACGGCCAGCGATCCGATCGGGGTCTTGATCGTGACGTCCCAGTCTCCGACGATGCCCATCGACGTCACACCGGCACCGGTGTGCGGCCGGTGTTCGTCCACACGGTTCCCCGTCGCTCGTAGCCGAACAACGACTCGACGGCGATCTCCACTCGTGGGCCGTAGCCGCGTTCCAGCAGATACAACGCCAGGTCCAGACCGGACGTTACGGCGCCGGACGTGACGAGATCGCCGTCATCGACAACTCGCGCGTGCACGACGTTCACGCCCGTCGCCTCCAGCACGTCCATACCGAGATGGTGGGTGGCGGCGTTGCGGCCTTCCAGCAGGCCGGCCATGGCCAGGGCGAGCGAACCGCCGCAGACGGTGGCCACGGTGATCTGCGGATTGGCCAGCGCTTCGCAAATCAGCGGGACCGCCGGGGTCTGGCCGAACCGGGCGAGCAGCACCGGAATCGTCGCGACGCCGTCGTCGGGATCGCCCTCGATCGGCCCCACGGCGCCGGGAACGATGATGAACCCCGGCTTCGACGGGTCGAGCTGGGCGGTGGCGTTCAGCACCAAGCCGCGGCTACCGCTGGTCACCGGCCGCGGTCCTTCGGCCGAAACCAGTTCCACGTCCAGCTCGCCGCCGACCGCGTCGCTGCCGGCCGCCAGCACCTCGAATGGCGCGATGACGTCGAGCGGATCGAAGCCGTCGAACAACACGATCTGCGCATGCACGATCACATCGTCGCGGTATCGACCGTGCTGGGACAGTGGCCAGATCGCCATCATCCGCCGGGATCTTGCCAGACGACTGCTAGCGTCTGGTCATGCACACCGTCGCCGTCCTGGCGCTGCCGGACACCATCGCGTTTGACCTCAGCACCGCCGTCGAGGTGTTCGGCCGGGTGTGGCTGCCGGGCGGTGAGCCCGGCTACCGCGTGCAGGTGTGCGGCACCGAACCCGTCGTCTCCGCCGGTCCGTTTCGGATCGCCACCGACCAAGGCATCGAGGTCCTCGCGGGCGCGGACACCATCGTCGTTCCGGGCCGCAACGACGTCAGCGCCGACACACCGCAGGGTGTGCTCGACGCTCTGCGGGACGCCTACACGGCGGGCACCCGGGTCGTCTCGATCTGCTCGGGCGCGTTCACGCTCGCGGCCGCCGGCCTGCTGGACGGCAAGCGGGCGACGACGCACTGGGTGGCGGCCGAGAACTTCCGCGCCACGTTTCCCGCCGTGCACCTCGACCCCGACGTGCTCTACGTCGACGAGGGCCAGGTGCTGACGTCGGCGGGTGCCTCGGCGGGGCTCGACCTGTGCCTGCACATCGTCGCGCGTGACTACGGTGCCGCGGTCGCCGCCGACGCCGCCCGGCTGGCGGTGGCCCCGTTGCACCGCAGCGGAGGCCAGGCGCAGTTCATTCTGCGAAATCGGGCCGCCGCCAAGCGGATTGCCGCTCACACCGAGCTGGACGACGTGTTGGCCCTCATCGAACGCGAGGCGCACCGCGACCTGACCCTGCGTGACATCGCGGCGCACGCCGCGGTCAGTGTGCGCACCCTGAATCGCCGCTTTCAGTCGGAGACGGGGCAGACGCCGATGCAGTGGGTGACCGGCGTGCGGGTCCGGCATGCCCAGCAGCTGCTCGAGACCACGTCGTACGGCGTCGAACGCGTCGGCCGCGAGGTGGGATTCAGCTCACCGGCCAACTTCCGCGAGCAGTTCCGCCGGCTCACCGGCGTGGCTCCGCAGAGCTACCGCAACACCTTTCGTGAACGCATTGCGGGTTAGAGGCGCCGAAACCGACGTTTGGCAGAGTCCGCGCGCCGTGTCGCCTGCAAAATGTGGGTTTGGGTGCGGCCCTGGCCATTTGGTCGAGACGCGCGCTGGCTAGCCGCTAGGTCTTCGGCCGTTTGATGAGCACCAGCTGGGCCATTGGGATCTGCATCTGCTCCGGAGCGGCGGCCAGCCGCTCGGTGATTCCGGCTTCCAATCGGTCGAAGAACTGACCCGACCTCGGGTCGTCGCATCCATCGTCGAGCGCGCTTGCCAGCGTTCCGAATACCGAGGCTCTGGCGAATCCGGCCCACTTTGCGCCGAAAGCCTTTGCATCCTTGTCGAGTTGGTACTGCGCCCAAAACCGGTCCTCGGCATCGAACACCTCGAGATGCTCGACCTCCAAACGCTCGAACCGTCCCGACGGCGCGAAGGGAGCCACGAAGTCTGCCGCGCGGCGCCCCACGATCGGAATGCACATCCGGTGCATTTCGTCCTCGGTGATCAGCCCGGTCGCCGTGAGCTCGCCGAGCACGTCTGCCATGCCGTTGAACAGTGGCCGGTAACCGAATTCGCCGTTCTCGTCCAGGGCCATGGTCGTCACCACCAGACGACCGCCGGGACACAGCTCGCGACCGCGGAACGCGATGAATTCGTGCCAGTCGTGGGCGGCCTGTTTGGCGTAGGCGGCGCGCACAGCCTCGTCGCTGCTGTAGGCGACGTGCACGTGGTCGGGAATCGGCGCCGGCACGCGGCGCAGCCACAGAATCGCCCACGAGGTCCAGCCCAGATTCACGCTGTTGGACGGCAAGATCTGCGAGTAGAACGATCGCCCGATCGCCGAGGCGAATGACGCCTCATCCTTGCGCAGGTAGGTATCCGGGTCAGTGGCCAGTGTCTGGAACAGCACAGTGAAGTCGTTTTCCGGCACGTCGGTGTGAACCACCATGACCGAGTGCTCGGGCCGGGTGCGCTTGCGCAGCACCGCGATTGCCGCGCAGATGGGCAGCAGCGAGTTGTGTCCGGTCGACGCACCGTAATCCGCGATGACGACAGGCTGCGGCAGGCGGGGGAGCGGGACTGCCTCGGCGGCCTGCTCGAAAAGCTTTATCGCCCGCTGTAATCCGGCCGCCTGCAGCCGCGAACCTGCGGTGTATGACCCGCTGTCCATCGGCTCCGGCCGGACGACAACACTGGATTCGGGCACGGCTACTTCCGGCGTCGGCGCAGTAACAGACCGATGAGGATTCCCACAAGGAAGATGATGACGAGAATGAACCACAATGGCGACTCGAGGGTCATCCACAGCACGTGCACGCCGACACGATCACGGTTCTGCGCGACGAAGATCGCCGCGAGTGCAGCCAGGATCAGCGCCACCCAGTAGCGCAGCGCGAACCTGCGTACCGGCCCGCCCGACTGGGGCGGTGCGGCGTCGTCGTTGCGGGCCATGGCGACCTCCCGAGGTGTGAACGACCGGCCGTTGATCTCGACGGTAGTCGCCGCGCGACACCGGCACCGGCAAAGGCGGGGATCAGCTCGGCTTCGGATAGGTCACACCGGTCAGCTGCTCGGAGACCTCCCAGAGCCGCCGGTTGTCGGCGTCGTTCTTGGCATGCTTGGGGATCTTGGCTGGCTTAACGCCGCCGCCGGCCAATTCGTAGAAGCCGTGCGGACCGTAGAACGCACCGCCTTGCGCCTGCGGCGACGCCGCCGCATACAGCGCCGGCAGAATGCCTTCGTCGATCTCCTGCCACATGAACGGTGTGAGCCGGCGGGTGGCCCGATAGAACCGTTCCAGCATCGTCGGCGTCTGGCGGCCATGCGAGGGGCCGCTGAGCTGCAGGTTGGTCTTTGCGAAGCCAGGGTGGGCCGCGTTGGAGACGATGCCCCAGCCGGCCTGCCGGCTTCGGCGATCCAACTCCAGGGCGAACATCAGATTCCCCGTCTTGGACTGCGAATACGCCCGGGTGGGGTTGTAGCGCTTCTCCCACTGCAGATCCTCGAAGTTGATGCCGCCCATCCGGGCTGCCAGGCTGCTCAGCGACGTCACACGCGCATTTTCGGCTGCGCGCAGTAGCGGCAGGAGACGGCCGGTCAACGCGAAGTGGCCGAGGTGGTTACCGCCGAACTGCAGTTCGAAGCCGTCAGCGGTGGTGTCACGCTCGGGCGGCTGCATGATGCCGGCGTTGTTGATCAGGATGTCGATGGGACGGCCTTCGGCGGTGAGCTCTTCGCCCAGCGCAGCGACGCTGTCAAGCGATGACAGGTCGAGTTGTTTGATGGTCAGCTTGGCATCGGGCACCTTGGCACGGATCTGCTCGATCGCGGCTTCGCCCTTGGCCCGGTTGCGGATCGCCATGATGACATCGGCACCGGCGGCGGACAGTCGGGTGGCAAGGCCGAGGCCAAGGCCGGAGTTCGCGCCGGTGACCACGGCCAGCTTTCCGGACAGGTCGGGAACGGTGACGGCGAGATCGCTGCGGGCCATGGATGTCTCTTTTCGTGGTAGGTAACCGAACAATAACGGACCATCGGTCTGATAACAAGAGCCCATTGGTCTGATATGTTTCTGGCTTGTGACGTCGAGTTTCCAGCGTGCCCGCCGCCCCGAACAGATGGCGGCGCGACGCCTCGCGATCATGGCCGTCGCGCGGGCGATGCTCACCGAGAAGAACGTCGCCGCCATCAGCCTGCGCGAACTGTCCGACCGGGTGGGCCTGGCCAAGTCGAACGTGCTGCGCTACTTCGACAGCCGCGAGGCGATCTTCCTCGAAGTGCTCGACGAGGAATTCCAGTCGTGGCTCGCCGACGTCGACACCCGGCTGGGAAATCCGCGCGCGAGAAAGACCAACTACGCCAACGAGGTCCGGGTGGCGACGACGCTTGCGGACTCGTTGGTGGAGCGGGAGTTGTTGTGCGAGTTGCTCGGGGCGATGGCCAGTGTCCTGGAACGCAACATCTCGGTGGAGTTCGCCCGCGATTTCAAGGCCAGGGCGATGTCGAATACCGACGCGCTGGCGCACCTCATTGCGCGTCAACTCCCCTGGCTGCCACGTCAATTCACCGAGTTCTTCGCCGAAGGTGCGCTGACGCTGACCGCCGGGATGTATCCGTTCTCGGTTCCCGCCGAGCCGGTCCGGGTTGCCATGTCCGAGATGGGTTATCCCGATGCGCGCCAGCGGTTCAAAGATGGACTACGCGTCGGGCTGACGACGTGGTTGATTGGAGCGGCGGCGCGAACCGAAGCGTGACAACCGGAGTGCTGACCGAAGATGAATTCGAGGCGGAGAAGCGCCGGATCCTCAACAGCTGACGACGCACGCTCACCGCTCGCGAGCGTCCCTGGTTGTACGCCAATTTCCGGCGTGTCGACGTACAAACGCGCGCGCTCGCGAGGGAGGGGATCCAGTGGGCTAGTGGCCGCGGGCGACCCACTCGTCGTAGTGCACGATCTCGTCGCCGATGGTGGTGGAGTCGCCATGGCCGGTGTAGACGATGGTGTCACCGGGCAGCGCGCCGAGCCGGCTGGATATCGACTCCAGGATCGTCGGGAAGTCGGAGAACGACCGCCCGGTCGCACCCGGTCCGCCCTCGAACAGGGTGTCGCCGCTGAACACCGCCTTGATGTCGGGCGCGTACCAGCAGACCGATCCGGGCGAATGCCCCGGGGTGTGCAGCGCGCGCAGCTCGATACCGCCGACGTGCAGCGTGTCGCCATCGTCCACGGCACGGAAGTCCTTGTCCGGGTGGGTCATTCGCCACAGCACATCGTCGGCGGGATGCAGCAGCACCGGAGCGTCCAGCGCTTCGCCCAGTTCGGGCGCGACCGTGACGTGGTCGTTATGCCCGTGCGTACAGACCACGGCCACCACGTGACGACCGCCGACCGCCATCACGATGGGCCCGGCGTCGTGGGCGGCGTCGAAGACCACGACCTCGGAGTCGTTGCCGACGACCCAGATGTTGTTGTCGACTTCCCAACTGCCGCCGTCGAGTTCGAAGGTCCCGTGTGTGACGACGCGCTCTATCGGCCTCCCGTTCACAACATCACCACCGAGCGCAGCACCTCACCGGCATGCATCTTGTTGAACGCCTCTTCGATCCCGTCGAGGCCGATGCGTTCGGATACGAACTTCTCCAGCGGCAGCCTGCCCTGCAGGTAGAGGCTGATCAGGGTTGGGAAGTCCCGCTCGGGCAGACAGTCGCCGTACCACGAAGACTTCAGCGAGCCGCCACGCGAGAAGAAGTCGATCAGCGGCATCTCCAGCGTCATATCGGGAGTCGGAACACCCACCAGCACAACGGTTCCGGCTAGATCGCGCGCGTAGAACGCCTGCTTCCAGGTCTCCGGCCGGCCGACGGCGTCGATCACCACATCGGCCCCGAAACCGTCGGTGAGGTCCTGAATGGTCTCGACGACGTCGAACTCGCGAGCGTTGACGGTGTGCGTGGCGCCGAAATCGCGAGCCCAGTTCAGTTTCGTGTTGTCGGTGTCGACGGCGATAATCCGCCGCGCACCGACCAGCCGGGCGCCGGCGATCGCGGCGTCACCGACACCGCCGCAGCCGATCACCGCGACCGTGTCGTTGCGGCCCACCGCCCCGGTGTTGATCGCAGCGCCCAGACCGGCCATCACGCCACAGCCCAGCAGCCCGGCGACGGCGGGATCGGCGGCCGGATCGACCTTCGTGCACTGGCCCTCGTGCACCAGCGTCTTGTCGGCAAACGCCCCGATACCCAGGGCGGGCGTCAACTCGGTCCCATCCGTCAGCGTCATCGGCTGTGAGGCGTTGAACGTGTCGAAGCAGTACCACGGGCGGCCCCGCTTGCAGGCGCGGCACTGGCCACACACCGCACGCCAGTTCAGGACCACGAAGTCGCCGGGCTCGACCGCCGTCACGCCCTGGCCCACCGATTCGATGGTGCCGGCGGCCTCGTGGCCGAGCAGGAACGGATATTCGTCGTTGATGCCGCCCTCGCGGTAGGTCAGGTCGGTATGGCAGACCCCGCACGCGACCACGTCCACCACCACTTCGCCCGGTCCCGGGTCGGGGATCACCACATCCACCACCTCGACCGGCTCACCCTTCTTCCGTGAAATCACGCCGCGCACTGTCTGACTCATGGACTACAACCTATCGGTGTCCGAGATAACCGTAGAAGCGATCGAGATGGAAACCCGTGTAGACCCTCACACCGATCTGCTGGTGGCGGCGCGGAGCGCGCACGTCCGGCGGGACTGGCATGCCTCCTACGAGGCCTTTGTGCGGGCCGGCGACGACATTCCGCTGAGTACCGACGACCTGGACGCGCTGGCCGCGGCCGCCTGGCGGCTGGGCCGGGGCAAGGAATCGGTCCGCGTCGCCGAGCGGGTGTTCACCCAGCTGGCCCGCACCGACCCGCCGTCGGCGGCGATGAAGGCCGTCGACCTCGCCCTGGCGTGGCTCACCCGCGGCGACCTCAACATCGCGGCGGGCTGGATGAACCGGGCCCGCCGCCTGCTCGACGGCGCACCCGAGGCGACGACCCACGGATACCTGGCCTATCTGGACGCGCTCGTGGCAATGATGACCCGGGAGTCCTCGGAGGTGCTGGCCCATCGGGTGCAGACGTTGCGGGATATGTGTGGACGGCTCGACACCCCCGCGGTGACGGCGCTCTGCCATGTGGCCGAGGCTCTGCAGGCGATCCTTGACGGCCGGATGGCCGAGGCCTACGGCTTGATCGACGAGGCGATGCTTCCGGTGCTGGCCGATCAGGTTCCCATCGACTGGGCCGGAGACATCTATTGCGTCGTGCTGAACCAATGCCATCGGCTCGCCGACCTGCCACGCATGCGGGCGTGGACGGCTTCGATGGAGCGCTGGTGCAACGACTTTGCCGCGTCCGCCACCTACGGCGGCGTGTGCGACGTGCACCGGTTGCAGGTCAAGGCCAACACCGACGACTACCGCGTGCTCGAGGACCGGCTGATCGCCGCCAGCCGCGCGCTGGAGGACGTCAACGGCTGGGCCGCGGGCGAGGGTTACTACCAACTCGGCGAGGTGCGCAGGCGCCGCGGTGACAGCGACGGCGCGCTTGCGGCGTTCAGCCGGGCGCGTGCGCTCGGCATCGAGCCGCAGCCCGGTGAGGCGCTGCTGCGCTGCCAGACGGGTGACAGCGAGACCGCGTGGACCGATCTGCGGGTCGCATTGGCATCCGAGGACCGGCTCGGCCGGATGCGGCTGCTGCGTGGCGCCGTCGAGGTGGCGCTGACGCGCGACGCGCTCGACGAGGCCGAACAGCATTGCGGCGAACTGGAATCCGGCGCCGAGGCATTCGACACCCCAGGATTTCGCGCATGGGCGGCCCATGCCCGCGGCGCGGTCCTGGTGCGCCGGGGGCAGCATGCCGAGGCTCTCGAGCCCCTGCAGTCGGCGCTGCGGGAGTACCGGACGCAGCAGTCGCGGTACGACACCGCACAGGTCTACGAATGGACGGCGATCGCCCACCGGGCGCTCGGGGACGACGACGCGGCCGCCGCCGACGCCGCCACCGCGGAGAACATCTACCGCCAACTCGGCGTCGAGCCCGCCCAGGTCGGCGGCCCCACTTCGCCCGGCGGCCTGACCAAACGGGAGATCGAGATCCTCAGGCAGATCGCCGGCGGCGCCACCAACCGGCAAGCCGCCGACCAGCTCTTCATCAGCGAAAAGACGGTCGGGCGACACCTCGCTAACATCTACACCAAGCTCGGGGTCTCATCGCGCACCGCGGCGGCGGCGTGGGCGCACCAGAACAACGCCCTGACATAGCTTGCACTGCATCATTCGCACCACGTGGCGGCGGGGAATTTACATAGTTCGCCCGATATCGTTCCGTACCGGCCCCGGCCTAGCGTTGCTCCCATGACGACACTCGAGGATGCGCCCACGCAGCAGTTCGCCGAACGGATCATCGGCACTATCGACAGTGCCAGCGTGGCCCTGTTGCTGAGCATCGGCCACCAGACCGGACTGTTCGACACGCTGGCGGACTTCCCGCCGGCCACCGGTGCCCAGATCGCAGACGCCGCCGGGCTCGACGAACGCTACGTGCGGGAGTGGCTCGCCGGTGTGGTGACCGCCCAGATCGTGGACTACGACCCCGCGGCACATACGTATTCGCTGCCGCGCGAACATGCGGTGGCGCTGACGCGCGCCGCCGGCCCCGACAACCTGGCCCGAGTGGCGCAGTTCATCCCGCTGCTGGCTGAGGTCGAGCAGAAGGTCATCGACTGCTTCCACCACGGCGGCGGCTTGCCGTACAGCGACTATCCGCGATTCCACACGCTGATGGCCGAGCAGAGCGGCGAGGTGTTCGACGCCGCCCTGATCGACGTCATCCTGCCGCTGGTCGACGGTCTGCTGGAGCGACTGCGCGCCGGCGCGGACGTCGCCGACATCGGTTGCGGCAGTGGATATGCGATCAACTTGATGGCGCAGGCATTTCCGGACAGCCGGTTCACCGGCGTCGACTTCTCCGAGGAAGGACTGACCACCGGCCGGGCGGAGGCCCAGCGGCTCGGCCTCGCCAACGCGACGTTCGTTGCCCGCGACGTGGCCGAACTCGATGTGGCCGACGCCTACGACGTGATCACGGCGTTCGACGCGATCCACGACCAAGCCCAGCCGGCGCGTGTGTTGGAGAACATCCACCGGGCGCTGCGCCCGGGCGGCACTTTCCTGATGGTCGACATCAAGGGATCGAGCCGGCTGGAGGACAACATCGGGGTTCCGCTGGCGCCGTACCTGTACACCGTCTCGACGATGCACTGCATGAGTGTGTCGCTCGGGCTCGACGGCGCCGGGTTGGGCACGGTATGGGGCCGTCAGCTGGCCACGTCGATGCTCACCGATGCCGGATTCACCGAAGTCGCGCTCAACGAGATCGAGTCGGACCCGTTGAACTATTACTACGTGGCCCGGAAGTAAAGTCCAGCGCAATGAGCGCGCTGGATGCCATAGCCGACTGGCCGGTCCGGACCGCCGCCGCCGCGGTGGTCGGGCCGTCCGGCGTGCTGGCGCAGGCCGGCGACACCCGGCACCGCTTCGCGCTCGCGTCGGTGACCAAGCCGCTCGTCGCCCGGGCGGCGCACATCGCGATCGAAGAGGGCGTGGTCGACCTCGACACCGAGGCCGGCCCGCCGGGGTCGACGATCCGGCACCTGCTCGCGCATGCGTCGGGGATGTCGATGAATTCCGCCGAGGCGATGTCGGCGCCCGGCAAGCGCCGCGTGTACTCCAACTACGGCTTCGAGGTCCTCGCCGAGACGGTGCAGCGGGCGTCCGATATCGAGTTCGGGCAGTACCTGGCCGAGGCGGTGTTCGAACCGCTGGGCATGACCGACACCGCGCTGGAGGGCGGCGCGCCGGCCGCGGGGTTCGGCGCGACCTCGACGGTGGCCGACCTGGCCGCCTTCGCCGGGGACCTGCTGCGGCCGTCGACGGTGTCGCAGCAAATGCACGGCGAGGCCATCACCGTGCAGTTTCCCGGGCTGGACGGGGTGCTGCCCGGCTTCGGCGTGCAGCGGCCCAACGACTGGGGACTCGGCTTCGAAATCCGCGACGGCAAGTCGCCGCACTGGACGGGGTCGAACAATTCGGGCCGCACCTACGGTCATTTCGGCCAGTCAGGGACGTTTCTGTGGGTCGATCCCGACGCGGATCTGGCGTTGATCGTGCTGACCGGCCGCAACTTCGGCGAGTGGGCGTATCCGCGCATGCCCGCGTTGTCTGACGAAGTGCTGAGAGAATTCGGCGCAGACTAGCGCAACACGGGCCTCACAAGGCACAATAGACACGCACGACACAACTGCATCCTCTGAATTCACCAGGTCGTTGGGGAAGACGTCCCTCGTGGAGCCGAAGGAGCAGCAGATGCGTGCGTCGAACCAATTCGCCGACGCGACGACGGGCGTGGTCTACATCCACGCCTCACCCGCGGCGGTATGCCCGCACGTCGAGTGGGCGTTGTCGTCGACCCTGTCGGCGAGGGCAAACCTGAAGTGGACGCCGCAGCCGGCGATGCCCGGTCAGTTGCGCGCGGTCACCAACTGGCTTGGACCGGTCGGCACCGGGGCGCAGCTCGCCAATGCTCTGCGCTCGTGGTCCGTGCTTCACTTCGAGGTGACCGAGGATCCGAGCGCCGGAGTGGACGGGCACCGGTTCTGCCACACCCCACAGCTGGGCCTGTGGAGTGGCGCGATGAGCGCCAACGGCGACGTCATGGTCGGGGAGATGCGGCTGCGGGGGCTGATGGCCGAGGGCGCGGACACCCTTGCCGCCGAACTGGATTCGGTGCTGGGCACCGCGTGGGACGAGGCGCTGGAGCCCTACCGGGGCGGCGGCGATCCGGGCGAGAGCTGGCTCAGCCGCGGGGTGGGTTAGCCAGCGGCGTTCACCCGCCGCCCGGCGGGTGCGCGCTGTCGGTCATGGAAGTCGCGCCTGAAGGCGACGAATTCCACGAGTTTGTGGCCGAAGCGCTCGCGCCGTGGGCGGATCCAAACGAGCGCGGCATGCATCGGACTGCCACCCTCGACTACGACGTCGTTCGGAACGGGACCATTGCGCCGAGATCGACAATAAGGCGCGATCCACTCGAACTTATGCGCCCGTTTGTCCGTTTGGGCAAAGGATGTGCAGCGCGGCAGGGACGGCGGATACCCGCACCGGTAGTGCACACACGAATTCCCCGTCGGCGTAGGCGTTGATACCGGGGGAGCCCACGCTGACCGAGCGGGCCCGGGCCGTCGTCACCTCTTCGAGGTCGACATGGGTGCCCTTGAACACGGTGGGGAACAACCGGATCAGCCTGGTTCGTGACGCGGAATGCACCATCGTGATGTCGAGTTGCCCGTCGTTGTGATCGGCGTTGGGGCAGATCAGCATGCCGCCGCCGTAGCTTCGGGTGTTGCCGAACGCGGCGAGGGTCAGGTTGGTGGCGATCTCGTCACCGTCGTCGAACGTCATCCGGAACGGTAGCAGCCGCAGCTTCGACAGCTCGGCGAGCATCGCCAGGTTGTAGCGCATCCGGCCGTGCGGCCAGCGCATCCGGTTGGTCCGGTCGCTCACCAGCGAGTCGAATCCGGCGGCCATCACCGTGCCGAACCACCGGTCCACCCCGCCGCGGTCCTGGATCCGGCCCAGATCGACCGTCTCGGCCCAGCCGTCGGCGACGACGTCGGCGGCGGCCTCGGGATCGCCGGTGGGCAACCGGTATTCGCGCGCGTGGTCGTTACCGGTGCCGGCCGGGATGACACCCAGCGGAACGTCGCCGAGGGCCAACGCCTGCAGGGCGACGGAGATGATGCCGTCGCCGCCGGCCACCACCACCGCGTCGGTGCCACGGTCCAGCGCATCATCGACCAGTCGGCGCGCGTGTTCGGCGTCGCTGCCGACGATTTCGATGACGTCGACGCCGCGCTGCTGAAATCGTGCGATGGCCCGCTCGGTCGCGTGCGGCGCGTTCCCATGACCCGACGCGGGATTGGTCAGCACCGTCACGCTGCCGATCTCGCGCCGACTCATCGGGCCGCCGGTCATGGAATCAGCTTGCCGGGGTTGAGAATTCCCGCCGGATCGAGCGTCGCCTTGACCGCCCGCAGCACCTCGACCCCGAGATCGCCGACCTCGTCGCGCATCCACGGCCGGTGGTCGGCACCCACGGCGTGGTGGTGGGTGATGGTGGCGCCGATGCGCACCATCGCATCCGACGCGGCGGCCTTTGCCTTGCGCCACTGCTCGATCGGGTTGCCGCGCTGCCCGGCGACGACGGTGAAGTACAGCGACGCGCCGGTGGCATACACATGCGAGATGTGGCACAGCACCAGTGCGGGCGTGCCGGTTTCGGCGAGCGCGTCGGTGAGCGCCGCCGTGACGGCGGTCTTGAGCGCGCCGATGTTGGACCAGTTCGTGGCGGTCTCCAGCGTCTCGCACAGCGCGCCCGCGGACAGCAGCGAGTCGCGCAGGTACGGCGCGCCGTAGCGGCCGTGCTCCCAGGCGCGCGCCGGCGCCTCGCCGAGCGACGTGCCGCCGTGGGCCGCCAGCACGGCCCGGGTCTCGGCGTGCCGGCTTTCGGTGTGCGCCGCGGTGCCCTCGAACACCGTGATGGCCAGGCAACCGCCGGTGATGGATTGCTCGCCGATGCTTTCGGTGGTGGCGAGGTTGACCCCGGTCTCGGCCTCGTCGGACAGCCGGATGACGGTCGGCCCGGTCCCGGTCTGGGTGACCGCGCGCAGGGCGTCGGCGCCGGTGGCGAAGTCGGGGAACGACCACGCCTCGTAGCGGGTCGACTGCGGAACCGGGTGCACCCGCAGCCGCACCCGGGTGATGATCCCGAACACTCCCTCGGAGCCGATCAGCAGTTGCCGCAGGTCGGGTCCCGCGGCGGACTCCGGTGCGCGACCCAGGTCGAGCACCCCGGCCGGTGTCACCGCACGCAGTCCGCGGACCATGTCGTTGAAACGCCCGTATCCGGCCGAGTCCTGGCCCGACGACCGGGTCGCGGCGAAGCCGCCGATGGTGGCGAACTGGAAGCTTTGCGGGAAGTGGCCGAGCGAGAAGCCGTGCTCGCCGAGCAGGCGTTCGGCCTGCGGTCCGGTGACACCGGCGCCCAGTTGGGCCTCGCCGGAGATCTCGTCGAGCGCGTGCAACTGGTCGAAGCGCCGTAGGTCCAGCGAAACCACGGCCTTGAATTGGCCGCGGATGGGATCCAGGCCGCCCACCACGCTGGTGCCACCGCCGAACGGGACGACGGCGATGCTGCGCTGCGCGCAGTACCGCAGGATCTCGGCGATCTCATCTTCGTCGCCGGGCAGCAGCACCGCGTCGGGCGCGTCCTGGACGCCGGGATCTTTGCGTCGCAGCAGGTCAAGGGTGGACTTGCCGCCGGCGCGCAACAGTCGGTCCCGGTCGTCGACGACGCAGTGGGCGGCGCCGACGATCGCCGCCAGCGCACCGCGATCGGTCGCCGACAGCGCCGAAGGCCGCAATTGCACCCGCTTGAGCTCGAGTTCGGCGGTCGGCGAGTCCTCGACGCCGAGGGCTTGTTTCAGCAGGGCGCGGATCCCGTCGGACAGCGGCTTGGCCGCCTCCGGGTCGCCCCACGCGTTCCACTTCATCGGCGGCAGAAGCGCGGACTGTTGCTCATCCGGACGAGTCATGCGTTACAGTATTACAGATGCTGTCAATCAGTAACGACGATTCGCCGGATATCGGCGACCGGATCCTCGACGCCGCGGCGAGCTGCGTGGCCGCCTACGGGGTGGACCGGGTGACGCTCGCCGAGATCGCGCGGCGGGCCGGGGTCAGCCGCCCGACCGTCTATCGCCGGTGGCCCGACACCCGCTCGATCCTGGCCGCGCTGTTGACCGCGCGGATCACCGATGTGCTGCACGAGGCGCCGAGCCGCGGCGTGGGCCGCGAGCCACTGGTGCAGCGGATCGTCGCGGTGGCCGAACACATCCGGCGCGACGACGTGATCTCCTCGGTGCTGCACTCGGCGCCCGAACTGGCGATGATCTACATCGCCGAACGCCTGGGCACCAGCCAACAGATCCTCATCGACGCCGTCGCCGCGGAGATCAAGGCGGCACAGGACGAGGGCAGCGTGCGCGCCGGCGATCCGCGCCAGCTCGCCGCGATGTGCCTGCTGATCACCCAGTCGACCGTCCAGTCGGCGCAGATCGTCGAGCCCATCCTCGATGCCGATGCGCTCGCGCTCGAACTGGCCCACTGCCTGAACGGATACCTGAAGCCATGACCGGCTCCACAGCACTCAACGCCTCCCGCCGCAGCGTCGAGCTGGCGGCACTGGCCGACGGCGAGAGGCTCGACGTGATCGTGATCGGCGGCGGCATCACCGGCACCGGTATCGCCCTGGACGCCGCGTCCCGCGGGCTGACGGTGGCGCTGGTCGAAAAGCACGATCTGGCGTTCGGCACCAGCCGGTGGAGCTCCAAGCTGGTGCACGGCGGTCTGCGGTATCTGGCGACCGGCAATGTCGGCATCGCCAGGCGCAGCGCCGTCGAGCGCGGAATCCTGATGACACGCAACGCCCCTCACCTGGTCAAGGCGATGCCGCAGCTGGTCCCGCTGCTGCCGAACACGGGCCGGGCCGGGCGGGCGCTGGTGCGCACCGGATTTCTGGCCGGCGACGGGCTGCGCCGGCTGGCCGGCACGCCGGCGTCGGCCCTGCCCCGGTCCCGGAGGATCTCCGCGGAGCAGGCCGCCGCCATGGTGCCCGCGGTACGCCGCGAGGGTTTGACCGGCGGGCTGCTCGCCTATGACGGGCAGTTGATCGACGACGCCCGCCTGGTCACCGCGGTGGCGCGCACCGCGGCCCAGCACGGCGCGCGCATCCTCACCCGTGTTGCCGCGTCGCAGGCCACCGGCGGCTCGGTACGGCTGACCGATCAGCGCTCGGGGGAGTCATTCGACGTGGCGGCCCGCGCCGTCGTCAATGCCACCGGCGTCTGGGCGGGCGAGGTGGACACGTCGATCAAGCTACGGCCAAGCCGCGGAACCCATCTGGTGTTCGACGCGAAGTCGTTCGGCAATCCCGTTGCGGCGCTGACGATCCCCATCCCGGGCGAGATCAACCGATTCGTCTTCGCCATGCCCGAACAGTTGGGGCGGGTGTACCTCGGATTGACCGACGAGGACGCGCCCGGTCCGATACCCGATGTGCCAGAACCCACTTCAGGTGAGATCTCGTTCCTGCTGGACACCGTGAACACCGCGCTGGCTGCCGCCCTGGGACCCGACGAAGTCATCGGTGCCTACGCCGGACTGCGGCCACTCATCGACACCGGCGAAGGCCGTACGGCCGACGTCTCGCGCGAGCACGCGGTCGTCGAGTCGCCGTCGGGTGTCATCAGCGTGATCGGCGGCAAGCTGACCGAATACCGGCATATGGCCGAAGATGTCCTCGACCGGGCGGTCGCGCTGCGCGGGCTGAACGCCGGAGACTGCCGTACCCGGAACCTGCCGCTGGTCGGCGCACCGGCGAATCCGGTGGCCACGTTGCGGTCTCCGGCCGATATGCCAACGTCGCTGGTTGCGCGGTACGGCGCCGAGGCGCCGAATGTGATTGCCACGGCGAGTTGCGAGCGCCCGACCCAGCAGGTGGCCGACGGGATCGACGTCATCCGAGCCGAATTCGAGTACGCGGTGACCCACGAGGGGGCGCTCACCGTCGACGACATCCTGGACCGCCGCACCCGGATCGGCCTGGTCGCCGCCGACCGCGCCCGGGTCGTCAGCGTCGCCGAGGAGTTTCTCGCCCGAGTGGGCTAGCGTTCCCGCGCGAGCAGACGCAGAATCGCACTGCCGGGATTCTGCGTCTGCTCGGCGTAGAAAGGGGAGGTTTGCGATGAGTCTGGCCGATGCGCGTGTGGAGACCCGGCTGCCCGCCCAGGATCTGGAGCGCGCGCGCCGATGGTATGAGGAAAAGCTGGGCCTGCAGCCGGCAGAGGAGCGCGACGGCGGTCTGCGCTACGTGTGCGCCGCCGGGGTGTTCTGCCTGTTCACGTCCACAGGTTCCTCGGATGGGACATTCACCCAGATGGCGTTCAGTGTCGACGATATCGAAGCCGAGATGGCCGAGTTGCGTACCCGCGGTGTCATTTTCGAGGAGTTCGACATGCCGGGGCTGCCCATGGTCAACGGCATCGTCGACATACCGGGCAACTACCCGAGCAAAGGTCGCGGCGAGCGCGGCGCCTGGTTCCGCGACAGCGAGGGCAACCTGCTCGGTCTCGGCCAGGCCACGTCCTGAGAACTTACAGCGGGATGTTCTTGTGGCGGCCGCGGCGGGCGGGGGCCACGGCCAACGCCTGCGTCAGCTTGCTGCGGGTGTGTGCGGGGTCGATCTTCTCGTCGACCACACCGATCTCTATGGCGGAATCCACGCCGCCCGCGAGCTTCTCGTGCTCGGCGGCCAGGTCCTCGTGCAGCGCTTCGCGCTCCTCGGCCGGCGTGGCGGCCAGCTTCTTCTTGTGCAGGATGCCGACCGCCGCCTTGGCGCCCATCACCGCGACCTCGGCATCGGGCCAGGCGAACACCTTTGTGGCGTTGAGCGAGCGCGAGTTCATCGCGATGTAGGCGCCGCCGTAGATCTTGCGGGTCACCAGCGTGACCCGCGGAACGGTGGATTCGCCGAACGCGTGCAATAGTTTTGCGCCGCGACGCACCACGCCGCCCCATTCCTGGTCGACCCCGGGCAGATAGCCGGGCACATCGACCACGACGATCATCGGGATACCGAACGCGTCGCACAACCGCACGAAACGTGCTGCCTTCTCCGCGCTTTCGGAGTTCAGGCAGCCACCGAGGCGCAACGGGTTGTTGGCCAGCACCCCGACCGTGCGCCCGGCCAGCCGGCCCAGGCCGACCACGATCGACGGCGCCCACTTCGCCTGGAACTCGTCGAACGGCGCATCGTCGTCGAGCAGCGCGTCGATCAAGGGATGCACATCGTAGGCGCGGCGCGGGGAATCAGGCAGCAACGCGTGCAGGTCGGTGTCGCCCGACTCGGCCTTGCTGCGGTCGAAATGGCCCTGCTGGCAGAATAATCCGACCAGGCGGCGGCCACGCTCGTAGGCGTCGAGCTCGTCGTCGGCGACGATGTGGCACACACCGGACTTCTTGTGGTGGGTGTCCGGACCGCCGAGCGACGCCATGTCGACGTCCTCGCCGGTGACACTTCGCACGATGTCGGGACCGGTGACGAACACCCGGCTCTCCGGCGCCATCACGACCACGTCGGTCAGGGCGGGACCGTAGGCGGCGCCGCCGGCCGCGAAGCCGACAACCACCGAGATCTGCGGAATGTAGCCCGACGCCCGGATCATCGCCTCGAAGACCAGGCCGACCGCGTGCAGCGCCTTCACACCTTCGGCCAGCCGCGCGCCGCCGGAGTGCCAGATGCCCACGATCGGGCTCTGTTCCTCGATGGCGGTGTCGTAGGCGTTGACGATGTGGCGGCAGCCCTCCACACCCATGGCGCCGCCCATGACGGTGCCGTCGGTGCAGAATGCGATGGTGTGCAGTCCGTTGACCGTCCCGGCCGCGGCGAGGACGCCCGAGCGGTCGCGTTCGTGCAGCAGTTCCACACTGCCGTCGTCGAAGAACGCGCTCAGGCGCAGCAGCGGATCGCGCGGATCGAGCGATTCGCTGACCGCTTCGGGGACGGTGATCGTCATAGCAGGTCTCCTGTGGGTTAGTAAGTCAGTACTTGCCAAAGGCGAGTGCGACGTTGTGCCCGCCGAATCCGAACGAATTGTTGATTGCGTATTGATAGTTGCCGGATCGCGGCTCCCCCGCGACCACGTCCAGGTCGATCTCCGGGTCCAGGTTGCGCAGGTTCAGTGTCGGCGGCACGACGCCGTCGCGCAGCGCGAACACGGTCAGGATGGACTCCACCGCGCCGACCGCGCCGACCGAATGGCCCAGCGCCGCCTTCGGCGCGTACACCGCCGGCTTGTGGCTGCCCAGCGCGTTGTTGATGGCCTTGCCTTCGGCCACGTCGCCGACGCTGGTGCCGGTGGCGTGCGCGTTCACGTGGTCGATGTCGTCTGGGGTCAGGCCGGCGAGTTGGATCGCTCGCGTCATCGCGTGCCCGGCCTGCTCACCGTTGGGATCGGGCGCCACGATGTGGTAGCCGTCGGAGGTGATGCTGGCACCCATCAGCCGGGCGAGGATGGTGGCGCCACGAGCCTTGGCGTGCTCCTCGGTCTCGATGACCATCAGCGCGCCCGCCTCGCCGAACACGAAACCGTTCCGGTCCTTGTCGAAGGGTCGACACGCACCGGCCGGGTCGTCGTTGGTGGTGGACAACACGATGCGCATCTGGGCGAACCCCGCGATCGGAACCGCCTCGATCCTCGTCTCGACGCCGCCACAGATCGCGATATCGGCCTCGCCGAGCACGATGCTCCGCCACGCGTGGGCGATGCCCTCGGAGCCCGACGCACAGGCCGACACCGGCGTGATGACCCCGGCCTTGGCATGGCGTTCCAGCCCGACCGCGGCGGCCGGCGAGTTCGGCATGTACTTCTGGACGGCCAGCGGGGAAACGGCCTTCAGGCCCTTTGCGCGCAGGTCGTCGTATGCCCAGACGAGTTCCTCGGTGGAGCCCATGCCGGTGCCGATCGCCACCATCAGCCGCCTGGAGTCGACTTCCGGTGAGCCGGCGTTCTGCCAGACTCGCCGGCTCAGCACCGTGGACATCTTCTGCAGGTACGACAGCCGCCGCAGCTCCACGCGCGTCAGCTCACTGTCGAAATCCTCGAGCAGATGGCCACCGATGCGGACCGGAAGGTCGTACTGCTCGACGAACGGATCGTGGAGCTTGCGGATTCCACTCTGTCCGTCCAGCAGCGCCTTCCAGGTGCTGTCCGCGTCGGTTGCCAGGGCAGTCGTCATCGCGATACCCGTGACGACCACGTTCGGGAAGCCGTTCCCCGTAGTCAGCCCTGCCATTATCGCTGCGTCGGTTCCTCTCGCTCAGTAGCGCCCGAAGGCCAGCGCGACGTTGTGCCCGCCGAATCCGAAGGAGTTGTTGATGGCGTACTGGTACTCGCCGTAGCGGGGTTCGCCCGCAACGACATCCAGATCGATCTCCGGATCGGGTGTCACGTAATTCAGTGTCGGTGGGATTACCCCGTCCCGCAGGGTCAAAACGGTCAGGACCGACTCCAGCGCACCGACCGCTCCGATGGAGTGACCGAGCGCCGACTTCGGCGCGTACACCGCGGCATGCTCACATCCGGCCGCGCGAATCGCGTTGGCCTCGGCCGTATCACCGATCGGGGTGGCCGTCGCGTGGGCATTGATGTGGTCAATGTCCTTGGGGGACAAGCCCGCCAGCTCAAGCGAGCGCGTCATCGCCCGGCCGGCGCGCAAGCCGTCCGGTGCCGGCGCCACCATGTGGTAGGCGTCCGACGTGATGCCCGCACCCATCAGCCGGGCAAGCGGAGTCGCGCCGCGCGCCTTGGCGTGCTCTTCGGTCTCGATGACCATCAGCGCGCCGGCCTCGCCGAACACGAACCCGTCGCGATCCTTGTCGAACGGGCGCGAAGCGCCTTCCGGGTTGTCGTTGCGGGTCGACATGGCACGCATCATCGAGAAAGCCGCGATCGGCAGCGCCTCGATGCCGCCCTCCACGCCGCCGCAGACGGCGATGTCGGCGTCACCCATGACAATTTGCCGCCAAGCGCCTGCGATGGCCTCCGAGCCCGATGAACAGGCGGACACCGGGGTCATGACCCCGGCGCGGGCCCCCAGCTGCAGACCGATGACCGCGGCGGCGCCGTTCGGCATGATCATCTGAACGGCGAGCGGCGACACCTTCCGGGGCCCGCCCTCGTTCATCAGGTCATACGTCTCGACGATCTTCTCGCCACCACCGAGGCCGGTGCCGACGACGACCGCGAACCGGTCAGGGTCGACCTCGGGCGAGCCCGCGGCCTCCCAGATCTGGCCGCCGAGCAGCTTGGCCATCCGCTGGACGTACGACATGCGCCGCATGTCCAGCCGGCCCATGTGGTCGTCGACGGACTCCTTGAGGTGCCCGCCGATCCGCACCTCCAGGTCCCACTTGGTGACGAACTCGTCCTCGAGTACGTGGATACCGCTTTCGCCGGCAAGTAGGCCCTTCCACGTGCTCTCGATGTCCGGCGCGATCGACGTCGTCGCCGTGACGGCGGTTACCACAACATTGGGGAAACCGCCGTTAGCAGTGGAAGGTCTGGTCATTTGTTCTCCGTGGCGAACTTCTCCCGCAGCGCCTCGGCAGCTTCGGGATTCTCTTCCTCGAGCTTCTGGATGTAGGAGACGACGTCACCGACGGTGCGCAGGCCGGCGAGATCCTCATCCGGAATCTTCACGCCGTACTTGTCCTCGGTCTGCACGGCGATCTCGACCATCGACAGCGAGTCGATGTCCAGGTCGTCGACGAACGACTTCTCGACGGTCACTTCGGACGGCTCGATGCCGGTGACCTCTTCGATGATCTCGGCGAGGCCGGCGATGATTTCTTCTTGAGTGGCGGGCACGGTGGCTCCTTCATTATTGGTTGTTACTGCACTCCGCTGTTCGGAGCTTTTTTCGGATGTTCGATATATGCGGTTGTACTGGCTAGAGCTCGCTCAGCCCGTCCAGGTCAGCGGGGGACTTGACGGCATGCGTCGGAACCCCCCGAAGTTCACGCTTGGCGATTCCGGCGAGGGTACCCGCGGGCGGGAACTCGACGATCGCGGTCACGTTGTGTGCACGCAGCGTCTCGGTGCACAAATCCCAGCGCACCGGCCTGGTCAGCTGGGAGACCAGCTTGTCCATGGCGTCGCTGGCGGAGGCCACCGGTTGGCCGTCGGCGTTGCTCAGCAGCTTGGCGGTGGGCTCGGAGGTGGCGACACCCTGCGCCGCGCTGGCGTAGCCGTCCAGGGCCGACGCCATGAAACGGGTGTGAAACGCGCCGGCGGTGGCCAGTGGACGGACCCGCGCCTTGGCGGGCGGATCCTCGGCCAGCTTGTCCAGCGCGGACAGCGCACCGGCGGCCACGATCTGACCGGCCGCATTGCGGTTCGCGGGGACCAGGTCGAGATCTTCCAGGCGGCTGAGCACCTCGGCTTCGTCGCCGCCGAGCACCGCGGCCATGCCGGTCGGCTCGACCGCACAGGCCTTGGCCATCTCCGCGCCGCGGGTGGCGGCCAGCGCCACGGCGTCGTCGGCGGAGATGACGCCGGCGATCGCGTAGGCGGCGATCTCACCCACCGAATGCCCGGCAACGACCGCCTCGGCATCCGTCAGCAGGCCGCGCTTGGTCAGCTCCTCGTGGGCGAGCAGGGTCGCCGCGACGACGAGTGGCTGGGTGATGGCGGTGTCGGTGATCTCCTCCGCGGTCGCGGTGGTGCCCAGGCGGGCCAGATCCAGTCCGCTGGCCGAAGACCACGAGGACACACGCTCAGCGGCGCCGGGAAGTTCCAGCCACGGGGCGAGCATGCCGGGGGTCTGCGATCCCTGTCCGGGAGCAAGCAAAGCAAGCACTGGTCTAAGAGGCACGGGATTAAGAAAACACTGTGAAGACGGTTTTGCGCGGTGTAAGAGATTATGAACCTTGTCTTATGTTTTTGTGGAAAGCCCACAAAACGGCATGTGATGCGACTCCATCGAGACCTCTCCGCGATGTGTTACACCTCACACTGCTCGCCCTAGGGTGCCGGTTGGGCCGCCGCGGCGTGTTCGGCGGCGGCGTTTGACGTGCTGGAATGTGCCGCCTGACGGCTCAGACGACCGACGGTCGCAGCCACCCGTAGTACGTAGGCGTCTCGTGGCAGGGTGGGGTCGCGACCGGTGAAGTCGGCGATCCGTTTGAGCCGGTAACGGACGGTGTTTGGATGTACGAACAATTTGCGTGCGCAGGCCTCGATCGCGCCGCCGGAGTCCAGGTAAGCGTCGAGCGTTTCGCTCAGCGCCGGACCGGCGTCGGCCAACGGCCGCATCACCTCGGTATCAAGCGCGGCGATGGCCGTCGCGTCACCCAGCAGCGCGCGCTCGGGCAGCAGTTCGCGGGCCGAAACCGGCCGCGGCGCCCCGCTCCAGCCGGCGACGGCGTTCATCCCCGCGATCGCCTCGGTGGCGCTGCGGTGGGCCGCCGTCAGCGTCGGCGCCGTGGGCCCGATCACCACCGGACCGTCGGCGAACGCACCGAGCAGCTCGGCGAGAAACTTGTCGGTCGGGGAAAGCGACCCGGAGATGATGGCCACCAACCAGGTCCCGTGCACATCCGACAGCGCCGCTCGCCCGTGTCGGGTGGCGACGTCGTGGACGTCCTCACCTGCCAGGTCGGCGCGGCCGGGCTGCGGCAGTCCCATGACGACGGTGGCGGGTGCGGTGGCGTCCCAGTTCAGCGCGGCCGCCTGCGACTGCAGATCGGGTCCGGTGTCCCCGCGGACCACGGCGTCGACGACGTTGGCTTCCATCCGGGTGTCCCAGGCACCACGGGCCTCGGCGGCGTCGGCGTAGGCGGTCGCCGCGGCGAACGCCAAATCGCGGCTGTACCGGAGGATCCCGGCGGTCAGCGCGGTCAGCTGCTCTTCGGAGCGAGCCAGCAGGGGCACCACCTCCTCGAAGAACTCCATGGTGATACGCACCATCTCGACGGTCTGACGCAGCGCGATGCGGCGCGTCAGGTCCTGGGGCACCACCTCGAACGCCTGCACCGTGTAGCTGACGTTGCTCTGCGGGTTGCGCATCCACTCGACGAAATTGACCACGGCGGTCTGCACGACCAGATGCACGCTGGCCCGCTGCGACGCCTCGAGATCGGCGAAGAACGGCAACCGATCCTCCATGGCGTGCACAGCTTCGGTGGCCAACCGCCCTGAGTACTGCTTCAGCCGCCGCAACACCGAGTCTGGAACGGTTTCCAGCACCTCGAGCGTGGACGCCGGCGGGATGAACCGATTGTCGGGCATCCCTAAAAGCTACGCCATACTTCTGGCGGATTCCTCCAAATGCGGCCGGCGCTATGCGCTGCCGGTGTCCTTGAACGAGACGTCGGCCGCCATCACGTCGTCGATCCGGTACTTGTTGGCCGCTTCGACCGCGAGCGACTGGTCGACGTTGCCGTCGCGTGCCAGCCCTTCGAGCACCCCCACCACGACCGATTCGGCGTCGGTGTTGAAGTAGCGCCGGGCGGCCGGGCGGGTATCGGAGAACCCGAACCCGTCGGTGCCCAGCGTGATGTAAGTGCCGGGCACCCACGGCCGGATCTGCTCGGGCACCGCCCGCATCCAGTCCGACACCGCCACCACCGGCCCCGCGGCATCGGCGAGCGCCTTGGTCACGTACGGCGTGCCGGCCGGACGCTCCGGATGACGCAGCCGCTCCTTCTCGATCTCCACGCCGTTGCGGTTGAGCTCACCCCAACTGGTCACCGACCACACGTCCGCGGCTACGTCCCATTCGTCGGCCAGCAGCTGGGCGGCGCGCACTGCCTCGGGCATGCCGACCCCGGAGGCCAGGATCTGCGCGACGTGGGTGCGCTTCTCGGGCGCGGACCGGTACTTGTAGATGCCGCGCAGCAGGCCCTCGACGTCGAGGCCCTCCGGTTCGGCGGGCTGGACGTAGGGCTCGTTATAGATGGTGATGTAGAAGTAGACGTTCTCCGGGTCCTCGCCGTACATACGGGTCAGACCGCTTTCCACGATGTAGGCGATCTCGTAGGCGAACGCTGGGTCGTAGGAAACCACCGCCGGGTTGGTCGCCGCGAGCAGCAGGGAATGTCCGTCGGCGTGCTGCAGCCCCTCACCGGTCAGCGTCGTGCGGCCCGCGGTGGCGCCCAACACGAAACCGCGGGCCATCTGATCGGCCGCCGCCCAGAGTCCGTCACCCGTGCGCTGGAACCCGAACATCGAATAGAAGATGTAGAGCGGGATCATCGGCTCGTTGTGCGTGGCATACGACGTGCCCGCCGCGGTGAACGACGCCGTCGACCCGGCCTCGTTGATGCCCTCGTGCAGGATCTGGCCGATTTCACTTTCCTTGTACGCCAGCATCAGTTGGGCGTCAACGGCCGTGTACAGCTGGCCGTTGCGGTTATAGATCTTCAGCGACGGGAACCACGAGTCCATGCCGAACGTGCGGGCCTCGTCGGGGATGATCGGCACGATGCGCGGGCCAATCTCCTTGTCGCGCAGCAGTTCCTTGAAGGTGCGCACGGTTGCCATGGTGGTGGCGACCTCTTGCTGCCCGGAACCCTTCTTGAGCGCCTTGTAGGTGTCGCGGCCGGGCAGTGTCAACGCTTTGGACTTGGTGCGACGTTCCGGGAGGAAGCCGCCCAGAGCACGCCTGCGGTCGAGCAGATACCGGATCTCCGGCGCCTCCGGGCCGGGATGGTAGTACGGCGGCAGATACGGGTTCTCCTCCAGCTGCGCATCGCTGACCGGGATGTGCTGGATGTCGCGGAAGTCCTTGAGATCTTGCAGGGCAAGCTTTTTCATCTGATGGGTGGCGTTGCGGCCCTCGAAGTGGGTGCCCAGCGTGTAGCCCTTGATCGTCTTGGCCAGAATCACGGTGGGCTGTCCCTTGTGCTCCACCGCCGCGTGGTAGGCGGCATAGACCTTTCGGTAGTCGTGCCCGCCGCGCTTGAGGTTCCAGATATCGGCGTCAGACATGTTCTGCACCAGCGCCTTGGTGCGCGGGTCGCGGCCGAAGAAGTGCTCGCGCACATAGGCGCCGTCGTTGGCCTTGTAGGTCTGGTAGTCGCCGTCTGGCGTGGTGTTCATCAGATTGACCAGCGCGCCGTCGCGGTCGGCGTACAGCAGCGCGTCCCATTCGCGGCCCCAGACCACCTTGATGACGTTCCAGCCGGCGCCCCGGAAGAACGACTCCAGCTCCTGGATGATCTTGCCGTTGCCGCGCACCGGGCCGTCGAGGCGCTGCAGGTTGCAGTTGATGACGAAGGTCAGGTTGTCCAGGCCCTCAAGCGCGGCGACGTGGGCCAACCCGCGGCTTTCCGGCTCATCCGTCTCACCGTCGCCGAGGAACGCCCACACATGCTGATCGGAGGTGTCCTTGATGCCCCGGTCGTGCAGATAGTGGTTGAACCGCGCCTGATAGATCGCGTTCATCGGGCCCAGGCCCATCGACACCGTCGGGAACTCCCAGAAGTCCGGCATCAACCGCGGGTGCGGATAGGACGGCGGCCCGCCGCCGGGGTGGCTGTGTTCCTGGCGGAACCCGTCGAGCTGGTCGGCGGTTAGCCGGCCCTCGAGGAACGCGCGGGCGTAGATGCCCGGGGAGGCGTGGCCCTGGATGTAGATCTGGTCGCCGCCGCCGGGGTGGGATTTGCCGCGGAAGAAGTGGTTGAAGCCGACCTCATAGAGCGCCGCCGAGGACGCATAGGTCGAAATGTGGCCGCCCACACCGACTCCCGGGCGCTGCGCCCGGTGCACCATGATGGCGGCGTTCCACCGCATCCACGCCCGGTAGCGCCGCTCGACATCCTCGTCGCCGGGAAACCACGGCTCCAGCTCGGTCGGGATGGTGTTCACATAGTCGGTGGAGGTGAGGGCGGGAATGGCGACCCGCTGTTCGCCCGAGCGTTCCAGTAGCCGCAACATCAGGTAACGCGCCCGCGCCGGCCCCGACCGTTCCAACAGTGCGTCGAACGATTCCAACCACTCGGTGGTCTCTTCGGGGTCGATATCGGGCAGATACGACGCGACGCCTTCGCGGATCACCCGCACCCGGTCGGGTTCGGCTGCGGTGCCGGAGTTTTGGGCCAGGTCTTGGCGGACGAACTCGGTGGTCAACTTCCGCTCCTCGGTTGGCGGTATTGGTGCTCGTGGCAACCCCTATCGTGCTCCTATCGTGCCGCAAATGCACTGCTGGGGGTGGCTGATGGAATGATCCGGCGATCAGCGGTTTGAACCGGTAACGTCTGCAGACCGTGCTGACCGGTTGGCTGTTCGGGGCGCCGGCGCTGCGGATCGCCGCCCTGGTGATGGGCAGCCTGGCTGCGCTGGCGATGGTCATCGTGGGATGTAGCAGCGTCACGCAGGGCACCGCCAAGGTCGACGCCGCAGAGGCCCCGGTATACCAGGCATCGGTGTCGGCGTCGCTTGAGGAGTCGGCCGCTTCCTCGAGCGCGCGTGAATCCGAGCGCCAGGAGTCCCTGACGACCCAGGCGATCCACACCTCGTGTGAGGCACTGAGCTCAAGCAGCGTCGACGCGATCACCGCGGTCAACGGCTTTGTCAAGTCGATGAACGAGAACGCCTCCGATGCGCAGTCGAGGGCCGTCCCGGCCATCGACTCCCTTAACCGGAGTGCCGACCTTGTCGGCCGCAGCATGTCCGACGAGCTGGTCCCGGAGCTGCGGGACGCACTCACCGCCTGGGTCGACGCGGCCAGGGGGGTCGCGGCCGCCATCACGCGCAACGTCGGGCCGGAGGAATTCAACGCCGCCGCCACCAATCTGAACGACTCGAGAAGCGTCGCGCTTACCCTGTGCGACGCCTCTTATTGACGAACCTGACCGCCAGGGGCCAGCTGACACCCCGCGGCGTGCGACGATAGGGCCGAGCACCTACGAGGCTGAAGGAGGACCGACGGTGGTCGCGGCGGCGGACGCCCCGAACTACGCCCGAAAGCTGGGCATCCAAAAAGATCAGGTTGTGCAGGAGTTGGGCTGGGACGAGGACACCGACGACGACATCCGGGCTGACATCGAAGAGACGTGCGGCGGTGAGCTGCTCGACGAGGACGCGGACGAAGTCATCGACGTCGTGTTGCTGTGGTGGCGCGACGGCGACGGCGATCTCGTCGACCGGCTGATGGACGCCATCACGCCGCTGGCCGACGACGGTGTGATCTGGGTCGTCACCCCCAAGACCGGCAAGCCCGGGCACGTGCATCCCGCCGAGATCGCCGAATCGGCGCCGACCGCCGGCCTGATGCAGACTTCGTCGGCCAACCTCAGCGACTGGAGCGCGAGCCGCCTCGTGCAGCCGAAGTCCAAGGCAGCCGGGAGGCGCTGATGCTGGACGTCGGCACCCCCGCGCCGGATTTCACCCTGCGCGACCAGAACCACCAGCCGGTCACCCTCAGCGACTTCCGGGACACCAAGAACGTGCTGCTGGTGTTCTTCCCGCTCGCGTTCACGGGCATCTGCCAGGGCGAGCTCGACGAGATCCGCGACCATCTGCCCGACTACGAGAACGACGACACCCAGACGCTGGCAATCTCGGTGGGTGCGTCGCCGTCCCACAAGATCTGGGCCATGGAGAGCGGCTTCACGTTTCCGGTACTTTCCGATTTCTGGCCGCACGGAGCGGTCAGCCAGGCCTACGGTGTGTTCAACTCCGACGCCGGCTTCGCCAACCGTGGCACCTTTGTGGTGGATCGCTCCGGCGTCATCCGGTTCGCGGAGATGAAACAGCCGGGGGAGCCGCGCGACCAGAGCATGTGGACCGACGCTCTGACGGCGCTTAAGGCCTGACCGACGGGATTTCCGGTCGCACGTCGCCGGCGTGTAGCCTCCGGCGCACGGGCGTGTAGCTCAGTGGTAGAGCTCTGGTTTTACACACCAGCGGTCGGCGGTTCGATACCGTCCACGCCCACCCTGCCGAAGGTTCCAATCATCTGTCGCGGCCGGAGTTAAATGGTCACGGTCTGGGATCGTCCGATCCAACATCGACTCTGGGAGGTCATCGTGTCTGGCACCGTCGCACGCGTCACCGAGATCAGCGCAAGGTCCGACACCAGTTTCGAAGACGCCGTGAAGTCTGGCATTGCTCGGGCCAACGCGACGCTGCGTGGTGTCACGTCGGCCTGGATGAAGGAGCAGTCGGTGGATGTGGAGAACGGGGAGATTGTCGCCTACCGCGTCAACATGCTCGTCACCTTCGTGCTCGATTAGCGCGTCCCTGGGCTTGGGGAGAATCCGTTCACGGGGTCGGCGGCGCGAAGAATTCCAACGCGATCCCGTCTGGATCACGAAAGCTCAGGCCCGAGCCGTAGTGCGCATCGACGATGCCGCCGTGCTCGATGCCAAGCTCGTCGAGCCGGCCGAGCCACTTCTCGAGTTCGTCGCGGTTCGCACACCCGAAGCTCACGTGGTCCAGGCCCACCCGGAACTCGCTGAACGGCTCGTTCTCCAATGGCCGGTCATGCTGGTGGATGCCGAACAAGGCACCGCCGTCGAGTAGCCAAACGATGTGGCGGAATCCGGCGTCGGTGTGCTCGTCGAGGGCTGGGTCGGCGCCGATCAGTGCGCGATACCAGGGGCCGCTGACTTCGACGTCACGCACTGTGACCGCGACATGGTTAAGCGCAGGGAGGGTCGCCATGAGCGGGACTATACGACCCCGCTTGCCGCGCCGGGCGGGTGATCGCATATCCCGCAGGTACAGCTCTTAGCCCAGAATCCAGACCTGCCGCGGGATGACGCGATCGGCAAACCGCAGCGCCGTCAACAACCACTCGAATTTGCTCCGCTGGCCCGCGCTCCACGGCAGCGCCATGTCCACGCACCCCCTCACGGCGGCCAGGCCGGCGGTTTCATGGGGGCCGCGCGCCGTTCTAGCCACGCCAGCCCCAGCTCCGCAACAGTCACTCGCGCGTCGTTTCGAATACCCGGCGATCGGCTTCAATTCAAGCCGCGGTGTACGGGCGGAACTGACGCTACCCCCGGGTTTTAGCAAAGGCTTTCCGGTAGCCAGCTTGCCGCATTTGACCTGGTACTCCAGTCCGGCCGCCTGTGGGCGCTGACCGCTTTGAGTTTTGCCGAGAGCGCATCTGGGTTGCCGCTCGCGGATGGGGCGCGACGCTTAAAACGGACCAGCACACACCGGCTATTCACGGTCTAGAAAAGTAGTGCGAGTTGCGGCCGGCAACGCTAGACTGCATTAGCTGTGCTCGCTCGCAAACCGCAAGAACCATGAACAATGGAGAAACGATGAAACATATCCTGATTGTCGCCGGGTTAATCGGCGGCATCGGCCTCGCCATGGCTGCGCCCGCGGCGGCGGCCCCCTAGCACGGTCAGTTGCTCGCCGACTTTTTTGTGCAGCGTCAACGACTTCGTGACGAAGGGGCCGCAAACGTTTGTAGACGGCATCAAATCGGGACCGAGAAGGTTTGTAGGCAGCGTCAACGACTTCGTGACGGAGGGGCCGAAGACGTTTGTAGACAGCATCACGAAACCGTTCGGCCCAGTTGGCGGCCCAGCTGAGGGCCCAGCTGAGGGTCCAGCTGACGGCTCAGCTGGATAGAGTCTCGTAGAGGCCGATGGGCCCGCGATTTTGGAATCGATTCTTCGCAGAAGGCAGAAGCGCCCAGATACCCGGCGGTGTTCTCATCGCGTTAACACGATTTGAGATAGCGCGGTATGCGTCACAGTTCCTCACGTTTCGATAGTCCATGCGGCGGTTTACTCATGAGCCGGGCGGCGGATTGGTTCGACCGTGCTTGCCTACACCACCCGCTTGCCGCGCCGGGCGCGTGATCGCATATCCCGCAGGTAGAGCTCGTAGCCGAGTATCCAGACCTGCCGCGGAATGACGCGATCGGCAACCCGCAGCGCGGTCAACAACCACTCGAACCTGCGCTGCTGGCCCGCGCTCCACGGCAGCGCCATGTGCGCGCGGAACTCCACGGGCAGAAAGCCGGTCGTCGCGAACAGGTTGAACGCACCGGCCAGCAGACGCAGCGGCGCCGGCAGGAATGCCATCGCGGCGACGCCGTAAAGGTGTGCGCGCACCGGCGGGTCGATGCGCAGTTCGTCGAGCGAGCGCTTCCAGAACTCGTCGAAGGCGATGCGGTCGGGTGGCCACAGGTCCTCGCGGACCTGCAGTGTGGTGCCCAGTTTCTTCGCGTCCTGATAGACCGCGTCGGCTGCCTCGTCGTCGAGCGGCCCGTACAGGAACTCGTGCTGGTCGACGTAGTAGCGGTACAGGCAGGCGGCCACCCACAGCTGCAGCCGGGGATCGAATGCGTTGTAGGACACCGGACTTGACGACTTCGACCGGACCAGGGCGTGCACCCTGTCGACCTCGGAGCGGATCAGCGCACGGTCGGCATCGGTGCCGATGGTGGCCGCGGCGAGATAGGTGCCGGTGGTGCGCGCCCGTTTGAACGGATGCTTGTAGACGTTGCCGCTGTCCACCGGGCTCTCCAGCACGCCGTAGCCCACGCCCGGCGATGCCAGCTGCATGATCACGTTCGCCGCAGGCAGCAACACCGCCGCCGGGTTGAGCAAATCGGCGACGCGGGTCGGTCGCCGTGGTGGACCCAGCCCCATGGCTTCGAGTAGACCACCTTGTGAGACGCTCCCGAAGTGTTTGCGCCAATGTGTCGCGGCCGCGCCGCGGGCATCGTGGCGGGCTGTTTCGCCGACCTGCTGCTCGGCGACCCGCGGCGCGGGCATCCGGTGGCCCTGTTCGGCCGCGGCGCAGCGGCTTTGGAGCGGGTGACCTACTCCGACGCCCGCTCGGCGGGCGTAGTGCACACCGGTGGGCTGCTTTGCACGCTGGGTGTCCTGGGAGTCGCCGCCGAGCGGTTCGCCGCGCGACGAGGGCCGGCGTGGACGGCCGCGGTGACGGCCACGGCGACGTACGTTGCGCTGGGCGGGACATCGCTGACCCGCACCGGCGAGCGGATGGCGGGCCTGCTGGAAGGCGCAGACGTCGGCGCGGCCCGGCAGCTGTTGCCGTCGCTGTGCGGGCGCGACCCGGCGGTGCTGGACGCCGCCGGGCTGACCCGAGCGGCGCTGGAGTCGGTCGCCGAGAACACCTCCGACGCGCAGGTGGCGCCGCTGCTGTGGGCCGCCGTCGGCGGCGTGCCGGCGGTGCTGGTCTACCGCGGCGCCAACACCCTGGACTCCATGATCGGCAACCGCTCACCGCGATACGCCCGATTCGGTTGGGCCGCAGCCCGATTCGACGATGCGGCTAATTTCGTCGCGGCACGGGTGACGGCGCTGCTGGTGACGGCGTGCGCACCGTTGGTGGGCGGCTCACCCGCGGGCGCGGTGCGCGCCTGGCGTCGCGACGCGGCCCGCCACCCCAGTCCGAACGCCGGGGTGGTGGAGGCGGCGTTCGCCGGAGCGTTGGGTGTGCGGCTCGGCGGGCCGACGCAGTATGCCCACCAGCTCGAAATCCGGCCAACCCTCGGCGACGGCCGAATCCCCGAAATCCCGGATCTGCGCCGGGCGGTGCGGCTGTCGCGCGCGGTGCAGGTGGCGGCCGTGCTGGCGGCCGTAGCGGTCGCTCAGCGCCGCCGGCCGTAGCGGTCGGCGAGTTTCTCCTCGCCGGTGAGCGGCGCCTCTTGGCTGGCCTTTTCCCGTCGGCGCTGGCGGATCTCGGAGACCACGAAATAACCCAACCCGATCGGGGCGAGGATGCCGAACGCAATCCACTGGATCCCGTAGGACAGGAACGGTCCGGCGTCCAGGTGCGGCAGGTGTATAACACCCAGGCCGCCGGGCTGATCCCCGACCAGCTGCAAATATGAGCCGGCCAGCTCGACGCCCGTGACGGCCGAGATCTGCGCGGTGTTGACCGCATACACCTGTTGCACGCCATCCTGGCGGAAAGGGTCCTTACCCTCGCGGACCGGTTCGGAATCGCGCAACCGCGCCGTTATCGTCGCGGTCCCGTCCGGCGGCGGGGCAATGGGGGGCACCCGCGAGCCCTGCTCGGGTCGCACGTATCCGCGGTCCACCAGCACCGTCGGGCCGTCGTCGACGGCGAACGGGACCAGCACCTCGAACGCCGGTTCACCATCGACAACCCGCAGCCGGGCCAGCACCTGGGCGTCGGGCAGATAGTGTCCGGTGGCCGTGACCTGTCGCCACTGGTCGTCCGGCGCCGACGAATCCTGTTGTGGCAGAAGCGTGGTCACCGGAACCGGATCGGAGGTCAGTGAATGCGAGATCTGCGCGTTCTCCCGCGAGGTCTTGGTGTTCTTGCCGAGCTGCCACGGGGCCAGCACGGTGAAGCACAGGTAGGCGAACGCGATAACCACGACGAACAACGCCAGCCAACCCGGCCGCAGCAGGAAGGCCCAGCGCCGCATCAGCTTGCGATTCCCCGGCCGGCGAGTTGCTCGTCCACCCAGTCGTGCAGGCCGGGCAGCGCGGCCTCGATCACCGCGAACACCTCCTCGAAATCCTCCTGCGTGCCGTAATAGGGGTCTTCGACATCGAGCGGATGGGCCGACGAACGCGGATCGAATGACCGCAGCATCCGAATCCGGTTGGCAGCGACGCCCATCTCCCGCAGCATCCGGGCGTGATTGCGCCCGAGCGCCACCACCAGGTCCGCCGACAGGTGTTCGTCGTCGATCCGCGCGGCGCGGTGGCTGGCCGGATAGCCGTGTGCGCGCAGCACATGGCTGGCCCGGTCGTCGGCGCCGTCGCCGATATGCCAGCCCCCGGTTCCCGCGCTGGTGACCCTCACCTCGTCGGACAGGCCCCGCTGGTTGATCTGGTGGGCGAACATCTTTTCGGCCATCGGCGAGCGACAGATGTTGCCCGAGCAGATGAATGTGACGTGCAGGGGATCATCCCCGGATCGCTTCGCTCCTGCTCTCCGGTGGTCAGACACCGAGCACCTCGCGCAGGTCGTCGACCGTCGACACGTGGGCCAACGCGGCGACGGCGTCGGGCTCGTCGAAATCGGCGTGGCCATAACCCCAGCCGACCACCACGGTGTCGATGCCGTGCTCGGCGGCGCCCTCCACGTCGTGGGACCGGTCGCCGACCATGAGCACCCGGTCGGGCAGCGGCCCCAGTTGGGCCAGCGCGTGCGCCACCACGTCGGCCTTGCTCGCGCGGGAACCGTCGACGCTGGCGCCGGCCACGACCTCGAAATGCTGATCGAGCCCGAAGTGCGCGATGATCCGCTGCGCGGTCGGCTCCGCCTTGGAGGTGGCCACCGCAAGCCGCACACCGGCGGCGTCCAGGTCGGCAAGCAATTCTGCGATGCCGTCGAAGAGGCTGTTCATTGCCCAGCCGCGCGTGGTGTAGTCGGCTCGGTACGCGGCGATCGCCGCGTCGGCGTTGTCACCCAGCCCCATCGCACGCAGCGTGTGATGCATCGGCGGCCCGACGATCCGACTGGCCAGATCGCCGTCCGGTACGGCGGCGCCGATCTCACCGAGCGCATGGCGAAAGCTGGACACGATCCCGCGGGCGGAGTCGGTCAGGGTTCCGTCCAGGTCGAAGATCACCAACTGCGGGCAGGCCTGCATCACGATTCCATTGTCCCCGACGTCGGTGGTCGACCGCCCAGCAGGAGCCGCGACCCGCGCACTACTGTCGTGATGTGGCGAGTGATCCCCGGCGGGCAGGAGCGCAGCGACCCGGGGATCAACCGCGCGCGGCCGCGCGTTACCACGGCGACGTGGCCGCGGGTCCCGGCATGCTGGACTTCGCCGTCAACGTCCGGGCCGATGAGCCCCCGTCCTGGCTGGTCGACCGGCTTGCGGCCCGGCTGAGAGACCTGGGGCGCTACCCGAGTGCCGAGGACGAACGCCGAGCCGTGCGGGCCGTCGCGGCCCGGCACCGGCGCGCCACCGCCGAGGTCGCGCTGCTGGCCGGGGCGGCCGAAGGGTTCGCGCTGCTGGCCAACCTGCGCCCGCGGTTGGTGGCGCTCATTGCGCCGTCGTTCACCGAGCCGGAGGCGGCGTTGGCGGCTGCCGGGGTGCCGCTGCACCACGTCGTACTGCCACCGCCGTTCGGCTTGAGCGGTGCGGTCGTGCCCGACGAAGCCGATCTCGTCGTGGTGGGGAATCCGACCAACCCGACCGCGGTGCTGCACACCCGCGAGCAGATCCTCGCCCTGCGCCGGCCCGGGCGCATCGTGGTGGTCGACGAGGCCTTCGCCGACGCTGTTCCGGGCGAGCCGGCGTCCCTGGCCAGCGAGGCGCTGCCCGACGTGTTGGTGTTGCGCAGCCTGACCAAGACCTGGTCGCTGGCCGGGCTACGGGTCGGCTACGCCCTGGGCCCCGCGGACCTGCTGCACCGGCTCACGGCCAGGCGCGCGCACTGGCCGCTGGGCACCCTGCAACTGGAGGCGATCACGGCGTGCAGTTCGCCGGAGGCGGTGGCCGAGGTCGACCTGGGAGCCCGGCGGCTGACGACGCTGCGCGCCGAGATGGTCGCGGGCCTGAAGGCGCTCGGCCTCGACGTCGTCGACGGCACCGCACCGTTTCTGCTGATTGCCGTGCCCGACGCCGAGTTGATACGAAAACGGTTGGACAGCAGGGGCATTGCGGTGCGTCGCTGCGACACCTTCATTGGCCTGGACGGCCAGTTCCTGCGCGCCGCGGTGCGCCCGCAGTGGCCGGTGCTGGTCGAGGGGATCGCCGAGGTACTGCGGTGAGCGCACGGCTGGCCGACGTCATCGACGTGCTGGATGCGGCGTACCCGCCGGGCCTGGCGCAGGAGTGGGATTCGGTCGGCCTGGTCTGCGGCGACCCGGACGAGACCGTCGACTCGATCACGATCTCCGTCGACGCCACCGCCGCCGTCGTCGCCGAGGTACCCGATCGCGGGTTGCTGCTGGCCCATCACCCGCTGCTGCTTCGCGGCGTCGACACCGTGGCCGCCAGCACCGCCAAGGGCGCGCTGCTGCACCAGATGATCCGCACCGGGCGTGCGTTGTTCACCGCGCACACCAACGCCGACGCCGCATCGCCCGGGGTGTCCGATGCGCTGGCCGAGGCGCTTGAACTCGAGGTCGACGAGGTGCTCGCACCGCTACCTGCCGGGCGCGATCTGGACAAGTGGGTGGTCTACGTGCCCGCCGAATACGCCGACGCGGTGCGCGAAGCGATCTTTGCCGCCGGCGGCGGTCACATCGGCGACTACTCGCACTGCAGCTGGAGCGTGGCGGGCACCGGCCAGTTCCTGCCGCACGACGGCGCGTCGCCGGTGATCGGCAGCGTGGGAACCGTCGAGCGGGTGCCCGAGGAACGGGTGGAGGTCATCGCCCCGGCTCGCCTGCGCGGCCACGCGCTCGCCGCGATGCGGGCCGCACACCCCTACGAGGAGCCGGCATTCGACATCTTCGCGCTGGCGCCGGTGCCCGGGAATGTGGGGCTCGGTCGCGTGGGCTCATTGCCGACCCCGGAGCCGTTGTCGGCGTTCGTGTCTCGGGTGTGCGATGCGCTGCCCACCACCTCGTGGGGGGTGCGCGCCGCAGGTGAGGCCGACGCGACGGTGTCGAGGGTCGCGGTGTGCGGGGGAGCGGGTGACTCGTTGCTCGATGTCGTCGCCGGCGCCGACGCGCACGCCTACGTCACCGCCGATCTGCGGCACCATCCCGCCGACGAACACCGTCGCGCGTCCGACGTGGCGCTGGTCGACGTCGCCCACTGGGCCAGTGAGTTCCCATGGTGTACCCAGGCGGCGGAGCTCTTGCGCGGTGAGTTCGGTGATTCGCTACCGGTGCGGATCTGTATGGTCCGCACCGATCCGTGGAATGTCGAGAGAAGCGGGACATGAAAGCTGCAGTAATACAACAGCGTTCGCTGCTTGAGTTGGCGGAGATCGATGCCGAGCTGAGCAGGATCGCGCACCGGGCAGGGCATCTGCCCGAGCAGGGACAGCTCGAGCGCGTGCAGAACGACCACCGCGAGGCCAACGACCGGCTGGCCGCGCTGCGCATCGCGCTGGAGGATCTGGACGCACAGGTGGCGAAATTCGAAACCGAGATCGACGCCGTGCGCCAACGCGAGGACCGGGATCGGTCTCTGCTCGACGCGGGAGCCATCAACGCCAAACAGCTCGCCGAATTGCAACACGAACTCGATACGCTGGAACGTCGCCAGTCCAATCTGGAGGATTCGCTGCTGGAGGTGATGGAACGTCGGGAAGAGTTGCAGCGGCAGCAATCCGACGAACTGGCACACATCGACGAACTGCAAAACGAGCTGTCGAGCGTCCAGAAGTCGCGCGAAGGGGCGCTGACCGAGATTGAGCAGACCCGCCATCAATGCGTCTCTCGGCGTGATGAACTGGTGTCGGAGTTGGATGCCGAACTGGTCGCGCTCTATGAACGCCAGCGCGCCCGGGGTGGCGCGGGAGCGGGAGTTCTGCAGGGACGCCGGTGCGGCGCCTGCCGGATCGAAATCGACCGCGGCGAGCTGGCGCGGATCTCAGCGGCCGCCGATGACGACGTCCTGCGCTGCCCGGAGTGTGGTGCAATCCTGTTGCGTGTCAAGGATTTCGATCGGTGAAGGTTATCGTCGAGGCCGACGGCGGGTCGCGTGGCAACCCGGGTCCGGCGGGATACGGGTCGGTGGTGTGGTCGGCGGATCTCGGCACCGTCCTGGCCGAAAGCAAGCAGGCCATCGGCCGCGCCACCAACAATGTCGCGGAGTACCGCGGGCTGATCGCGGGCCTGGAGGAGGCGGCGAAGCTGGGCGCCACCGACGTCGAGGTCTCGATGGATTCCAAGCTTGTGGTGGAGCAGATGTCGGGTCGCTGGAAGGTCAAACACCCCGACCTGGTCCCGCTGCACCAACAGGCGATGGCGCTGTCGACCCGATTCGACCACATCGCCTACGCCTGGATCCCGCGTTCGAAGAACGCCCACGCCGACCGGCTGGCCAACGAGGCCATGGATGCCGCAGCCGAACTCGAGGTGCCCGCCCAGCCGCCGAAGGCCGCCGAGACACCGACTACCGCGGCGCCCGGTTGGACGGGTGCCCGCGGCACGCCGACCCGGCTCTTGCTGCTGCGGCACGGGCAGACCGAGTTGTCGACACAGCACCGCTATTCCGGTCGCGGCAACCCGGCGCTGACCGACGTGGGACGCCGGCAGGCCGACGCCGCCGCGCAATATCTGGCGCAGCGCGGCGGAATTGCCGCCGTGATCACCTCGCCTCTGCAGCGCGCGTACGACACCGCGGCGGCCGCGGCCAAGGCACTGGGACTTGACGTCACCGTCGACGACGACCTGATCGAAACGGATTTCGGCGCCTGGGAGGGATTGACGTTCAGCGAGGCCGCCGAACGCGATCCGGAGCTGCATCGGAGCTGGCTGCGCGACACCAGCATCACCCCGCCCGACGGGGAGAGCTTCGACAGCGTCAGCCACCGGGTGCGGCGGGCCCGCAACCGGATCATTGCCGAACACGGTGGTGCGACGGTGCTCGTGGTGTCGCACGTGACGCCGATCAAGACGGTGCTGCGGCTGGCGCTCGACGCCGGCGAGGGCATCCTGTACCGGCTGCATCTCGACCTGGCGTCGCTGAGCATTGCCGAGTTCTACCCGGACGGGGCGTCATCGGTTCGGCTGGTGAATCAGACCGCGTACCTGTAATCAGGTGTGCAGATGGACCCGTTCGCCGTGCGCTCCGAAAATCGCGATCGCCTCGACCGGCCCGTCGACCGCGCCGAACCAATGCGGCGTCCAGGTTGAGAACTCCGCGGCCTCGCCGGGTTTGATGGTGAAGTCGCGCTCGCCGAGGATCAGACGCAATTGGCCGGCAAGCACGTATATCCAGTCCTGGCCCTCGTGAACGGGTAACTGGGCGGGCGGTTTTCGGCGCCGGGCACTGATCCGGATCTTGAAGGCATGCAGGCCGCCTGCGGGGCCCTGGCGCGTCAGCGGCCAGAAGGTGATGCCGTGCTGGGTGTGCGAGCCGCCGCGCACGCGCGGATCTTCGGCGTCGGGCCCACGCAACAGTTCGTCGGTGCTGACCGAGAGCGCCTCGGCGAGACGGGGCAGATGATCGAGCGCAAGGCGGCGCTTACCCGATTCCAGTCGACTCAGCGTCGAGACGTCGATGCGCGCCCTGGTGGCGACGTCCTCCAGCGTCAGGCCGCGCTGCATGCGCAGTTCCCGCAGCCGCCTCCGGACGCGTTGATCGACGCCGTCCTCGGGACCGTTTGCCTGCATGGCAAATGAGCTTGGCAGTTTGACGGAGGGCGCGCAAGCTTGGGACATGGACATCGTTTGGGACTGCTTGGTCGTGGGCGGTGGTGCGGCCGGCCTGAGCGCCGGCCTGGTGCTCGGTCGGGCCCGGCGGCGCACGCTGCTGGTCGACGCCGGTGACCAGAGCAATCTGGCCGCACACGGTATCGGCGGCGTGCTGGGCCATGACGGCCGATCGCCGGCCGAGCTGTACGCGGCCGGGCGCGGCGAGTTGGCCGCATATCCCAGCGTGCAACTGCGCACCGCCGAGGTGGTGGCAGGCGAGCGCGTGGCCGACGTCTTCGAGCTGGAATTCGGCGACGGCCACCGGGAGCGGGCGCGACGGGTGTTATTGGCCACCGGCATGCATTACCGCCCGCCGCCGCTGCCGGGGCTTGCCGAGTTGTGGGGCAGGTCGGTGTTCCATTGCCCGTTCTGCCACGGCTGGGAGGTTCGGGATCAGCCGTTGGCGGTGTTGGCGCGCGGCGACAAGGCCGTGCATGCCGCGTTGCTGTTGCGGGGATGGAGCGATGACGTCGTGCTGCTCACCGACGGCCCGGCCGGCCTCGACGACGATGACCGTCTGCGGCTGGCGGCGGCGGGGATCCCGATCGACGAGCGGCCGGTGGCCGAACTCGTCAGCCACGCAGGCGAATTGGCGGCTATCCTGTTCGCCGATGGTGGTCGGCTTCGGCGGCGCGGCCTGCTGGTCGCCACGACGCTGCACCAGCGCTCCCGGCTGGCGCGGCAGCTGGGCGCGGACTACGGCGATCCGACCCCGTTGGCGGCGGATCCCGTCAGCGTCGACGGACTGCACCGGACGATCGCACCGGGGGTCTTCGCCGCGGGTGACGTGACGGCGCAGATGCCGCAGGTGGCCGCGGCGATCGCTGGGGGCTCGCTGGCCGCGACGGCGGTGGTGCAGAGCCTGCTGGCCGAGGACGTCGGACTGCTCGCCCCGGCGTGGAGGGAGAAGGTGGATGTCTGAGGCGCAACAGCACTGGGACGAGCACTACGGCGAACGCGCTCGCGTCTGGAGCGGACGGGTCAATGCGCGCCTTGCCGAAGTGGCCGAATCGCTGACACCCGGTCGTGCGCTCGACCTTGGTTGCGGGGAGGGGGCGGATGCGCTCTGGCTGGTCGAACGCGGGTGGCAGGTAGTCGCCGTCGACATCTCGGGGATCGCGCTGCAACGAGCAGCGGATGACGCGCGAGCCCGCGATCTGCCGGGCAGCATCGACTTTCAGCAGCACGACCTGTCCGACAGCTTCCCGGTCGGCAGGTTCGACCTGGTGTCGGCGCAGTTCCTGCATTCCACCGTCCGGTTGGACCGGGTTCAGGCGCTGCGAAAAGCTGCCGACGCGGTCGACCCCGGCGGGCTGCTGATAATTGTGGACCACGGCGCTGCCCCACCGTGGACGTCGAAACTGAGTCATGACCATGAATTCCCCAGCGCCGAGGAGGTGGTCGACTCGCTGGACCTCCGCGATGCCGAATGGGAACAGGTCCGGGTGGAAGCCGTCGAGCGGGAGGCCGTTGGACCCGACGGCGAAATCGGAACGCTCACCGACAACGTGATCGTGCTGCGTCGGCGTTAGCGCACTTCTTCCACACGCGGTATCGGTCGGGCAGGCACCGGGCGCAGGGCCGGTAGCCGGCCGCGACTGCGGTGGCTTCGTTGGCGAAGAACACGCGATGCCCGGCGTAACCGCCGCGGTCGAGGGCACGCAGCGCCGAGGGGCAGTCCAGGCGCCCGTAAATCCGGGTCGCGCGATGACCTCCGACGGTGCCCGGCCGCTCCGACCGATAGGGCACGCCATCGGCACCAATGAGCGTGTAGCACTTCATGCTTCACGCTGCGTCGTGGAATAGCAGTCCGAGCGTCAAGCGCTCGCCGGAGCGCACCGCAGACACGCCATGCCGGACCGGGGCCGCCGACCAACCCCGGGTCGATTGGACCGGCCGCTCCCGGGTGGTGAACACGAAACCGTGGCCATGCGGCAGCAGCGTCGCGGTACCGCGGGACTGGGCGCGCGGGCGCTGCTCGACGAGAAGGAATTCGCCGCCGGTGTGGTCTACCCCAGGTTCGCTCAGGTTGATGACCACCTGCAGCGGAAAGACCAAGTCCCCGTACAGGTCTCGATGCAGCGCGTTCCAGTCGCCCTTGCCGTACTTGAGTAGGATGGCCGTCGGCTTGGTCTGGCCGGCGTTACGGCACATGGCGAGCCAGTCGTCGAGGCTGTCCGGCCAGGGTGTCGTGCGGCCCAGTTTGGTCCACCAATCGCGCGCGATCGGCAACAGCCGCGGATACAGCGCCTGCTTGAGCTGTTCGATCGGCTCGGGGTACGGCCGCTCGAAATACCGGTATTCGCCCTCACCGAACCGGTACCGGCGCATGTCGATGGTCGCGCGGAACAGGCGATCGTCGGGATAGAGCTGACGGACGTTTTCGGTCTCGGAGGGTGTGAGCAGCCGCGGCAGCAGTGCGCCGCCGAAGTCGTTGACCTCGGCGGTGATTGCGTCCCAGTCGCCGGAGTCGACACGTCTCCGCCATGTCGTGGCGGCCATCAGAACAGCCTCGCCGCCCTCGCCTCGGCGGGCTCTTCGAGTTCGAGCAGAAACTGCTTGCGCTTGACGCCGCCCGCGTAGCCGGTCAGTTGCCCGTTCTTCCCGACCACCCGGTGGCACGGGACGACGATGCTCAGTGGATTGCGCCCGACGGCCTGTCCGACCTCCTTGGCGGTGGTGCCGTCTGCCAGCGCTGCCGCCAGCTCGCCGTACGTGATTGTGTCGCCGTACGGGATGGTGGTGAGCAGATCCCAGACCCGCCGCTGTGCGTCGTCGCCGTCCAGTCTGATCGGCAGGTCGAAATCGGTGCGGTCACCGGACAGGAAATCGGCCACCTGTGTGCGTGCGTCGGTGAGCAGATCGTCGGACTCCGCGTCGATGCGCGGCCCGAACGTGTGCGCCGAGGGCCGGTACCAGTGACTCCGGAAGTACAGGCCGGTCAGCGCGTCGCTGTCGGCGACCAGGGTGAGCTCGCCTAGGGGGCTGTCGATTATCGAATGTCGGGTGGTCATCTTTGGTCCTCCTCTTTCCTTGTAGACGGGCAGGCGAACCGGAGCGTGAGATTTTGTCGGCAGCTCGGTTACATACGAAAGATGTTCGGATCAGCCGGTTTCTTCGCCGTGGATCCGTGTGCCGATGAGGCGGTGTTGATCGGGCAGATCGCCGGGCTCGAACGGCTCAAGTCCGCCGCGGCGGCGGGTCAGGCGCGGGCGGCCGCGGCGCTGGATGCGTGGCGGCGGGCCGATGAGGCGGCCGCGGGGGTGCCGGCCCGGCAGCGCGGCCGTGGGGTGGCCGGTGAGGTGGCGTTGGCGCGGCGGGTTCGCCCGCGCGGGGCGGCCGGCACCTGGGGTTGGCCAGGGGGCTGGTGCAGGAGATGCCGCACACCCTGGCCGCCCTGGAGTGCGGGGCGCTCTCGGAGTGGCGCGCGACGTTGATCGTGCGGGAATCGGCCTTGCCGGACACCATGACCTATGTGACCGCGCTGCTGCCGGTCGTCCACGGGGGTGGGGGTGTATGCGGCGCTGCGCCGCGCCGCCGACACCACCTTCGACGACCGTTCACGCGGGCAGGTCTGGCCGACACGCTGGTGGCCCGGGTGACGGGCCGGCCCGCCGAGACCCCGGAACCGGTGGCGGTGCACCTGGTGATGTCGGATCGGGCGCTGCTGGGCGGCGATTCCACGCCGGCCATCGTCGAGGGGTATGGTCCGATCCCGGCCGTGGCGCGCGGGCTGGTCAGCGCCGCGGTCACCGATAAGCGGTCGCGGGCCACCCTGCGCCGGCTGTACCGGAACCCGAAGAGCGGGGCGTTGGTGGCGATGGAGTCGCGGTCTCAAATGTCCTAGCTGTACACACAGTCTCAGCCGCTCGGTGACCTACGGTCGGCTCGGTCGCATTCCTAGCCTGACCAGGCCCGGCCGCTCACGCGATGATCCAATCGAACTGGGGCAGCACGAACAGCGCGGAAAGCAGCAGCAGGGCTACGTTAATCAACATGCGTCAGTACCCTCGTCGTCCACCACAGCGCGTCGTCGTCGGGTAGCTCGTGAATCTCCCAGGTGCCACTGAGGGCGCGGGCTGCGGCTATCACCGATAACGGTGCCGCGACCAGGGCCAGAATCAGCTTGATCATTCTCACTGCAAAGTCTCTCTCTTAACTGGAACACCCCCGCCTCGCCGACGACAAGATCGCGACGGGGCCGGGGTGTGAGGGCAATTTCAACCCACGAAACGACCGTATGTTCGCGGCCTGTGCCCGTCATCCCTGCTAGCCCCGCCAGTCTCCTGGGGGCTACCCTGCGGAGCCACCGACCCGACGAACCGACACCAGCGGATACATGCCGTAGTCCACATCGTTCTATCCACGAACGGATCTGGACATCCCGCGGTGCTGCCTGGAGCAGAGGCAACACCACCGATTGAACCCGGATCACTTTCTGATCAGGACGTAGTCGACGTGAGCGGTACGGCGAGAACCGTTGTACACCTTCGGATCGACGCCGAAGCGCTTGCCGCGCCACTCGACCTGAGCCTGAGCACCTAGCGGCTCGGGCCATCCGATGAGACGCATTCTGTACTTCGACTCCGTCTCGTCGCCGACCGCTGCATCTTCTGTCGATGTCAACGGCTGGATGACTGCACGAGCCGGTACCCCGACGATGGAGGGTCGGGTTCTGGTAATCCCGTCCGCGTCGACGGTGACCTCTTCGGGGTAGACGACGTCGTGTGTGCCACGTCGTAGAAGGCTCATATTCAGCCACCTGTTTCCAAATGGAACACGCCGTATTGTGACGCCCCGATTCGGCATCGCGACCACGCCCAACAGACGTCCCGCGGTGGGCCCACCAGCGCGGTGAATGGCCTGGGGGAGTGTGAACGGTGCAACTACGTCAAGGAATCCCCGGGCTGGCGGGTGACGGCCGGTGACCACAACGGGGTGCACACCGCCGACTTCTTGACACCCCCCGGCGCCGAGGTGCTCGACAACGTCGCGGACGTAGTCGGTCCGCAGCAGTTCCCACGCGCCGCCGACCGCGAGTTCGCCCGCGACGGCCACCGTCGCGATCCAGAAGGCAATCATGCGGCCGCCTGTGACACCGCCCGCGGCGCGCTGAAAGTCACGTCGCTCCGGCGGACGCAGTGCCCACGACGCGGCGGTCAGCCCGAGGAAAATCACCGGAGCCACGAGCGTCTCGGCGCCATCGCCGACCCACAGATGCGACGCCGCGGCACCCGTGTAGTTGAAGACCAAACCCGCGTACGCCCACTCCTTGAGCCGCGCCAGCCGGGGGCCAGCAGGACGAGACTGGCTAGCACGTACCAGACACCGAGGATCGACATGAAATAGGCGGGATAGCCCAGATGGGTCGCGGTATCGATAAATGGCGACATCTGCAGCGCGCCCATCACCCCGCCGACGAGACACTCGGCCGCGAGAACGAGCGTGGTGAACCAGTAGGTCGCCGCCCTACCGGTTGCGCTCACCGTCGTTGGTGCTCGAAGCCCGGCATCCACGGATGCAGCCGCGGCAGCCAGGCAGGCACATTGCGGCGGTACTCCTCGTACTGGCTGCCGTACTGGCGCAGCAGGGTTGGTTCCTCGTAGAAGCGGACGAACAGGGCCGGGATGACCCACGCGACCGCCGCGTACAGCACCAACCCGAGACTCCCGAACAACAGGGCCTGGCCGAGGATCGCAACGATGAGCCCGACGTACATCGGGTTGCGGACATACCGGTTGAACCCGGTGACGACCAGGTGCTGTGTCGGGGCGATCGGCATCGGCGTGCCGCCGGCCTTGACGAATTGGACGAACGCGTGCACCGGCGGGATGAGACCCGCAACGATCAGCAGCACACCGAGCACCTGCGCCACCCGCCACATCGGGCTGGAACCCGTTATCTCCCAACGGGTTATCAACCACGGGATGAGACCCACAACCGTACCCGGGGCCACCACGAAAAACGCCGCCGAGGCGGCCGCGGCCGTTGACCTTTGCATGAGCTATCCACCTTCCCCTGCGTTGTCGGGATGACCCTGCGTGCCGACTGCGCGCAGGAAGGTCGCGGTGAATGCCGAGCAGGCGTGCTCCAGGTCGACTTCCCCGGCCACCGCGGGCCGCATCAGCACGTGTGCCAACAGTGGCCCCATGAGCTGTTGCATCAGCAGCGGTACCGGAATGTCACGCATCCGTCCGGCCTGCACCTGCGTTGCCATCCAGCCGCCCAGCGAGGCCCGCACCCGCGGGAAGTACCGGGCAAAAATTCGGGCTGCGATGCCGCGCGGGTTGCCGAGTAAGTCCGACAGCATTGCGGCAGCGACGCGCGGCTCGCGCGTGAGGGTGGCCGCCACCGTCCGGTAAAACTCCGCGACGGTGTGTTCCAGTGGCGCGGACGGGTCGGCGCTAAGACGGAGGACGTCCTTGAACGGGCTGTAGCGCTCGTAGATGGCGGCGAACAGTTCGTCGCGGGTTCCGAAGATCGCATACAGGCTGTGCACCGAACAGTCCGCGGCCTCGGCGACGGCCTCGAGTGTCACCGTCGCCAGGCCGCGGTCACTGACCAGCCGGGCGCCGGCCTCGATCGCGCGGACCCGGACGGGGCGCCCGCCGGGGTCGACCCCGGCCGCGCGCACCGCCTCGTCCAGGGCTTGCCGGGAGCCATTCAGCCGCCGCACGAGCGTGCTGCGGGATATCCCGGCCGCCTGCGCGATCGTCCCCAGCGGCACGTCGGCTACGTCCTTGCCGTGCCGCTCGGCGGCCTGGATCGCCGCTGTCACCAGATCGGGCGAGACAGTCAATTCATCGGCCGATGACATGTTACCCAAGGTAGCATGTATCGGAGTGTCAGACTAGGATCCGCTACCCGACGGCCGGAACCTCGGCAAGTTGTGTGAGGCGCACGCTGTTTCCGGATGGATCGCGGAAACCGCAGTCGATGCCGTACGGCATCTCATGCGGCTCCTCGGTGAACTCGACGCCGCGGGCCTTGAGCTCCTCGTAGGTGGCCCGGCAGTCGTCGGTGGTGAGGAAAACGGTGCCGGCGAAGCCCTTGGCGGTCACGTCCAACACCTGCTGCCGCGTGGCCTCGTCCATGACCGGCGGGCCGGGCACCGCCATCAACACGATCGACACGTCATCCTGACCGCGCGGTCCGACGGTCAACCACCGGAAGGTGCTGCCGAGGTCGGGCAGCGAAACGTCTTGTCGCACTTCCATTCCGACCTTTTCGGTCCAGTACTTCAGTGCCACTTCTTGGTCATGTACCCACAAGTGGGCGCTTGCGATTTTGATCATGAGCCCGACGCTACGGTCGGTCGGCACCCATCGTCTTCTCCCCGTGTGCTGTCTTGACCCGACTATCGGCGGACGGGCGGGTATCGCGTTTCAAGATGCAGCTCGGGACCCGGGCATGCACCGAGGCCGGCGGCAAGCTGGCCCGATAGGCCGCCGGCGGCAGCCCGTACACCCGGGCGAAGCTGGTGGTGAACGAGCCGACGCTCTGCAGACCGACCATCACGCAGATATCGGCCACCGAGCGATCCGTGTAACGCAGCAGCGCCGCCGCACGCTCGAGCCGACGGGTCTGCAGATACGAGCGTGGCGACTCGCCGAACGTCCGGGTGAACATCCGGCTGAAATGCGCCCGCGACAACCCGGCCGCCGCGGCGAGGTCATCGACCGTGATCGCCTCGGCGTAGCGGGCGTCGACCAGATCCTTTGCCCGGAGCAAATAGCGGGCCGGGAGAACCTGCGCCATGCGTCAAGTATGGCGTGCTCGCGGAATCGGCACCCGAAGCAGTACGTTTATGTTGCGGACGAGTTGGCCGGGCGGCCGCGGATCACCGTCAGGTGACCCGAGGAAAGTCCGGACTTCACAGAGCGGGGTGATTGCTAACGGCAATCCGAGGTGACTCGCGGGACAGTGCCACAGAAAACAGACCGCCACCCTCGCGGTGGTAAGGGTGAAACGGTGCGGTAAGAGCGCACCAGCATTCCGGGTGACCGGAATGGCTAGGCAAACCCCACCCGAAGCAAGGCCAAGACGGCCGCACCTGGTGCGGTCGCGCAGGCGCCCGAGGGTTGCTCGCTCGAGCCTGCGGGTAGGCCGCTTGAGGCACCCGGCGACGGTGTGTCCAGATGGATGGTCGCCGCCTCGCCGCCGTGACAGTTCGCGGCGGCGAGGAACAGAATCCGGCTTACAGGCCAACTCGTTCGCCCTATACCATTGACCTGCACATTCAGCTAGGCGAAACCGCCTCGGTCCGCAGTGGGTCCGCAGTAGATCCGAGCACCGAATCGATCGCGTCCCGCGTCCGGTCGTCAGAATCAGGCCACAGGTGGCTGTAGGTGTCCAGCGTCTCGACCGCACTGGCGTGACCGAGACGCGCCTGAACTGTCTTCACGCTCTCCCCGTGCCGGATGAGCAGACTCGCGTAGTAGTGGCGAAGCGCGTGGAAGCCGGTCCCAGCCGGAAGCCCCGCCGTCTCGACTGCTGCACGCCACTTGTGGCCGAAGGCCTATCGGGTGATCGGCTTCCCCGTCAGCGTGAACACCAGGCCGTCAGGGGCGGCAGGAAACTCCGCTAGGTGTGCCGCCAGCGCGTCGACAACGACCTGGGGTAGGGGAATGGTCCGGTTACTTGCCCTCGTCTTGGGCGGTCCCAGGCATGGTGCTTGCCTCGCTAGCGTGACAAGCTGCCGGTCCACCGTCACCGTGCGCTCAAGGAACCGCACACGGTCCACCGTCAGCCCGAAGCATTCGCCCTGTCGCATTCCGGTACCCGCCGCCAGCGTGACGAGCGCCTGTAGTTGCGGCGGCAAGGCATCGCGGACCGCCGCCACCTGTTCGGTCGTCAACGGCACGATCTGCTTGCGCTGCACCTTCGGCAGTTTCGTCCCGTCGCACGGGTTCGACGCGATCCGCCGATCTCTGATCGCCGCCTTCATCACCGTGGAAACGATGCCGTGTATGACGCCGACCGTGGCCGGGGCCAACTCCAGCCCCTTCACCCACGCCTGTACGTCGCTGGGCATGATCGACGAAAGACAGCGATCCCCTAGCGTCGGGTAGGCGTGTCTGCGAAGCATCGTCTCGACATGCGCCCGCGAGCTGGGACGCTGTACCTGCATCTCCCGCCACCGCTCCGCATAGTCCCGGAAAGTCACTTGACCGGCCTTCGGGTCGACGTACTGGCCGGTGACCACCGCCGCCGTGACCTCATCGAGCCACCTCTGAGCGTCGACCTTGCGGTCGAAACTCTTGGTCTGCTCCCGGCCCTCGTCGTCGACAAAGCGGGCCATCCATCGCAGGCCCTTGCCGTGTCTGGCGCTGGGCACCTTCTGCGTGTTGCCGTCCTCGTCGCGGACGGTCTTGGTCCAGCGGTCCTCGACCCCGGCCCTACGGTTGCGCTTCACTCTTGCGGCCTCCTTCTCGGTTGGTTTCTTCTGATTCGGGTGCTCGGCCACTCTGCTCGCTCCATGTCCGCAATGAGCTGGTCCTCCAGCTTGACCAGCACCTCGCGCGCCGTATCCAGGTGACCGAACACTTCACGACCATGCGCTGGCGAGCGTGTCATGTCCCGCGAAGTCGGACGGGATGTCCTCCAACCGGTCACGCAGTGAGCGGGCGGTTCGGTGCAACTCGGTGCGCGACGTGTAGACGGCATCCATCAGCGCACCCAGGGCATAGGCCAGGTCCCGCTCGGCCCTCGGCTTGCGGCCCAGCAGGCTGTCCAGGGACGATCTCGAACAGGTCGGCGATGGCCACTGCCTCGTTGATCCGCACCGACCGGCTGCCAGCCTCGATCTTGGCGATGGTCGTCGGGTACATCGGTTCGATTTCCTTGTCCGACAACAGCTTCGGCCATCTTGGTCTGTGACCAACCCCGGTGCTCACGCTCGAGCCTGACGCTCTTTCCAAAAAGGTCGTCTGCCCACTTCTGTCTCCCCATATCCGCAACTTTAACTTTTTCGGTATTGACAGGTGCAAGCACTGCTGGTCACACTTGATGTTGACCGGCAGACGGTTACGTAGAAGGGAGTGTGAAAGTGGACGCAAATCTCGACCCGATGCAGTCGCGGAGGCGATCGTCGAGATACGACACACTGAACTGGAGAACGCCGCCCGGGCGGTCATCGGAGAGCGCGCGTACTTCACGTCGAAGGATCTAGAGGAGTTGACCGGCACTAAAGCCTCGACGTGGAGGTATTGGGCCTCGAAAGGAGTAGGACCGGCCAGCTTTTCCCTTGGCAGGCGTCGGGTATGGAAAAGGACCAGCGCGTTGACGTGGCTCGCGGAGCAGGAGCAGGGGACCGCGTCCTGAGGCCCGCAAGCAGAACAAGAGGCAGGCGACGTGATAAGGCCCCCAGACAGAGATCGCCCCGGCGATCCGACGATCACCGGGGCAACCCCACCACTTGACGATCAGCAGGCGACCAAACCAACCGGCGCTGACTGGGATCCTAGTGGCCTGGGCCGACAGCGGGTGGCGTGATGATCTCCGACCGCCACCTAGCCATGCTGGCCGCGTCGGGCATCACGCCCGAGTACGCTCACGCCCTCCCGACCGGGCACTTCGACCGGCTGAGATTCGGTCTCCCCGACAAGCCCGCTGCCACCCAGGTTTGGAGCGCGTTCGTGTCCATCGCCATGAGCGCCCAGATACGGGGCTGGAGTCAGACCGAGTTCACCACTGAGGTCACTGGCCGCACCTGCCTGCGGATCAACGGTGCCCGCCGGTGGATGCCCAACCGGCTGTGGTGTCAGCTTGATGAACTGGCCCGCAACCCCCGGCGGTCCCTGGATGACGCCTGGGAACAGGCCGCCGCCAACCTGAGAAGCGACGGGCTGCACACCCTGGAGGATCTGCGGGCCACTGCGGTGGAGACCGCCTGGGCCTGGGCTGACCGGCTGCTGGCCGGGGTGGATCACCTGGATGAGATCAACGCCAGGCTGATGAAGTACGTCGTCACCCAGGTGGAGAAGCGGGAGATGGCCCAGGTCACCTGTCCGGTCCGGGATGTCGCCAACCATGCCGGGGTGTCCTACAAGACCGTCCATCGCAGGCTCAAGGCCCTCACCGAACGGGGACTGCTCATCCAGCACTCACCCGGCTGGTACTCCCACCCCACGAAGGCCCCCAGTAGGAGGGCTGCCATCTACAGCCTTTCTGATCCCTCTGTTACTAGGTCATCTAACGATGACACATAGGAAATGCCCCCCAATGTCTATGTGTCACGCGGGTGGGTGGGTGGAGTGGCACTCACCGAAGGAGGAGGGACGTAGAGGGTCTTTCCCTTCGAAGGAATCAGCCCATGACTCCTCACGAAGAGACCACCAACTCCCAAGAAGAACTCACCTGCTCTGCAAACACCTCGGTGCCATGCTCAAGCCCCACCCCCACACACCTCACCCGCCACACACCCGCGCCGGGGAGCTACGAGAAGGAAGTGAGTCCCACGCGACTACGCCGGTGATGTCGTGGGCGGCACCGATACCGACGACCGACCGCCCGTCTGCCCAGGCCCTTCGCGCCCACCTGTGGGCGCATCGCCTCCTCGGGCAAGCCGTGCAAGACCGGCGTCCGGATGTGGGGAGTTGCGTGCCCTCGTCACGCCCACATCGACGCCGAGCGGATCCAGCCGGTGTGACCACCGAGATTCCGGACCACTTCTTCAGGTCTGTCGGCCCCGAATGCGGCACGCAGTTCTACCCCCGCGCCGATGCGAAGTTCTGCTCGTCGCGCTGTCGGCAGCGCACCTATTGCCGGCGGAGAGCCGCCAAGTGACCGGGGTCAATCGCCGCGTAGTGATGCCGATCAATCCGGCCACCGGACGCAAGTGGACCTTCAAGGAGGCCGTCTTCGCGGTGCTGCCGGATGCCAAGGACGCTGCGGGTCTCGTCGTCGCCGCCCGCACGCTGTTCTACAAGGTGCGTCCGCGTCTGCAGAAGCTCATCGGCACTGACGCGGTGCTGAAGTACCACTACTTCGCGACGGACCTGCTGCCCGAGTACCAGCGCGAGGACGAGGACGGGGTGCTGGAGGGCGTGTATTTCGAGCCGCGTGGCGAGCTGCATCACCCGCACTCCGGCGAGATCATCCGGCTCGGCACCCGCGAGGTGGAGGCGTACGCGCTGCCACACTGGCAGTTCGACAAGATCCTCTACATCGAGAAGTCGGGCCTGCAGGCCCAGCTCGCGGCCTACCGGCTCGGCCAGAAGTACGACATAGCCATCATCTACGGCAATGGCTACTCGCCGACTGCATGCCGGGATCTGTTGGCCCGCTCGGAGATCCGCGAGATCACGATCTTCGTCCTGCACGACGGCGACATCAACGGGTACAACATCGCCCGCACCCTCGGTGAGGCGACGGCACGGATGCCCGATCACAACGTCGATGTCATCGACCTGGGCCTGACGGTGCCGCAGGCCATCGCGGAGGGTCTGGAGACCGAGGCCGTCACCCGCAAGGACGCTCTGCCCACCAGCCTGGTGCTCGATGCCGACGCGCTCGAATGGTTCACCGGCACCGAGCAGGAAAACCACCCCGGGCGGTACGACATCACCCGTGTCGAGCTGAACGCCTTCTCCGCCAGGGTCTCGCTGACTTCATCGTGAAGAGGTTGGAGGAGGAGTTGGAGCGGCCACGGTGTCGAGCCGAAGCTGGTGCCGCCGCCAGAGGTGCTCGACGAGCATGTGGTGGAGGTTCGTGACGATCACCTCGACACCCTCATCTGGAACGAACTCCGACGCCTGATCGACTTCGATGCGGTGGTGCGCCAGATCAAGGAGCGCCATCCGGAGGTGGTCGACGACATCGACGAGGAGCGCGTGCGCGAATGGTTCGACGCCGACGACGACAACCGTGTGGAGCCGTGGAGCGAATCCGTGGACCGGCTCGTGGACGAGGACATCGAGGCAGTGACCGGGGTCAGAGAGACGGTCCGGGAGCTGCTCATCGAGCAACTGGACGAGTCGTGACTGAGCGTGGTGGGGATTGACCAACGGTCACAGACCCCGGTGCCGACCGGCATCCGTGGAAACGGGCGCAAGCCCATCAGGTGAGAGAAGAAGAAATTGAAGTTACAACCAGTCCGTCGTCATCGGCGATGGGCGAAGGAGTGCCCACCGCCCGCAGCAGGCTGAGAGGATCTGACGATGGCTGATCAACACGACGACACGACCCGCCAGTCGTTCTTCTTGGCCCAGCTGGAGATTGACGACGACCGCGAGTGGAACTCACTGCACTTGACCTACGAGGACGCTGAGCGTCAGCTAAAGGCGGTGGCTGCTGCCTGGGGCGTCGGATTCACCCTTGACGGTGAACCCGACGACGGGTTTCGGCGTTACGCCATCGCGGAAGTCCCGGTGCTCGGACCGCACGAGTCCGGCCAAGCTCCGGAGGAGTCGTCAGAGGTCACGCTCACCGACGAGGAGACCGGCACTTGGATGTGGCTGATTGATCGCGGTGTGCCAGGTGGCTTGTCAGCCGAAGAGATGGCTGACGACCTCGGCATCACCAGCGACGTCGCGGCTCTTCGGCTGGTCAGCCTCACTGCCTTGGAGCTGGCCCACGAGGTGAGTCCGGGTCGCTACCGGCCTGGCTCGAAGGATGACTGACAGGCCACACCCGCCGAGCGCCGGGCGCACCCAGGACGATGGGACGAACTGGTCATCGCAGCAACCGAGCCTGCAGAAGCGGCGCACTGGGTATCAGCCACGGGTTAGTTCTTGTTGTTCGCTGGGAGTGCTGGCGGTTTCTTCTACGTGATTGAGGAGTTCGGCAAGTCGGCCTACCGAAACACCAAGGGCCGCAGAGTGTCAGGTCTGAGCATCGGCTACGCGATCCGCAACTAAACCAAGACCGCTGCCGGAAACGAGCTGACCGACCTGGAGTTGATCGAGGTCTTCATCGTCGCTTGGAGGGCCAATGATTAGGGCACTCGTCCCGGCGAGCGGCTGCGGGGTTAAGTCGTGGTGCCAGGCCGGGGCGTGCAAGCGTTGCGACGTAATAGGTGTGGTAGCCATCGCCTTTCAACGGCCCCGGTCGGCACCGCCTAGGGCCGGGTGCGCCCGGTGCCAGGGCGCACGGCTCCTGGCGCAACCTGTCGCGCCGGTGGCAGCCCGGTGGCCGGGGCGGTGTGCGCCCCCTGCCGTTCCGGCTACCGCCGTTGGGATTTGGGCGCTAACCTTTGCTCGCCGTCGTCGCCTTCGGCTTCACCTTCCGGTGCTCACCGCAGAGCCAGCACTCGTAACTCGCGTCGGCATTTGGGAGATCGTTCTCGGCACCGCAACGGGGGCATGTGAACCGCTGTTGTTTGCTTTGCAAGCTAAATAGCTGCGCACGCAGGCCGTCGGATGCGGGCCGACACCAGCCTCATGACATGCCGTCCTTCCTCGATCACCGTGTCGCTGTGTGGAGCTAGCGTGCCACGTATGAACCCGACTACGGGCCGCCAAGAGGTGTACCCATGAGTCGTAAGCGACGCGACATGGGTTCAGCGCGCTACTGGCACGCGGGGTGGTCTGGACGCCAGGTGGGTGATCTGCTGCTGCCGCTCGCGAAGCAGCAAAACTTCTACGCTGAAAGCATGCGCGCTGGCATTCAGGAGGCCCGTGCGCAATCGGACGACCCTGACCTCGCCAGCGGGCACATTTACGACATCAACAAGCTGTACGTCACGTCCGACCGCGACTTCGCGCATGCATGGGCGGTGTGCGTTCCCGATCCCGAGAACCTTGACATGCTGATGAAGGTGTTCGGGTTCCGAGGCCGGGCATATTACGAAGTTGAGATCCTCGACGCCGATGGAGATCCACTGCAGGTCGCACCCGATCCAGATCCGGACTACGCGGTCGGGTGCTTCCAAGTCGAAATGGCGCGGGTGATCGCAGTCCACCGACCACAGATGTCGCCGACGGCAGGACAGATTCACATGCTGCGGATGGCGACCGCCCCGAGAGATGTCTAGGCTGCGCCTGCGCGGCTGTAATCGAGGTACCGGTACAGCGTCGCCCTGCTGACTCCTGGATACTTGGCAATATCCCTGCCGTGTGGCCGTCGGCCTTCATCCGTTTCGCGGTGGTGATGTGCTCGGCGTCATCGACCTTGCGAGGCCGCCCGAACCTGGTGCCGTTGGCGCGCGAGGTGATCCGGCTCTAGCTCGGGTCACGTTTCCTGAAGACGATCATGGTGCCAGTCTCTGCAGGGCTTGGCGGAAGTCGGTGTTGGGGTAGGCGTCCGGAAGAACCGAGGTCACTTCCCGCAGCGCCGCTTCGCCGCTGATGTCCCCCCTGTGTGCGCCGTAGAGTGCTGCCACGGTTGGGGTCCGGCTCTGAGCCGCAACGCAGTGCAGCAAGACGATGCGCCCTTCACTGCGTAGCTGTTCGATGAGTCGCACGGTATCGGTGAGCACGAAGTCCAGGTTGGGGTTCGCGTCGGGTCCGTCGTCGATGAGCCGGACATCGATCTGCTCGACGCCAGGAAGGTCCCCGTGGGGACTCGGCACAGGGATACGACGGCATCCACGCCCGGAGGTAGTGACTTCAGTGCCGCGACGTTGCCCAGCCATATCGCGTCGTCCTGCGGATGCCGAACCGGAATCATCGGATCGGCCTCATAGGTGTACGGCTTGTCCGCCTTCATGATTCGGGTGGCCAGCGCTACCAGATCCCGGGTTCCAAGCCCGGGCGAGCCGTGCAGCACACGACGCCACTCCGCCGGGACCGCTGAGCCCCCATAGGCAGCGCCGAGCAGTCCGCCAGCGATGGCAGCCACTGTGTCGGTGTCGTCGCCACCTCGCACCGCGGCGTCGAGGGCGAGGCGGAGGTGATCGACGCGGAAGACACCTGTGGCCGGATCGTCGTGCGGGATGGGCGTGGTCGTGATCGCCGACCACGCACCCTGCAGCGCCTCGACAACCCACCCGTTGTTCGTGAAGTCTGGAGGATGCGATTCTTCGGCGACATCTAGCCGCGAAGCCCACTTCTCGCGTCGGTCTGGGTCGATGTGCTGCAAGCCGATTCGAGCGTCCAGCAACCCGGTAAGGATGGCGTGGCGGATGGCGAGGCACCACAGCACGCAGGCGTCACCGGCCTCGGGGTCGTAGTGGGTCAGCGCGCTGACCGCACGGGCCGCCTCCACCAGGCCGGCTTCGTCGTCGAGGTAAGCCAGTGCCAGTGGTGCGGTGCGCATCAGCGAGCCGTTGCCCGCAGTGCGGCCAGTGAGTTTGTGCAACGCTGCCGATTCTGTACGCGCTGTCTGTGCGGTGATGCCGTGTCGGCCCGCCCGGCTGAGGACCGACCGGGTCTGCACGCCAACATCTTTGGCGTGTAGCGACCACTCATGCCACCGCCGGACGAGGGCGTCGAGCGCCTGTTCCTCACGCAGGTCCGCCCCTGTGGCGGCCACCTCGGCGATCGCGATCGCCATGGAGGTGTCGTCGGTCCACTCACCGGGCTCCCAGCCGAAGCTCCCGCCGCCCACCATGGCGACCTCGAGTTCCGGGCCGCGGGGCGGGCCGAACTCGTATGGGGCACCAAGGGCGTCACCGGCGGCGGTGCCCAGTAGCGCCCCGACGGCCCGGTCAAGTCTGTGCAGTTGTCAACGTCATTGGTCGAGTTCTCCTTTCACCCACTGACATGTGGGCACGAGCGGAAGCTGTCGCAAGATCTAGTCGTGCAGGTTTCAGCGCCGGGTTGCTGGCCGCTTGGATTGGCGGTGCCCCGACGGGGGTGAAGCAGCGTGCCGACACCCCCGGCGGGGGGTGAAGCAGCGTGTCGGCACCCCCGACGGGGGTGAAGCAGCCTGTCGGTGCCCCCACCGGGGGCTAGGCAGCGTCGTCGGCCAGGTATCGATAAGGGGTGGCCCGGCTGACTCCGTGGTATTTGGCTACGTCCGGCGCGAAATAACCATCGGCCTTCATCCGCTTGGCTGTCGCGACATGCCTACGTCCTCGGCGCTCTCGGCCAAGTAGCGGTACAAGGTGGTCCGGCCAATGCCGAGTGTTTTACAGATGGTGGCGGCGGTTTCCCCGGTGGCTTTCATCCGCTGGGCAAGCGCGGCCTGCTCGGAGGTGAGCTTGGCGGGGCGACCAAACTTGCGGCCTGACTTGCGGGCGTGCTCCAGCTTCAGTGCGGTTCGCTCCCGGACCAGCTCCCGCTCGTACTCGGCGATGGACATCAGGATTCCGGCCACCATCCGCCCGGTGCTGGTCGACGTGTCGACACCGTCATGCAGCGACCGCACGGTGACCCCACGCGCCGTCAACTCGTGGAAGGTGTTGATGATGGCCCGCATGTTGCGACCCAGGCGGTCCAGCCGCCAGACGATCAGGGTGTCGCCCTCCCGCAGGTAGCGCAGGCACTCGGTGAAGCCGGGCCGGTCATCGCGGGCACCGGACATGACGTCGTGGAAGATCTTGCCCGCACCGGCCGCGGTGAGCGCCGCGGTCTGCTGCTCCAGCGTCTGTCCGATGGTGGACACGCGGGCGTAGCCGATCACGGTTGCGGCGGTGGTAGCTGCGGAAGCGGTGCTCACCACATCAGTGTACCACAAATACCACGGCGATATGTTTCCGAACAGTGACTATCGGGACATACTTTCGGGACGGCATGTCGTCGGGAAATACAACGGTGTCGACGGGACGGGACGCCTGTCCGGGAACCGACCATATTCGGCACAGGTCGACAAGCCGGTCAGGACGGGTCGAGCAGGTGAGCCAGGACGCCGAGCACGTGTGAGGTCGTCTTGCCGTCGGGCACCTCATCGAAGGTGGCAGATACCTGCCGGAGGTTAGTGGCCAGTTCGCGGCGGGCCTGCGGGTCGAGGCTCGCGAGTCCGTCAAGCAGCGTCACCGGCGAGGTCTCCGTGTCCGACATCGTTCACTCAGGTATTCACAATCGAGGACGGCAAGATAAAGCGGGTTCACGAATATTTTTGCACCAAGCTCGCCGACGATGTGCTCTGGCCGCTTGCCGAGAAGATGCAGGCCCTGGGAGAGACGGAGGCCGACATCCAAGCCGTCTTGTACGGGGTGTAGTTGCGCAGCACGTCGAGGATGAAGCCCTCCTCGATGGCCTGCTGCATCGAGTACAGGTGGAACGGGTGCGGCGTGCCGTCGATGCCCTTGTGCCCGAACAGTTCCAGCGTCTTGGCCTTCGGGGTGGCGGTGAACGCGAAGAACGACAGGTTCTTCGCCTCCGCACGGGCGGCCATCTCCGCCGCCAGCACGTCCTCGGCGTCGATGGTGCCGCCGTCCTCGAGATCGTCCAGCTCGGTGGCCGTCAGGGCCGCCTTGAGCCGCTTGGACGCTTCCCCGGCCTGCGACGAGTGGGCCTCGTCGGCGATGATCGCGAAGTTCTTGCCCTTCAGGTCGGCCTGGGTGCGGATCAGCTCCAGGGCGTAGGGGAAGGTCTGGATGGTGACGATGATGATCTTCGTCCCACCCGTGCAGCGCGTCGGCCAGCTCCTGCGACTTGGCCCCGCCCAGCCCGGCGATGTGGGCGACAACCCCTGGGGTGCGGTCGATCTGGCGGATCGCCTCCTGCAACTGAGTATCCAGGATGTTGCGGTCGGTGATCACGATGACGGAGTCGAACACCGGCGTGTTGGCCTCGTCGTGCAGCACCGACAGCCGGTGGGCCAGCCACGAGATGCTGTTCGTCTTGCCGGAGCCTGCCGAGTGTTGGATCAGGTACCGGTGTCCTGGCCCTTGAGCGCGGGCTGCCTCGACCAGATTGGTGACTGCCTCCCACTGGTGGAAGCGCGGGAACAGCATCGTCTGGGTGCGGATCTTCTTGTCCGACACCGGATCGACTTTGTCGGTGACCTGTAGGTGCAGGAAGCGTCCGAGGATGTCGAGCCAGGTGTCGCGCTGCAGGATCTGCTGCCACAGGTAGGCCGTCGGCGAGCCGTGCGGGTTGGGCGGGTTCCCGGCGTGATGGTTGTTGCCCCGGTTGAACGGCAGGAAGACGGTGTCCTTGCCCGCCAGCTTGGTGGTCATCTGCACCTCGCTGTTGGACACCGCGAAATGCACCAACGCCCGAGACCCGAACCCCAGCAAGGGTTCACCCTTGGGCAGCCGGTGGTGCTTGTACTGCAGCACCGCGTCGGTGATGTTCTGGGTGAAGTCCGTCTTCAGCTCCGCCGTCGCGACCGGGATGCCGTTGACGAAGAACACCAGATCGATGCTGTTGCTGTTCTGCGTCGAGTAGTGCACCTGGCGCATCACCCGCAGCCGCACCGCCGACACCCAGCTGCTGTACGCCTGGAACGGCACCGGCTACCTGCTGACCGACGACTTCGCCCCGGTGCGATTGGCGGCCCAGAGTCCGGTGCTGGGCCTGCCCGAGGGGGCCACCCTGTGCTATCGGTTCGCCTTCGACAACGTCACCTACGGCGGCGGCGAGCAGAAGCTGGCGGCGTTCACGGTGGCCGCCCCCACCACCGACGTGGTGCTGGACCTGGTGACCGCTCCTCGCATCACATCCTGATGCCCCATTCCCGGCCCTCAGATCAACGCTGAGGGGTGGTGGGAACCAAAACGGCCCCTCTTTCTATTCGGGAGGGGCCGTTCAGGTTCTCGATGCGGGTCATCGCCGTCTTTTGCCTCTGAGAACATAGCGACGATTGCGAATGGAGCCGACGGTTCGGCCCAGTTGACGACTCAGCTCGTCCAGGCTGACGCCCTCCTGGCGGACGATCTTGTCCTCCTCGGGGGAATACGGCCTGACCTTTGCCGACAGCCCATGTTGTGCCCGTAAAACCGAACGCCGCAAATTGAGGGCGTCTGGGGACCGGTTCGGCAGTAGGCGATGCAACTCTTTCAGGCTGGTGCTCTGGAGGATGATCTCGTCCTCCTCGGGCGTGTAGAAGGTTTTCGCCTTCGGCTCCCACTCCCAGCCGTCGATCCCTTTGAGCAGATCAATTTTCTCGGCAGAGAGCTTGTTCCGGCGGTAGAAGGCACGCTGATTGTTCACCCACTGGCCGACGTTGTAGCTGCCCAGCTTCAAGGTGCGCGGCAGTTGATGCCCGTTCTCAGCTGACCAGTCCCGGTAGAGGGCGTGGATCGTCAGCCACCTGGTCATTGTGAGGCGCTCCCACTCCCAGCCGTCTATCGCTTCGAGTAGCTTGATCCGTTCGGCGGAGAGCTTGCCCTGTCTCTTCCTGGTGCGTTGGGCGAAGATCCATGCGCCGGTTGGGTATTCGTCGTCGGACTTGTAGGACTGCTTGACGTGAGCAGGATCTTTGACCTCCCGAGCATGGAGCAATCCTGCCTGCCATGCAGCGTCTTTGGCCTCCCACTCCCAGCCGTCTATCGCTTCGAGCAAGTCGATCTTCTCGGCGGAGAGCTTGCCTTTCCGCTTTGCGATACGCTGCTTGGCTGCCCATTTGCCGATAGGAACGGTTCGGAACACTGTCCGGTCTACAGCCAGGATTCCCTTTTCGGCGCGGTAATCCCGGTAGAGAAAGTAGTTTTCCTTCCACCAGGCTTCAGGGACGTCCCACTCCCACCCGAGCAGATTCCCGAGTCGGTCTGCGCGTTCGGGCGAAAGCTTGCCCATGATCTTCAATACCCGCTGGTTAGAGACGAAATCTCCGAGTTTGAGGCCATTGACCGTCTCATACTTCTTCGGAACGAGGGCGTTACCGTGCTCTTTGATGTACTGCTCCGTCGCCCCGAAGTACTCCTCGAAGGAGGCGGTGGTCATGTCCACCAGCTTCACCACGAAGGCGTTGGCGAAGTCTTCGCCGAATGCCTCGTACAGATTCGTCTCCACCATCGGAGGCAGCGTCGGCTTCCAGGACGGGCCCGGTTTCCCCTTCTCCAGGCGGAAGCCATCGACCCACTCGGCGAAGCGCTCATCGAACATGCGCATCGCCAGCAGCTCGCGCCACACCGGCTCGAACGCCGAGCTGTTCAGAATGGCCTCGTCGTCAACGTCCTCGCCCGCCGGGACGAACACCGGGAGGACGGTGTAGGTGATCTCGTCGGCGGGGTGGGGCTTGCTGTGATCGAGCCGGATGGCCCGGCCCTGCGCCTGATAGATCGCGATGGCTGAGCGCTTCGGGTCGAGGATGGCGATCCCGTCGAGGGCGGGAACGTCCACGCCCTCGGTCAGCACCCGCGCGTTGGCCAGCACCTTGAACTGATCCTCTGCGGGTCCACCCAGCTGGTCCAGCAGCAGGGTGCGGTCGTCCACCGACATCTCCCCGTGGATGTGCTTGGCCCACAGCACCCCGCTGGGACGCTCGTCCTCGGGCAGCCAGTCCAGTGCCTGGGGCAGCGTGTCGGCGAATCCGCGGCCCGCTGCACCCGGTTGTGGAAGGTGATGACCCGGCGCATGCCGTACTTGCCCATCGCCTTGAGCACGGCGATCTGCCCGGCCAGCTTGTAAAGGTCGTCGTCAACGCCGTTGATCTTGACGTGATGACCCGATTCTGCCCACTCGAGAATCTCGTCCTCGGTGACGGCGATGATCGCGATCCGATAGTCGGTGACCAGCTTGCGCTCCAGTGCCTGAACGTAGGGCAGTTCGTAGAACACCTCGCCGTAGCGCTTCTCGTCGTCCATCGAGGCGCGCTCGTCACCGACCTCGACGGCCCTCTGCAGGACCCGCGGGGTGAAGTTGCGCGGGGTGGCCGTCATGAACAGCCGCCGGGTGGCCTTGATCTTCTCGTTGTGCAGCACGGTGGCGAAGTAGGAGTCCAGTGCCCCGGCGGTGTTGTGCGCCTCGTCGGCGATGACCAGATCGAAATCGGGCACATCGGCCATCGCCTGCGCCGCCTCGATCTCAGCGGGAGGACTGGTAGGTGGAGAACACCACCTTCACGCCGTCCTCGCGCAGGAAGTCGGCGATCTCCACCGCGTTGGTGGTGGTCGGGTAGCCCATCGTGCTCACCGGCACGTCGATACCGAAGTCGGTTGGCCGTCGCGTCGGACCCCACCGGCAGGCTCTTGAACGGGACCGTGTTGTTGGCCCGCCACACCTTCAGCGTCTGCTTGAGCAGCAGCAGTGAGGGCACTAGCACCAGCGTGGTCTTCGACCCGATCTTCTCGTGGATGAACATCCCGGTCAGGGTCTTGCCGGTGGCAGAGACCATCAGCAGCTGACCGCGGTCGGCCTTGGTGAAGCCGTCGGTCACGGCGTTGATCGCGTCGGTCTGGTAGTCGCGGGCCGTCTTGGGCTCCGGTTGCACGGCGTACAGGTCGGTGATGGATTCCGGCCAGGTCACGTCGGAGTGCTCCAGGCCGTGGCGGTCCACGACGAACACCGGCTTGTCCACCTGCCCGGCGAACACCGTGGTGGCGTTGGCGTGCGGACCCGGGGCATGGGTGGTCGTGATCAGCAGCCGGTAGGAGATGATCGGGCGGTTCGAGTCGGCCAGCCACGTGCCCATGTCCTCGAAGGTGATGGCAGCGCCCAGCTTGTAGCCCTTGGCCTGGATGGCCCAGAACTTCCCCTCGTCGTCCTCGGCGATGAGGTCGGTGCCCAGGTCCTTGTTGGTCCAGCGTGCTCCCACTTCTTGAAGTGCCAGACCTTGACGAACTTGGCCTTGTAGACCGGGTCGTTCTCCAGCCACCATTTGGCGAGCAGCTCGAAGTAGTCGCCCACCTCTTTCTCGGTCGTGCTCAGGCTGCGGATCTCGGCCATCAGCGCCGTCAGCGCCGTCTCGGCGTAAGTCGGTCTCGCTCAGGTCGTCCAGCTGCGCCGCCAGTAACGGTGTGGGGGTGGGGATGTTCATCAGTTCTCCTCCTGGTACTCGGCCAGCTCGCCGACCGTGGAGACGCCCTGCTCGCGCATTGCATCGATGTACTTCTGCATCGGGTGGGTGTCGATGTAGGACCGACCGATCAGCCTCTTGCGCTGTTCCATCGCGTACTCCAGATCGGCGGTGGTGGCGTCCCGCAACAGCTTCAGGCCATCCCTGGTGCCGATGCGGGCCTGAAGGCGACGGCCCCACGGGGTGGTCATCAGATGTTCCAATCCGCGGCGGGTTGCCAGGGGCCGTAGGCGATGGCGGCAGTCTGGATGAACAGGTCGGGCCAGTACCCGCCGTCGCCGGGCTGCTCGCGTCCGTTCTGGTGGTGGATGATCACCTCGGCGTGGACGGTGGCGTTGTTGGCTCCCTGGTCGAGAAGCTGGCACACCACGTGCCCGGTCTTGATCAGCCGGTCCTGATCTTCGTCGTAGTAGCCCAGGGCGGTGACCCCGGCGATGAAGTCCATGTCGGCGTCGGTGTAGGGGGCACCCCGGCGGGAGCAGCCATACCCAACCACGAGGGCGATGATCAGGTGTTTCATGGATTCGACCGACTCAACTCCACCCTTGCGGCACTTGACGACGAGCCGAGGATGTCGGATAACAGGATTGCCTCCGGCGGTATCCCCGTCCACAAGTGGAACGCCAGCTCGAAGGGAATCGTCAGACCGGGCTGGATCACCTCGGTGCCGTGATTCAGGAACGCGGTGGGCATGGCCTCGGCGGTGAATTGCTGTCCGCGAACGGACACCGACTGCATGGTGGGGAAGAACTGCACTGCCTGGGTATCGATATTGCGCACGCTCACCTTGATGATGACGTATTCCGCATCCTCAGCGGATGCCACATGACCGCCGAACTGGTCATAGACCCGTGTTGCGTGGCGGACGCCGTGCATGGTGAACTCCAGTGAGCCGTTGCGAATCGGCTCACCGATGCCTGCTGGCTTCGGCTCCAGCCGAGTAGGCGCGATGGGTGCCACGGTTGCGACCGTTTGTGTAACAGCGGTGGCTGTGTGTCTCGATGCTGAGTCGCCATTCAGAAGATTCGTTCCAGCCACTCCGGCCAAAATTGCGAGGGCGGCGAGGACGAGGGCGATGATGGCGGTCAGGCGGATCATGACAGGTCCTTCGGCGGCGGCATGTAGCGACCGTGGGTACCACGCGGATCGCCCTCCTGGGCGAGCTGGTTCTCCCGGTCGGCGCGTTCGGCCACGGCGTCGGCCAGCTCGCGTTCACGTAGCTCGCGCTCCTTGGCCTTGTGCTTCCAGAAGAACGCCCCGCCACCGATCAGCGCCGGAAGCGCCAGCACCAGCAGCACCGGGTAGTCGGCGATCATGAACAGCACCAGTAGGCCAAAGAAGGCGGCCACCACTGCTATCACCATCATCCCCAGCCACTTGGCGACGCTGGAGACGGTTCCAGCAGCAGGGGCCTGCTGAGCCACAGGCTGTCCGTAGACGGGCTGAGACTGCATCTGGGGGTAGGCAGGTACTCCGCCGACCGCGACCGCCGTAGATGGCCGGGAGCCACCGACGCCCTCGATGATGGCGAAGATGATCCAGATCGGCAGCCACAGGCCACAGGTGAGCAGCGTCAGCAGCAGATGCACCACGTGCATGCCGCCGTTGCTGCCGCCACCTCCGGCATTGGCCACCGCCACCGCCACGGCCGGAGCCGAGGCAGCAGGAGCGTGTGGAGTGAAGTGCTGGGTCCACCGCAGGCCGTCGAAGTAGCGCTGACCTGGCTGGCCGCTGGGGTCCGGGTACCAACCCGGTGGGGTGGCGGGTGCGCTCATGGGTCCGGAGTTCCTTTCGTTGTTTCCGGTGTGTGTCAAGGCTTTTGGGGGGCCGGGTTCTACCCGGCTGGGCTCACCAGTTGCCCCCACAACCGCCCGGCGGGGCCAGCGGAGGGTTCATCGGGCCGTCGGGAATGATGCAGCGCAGCGGATTCCAGAAGTAGCCGATGCGGAAGACGTTCCAGCGCGTGCCGTCGGGGTACGACCTGCTCTCGCAGTAACCGCCGTAGCCCGAGGCCGACAGGCCCGGCCCGTTTCCGGGTCACCAGATCGGTGGCTGCGGGATGTGCGGGTCGAGTCGGCGTTGGCCGTGGGTGCGAAGGAGACCGCCGCCGCGATGGCGGCAGCCCCCATCAGGATCTTGTTCATCACCGCGCCGCCTCGGCTTCCTCGCTGGCTTCTCGGTAGGCGGCGAGCACGTCCTGGGAGAACGCTCCCCGGTCGGCCACGTCGTAGCCGTTGTCACGAGCCCAATTCCGAATCGCCAGCCGCTGCTCGCGTGGGAAGTCCAACGCCGAGTTGCCCTGCTGGTGCGGTGCAGCCGCCAGCGGCTGCTGGCGTGGGAAGTCCAACGCCGAGTTGCCCTGCGGGCGCGGTGCAGGCTCCGGGGTGCGCCGGTTCCCGCCGCGCACCCGCCGCCCCGCCGACACGAACGGCTCCAGCGCCGTTCGCAGGCTCAGCAGGTTCTGCGGGCACAGGTCGATCTCGTAGAAGTCGGAACCGAGACTGAACCGATGCGTGACGATGCCGTCACCTTCGGTGCCGTCGATGTCATCAACGATGATCAGTTTCTTAGCCATGTTGTTCGTCTTCCTCGTGCCGGTAATACCCGACGGCTATGGGGCCGCAGGCAACCACGACGCAGTGACTGGCGTCGCCGGGTGATGCGGGTGTCGGCGTCCATCGCGTCCTCCAGCCGCCCGAACGGCTCGGTGTGACGTCGCACGCCGCCGGAGGTGACGAGGCGGGATGGTTTCATTGGTGAACCGCCACGATGGGCTCGTCGGCGTAGTTTTCCTGGTGTGTTTGGCGCGCGTCGTCTTCGCTGGCGGCGTGAACCGTCCGCGCGATGTGTCCGCCACCCGAGCCTTCGCTGGTGACGATGAAAACGTCGTGCATCTCACCTCCGTCCGCGCTGGTCGACCGGTGGGCAGAACCTCGCGACCGCGTCGATGACGACGGCGTTCGCGGGGGTGGTGTCCAGCTCGGTGTCCAGCACCGCCTGCGCGATCTGGTCTTTGCTGTACCCAACATGGGGTTCGGTCACAAGGGTTCTCCGGTCTGGTGTGGTTCGGTGTGAAAGCAACGGTTAGAAGTTACTGGCGAGTATATCCATAATAAGGAAATAATTTCCATAGTGATCTCCCTCACAGTGACGACTGAAGGCAAACCTTGCGATCGATCTCCACCGGTTGCCTGCCCGCGATGTCCCGCGACCGGTTTGTCGGACGTGGCGCATCGGCTGCTGGCACACTGAAGTCCAGCAACCAGCGGAGACGGGAGGCGGCGATGACGACGGTGTACGTGGTCACGGCGGGCAGCGGCGACAGCTACCGCATCGAACGGGTCTACCTCGACAGCGACCAGGCGTACGGGTTCGCCCAGGACTACAACGGCATCGCGCCGGTGGAACCGGTGCAGGTGGAGGAATGGCAGGTCGGTGCCCCGCCGGGCGCCTACGACGGCCCCTACTGGCGGGCGGAGTGGTGGGCGCGCATCCCGGTCAGCAAGCGTCGCGGGGCGCTGCGGCACACCGACGAGGGCGAACGGTTCGACGACTTCGCCATCCGCCAGGAGTGGTGGACCGGCGACGCGCTGCCCGACGCCAAGGTGGTGCGCCGGGAACTGGCCGGGGTGCCCAAGGTCGAGGTGGTCGGGCGGTCCAAGGAGAAGGTGGAGGAGACTCTTCTGGGACACGGTCACCCAGGTCAGGGCCGACCTGGCGGGGGTCCCGAGGAAATAATTTCCGCTATTTCGTGCGGCAGATGGAAAGAAACGGGCATGGCGACTCGACATTGCCGCCCTGGTGCGTCATGATCGATCCATGGACCGACACGCCCTGGAACGGCTCGGCCACCACGTCGTGAGTCGGCGCGTGGCACTGGGCTACCGCAACCGCACCGACCTGGCCGACAGCCTGCAGTTCACCGTGCGCACGCTGGCCGACATCGAGCACGGCGTGCGCAAGGCCAGCCCCGGCACCTACGCCATGCTGGAAAACAAGCTGGCCTGGGCACCCGGCAGCATCGACACCATCCTGGCCGGCGGGGAACCCAAGGAAATGGTGGTCGAGCTGCGCCGGACCAACCCCAACGCCCGGTCCCAGGGATACGCACTGCGCCCGACCAACGCCGACGCGCTGTCCCGTGCCTCCACCGAAGAGCTGCTGCTGGAGCTGCGACGGCGCATCATCACGCCCCGCGAGGCACGTGAAGTGTGGGAAGACTGGGGCGGCCTGAACCCTCGCGGCGACTGGCCCGAGGAGGGCTAGCAGCACCGAAGATAGCTGGCGGCGCGGTCGATCACGCTGACCCCGATGCCGGGCTGGCTCCGGGTGAGCAGCAGTTCGTGAACGACCTTGTCGCCGTCGGCTGGACGCCTAAGAACGGGATCGGGCCATGGTCGCAGTGGGCTACAGCGTCTGCGACCTCGGCTTCGGGGTTGGACAACTTGCGCTTCTGTTGCGAGACACCAGAAGTTGACCGTCAGGTCCGTGAAGTGCTCGACCAGCGCGGCCAGATGTTACAGCCGATCGCTGGGTCGTTCGCGCCGGTCTCCCGGTTCAGCCGTGCTTCCATCGGTTGCTCCTGTGGTTTGTGTCTCGCTATGACCACACCTGACCAAATGGGGTCGCCGATCGGGCAATGGAAGTGGCGTAGTCCATTGCTCACTTCGGGCTGCTCGGACAATGAAATACTTCCATGCGCCGTGAGGAGAGCGGATAGGAGCGACACGATTGACGACGCGGCGTGGCCGCCGCAACTCAAGAATGCGTCGCGAGTTGGGCAACGTCGCCGGGTTTCTCGCTCGCCAGCGAGCTGGCAGGGAAGCTGTCGATTAGGGCGGCCCAGAGGCGCGAGCCGTCGTGTCCAGCGAGGAGCGTGAGGGAAAAGGTCGCACGGCTATGACCTGTCGGCGAGGTCGGCTCGGATGTTGGCCCAGATCAACTTGGCGTATCGAGCAAGGACGACAAGACCGGACAGCATCGTGGCTGTGAAGACCAGGTGGGCCGCAGGTGAGCGAGCGGTGATGTCGGGCAGCACATTGGCGATCGCCGCATTGATCGTGAAGTAGACGAAGTCGCCGACCGTGGGGTTCAGCGGCAGGCCGGTGAACGCCCCGCCGCATTGACCGGATGCCTGGGCGCACGGCGCGGGAGCGGCGGCCCAGACGAGCAGGCTCACGGACGTCCAAACCGCGACGAGACCCACGATGAGCCAGGCCACACCGACGTAGCGCCATGGCACATTGCTTGGCACGAGTAAACGGTGGGACACTCTGCGCAGATTCGCCTCGACCGACTGGTCCAGCGGAAGGGGCACGAGTAGCTCGTCGACCGTCATGCTTACTCCAAAAAGGGCTGCTGCAAGAGGCATATATTGCGCCGCTACGGCCCGTGGAGGCATTGAGTCGTCGAAGGGGTCACGAGCGTCAGAGCCGCGGCGGCCGTGAGTAGCCACATGCTCACGAGCGGCCGCCGATCTTTCGGCGACGGTCAGCATGCCTTTTGCGACAGCCGCAAAGCTCCTCATCAAGAAGCGGGTGAAGAACGCGGCGGCACCCGCGCAGCTCACCGCCAAGCAGATCCCGATGACACCGACGACCCGCGCCGAACCAGGTGACAGGTGCCACGGGACTGGAATCAGCGCGACGACTAGGGCAAGTGCACCCACGGCGGTACGACGGAGCGCAAGGACCGTCTTCATCGCCGCCTGCACCACGCCCGGATGCTCGGAGGGATAACTGCGTCCAGAAACAGACTCGGCGGGGTCTGATCGCCCATCATCTCGTGTCGACACGACCTCAGGATTGCGCGCATCGAGGTATGGCGCACTTCCGCTTGGTGCGATCTGCACGGTCAGGGATCAACTGAGGCTAGCCTGCTCGGCTTGGGCGCTCCCGATGATGAAGGACCTCGGCCCCTTACTTCACCGTCTGGTGTGATGTGACGCTGTCGCTGCGCGTGGAAGGCGGACCAAAGGGGCTCTTCCGGATTTAGAGTGCGTCGATCTGTTGAATGAGGTTGCCGCAGTGCAGTAGTGAGCGCAGCCGGTAGTGGGTGAGGTTGCGGAAGCCGAGGGCGTTGCGGCGCAGCGCTTCCAGGCGGCCGTTGATGGCTTCGGTGGGGCCGTTGGAGGTGTGGTGGTCGAAGAAGGCCAGGACATCCGCGCGGCGGCGCCACAGAGTGCGACCGAGTTGGCTCAGTTCCTCCAAACCGGCGGGCACACCACGCCGCAGGGAGTTGATGAGGGCGGTCATCATCGACTTGCCGCGGCGGCGGTCGGGCTGGCTGTAGGCGGCGATGATGCGTTGGTAGACGCTCCACGTCACGACGACCGCCACGTGGTGGTCGTCGGCGAATACGCTGGTCAACCGGGATTGCTGACGGGTGCTGAGCAGGGGTAGCCGGGTCCGCAGGGTACGCCGTGCTCCGTAGAGCGGATCACCCAGCGACCGCGGTGACCGCACGTCTGCTGCTGGACACGTTGGCGGCACCCGTCGAGCTTGGCGCCGGCCAGGGCCACGACGTGGAAGGGATCCATCACGGTGGTGGCCTCGGGCAGCTGCTCGGCGGCGGCGGTCTTGTAGCCGTTGTTATCTCGAAGTCGGGATAGGAAGGGTTATGCCGACGTTGCGGTTATGCCGACGGCGACGGGTCGTTCCTGGTGAGGCTCGTGCCGGGGCTGGATTGATCGGCATAATCACGGACGCGTGGTCTGCGCGGGATGCTGGCCTTCTTGCAACTCGAAGGAAGGAGATACCAGCATGAGCAGCAGCGATGGTTGCGGAGGGTGCCAAGTCCGGTTGGAGTTGGCGGTCAACGACTTCGAGCACTTCCTGTCGGCTGATAAGGGTCTGTCGGTCGCGACGAGGGAGTGCTATGTCCGTCATGTCCTGGCGTTGCTTACCGAGGTGGGTGACACGGCCGGTGTGGTCGATCTCGGCGGCGTGTCGGCTCAGCGGGTGCGTTCGTACGTCACGGATCTCGGTGGCCGATATGCGCCGCAGTCGTTGAAGCTGATCGCGACGGCGGTCAGGTCGTTTCTGAGGTTCGCGTGGATGTCGGGCTGGACGGCCGGCGATCTGAGCCGCGCGGTCGGTCCGGTGGTGACCCATCGGTTCGGCCGGCTCCCCAGGGCACTGCCCGCGGAGGATCTTCGCAGGTTGTTGGCCAGTCCGGACCGTCGCACCACGATGGGGTCTCGGGACTACGCGCTGCTGGTAGTGTTGTCCCGGCTGGGCTTGCGCGCTGGTGAGGTCGCCGGGTTGCGCCTGGATGACTTCGACTGGCGCGCCGCGACGGTGGCTCGCGAAGGTCAAGGGCGGGCGCAGGTTGCGCCTGCCGATCCCGGCCGATGTCGGGCCGGCGGTGGTGGCCTATCTGCACCGACGCCCGGCCGACGTCACCTGCCGGGAGGTGTTCCTGCAGGTCCGAGGCGGACCGAACGCCGATGACCAGCCGCGCGGTGACGCAGGTCGTGGCCCGGCATGCCGCCCGGGCCGGTTGGGGACCGTGCGGGCCCACCGGCTGCGGCACTCGGCCGCCCGGGCCGTCCTGGTCCGCCGGCGGCAGCCTGACCGAGGTCGGCGAACTGCTCGGCCACGCCAACGGCCAGGTGAGCATGGTCTACGCCTCGTTCGACGAGCAGTCGCTGGCCGTGCTGGTCCGGCCCTGGCCGACAGCCGCGGGAGGCCGGCCATGAGTGAGCTGTCCGGCTTGGTCAGCGAGTACATGGCCTTTCGTGAGGCGCGCGGCTTCGGGCCGAACCGGAAGCTCGAGCGTCTGCTCATCCAGTTCACCAACGCCCTGCCCCGGACCGCGCCGACGGCCGACTGTTCACCCAGGGCGAGGCGCTGGCCTGGGCGCACGCGCGTCCGGGGGCGGCTCCGGCGTGGCTGGCCGACCGGTTGTCCGCGGTCAGAGGGTTCGCGGTCTATCTCGCCGGGTCCGGCCTGCCGGTCGGCGTGCCGGGGACCCGGCAAGGCCCCAGCGGCTCCCGGCGGGCCACGCCATATCTGTTCACCAACGCCGACGTCCAAGCCGTGATGAGGGCGGCTGAGGAGCTGTTCACCCCGCTGCGTGCGGCCACGATGAAGACGCTGGTCGGGATGATGGCGGTCAGCGGGATGCGGATCGGTGAGGCGCTGCGGCTGACCATCGCCGATCTCGACCTGGACCAGGGCGTCGTCCTGATCGCGCACGCGAAGTTCGGTCGGCAACGCCTGGTCCAGCTCGCACCCAGCTCATGTCAGGCCGTCGCCGATTACCTGCGTCTGCCGGTCCGCCGACGCCTCGGCGTGACACGCGACCGTCCGGTGTTCGTCACCAGCAGAGGCGCCGCGGTCCATGAGCGCACCGCCCACGGGGCGTTCCACCAGATGACCCGCCACGCCGGCCTTCGGCTACGGGCCGGTGCCCGCCCGCGCCCGCACGGTCTGCGTCACACCTTCGCCACCCAGACCATGATCGACGCCTACCGGGCCGGCCGCGACCCCGCCCGGACGCTGACCCTGCTGTCGGTCTGGCTCGGCCACGCCAACCCCGCGGACACCTACTGGTATCTGCAGGCCGCCCCGGAGGTCGCCGCCCTCGCGGCCCTGCGACTCGAACCTGACGCCGGTAGCGGTGAGTCCTGAGGGCTCGCTCGCGCCGATCCTGCAGGAGTACTTCACCGCGTATCTGGTGACCCAGCGCGCCATGAGCGAGGCGACGATCCGGGCCTACCGCGACACCTGGAGGCTGTTCCTGACCTTCCTGTCGGGGATCATGCAGGTGCCCGCCCACCAGCTCCAGCTGACTCACCTCGACCCCGCCCACGTGGTCGCCTTCCTCGACTACCTCGAACAGGAACGCGGCAACAGCGCCGCCACCCGCAACCTGCGTCTGGCCGCGATCAAGTCCGTCATGGCCTTCCACGCCAACAGGTCACCCGAGCGCCTGGACACCATCGCCCGAATCACCGCCATCCCCGTCAAGAAGCACCCGAAGCCGCAGATGACGTTCCTGACCGGCGCCGAAGCGCAGGCCCTGCTGGACGCCATCCCCACCAGCACCTGGACCAACCGCCGAGACCGAGCGATGCTCACCCTCGCGATCCAAACCGGGCTGCGGCTCAGCGAGATCACCAGCCTGCAGATCGCCAGCCTCCACCTCGGCGCCGCTGCGCACGTCGCCTGCACCGGCAAGGGCCGCAAGAACCGCACCACCCCGCTGACCTCCGCCACGACGACCGCGCTCGAGTCCTACCTCCACGAACGGGTCACCCGCCCCGGCCAGGCCCTCTTCCCAGGCCCCCACGGACACGCGCTATCCGCCGACGCCGTCCAACAACGCCTCGCACTGCACGTGACCCGGGCCACGGCGTCCTGCCCTGGACTCGCCGGCAAGCACGTCACCGTCCACACCCTGCGTCACACCGCCGCGATGCGCTTCCTCGAAGCCGGCATCGACACCGCCGTGATCGCGCTCTGGCTCGGCCACGAAACCATCGCCACCACCAGCATCTACCTGCACGCCGACATGAACCTCAAACGCGCAGCGCTCGACCGGACCCGCCAGCCCGACACCCCCGCCGGCGACTACCGGCCCGACGACCCGCTGATCACCTGGCTCCAGAGCCTGTGATTATGCCGACGAGCCAGCCCCGCCCACGAGCGTCACCAGCAAGGACCCGCCGACCTCGGCATAACCGCGACGTC
>CAWCXH010000022.1:0-18519 GCA_963799495.1 uncultured Actinomycetota bacterium
CAGCGTGGTTACGACGAGAAGTCGGTCAACGACGCCCTGAGCTCGCGGCACGACGGCTGGACGGCCGGGGCCAGTTGTCCGCCGACGATGTTCGTGGGGTGCGGTTTCAGACGAGGTTGCGACGGCCATCGCGACCCTCGACGGTCGCGAATAGGAGAAGTTCGGGGACGGTGCCGCCATGGCGCCTCTCGGCGAGTGGTCGCTCGAAGCGACAGTTCTAAGGTGGGGCCCGGGGCATGCCCGACACCGTCGCACTCATCTAACGGCACTCGGCCGCGGCGTATTCCACGCTCGGCTGAGTTAACGCCGGTGTCCCCTCGCTGCCGTCCCCTCGAAATCGGCAGCGAGAGGACCGCGGATTAGGCGGACTCCGCGAAGACGCGACGAACGGTGCGGACGGGGTACCCGTTGCGCTCGGCGAGCGAGCGCAGCTGACGCAGCGCAAACGTGCGTCCGCGGCCGGCTTCGGGAATCACGATCCCGGCCCACAATCCCTCGGCCTTCGGTAGTTCGCATGCTTCCCGCGCGCACAGCCATCGGCGTGGGCAGGCCCGGCAGATGGCCTTGGCTTCGCTGTCCGCCGTCGTCGTCCATCGCTCGGGGTCACGGGTGCACGCCCCTACCGGCGTCTCGTAGCACACCACTGCGTTCATCGCCTCGCTCCTTCAACCAGCGCCGCGTCCTCCTGCGGCGCATTGCGCCAGAATCTATAGCAGAAACCGTAGCGATGCAACAGTTAGTGCTACGCAGGCGACCGCCAGGTCGCGAGTGCGGATCAACCAGTGGTCATCGACCTGCGTCGTTTGACGCACTCATCCCTCTGCGTCGACCGGGCTGAACCGGCATCAAGGTGTAGCGTCGATTCAGAACGATTCGGTAAAGACACGTACCCAAGCCATAGCAGGGACGGGTCCGATGGCTACTATTGCGACACCGGGCAGCCCCACCGTATTGCGAGGAATCTCCGGAGATGACCATCGCGGAGTCGACGACCGACCCAGCCGTGTTGAGCATCCGTAGCGGAACGGCGTCGCATGTGATCAAGCCGAGCCGGCGTGTGGTGGCGCCGCCGGAGCGTCGATTGGATTCGGGGTCATGAGCGCGGTCTCGGATCCCGACGACGACGATGACGACACGACCACGGTGTCGGATCCGGGCATGGTCCGTGCCGGGGCGGCGGCCGCTGCGCGCCGCCGCGAACTCGATATCAGCCAGCGCAGTCTGGCGGCCGACGGAATCATCAACGCGGGCGCCCTCATCGCTTTCGAGAAGGGGCGCAGCTGGCCCCGGGAGCGGACCCGGGCGAAGCTCGAGCAGGTATTGCGATGGCCGCCGGGGACCATCGCCCGGCTGCGGCACGGTGAGTCGGGGGCCCGCCGGGACGGCACCGAAGTCCTCTCCGCCGACGACGAGGTGCCGCTGATCGCCCAGGCCGTCGTCACCGCGGTGCATACCCTCGGCGCGGCGATCGAAGCGCTGCCCGCGGTCGACGATCCCGACTTCACCCCTCGGGTGACGGCGATCCTGTCGGATCTTCGCAAGCTCGAGGCCGTTGCCGCCCGCGCCACCCGCATCAGCAAGGTCACGCCCCCGTTGATCAAGGCGTTGAGCACCGTGCGCCGACGCGTCGACGAGGTGACGATGCTCGGCGCGGCGGCGCCGGGCGCCACGCTGGGCCAGCGGTTGTACGCGACGCGCCGTCGCGCCAGCCTCACGATTGCCGAAACCGCCCAAGCCGCAGGCGTATCCGAGGAGAGCATCGGTCACGCCGAAGCCGAAGAGTCGGTGCCCGCCGACGCCGTTCGTGCGATCGAGTCACTGATCGAACAGCTCGCCTAGCGTCCGTCACCGGCACTGGCGCGCCCTGGCTCGATTTCCAAAAGGCTCGGTGTGGCCTCCGCCGCTGATTCGAGGAATTTAGCCACTCCCGAGAATCGTTGAAAGAAACGAAAATTGGGTGGAACTAACTCGCGAAGCGTACGCACAACCTGCAATAGCTAACGCCACACGAATTCGAGGCATGAGGTCACGAACTCGAGAGGTTCGTGCCAGATATACCGTGCCCATTCCGCCGGTCCCAATCACGCGTTCGATGCGGTAGCCCGCCGCACCATCGAGCCGACCGGAAGCATGGATCAAGCATCGCGTACGCGGCGCCCGGGTCTGTCGCGCGGGTGGCGGAACGGTATCGCGGCGACGGACACTCCGGCGGACGGTTGTATACCACGGGTCGCCGCACCAACCGCATGGTCGTCGAAATCGCCCACGCCGCAGGCGTATCCGAGGACAGCGCTGTTCGGGTAGAAGCCAACGAGGCGGTGCCGGCCGACGCCGTTCACGCCAGGATCAGTGGCGCTCCCTGGCCCGATCATCGTGCGGGGAAATGCTCGGCGAGCGCCGCCGCGATCTCGACGAAGCAACGCCGTGTCGGCGCGGACATTGCGGTGGTTCGGTCGATGACGCCGCCCGGGCGCAGGTGCCCGTCGAACGGCACCTCAACGACCACCTGGCCCTGTCCCGTGAACTGCTGAGCGAGTATGGATCGAGTCCGCTTGTCGGCGTGCCCGTCGGAGTCGTTGAGAACGACCACGGTGCGATGCAGCAGGCCCGTCATCCCGCGGTTGGCCAACCAGTCCATCGTCTGACCGGCCGCCGCCGCACCGTCCACCCACGGCGAGGACACCACGATGAGCGCGTCGAGGTCCCGCAGCACCTCCTGCGTGACGGGAGCGTCCATGGTCGAGCTGCAGTCGATGATCGAGATCGAGAAGTAGCGGTCCAGCCGCGACGTGGCCTCGCGGTAGATCGCCGGATCAAGCACTCGTCGACGAGCCGGCGTCGCCTCGCCGGCGAGCACGAACAACCCCGCGGCGTTGTTTCCGACCCGGCTGCGAATGTCGGCGAACGACTCCAGATGCTGATCGGACGCCAGCTCCCAGTACGAGCCCTGGGCCTTCGGGTCGACGCGGCTGCCGAGCTTGCCGAACGCGGTGTCGGCGTCGATCGCGACCACCCGGTCCTCCTGGCGGAGCTCGGCGAAAACCGAGCCCACACAGGCCGATACGGTCGTCTTCCCGACGCCGCCCTTGCCCATCACGCCCACCTTGTAGTGTCCGCGCAGCACTGTCCTGATCTTGGCCTCGAGTTCGGCCTGCCGGAGCTCCTCGGGCGACTGTCCGGGATTGATCAACCCAAACGTGGCTCGATAAACCAGCAGGCGCCAGCCGCGGCCCGGCAGTGTCCGACGCGCGGGGACCAAGTCGTTGACCCGGATCCGGTCGGCATAGGACCCGGTCGGGGGAGGGGGCGCGATGCGCGCCTCAGGTCCGCGGCCGTCGCCGGGCCACGGCTGACCGGTCGGCGCCCCGAACGGCGGCTGCGCCGGCCCGGTCCGGGCGGGAGGGCGGGGAGCGCGAGGCGCCTGCCAGCCCGGGTGCCGGGGCCACGGAGCGTTGTCGTGACGTCCCGGGCCAGGGCGGAACTGCCGTGGGTCGCGTGCGGGCGCCTGCGGTGGTGGCCCGTACGGCGACGGCGCGTCCCGGAAGCTGTCCCTGCTGCGATCCCGAAACGGCGGTGGCGGGGCTTCACCCGGTCCGCCCCGCATCACCGGTTCCGGATTGACCGTCTGCGGGTTGAATTCGGGCGGCACTCGATTTGGCCCGGTTGGATCGGGCTCCAGGTCCGGGTCTGGCGGGGCGTCGGCATCGCTCGCAGGCTTCGGCGGGACGAAGTCCACCGGCGGTCGGCGCGGCACCGGCGGTGCCGGTGGCTCCGCGGGCCTTGCCGGCTCCGATGGCCCGGCGTCCGGCTCGTAGTTGGATTCCTCCGGACCCGTCCAGCCGAGTTGTCGCCGCAGGGCGTCATCGGGGTCGGTCACTGCATATCTCCTCCGGAAGTCAGCCGACGTGAATGTCGGCCACTCTCAAGTATCAACTACGTCGCGTCACAGCCATCGGATACGGCGGGCGAGCCGGCGTCGTAGGCCTCCAGCAAAGTCCATGCGGCCCACGATATGGTTCGGCCTAGAGGCGTTGCGGGTTGGCGGCCGGGACGGAACCACCACGCGGACAGCTGGTCGGCTCGGTATCTGGCGCGGACCACCACGGTGCGACGCGGACCCTGCGCCTGATGTCCGGCGGCAGTTCGCTGACAGCCTAGAGGCAACCGGCTGAACGCTGTCAGCACGCTGCAACCGACATAGCTGCATGGCAATCGGCCGTCGTGGCAGGCATCCCTCGCCGGGCGAGAAACACGTGTGCGGAGGGTTGTCGAACCGCTGGTACGCTCTGATCCGGTGAAGTGGGACGCGGGGATGGCCGGGTTCGGGGATCGCGGGCATCGTGGCAAAGCATCGATAGCACTCGGCGGCGACGGGTTGGGGGATTGTGAAGGGTTTGGGTGATCTCATCGGTGGCATCGCCGGCGCTGCGGGGCTGAAGGGCATGCGCGACGTCGGAGAATTCTTCACCCAGTCCCGGCGGCGGGCCTCGGGCGGCGGACCGGAAACACCAGCGGGCGAGGCATTCAAGTACGTAGTCGAAGCCATCGGCTCGGAAATCCTGGAAATAGGTCAGTTGGCGATTTCCGGAATGCGGCGAACCACTGGGTCCGACAGGCCGGAAAACGGCGAACGCTTCGGTAACGGGTGGTCCGCCTTCAGCGACGTCGGCGGCACGCTGGAAACAACGGCACCCGACACCGGCTGGGGTGGGGCGGGGTCTGACGCCTACGCCGACCAGAACACCAGGCAATGGCTTCGATCGGAGACGATGGCCGATGCCGACCGGATGGTGCACACGGTGCTCGCTCGGGAGGCGTATCAGATCGACTATCACCGCGAAAAGCTCGACGGCCAATCCAACTTCCTCGGCGACCTCAGTTACGTGACCTTTCCCCTGCAATTCGTCCCCCGTTACGGCGAGGCCGCCAAGGCGGCGATCGAGCTCACCGCGGTGAGTGCGGCGCTGCAACTGTGCGCGGTCGAGCTGTATCAGCTCCATTCCGAGGTCAGCCAGAACGCCGCCGAACTTCAGCAGATCGTTGGCCGGTATTCGGCGGTGGGTGACGGCGCGCAGCTTGCGGACGTCGACTTCGATCTGCCACCACCGCCGCCGGGAAGTGGTTGGCCAAGTTTGACGCCGATCGAACGTTCGGAGAGAAAGCCAGGTCGACCCGTCGACACCGGCCCGACAGCCGGTCCGCCCGCCGGCAACGCCGCATCCGGAACCGGTTTGGCCGACCTTCCGACGTCGGCCATCACCGCCAAGGCGGCATCCGGCGACAACGACGTCGAGCGCGCGCGCATTCACATCGAAATGGATGGCGATCCCGACCGGCTGGACTCGCCGGTCACGATCAGGTTGGATGCGGACCGTCCGCCCGTGCCGGGGCCCGCGCCGACACCGCAGGATAAGAAGTAAGGAAGAGGGGGACAGTTGTCCGGTGACGATTTGCGCGTGACCACGGTGCACCTGCGCGCTTTGGCCGCCACTCAGCAGCAGGTGGCTGCAGAAATCCGGGCTGCCACCGCGGTGACCGAAGGCGTCGACGCGGCCGTCAGGAGCACCCACGGTGTCATCGCCTCGGCAACCGCGAACGCAGCGGCGGCCGTCCAGGCGGCCCGCCAGACTGCGGGTACCAAGATGGCAGAGGTGTCGGACGGCCTGAACGAGAAGCTCAACGGCGCGGCGACGCGCTACGACCAAGCCGACGCGGCGATGGGCGGCGCCCTCGGCCAGCAGATGCAGCTCCGGTGATCATGGCCGATCGACACACCGCCGACCGCAGCGCAGCCCACATCGACGATGTCATCGGTGTCGAGGTGACCATCGACGGCATGCTGGTCATCGCCGACCGCCTGGGCCTGATGGAATTCCCGATATCACTCGGAATCCGGCCGAACATCCCGCAGCCCGAACTGCGCGACATTGTGTGGGAGCAGGTCGCGCGAGACCTGACCGCGCAGGGTGTGTTGAACCTGTTCGGTGAGCCGCACCCGGAAGTCGCCGCCATGGTCGACACACTCGGCCGGCCCGACCGAACGTTGGAAGGCCGCTGGTGGCGGCGCGACGTCGGTGGCAAGATGGTCCGCTTCGTGGTGTGTCGTAAGGGGGTCCGCCATGTCATCGCTGCCCGCGACGACGAAATGTTGGTGCTGCAACGGGTGGCCCCGCAGGTCGGTCTTGCCGGCATGCTGACGACGGTGCTCGGCAAAGCCTCGCCTGCGGACGTGGAGCCATTGACCGGTGTGACCAGCAAATTGGCGGAATGCAAGTCCGCAAACCAGTTGGCGCAGCACGGTGTGGCTCCGGCGTCGGCACGCGCGTACGCCGAGATCATCAGCGACCCGGTCAGCTGGGTGGAGATCACCGCGAATGAACGCCATCCCGGCGGCACCTACACGCAGTCGGAGGTGGCGGCGGGTGTGCTCGACTCCCGGCTGGGGCGCATCGTGTCGATTCCGCGGCGGGTGAACGGCGAGCTGTTCGGCAGCTTCCTGCCCGGCAGCCAGGAGAACCTGCAACGAGCGCTCGACGGCTTGCTGGAGTTTCTGCCGTCGGGGGCCTGGCTCGAGCAGACCGACACGGACAGCTACCTGGACTGAGGAAGGCACTCCATGGTGGGGGACAGCCCGCACGATCCGGAAGAAGTCGAGCACGACGACCTCGCTGCGCTCGACTTCTCCTTTGCCGACCGCGAGTCGGAAGAGGCGGACCTCGATGCGCTGGGCGAGTACGTTGCCGCGGAGGAACCCGATGACACCGGCGACCGGCTGGATGCGATCGATCCGGTGGCCGTGGCCGAGGACGATGAACGTCCCGTGCCGCTGTTCACGGTGACCAATCCGCCTGGCACCGTTGCGGTGACCACCTTCATGGACGGCCGTGTGCAGCAGATCGAACTATCGCCGAAGGTAACCAACATGACGGAAACAGATCTCGCCGACGAGATCGTCGTTATCGCGGGCCTGGCCACTGACGACGCCAGGTCCGCTCAGTACGCGTTCATGCTCGAAGGCATGCGACATCAGGGCCACGACGATGTCGCGACGCGTGACTTCCTGGCCCGCGACCTGGGCTTGCCGACGCCGGAACAAGCGGAAGCGGCGCGGGTGCAGCTCTTCGCGACGAGATACGCGGGTGGCCATGACTGACCAATCGGCGAGTCTGTTCGGAAGCGCGGTCGGCATGCTGCCGAGTGCCCCGGCGCGATCGTTCGAGCTCTTCACCGAGATCACCAACCTGGACGAATCCGCCTGCGACGCATGGGTGGGCCGGATCCGCTGCGGCGACACCGACCGGGTGACGTTGTTCCGGGCCTGGTATTCGCGCTCCAACTTCGGCCAGCTGGCCGGGTCCGCCGAAATCTCGATGAACAGCCTGGGCGCCAGGATTCCGATCGGCGGGCAATTCGGCGACATCACCTATCCGATCAACTCGCCGCTGGCGATCACCATGGGATTCGCCGTCCATGAATCCTCGGTCGGTAACTACGCGGATGCGATGGAAGCCCTCGAAGACGCTCCGTCCACCGGCGCCGAGCATTTGGTGTCCTGGGTCAAAGCGGTGATTTACGGTGCGGCCGAACGCTGGACCGATGTGATCGACGAAGTCCGCGGCGCCGGCGGCTGGCCGGATAAGTTCCTGGCCGCCGCGGCCGGTGTGGCCCATGGCGTAGCCGCGGCCAACCTCGGCTTGTTCACCGAAGCCGAACGCCGCCTGACGGAGTCCAATTCGGCACAGGCCGGGGAGGCGTGCGCGCCGGCCATCGCGTGGTACCTGGCGATGACGCGTCGCAGCCAGGGCAACGAAGAGGCTGCGGTGGCACTGCTGGAATGGCTGCAGGCGACCCATCCGGAGCCGAAAGTTGCTGCCGCGCTCAAAGATCCGACCTACCGCCTGGTGACCACCACTGAAGAGAAGATCAAGTCCCGCAAGGATCCGTGGGATCCCTCCAGCGTGGTGGCCGACACTTCCGGTCGCGAGAAGCTGCTCGCGGATGCGCAGGCAGAGTTGGACCGGCAGATCGGACTGAGCCGGGTCAAGGACCAGATCGAGTCGTATCGTGCTGCGACGCAGATGGCCAAGATTCGCGCGGCCCGCGGTATGAAGGTGGCGCAGGCCTCGAAGCACATGATCTTCGCCGGGCCACCAGGCACGGGTAAGACGACGATCGCCCGCGTGGTGGCCAGCATCCTGGCCGGCCTCGGCGTGATCACCGAACCGAAACTCGTCGAGGCGTCTCGCAAGGACTTCGTCGCCGAGTACGAAGGCCAGTCGGCGGTGAAGACCGCACGCACCATCGACCGGGCCGTCGGCGGGGTGTTGTTCATCGACGAGGCTTATACGTTGGTGCAAGAGCGCGACGGGCGTGCCGACCCGTTCGGTACCGAGGCGTTGGACACCCTGCTGGCGCGGATGGAGAACGACCGCGACCGCTTGGTGGTGGTCATCGCGGGATACAGCGCCGACATCGACCGCCTGCTGGAATCCAACGACGGTCTGCGGTCGCGGTTCGCCACTCGCATAGAGTTCGACTCGTACTCTCCCGACGAGATTGTCGACATCGCAAAAGTCATTGCCGCCAGCAATGATTCGGTGCTGAGCGAGGAGGCCGCCAAGAACGTGTTGGAGGCGGCGACGCTGTTGGGTGAGCGCGCGCTGAACGGTAAGCCGGCGCTGGACATCGCCGGCAATGGTCGGTATGCGCGGCAACTGGTGGAGGCCGGCGAGCAGAGCCGGGACATGCGGCTGGCCCGCTCGCTGGACTTCGACAGCCTCGGCGTGGACCAGCTCAGTGAGATCAACGGCGAGGACATGGCCGCGGCGATATCCGCGGTGCACGGCCGCCTGAATATCGGCGAGTGAGGCATGGCGAGTTTTCGGCTTACCACCAAGGTGCAGGTCAGCGGCTGGCGTTTCCTGCTGCGCAGGGTCGAGCACGCGATTGTCCGCAGGGATACCCGGATGTTCGACGACCCGCTGCAGTTCTACAGCCGGGCGGTTTCGGCCGGAATCGTCATTGCGGTGCTGATCTGTCTCGGCGCGGCCCTGCTGGCGTACTTCAAGCCGCTCGGAAAGCGGGGCAGCGACACCCTTCTCGTTGACCGTTCGACCAATCAGCTCTACGTGGTGATGCCGGGTACCGGCCAGCTGCGGCCGGTGTACAACCTGACCTCGGCACGGCTGGTCCTCGGCAACGCGGGCAGCCCCGTCGCGGTGAAGTCCGACGAGTTGAACAAGATGCCCAAGGGCCAGCCCATCGGGATTCCCGGCGCGCCCTATGCCACGCCGGTTGCGGGCGTCGCCGAATCGACGTGGACGTTGTGCGACACCGTCACCAAGCCGGAAAGTGTGGCTCCGACCGTGGAGACGTCGGCGATCGTGCGCCGCCTGGTGATCGATCCGTCGGTGGGTCCCCTGCGGCCGGACCAGGGCATGTTGGTGTCCTACGAAGGGAACAACTGGCTGGTCACCCATAACGGGCGGCACGCTATCGACCTCGCCGACCGCGCGGTGACCTCCGCGGTGGGGATATCCGTCACCGCGAGGGCCACCCCGATCTCCGAAGGACTGTTCAACGCGCTGCCGAATGCCGGGCCCTGGCAGTTGCCTCAGGTGCCGGCCGCGGGTGCGCCGAATACCGTTGGCCTGCCGGCCAATCTGGTGATCGGCACGGTGTTCAAGACCGCGACCGAGTCGGGCGAACAGCACCATGTAGTGCTGCCGGACGGTGTCGCCCGGGTGAACGAGACGACGGCGGCCGCGCTGCGCGCAACCAACTCCTACGGGTTGATCTCGCCGCCGTCGGTGGAATCGAGCGTCGTGGCGAAGATCGCCGAACAGGTCTTCGTGTCGCCGCTGCCGGACAAACCGCTGGACGTTCTGCTGCGCGAGGATGCGCCGGCGTTGTGCTGGTCGTGGGAGCGGGTGCCGGGTGACCAGGCTCCGAAGACGACGGTTCTCGCCGGACGGCATCTGCCGATCGCGTCGTCGGCGCTGACCACCGGCATCAAGCAGATCGGCGGCAACTCAACCGTTTTCATCGACGGTGGCCAGTTCGTGCGGCTGCAGTCGCCGGATCCACGATACGGCGAGAGCCAGTACTACATCGATCCGCAGGGGGTGCGTTACGGGGTCCCGGACGAGGACACCGCCAACAGCCTCGGCCTGACCGCACCGAAGACGGCGCCCTGGCAGGTGGTGGGTCTGCTGGTGGACGGGCCCGTGCTGTCCAAGCAAGCCGCGCTGCTCGAGCACGACACCTTGCCGGCTGACCCCAACCCCCGAAAAGTCGAGGCCGGAGAAGGCTGATGACCACGAAGAAGTTCACCCCAATCATCAAGCGGGGCCCGCGATTAACGCCGGGCGAGATCAACGTCACGCCCCCCGACGACCTGGGTATCGAGATCCCGCCGTCGGGTATCCAGAAGGCGCTGCCGTGGGTAATGGGCGGCGGCATGCTGGGAATGATCGCGATCATGATCTTCACCGGCGTCCGGCAACTCTCGCCGTACATGCTGATGATGCCGTTGATGATGATCATGGCGACCGTCGGGTTCATGGCAGGGGGCGGACCGGGCGGCAAACGGGTGCCCGAAATCAACGCCGACCGCAGGGAGTATCTGCGGTATCTGTCCGGGCTGCGCACGCGGGTGACGTCGTCGGCATCCGCTCAGGTGACGTTCTTCAGCTATCACGCACCACATCCCGACGATCTGCTGTCGATCATCGGCACCAACCGACAGTGGTCGCGTCCGGCCAACGCCGACTTCTACGCCGCGACGCGGATCGGCATCGGCGCCGAACCGGCGGTCGACCGGCTACTCAAGCCGACGGTCGGGGGCGAACTCGCCGGACCTCAGGGCGCGCCGCAGCCGCACCTGGAGCCGGTCAGCCACATGTGGTTGACGAAGTTCCTGCGCACCCACGGGTTGATTCACGATTGCCCGAAACTGGTGCAGCTGCGGACCTTTCCGACCATCGCCGTCGGCGGTGACCCGGACGGCGCGGCGGGCTTGCTGACCGCGATGATCTGCCATCTTGCGGTGTTCCATCCGCCCGACCTGCTGCAGATCAGAGTGCTCACCGACAATCCCGAAGACCCGGCCTGGGCCTGGCTCAAGTGGCTGCCCCACGTCCAGCACCAGACCGATACCGATGCCGCGGGCGCTACCCGCATGGTGTTCACCCGTCCGGATGGCCTGAGCGATCTCACGGCCCGCGGTCCGCACACCGCGGATTCGGCGCCGGGCGGCCCATACGTCGTCGTCATCGATCTCACCGGCGGCAGGGCCGGCTTCCCGGTGGACGGCCGGGCCGGTGTCACCGTGATCACCCTGGGTAACCACCGCGGCTCGGCTTACCGGATCAGGGTGGATGAGAACGGCACCGCCGACGACCGGCTGCCCAACCAGACCTTCCGCCTGGTCACCACTGTCACTGACCGGATGACACCGGAGCAGGCCACCCGGGTCGCCCGCAAGCTGGCGGGCTGGTCCATCACCGGAACCATCATCGACAAGAACGTCCGGGTGCAGAAGAAGGTGGCCACCGAATGGCACCAACTGGTCGGGGCGCAGGCGGTTGAGGAGGTGACACCGGCGCGCTGGCGGATGTTCACCGACACCGACCGCGACCGGTTACGGATCCCGTTCGGTCACGAGCTCAAGACCGGCGGCATCATGCACCTGGACATCAAGGAGGGCGCGGAATTCGGCGCCGGTCCGCACGGCATGCTCATCGGCACCACCGGATCCGGTAAGTCGGAGTTTCTACGGACGCTCATCTTGTCGCTGGCCGCCACCCACCACCCCGACCAGGTGAACCTGCTGCTCACCGACTTCAAGGGCGGCTCGACATTCCTCGGCATGGAGAAGCTGCCCCACACCGCGGCGGTCGTCACCAACATGGAAGAGGAAGCCGAACTGGTCAGCCGCATGGGTGAGGTGCTCACCGGCGAACTGGACCGCCGGCAGTCCATCCTGCGTCAGGCCGGTATGCAGGTCGGCGCGGCGGGCGCGCTCTCGGGTGTGGCCGAGTATGAAAAGCACCGGGAACGTGGCGCCGATCTACCGGTACTGCCAACACTTTTCGTCGTCGTCGACGAGTTCGCCGAGCTGCTGCAGAACCACCCCGACTTCATCAATCTGTTCGACCGAATCTGCCGTGTCGGCCGCTCGCTCCGTGTGCACCTGCTGCTCGCCACCCAGTCACTGAATACCGGCGGTGTCCGGATCGACAAGCTCGAACCCAACCTCACCTATCGCATCGCGTTGCGCACCACCAGCTCGGCGGAATCCAAGGCGGTGATCGGAACGCCTGAGGCGCAATACATCACGAACAAGGAGAGCGGTGTCGGCTTCCTCCGGGTGGGCATGGAGGATCCGGTCAAGTTTCACAGCGTCTACACCGGCGTCAACTATGTGCCGTCCGCACCGGCCAAGGATGACGGTGAAGCCCGGCCGCGCGCCCAGGGCCAAAGCGAGCTGCGGATCCACCGATTCACCGCGGCACCCATCCTCGACACGGCGGTGACGTCATGACCATCGAATCCGAACAGCGGGTATTGCGCGAGGTCGTCCTGGACCAACTGACGACGGGTGAGATCCGGGCCTACCGAATGTGGTTGCCGCCGTTGGCCGATCCGACACCGGTCAACGAGCTGATCGAGCGCGACTATCAATGGCAGCCCCTTCGCTTCGGCCTCGGCATCATGGACGAGCCGCGGCGGCATCGCCAAGAGGTCTGGGGCATCGACGTTTCCGCGGCGGGTGGCAATATCGCCATCGGTGGCGCCCCGCAGACCGGGAAGTCCACCTTCCTGCAGACGCTGATGTTGTCGGCCGCCGCGACACACACACCGCGTCAGGTGCAGTTCTACTGTGTGGATCTCGGCGGCGGCGGCCTGATGTACCTCGAAGATCTTCCTCACGTCGGCGGGGTGGCCACCCGTTCGGAGCCCGACCGGGTGAACCGCGTCGTCGCAGAGGTGAAAGCGGTTCTGCGGCAACGCGAGAGCATGTTCAAGCAGTATCGGGTCGGTTCGATAGCGGCTTATCGACAGCTGCGTGAGGATCCGAACCATCCGGCGGCGGCCGATCCGTTTGGTGACGTGTTCCTGGTCATCGACGGCTGGCCGGCGTTCGTGGCCGAGTTCGGAGACCTGGAAGCTGTGGTGCAGGACCTCGCCGGGCAAGGCCTGGCCTTCGGTGTGCACACCATCATCTCCACGCCGCGCTGGACCGAGTTGAAGTCACGGGTCCGCGACTACCTGGGCACGAAGATCGAGTTCCGGCTCGGCGACGTGAACGAAACCCAGATCGACCGCATCACCCGCGAAATCCCGGCCAACCGGCCCGGCCGGGCGATCTCGCTGGAGAAGCACCATCTGATGATGGGCGTGCCGCGGCTGGACGGCGTGCACAGCGCCGACGATCTGGTTCCGGCGATGACGGAGGCGGTGCAGAGCGTCGCGGCCCGTCACACAGATGAGGCGCCCCGGGTCCGAGTGCTGCCCGAGCGCATCTACCTGCACGAACTGGACCCGCACCCGCCCGGGCCGGACGCCGACTACCGGACCCGGTGGACGATTCCGCTCGGCGTGCGCGAGTCGGACCTGACGGTGGCCTACAACCACATGCACATGACGCCGCATCTGCTGATCTTCGGTGCTCCGAAGTCCGGCAAGACCCGCATCGCGCATGCGGTGGCGCAGGCGATCTGCGCGCGCAACAGCCCGTCGCAGGTGCGGTTCATGCTGGCCGACTATCGGTCGGGTCTGCTGGATGCAGTGCCGGAGAGTCACCTGCTCGACGCTGGAGCCGTCAACCGCAACAACGCGACGCTGGAAGCGGCGGTCAAGGCCCTGGCAGCCAACCTTCAGAAGCGGCTGCCCCCGCCGGACCTGACCACCTCGCAGCTGCGGTCACGGTCCTGGTGGACCGGACCCGACGTCGTGCTTCTGGTCGACGACTGGCACATGATCGTCGCCGCAAGCGGCGTGATCCCGCCGATGGCGCCGCTGGCGCCACTGCTACCCGCGGCCGCAGACATCGGGCTGCACATCATCGTGACCTGCCAGATGAGCCAGGCGCACCGCGCGACGATGGACAAGTTCGTCGGCGCGGCCTACGGCGCCGGATCACCCACGATGTTCCTTTCCGGAGAGAAGCAGGAGTTCCCGTCGAGCGAGATCAAGTTGAAGCGGCGACCCCCTGGCCAGGCGTTTCTCGTCTCCCCGGACGGCAAGGAGGTCATCCAGGCGGCCTACGTCGATCCCCCGGAAGAAGAAGTGTTCGCACCACCCTCCGGGACCGGTTAATATTTACGCAAGACGCACAGCAACGCTGCCGACACAACGCCAGCAAACGATTCGGGGGATCGGTTCACGAAGTTTCAAGCAACGGCTATCCAGCCGTGGATAGCCCCTGTTCACTGTGTTCGAAATATGTGAGGAGTAACTGCAGATGCAACCCATGGAGCACAATCCAGCCGCCGCGGGAATCGGCACGCAGGTAGTCGCAAACGGTGCGCGCGGCCTGGCCGGTGGAACAGCCGCGTCGGCGGAGGTGACGGCCCTGGTTCCGGCCGGCGCGGACGAGGTCTCGGCTCAGGCAGCGGTGGCCTTCGCAACCGAAGGCGTCGAGGCCCTGGCCCTGAACACCTTCGCACAGGAAGAGTTGGCGCGAGCGGGTGCGGCGTATGTGGAGATCGCCGGCATCTACTCCGCGGTCGACAGCGCCAACGCCAGCGTGTTGTCGTAGCGGATTCGCCAGGGGCAAATCGGTCGACACCAGAGCCAACTAACGCATGACCGCACTACCAGGAACTCACTGATGTTCTGGCACGCTATGCCGCCGGAGCTCAACACCGCGCGCCTGATGGCGGGAGCGGGTGCTTCGCCGATGCTTCAGGCAGCCGCGGGGTGGGAAGCGCTGGCGATCATGCTGGAGACCCAGGCCGACGAATTGGCCGGCAGCCTTGCCGCACTGACCGGGGCGTGGAGCGGAACAGCAAGTGAGCGCGCCGTTGCCGCAACCATGCCAATGGTCGTCTGGCTACGCACAACGGCCCTGCAGGCGCAGAAACGCGCGCTGCAGGCAACGGCGCAGGCGACGTCGTACACCACGGCGATGGCGACGACGCCACCGATACCGGAGATCGAACAGAACCACGTCACCCACGCCGTCCTGGAAGCCACGAACTTCTTCGGGATCAATACGGTCCCCATTGGAGTGAACGAGTTCGATTACTTCGTCCGCATGTGGAATCAGGCGGCCGGGGCGATGGACGCTTACCAGGCCGAGACCGGCCTGAACATCATGTTCGAGCCGATCCTGCCGATGAAACCCATCGTCATGCCCGGCGTTGGCGAGGGCGCTGTGGGTGCAGCGCTGGGGCAGGTCGCCGCGCAGTTGCCCGGCGCCGCAGTCCGCAATGCCGCGTTCTCGCATGTCGGCGCGCAGGCCACCGTCGAGTCGGCCGGTCTGCAGGCCGGCCGCGCGGCGTCCCAGGCCAACATGGCCGCCCAGCGTGCCGAAGGCCAGGTCCAGAAGGCCGACGATTACGCCCAGAAGGGCGGGCAGCAGGACCAGCTGATGCAGCAGGGCATGCAGCAGGGCATGCAGATGGCCAGCCAAATGGGATCCATGCTGGGCCAGCTTCCCCAGCAGGCCAGCCAGATGGTCAGCCAACCGATGCAACAGCTGACCCAACCGCTGCAGCAGGTGACGTCGATGTTCAGTCAAATGGGCGGCATGGGGTCGGGCGACAAGGGCGGCGCCCAGATGGGGCTGATCGGCGCCAGCCCGCTGTCCAACCACCCGCTGGCCGGTGGATCGGGCGCCGGCTCGGGTGCGGGTCTCGTGCGCGCGGCCTCGCTGCCCGGCGCGGGTGGCTCGTCCCCACGCACGCCGCTGATGGCGAACCTGATCGGCAAGGAAACAGAGCCGGTGGTGTCGCCGGTGGCGGTCGCGGCCGGCGCAGCGGCGGGTGCGGCCGCAGCGGGCCTGGCTCCCGTCGGCGGGGGCGCCGGTGGCATGGGTCCGATGGGGATGATGGGCCACGGCGCCAAGAGCGGCGGCTCCAAACAGGGTTTGACGGCACCCGCACCGCTCGCCCAGGACCTGGGCGAAGACGAAGGGGACGACTGGTAGCCGTCCACATCAAGACTTCCCGGCCTCCTGGTCGGAAAGACTCGCCATTCCGTGGTGAGGACACAGGAAGAGAGAAAGAGTATCCAGCATGGCACAGATGAATACCGATGCCGCTGTCCTCGCCAAGGAGGCAGCAAACTTCGAGCGAATCTCCGGAGAGCTCAAGGGCGTCATCGCGCAGGTCGAGTCCACGGCGGGCGCCCTCGCCGGCCAGTGGCACGGCCAGGCCGGCGCCGCGGCGCAGCAGGCGCTGGTGCGCTTCCACGAGGCTGCCGCCCGGCAGGTTCAGGAGCTGAACGACATTTCGGCCAACATCCACACCAGCGGTGTCCAGTACACGTCGACGGACGAGGACCAGTCCGCGACGCTGTCATCGGCGATGAACCTCTGACCACGACCACCAACAGAACGGACTAGAAGATGAGTGAACAGCTGTGGAACTTCGCCGGCATCGAAGGCGGATCAAGTGAAATCCAGGGCGCCGTCGGGACCACCGCCGGCCTGCTCGACGAGGGCAAGGGCTCGCTCGCGGCGCTCGCCGCGGTATGGGGCGGCACCGGCTCGGAGGCCTACCAGGGCGTGCAGATGCGCTGGGACAGCACCTCGGCCGAGCTGAACGCTGCCCTGCAGAATCTCGCGCAGACGATCAGTGAGTCCAGCGCGACAATGGCTCAAACCGAAGCCGGCGTGACCGGGATGTTCGCCTAGCTCGACAGAGTACGACGGTGGGCGGGTAGGCCCCGCGGGTCGATCCCGCCCACCTCGTGCACTTCGGCTTGAATTAGCAATGAGAGGTATCAATGTCGGCCGACTATGACCGGCTTTTCCAGTCGTCTTCCGATCCGGAGGCCGATGAGCACACCGTGCACGTCGATCGTGACGCCGTCCTGTCGGGTTCTGCGGCACCGATGTCGACCGTCGGAGCGGGACACGACGAAGCGACCGCGTCGCCGATGCCCGTCGCGCCGCCGGGCCGAACCCAGACCGCGCAGGCTCCGCCGCCGAGGCAGAATGAGATCACCAGCCAGGTACTGCCCACGCCCAGCGCTGGGCACCAGCGTCAACCCAACGCCATGATGCGTGCGTCGCAGGCGAATGCACCCGCCGGCGCCCGCTACGAACAGCCGCGTTCACTGCCGACAGCGCCGCCGCGACCCGCGCCGGGCCCGGCGCCGTCGCAGCACTTCGCGGACTCGCAGTCCGAGGCGAACGGGGCCTGGCGGCCCGACCAGTCGATGGCTAATCAGCCTTCGCCCACGTCGGCCGCGACGATCGGCAATCACCGCGCGATCGACGCGCTCTCGCACGTCGGTGTGCGGAGCGCCGTCAAGATGCCCTCGCAGCGCGGGTGGCGCCATGTGCTCTACATGCTGACGCGGATCAATCTCGGTCTGTCACCGGACGAGCTCTACGAGATCGACCTGCACACGCGGATTCGCCGCAATGCTCGTGACTCGTATCAGATCGGTGTCTTCGGCCTCAAGGGCGGTGTCGGCAAGACGGCCGTGACCGTCGCGCTGGGCTCTTCGCTGAGCAAGGTCCGTGGCGACCGGATCCTGGCGATTGACGCCGATCCCGGCGGGGGCAACCTCGGCGATCGCGCCGGCCGCCAATCCGCCGCGACCGTCGCGGACCTGCTCGCGGACAACGATCTGGCGCGGTACAACGACATCCGCGCGTACACCAGCATGAACGCCGCCAACCTCGAGGTGCTGTCCTCCGAGGAGTACAGCGGGGCGCGCCGCGAATTCAACGACGAGGACTGGGAGGGCGCGACCGGCATCGTGTCGAGGTACTACAACCTCGTGCTCGCCGACTGCGGAGCGGGTCTTTTCCAGCCGGCGGCGCGGGGCGTGTTGTCGAGCGTGTCGGGTTTGGTGATCGTTTCGAGCGCGTCGATCGACGGGGCCCGCCAGGCCGCGGTGACGATGGACTGGTTGCGGCAGAACGGATTTCAGGATCTGCTGGGCCGGTCGTGCGTGGTGATCAACCACGTCGTTCCGGGCAAGCCGAACATCGACGTGTCCGATCTGGTTCAGCAGTTCGAACGGCATGTCCCACCGGGCCGCGTCATCGTGCTGCCGTGGGACAAGCACATCGCGGCCGGCACCGAGATCCAACTCGACCTGCTCGGTGACACGTTCAAGCGACGGATCGTCGAGTTGGCCGCGGCACTGTCCGACGACTTCGACAGGCTCGAACGCCGTTGACCACGACCGCCGCCGCAGCCAACGCGTCGAGCGTCACGCCCGGCCGGCCGTCGACCACCAGGGTCACGATCCTCACCGGCCGGCGCATGACGGACTTGGTGCTGCCGGCGTCGGCGCCGATCGAGACCTACATCGACGAGACCGTGTCGGTGC
>CAWCXH010000023.1:0-160846 GCA_963799495.1 uncultured Actinomycetota bacterium
CAGCTGTAGACCACCATGTGGATGCCGCTGAACGTCATGGAGATCCGGGCGTCGCGGGTGCGCGCGTGATACACCGAGATGTCGGCGTGCTGGGGGCCCCGGATGGAGGCGACGCTGTGGGTGATCATCGCCGGCGGGATGGACTGGGTGGCGGCTAACGATTGGGCGTTCGTCTCTCCAGCGCGGCCAGCAGCATCGCCAGCAGCAGCACCTGGGCAAGGACGCCTGGCGCAACGCGGCGAGCAACTATCGGCCGGTGCCCGGCGCGGTCGAATACCTGGGGTTCCTGGACGCCAACGGCTACCCGCTCTCGCCGATCGAACAGGTCGTGACCGGTGACCGCCGATGAGGTGTACCGGGAGGCCAGCGTCGCGGCGTGATGCCGGTAGGGCCCGCCGGGCCCGGTTACCTTCCCGGCGGGGCATTTCGATCACACCCACGGGCATCTGACGCTGCGGGGGTTCCGGCTCAGCTGGCCGATAGAGCGCACTCACTGGCTCTCGACCCGGCGACGCACCACAGCTATATTCTGGTCCCCAAGGGCCACAATGGTTCTCCCGTGCTGTGGAAATGCGAACCCGCCTCAGCAGCCCACAACTAGCGTTAGCCCGGCAGGGTGGCCGGCGACGTGCGGTCACTGGCCGTTGACGACGCGAAGCGGCTCCTGGCTTGAAGTCGAGTAGCCGACTACTCGAGCCCACTGCGCCAAACGGCGGCATACTCGTCGCGAGAGGAGGTGATCAACGTGAGATCTCTTAGTCCATGGTCTGCCGCCGTCGCCGTTTCGCAACGGTATCGGCAGGGTCCAGACGAACGGCGCTACGTTGGCAGCGGACGCACTCCTCGGCGGCCGCGCCGACGGCTACGCCGAGGTGGAGACGTCTGACACGCCTCCTGGCGTGACCCCTCCTCGGTCGCTGGTTCGGCCCTGAACGGCGAGGATTTTCGCGGTTGTCGAGACGACTGACGGTTTGAGCGGCTCGACCGATAATCGCTCACGTCGGTGGTGGACCGGCTGCAGCGGTCATCGCAGTGCAGCCTGGAATCGCTCAGAAACACCCAAGAAGGCGAACGGTTCGACGTTGCGGGTAACCAGTACGGTAAACAGGGTGTGGACGATGCGTGCCGCGACGCGTTCGAGGAAGAGGAACGGCCCCTTCCCACCGCGTCTGGCGGTGGAGGCTCTAACCTTGATCCATTTGTCGCCGGAGTGTTGACAGCGGCCCCGCGTGGAAAGTTCCCAGACAACTCCGATTCCCATCCACCGCAATCTCTTTCGAGCCGCTGGCCGATCATGATCGAGTTGAACTTGCAGTATCACTCCGGTCCCGCCGAGGCGATCAAACGAGTGCAACACTTGTAGCGCTTCGTCGGAGGTGTCGATGAGCCCCTCCTGCTTGCGGACGAGTATGCGGTCGGCGAGTTGACGACCGGCCAAGCTCGAGGGTTTGGTGTCGGCCGACGCCGCGGCCGGCGACTGGCGCACCGGGCGATCTCCCGCATCTGGCCCGACTTTCATGCTCATCGGCAGGTCGATATGTCATCGACGACGATCAAAGCTCAAGCGGCTCAACGAGCCTTCAATAGGCTCGGTGACGGAATCGTTTGGGCAGTGGTGGATTCCGGAAATCAGAAGGATCATAGTGATCATGTCAGGTATTGCGTGTATTCTTGTGTGTTGCAACGTATTTCGCTGATCTGACTCTTTCGTGTCCTTGCTCATTCACTCTGTGGCATCGCCACTTTAGTTGCGGCATTTGATCCGGATGTCTCAGTTACCTTGGCGGAGCCTCCGTTACCGCTTGCGGTGCCGGCGCCGCCGGCGTACAGCTCAGCGAGCGCCTGGCCGACTCCAGTGCCAGCCGGTAGCCCAGGACCTACCCGCCGCCGTCGGCCCGCAGCAGCCGTGCGACACACCGCCGCCTCCAGGAATGGGTAGATTGAGCAGGGACACCGGATGGGACTACAGTGGATAGCTGACTACTGAAATATGCCGTTTCACAACAGGTTTCGCTGATAACGGAGGTTGCGATACTTTGGCGGGAATTCTCTTGTGCAACAGCTATGCTAGCGCACCGAAAGATTGTCGTCATCGGCAGCGTCCACCCTTGCGAGGTCGGGAGGTGTCAGCAGTTGATGTCAGACAAGTTCTGGAATGGCCTGCTTCGGAGAGTCTCCGGACGTCCCGGGATGCTTCAGTTGGTGTTGGTGTTCGTTTGGCGCCCTCAAATGGACCGCCACCGCCGATGACGCCGCTCATTTGAACTGCCATTGAAAGTGACCACCCCAGGCGACTCGCGTTTGAGATCCGCTGGTTGTAGGCGGATCCCATCCAGGCTCCGAGTGTCTGAGTCCGGAAGTCCTTGGAAGGGGTCGCGCCTCGATGCTCGCATGGGAGTTGGTTGTGGACGCACAGGCCTTACGTAGTCAGGGCTGGACAGTCAGCGCGATCGCCCGCCACCTGGGCGTATCCCGGTTGACGGTGCGCCGCTATTTGTCCGGGGAACGGACCCCGGGGGTGCGTGCCCGCTCGGGTCCGGATCGGTTCGCCGAGTTCGTGGAGTATTGCCGGTTGCGGCTGGATGCCGATCCGCATCTGTGGGCGACGACGTTGTTCGACGAGCTGCCTCAACGCCTCATCGACGTCGGCGGGTCATCCCGTAATCTCCGGGCACAGCGCGGTGTGACCGGTGACTGTCCGAGCGGCTCCAGTAATTCAGATGCCCAGAACACGGCCGGGCCGTACGTTCGAACTGTGGGCACAGTGAGCTGGCCGGAGGGGATCGAAGCGCGCTCGATCGACACGGGCGACGCCGACGCGTGGGCGGAGTTGCTCGCCGCCAAGGAGAAAATCGACCAGGAGGGTGAGAACTACAGCCCGCAGGACCTAATCGACCAGTTGAACGACCCGCACATGGATGCGGCATTAGACACCATCGGCCTGTGGGCCGAAGGCCGGATGGCCGCGTACGGCAAGGTGCACGCCGCCGACTCGGTGGTCGACGTGGACCGGGTCAGGACCGAGGGTACGGTCCATCCGGAGTGGCGCCGGCGCGGCCTCGGTACGGCGTTGATGCCCTGGCTTATCCAGCGGGCCGCCAAATTGCACGTCGACAAGCACCCGGATGCCCCGGGTGAGGTCAGCAACAGCACAATCAGCACGAACGTCGGAGCGGACCGGCTGCTGAAGAGGTTCGGCTTCGAGGAATGCCGGTACTTCTTCGACATGAAGCGCTCGCTCCACCAGGCGGTGCCGGAGGTGCCGCTCGCGGACGGGCTGCGGCTGGTGCCATTCAACACGTCGATGGACGAGGCGCTGCGGGTGACCCACAACGAGGTGTTCCTCGACCACTGGGGCTCGACGCCGGAGGACGAGAAGAGCTGGCAGACCTGGTTCACCGGTGCCCGGGCGTTCCGCGGCGGATCGTCGTACCTGGTGCTGGACGGGGAGACGATCGCCGCCTATGTGCTCTGCTACGAGTGGGAGGCCGACACCGAGGCCACCGGGATCAAGGAGCTGTACGTCGGCGATCTGGGGACCCGGCGGTCGCAGCGCGGACGCGGGCTGGCCCGGGTGGCGCTGACGAAGGTGCTGACGGAGGCAGCACAGGCCGGGTATCAGCGTGCCGGGCTCGGCGTGGACGCCGACAACCCGACCGGCGCGCTCGGACTGTACGACAGCCTCGGCTTCTCGGTGCACAGCAAGTGGGTCACCTACCGCTTGCCACTCTGAACCGCCAGATTCGGTCTCAAACGGCACGGCCAGGAGGTCTTCTATTCACGCGGCGCCGCGCGTGATGACGCCGAGCACTTCGGCGAAGCCCGGACGAAAGAGGGCTCCTTCGATGGCACAACCCCCGCCGCCGTCTGGATCGCCGGAAAGGCCGGCGCCCGCGAAATCTCCTTCATCGGCGGCGAAGGTGCGTGGGACGACGAATCCTACATGGAAGCGGTGCGCGCCATGGCGGAACGCATCGCGCCGACCATCCGGCGGAAAACCCCTGACGGTGCGCATGCTCGACAAGTACTTGAACGAGAAGAAACGACTGCAGATTGAGTGAGGATTGCCGGAGCTCGCGACGCGCTAGGCGGTCAGTTCGATGTGGTGGGCGCCGCCGACACCCGCGTAGCGCTGCGGGCTGCATGTCAGCACGATGACCTGGCCGTCGCCGGCGACGACGTCGAATACCGCGCCCATCTTTGTGAGCCGGTCCGCGTCGGTGAAGCCGAGTGCATCGTCGATGACAACGGGAACGCCGTCCTCCTTGGCGACCAGCGCCGCGCCGGCCAGCCGCGCCACGATGCCCAGTTGCTCCTTCGCGCCTCCCGACAACGACTCGTACGGAACGGTGCGGCCCGCCACGGTGCGGCTGACGATGCGTAATTGACTGTCGATCTCGACTTCAAAGCTGTCGCCAAACACGATGCGCCCCAACCGCTCCACCTCGTTGCGGAACGGGTCGACATACCGGGCCCGGGTGGCATCGCGGTGACGCGCCATCACCGAGCGCAGCAGCTGCGCGGCGCGAGCACGCCGGTGAACGCGCACATACTCGGCCTCGGCGTGCTCACGCTCGGTCTCGGCGGCATCCAGCTGGCCCTGGCGACCCTCGGTGCCATACACCCTCAGCGCAGCGGTCACCTCTCGCAGCGCCTCGTCGACCTCGTCGTACCTGCTGCAGAGGGATTCGGTGCGACGCGCCGCATCGTCCAGTGCGGCGGCGACGGTGCCCGGCGCGGTGGCGGCCAGTTCACCGCCAAGTTCCGCGACCCGTCCGGTGGCCCGCCGCGCCGCTTCCCCGTCGGCCTCGGCCTTGACGGCCAAGTCGTCGTCGCTCACAGAGTCGCGCTGGGTAGCCAATCGCTCGCGCGCACAAGTCAACTCGGCCCGGGCGGCGGTCAGCTTCTCGCGCAACACGCTGGCCCTGGTGGACTTCTCCCCCAACCGCTTCGCGGCCACGGCGGCGACCTTGCGATGGGTCTCGCAATCGACGACCGCCTGCCGGTGCGCGGCCACCGCGAGGCTGAGTTCGGCGCGGGCGGCGTTAACATCTTTGGCCGCATCCCAGAGTCCTGCCTCGGCGGGTTCGCCGTCTCGCAGCCCGGCCAGCCGCGCCCGCATCTCCTCGACCGTGTCGTCACCGATCAGCACCTCGGTGGTGGCGCTCAACCGGTCGCGGGTGGTGACCAGCTCGCGACGCCGTTGGTCGACAGCGCGCGCGGTCGCGACGCCGCTGACCTTGGCGGCGATCAGCGCTGCGGTCAGAACCTGTTGGGCACCATCGAGTTTGGCCTGCGTGTCGGCTGCGGGCGCGCCCGGCACCACGCGTGCGGTCAGCACACCGGGCAGCTCGATATCGATCGGCACGGTGGCAGCGGCCGACCACGTCGCACCGGCGTCCAGGGCGACCGCATCGCCCGCCACCCTTATCTCGACGCCCGCGACGGCGGTCAGTTCGATGTGGGCAGACGCCAGCTCCACCTGCGCGGCGGCGAGCTCGACCGCGGCGGCGGCGGCCTCGATATCGCGCATCGACGCGTCGGTCAGCGCGATCGCGGCGAGTTCGCGCTCGACGGCGTCGAGTTCGCGCTGGGCGGTCTCGACCCTGGACAGCCTGGTGGCGATCCGATCGGCCTCGTCGCGGTCGGACACTCGCTCGACGGCGCGGCGGGCCGCATCGACGCGGGCCTGGCAGGTCTGCACCGCCGCGTGTGCTTCCTCGGCCGCGGCATCGGCGGCCTCATGCACCTCGCGGGCGGTGGTGTCCTCCTCGGCGGCCTCGGCCGCGGCGGCTTCCACCCCGGCGATCGCCTCGGCGCGGCCGTCGATGTCGGCGCGCAGCCGGCGCCGTTCGATAAGCGCCGCAACCGAGGCCGAGTGCGTGGCGTCCGCGGCGGCTGCAACCACCTCCGCCTGCATGAGTTGGCGCGTGAGCTCGGCGACGGCGTCGGCCGCGGCCCGTGCCGTGGTGAGACGTTTCGTCGCCTCCGCCCGCTGGGCGGCCAGCCGCGCCAGGTCCTCGGTGAGCGCCGCATGCCGGCGCACCGCGTCGTCGACCTCGGCGACGGCGGCGGCACACCGGCCGACTTCGTCGTCGGCGGCGCGCAGCCGGTTGACCACGGCCGCCCACTCGCCGGTCGGTCGGCCGGTGGGCGTGAAGTAACGCAGGTACTCGGCCTCGATGCGGTCGATCAGCAGCGGCTCGGCCCCCGACAGCGCGACGGCCTCACCCGCGGCGACATCGAGCGCCCGGGACAGCGCGTCGCACCCCGACAGGTCGACCGCGGCGGTGGACGCGGCCTGCAACACCCGTTGGGCCCGCCACAGATCCAGATCGACGGTCTCGTCCAGCAGCACTCGCACCCGCTCGTGCGCCTCGTCACCGGTGAGCTGCTCGCGGCGCGGAGCCAGCACGGTCAACCGCGTCTCAGCGCGCTTGTGGAACCGCTTGTGGTAGATGAATCGATAAGGGCCGGTAGAGATTTCGGCGGTGATCTCGGCGCCGACGTCAGCATGCGTCGGCTTGACCTGCTTGACCTCCTTTTTGGTCGACCGGTCCTTGGCCTCCAACAGCAGGTCCAGCGCCTCGATCATCGACGACTTGCCGACCTCGTTGGCGCCGCTGACCACCACCACACCGCGATCCGGGAACTCGATCTCGCGGTGGGTGATGCCGCGGTAGTTCGTCAGGACCAGGCGGTGCAGTTTCATGCGACACCCCGATCCACCAGCCGCAAGAGCAGCGCCAGCGCGGCGCGGGCGTCGTCGGCGTCCTCACCGTCGGAGCGCGCGGTGGCCACCAACTCCTCCACGGCGGCGGCCGCGAAGCCACCGATACCGAGATCGTCGAATTCGCCGTCGGCGGGAATCACCGCGAGATCGGTGTGCCGCTCCCACAGCCCGAGCGCCGCGAACAACCGTGCGTAACGGTCCAGGCAGGCGTCCAGTGCGGCCTTGTCGGTGATGGTCAACGATCCACTCAGTGCCAGCCGCACCACCGTGCGGTCCTTGTCGGGCATCAGGTCGAGGTTGAGATCCAGGTCGGCCACGTCGCGGCCGCCGTCCACCTCACGGCGCAGAGTCACGAAGCGCCACCGGCCGACTCGTCGGGCATCGACGCGCACCGGCCGCCGCGGGTCATCCTCGTCGATGTCGACGAGCAGCACGTGACCGGGATCGGCCTCGATGTCGTCGTAGTTGGTCACTTCCGGCGAGCCGGAGTACCACACCCGGCCGGTGCAGCCGACCTCGGTGCGGGAGTGCTTGTCCCCCAACGCGACATAGTGCACCGCGCCGCGGTCGAGCGCGGCCTCGACCGCCGCCAGCCGGATCAGCGACGGCCTGCCCGGATCGGGATCCAGGGTGTCGACACCGCCGTGGCCGACGACGATGCGGGTGACGCCGTCGGCGGGCAGGTCTTCCAGGACGTCGCCGACCAGATCGCTCGTCGGCGCCTTCGAGCGCCACGGTGCCGCAACGATCTGCAGACCCGGCCGCACCTCATGCACACCGGCCCGGTCGAGAACGGTGACGTTCTGCGGGCATTCGGCGATGAAGAGCGCGCTGGTGTACACCGAAGAAGCGTCGAGCGGGTCATGGTTACCGGGCAGCAGGTAGACCGGAATGCCGATGGCGCGCATGGCCTCCAGCGATTGGCTGACGTCGCGCGGTGCGAGCTGGTTGTGCTCGAAGACATCGCCTGCGACGACGACGAACTCGGCTCCGGCGTCGGTGCCGAGCCGACCGAGGCCCGCGACGACATCGCGGCGGGCGGCCGAATACCGTGGCTGTGCCTCACCGTTCAGGTAGTGACGGGTCATGCCGAGTTGCCAGTCGGCGGTGTGCACGAATCGCATCTCGGCCCGTCCTTTCTACTCGCTCGTTTCCCGGGCATGGCGAGTGTAGGTCCGGGCGCCGACAAGTCGGTGGACCTCGATCGGCATGTGCGCCGGCAAACATCTCAGGTGCGGTTGGCCTTGAGCCCGGCGACCACCGCATCGACCACCAGGAACGCGGCCAGGCTGAGGCCGAGCAGCGGCAGGAACACGCCTACCGCGACGGCCGTCACGACGACGGCCACGACTACCGCAGGATGCTGTCGAGGAAGCCGCCGCGTAGCGGAGGTCGTCCGACGGCCCAGTCCGAACCGCGGGTCGGGCGGCGCTGCCACCACATTCGATATCCGCGGACGATCACGGTCACCAAGGCCGCCGCGACGGCGAACAGCAGCAACTGGTTGAGCCATCCGAACAGGAATCCCATGTGCATGCGGATGCCCCAGTCCGCCAGCTTCGCCACGAACGAGTAGTCACGGTTGTAGTCGACGACGCCGGTCACCGACAGCGTCGCCGGTCGACCGATGCGGCGTTGGTCGTCAGCCGGTAGGCCTTGTCGATCTCGGTGACACCGGCGGCCTGCCCCGGTTCGGACGGCACCGAAACCTCCAGCGGCGCCCGCACCCCCGCGGTATTGGCCGCCGACACCAGGCCGTCGAAATCGATCCGGTCTGGGTACTGCGCCGTGGTGAGCGCCGTATCCAGTTGCGGCCGTTGCCATCCGAACTCGACCCGGATATCCGACACCGTGACGCCGGCGTAGAGCGACCAGGTGATTCCGATGGCCGACAGGAACAGCAGCATCGCCAGGATCCAAACACCCGTGACACCATGCCAATTCAGTCTCCGGGTGCGCCCGTTTCCGGCACGGTCCACCCGCAGTAGGCGCCCCGGCCTATCACGCCGCCGGTCGGTGCGTGACTTGACCACCCACAGGTACACCCCACCCAGGGCCACCACCGACGCCACGACGCGGCGAGCTCCGCTGTACACCCGGCGGTTCGCCCAGGTGCAGGTGCCGGTGCAGGCCGTCCAGCCGCGTACTCAACGCAGGCAGCCGAACCACACCGGCTCGTCGCCGAGGACACGGCCGGGGTTGGCGGCCGGCGGGTGCCCAACCCGCCGCTGACCAACAACCGGGATGCAAGATTTACCGGCAGCCACACCGAGGCGACGCCGCGACGCTCGCCGCGGCCGCGCAGCGCCACCATCACGACGATGAGTTGCCAGACCCTGCCTGCCAGCGCGCCAAACAGACGCTCGGCGGCGCAGATCAGCGCGGCGCACCCGGCGGGGCGAGCAGATGCGCGAGCGCCATCGATGGCGACCAGTGGTCGCCATGCGTATGCCCGGACGCCAGCACCAACGCGCAATGTCCGACCAGCTGACCTACGCACAGATAGATCGCGACCACCGGCAGTGTGTGATTTCGCCGCAGCGGCGAGGACGCGACCGCGCCGACAGCCGCGCGTACCAAGACCAGCAGAACGATCGAAGAGCTGTGCGGAGGACCGCCACCGCCGAAGCTGTGTGCGCCGACGGCCGCCGCGCCCGAGCACGCGCCGATGAGCACACCGCGCCACCGTGCGGCGGCAGCCCGGGCGACGCTCATTCGCGGAAGCGTGCCGGCCGCTGGACCCCGCTGCCCTACCGTGGTTCCGGTGAGCGCCCCATATCGCACGTTGTTGTTGCTTCGGCACGCCAAGTCCGATTACCCGCCGGGCGTCGCCGATCATGACCGCCCGCTGGCCCCGCGGGGTGTCCGGGAGGCCGCACTGGCCGGCGACTGGCTGCGCGCCCATGCGCCCGCGATCGACGCGGTGTTGTGCTCGACGGCCGCGCGCACCAAGGAGACGCTGGCGCGGACCCGGATCGAGGCGCCGGTGAATTACGTCGACCGGCTCTACGACGCCACGCCCGGCGCGGTGATCGACGAGATCAACGGTGTCGCCTCGCGGTTCGACAACGACGTCGAGACGTTGCTGGTGATAGGACACGAGCCGGCCATTTCACAGGTGGCACTCGGCCTGGCCACCGCGGACGGCAGCAACAAGACTGCCGCCGAAAACATCTCGACGAAGTTCCCCACCTCGGCCATCGCCGTATTACGCACCGGCGAACCGTGGAACGAGCTGACGCTGAGTGGCGCCGCGCTAGTCACCTTCCACGTGCCCCGATAAGGCTCACGCGTTGGTGGCCAGCGTCATCTCCATCAGCTTGACCGCCATTCCGCAGGCGTCGATACCCGGCGTCTGCGGATTCACCCACCAGCCCACCACGCCGCCGGCGTCGCTGGCCACACCGCAGGAGCCGTTCGGGTCGTTCGGGCGCATCACGATCGACCGGACACCGACGATGGTGCGACTCTCGATCTGATACTCGAGCTGCTCGGCGGTCTGGCGTTCGTTATCGAGGCTGCCCTGCTCGAACCAGAACCGGGTGATATCGATCAGCCCCGCCGGATTGGCCGCCTGCCAGCGGCACACCGCGCCGACGAAGGTGCTCTGGATGTCCAGCGGGTCGGCGCCGACGGTCTTGGCCAGGATGTCTTCGGTGAGTACCTCGCACTCCTTGAGCAGGTTCGGGTACTGCTTCTCGGAGTCGTCGTTGCGGGGCACGCCGCCGGATCCGGCCAATGCCGGGGTGCCGTCGACGGTGCGGGTGCAACCCAACAGCAATGTGAGCACTGCCAGCGCCACGAACAGCCCGGCCAGAACCCCTCGAGATCGCCCGCTCATTTCGAGTTCACAATCGACTGGCGGGTCAGTTCTTTGGCGACGTCGCACGGATCGGGGAACGGCTGTTGGGCGAAGCTGATGGACCACTCGATGAAGTCATCCTGAAACTGGATACCGATCTCACACAGGTTGTTGCCGACGGTTGGGTCCTCACCGAGTGCGATGAACCCGGCGTGGCCCTCGATGTTGATGTCCTCCACGCTGGCACGCGACAGTTCCTCGGTCTTGCGTTCCCGCCCAATGGGGCTGCCGCGGTACCAGGTGAACGAGAAGTGCGGGCCCAGGATGCCGCCGCCCACCAGCCACTGGCAGCCGACCGAGTTGCGGGCGGTGTTCACCAGCCCGGGTATCCGGGTCAGCTCGATGAGCGTCTGGTCGCTGATGCCGCCGCACTGCGGGAAGAACGGCCCGTGCGCGGCGTTCTGCGCCTGCGGTGCGTCCGACGGCGGCGCGTCTGGGGAATCGGGCTGCGCGCTCGAGCAGGCGGCAACCAAGGAAATCATGGCGGCGGCCACCACGGCCAGTGCCTTCGCGGGCCTGCTTCCGATCACAGAATGCACTGTAGCGGGCAGTCTCACACCACAACCACGACATGCCGATTGACCTGCCGTTTTATCGCTTTCTGGGCGGTTGCGGCCGGACACGACCTCCTCGGTGCGGTATGCGACAGTAACGGGATGCTCCTGGCGCTGCTGCGACAGTATGCGCGGCCGTACCGATGGCTGCTCGCGGTGGTCGCGGCGCTGCAGGTGGTCAGCACGCTGGCGTCGCTGTACCTGCCGACCGTCAACGCCGCGATCATCGACGACGGCGTGGCCAAGGGCGACACCGGCACGATCGTCGAACTCGGCGGGGTGATGCTGGCCGTCAGCGCACTGCAGGTGCTGTGCGCGGTCGGGGCGGTGTACTTCGGGTCGCGCGCCGGCATGGGCTTCGGCCGCGACCTGCGCTCGGCGATCTTCCACCACGTCACCGGCTTCTCGGCCGAAGAGACCGCGCGGTTCGGCGCAGCGTCGCTGCTGACCCGCACCACCAACGACGTCCAGCACATCCAGCTGCTGGTGCAGTTGACCTGCACGATGCTGATCACCGCGCCGATCATGTGCGTCGGCGGCATCTTCATGGCCGTCCACCAGGACGCCGGCCTGTCGTGGCTGCTGCTGGTAAGCGTGCCGGTGCTGGCGCTGGCGAACTGGTGGATCGTGTCGCGTCTGCTGCCGATCTTCCGCAGCATGCAGAGGCTGATCGACAACATCAACAGGGTGATGCGCGAGCAGCTGTCGGGCATCCGGGTGATCCGGGCGTTCGCCCGGGAGCCGTTCGAGCGCAGGCGCTTCGCGCAGGCCAATCAATCGCTGGCGGACACCGCGCTGGAGGCGGGCCGCTGGCAGGCGCTGATGCTGCCGGTGACCACGCTGGTCATCAACATCTCTAGCGTCGCGCTGATCTGGTTCGGCGGCCTGAGGATCGATGCCGGTCATATGCAGGTGGGGTCGCTGATCGCGTTCCTGTCCTATTTCATGCAGATCCTGATGGCCGTGCTGCTGGCGACGTTCCTGTCGATTCTGCTGCCCCGGGCGTCGGTGTGCGCCGACCGGATCACCGAGGTGTTGTTCACCACCACCGCGATCACCAGCCCCGAGGATCCGGTGCACCCGGACGACGTCAAGGGTGTGATCCGGCTGGAGGCGGCGACATTCAACTACCCCGGCGCGGATCGTCCGGTGCTGCAGGATGTTTCGCTGACCGCGCGGCCGGGAACCACAACGGCCGTCGTCGGGTCCACCGGCTCGGGCAAGTCGACGCTGGTGACGCTGATCTGCCGGCTCTATGACGTGACGGCCGGGTCGGTACGTATCGACGACGTTGATGTTCGTGACTACGACACCGAGCAGCTGTGGTCGGCAATCGGATTGGTGCCACAGCGCGGCTACCTGTTTTCCGGAACGGTCGCCGACAACCTGCGCTACGGCAAGGCCGACGCCACCGACGACGAGATGTGGGAGGCGCTGCGGGTGGCGGCGGCCGACGGCTTCGTCGGCGCACACGCCGACGGTCTGCAGATGCCCGTCGCCCAGGGCGGCATCAACTTCTCCGGCGGTCAGCGGCAACGGCTGGCCATCGCCCGGGCGGTGATCCGTCGGCCGGCCATCTATCTGTTCGACGACGCGTTCTCGGCGCTCGATGTGCACACCGATGCCCGGGTACGCGCGGCGGTGCGGGAGGTGTCCGCGGGGTCGACGGTAGTTATTGTGTCGCAGCGTATTTCCACGGTGGCCGAGGCCGATCAGGTGATCGTCATTGACGACGGTCGCGTCGTGGGGATCGGCACGCACGAGGCGCTGTTGGCATCCTGCGCGACCTACGCCGAGTTCGCCGACTCGCAATCGCTGGGTGCCGGCGCCGGGGGTCAGCGATGACCGCCCCGCTGACTCGTCCGATCCGCGGGATGATGCAGGCGCCGACGGAACGGTCGCGCGACTTCAAGGGCTCGGCGATCCGGTTGGTAAAGCGGCTGACGCCACAACGCGGGTTGACGGCCGCGGTGATCCTGCTGGGCATCGGTGGGATCGCGATCGGGGTCATCGGTCCGCGGATCCTCGGCCATGCCACCGATTTGTTGTTCAACGGTGTGATCGGGCGCCAGCTGCCCGCCGGCCTGACCAAGGAACAGGCCATCGAGGCGGCCCGGGCGCGCGGCGACAACACCTTCGCCGATCTGCTGTCGGGCACGAACGTCGTACCGGGACAGGGCGTGGACTTCGGGGCTGTCGGTCGCACCCTGCTGCTGGCACTCGGGCTGTATCTGATTGCCGCGCTGCTGGTTTGGCTCCAGGCCCGGATTCTCAACGTGACTGTGCAGCGCACGATGGTCGCGCTGCGATCCGACGTCGAGGACAAGGTACACCGGATGCCGTTGTCCTACTTCGACTCCCGCCAACGCGGCGAGCTGCTGAGCCGGGTCACCAACGACATCGACAACATCGCGACGTCGTTGTCGATGACGATCAGCCAGCTGCTGACGTCGGTGCTGACCGTCTTCGCGGTGTTGGTGATGATGCTGACGATCTCGCCGCTGCTCACACTGCTGACCGTGCTGACAGTGCCGTTGTCCCTGTGGGTGACCCGGGTGATCGCCCGGCGCTCGCAACGCTTGTTTGTCGCGCAGTGGGCCAACACCGGCCGGCTCAACGCGCACATCGAGGAGACCTACAGCGGTTTCACGGTCGTCAAGACGTTCGGCCACCGCGCCCGCGCGCAGGAGCAGTTCCGCGACTTCAACGCCGACGTGTATTCGGCCAGCTTTGGTGCGCAGTTTCTTTCGGGCCTGGTATCGCCGGCGACGATGTTCATCGGCAACCTGAGCTATGTCGCGGTGGCGGTGGTCGGCGGCCTGCAGGTGGCGACGGGTCAGATCACGCTGGGCAGCATCCAGGCCTTCATCCAGTACGTGCGCCAGTTCAACCAGCCGTTGACCCAGGTCGCCGCCATGTACAACTCCCTGCAGTCCGGGATGGCCAGTGCGGAGCGGGTCTTCGATTTGCTCGACGCCGAGGAGGAGTCACCCGACCTTCCCGCCGCCTTGCCGTCGCCGGATGGACAGGGCCCACGAGGGCGGGCCGAGTTCCAGCACGTCAGCTTCAGTTACCGGCCCGACACCCCGGTGATCGAGGACCTCTCGCTGGTGGCGGAGCCGGGCAGGACCGTGGCGATCGTCGGACCGACGGGTGCGGGCAAGACGACGCTGGTGAACCTGCTGATGCGGTTCTACGAGGTCGACTCGGGACGAATCCTCATCGACGGCGTCGATATCTCGTCGGTGAGCCGGCACTCGCTGCGCTCGCGGATCGGGATGGTGCTGCAGGACACCTGGCTGTTCGGCGGCACCATCTACGACAACATCGCCTACGGGCGGCCGGAGGCCGACGAGGACGAGGTGGTCGAGGCCGCCAAGGCCGCCTACGTCGACCGGTTCGTGCACACGCTGCCCGACGGCTACGAGACCTACGTCAGCGACGACGGCGGCAACATCAGCGCGGGGGAAAAGCAGCTGATCACCATCGCCCGGGCTTTCCTGGCCCGCCCGCAGCTGCTGATCCTCGACGAAGCGACCAGTTCGGTGGACACCCGCACCGAACTGCTGATTGCGCACGCCACCGCCGAGCTGCGCCGCGATCGCACGAGTTTTATTATTGCCCACCGGCTTTCGACGATCCGCGACGCCGACCTCATCCTGGTGATGGAGGCCGGGAAGATCGTAGAGCGGGGCAGCCACGCCGAGCTGCTGGCCCGCCACGGCGAATACTGGGCGATGACGCAGGCATAGAGAGCAGGATGGTCGCATGACAGCGGTGGAACCCGGCACTCGGAGCGTTGACGTCCAGGTGTCGGGCACCAAGACCGTGCACACCTTCTGCAGGTACTGCCTGGCCTCGTGCGGTATCGAGGTCACCGTCGAGAACAACCGGGTGAAAAAGATCTCGGCCGACAAGCAGAACCCCCACAGTTGGCAGGACTTCTGCGCCAAGGGTCGCACCGCCGGCCAGCTCGTCGAGCATCCGCGGCGGATCTTGAACCCGATGCGCCGGGTGGGCGACTCGTACGTCGAGGCCACCTGGGACCAGGCCATCACCGACATCGCGGCCCGGATGAACGCACTCATCGAGGCGGGCGGTCCCGATGCGGTGGGTGTCTACTACGGCAATCCGACCGGCTTCTCGTCGTCCAACATCGTGTTCATGAACGGCTGGCTGGATGCCATCGGCACGCACAGCCGCTACTTCGTTGGGTCGGTTGACCAGAACGCGATGCATGTCGTGTCCGAAGCGATGTACGGGTCACTGCTGATGGCGCCGGTGTCCGACATCGACAACTGCGACTACTTCCTGCTGGTCGGGACCAACCCGGCGGTAAGCGCATGGAACTGGCTGGAAACCGTGCCCGGGGGCTGGCGGCGTGCGTTGGATCGGCAGAAGCAGGGTGCCAAGATCGTCGTCGTCGACCCGCTGCGCACCGAATCCGCGGACAAGGCCGACCTCCACCTGGCGGTGCGGCCCGGACAGGACTGGGCGCTGCTGTTGGCGATGGTCAAGGTCATTCTCGACGAGGGTCTGGAACACCGGCGGGACTGCGCTGAACTGGCCACCGGCGTGCCGGACCTGCGCCGGCTGGTCGCCGACGCCGATCTCGACGACCTCGCCGCGCGCTGCGATATCCCCCGCGGGCAGATCGAACAGGTGGCCCGCGACTTCGCCGCGGCGCGTGGCGCGATGGCGATCACCCGCACCGGGATCTCGCTGCACCTGGCGGGCACCATCGGCGAGTGGCTCGGCCACGTGCTCAACGTGATCACCGGCCGGATGGACCGTCCCGGTGGGCGCCGATTCGAGCCCGGCTACGTCGACACGCTGCGGCTGGCCGATCTCGCCAAGACGAAGCCCCACAAGAGCCGCCTGCTCGGCCGTGACATGATCGCCGGCGCGCACGGGCTCAGCGAGCTGCCTGCGGAGATCACCACACCGGGCCGCGGCCAGATCCGGGCGATGGTGATCAACAGCGGCAACCCGGTGGTCTCCGGACCCGACGGCGCCAAACTCGACAAGGCTCTGGAGCAACTGGATCTGTTGGTGGCCATCGACTTCGTGCAGCGCGAAAGTCACCGCCATGCCCACTGGCTGCTGCCCGCGGTGCACTGGCTGGAACGCAATGACCTGCCGGCCTTTACCAGCAGCATGCACGACGAGCCCTACGTGCAGTACGGCGCCAAGGCCGTCGAGCCGCCGCCCGGGGCGCGGGAGGAGTGGCGCGTTTTCGTCGACCTGGCGCTGGCCATGCGCAGGCCGCTGTTCGGCGCCAAGGGCGTGAACGGATTCGTCAAGACCACCCGGCGAATTGCGAAGATCACCCGCCGTCCGGGCCTGGAGTTCGGCCCGCACTGGGTCGACCGGTTGACGGTGGCCACGTCACGAAAAGTCAACGGGCGCAAACTGAAATGGCGTGACATGATGTCCCATCCACACGGCATGGTGTTGGGACCGCGGGAGTTCGGGCACTTCAAGGACGCGTTGCGAACCGACGACAAGAAGGTGCACGCGGCACCGCCCGAATTCATCGCGCGCGCCCGTGAACTGTTGGCAGGACCGCACCCGGTGGCGCCGGAGGGCTACCCTTTCCAGCTGTCCAACCGGCGCAACCGGCACGCGATGAACTCGTGGCTCAACGAGCTGCCCGGCCTTCATCCCGCGGGCAAGCGAAACGACATCGTCATCCATCCCGACGACGCGGCGGGCCTCGGCATCAGCGACGGCGATCGGGTGCGGGTGTTCTCCCCCGTCGGCGAGATCGAACTCGCCGCGTCGGTCAGCGACCAGCCGCGACGAGGCGTCGTCGTCGTCGACCACGGCTGGGGCTCACGGACCTTCGACCCGCGCGGCGGTGCGCAGCCGCAGTCGTACGGCGCCAACCGCAACCTGCTCGTCGATGGCGGGCCGGTGGACCCGCTCTCGCAGACGTCCGCGCTGAGTTCGGCGTATGTGGGAGTCGAACGCCTGGCCTGACCCCCGGTCGCTGCGCTCTCCCCCGCAAGCGGGAGGTGCCCCCAGCGCCGATTCAGAGCTCCGGGCCCTCGGCACGCAGGTCGTCGACCTTCGACATCGCCTCGCGCAGCTTGCCGAGCCACTCCTCGGTGTGCTCGCCGACGAGCTTGACCGACCAGGCCAGCGCGTCGGACCGGGACCGCGCCACTCCGGCGTCGACCAGGGTGTCGAGCACCTGGCGCTCCGGCTGCTTGAGCCGGGTCATCACCGGAACGGCAATGTGGGTGAACAGGATTCGCTCCGGCGAATCCGGGCTACCGACCTCGACTCCCCAGGAAACCTTGCGGCCGTAGCGGTCCTCCGCCTCGTCGGCGATGTTCATGCGCTCGGGGCGGGTCTCCTCACGGAACCGGGCGACGCGGCCCGACGCGCGGGCTTCGCTCTCGTCACCCTCGGGTTCCGGCAGGCGGCCGATGACGGTGATCTCTTCGCGGTCGACGACGACCTCCGGGTCACCGGCGAACCAACCTTCGGGAAGGCGTCCGGCGAACCAGTCCGCGGCGTCGCTCGCGTCGGGCTGTTGGGCCTGTTGCCAGCCGCCGGAGCGGCCCGACCGTCGGCCATGTAGATGATGGTGTCGCATGATTACATGATTACACCGTTACACCCGTAGTGGGACAGCTTTCACCCCCAGCGAACAGGCCCGCGCCCTACTTGCGCTTCATGACGACGGCGGCACCGCCGCCGAGCACCAAAGCCACCAGCAGGAGCGTGGCCCACCCCGCCCCGAACAGCCACCAGACGGCGCCGAGCGCGATGAGCGCCGGCGAGAGGGCGAACAGCACCATCGCCGGATGCTGCTTGATGACCGCGAGGGCGCTGCCCGCCCGTGCCCGGTCGATTTCCTTAGCCATGACACCAGCATGCCAGGTCGGCGACGGTTTCTGGCGGCGAAGCGACGTAGCCGCCACGCATACCCCCTATGGGTATAGGATGGGTGCATGACGGCGATCGAGGACAGGGGTAACAGCTCAGTCACTCTCGCGGTCGGGGGGATGACCTGCGCCTCGTGCGCGGCGGGGATCGAGAAGAAGCTCAACCGGATCGAGGGTGTCACCGCCAGCGTCAACTTCGCGACCGAACAGGCGACAATCCAATTCCCCGACACCATGAGCGCGGAAGAACTCGTCGCCGCGGTCGAGGCGACCGGCTACTCCGCGACACTGCCGGCGCGCGAGACGACCGAACCCGACGAGCCCGCACGGTGGCATCGACGGCTGCTGGTGTCGGCGGCGCTGAGCGTGCCCGTGGTTCTGCTGTCGATGATTCCTGCGCTTCAGTTCGACAATTGGCAGTGGCTGGCCCTCGCGCTTGCGTCGCCCGTTGTGGTCTGGGGCGCTTGGCCTTTCCACCGCGCCGCGTGGACGAACCTGCGCCACCGCGCCGCGACGATGGACACGTTGATCTCCGTCGGCGTCACGGCCGCCTACCTGTGGTCGGTATGGGCGCTGCTCGGCGATGGCCATCAACGCCCCTATCTCGAGGTCGCCGCCGCGGTCACCACGTTCATCCTGGCCGGTCGCTACTTCGAGGTCCGCGCGAAGCGCCAGTCCGGCGCCGCGCTACGGGCGCTGCTCGACATGGGGGCGAAGGACGTCGCCGTAGTGCGCGACGGTTCGGCCGAAACACGAATCCCCATAGGCGAACTCACGGTCGGCGACGTGTTTGTGGTGCGGCCCGGCGAGAAGGTCGCGACCGACGGTGTGGTTGTCTCGGGCACGTCGGCCATCGACGCGTCCATGATCACCGGCGAGGCGGTGCCCATCGAGGTCGGACCCGGCGACAGCGTTGTGGGTGCGACCGTCAATGCCGGTGGCCGGCTGCATGTTCGGGCCAGCCGCGTGGGCGCCGAGACACAGCTCGCCCAGATGGCCCGGCTGGTCAGCGAGGCCCAGAGCGGCAAGGCAGACGTGCAGCGGCTGGCGGACCGGATTTCGGCGGTCTTCGTTCCGATCGTGATCGGCCTCTCGCTGCTGACTCTGGCCGCCTGGATTTTCATCGGCGGATCGGTAAGCGCGGCCGTCACCGCCGCGGTCGCGGTGCTGATCATCGCCTGCCCGTGTGCACTGGGATTGGCAACGCCCACTGCCCTGTTGGTGGGCACCGGCCGCGGCGCCCAACTCGGCATCCTGATCAAGGGCCCGCAGATCCTGGAATCGACGCGGCGCATCGACACAGTGGTGCTCGACAAGACGGGCACTGTGACCACCGGCCGGATGTCGGTCACCTCCGTGCACGTCGCCGAGGGTCAGTCCGACGCCGAAATGCTGCGACTGGCGGGTGCACTCGAAAGCGCGTCGGAACACCCCATCGCGCGGGCGGTGGCCTCCCACGCGGCCAGCGCGGGACGGCTGCCAGCCGTCACGGATTTCGAAAACCATGGCGGCAGTGGTGTTATCGGTGTCGTCGATGGCCGCGCCGTCGCTGCCGGGCGTTTGGGTTGGCTGCACATGACCGCTCCCGAGGAGCTTCGCCAGGCCGCCGATCGGGCCGAGGCCGACGGCCGCACTCCAGTCTGGTTGGCGGCCGACGGCCGGATCCGTGCGGTGCTCATCGTCTCCGACACCATCAGGGACAGCTCCGGCACCGCGGTCGCCGAGCTTCGTCAGCTCGGCCTGTCCCCGGTACTGCTCACCGGGGACAACCGTCGCGCGGCACAGGCGGTCGCAGGCCAGGTCGGGATCGATGAGGTGGTCGCCGACGTGCGCCCGGCCGAAAAGGTCGACGAGATCAAGCGATTACAGAGCCAGGGCAAGGTTGTGGCGATGGTCGGCGACGGGGTCAACGACGCCGCCGCGCTGGCCCAGGCCGATCTCGGGTTGGCCATGGGAACCGGCACCGACGTCGCGATCGAAGCGTCCGACCTGACCCTGGTCGGTGGCGATCTGCGATCAGCGCCCGACGCGATCCGGTTGGCCCGCGCCACACTGCGCACCATCAAGGGCAACCTGTTCTGGGCGTTCGCCTACAACGTCGCAGCACTGCCGTTGGCCGCCGCTGGGCTGCTCAACCCCATGATCGCAGGCGCCGCAATGGCTTTCAGCTCGGTGTTCGTGGTGACCAACAGCCTACGGCTGCGGCGCTTCACGCCGTCCCGGTAACTAGGGATCCTCGGGTTCCATAAGGTATCGCTCGGGGTGGTGGTAGGAGCATGTCCCGAGTCGCGTGGATTTTGGTGGCGATCCACGGTGAACTCTATGCGGCGGTACCAACAGTGCCGGTGTCTTCGGCGGTTTCGGGGTGGGCATGTCGGTGCAGGGCCGTGACGAGCTGGGGCATCTGTTTGTGGCCTTTGATGCGGCGGAAGGATCGTTCAGCGTTGAGCATGCCGGCCGCGGTCCAGCGCAGCACCATCTGGCCGTCGCGCCAGCGGGTGACGTTACGGTTGGTGGTGCGGGCGATGGAGATCATCGACTCGATGGGGTTACTGGTGGTGAGGGTCTTGGCGAGGCGGCCGTCGATGCCGAGCCGGGCGACGGTGAACATCTCCTCCAGCCCCTCGCGCAGCGACGCGGCCGCACTGGGATAGTTCTTATCCAGTTGCCCGGCAAGGTGTTTGGCATTGCGCAGCCCGGCGTTGGGGTCGGGGTGGGTGAACGCCTTGACCAGCTTGGCGTCCACCCAGGCCTTGTCCTTGTCGGGCAGGTGATCAGCGAGGTTGCGCCGCTTGTGCAAGGTACATCTTTGGATGAGGGCCTTGGCGCCAAACACCTCGCGCACCGCGGCGGCCAGGGCCTTGGCGCCGTCGAGGACCACCAGCAGCCCATCGTCGACGGCCAGGCCACGGTCGACCAGGGCGGCCAGCAGGGCGCGCACCACGGTCTTGTTCTCCGTCGAGCCGTCCCACAGCCCGACCGGTTTTTTGGTGCCGTCGGCGGTGATCGCCAAGGCGACCACCACGCACCGATCGGCCAGGTGCTCCCCATCCAACATCAGCACCTTGATGTCCTGGCCCGTCAAGTCGCGGGCCATCAGCTCAGCCAGCGCGGTCTCGGTCTGGCGCACGAAACGACGCGAAATCGCCGAGCGGCTGGTCGATTTCGCCTCCTGGTCGACCTGGCTGCCGACCGGCTCGGCGGTGCGCGCGTGCCGGCGGGTGGCCACCCCCGCCAGCATCCGCTCCATCACCACCCGGGTGAGCATGTCCTCGGCAGTGAAGTGCTCATAACTGCTCAGCGGCACCTCGTGCCCGTCGACGGTGCGGGCCCGCGGCCGGGTCACCGCCACCCTGCGCCCGCCCAGGGTCACCGACCCCTTCCCGGGGCCATGGCGCACCGCGGCCCGCTTCGCATCGTGCTTGCCCTTTGGCCCGCACGCCTCGGTGATTTCGGCCTCAAACATCGCGGCCATCACCGCCATCCCGGCGGCCACGCTCATCGCGAGCAGCCCCTCCCGCGCGGCGCCGGCGATATCGGCCATCGCCAGCCGGATCTCCTCCGGCAGATCGGGCAACACCACGGCATCGGCGGTGTCAGCGAGACGAACAGTGGGTACGGTTTTCATGGCGGTCCCTTACTCCTTCTTCGAGGTGTACTTGGTCGTTCACCCGAAGACCTACCAGCAGGCAGGCCTCAGGTGAGGGACCGCCACCTCAAATTCCACGAAGACCGTGACAACCTCGGTGGTAGTCGTTGACTCGGGTTTGGCCGCTGTCGAGGTGGGGTGGGGGGATCCATTCGGTGCGGCCGTCTTTGCGTTTTCGGGTTTGCAAGACTTACGCCCCGACCTGTGGCGTTGCAACCACCCAGCAAGTCCACTAACCCTGATAGAGCTGGCATTACGGCCCATGCAGCAACACCCCGAGCAGGGTCCGCGCAGGGCGCCCAAAACCCCCACTAACCCCCTTAGGGTGCCGGGGTAGCTGCCGGGGTAGACCGAGCAGCGCAGCAAACCTGCCCGGCAGCCAGCTAGTGTTGCGTGTCATTGATACATTTACGTCTGGTTGGTTGAGATAATCGATCGGTGTATGTGGCCGCTGGCTTGGAATTGCGTGATGGTGACCGGGGTCGGCTGGAGGCGTTGACGCGGGCGTCGACCGTGTCGGCCGGGTTGGCGACGCGGGCTCGGATTGTGTTGTTGGCCGCCGACGGGGTGGCCAATACCGATATCGCGGATCGGACGGGGACGTCGCGCCCGACGGTGCTCAAGTGGCGGGGCCGCTATGAGCAGTCGGGGGTCGACGGGCTCGACGACGATCCTCGTCCGGGACGCGCCGCGGTGATCGACGAGGTCGCGGTGCTGGCGGAGACGTTGGCGGACAAGGGGAAACCGCCCGCCCATCTGGGGGTGACGCACTGGTCGACGCGGCTGATGGCCGGGCGGCTGGGGATCTCGTTCGCGTCGGTGGCCCGGATCTGGCGCAAGTGGGGCATCCAGCCGCACCGGGTGGAGACGTTCAAGTTTTCCACCGACCCGCAGTTGGAAGCCACGCTGCGCGACGTGGTGGGGCTCTACCTGGACCCCCCTGCCGGTGCGGTGGTGCTCAGCGTCGACGAGAAAAGCCAGATCCAGGCGTTGGATCGGACCCAGCCGATTCTGCCGCTGCGCCCAGGCCTTCCCGAGCAGCAGACCCACGATTACATCCGCCACGGCACCACCAGCCTGTTCGCCGCGCTGGAGGTCGCCACCGGCAAGGTCACCGCCGACGCCTGCTACCCGCGTCACACCAACGTCGAGTTCCTGGCCTTTCTCAAGCTGGTCGCCAAGACCCATCCCCGGGTGCGGCTGTGCGTCATCTGCGACAACTACGCCACCCACACGCACCCCAGCGTGAAAGCCTGGCTGGCCAAAAACCCGAGAATCACCCTGCATTTCACGCCGACCAGCTGCTCGTGGCTGAACATGGTCGAGATCTTCTTCGGCATCATCACCCGCCAAGCCATCCGCCGTGGCACCTTCACCGACGTCGCAGAACTGCAGACCGCGATCCGCACCTACATCGACAGCTACAACGAACGCGCCACGCCGTTCAGCTGGACCAAAACCGCCGACGAACTACTCGGCAAAATCAAACGTAAATCAATCAACAACACGCGACACTAGCTGCCAACCTGCGCCCATGCGGGGCAAGCGCGCCGGTAGGCCGCCGACAGGCCGATGATGAATGGCACGCCGTGCACCCACAACGCGCCGTGACGAATGGGGCCTATGTGGCCTTTGGGGTTCGGGTTACTAGCCCTTCCTCACTACGGAATCCTTATCACGTTGCCGCCCGAGAGGATGAAGTCATGCACCTCTAGAACGGCAGGTGTGGCGTTAACAGGAATGTCGAATGGCAACTTGACGGTTATCTCGAAGCCGGGGTTCATGTCTGTTGTGTCTTCAGGGTTGAGGACGGTCACTGCTGGTGAGTCGGCTTCGTGTTCCCTTCCGGCGCTATCAATTAACTTCTGCTCGTCTGCTGAATAGTCGTGCGGAGCATTTCCGATGTTCTTGACGTTCATCGTCACGATTACGAACTTGCCCTGCGCATCTATGTGTCGGGCCTTCGATGCTGTCTCCACGTTGATGAGAGTGAAGGCGAGCTTGCCGTCGCGGACCTCCTGAATGGAGTGCGTGATCGGCTCCTCGGAAGTGCGCAGAGCCAACGCTAAGACGGCACCCGATGAGGCCAAAATGGCACCGAACAGCAGTGCAACACCGACGAGCATTACCCAGAAACCTGCGGATAGCTGTCCCCATGGAATGCCAGCCCCCGGCGGCACCGGCGGACGTTGCGGGCGATGGCCAGGCGGCGGCGCTTGCATATGTTGCGGGCGATAGCCACGCTGCGGCACCGGCGGCCTCCACTGGGGCGGTGGGTCCTGCGTCATTTTTCGCTCACCTCCACGACTCGTGACGATCCTTCAGATAGAGATTGCCCGTATCGAGCATGAGTGGCTCGACTAGTCCCAAACCCCAACGGCGGCAGCCGGGACGGGCGAGCGTACGCCCGACAGGCAAAACCGCCCCGGCTACAACGTCATCCGGCTGCGCGGTTAGCTGCACCCGTTTCGGTAAGTGCAGGGCGTGTAGCTCCCGTCTGTGCCCCATTCCCCTGGCGTTCCAGGCGGGGAGTCACAGAGCGACCTGAGGCAGGTCTGCTGGAAGCCCGTGCATATGTGATATGGAGAGTCCGGGTACGGCTGTTCCCAGTTGCATTCGCCGGGAAGGGCGGCAGCCTCCGGTGCGACGGCAACGGTCGCTCCGAGAGCGAACACAGCAGCGGCTGCCGCACTAGCAAGCGCTACGGCTAACCGCCGCGCCCTGATCGTCTGTCCATCGCGAAGCATTAAGAGAACCCCTGAGTAATGAAGTGTCGTTGCTCGGTCTGCCCAACAATAGGAAACAAACGGAACTAGTGTCAATAATCTAGAAACTGATTCCGTGTGATTTGTCTCACAACCGGTGAGAGACGGCAAGCCGAGACAGTGCGGATCTTTGCCGGTTGCCTGAGCGCACCACCCCGCCGCTACCGGGCACACCGCGCAGCGAGCCATGCGCCCCAAGGATTAGCAAAGGCGCACCCGGTTAGGCGGTGCCGACCGGAGCCGCTAAACCCGTTGAGTAGCGCTTGTCACGCCCCGGCCGACACCACGTCTGCGCCCTAACTCCTCAACTTGTCGCCGGGGTAGCCGTACCGGGACTTGCCCTTGTGCTCCTTTGGCATCGGCGGGCACTTCGCCGCGTATAGCCCGCCATCCTCAGGGGCAGCGTGCAGCAGGCACTTTGGCCGCAGGCCGGGGCCATACGACATTTCGCTGGGTTCACGGTTCGGCGGCTCATCAAAGCCCCATGGGTACCAACGCACGGGCATATCAAACCCCTTGCCTAAATGGGTATTAGGGTGCTGCTTGGAGCGGTGTAGCTCGCGTTTGTGGTGACTTGCACAACCGCAGCCGCACCACGGTGCCGCACACCGACACCAACGCCCCGCGCGAATACGCTTTCAATCAGCGGGTAGTTAGCCCAATGACCGGGGATAACCCGCAGCCCTTGATAAGCGGGGTTGGCGTGCTGCCTAACCGCAACCGGATTGTCTGGGCTGCCAGGACCGCCGCTCGCAACGACAGCGACATAGCCTGCGGGCACATAGTTGCTCTCGATGAGCCATGATTTGCCGTACGCGCCTTGGATTTTGAGGCCATGATAGTCAGGCGGGGGAATCGCGCCCACGACGTTCTCGCTGCTCAAGAACGGAGGAGCGTTGGTGCTCGGGATGTAGTCCCATTTGGCTTTCGGCCCGCCTGTGCGACTTTCGACACCCGCACGCCACGTCGAAATCAGGTCAGCCTCAGCGGGATTTGCGAGCACGATTATTTGGCTACCAGGGCGATTGCCATAGCCTTTGAGCGTGATCAGGCGAATGCAATCCTCAATGTCGCCGCTATCCAACGTCGCTGCGCCGCTCGCGAGGTAATGCGAAGTCGAAGCGGCAAACGTGTTTCCCATGTACGCAGGAGGCGCGATGCCATCCGTACCGTTCCAAAGACCGAAAACCCGATGGCCGTAGTCGTTTACGCCTTCAGCGGGGTCGAACAAGCGCCGCAGCACAAGCCCATTTACAAGCTGATTGTCGCCAGAGAGTATACGTGTCACAACGGATCTGGTTTAGTCAGCGGTGGCGTCCCGGAGGAATCTCCACGTGAACCGCGATGCCTTGTCGTAATCAACAAAGGTGTAGCCGACCTTGAGCACGTCGGGAGGTGGAGCGACACCCTTTGGCAAACCGAATTCGCTTGCGATATCCAAACTTTCGATTGCCATCGTCTGAGCGACAGCATCGGCGGGCGCAATCGTCCCGTAGCTGATTAGAGACGCCACGGTCGTCCGTTCGCCATCCCACGCGGTAAGCAACTGCTCTATCTCGCTCCAAATCAAGTTCAGATCGACGCCGTCAGCAGTTTTGTTGACTAAGACATGCCCCTGGGTGTTGATCCCTTCTCCCGGTTGCGAACCCGTAATACGCAGCCGTACAAGATTATTCGCGGACATAACAGACCTCCTGAGTCGCGGTTGCGCCTTATGTTACTCGCCTAAAGGCATTGCGTGCTGGGGCGATTCGCGCTGCGATTGCACTGAGGCGGGAATGCGATAGAGCCGCGAGCAACGCCGAAAGATACGGAGTAAAGTCGAGATGGGAACGCGCGGATACGTTGTGCGCGAACAGAGGTAGACCGGAGCCGCTGGACATGTCGAGAACACCAACATATTTGAACCTACCGCCTCCACCGCCTTGGCTAGAGGTCAGCCGCGTGCCGACCTTGAAAGGTAAACGGGCAGCGTGGGAGTGGATCAACAACGACATAAAAGTACCGGTAACGATGAATTTTGTCGTTACCGAACGCGAACGCAAAGCTCATACGCCGCACAAAGATTGGCGCCGCACTCTACTTCAGTACGCACGACCTGTACGACTTCGTGATGTCGCAGGTTGTCGAGCAGACGGAGCGCAGGGCATCGCCGACGTTGCCCACATACCGCGAGCGGAAAGCAGACAGCGCCGGGGCATTGTCGAACCCGAACCCGAGCCGCCCGCACTACCCGCAGCAGATGACGACGCAATCGTTGACGCTGAGGTTGTGCCGGATTGGGTAGATGCACCGCCATTGCGGCCGAACCGCCCTGGCTTGCAGACACTAGACGCCGCAATCGCACCCGACCCCTCGCACCGCCATGTCTAGCCGCCCGATTCCCGGCGCTGTGCGCCCATCTGCGCCCAGTACGACGGGCATGTGCCCGCAGCTACCCGCGGAACGGCGCTACGCCGTAGAACCGGATTCCGCATTGCTGGCGTACGGCACGCCGCGCGATATTTGTAGAAGCCAAGCGCTACTTGATATCTGACCAGCGTAATTGGTTTCCGCCCAACATATTTCGCTTGCGGACCCCCATGGACCTGCGCGTACATTCGAGGCGTAAGGCGGAACCGGTCGGTTACGCCCGACTACGACACCTGGAGGACACATGGGGCGCAAGCACTTTCTTGGCTACACGCGAGTGAGCACCGAAGAGCAGGCCGACAAGCGCAACGGGCTAGAGGCACAGCGCGCAGCGATTGATGCCGAAGTGGAACGGCGTGGCTGGAACCGGCAACAGGTGATAGCGGACGGTGCCCTCGTACCGCTCGCAGGTCCGTTGCTTGAGCCTGCCGTCTGCGACCTTCGTCCGCTGCCGTGCGAGCCAGCCCTGCGCGTAGTGGCTGAATGGGCGTTCGCCTGCCTTGCGCTGATCCGCCAGGGCGCTTGTGCCGGTTGCGGCGGTTGGGCTGCCCGCTAGCAGGCCAGCCTCGACCGACGAGGATGGCACGGTGATCCCCGCCACGAAAGGCGTTCGGCTGCATGACCTTAGGCAACACCGCCGCAGTGCTGTGGCTGACCGCAGGCGTGCATTTCATGCAGGTCAGCAAGTGGCTCGGGCACAGCAGCTACGTGCTGACCCTGACGACGTACGCCGACTACATCCGACGAAGAGGCAGCGAACCCGCTGCCCGCACCGGTCGCGCCCACCGCCCCGGCAACGAACGTGGTGCCGCTGCACAGTACCGCGCAGGCCCGCTAAGCAGCCGCAGCGCAACCGGGTGGGAGTCCTGTGTGCGGCTGAGTAGTCGCCGTACACGACCTTCGAATCGGCTGAGAACTCCGTTGTTAAAACCGTGGCGGCGGTTAGGTTTTGAGGAATCGGCCCATCACCTTACATCCCCGGCCAAAATCCTGCGGAACTTCCGCCAAATAGCTGCGGACCGAGGCCGCCACGTAGGAAGATCGGCTACTTGGGGGCGCCAACCAAGTTGCGGATCGGGTTCGGCAAGGGCGTGAGCGGCGCGCCCTGAGGGTGTTCGCCGCCGGGCGGGAGTACTTCGAGGGCCTGGAGAAGCAAAAGGCCATCGAGAGCTTCGAGGTGGGCATCGCCGGACCGGCAGCACCAGCAGATATCGGCGCTTTCTGGATGGTGCGGGGCACAGAGGACCAACTCCGCGCCGTTCGCGAAAGCAAGGAGTTTCGGCGGCTGATGGTGCGTGCGGCGCTGGCCATCGAAAACATCCGGGTCGTCCGGTTCCTCATTGGCGGGAAACCACTCCTTGAGCTGCTCCAAGAATTCGAAGAGGAGCTCAAAGATCTGGAGAAGTGAGCCCGCTGGCAGCCGCGCGGTCGCCGACGGGGCGGACTTACACCGGGGGCGTCTGGCAGAGCGCGGTGATCGGGAGCATTAGCCGAACCTCCCACGGCCTGCGCCCCGCAGGCCGTGGAGGTTCCGTCATCGTGATTTCGGCCAAGCCGACCGGCAACACCCTGCCCGCTGGCGGAACCGGTTGCCGCCGCAGCAAACACGAACGTTGTGCCGCTGCGCGGGCAACCCGCCCGCATGCCGGGGTAGCGCCGGGGCGAACGGCCCTACCGGCACCCCTAAACCGCCGCTACCTGCGGTTATGCCGAACGGCGGGAGTAAGTCTGTAAGTTTTCAGGTGCGCCAGCCGTTTTCGGTGACCAGGCGGTTGTCTTTGCCGCAGGCCAGGGTGAGGTCGTCGATGTCGGTGAGCCCACCTTTGGCCCAGTCGGTGACGTGGTGGACCTGGTATTGGTAGCCCGGCACCGTGCAGCCCGGGCGGCTGCAGCCGCGGTCCTTTGAATGACCGTTTAGGTCGTGCACCCTATTGTCGGGGTCCCCGTTTATGTACCCGGCAGGGCTTCTGAAGCGAGGATTGGGCGGTGGGACAAGATCCTCCACGAGGTGGATAGAAGCCGCCAGCTTTCGTCGTCCCCTCTGAGATTTGGTCACCGGTCATCCGCGCGGCTCCGCGCCTGGCGCACAAAGCCGTCATGAGCGTTCCCCGACCGCCGAGTGTTTCACGGTTTGTTGGGGCAGGTCAGTCAACCTGGAATTCGGGGGCAGCGGCGTGTGCCGCGAATCCTGGTGACTACGCATCCGTGCGAGTGCTGAAGGGGTATACAGGGCGATATTGATTGGAGGCCGCCGGGCGCGGGTCGTCGGCGCCCTACATGCGAAGGTAGGCCATGGGCGACTTCGGGATAGCGGGTCTTTGGCTGCTTCTGGCCTTGGCCCTTGTCGTGGCGGTATTGGTTGGGGCTGGCTGTGTGTGGCTGGCGGATCGCACCCTCCCGAAACCGGTTAGCGAAGGGCACAACGGGGCGCTGTCGCCGTTCTTGACCTGTGTCTCGCTGGTTTTCGGCGCTCTGCTGGGATTCACCATCGTGGTCGCCTGGGAGCAGTTCTCCTCGGCGGAGGCTAACGTCTCCAACGAGGCGTCCACTCTGATAACGATGTACCGGCAGACCGTCGGCATGCCCGTCCCCGAGCAGACCCAGATGCGGGTACTGCTCCGCAAATACGCGAAGGCGGTCGAGGGCCCCGAATGGGAGAATGCAATACGCGCTGGCAGTGGAACCGAAAGCGCACGAGACGCGCTTAACGAGATGTACAGGGTGCTCGGCAGTGAGCAGTCCAGCGTGGCGTCGAGCCCGATAAGTCAGAAGTTTCTCGACCAGCTGACCATTTTGGCGTCGGAGCGGAATCAGCGAATCCTGGACGCCACACCGCGAATACCCGGCTTGATGTGGACCGGGCTCCTCTTCGGCGGTGTCGTACTGCTGACGCTCGGCGGTTTCATGCGCCTGGGGAGCGCACGTGCTCATCTATTGCTTTTGAGCGCGGTCGCCGTCCTGCTCGGCCTGCTGCTGTTCATCGTCTACTGGCTCGACCATCCCTTCGGGAACCAGCTGGGCGTCACTTCCGAACCGTTCGAGCAATCCCTGACCGTATTCGACTCAATCGACCGCGGGACATGATCAGGACCTCGGTCCTGGGCACGAAGCTGGGTAGCGAGCCTACCGAGACCTCGCCGTTCCGCCCCGGCGGCGAAGCCGCGCGGGTAGAGGGTGATCCCCCAGAAGCGCAGACACTTTCAGTCGACGAGATCTGTTGGTACACAAGCAATTCCATCCACACTGCCGCCGACGACCGAACGGCCTTGCGCCACAAACCGGGCCGCCGAAACGGTCAGGGGGTCTCCGGAACCCCACAGCGTTGGCGGAATTCAACCGAGGGTTGCCGGATGGCCTGAAGCTGGTCCCGAACTTGCGGGTTGGCGTCCAGATAAGTCTGTACCTGGGTGCGGATCTCATCCTTGGGTTGGCCTTTGAGGCTGGTGAAGAAGTCGTTCACGGCGGGGTTTTCGGTTAGGTAGTTCCCCGTGAGGAACGTGACGCCTGACATCACGCGCGCCAGTTCGGCGGCCGTGCACGCCGGCGGATATGGCGGCTGGGCCGTTGCGGTGGCCGCGGCACCGAAAAACATCGCACCGGCCAGTGCGCCGGCGCCGACCGCTCCCATTACCGCGCGGCGCGCGGGACGTGCTGAGGGCAACATGATGGCTCCTTCATCGAGTGGTTGACGGGTCATGGGGATAGTAGCTCAACCTGGTCGGTGCCGGGACGGCCCGGACGACCGATATCAATGCACCGCCGCCACCGCCGCCAGGCGGACGGCTGATGTCGATATCGCTGTCGCTGCCGCAATACCAGTCGTACTCGCACGGATAGGGGACGACCGGAGTCGCGGCCCTTGGCACCCCGTCCGGACCGCGGACCTCGCCCTGCGAACATACGGTGGTCCCACCGACGGAGTTGCAGTCGGCCCCCGCCGGGGGCGCGGTGACGACGATTCCGATGGGAGCCACCGTCAATGCCAATCCCATTATCAGGTAGCGCTGTCTCGATCGCACGGCTGCTCCCTCTCTACAGTTGGTAGGGCTCAGCAGCCCACATGCGCGGAGCATAAGTCCACTGACCAGCGCACGTGAGCAAATTCACGCATTGGAACGCCGTTCTTGACCGGGTTTGTCCCCACACCGGAATCATGCGCGAGTCGCCGACCCACGCACCCGAATCCCGGTATCGAGCCAACCGAGACCCCGGCGGGTACCGCCCCGCGCGGCGAAGCCCCGGGGAGAGGGTGCATCCCCCCACCCGCTCCGTCGGTGCCATAACGTAACGGCTTTGGCGTTCGAGCTGGCATCGAGGCAATTGCTCGTCAACGGCCTTGCACACACTGCCTTTCAGGGCCCGTGTCGGCGGGAGAGTGTCAGCCAGTAAGCCTGAATCACCGCGAAAATGAACGCTGTGCTGATGCCGAACAGTAGTACGCCGTTCACGGCCTCTAGCGCGCTTATCATCCGCCACTGGGGTGGCAACACTAGCCCCGGTATCTCGAACGTGGTCATGGTGGCAAGGGAATAGACCGACGCGTCCGTGTACGAGCCGAGCGCGCCGAGCCACCTATAGGCCGACGCCCAGAGCATGCTCTCCAGTCCGTGCAGAGCGGCCAATATCAGCGCGACCGCTCCGATGTGGCCAATCACGATCGGAATCGCGCGCCGCGGATCATCCTTGTGCTTGTCGACCCGGACTCGAATCCTCGTTTCGAGGCCGAACGCCATCATTACCACCCCGGTCGTGTGGATCGCGATGGTCAGCACGATGAGCGACAGGCCCAAGGTCCAGCTCACCAGATTCACGATTCTCTCCTTCCATCGGTCACACCGGCGACGGCCACACCTACAGAACCTACGACGCGGCACAGCGTCGCTGAGCGACCACCACGGCCCGCTCGACGAGCGCGTTGTTGGGGCAACACACGTGCGGCGGGGCCGTGTGACTCGCGAGCACGTGGACGGCGGGAAGGGGGCACCGGAGTGCCGACCCTGCGCCCGACGCACGCCACCGACGCGAAAGTCCCAGAGTCGTCGGGAATGCGAGCGAGAGTGCTGCGCGCTCGCGAGTCAAAGCGGGGAGGGTGATCCCCCCACCCGGCAGATCTACTCCACTCGTGTCGCCACGACGTCCAACAAGTAGACGGCGACGTCGTTCGGCTCCACCTGCATCGGGACCGCGCTGGTGTTAGGCAGGATGATGCGCATCCGGTCAATGTTGTCCTCGTAGCCCATACCGCACAGCAGCAGCGCCACCAACTCCGGATGGGTCAGCGCCTCCACCGACAGCGCCGCCAGCACGTCGTCAGCGGCTTCCCACTCATCGAAGGCCACCAGAATCGCCTCCCGATCCGCCACCCCCCCATCCGCACCCATACCTCGAACACACTAGTTCGAACCACCGACAAATCCCCGCCACCAGAAACCGCTGAAACCAAAGTGACACAAGTGATTTCGAATCAAGAAGTCCCGAGGTTCGGGCTACCGGACCGTGTGACGCGGAACAGCTTGACTTCGTCCTTGATGCCCTTGAGGCGCCGTGCGCCCGCCGACGACCATTCGAAGCCCGGCGCGTTGGCGACAGCGTCACGCGCGGATTCGGCGACAAGCACCGTGCCGGGACGGGCGGCCGCGGTCACGCGGCTTGCCACATTGACCGGACGACCGAACCAGTCGCCGGCGCGACTGACCGCGCACCCGGAGGCAAAGCCAATCCGGAGGCGGGGCAAATCGTTTGCGGCAGCGGCATCAACGAGGTCCAGTACGGCTCCCAACAATGGCACCGGATCGAACGAAACGAGCATGACGGCGTCGCCGATCGATTTGACGAACCTCACGGGAGCAACCGCCACATCGTGTGCGAGTTCGGCGAGTCGGCTCGCGACGCGTTCCAGGTCCTCGGGCGGAATCGCCTCACCGAGCCTGGTGAAACCGGCAAGGTCGGCGAAACACACGGTGACTTGGCGCCCACCCGGGAGCTTGCCCGCGGCTCGCTCGGCGGCATTGACGGCCTCCGTCTCAACCGAATGCCGCAGTTCAAGCCGCAGTAGATCGTCCATCATCGGCGCCATCATCGGCAGCGCCCGACGCGCCATCTCCTCCGTCGCTTGCGCGAGCTCGATTTCGGAGGCCCCCGGCCGCAGCAGGGTTTTCAGCGCGGCCTCACGCATCATTGCCGCGGCATGGCCCAGGCCCTCCATCAGCACCCGCATGACGGCGACCGCATCTTCGGGATCTATGCCCACGTCGAGGAAGAACTTGGCGCGCGTCGCGGCCTCCGCATCGGCGCGCGGCAAGACCGCGGCATCGGGGTCTTCGATCCTGGGCAGTCCGATGGCACGTTGTAGACGCTGCAGCAGCTCCAGTTCAACCCCGGTCGATTCGCAGATCTCGCGCGCGGACACATACTCGCCGTCGTCGCCGAGCACCCTGTTAGCCGGGAGCATCAGCGGGGCGACGACCGACTCGCGGATGTGATCCAGCTCAAAGCCCCTGTCGAGCAACCATGCAATCAGCTCCGCGCGTTCTTGGCGCGCCTCACCCTCGAGGCCGTCGAGCAGGCCCAACGCCTCTATGTCGACGTCTGCCGCCATGCCACCAACCTAGTCATCGTCCGACGGTCGAGCGCGGAACAGCTTGACCTCGCCCTTGACTCCCTTGAGGTGCCGGGTACCCGCGAAGGACCACGAGAATCCCTCGGCCGATCCGATTGCATCGCGGGCGGATTCAGTGACCAGCACGGCTCCGGGGCGCGCAACCGCGGTCACGCGGCTGGCGACGTTCACCGGGCTGCCGAACCAGTCACCCGCGCGGCTAACGGCGCAGCCGCTGGCGAGTCCGACGCGCAGCTGGGGAAAGTCGTCGAACTTCTCCGCGGAGGCGAGGAGACCCAGCGCAGCCCGCAGCAACGGCACCGGGTCGGTGCTGACCAACATCACGGCGTCGCCAATCGTCTTGATAAACCGCACGGGTGGGGAGGCGACGTCACGGGCGAGCCCGGATAGCCGGTTGGCGAGGCTCTCCAATGCCTCGGGAGGCACATCCTCGCCGAGCCGCGTGAAACCGACAAGGTCGGCGAACGCGACCGCGACGCTCCGAGCCCCGGGAAGCATGCCCGCCGCCCGCTCGGCGGCATTGACCGCTTCGGTCTCGAGCCTGTGCCGCAGCTGCATGAGAAGGACGTCTTCGCACAACGGACCCAGCAGCGGCGAGACCTGTTGCACCAAGAGTCCGTAGGCCTGGGCGATCTGCAGTTCCGTGGCACCGGGCTGCAGCACCGCCTCGAGGGCGGCTTGGCGCATCACCTCGGCTGTCTGCGCCAGACCCTGTCCCAGCACCCGGGAGACAGTGATCAACTGTTCGCGGGTAAACCCCAGATCGATGAAAACCCTTGCCCGCGCGGCGGCCTCGCTGTCCGCTCGCAAATGGATGACCGCGTCTGGATCCTCCGATCTCGGCTGACCGAGTGCGCGCTGGACGGCCTCCAGCAGCTCCAGGTCGATTCCGGTTTCCTCGCAGATCTGCCGTGCCGACACACGAACACCGTCGTCGCCTACGAACCGACCCGCCGGCAACAACATCGGCGCGACCTCATCCCGGATCCGCTCGACGCTGAAGCCTTCCTGGAGTAGCCACTCAATGAGCTCGGCGCGTTCTGCGCGCGCGTCGCCTTCGAGGCCGTCGAGCAGCCCCGACGCTTCGACATCGACCGGTTCGGTCACCGGCTCAACGCACAACGCGGGCCGCACGGATCGCCGGGGCCGACGACGATGGCAGCAATTTGGTCATGTCCTCGGGGTAGCACACGTCGACGATCGCCGACTCCGGGAAGCGATACGGCTTACCGATCACCATGCCGACGAGTTGCTTACGGAGGCGCGACATTTCGGCGCGAACGGTTACGACACGTGAGGGGTCACCGTAAAGGTCGGCAGCCAACTCCGCGGCGGACCGACCCTGCCGGTGAGTGGCCAACACCTGCAGGATCTCGGCATGCCGCGGGGAGATATCGCGACGCCAGCAGCCGTACTGCCCCATCACTTCCAGCGTGGGCGCGTTCCCATCGCGCAGGTCGAGCGTGATCCGCGAGAATGCAGGTCCCGGCTCCGCGTCCTCGGCCAACCGGACCAGCCAGCCGCCGGGCAGCGACTCGATGTCACACGCGCCCAATGACGGAATCCACGTCCGACCCGGTACGCCGTTCTGCGGCAACAGGATTCGGTTGTGCGGCGGAAGCGAGTCCACCGCGGCCACCCAGCCGTCCTGATCCACCGCCAGCGCCGGTCGCCCGATCCGAGCCAGGATCGGTGCCGCGACCGTCCGCAGCCTGTTCAGGGTGCGATCATGCGCCTCACGCAGGTGGGACTCCGCCAGCCGGGCGACCAGGTCGACCAGCGCGACGGTGGTGGGATGCACCGTCGGCGCCGGACCCGAGACGTCGACGATGCCGATCACGTGTCCGGTGCGCGGATCCTTGATCGGGGCTCCCGCGCAGGTCCACTGGTGATGGCTACGCAGGAAATGCTCGGCGGAGAAGATCTGCACCGCGCGACGGGACGCCAGCGCCGTGCCGATCGCATTGGTGCCCACCGCGTTCTCACTCCACGACGCACCCTCGACGAATCCGAGGCGGTCCGCGTGACCGAGCACCCGAGGTGACCCGGACCGCCACAGCACACGACCGCGCGCGTCGGCGATCACCAGGATGTTCTCGCCGTCGTCGATCACCGACTCGAGTCCGCGCGAAACGTCGTCGAGGATGGCAAGCAACCCCGACGATTGGCGCAACGTGTCCAGTCCACTGGTGTCGACGTCGGGCGGCGAGTGATTTTCGGGGTCAATACCCTTGCCAATCAACCGGTTCCAGGATTCCGCGATCACCTCGCGCGGCCGGGCCGGCGCGCGATTGCCCGCCATCGTCGCGTCGTATACCGCCGACAGCAGCCGGGCATACCGCCGCGGGTCGTCACCGACCGCGACCGCGGGCTCGGGAACAGCGGGACCGGCCATCACTCGATTGTGCTCCCCATCACATCACGACGCCACGAGGGCTCAGCTCGTCGGGTCGACGAGTACCTTCATCTTCGCGACCGCGTGCAGTGCTTCGAAGCCTTCGTCGAGGACGTCGTCGATCGAGATCGGCGTCACCCAGCCGGTGGTGTCGTAGCCGCCCTGGGCCATCAGCGCGATGACGGCCTCGAAGTCGGTGGACGTGTAGCACAGCGAGCCCTGCACCCGGGATTCGTTCATCACGAGGTTCAGCAAAGACGTGACCAGCGGTTTCTCGTAGATGGCCACACTGATCGTGGGCTTGCGGGTAGTACACAGCTGCTTTCATGACACCGTTCTATGTGACTTGACGCACAGCACGTAAGAGCTGCAACGGGTTGCAACTCTTGTGACCAGTGTCGACGAGGGTGTGCGCTGGCTCACATGACTCAGACCATTGATGCACCCATCAACACAGCGCAGCTGTCACCGCAGGAGCGGATGGACGCCTGGCTGGCCGACTTCGAGGTAGCCCTCGCCGTCCGGGATATCGACCGCGCCGTCGGCAAGTTCGCCACCGACAGCTTCTGGCGCGACCTGGTGGCATTTACCTGGAACATCAAGACCGTGGAAGGCCGCGACGGCATCGCCGACATGCTGACGGCCCGGCTGGCCGGCACCGACCCGTCCGGATTCCGGACCCGGGAGGCGCCCAGCCAGGACGGTGACATCACGTCGGCGTTCATCGAATTCGAGACGGCTGCCGGCCGCGGCGTCGGCCATCTGCGCTTGCGGGGCGACCAGGCCTGGACGCTGCTCACCACCCTGCAGGAACTGAAGGGATACGAGGAGCCCAAGGGCTCGACGCGGGCGCTCGGCGCTGTGCACGGTTCCGACCCGGACCGGCGGTCGTGGGCCGAGAAGCGCCTCGACGAAGAACTGACGCTGGGCTACGCCGAGCAGCCGTACATCGTGGTCATCGGCGGCGGGCAGGGCGGCATCGCGCTGGGCGCGCGGCTGCGTCAGCTCGGGGTGCCGGCCATCGTGCTGGACCGTCATCCGCGGCCCGGAGATCAGTGGCGCAACCGCTACAAGTCGCTGTGTCTGCACGACCCGGTCTGGTACGACCATCTGCCCTACCTGCCGTTCCCACCGAACTGGCCGGTCTTCGCGCCGAAGGACAAGATCGGCGACTGGCTGGAGTTCTACACCAAAGTGATGGAGATCCCCTACTGGTCCTCGACCATGTGCCTGTCGGCGTCGTTCGACGAGACGGACGAGCGCTGGACGGTGGAGGTGGACCGCGACGGCGAACGGCTCACGCTGCGGCCCGCACACCTGGTGCTGGCGACCGGGATGTCGGGCAAGCCGAATGTGCCGTCGCTGCCGGGACAGGAGCTTTTCCTTGGCGATCAGCATCATTCGAGCCATCACCCGGGGCCGGATCGCTACGTCGGCAAGCGGGCGGTGGTGATCGGCTCCAACAATTCCGCGCACGATATCTGCAAGGCGCTGCACGAGAACGATGTCGACGTGACGATGGTGCAGCGCTCGTCGACGCACATCGTGAAGTCGGACTCGCTGATGGATCTCGGGCTGGGCGACCTGTATTCGGAGCGGGCCGTCGCCGCCGGCATGACGACCGAGAAGGCGGACCTGACGTTCGCGTCGTTGCCGTACCGCATCATGGCCGACTTCCAGAAGCCGATCTACGACGCAATTCGTCAGCGCGACAAGGACTTCTACGACCGGTTGGCCGCGGCGGGTTTCCGGCTGGATTTCGGTGACGACGACTCCGGGCTGTTCATGAAGTATCTGCGGCGCGGCTCGGGCTACTACATCGACGTCGGTGCGTCTGACTTGATCGCCGACGGCAGTGTCAAGCTGCGGCAAGGGCAGGTCGATCGGCTGACGAAGAATTCAGTGGTGCTGGACGACGGCACCGAACTGCCGGCCGACCTCGTCGTCTATGCCACCGGGTTCGGCTCGATGAACGGCTGGGCGGCCGACCTCATCGGCCAGGACGTCGCGGACAAGGTCGGCAAGGTGTGGGGTCTGGGATCGGACACCACCAAAGACCCCGGCCCGTGGGAGGGCGAACAGCGCAACATGTGGAAGCCCACGAAACAGGAGAACCTGTGGTTCCACGGCGGCAATCTGCATCAGTCGCGGCACTATTCGCTGTATCTGGCGCTGCAGCTGAAGGCGCGCTACGAGGGCATCCCCACGCCGGTGTACGGCCTGCAAGGGGTGCATCATTTGAGCTGATGCCTGCGCCGCTACTGCTCGGACTGCCGCCGATCATTGACGACGGCGCCCGGGTGCTGATCCTCGGCAATATGCCGAGCGTGATCTCACTGGCCGCGCAGCAGTACTACGCCAATCCACGCAACGGGTTCTGGCGGATCACCGGCGAGATTTTCGGGTTCGATGCCGGGGCACCATACGAGATCCGCGCGGCAGCGTTGGTTGCCCACGGCGTCGCGGTGTGGGATGTGCTGCGGGCGTGTCGAAGGAAAGGCAGCCTGGACTCTGCCGTCGAGCCGGCAAGCATGGTGGCCAACGACTTCGGACCGCTGTTCGACGCGTACCCGGCGATCGAGTGGGTGTGCTTCAACGGGGCGGCCGCCGAGAAGAACTTCGCGAAGCTGGTGCCTTCGCTCAATCGGCCGATTCAGTTTTACCGGCTGCCTTCGACCAGTTCCGCTCAAACCATGCCCTACCAGGAGAAACTGGCGGCCTGGCGGGTGATCCGATCATGACACCGGCGGGCGCCGGTGCGCCCACGGCCGTGCTCGCTCAATCTGCGCGGCGAGCGACAGCAAAGTCGCCTCGTCGAATGGCCTGCCCACCAATTGAATTGACAGCGGCACGCCATTACGGTCGAGTCCCCACGGGACGACGGCTGCCGGCTGGCCGGTCACGTTGAACATCGCCTGGAATGGCACCCGTGCGGCCACCAGCGTCAGGGTGGAGACGGCCCCGAGCCGGCGGTAGGCCCCGATACGGGACGGGCCGGTCGCGGTGCCCGGCGTGACGACGACGTCGACGTCGTCGAAGATCGATTGAACCCGCGCGGCCACGCCTGGTTCCGCCGCTCTAACGGCCTCGATCCGCTTGTCCGAGAACAGCCCTCCGATCCGCGCGAAGTTGCGGGTACGGGCCTCCAAGCGCTCCGGACGCGGCAGCGCCTGCACGTCGTCGTGCACGCCACGGAAGCAGCGCGGCAGGGCGTGTGCATAAACCGCCGACGGCGGATAGTCGGGGTCGCGGGCGATCACGTGATGGCCGAGTTCGCGCAGCAGCGCGCCCGCCTCGTCGACCGCGGCCCGTTGCGCCTTGCCGACCCGAGCCATCAGTGGCGGCGGCACCTTGGTGCTCAGCGCGATCCGCAACCGGCCCGGCGGCCGCGCGGCCGCGGCGACGAACCCGCCCTCGGGAGCCGGCTGCGTCGTCGTTATGTCAAGAAACAGCGCGGCGTCCTCGACGGTCCTGGCCATCGGGCCGTTGACGCTCAGGCCGCACCATGCGCCGTCGTGCGGCGCGAGCGGCACCCGCTCGCGCTGCGGTTTGATCCCGAACAGCCCGCACCAGGTCGAGGGGATCCGGATCGAACCCATGCCATCGGAACCCACGCCCATGGCGGCCAGCCCGGCGGCCGCCGCCGCGCCGCTGCCACCGCTGCTGCCGCCCGGCGCGTACGCGGTGTTCCACGGGTTGCGGGTCGCGCCGAAGCTGATCGTCTCGGTGAACGGCCAGATCATCAGCTCGGGCACCGCGGTCTTACCGACGATTACCGCGCCCGCCGCGCGCAGCCGTCGCACCACTTCCGCATCCTGCGTCACGGCCGGACCGTAGGCACTGCTGCCGTAGGTCGTCACCTCTCCCGCGACGTCGATGTCGTCCTTGATCGCGATCGGCACACCGAGCAGCGGCAACCGCTCCCCCGCATCGAAGCGGGCCTGCGCGGCCGCCGCCTCCTGGCGTGCGGAGTCGGCGAGGACGACACGGTAGGAGCGCAGTTCGCGGTCCAGGCGTGCGATGCGGTCCAGATAGACCTCGAGCAACTCGGGGGCGGTGATGGTGCCGGCGGCAAGCAACCGCGCTTGCTCCGCGGCGCCGGCGAAGGCGAGGTCGCGAGGATCCATCGCGGCAGCGTACGGGTTAACCGCCGTATCTGGCGGCGTATTCGCCCGGCGCGCAACCCAGCATCGAGTGGAAGTCGTTGATGAAGTGCGCCTGGTCGTACCAGCCGAGACGCACTGCCAGATCGGCGAAGTCGACGCCGGGTTGGCCCTCGATCTCCAGCGCCGCCTGCTGCAGTCGATAGCGGCACAGCACCCACTTGACCGGCACCCCGACGTAGCGGCGGAACACGCGCTGCGTGGTGCGCGCACTCCATGGGGAATGGGTCATCACTTGTTCCACCCGGTGCAGCCGGTCGTCGTCGCGGATCCGGTCGACCAGCGCGGTCAGATTGCGGTAGGTCGCGTCGAGTTCGCCCGGATGAGTCGCGATGGCGTCGTCGAGACGGGCGGATGCCGACTCGACATCCTCATCGAGATGGATTGGCCCGCCGAATAACTCGTCGTCGACGGGCTCCACCCGTCCGGTCATCACCGCCGCATCGCGATCGAAGCGCGCGGCGAAGCCGCCTGGCCGGAACCGCGCGCCGACAACAACGCCCCGCTCGTTGATCGTGGTGCGAAACACCCGCTCGACGACACCGTGCACCAGTGTCGACGGCAACGGAAAGCCGTGGCGCGGACTGTCATCGCCCCATTCGTGGGTCAGGTGCATCGACGGAAACGTGATCACCGTGCTGTCGAACGGGCCGTGCTCGCGCAGGTCCCAGCTGACCGTCCAGAAATGCTCGACGAACCGGGCCGCGCCGGCCGACGGCGCCCACCGGTCGAGGTCGAACAGCGACGTACTGCCGGCGCGGCCGACGAGGCCGCGTATCGGGGCGGTTTGTGGCGTGTTTTTCCAAGCGCCCATGACATCCAGGCTACGAAGCAAACCCGGGCGTACGCTCGGTTGATGCCGCAATGCGTCGCGGCAGGAGCACGCATCCACTTCGAGGTCGACGGCGAGGGTGAGCCTCTCGTCCTGATCGCAGGGACTGCGTTTGACCTCTCGTATTGGGACGACCTGTTGCCCGAGCTGCGCGGGTTTCGCGTCCTCCGTCTCGACAACCGCGGCTCCGGGCTCTCCGACGCCCCCGATGAGGCTCTCAGCATCGAGCGCATGGCGGACGACGTCGCCGCGGTCATGGACGCCGCGGGGATGCCGAGCGCGCACATCTACGGCTCATCGATGGGCGGTCATATCGCGCAGGAGCTGGCCATCCGCTACCCCGAGCGGGTGCTGTCGCTCGTGCTCGGTGCGACCTGGGCCGGTGGTCCGCCCCTCAGTCGCGCAGTGCGGGCTCTCCCGCTGCTCTTGTCGCGGAAGGAACCGGAAGATCTTATCCGTGCGACGGCGCCGTTCCTGTCGGCGACACCAATCCAGGCGACGGGTGATCGGTTCCCCGGTCACGTCCGTGCGCCGCGAAACAAGCGAGTGCTCAGGCGCCAGCTGGCCGCGCAAATGCGCTACAGCAGCCTGCGCCGTCTCCACATGATCCAGCAGCCGACGTTGGTCATGCACGGCGAGAAGGACCGTCTCATCTCACCCTTGAACGCCCGGCGGATGACGAGGCGCATCCCCGGTGCGCGGCTCCGGCTCATCGTGGGAGCCGGTCATATGTACCACCATGATCGGCCCCGGGAGTCGCGCGACTTTCTGCTCGACTTCCTGATGGAGGCGGCGGGCCGGCTTTTGGACCAGGACGAGCTCCAGCTCAAGCGCGAACAGGTGGAGGCGCGGCGCATCGACGGCACGGTCCTCATAACCGACATCGTCGGATCGACCGAACATGCCGCTCGACTCGGAGACGATGCGTGGGACCGGCTCCTCGGCGAGCACGACGCCGTCGTTCAAGCGGAGATCGACCATCACCACGGCACCTGCATCAAGATGATGGGTGACGGCGTCCTCGCGCTGTTCGAGTCGGCGGGCAGTGCCGGTCGCTGCGCGCTCGCGATCCGCGGTCGGGTCCGCGGTCTCGGCCTCGAGGTGCGCGCCGGGGTTCACACGGGTTCATTCCTCGTCTCCGGCGACGACCTGCATGGTCTCGGTCTCCACGTCGCCGCGAGAGTGATGGCGAGCGCGATCGATGGCGGGGTACGCCTCACCGCCCAAGCCGTCGCCTCGCTGGGTGCGCTCGAAATCAGCACCCACCCGATCGGACCGACGACCCTTCGGGGTATCCCGGGCGAGTGGGAACTCTACGAGCTTCACGACCTCGCGATTCTCTAGCAGTCGCGGCGGCGCCGCATGTCGCGTTCTCCAATACGACACGTTCGCCCCGGCATTACCCCGGGCATGCGGACTGGTAGCCCGCGCAGCGGTAGACATTCGCGTTTGCTGCGGGGTATCGCGCGGCACGCCGCTTGCCCGCGCTCTGAACGCTATTCGCGCATGCGGAGGCACGCCTAGGCGGGGTAGTGAATCGATCACGGTAACTGTGAATCTGGCCGCTTCTTGTGATCTAAATGGCAGAACGCTGTATATCTTCTTCACGCCGGGTGCGAACACACGCATGTATTGACGGGAGGACCACTCGTGGCTTTCAGCAAGGGGGTGGCCGCAGTGGCCATCTTCACAGGCAGTCTCGCCCTCGGCTTCGCAAGTCCGGCGCGGGCAGACGAAGCTCTTAACGGCACCTACAACCTCGCGTGGAATGACGGGGATGCGTCAACATGGGTGATCACCTCGACGTGCAGTTCTGCAGACTCATGTGTCGCGCGTGTGTCCACCACCCAGGGTGGCATCGGTGGTTCGAGAGGAAGCGGCGATGCCCAGTTAAGTAACGGTCAATGGACCATGACGATCGACAATCCTGATGGCGTTGAGTGCGCTGATGGAACCCGGGCGCCCAGCCACAATGAGTATTCCTGGGCAGCGTCGACTCTCTCCGGCACCCTGGTCAAAAGTTGGGGCGCGGTCTGCGGAGATGCTCCGGGAAGTCGGACGTTCACATTCAATATGGCGAAGAGCTGACGTGACTTGCGCGTTGCGGCGACCCCACACAACCGCAAGCGACCGTTGCCAGACTGCACTCAGCTCGACTGCCGCCCAAACAGGTTGACTACGTTGGGTGTTCAGGGCGGGGTGTTCAGTAGGGGTGGTAGCCTGCGTCTTTCAGCCCGCTCTGGCCGCCGCCCAACAGGCCGGGTGCAGCCAGCCCTGGTTCCGGCTGCACGGTTCCTGGCGCACCTGTACCGCGGCCGGTGAGCCGCGCGGCGGGCGGGTGGACTTTCCAGCTGTCGCCCTTCCGCATTTAGAATTCGAGCCCCTAAAAGACACGATGACTCGATGGTTTGCGTCTGGTTACGGGGGTTTAAGGGCTAGAGTAAGCCGCTAATTCGACTCACCAGCGGAGAGGCAGTGCAGCCATGGCAAAGTTTCTGATCCGGGCCCAATATACTCCCCAGGGTCTCCAGGGAGCGGTAAAGGAAGGCTTCGCCAGCCGCGAAGATTACCAACGCGGTCTCATCGAGTCACTCGGGGGCAAAACGGAAGCTTGGTATTTCAGTTACGGCGAAGACGACGTGGTGGTAATCATCGAGGCGGAGCCTGCGACGGCCGTTGCTCTCTCAATGGCCGTGAACCAGAGTGGCGCAGCACGGCTAACCACAACGCCCCTGCTGACCTCGGCGGAAATGGACGCAGCCCGCTCACAGGTGCCGCAGTTCCGCGCTCCCGGCGCCAGATGAGATAACGACGAGGACTAACTGGCTTGGGTTCTGGCGAGAGGGCGGTCGTGCTTTGGTCGGGCGCGGCTGCCACTGGCGCGGGTGCGTTACCCGGCGAGTGGGGCCGCAGGCTCTGAAACCAGACGGCGCTAACAATGTTCGGCTGCCCACCCCGGCATACCCCGGCACCCGGCGGGGATTAGTGGGAATTTTCGGTGGCAATCGCCGACCTGCTCCCTTACACCCCGGCGTTGCCGCGCGGGCCGTAGTACCAGCCCTGTCAGGGTTAATGGGCTTGGGGGTGGTTACAAAACCGCATGTCGCATTTTTGCAATACGCCATGTCGCACGGTCCACGAAACTGGCGGATATGAGCGTCAAACCAATTCCGGAGGGCTACACCAGCCTGACCCCGTTCCTGTGCATCGACGGCGCAGCGGCCGCGATCGACTTCTACGTGTCGGTGTTCGGCGCCAAGCTCGTGGACCGGATGGACGGTCCAAACGGCATCGTCGCGCACGCCGAGCTGGATTTCGGTAACGGCCGGCTCCAGCTCTCCGACCCGCAGGAGGCCTACCAGATCGCCGCGCCCGACCCGAAGGCGTTCGCCACCCACTCCGTCGCGTTGTACTGCCCCGATGTCGACGACGTGGTGACACGGGCCGAGCAGGCCGGCGCCACCATCCGTGAACCCGCGCAGACCTTCGTCACCGGCGACCGGTTCGCGTCTATCCTCGACCCGTTCGGGCAGCGCTGGACGGTGATGACCCGCGTCGAGGATGTGTCGCCCGAGGAACGCGACCGCCGCATGGCCGAGTGGGCCAAGGAGAACATCTAGGGCGCGCGAGCACGCACATATGCTCGCCTCATGACGACTCGCGAGCTTGGACGCACCGGCATACAGGTATCGCCGATCGGTCTTGGATGCATGCAATTCTCGGGTCCGGGCATGGTTTCGAGGTTCTTTCCGCCGCTCCCCCAGACCCAGATCGACCCGATCATCAAGGCCGCGCTCCACGGCGGCATCACCTGGTTTGACACCGCCGAGATGTACGGGAAGGGCAACTCGGAACGCTGCCTGAGCGCCGGCCTGACGCACGCCGGCATTTCACCCGGCGATGTCACCGTTGCCACCAAGTGGAGCCCAGTGGGACGTGCCGCAAGAAGCATTGACCGCACCATCGGCGACCGGATCGGCGCACTGCAGCCGTTCCCGATCGATCTGCACCAGATCCACTTCCCCGCCGGCAACTTCTCGCCGATCCGCAGGCAAGTACACGCGATGGCGCAGCTGGCCGAAGCCGGCAAGATCCGCGCCTTCGGTGTCAGTAACTTCACGGCCCGGCACATGGAGACCGCGCATGCGGCCCTGGCCGAACACGGAATCCCGTTGGCCAGCAATCAGGTTCAGATCAACCTGCTGCACCGAAGGATCGAGCGCAACGGCGTCCTGGAGACCGCGCGCCGGCTCGGCGTCACGCTGATCGCGTACTCGCCATTGGCCAGTGGGATGTTGACCGGCAAGTTCCACGACGATCGCAGCCGGCTGACGAACACACCGCGGGTGCGTCGGTTGATCAACGGTCTCACCGAAAAGCGGCTCGCCCGCACGGCGCCGCTGATCGAAGGCCTGCGCGAGATCGCGGCCGCGCATCAGGCCAGTGTCGGCCAAGTGGCGCTGGCGTGGCTAATCACTAACTACGGCGACACGGTCGTGGCCATACCGGGCGCGTCCAAGCCGCATCACGCCGAAGAGGCCGCCGGTGCGCTGAAGGTCACGCTGGCGCCTGACGAATCAGCACGGCTGGCCGAACTGTCGAGGGCCGTCACCGGCTAACGTGGCGGAATGTCCTGTGTGTTCTGCGCCATCGTCGCCGGCGAGGCTCCCGCCATCCGCATCTACGAGGACGACGACTACCTGGCGATCCTCGACATCCGCCCGTTCACCCGCGGCCACACGCTGGTGCTGCCCAAGCGCCACATCGTCGACCTGACGGACACGCCTTCGGAAACGGTGGCGGGCATGGTGGCCATCGGGCAGCGGATCGCGCGGGCGGCCCGTAATTCTGGGCTGCATGCCGACGGCAACAACGTCGTCATCAACGACGGGAAGGCCGCGTTCCAGAGCGTGCTCCACCTCCACCTGCACGTGGTGCCGCGCCGCGACGGCGACAAGCTGTCGTTCGCCAAAGGCATGTTGCTTCGCCGGGACGCCGATCGCGAGGAAACCGGACGGCTGCTGCGGGAGGCCCTGGCGCAGCTCGACGCGGCTGAGAAAGACTGAGCGGCATGGCTTCACCGGCACGCCCGGGGCCCTGGCCCGCGTCTAAGGGGGCACCCTAGAACAGTTCTTTGGCCAGCAGTTCCAGCGTTTTGTCGCGGGCCGGGGCGGTTGCCGGATCGGTGCCGCGACGAGCGGAGGCGACCGGATTGACCATCACCTCATCAACGCCGAACTTCTCAGCCAGGGCGCGCATCTGGTCGGCAGCCTCGGTGGGCGAGCCGACCACGGCGCGTCGCAACCCGGATTCCACGATCGCGCTGGCCTGCGGACTCAGTTCTGTTTGTTCGGCGTCCTCGACGAGATCAAGTGCACCGAGCGGCTGCCCCGTCCGCAGCCGCCCCATCATCTGTAGGTACGGCAGCAGCAAAGCCATTGCCTCATCACGGGTTTCGGCCACCACCGCGTTGACCGTCAAGAACGTCAGCGGTTCGGACGCCAGGTCACTCGGCCGGAACTCTGAGCGATACACCTCAAGCGCCTCGGCGGTGCCCTGCCCCGAGAAGTGGTGGGCGAACACGTACGGCAGGCCCTTGGCGGCGGCCAGATGAGCAGAGTACATCGACGAGCCGAGCAGCCACAGCTTCGGCTCGCTCACCGCGGCCGGGGTCGCCTTGAGGATGTAGTTCTCCCGCATCAGGTCCCGGGACAGCGGCACCCGCACACCATGGGCGCTCATCAGCGCGACGACGTCGTCGAGGTACTGCGGGAACTCCTCGATATCGCGATCGTCGCGGCCGGCGGCCCCGCGCAGGGCGACCGACGTGACTGGGTCGGAGCCGGGCGCCCGCCCGATGCCGAGGTCGATACGGCCGGGATGCGCGGCCTCCAGCAGCGCGAACTGCTCGGCGACGGCCAGCGGCGCGTGGTTGGGCAACATCACCCCACCGGAGCCAAGCCGCACCTGTGAGGTCTGTGCGGCCAGGTGCGCGATCAGCACCGGCGGGCTGGTGGCCGCCACCGCGGGCATGTTGTGGTGTTCGGCCAGCCAGTAGCGGGTGTAGCCGAGGCGATCGGCCGTCTGAGCGAGGTGCGTCGTCGCCGCCAGCGCATCGGACGTGGACTGGTCGGTGCGCACCGGAACGAGGTCTAGAACGGAAAGATGCATACGGCAGTCAACGCAATCATCGTTGCGAACGATCCCGGGCCTGCCGGAAGATGTCATCGAGCATCTGCGGGGTGAGCTTGCCGGTGAACGTGTTCTGCTGGCTGGGGTGATAGCAGCCGATCAGTGTCACGTCACCGAGCGTCGCCGTCGCGCCGTGCCCAAATTGGGGTGCCGGCGTTGCGACCGTTCCCCCGGCGGACCGGATCATCTGCAGCGCGGCCCGCCACGCGAACGCCCCGAGCGCGATGATCACCCGCACCTCGGAACCTATCAGCCGCCACTCGGCGTCCAGCCACGGTGCACACGTCGCGCGTTCGGCCGGTGTCGGCGCATTGCCCGGCGGGGCACAGCGCACGGCCGCGGCCACCCGAATGTCGTTGAGCACCAACCCATCCGCGGCGTCGACACACGCCGCTTGATTGGCCAGTCCCGCGCGATGCAGCGCCGCGAACAGAAAATCGCCCGACCGGTCACCGGTGAACACCCGGCCGGTGCGGTTGCCGCCGTGCGCGGCCGGCGCCAACCCCACGATCATCACCCGCGGCCGCATCGACCCCCAACCCGGAATGGGTCGCCCCCAGTACGGCTGGTCGGTGAACGACTTGCGCTTGACGATCGCAACCTCTTCGCGCCACTCGACCAGCCGCGGGCACGCGCGGCACACCGACACCTCCGCGTCGAGCTCCTCGACGGTCCTGACCGCAGCGGCCATCGCGCTGACCTGGGAGGGTGTGGACGCGACCGCGGTGGCCGGCGTCGCGGGATCGTCGGGCCAGCCTGTGCCGGGTGGCACCGGCGACTCGAACATCTCACCGGTGCGCGGATGGGCCAGTTCCACGGATCCACTGTGCACGCGCCGAATAATCCGTCGCCGACCGGGCCGGGACGCTGTTAGATTCAGCCGCGATAACCCATGACCAACAGCAAGCGCGGACCGGCACTGCTGATCCTGTTCGCAGCGCTGATGGCGGGCGCCGGCAATGGCATATCGATCGTCGCCTTCCCTTGGCTGGTGCTGCAACGCAACGGGTCTGCGCTCGACGCATCGATCGTGGCGATGGCCGGGACCCTCCCGCTGCTGGCGTCCACAGTGATCGCCGGCGCCGCCGTCGACTACATCGGTCGCCGACGGGTTTCGATGATCTCCGATGCGCTCTCGGCGCTGTCGGTGGCCGCGGTCCCGGTGATCGCCCTCGCATTCGGCGTGCACGCCGTCAACGTCGGGGTGCTGGCGACACTGGCAGCGCTCGGCGCTGCCTTCGACCCCGCGGGGATGACGGCCCGCGAGACGATGCTGCCCGAGGCGGCCACCCGCGCCGGGTGGACGCTGGACCATGCCAACAGCGTCTACGAAGCGGTGTTCAACCTGGCCTACATCGTCGGTCCGGGCATCGGCGGCCTGCTGATCGCCACTCTGGGCGGAATCAACACGATGTGGGTCACCGCAGGGGCGTTCGGGCTGTCGATCGTCGCCATCGCCGTGCTGCGTCTGGAGGGTGCGGGCAAGCCCGATCGCGCCGCCGTGCCCGAAAAGGTGTGGGCGGGCATCGTCGAGGGCCTGAGCTTCGTGTGGCACACGCCCGTACTGCGCACCCTGGCGTTCGTCGACCTGGCCGCCACCGGCCTGTACATGCCGATGGAAAGCGTGCTGTTCCCGAAGTACTTCACCGACCGCAACGAGCCGGCGCAACTGGGCTGGGTGCTGATGTCGTTGAGCATCGGCGGTCTGGTGGGCGCGCTGGGCTACGCCGTGCTGTCGAAGTACATGAGCCGGCGCGCGACGATGCTGACCGCGGTGCTGACGCTCGGGGTCGCGATGACGGTCATCGCGTTCCTGCCGCCGCTGCCCGTGATCCTCGCGCTGTGCGCGGTCGTCGGCCTGGTCTACGGGCCGATCGCGCCGATCTACAACTACGTCATGCAGACCCGCGCGCCGCAGCGGCTGCGCGGCCGGGTGGTCGGGGTCATGGGGTCGCTGGCCTACGCCGCGGGTCCGCTGGGGTTGATTCTGGCCGGCCCGCTGGCCGACGCCGCCGGACTGCACGCGACGTTCCTGGCGTTGTCGCTGCCGATGCTGCTGCTCGGCCTGGTTGCCATTTTCCTGCCGGCGCTGCGCGACCTGGACCGGTCGCCCGCCGCCGAGTCCGAAAGTGGTTCTGGTCGGCATTCAGCACTGTGATTGCGACAAGCTACACCGGACGCTTTGGTGCGCAAGCACCAACGCCGTGGCCTCCACGAGGTATCCGGTATTGATGTGCATCTGGCCGCGGCAGGTTTGCTTGCCGGGAAAGACCACCTGGTGGCCTCTAGTCGTTCAAGCAGGCTGACGGTCGCGATAGCCGCCTGGGGAAACACCGCGTCCGCCAGCCAGGTCGCGAACAAGGCGATACGCATCAAAACTCCGTTTCAAGGCTCGTACTGCACGGACAACGCGGGATCCCGCCTCACCGGCTCAGACGAACTGTCGAGCTACGGGTGATTAATTCCGGCTGGAACACCACGTGTTTGGGTGTGTGGTGCGTGCCGTCCTCGGCGGCGGCGAGCAACAGGTCGATCGCGGTTGCGCCGATCGACTGCGTGGGCTGGCGGATCGAGGTGAGCGGAACGACCGCCGATCGGGCGAAGTCGATGTCGTCGTACCCGACCAGCGCCATGTCGTCGGGTACCCGGAGGCCGCCCATCAGCGCCAGCGCCTGCAGCACCCCGATCGCGAGCAGATCGTTGGCGCAGAACACGCCGTCGGGCCGTCGCCGGGGCGGCCGATCGCGCAGCATCTCCCCCACCGCACGGCCCTCCAGCACGGTCAACGCCGGGATGTCGATCACCTCGAGTCGTGCGCCGGGCACGGCGGCGATCGCTTCGCGGGCACCGCGGAGCCGGTCGCGCACCTGCCGCAGCTCGGTCGGGCCACCTATGAACGCGATGCGCCTGCGGCCGGTGTCGCACAGATGGCCGACCGCCAGTCGGGCACCGGCCACGTCATCAACGGCCACCGAGTCGAACGCCGTTCCGCTGCCGTCCCGGTCGACCAGGACGACCGGGGTGCCGCGGCCGCGCAACACCGCCAGCCGGCTCAGGTCGTCACCGATGGGAGAGACCAGCAACCCGAACACGCGCTGTTCGTCGAAGGCGTCGATGTATGCCCGTTCGCGACCGAGATCGTCATCGGAGGTTCCGAGCAGGACAGTCAGATTGTGTTCGCCCGCACGACGTTCCGCGGCTCTGGCGATGTCGGTGAAGAACGGGTTGCCGACGTCGAGAACCACCAGCCCGACGCTGCGAGAGCGGCCGGCCTTGAGCTGACGGGCGGCGTCGTTGCGGACGAAGCCGAGTTGGTCGATGGCGGCCTGCATCCGCGCCACCGTCGCCGGAGCGACCTTGTCGGGCGCATTGAGCACGTTGGACACCGTGCCCACCGAGACCGCCGCCGCGGCCGCCACCTCGCGCATGTTCACTCCCACCCCTCCATCACACCAAATCGGCACCCAGCCGACCCGTGACGACGGGTTGTGCTGCGGCCACGCGGCTGCTGCGCGGGGTGTATCGCTGTGGCGGGACCATTGCGGCGACCAAAGCCCGCAGGTCCTCCAGATCCCCCGTGACCAGGCCCTGGGCGCGGGCCGTGAGCATAACGTTGCCCAATGCGGTGGCTTCGACCGGTCCGGCCAGCAGCGGCAGACCAAGACGATCAGCGGTCAGCTGACACAGCAGCCGATTCTGTGACCCACCGCCGACGATGTGCACCGTGGTGATGTCCTTTCCGGACAGCTCGGCGGCCGCCGACACGTTCGAAGCGAACGCGGCGGCGAGGCTTTCTACGATCGCGCGGACCATCTCGGGCCTGCCGCCCGGCGCCGGCAAGCCGCGTTCCCGGTACCACGCGCTGATGCGGGCCGGCATGTCGCCGGGTGACAGGAACCGTGGGTCGTCGGTGTCGAATACCGCCGCAGGCGTCGGCGCAGCGGCGGCCTGGTCCAGCAGCGCGGCAAGGTCAGTGGCATGACCGTCGCGCTCGAATTGGCGGATCGTCTCGCTGAGCAGCCACAGCCCCATCACGTTGTGCAGGAAGCGCACCCGGCCATCGGCGCCGCCCTCGTTGGTGAAGTTGGCTGTGCGGCTCGCATCATTGACAATCGCAGATGGTAATTCAATGCCCACCAATCCCCATGTGCCGCAGGAGATGTAGGCCGCCGACTCGGCGTGCATCGGAATGGCCGCGACCGCCGACGCCGTGTCGTGCGACGCCACGGAAACGACCCGCACGCCGTCGTCGATTCCGAGCTGCGCGCGCATCTCGGGTAACAACGGTCCCAGCGTGCTACCTGGCTCGGCGATGTCGGGAAACAGGTTCTCGGGCAGTCCGATCCGGCGCATCAACGGCCGGTCCCAGGTGCCGTCGAGACCCATCAGACCCGTCGTGGACGCGTTGGTTCGCTCCGTCGCCGCCCGTCCCGTCAACCAGTAGTTGATCAGATCGGGGATCAGCAGCGCGGTGTCGGCCAGCCCCAGCAGGCCCTCGGCCATTTCGGCGGCGAGTTGGTACACCGTGTTGAAGGGCAGGAACTGCAGTCCATTCCGCTGGTACAGGTCGGCCGGATCGAACTCACGGTGAACGATGTCGACCCCGATGGCCGACCGCTCGTCGCGGTAGTGATGCGGCAACGACAGCAACCGGCCACCGCGGAGCAGCCCATAATCGACCGCCCAGGAATCAACACCGATCGCCGTCAGGTTGTCGGCCTGCCGTGCCGCGGCGCTCAACCCGTCGCAGACGTGTCCGAACAGGTCGAGCGCGTCCCAATGCAGTGCCGTGCGGGTTCCGTTCCACAACCGCAACGGCGTGTTAGCGAATCGGGCGACCGGGTGCATGTCGAGGCGTCCGGCTCCGACGTTGGCCAGCATGACGCGCCCGCTGGTGGCGCCGAGGTCAACCGCGGCGACCTGTCCGGTGCTCATCGCAGGAACGCCGCGGCCACACCGGCATCCACGGGGACATGCAAGTCGGTGGTGTGTGAGAAATCCGAACTGCACAGGGCGAACGCCGCATTGGCGATGTTCTCCGGAAGCACCTCACGCTTGAGCAGAGTCCTTCGCGCGTAGTACTTGCCGAGGTCTTCCTCGGCAACCCCGTACACGGCCGCGCGTTTGGCGCCCCAGCCGCCGGCGAAGATGCCCGAACCGCGGACCACGCCGTCGGGGTTGATGCCGTTGACCTTGACGCCGTGCGCACCGAGTTCGGCGGCCAGCAGCCGGACCTGGTGGGCCTGATCGGCCTTGGTCGCCGCGTAGGCGATGTTGTTGGGTCCGGCGAACACCGAGTTTTTCGACGAGATGTAGATGATGTCGCCGCCGAGCTGTTGGTCGACCAGGGCCTTGGCGGCCGCCTTGGACACCAGGAACGAGCCGCGTGCCATCACGTTGTGCTGCAGGTCCCAGTCGGCAACGGTGGTGTCCAGCAACGACTTCGACAGCGACAGGCCGGCATTGTTGACGACGATGTCGATGCCGCCGAACGCCAGCACCGTGGCGTCGATCGCGGCCTGCACGGCGGCTTCGTCGGTGACGTCGGCGGCCACGCCGATCGCGACGTCGCTGTTACCGATCTCTTCGGCGGCCGCGGCGGCCTTTTCGGCGTCCAGGTCGGCGATCACGACGCAGGCGCCCTCGGCGGCCAACCGCGTGGCGATGGCCTTGCCGATGCCAGACGCCGCGCCGGTGACCAGCGCGATGCGGGTCGCCAGCGGTTTGGGTTTGGGCATCCGGGCCAGCTTCGCCTCTTCCAGCGCCCAGTACTCGATGCGGAACTTCTCCGACTCGTCGATCGGTGCGTAGGTGGAGATCGCCTCGGCCCCGCGCATCACATTGATGGCGTTGAGGTAGAACTCGCCGGCCACCGGGCGGTCTGCTTGTCCTTGCCGTAGCTGAACATCCCGACACCGGGGATCAGCACGATCGCGGGGTCGGCGCCCCGGATCGCCGGACTGTCGGCGGTGGCATGTCGCTCGTAGTAGGCCTGGTAATCGGCGCGGTAGGCCTCGTGCAACTCGGCCAGCCGGACGGCTCCTGGCATCAACCTGCGACGATCTGCCAGCAAACATGACCTCGGTGCACAAGTCCGGTACCCGAGGAATCAGAAGATGGGACTTACATCCACGCCGACGCGACATGCTCGTCGAAAGCACTGAAAGAATCCGCGCGGGCTGGTCCGGCCACAACGGATGTTTCTCGTCGCAGGTCCTGTCGAGGGGTGACGGCTGGCGCGCCTGCACAACGAGGCTGTCCTTGGCCGGCACCGATGCCAATCCCTAGGGTCCGGATCCGGCCAGGGTGAACGACGTGCCGACCGCGTTCGGCACGAATGCGTTGGGCAGTGCTGAGGCAAGCCGGTGCTGGGCCTTCCAGCCCGTGCAGTGCGCCGGCACCAGCACGTCCGGTGCCATTTCGGCGAACGCGGCCACGGTGGGTTCGATGACGGGCTCGAACGCCGGTCCGGTGAGGTGGAAACCGCCAAGCAGGCCGTGCAGCCGGTCCACACCTGTCAGCCGCATCGCGTGCCGTGCGATGTTCACCGCACCGGCGTGCCCACATCCGGTGAGCACGACGAGTCCCCGGCCGCGTACGTGGACCACCAGCGCCTGCTCATCGAGGATCAGCGGATCGGGCTCCCACCGCCCGTCGCGCCAGGCCTCGTGGGACGGCAGCCCGCGCTCGAACTCCGTGGTGCGGTCGACCTCCCCGGTGATGAGCACCGAGCCGTCCAGCAGCAGCGAGGGCTGCCGGCGTTCGATCACCTCGAGGCCCTCGGCCTCCAGTGCGGAACGGCTCAGCGTCGGCAGTTCCCACGGCGCTTGGTCGGGCAGGGCGAAGCGGCGCCGGCTCCAGACGAGCGGATGCACGCTGAGCGGTAGCCCGCTGCGGCCCCGCAACCGGGCCAGCCCAGGGAAGCCGCCATCGTGATCGAGGTGGCCGTGGCTGAGCACCACGACCTCGATCGCCGCCGCGTCGAGGCCCAGCCGCTCGAAGTTGGTTGCCATCCCGTCCGGGGACACCCCGGTGTCGAACAGCACGGTGTGCGAGCTCGCGCCGCGGCGCGTGGTGACCAGCGCGGAGAAGCCGTGCTCGGCGATCAGCCCGGGATAGGTTCGGCCTTCCTCGAACTGCGGGGCGAGCAGCTGGGGAACCCGGGCGAACGGCGCGCGGCGGGCCGGGCCGGTGTCGCCCATCAGCGCGTCGTAGCTGTTGTCCACCAGCGTCGTGATGACGACCTCGTCGACCGGCTCCAGGGCAATGGGATCCACCGCAGTGCCCTCCGCCGGGCGCGGGAGGGTCGCGGCGACCTCGGTGGCCGTGCCGCCGCCATCACACATGACCCCATGGTGCACCCCATCGGCCTGGGGGGCCAGGACGAGGACACGTATCAAATATCGGTTGGGCTGCTCGTGGCCACCGGAGCAGAGCGGTCGGCGATGCCGAGGATCTATTCCGTAGAGTTGCCGAGTCCCGGAGGTTTACCTAAGGAATAGCGCCCGTCTGGAATATATCCACTCCGCTAGCAAAACGAGCGAAATATACTCTGGAACAACATCTTTCGGCGATTTCCGGACGTGGTGGGTGCGTGTTTCGGTGTGCTCGCCGTGCTGGGCGTCTATGCATCTCGCTAGAGTCGCTCCATGGTGGCCGAGGCGCTGATCGCGTGGCTCCTGGACTCTGACCCGGCACTGCGCTGGCAGGTCGAGCGCGACCTCGTGGGTGAACCGCCAGAGGTCTGGGAAGCGACGCGGTTACGGATCGCCACCGAAGGCTTCGGCGCGCGCCTTCTCGCGCTCCAGGACTCGGACGGCCAATGGGCTGGCGGCGCGTTCTTCCCAGCAGACTTCGACTTTCACGGCCCGGAGGCGGCAGAAGGTGCCGGGCAGCCCTGGACGGCGACGACGTGGACGCTCAACTCGCTGCGAGAGTGGGGCCTCGACCCAGCTGTCCTGCGTGAGCGCCGCACGGCCGAGCTTCTCGCTGAGAACAGCCGCTGGGAGTACGAGAGCCTGCCGTACTGGAGCGGCGAGGTCGACTGCTGCATCAACGCCTGGACGGTCGCGAACGGTCTGTGGCTCGGCGCCGATATCACCGGCATCGTCGGCTGGTTCCTCGAGCATCGACTGTCCGACGGCGGCTGGAACTGCGAGTGGGTCGAGGGCTCTACGCGATCGTCGTTCCACTCGACGCTGAACTCCCTCAAGGGACTGCTTTCCTACGACAGCACGACCGGAGGCACGGACGCGACGCACGCTGTCCGGCGCTCCGGCGAGGAATACCTCCTGCAGCGCGGGCTCTTTCGCCGTCTCTCGACCGGCGAACCGGTGGCACCGTGGGTGGACCGCTTCGCCTACCCCTTCCGCTGGTTCTACAACGTGCTCAACGCGGCCGAGTACTTCCGGCAGGTTTCGTTGCTTGACGGCGTGAGGCCGGACCCACGCATCGCTGACGCGATCGAGCTCATCCGTGCCGCCAGGCAGCCCGACGGCACCTGGCTCCAGGCCCGACGGCATCCCGGGCGCGTGTGGTTCGAGGTCGACGCACCGGTGGGCGAGCCATCGAGGTGGCTGACTCTGTTCGGGACACGAGTGCTCGCCTGGTGGGACTCCGCGACGGCTTAGCACGGCACCGACAGGACCGATCTCGGCGAAACGGGTCCGGCCGTCCTCACGACGCACTTCGGAGCGAATCGGAAACCACTGCGGGCGAACTGAGTTCGTATTCGACGATGCGGCGAGCGCCACACGCGCAACGGTGGTATGCGACGACGCCGACGCTGGTTCGGTGGCAGGATTCGACGGTCCAATGGTGTTGGTGTTCCTTCATGCCGCCAGTGTGATGTAATGTCATTATGCAGCGCAACCCTTACGGCACGGATGCGGTTCAGCTCGCCGTCGACCTCGTCAACGATCCACCGGCGGATCCAGACGGATTGGCGCAGCGGTGCCGCGACGCCGGAGTGCTCGTCGAGGCGGCGCCGACGCGTGCCGACCTGGCCGCCACGGAACGTTTTCTCGCGGCCTGGCTCGAGGTCGTGGACGCGGAGACCGACGCCGACCGCGCGGAGCTGCTCAACAGGCTGTTGGCGAGGGCATCCGCATACCCGCGTCTGACCGATCACGCCGGCGACGGATGGCACATCCATTACCGCGATCCCGACATGCCGCTCTGCGCGGTCCTGGAGGCGTTGCTGAGCGTCGGGACCGCGTTGCACCTGGTTGGACGGGGGATGAGCCGCCTCGGCAGGTGTGCGGCGCCGGAGTGTCGACGCGTCTTCGCGGACGTCTCCCGCACCGGCCGTCAACGCTATTGCAGCCCGACGTGTTCGAACCGTGACGCGGTCCGCCGTCATCGGGCCCGGGCCGGTTCGGGGTCTGCGGCGTCGGCCGGTCGACGCCGCGGCTGACCCGTTATTGATGTCGAGGCCTGGAAAGCGCGCCGGTAGGCCTGCGGACTGGTGCCGACGAGTCGCTCGAACCGGTCGCGAAAGGTGGCGGTCGAACCGAATCCAACCGGTCCGGCACGTCGTGCCGATGCCGAGGATCTGCTGCAGGACACGATGTTGAAGGCCTATGCCGATTTCGGTCGTTCCGGCAAGGAACCCACTTGAAGGCGTGGCTGTTTCGGTTCATGTACAACACGTGGATCGACGCTTACCACAGGGTGCCGTCGTCGCAAGGCTCATCAACCATCCGGGTCGTGTCCCCTCAGCCGCAGCTACGCCGTCGTGAAATAAGCTCGTCCGGGCGGCTCGAACTCGACCTGCACCCCGCCCTTCGCGGCGAGGGTCCGAACAAGACGCAGGAGCGGCCGTGATCACCAGGGACGACGTCCTCGCCGCCCATTCCCGCATCCGCGACCACATCCGGCGCACGCCGGTGGTCCAGGTCGCCGCACCCTCTACTCCGCTGTGGATCAAGTGCGAATTCATGCAGTACACAGGATGTTTCAAGGCTCGAGGAGCGCTCAATCGGGTGATGGCTGCCCAGGAACGCGGTGAGCTCGACCGGCAGGTCGGTGTTGTCGCGGCCTCGGGCGGGAACGCCGGATTGGCCAACGCCTACGCCGCAGCAAGAGTCGGCGTGCCTGCCACCGTTTTCGTTCCCGAAACAGCACCACCGGTGAAGGTGGCCAGAATCCTTGCCTATGGGGCAGAGGTACGGCGTGTGGGCACCGAGTACGCCGAGGCTTACACCGCTGCAATTGATTTCGCTGAGCAATCCGGTGCGGTGTTCTGCCACGCCTACGACCAAATCGAGGTCGCGGCTGGGGCAGGGACACTCGTCGACGAGACGATCGACGATGAACCGTCGATCGAAACGGTGATCGTCGCTGTCGGGGGCGGCGGCTTGCTTGCCGGTGTTCTCGCCGGCCTCGATGGCCGTGCACGGGTGGTGGCGGTTGAGCCCGTCGCAGCCCCGACACTGAATGCGGCCCTGAGGGCGGGGACGCCGGTCGACGTGTCGGTTTCGGGTATAGCCGCTGACTCTCTCGGTGCTCGCCGCGTTGGCGAGATAGCCTTCGACGTCGCGCGCCGGTTCGGCGTCGAGAGCGTGCTGGTGGATGACTCCGCCATCATCTCTGCGCGTGAACAACTTTGGAATGAGTACCGCATCGTGGCCGAACACGGCGCGGCCGCCGCCTACGCGGCGCTCAGTTCGGGCGTATACGCGCCGTCGCGCGACGAACGGGTCGCGGTACTCATCTCCGGCGCCAACACCGCGCCCGCCACCCTGACGACAGGAGGAAGCTGATCCGGACGCGCCCACGCCCTGCAATTATCGGAAAATGTGGCGCGTCAGTTCCGCTCCAATGTACTGGCGGAGTGCACGTATTTCGAACGTGCGTGGTGGTATGCGCGGTTGGGCGTCCATCGTTGCTTCTGCCGATCAGGTGTCAGCACGCCACGTCGACGTAGACGGTCTTATTGGTCACCGTCGTGACGATGTCGTCCTGGGCGCCGGGTGCGCCGGAGTCTGTGCGTGAAAACGTCTGGCCGGGCCGGACCGCGCTGATCGTGCACCGGTCAACCGGAGCAGTCCCGACGCGGTTCACGATGACCTGATAGCCCTGGGACCGCAGCTGGCTGACCGTCTGGTCCACAGACGACGGGCCGGACGGAGCGGCGTTGGCGGTTCCGGCCAGTCCGAGTGCGGCGGATGCCAGTGCCCCGGCGGTGATGGTGGTCAAGATGAGATTCTTCATGGTCGTACCTTTCGAGTGTTCTGGTGGTTCCGACATGGATTGATGGTCCGCCGTTACCGGTTGCGCGAGCTTGGAGGTTTTGTGGAGATCGGGTGGAGATTGCAGGTAGTTCGATTACGCCGCTTTCACCGACGCAGTCCATGCCCGAGGACCCAAGTTTTACGAAGAGCGTGGCGCGCAGCGTGTCGTGAAGCAGCGACCGAAGCTAATCTCCTTTGCCACTACCCACCGCCTTCACCAGCGACTCGGCGAACGCATCGTTGATCAGCGGATCGGGCCTGCGGGTCGCCACCGTTCGCGCCGCGGCCACCATTGTCGCGGTGGGTCCCACGCTGGACGCCAAATCCCAGCTGTCATTGTCGGCTCGCGCCATGCTTGCTCCTTCGAGATAGCGGGGCGAATCGCTGCGTAGTAGATTGCAAGAGCACAGCTTTCGCGTCGGCACGCAGCGCGAGACGTTTTCGTCAAGCACTACCGACTGGATCACGGCAACGCTGCTCAGCGTGGCCCAGGGCATATCTAATCCGTAGGGAATCCACACGAACGGCGCGGCTACCGGCGCGAACATGACTCCAACCAACAGGTTGCGCGACGTCCCCTGTGATTCGGCCCAAGCGGCTTCAGTTCGCTTTGCTCGCACGTTGTTTCCTTTCATGCTGGGTTCAGCAGGCGACGGGCCACCGCCCTACCCGACGCGCCGCCGACACCGGGCCCGGGCCAGCTGGCCGCCCCGATCAGATAGAGATCAGGTACGACGGTGGCATAGCCGCCGCGGTGCGCCGGAATGGGACGCTGGGTGAACGCCTGGGAGAGCGCGTTGTGTCCGGAGGCGTGGTCGCCGGGTCCCGCGTTGGGGTTGGTGCGGGCCAAATCGGCGGGGCTGAGGATGTGGCGGCCCACCACCGTCTGCTCCAGCCCTGAGATGTGTTGTGCGGCCTCGGCGATCACCCGGTCGGCGAATCGCTCGGCCACCGAGGTCGTCCATCCGGCGTCGACGGCGATCTCCTCGGCCGCGTCACCGGTTGGGTGCAAGGGCACATCGAGCACCTGCAGCCGAACCACGGCTTGTCCCGCGGGTGCGCGACTGGGATCGACGGCGGTGGGTTCGTGCCAGGAGATCGACGGATGGGTCGGCAGCAATCCGTCTTCGGCTTGCCTGACGGAGGTGATGAGTTCGTTGAGGCCGCGGCCCACGTTGATCCCGCCGCCAGCGTCGAGTCGAGAGTCCGCGAAGCGGGGACGCGCCGACAGGGCGAGGCTGATCTGGAAGCAGCCGCGGCGGTACCGATAGCGGCGGGCCTGCGCCCTCGTTGATTCGGGGATGCCCGCCGCGTCGCGCAGCAGGCGCCCGTAGAGCTGGTCGGGTGTGGTGCTGGCGATCACCGCCTGGGTGGCGGTGAGCTGTTCGCCGTCGGTCGTCCGCACCCCGCTGGCGCGGCCGCCGGTGGTCACGATCGCGTCGACCTCCACGCCGGTTCGGATTTCCGCACCGTGCGAGGTAACCAGCCCGGTGAGCGCCTGGGCGAGCCGACCGCTGCCACCGACGGGGGCGGGGTTGCCGGCGAGCAGGGTCGCCATCAGCAGCACCGACCACAGTGCGCCACCGGGGTCGTGCGGGCCGAGGCCGACGTGCAGCAGCCATGGCAGCCACGCCATGATCAATTCCTCGCTGGCGAACCGGTCGCCGAGCAGGTCACGCCCGGAGCCGGTCAGCAGCGCGGTAAACGGTACGGACGATCCGGTGTCGCGGCACAGCGATTTGAGTAGTCCGGTGGCCTCTGGTGAGGCGAGATCCATGCCCAGCAGGGGCCCCAGGGAATCCAGGTGCGGTGACACATCGGCCATGAGCTGTGTCCACGCATGCCGCTCGCCAAGCCGGTCCAACTCTGCACCCAACGCGTCGGGGTCGGTGTCGATCACCGCCGAGCGGCCGTCGGGAAACGACGCGCCCGTGCTCGTTTGCCCCTGCACGTAGCGCAGACCATGCTCGGCGAGTTCGGCTCCCAACTCGGCGAACACCGGGCCCCCGACGAAGATCGGGTGCAGGGCAGAGAATGTGTCGTGGACGAAGCCGGGCAGGGTCAACTCCTCGCTGCGGACCCAGCCGCCCGGTGTCGAGTGCTGGTCGAGCAGGCACACGCTGCGGCCTTCCTTGACGAGGTAGCTGGCGGCGATCAGGGCGTTGTGTCCGGCGCCGACGAAGATGACGTCGAATGTCGAAGATGCGGTCATGCCCGCTGACGCTAGAAAGCGGCGCCGTCGCCGGCGACCCATCGCCCGGTGAGTGGACCTTTCTCGCGAATCGTCGCCTCGCGGGCTGACGACACACGACCACTGCTGCACAGTTGCTCCGTTGGCCTGACCCACGACGGTGGGACCCGAAGTGTCCCTGACCAGCAGTTAATCGATCGGCATGGCCGGATCTGGACGGCGCGTGGCCGCGCGGCGTCGGGTGTCGCCCACCGGCGGGGGAACAAGCCGCGGGCGGCGCGCGTTGCGCGGGTTCAATGGACGCGCGGAATTGTCACCGCCGGATCGCCCCGACGTGTTCTGATGCTGTTGGGGTTGGATCCACGTGCCGGGCCGACGGCGGCAGCAGACCTGGGGCTGGCCGCCGTGATCGATGATCGCGATGCATACGTACCCACCCCGTCCGAACGCAATGACGCTCGCGGCGTCATCGAGACCGCTTTTGATCTGCTGGATCATGTGGCCGCCTTGCAGCCCGCGCGGCTGATCGATCTGTCCGAGACAACCGGGGTCCCGCGGGCAACGGTGCACCGGCTGCTCAAGCAGCTGATTGAGGTGGGGGCGGTCCGGCGCGAGGGCACCCGTTATCGGCTGGGCGCGAGCCTGCTGGGACTGGGTGCGCTGGTGACCCCGGAGCGGCGACTGCGGGTCGCCGCGCGGCGACCGATGGCTGAGCTCGCGGCCGCCACCGGCGCCGCGGTGAGCCTGTCGGGCACGATCGGCGGCGAGGTGGTATTCCTGGACCACATCGATGCTCGTGTCCCGCTTGGAATCCTCCCCGAGCCGGGCGCCCGGGTACCGCCCGCAACGGCGCAGGCGCGAGCCCACGCCGAAATCGGCCGCCTGGCACCGGTTGTGGACGCTGGTGGAGTGCTGCCCGATCTCAGCTGTGTCGCGGTAGCGATTCCGATAGGCGGCGGTCAGATGGCAGCGGTGTCAGCGCTTGTCGCCGGGATGCGCCCCCCGCTCGGGTTGTTGGCCGCCACCCGAGCCACCGGCGCGCGAATCAGCGGCCGGCTACGCGTGCCGTGAGCCGGTAGGTGCCCGTCCTCGGGAAAGTTCACCCAGTGGTCCATGGGTCGCCGGCAAACGACGCTGCACTTCTAACGTCACGGCCAAGTGCTGTCACTGCGCGCCAACGCAACGAGACAGTTCTGTCCCACGAGCATGAACGTCCTTCCCGAGCCCACGACCTCCAGGGACGACCTCCAGGGCGCGCTGCAGCGCCGGGCGCAGACGTCATCGTCAACCCGTAGGGGACACGAGTACACCACGTGCTGCCCCGACCGCGGGTAGTCCGGGTCATCGGGGTAGGACCGGCCGCCCTGTGACGCCGAAACGTCGTGTTCTGACATTGATTTCGATCTTCGAATTGGCTTTGAGGTTGTGGTACCAGCCCGGGACGCTTGCATCCCACCCTGCAGCGCGAATGATGAACCTGCCAGCGCAACGATCACGCCGAGAACCGAGGACGAATGGCACTGCGCATACATTCGACAGCGACCGCGTGAAATTTCAGCTGTCGCAACAACATTCCGCGATGACGACGAGGCAAGCCAGTGGTTGAAGGCCTACCAACCGACCACCTTCAGCCCTTGCACGTCAACTAATCCTGTGCGTGACGCTCGTAATCCCAGCGCTCAAGCCACACCTGCATGTCGTGAAAGCCGACTGCCATGAGCGCCGTGCCCACCATCAAGACGATCACGAGAAGTGTGTTCATAGTCGGCCTCCCTTCAGGCTGCTGGATATCGACCGGACTGTCCGGACGCGCACCGCTCAACCTGTATTCGTCACGACCACTCCCCTGGATCGGTCGTGGGTAGATGGCAGGCGGCGCTGCCCGGCAGCTGAGCCCGAATGGGTGGCCAGCGGATTACGATCAATCCGCCGCGTCGCTAGCGCCCACACCGCATCCGGTCACGGGACGACAAGGTTGCGGACCACGAAACGAGGACCCTCGCCGTGCACACAAATTCCGAACCAGCGTCGGCGCTTCGCACAATCGGCCGCGCAGAAACGGTTCGCTTGGCCGTTGTGGTCGGCGCACTCGGTGTCGTGTTCGGCGACATCGGGACCAGCCCGATCTACACCATCCAGACCGTCTTCAACCCCAGCGACCCGCACCCCGTGCCGATCAGCGCGAACAATGTGTACGGCATCGTGTCGTTGATTTTCTGGTCGGTGATGATCATCGTCACGCTGACCTACGTGACCCTGGTGATGCGCGCCGACAACGACGGCGAGGGCGGCATCATGGCGCTCATCACGCTGCTGAGGCGCTGGGGCGGAGGCGCGGAGCGTCGTCGCACCGTCATGGCGTTGACCGCGCTGGGCCTCTTCGGCGCCGCACTGTTCTTCGGCGACAGCATGATCACCCCCGCGATCTCGGTGCTGTCCGCGGTCGAGGGCATCAAGGTCATCCAGCCGGAGTTGGAAAGCTGGATCGTGCCGATCACCGCGGTGATCATCGTTGTGCTGTTCGCCGTGCAGCGCCACGGCACGGCCGCCGTTGGGCGTCTGTTCGGGCCGGTGATGATCGCGTGGTTCGTAGCGATCGGCGCCTGCGGTGTGAATGGCATCGTGGACCATCCGGAAATCCTCAAGGCGCTCTCGCCGGTATATGCGCTGACGTTCATGGTCGGGCATTTCCACATTGCGTTCTTTTCGCTGGCCGCAGTCGTGCTCGCGGTCACCGGTGCGGAGGCGCTGTATGCCGACATGGGCCACTTCGGCCGGCCGGCGATCGCCCGGGGCTGGCTGTTTCTCGTCCTGCCCGCGTGTGTTCTCAGTTATCTCGGTCAAGGGGCGCTGCTGCTCGGCGACGAGGGCGCGGTGAGCGCTCCGTTCTTTCTGCTCACCCCGGATTGGGCACGATTGCCGATGGTGCTGCTGGCGACCGCCGCAACGGTGATCGCGTCTCAGGCGGTGATCACCGGGGCATATTCGGTGGCGTCGCAGGCCGCTCAGCTCGGCTATCTGCCGAGGTTGCGGGTGACGCACACCTCGGAGTCGACGATCGGCCAGATCTACGTGCCGTGGATCAACGGTGTGCTGATGGTGGCGGTGCTCACTCTGGTGTTCGCGTTCCGCAGCTCGGCGGCGCTGGCGTATGCGTTCGGCATGGCGGTGGTCGGCACGATCACCATCACGACACTGCTGTTCTTCTACATCGCCCGTACCAGGTGGGGGACGCCGTTGTGGCTGGTCGTGATCGGCGGCGGCGCTCTGTTGGCGGTTGATCTGATGTTCCTGGCAGCGAACCTGACCAAACTGGTCCACGGGGCGTGGCTGCCGCTGCTGATCGCCGTGATCGCGTTCACCGTGATGACCACCTGGCAGCGCGGCCGTCAGATTGTCACCCTAGCGCGCGAGCAGGAGGAGGGACCGCTGCGCGAGTTCGTCGACGGACTGTCCGATCGTCAGCCCCCGTTGCTGCGAGTCCCCGGCACGGCGGTATTCCTCAACCGCGGGAAAGAAACCGCGCCCCTGGCGATGCGGGCCAACGTCGACCATAATCGCGTGCTCCACGAACACGTGGTAATCATGGCGATCGACACTCTGCCTGTGCCGCGCGTACCAGACTCCGAGCGGACGGAAGTCGATGCTCTCGGCTATGCCAGGGACGGCATTTTCCACGTGACCGCGCACTTCGGGTACATGGAAACGCCCAATATCCCCGGCGCGCTACGCCTGGTCGACTCGACGCAGACGGAAGGCCCGATCGCCATCGACGACGCTTCCTACTTCCTTTCGAAGCTCGAACTGACGAAGGGCACGGCACCGACCATGGCGCCATGGCGCAAGCGCCTGTTCATTGCGACCTCCTATATCACGGCCGACGCCGCCGAGTACTTCGGCCTGCCCCGCGACCGCACGGTGATCGTGGGTTCGCGGATTGAGGTCTAGTTTGCCCACCGGCGAGGCGTTGGGGCGTGAGCCGTGTTGCGCAGGCTTCTTGCCCACGTAAGTCAAAGAGCTCGTAAAGGTGGTGAGGTAGCAGCCAACGACGAGGGTGGTGCGCTGGCGACCGGGCCGATCCGCTGAACCCTGTCACTGGTTCGGCTGAAATGAGTCCGCAAGGGCTGCGTCGATTCCGAGACCGTCGGAGCCGTCGGAGACCGGCGGCGACGTCAACGCCGCGCTCTTACCGTTCCCGACCGCCCCGCCGGCAGCGCGGGTAGCCGCACCCGCATCTCGCGGCGATGCTTGCGGAGTGCTCTTCTCCAAGAACCTGAGCAGTTCCACCGGGAAGGGCAGCACCAGGGTGGAGTTCTTCTCCGCGGCGACCTCGACAACGGTTTGCAGGAGCCGCAATTGCAGCGCGGCCGGCTCCTCGGCCATCACCTCGGCCGCTTGAGCGAGTTTCTCCGACGCCTGCAGTTCGCCGTCGGCGGTGATGACCCGCGCCCGCCGCTCACGCTCGGCTTCGGCCTGGCGCGCGATCGAGCGCTTCATCGAATCCGGCAGCACCACATCCTTGATTTCGACGCGGTCGATGTGGATCCCCCAGCCCAGCGCGGGACTGTCGATCATCAACTCCAGACCCTGGTTGAGGCCCTCGCGGTTGGAGAGCAGGTCGTCCAGGTTGCTCTTGCCGATGATCGAGCGCAGCGAGGTCTGCGCGACCTGCCCGATCGCGGACATGTAGTCCTGCACGTCGACGGCCGCACGCACCGGATCCGCAACGTTGAAGTAGATAACGGCATCCACGCGCACAGTGACGTTGTCGCGGGTGATTCCGTCCTGTGCGGGCACCGGCATCGTGATGATCTGCATGTTCACCTTTTGGAGGCGATCGGCGATCGGGACCAACCATGTGAGTCCCGGTGGGCGAACGCGGTTTTGCACCCGCCCGAACCGAAAGACGACGCCTCGCTCGAATTGCTTGACGACTCGAAAGGTCGAGCCCAGCCAGAGCACGCCGACGGCAATCGCTGCGGTCACTGCATAAGCGGTCAACATGATGACTCCGATTCCGCCCGAGCATCATCGTCGGCACTCGACGGCGACTTCGGGCTGTCAATTCCGATAGAAGGGTTAGGCCCCTCGGCTGAGCGAGTGGTCGTGGTGTCCCCTGTCCGGGGAACGACTGCGGCGGACCGGTCAACGGACAGATCGATCAGGGCGACTGGAGCCGTGTGCGCGAGGGTGGGGTCCGAGCGGACATCGGTGCGGCGGGCGACGGCGGACGCCGGTGGAGACGTTCGCGGCAGGGGTGCAGTCCTGCGTGCATGCACTTCGGCCTCATTGAGCATGCGTGGTCCTAGTAGCGACAACCCGCGATGGCCGCCGCTGCCACCAGTATCCTCGCCCGCGCCCCCTTGCGGCGATTCTTTGCCGGGGCCGGCGCACCTCTTCCCCCGCAGCCGCTTCATAGTCGCGTCGAGTCGGTGTGCCGCCTGGGTCAACTCGTTACCTCTCCTCGTTTGAGAAGCTGCTAATATAAATGAAGTATATCCGCTAAATATGTGAGTGGAAAGGTCGAGGGTGAGCGAGGAGATCGACGGTCAGGCCGGGCGGCGGCGACGAGATCGCCTGCCGCGCAACCGGCAACGCGAACGTGTGCTTCGCATGGTGCGTGAGCACGACGGTGCGATCGATGCGGTCGAGCTTGCCGCGCAGATCGGATTGCATGTGACGACCGTCCGGTTCCATCTGGATGTGTTGTGCGACGAAGGGGTGATCGTGCGGACCAGGGTGAACCTGCCCGGCGCGGGCCGGCCGCGCACGGGGTATCTGCCGGTCGAGGAGCCCTTGGACTATCGAGCACTCGCCGAGGTCCTGGCGATGGAGCTCGGGCAGAACGTGGAGACGCGCGCCCGGCGTGCGCAACGTGCCGGACAGAAGTGGGCCGCCCGGATGACGGCTGCCCAGGGCACGCACACCGATCGTGCCGAGCGCGCCCGCGACGCCGACGACACGCTTGATCAAGTGGCACAGCACGCCACCGAGGTCTTCACGCGGATGGGCTTCGCCGCCGAACTCACCTCGACCACAGAATCGGCAACGCCGCCGTCGGCCGCCAAGGCGTCGATACCCCAGCGGGAGCGGATCATTCGGCTGCACGCCTGCCCGGTCAGGGAACTGGCGCGAGCGCATCGCGAAGTGGGATGCGGCGTTCATCTGGGCCTGCTGCAGGGCCTGGTCGCCGACTCAGGTGCCGGCGCAGACCATGCAGATACTCAACGCCCGACGCTATCCGCACACCTCGAGCCCTTCGTCGAACCCGAACTCTGTCTGGCCCGGCTGGTAGCGGATTGAGCGCCGCCCGGTACGCACAACTACTTGTGCCGATGTTCTGGCTCGGCATGGTGGTGGCGATTTCGTTTATGGAAGCACCGCTCAAGTTTCGGGCGCCCGGCGTTACCCTGCCGGTGGGGCTAGGCATCGGCCGACTCGTATTCAAGGCGCTCAATACCGTCGAAGTCGTTCTGCTGCTGGTGCTTTCGGTTGCATGCTATGTCGCACGGCCGGGTGCGGTTGCGCTGACGCTGCTCGTGGCCGTCGCAGCGGTGTTGTTCATTCAGGTTGTCGTCGTCCGGCCGCCGTTGGGTAGACGCTCGGCGCGGATCCTCGCCGGGGCGACCGCGCCACGCTCGAGATTGCACTGGGTCTACATCGTGCTCGAATTGGCCAAAGCGGGCCTGCTGCTTGCGTTGGCCTTCAACTTCACGGCCGGGGTGCTCGCGTGAACGCCCTGACGTCCGAGCGGGCGCGGATGGATCTGGCGACCCGCGCCGACGTGGAGGCGCTGCTGCGTCGCTTCTACGGCCAGGTACTCGTCGACGACGTCCTCGCCCGACCGTTCACCGAGATCCGCGTGCGCGGTCTGGAATCACACCTTCCGGTGATGTGCGACTTCTGGGAGACCGTCCTATTCCGCGCCGGGCTTTACCGGGGTAGGGCCGTGGTGGCCCATCAGCCCGTCCATGACCGTCATGCATTCACCGCCGGCCACTTCCTGCGCTGGCTGGCCCTCTGGAACAGCACCATCGACCAGATGTATCGCGGCCCGGTCGCTGAGCACGCCAAGACCCAGGCGGCCAGAATCGCCCGAGCGATGCACCACCGACTAACAGGAACGCACTCGGAGGAACTCGATGCCCTTGTCCGGGAAGTGAATCCGGCCCCGCGGCGTGGGCAAGGCCCGAGCGCATCTGGATGAATGGTGCAAGGAAATTGCTCCCCACCGAACTGCGCAGGTGGTACCGCCACGATCCGACGTTGTTCGATGAGTTCGCCCGTCGCTACCGCGACGAGCTGACCGAGCCCCACCGCGCCGACGCACTGGCACATCTGCAGCTACTCGCCAAGAAGCAGATGCTGACACTGCTGACAGCGACTAAAGATGCCGACCTGAGCGAGGCCGCGGTACTCGCCGAGCTCGTCGGCTGAATAGGGTGAGTGCTCGGGGCCCCACGTCACGGCGGGGGCAGCGCCCAACGATCCAGCAAGGATGCGCTCGACCCGCTGGGCATCCTCAACCCCGGCGCGGCGATCTGATCACTTTCGCGGACAACTGTTGACAGGCCGCCGGTTGCTTGTCGTATTCATAAGACATGAAGTCCACTCTGTCTCATGGCGCTCCGGCCCGGTTCCATCTCGCCGGCGCGGAGACGTGGGCCAACCCGTGGCCGATGTACGCGGCGCTGCGCGACCACGATCCGGTGCACCACGTCGTCCCGCCGGAGAACCCCGACCACGATTACTGGGTGCTGTCCCGGCACGCCGACGTGTGGGAAGCCGCCCGGGACAACGAGACGTTCTCCTCGGCGCAGGGCCTGACCGTCAACTACGGCGAGCTGGAAATGATTGGGCTGGCTGACAATCCGCCGTTCGTGATGCAGGATCCGCCGGTGCACACCGAATTCCGCAAGCTGGTGTCGCGGGGCTTCACGCCACGGCAGGTCGAGGCGGTCGAGCCGAAGGTGCGTGAGTTCGTCGTCGAGCGCGTCGAGGGGTTGCGCGCGAACGGCGGCGGCGACATCGTCGCCGAACTGTTCAAGCCGCTGCCGTCGATGGTGGTGGCGCATTACCTCGGCGTGCCGGAATCCGATCGCAAGCAGTTCGACGGCTGGACGGAGGCCATCGTTGCCGCGAACACCGCGTCCGGCGGCATCACCGGCGCGACGGTCGGCGACGCGGTGGGTTCGATGATGGCCTACTTCACCGAACTCATCGAAGGCCGCCGCCGCGAGCCCGGAGACGACACGATCTCACACCTGGTCGCGGCCGGGGTCGGCGCACGACGGCGACATCGCCGGCACGCTGTCGGTGCTGGCGTTCACGTTCACGATGGTCACCGGCGGCAACGACACCACGACCGGCATGTTGGGCGGCTCGGTGCAGTTGCTGCACCGGCGGCCGGATCAGCGCCGGCTGCTGGTCGAGGAACCCGAGTTGATTCCCGACGCGATCGACGAGTTTCTGCGGCTGACTTCGCCGGTACAGGGCCTGGCGCGCACCACCACCCGCGACGTGACGATCGGCGACACGACGGTCCCCGAGGGTCGCAAGGTGTTGCTGCTCTACGGGTCGGCCAACCGCGACGAGCGTGAATACGGCCCCGACGCCGGCGAGCTGGATGTGACCAGGCGACCGCGCAACATCATGACGTTCAGTCACGGCGCCCACTTCTGCCTCGGCGCGGCGGCCGCGCGCATGCAGTCCCGCGTGGTGCTGACCGAGCTGCTGGCACGCTGCCCGGACTTCGAGGTCGACGAGTCCGAAATCATCTGGGCCGAAGGCAGTTATGTGCGCCGACCGCTGTCGGTGCCGTTCCGGGTGACGACGTAATGGCCGGCAACGACTGGCTGGCGGTCCGTCGCACCGAGGTGGCGGCCGACCGCATTCTCGACGCCGCTGACCAGCTCTTCGCGCGGCAGGATGCCGCGACCGTCGGGATGCATGAGATCGCCAAGGCCGCGGGCTGTTCGCGCGCGACGCTGTACCGGTACTTCGAGAACCGCGACGCGCTGTACACCGCCTACGTGCACCGCGAGAGCTACCGGCTCTACCGGGAGATGACCGAGCAGATCACCGGCGTGGAGGATCCGGGCGAGCGGTTGATCGAAGGCATTACCGCATCGCTGCGCAACGTGCGCCAAAGTCCGGCGCTGTCATCGTGGTTCGCCACCACCCAGCGCCCGATCGGCGGTGAGATGGCCGAGCAGTCCGAGGTCATCAAGGCGCTAACGTCGGCCTTCCTGATCTCGCTGGGACCCGACGACCCGGAGGTGGTGGAGCGGAGGGCCCGCTGGCTGGTGCGGGTGATGACGTCGCTGCTGGTCTTTCCCGGCCACGACGAGGCCGACGAACGGGCCATGATCGAGGAGTTCGTCCTCCCGATAGTGGTTCCGACGCAACCGGATCCGACAGCGCCCTAGGTCGCACCCGGGACGAAATTCAGCGGGGACCCTGCGGGTATCAACGGTTCACGGACGAGGCTGCCTTGGAACTCGGCGAGTATTCGTGTGAAGTGCGCCAGGGTCCAGGTGTGCATGTAGCGGGGTTCGACGGGTTCGCGTTCCTTGGGGTCGACGATGAGGTTGATGATGTGGATGAAGCCAAGGGGCGGCGCCGGGTCGAACATGTACTTCTGCTGGACCATCACCAGTTTGAAGTGCTGCCACTTCACCCCGTACATCCGCTCGCCGTTCCAGTAGATGAAGCCTTCCCGATTCGAATTCTCTTGCGCGCCGCTGAGGAACGCCGTTTGGTCTTTCCCGTCGATGATCCGGTCGTCCGGGACGGCCAGGCCGGTCATCGACAGCAGTGTGGTGAACCAATCTGTGACATGCATGATTTCGTTGCTCTCGCGGCCCGCGGCGATGTGTCCAGGCCAGCGCGCAATGCACGGCGTCCGCAGCGATGCCTCCATGCCGGTGAAGTACGAACCCTCCCAGTAACCACCCGTGCCGCGGTGCAGAAGGGCTTCTTCGTTGCCGTTGTCGCCGGCGAATACCACGATGGTGTTGTCCGCAACGCCGCCGGCTGTCAGCGTGTCCAGTAGTTCGCCGAAATCTCCGTCGAGCTGCAACAGGCAGTCCGCCCAGTCGCCGTTGTCGCTCTTGCCCCGGTATTCGTCCCTTGGGATAACCGGGATGTGCATGAGGGTGTGGTTGTAGTAGAGGAAGAACGGGGTGGCGGATGCAGCGTTGGATCTGATGAAGTCGAAAGCCCGTCGGTTGTACTCGACGTCGAGGTTGACCTTGACGTCGCAGGTCAACAGCTCCTTCTGTTGCGGCGCTCGCCCTTTGGTGGATTCCAGCATGTGCGCCACCGGGTCGCGACCCGGCCGGTACCACGGGTCCTGCTCCCACAGGGCCTCGTCGTAGCTGTGCGGCGGGCCGTACCACGAATCGAAACCCTTGTCCGTCGGCCAGCGGCCGGGACCGTCGCCGATGTGCCATTTCCCCACGCACATGGTGGCGTAACCGGCCTCGGAGAACAGATCGCCGAGCGTGCGCTCCCATGCAACCAGACCCTGACCGCCCGGGCCCGGCATCGCCACGGTGTGGTTCCCCGATCTGATCGAATGACGCCCGGTGAGTAGTGCGGAACGTGTCGGCGTGCTCTGCGCCTCGGGTGCGTAATTCAACAGTCGGAAGGCCGCGCGGGCGAAGGCGTCGATGCGGGCAGTGTCGGCTCCGCGCAAGACACCGCCGCCGTAACAGCCGAGCTCTCCGTAACCGAGGTTGTCGACGTGGAAGAAAACGACGTTGGGCTGATCGGGCATTATTTCGCCTTCGCGGGCGGTTCGGATGGCACGTACGGGTCGGGTGTACCCGCGACGATGGGCGGGTGGTCCTTCAGGCTCGCCTGGAACTCACCGATCATCCTCGACGCAGCGGTGATGACCCACACATGGGTGGCCGCCAGATTCTCGTCGGGATTCTCGCGAGGATTGGTCAACAGGTTGAAGACCGCCGGGATTCCCATCTGTTGCACGGGATCGGTGGCGTTCATCTGCCAGACAAAATGCAGTTTGAAATTGGGCTCTACTGACTGATCCGTGGGTTCTTGGTCCGGCCGGGCAGGGCGGGGCGGTGGCCGCCGAGGGCGAGCATGGCCAGGGCGATGAGGGCTTCGGGGGAACGGAATCCGAACGCAATCCGGGTCAGCAGTCGGATCTTGGTGTTGGTGGATTCGATCAGTCCTTGCGATAGCCCGTGGTCCAGGGCGGCGTCGATGGCCTGGCGGTGTCGGACGATGCGGCTGGCGAGCTCCACGAACACCGGGATGCGGCAGCGGCGCGCCCAGGAGATCCACCGGTCCAGGGCCTGTTTGCCTTCCTCGCCCTTGACCGAAAACACATGGCGCAGGCCCTCTTTGAGCAGATAGGCGCGATGCAGTCGGGGGTCGGTCTTGGCGATCCAGGCCAGCTTGGCGCTCTGGCGTTCGGTGAGGTCCTCGGGGTTTTTCCACAGCGCATAGCGGGCGCCCTTGAGCTTGCGGGCCCGCTCATAGCCGGGACGAGGTGGAGCAGCCTTGCTCGGGCGCCCGCGGCCCCATTTGGCCTCGGTGCGCGCCAACGCCCGCGCGTCGTTCCAGGCCCGGCGCCGCTCGGCATCCAGCGCCTCGGTAGCCCAGGCCACCACATGAAACGGATCCGCACATCGGATCGCGGCCGGACAACGCGCGGTGACCACGTCGGCAATCCAGTCCGCCGCGTCGGCGGACACATGCGTAATCTCGGCGCAGCGCTCGGCACCCAACGCGTCGAAAAACCGCCGCAGGGTGGCGGTGTCGCGGCCCGGCGCGGCCCACACCAGCCGGCCACTGTCGTGGTCGACCACCACCGTCAGGTACTTGTGGTGGCGCTTGTACGAGATCTCATCGATGCCGATCCGGCGCAGGCCCGCGAACCGGTCGATTCGCTTCTCGGTGTCGCTCCAGACCCGGGCCACGATCGACCCGACGGTGCGCCAGGCGATCCGCATCAATTCGCACACCGCGGTTTTCGAGCAGGCCACCGCCAGCCACGCCACCGTGTCATCAAATGCATAGGTGTGTCCGGCGTGGTGGCGCGCCCACGGCACCGCCACCACCGTCGGCCCATGGGCGGGGCAATTCACCCGCGGCGCGTCGGCCTCCAGCACCACCTGAACGGTGCCCCAATCCAGCCCTCGCCACCGGCGCCGGCCCTCGCCCCGGTCATACCAGGGCGCTTTGCGTCGACAGCGGCCGCAACGGCGCGAAACCCCGCTGCGCGGGCGCACCCGCGCCACCACCAATTCGACCCCATCGACCTGCTCCTCGCCCAGCTCGATGTCCTCGATCACCGTCCGCTTATCGACACCCAGCAGCCCACGCCATAACCTCACATTGCGCACGTCGTTGCCCGCTCCTTTGGTTCCTGACCTTCGACAAGCCAGAAACCTTAAGCGACAACGACGTGCGCCTCCTTAGATCAGAAAACCACCCACGGAAAAGTCAGAAGAGCCTGAAATTGCGCCATTTCGCCGCATACAGCTTCTCGCCAAAGAAGATCGGAAAACCCTCCCGCGCCGAGGATTCGGTCTTGTCGAGAAACAGGTCACGTTGATCGACACCATCGATTGGCCGATCCTGCGGTACCTCGGCGCCGGCGAAGCGCAGCAGCGTGGTGAAGGTGTCCACCTCATGCACGATCGCATCGGTTTCGCGGTCGGCGGGCACCAGACCCGGCCAGCGGATGATGAACGGAACGCGGTTGGATCCCTCCATCGGCGTGAAGATGGTTCCGGCCCACGGTCCCGCCGATCCGCGTTTGTGCAGCGTCGTGGTGTCGGCGCCGTTGTCACTGGTGAACACGACGATCGTGTCGTCGCGCAGGCCAAGCCGCTCGACGGTGTCGAGCAGGCGACCCACGTTGTGGTCCATCTGAGCGAGGCAGTCGGCCCAGTCACCGTTTCCGGTGCTGCCCTTGAATTCTGTCGATGGCAGCGTCGGGTAGTGCACAAGCGTGTACGGCACGTAGGCGTAGAACGGCTTTCCCTCCGCGGCGCTGCGCTCCATGAAGTCGATCACCCTGTCGGTGATCTCCATGTCGATCTCGGGGCGCGTCGTCAGGTCGTAGACCTTGACCTGACGGGACGGACTTCCTTTCTCGCCCTCGTAGATGTGCGCGGCGTGCACAACACTCGGGTCGAACCCCGGCTGGGTGGGCCACAGCGTCTCGTCGGTGGTGTCGGGGATCCCGTACCACTCGTCGAAACCCTGGTCGGTGGGAAACCGACCCTGTACGTTGCCCAGATGCCACTTGCCGAAAAGGCCTGTCGCATAACCCTTCTTCGACAGGACCTTGGCGATCGTCTCTTCCCACTGAACCAGCCCATACGGTCCGCCCGTGAGCGGTACGCTGTGCGTGCCCGAACGGATCGAATGGCGCCCGGTCATCACACAGGACCGGCTCGGCGTGCACTGCGGCTCGACATTGAAGTTGAGCAGCTTCGTACCTTCGCGTGCCAGGCTGTCGATGTTCGGCGTCGGCGCTCCGCGCAGCAGACCGCCACCGTAACAGCCCACCTCGCCGTAACCGAGGTTGTCCATGAAGACGAACAGAATGTTGGGATTCATTGCAGGCCTGTGTTATTGCCGTGACATCGCGATATTCAACAGGTCCTCACTCGTGATCAGGTGATCTTGACTGTCCTCGCCGATGTCGAGCTGTACCCAGTCGATCGTTCCGGAGAACTTGTTGTCATGGGGACCGTAGTCCGTTGACGTCGGCGAGCCGGTGTCGGAACCGACATCGCACGCCTCGTCGCACGAGAACGCCATCGGCTCGGTCTGCTCCACCCTGCCGGTGCCGACGGCCTTGCCGTCGTAGTACAGCGTGACGTCGCCGCCCTTGCCCAGGCCTCCGCCGTCGTATTTGAACTCCATCCGAACCTGGTGCTCGCCGGCGGGAATGGGCTTGTCGGCGGTGGTGAAGTAGTACTCGATGCCGAAGAAGTTGTAGCAGTACTTGAGGCGGCCTTCGTGGGCGTACAGCGACCAACCACCCACGCCACCCCCTTGCGTTACGATGACACCGCAAGCACCCGATTCGGGCACGACGATATTCGCGGTGATGGAGTGCGACTTGTTCTTCAGGGCGAGCACGCAGTTTTCAGTGAGCCGCATCCCAGTGAACAGCATTTGGGTAGTTCCGCGGATCAGCTGTGGCCGGCCCGCCAGATCGGGGTTGAACCGCTCAAAAGACCTGTCGTCGATCGGCAGCACGTTGTATTTGGTCGCCTCAATGATCCAGAGCCGCTGTAGCTCGGCGAGCTTCTCGGGATTCTCGTGCGACCAGGTTGTGGGCCTGGGTCCAGTCGTCGGGTCCGTAGAGCTCCCAGATGTCCTCGTCGAGTGGCGGCGTCTCGGTCTTCCACGGCGTGCGGTGCTTGGTCACCGCCGTCCACCCGTCGTGGTAGATGCCGCGGTTGCCGAACATCTCGAAATACTGGACGTTGTGGGTCTCGGGCGCGTTGCTGTCACGCAACGTGCCCAACATGCTGACGCCTTCCAGCGGAGCTTGCGCAATGCTGTTGACCACCAACGGTGCGGGCAGCCCCGCGGCCTCGAGGATCGTCGGCGCGACATCGATGACATGGTGGAACTGGTTGCGCGACTTGCCCTTATCGGTTAACTCCTTGGGCCAGTGCACGACGGTTCCGTTGCGGGTGCCACCCCAGTGTGAGGCGATCTGCTTGGTCCACTGGTACGGAGCGCACAATCCGTGCGCCCAACCCACGGCATAGTGGTTGTAGGCGTTCGGGGTGCCGAAGTCGTCGATCTTGGAAAGCAGGAGGTCCGTCGTCTCGATGCCGGCCAAACCGTTGAGTGTGCACATCTCGTTGAAGCAGCCGTTCTCGGTGCCTTCGGCCGACGCGCCGTTATCGCCCAGGATGTAGAAGATCAGCGTGTTGTCGAGCGCCCCGAGATCCTCGATCGCATCGACGAGGCGACCGACTTCGTGGTCTGCCTGCTCCAGGAACCCGGCGTAGATCTCCATCTGGCGCGCCAGCACCGGCTTCAGCTCCGCGGGCATGTCGTCCCAACCAGGGATCTCATCATGCCGGACGGTCAGTTCGGCGTCCTTGGGCACAACACCCAGTTTCTTTTGCCTGGCGATGATCCGTTCCCGCTCCACGTCCCAACCGTCGTCGAACTTGCCCTTGTACTTGTCCGACCACTCCCTGGGCACGTGATGCGGCGCATGGGTGGCGCCCGGCGCGAAATACATGAAGAACGGTTTGTCGGGTGCGAGCGCCTTCTGCTGACGAATCCAAGTGATCGCCCGATCCGTCAAGTCCTCAGTGAGCGTGTAGCCGTCCTCTGGCGACTTCTCCGGTTCAACGGGCTTGGTGCCCTCATACAGGGTCGGGTAGTACTGGTTGGCCTCGCCACCGATGAAGCCATAGAAATGCTCGAAACCCGAGCCGGTCGGCCACTGATGGAATGGCCCGACCGGGGAGACCTCCCACACGGGCACCTCGTGGCACTTGCCGAACTGGCTCGTCGAATACCCGTTAAGGCGCAAGGTCTCCGCGATCGGCGCCTTCTCCTTGGGCCGGATGCTGCTGTTACCCGGCGCCGACGTCGCGATCTCGGTGATGCCTCCCATTCCTACCGAATGATGGTTACGCCCAGTCAAGAGCGCCTGCCGGGTGGGTGAGCACAACGCGGTGGTGTGGAAGCGGTTGAGCTTGACGCCGCCCGCCGCCAGTCGCTCGGCCGTCGGCGTGTTGCACGGACCACCGAAAGCCGAAGACGCACCGAACCCCACGTCGTCGATCAACACGATCAACACATTGGGCGCGCCCTCGGGCGGCCGCAGCTCCGTTATTGGCGGGTACTTCGTATTCGGATCCTTCGCGTCATACGTCGTCAGACCCACGTGCTGGGGATCGGGAATCGGCAGGATGTCGCGGCGTACGGCGGGCTGCTCCGCCGCCGCCCCAGTTCCCGACTGGCCGTTACCCTTTATTGCAGACTTCTTCGCCATGATCGTCCTCTCCTGAAATACGTTTGGACTACTGCCGCGCCATCGCGATCCGGAAGCGTTCGTCCGGATCGATGTAATGGTCGGCGTCCTCGGCGTCCTCTCCCAGGTCGATTTGCACCCAGTTGACTTCGCCGTTGAACACGCTGGTGTGCGCGGTGTAGTCGGGACTGACCGTGGTGCCGGACTCGCGACCGATGTCCGTCGTCTCGTCCGCCGAGAAAATGACGCCTTGCGTTTGGTCGACCCGGCCCTTGCCGACTTCCTTGCCGTCGCAGTAGAGCGTCACATTCCCGCCCTTGCCCATACCGCCGCCGTCGTAGGCGAATTCCATTCGCACCTGAGTCGTGCCGGTCGGAATGGGCTCTGTCGCATCGACGTCGAAGGACTTGATGCCCAGCACGTTGTAGTGGAACTTGGCCCGACCGCCCTTGGCGTACAGACTCCATCCGCCGAACCGGCCGCCCTGGGCGATGATCACGCCCTCGGCGCCATCGGCCGGCACCTCGAGTTCAGACGTGACGGCGAACGACTTGTTCTTGATGTCCACCACGCTGCTCTCGGACAGGCGCCCCATGCCCCCGAACAACAGCTGAGTGTTGCCCTTGATCAGCGTGGGCCGTCCGGCCTGTTCGGGGATGAAGCGCTCGATCTGTCGGTCATCCAGCGGTAACACGTTGTACTTGACCGCTTCGATCAGCCAAAGCCGCTGCAGCTCATGCAGTTTCTGCGGGTTCTCTTTGGAGAGGTCCTTGGACTGGGTCCAGTCGGTGTTGCCGTCGTAGAGTTCCCAGACATCGTCGTCGAAGGCCGGCATGGCTGATCCGGCCATCTCCCAGGGCGTGCGGTGCTTGGTCACCGCGCTCCACCCTTTGTGGTAAATGCCCCGGTTGCAGAACATCTCGAAGTACTGAGTCTGGTGCCGCTCGGGTGCGGTGGCGTTGTCGAAGCTGTACAGCATGCTCGTACCCTCGTACGGGCTCTGCAGGACCCCGTTGACCATCGTTGGCTGCGGGATGCCCGCCGCCTCCAGCACGGTAGGCGCGAAGTCGATGACATGACTGAACTGGTTGCGCGTACCGCCTTTGTCCTGGATTCCCGTGGGCCAGTGGACAATGGTGCCGTTACGGGTGCCGCCCCAGTGCGAGGCCACCTGCTTGGTCCACTGATAGGGCGTATCCATCGCCCACGCCCACCCGACGGCGTAGTGGCCATAGGACCCTTCACCGCCGAACTCATCGAGCTTGGACATCAGGAATTCGGGGGTCTCGATCTCGGGCACGCCGTTGAAGTTCGCCATCTCGTTGAAGGCGCCTTGGAGCGTGCCTTCTGCCGACGCGCCGTTGTCGCCGATGATCACGTAGACGAGCGTGTCGTCAAGCACGGGTCCGAGCGCATCGAGAAGCCGGCCGACGTGATGGTCGGTGTGCTCCAAGAACGCGGCGTACACCTCCATCTCGCGCTCCAGCGCAGGCTTGAGCCGCGGATCCATGTCATCCCAGGCCGGGATCTCCGCATGGCGCGGCGTGAGCACGGCATCGGCGGCCAATTACGCCCAGTTCCTTCTGCCGCTCGAAGGTGATCTCGCGCTGCCGGTCCCAGCCGTGGGCGAACTTGCCCTCGTACTTGTCGATCCACTCCGGCGGCACGTGGTGCGGCGCGTGCGTGGCACCGGGCGCGAAGTACACGAAGAACGGCTTGTCACCCATCAACGCCTTCTGCTGACGCACCCACGTGATCGCCTTGTCGGTCAGATCCTCCGTCAGGTGGTAACCCTCCGCCGGCGGCTTCGGCGGCTCGATCGGGGTGGTGCCCTCATACAGTGCTGGGTCCCACTGGTTGTTCTCCCCGCCGATGAAGCCGTAGAAATACTCGAACCCGCCGCCACCGGTCGGCCATGCAGTGAACGGCCCCGCCGGGCTGGTCTGCCAGACCGGAACCTCATGACACTTGCCGAACTGAGCCGTCGAATAGCCATTGAGCTTGAGCGTCACCGCCAGCGGCGCCTTGGTGTTGGGCAACACCGAGCTGTAACCCGGAGCAGCGGTAGCGATCTCGGTGATGCCGCCCATGCCCACCGAATGATGGTTGCGGCCCGTCAGCAGCGCCTGCCGCGTGGGCGAACACAGCGCCGTGGTGTGGAATCGCGTGTACTTCAGCCCGCCCGAGGCGAGCTTCTCGAAGTTGGGGGTATGGCACGGGCCGCCGAAGGCGCTGCTGGCGCCGTAGCCCACGTCGTCGATCAGGATGACCAGCACGTTGGGCGCGCCCTCGGGTGGGCGAACATCCCTGATCGGCGGATAGCTGGTGTCCGGATCCTTCGCGTCATACGTCGTCAGACCGACATGATTAACATCCGGAATAGGCAGAATGTCGCGCCTCACCCGGGGCTGATCAGACACCGCCGCCGCGGTGCCAGCCTGGCCGTTACCCTGCGCGGACGCATTGTCCATGATGATCCTCTCCTGTTATGACTGGGTTACGAAAGCGCCATCACGATCCGCGCGACGGCGTAGGGAACGACGAAGCACACGCCACTGCACGGGTCTCTCAGCAGCGCACGACCTTCTAGGCCGCCGCTTCAAGGTCGGGTGCATCGAGCGGCGAGCCGTAGCAGAAGAATTTCCCAAAGACGATTAGTTCAGCACGATGAATACTACAGTGGCGCAACAGTTTCGGGCCGACACCTTAGAGATGCAGTCCGCAACGAAGTTGGGCGGGTCGTACGGCGGCGACCCATCTCAAGCCTCCTCTCACCCGAGGCGTGATCGCCGTCCAGCGACACGTCGCGGGCCACCTCTGCTCTAGCCCCGAGACCATCAGACTAGGCCGCATCACCCATCTACGTACCGAATTTGACGTCGGCGTCCCTTCGATGACGTCGGCGTAGTGCATGGTCGTCTCTTTCGTCAGGCGCGTTTCGTCGGGATGCGGGACACCCGGCTCTTCGCGAGCTCGTCGAAGCTCTGTAGTGCGAGCTCCGCGATCCGGGCGGTGTCGGGGATCACGTTGCGGGAGGAGCCGACCCCAAAGCACAGCGTGTCGGCGTAGGAGGCCAGGGTGATGTTGACGGCATGGGCCGGCGGCACGATCGGCGCCGCGTACAGGCCCGCCAGCCGTCCGCCGCTCATGTACAGCGTGTTCTTGGGCCCGCCCGGGATGTTCGACACGAGCAGGTTCGCCGCTTGGGGCACGACCCCCCGCCACACCGGAAGCTCCTCCCGCAGCTGGGCGGCGCCGAGGAAGACGACCGACTCGAGCTCGAGCACCCCGGGCGCCATAGCCCGCACGCCCGCCTTCAGCGTCGTGGTCGACGCGATGACCTGCTCGAGCCGTTGCGCCGGCGTGGCGTCGGGCGCGCCGAGCTCAACCTGCGCGAGCGCCGCCGCGTTGGACGGCGTGTCGTCGTCCGCCCCGCGTGTGGAGACGGCCATCGAGGCGATCAGCGGGCGCGCGACCGGGTCGCCCTGCTCGGCGAGATATCGCTGCATGGCGTGGTCACACACGCTGAGCACAACATCGTTGATGCTGCCGCCTGCCCGCTCGCCCACGCGCTTGACCTCAGACAGCGGGAGGTCGAAGATCGCGAAGCTGCGCGCCGGCGACTGCCGGATCGTGGCGGAGGCCAGCCGGGGCGCGCTGAAGGGCAGCGCCCGGGCGCCGCGTCGCAGCCCGATCGCCTCGGGGACGATCCCGGCGAGCCGCCGGCCTACCCCCACCATGGTTTCCGCCTGCCGGCGGGCGAGCTTCAGCGTGTCGGCCGGGCTCTGTCGGCGGTCCGGGCGCGCGCGGCGGCGTGTCTCTTTCCGCGGCCCCCACAGTGGCGTGATGGTCGGGTCGTCCGACGACTCGGACAGCGAGCCGAACAGCATCCTCGCGCCGCTGATGCCGTCCGCCAGCCCGTGATGGAGCTTGTAGAAAAGGGCGACCTGCCCGGTGTCGAGCCCCTCGATGACGTAGCACTCCCACAGCGGCCGCGATCGATCCAGGAGCGCCATGTAGAGATGGCCCAGCATCTCCATCAGCTGCTGTCGGGACCCGGGAGCGGGCAGGGCGAACGCTCGGACGTGATAGCCGAGATCGATGTCGTCGACCGTCACCCAGTGGGGAAGCCGGCTGGGCCCGAGGGCGGGACGACGGTCGAACGGAGCGACGGGCGCGGTAGCGCGGAACGTGTCGACGACGCGGTGGGCGAAGTCCGGCCCGGCCTCCCCCTCGGGCGGATCGAACAGCAGGAGCACGCCGGCGTGCGACGGCCGCGTCGGTGATTCGAGGACGAAGAACGCCGCGTCCAGGAGGGCAAGTCGAGTCATGTGCTCAACCCGTCGTCGAAGGGGTGGGGGTGGTGGAGGGGGCCTGCGCGCGGGCGGCCGCGAGCAACTCGTCGAGTGAGGCCCGGAAGCCGTGGATGAGCTCCCAGGTGTCGGGAACGGCCACTGCGTCGGCGAGGACGCAGAGATTGAACTGGTCGCAATAGCTCCAGACGGTCATGTTGAGCGTCGCACCGTGAGAGATCTGCCCGGTGGAGAACCACCGATCGACGCGCCACCGGCCGAGGTAACGCGGCTCACGCGGCCCCGGCACGTTGGACACGACCACGTTCTTGAACGTGTCGAAGCGGCCCTTGGTCCGCGCGTTGGCCCGCGCAAGGCCCGATATGACGCGGCTTGGCAGGAGCTCGATCACGGCGCCGATGTCGGCGTCCTTGGTCTGGGCGAAGTGTTCCTTCGTCGCCTCGGCGGCGACGCTTGTCGCGCGCAGCCGCTCGAGCGGGTCGGCGATCTGGGCGTGCAGCCAGACGTAGTCGACCGACGAGTAGTTGCCGGGGTGGGCGCGCTCGGCCGCTGTGGTGACCGCGAGCGGCATCGTGGCCACCATCGCCTCGTCGGGCGGTGAGCCGGAACGCTCGAGATGGCGGCGCACGCTGCCCGCGACACACGCCATGAACACGTCGTTGATCGTGGTGCCGAGCGTTTTACTCACCTCGCGAACATCGGCGAGCGGGAACGTATCGCAGGAGAACCGTCGGCTACGCGACAGCCCGCACTGGAAGGGGCCGGGCGGCGTGGAGCGATCGAAGGCGGACGGGACGCGCCGCTCGCCGCCCTTGGCGAAGTCGCGCTCGATGCGCACCCGGTCGCGTACGGCACGTGCGGTCGGCACAACCCGGCGGAGCCTGGAGGGCAAGTCTCGTAGCGCCCAACCCAGTCGCTGCCTTGTCGAGGGCAGCGGTTGAGGTGCCCACGGAGCCGGATTCACCGCGGCATCGTCGGGCGTGTCGTTGTAGAACGCGGCGAGCATGTCCAGCACGCCGACGCCGTCGGAGTAGGCATGGTGCAGCAGCGTGACGAGGGCGACGTCGCCGCCTTCGAGACCCTCGACGACCCAGGTCTGCCACAGGGGCCGGTCACGATCGAGCGGGTGGGCGTATATCTGCTCGACGAGCGCGCAGAACTCCTCCATCCCGCCGGGCGCGGGACAGACGACGCGGCGCACGTGCGCGTCGAGATCGAACTCGGGGTCCTCGACCCAGATCGGGTGATGCAGGCCCAGCGGCGTCGGCAGGTACCGCAGCCGGAAGACAGGAAGCAGGTGGACGCGCTCCTCGAACATGCGGCGCGCCTTCGGCCACGACCAACCGTCGGGGTCCGTTGACGGGTCGAGCACGCTGATCTTGAGCGTGTGGTTGTAGGCGCTGCCCCCATCCAGGTACAGCATCAGGGCATCGATCCCGTTGAGTCTTCTCTTCAAGTTCTGGCCTCCTCCCGCGCTTGCCGGCGGCGCGCGGTGTCGCCCCCCATGGGAAGAATCTCGCCACACTGATAGGACGCGCCCATGATTCGAGCGTTCGCCCCCAGCCGACCCCTACCCGAGCGTGGCCGTCGCGGACTCCGTTGATTATCGTCTCAGCGGCCATTTCCGGGGAGCGAATGGCCAACCGCTTGTCGAAGAACTCCGCGAAAGGTCTGCGCGTTCTCGCCCTCGACACCCGACGTGAATCTGGCTCCCGCCGGGCTTCCGCTTCGGTTTTGTCAGGCCTCTTGGAAGGTGAGCTGTTCGTACCAGGCGATGGCGTCGACGTAGGAACTCTTGACGGTGACCTTGCCGTCGACTACCGGGCAGATGTCGACGCCCTCGAAGCTGATCGAGCGGCCATCGGGAACGGCGATGCGGTTGCCGACCGGATAGTTCTGGCCCAGAGTGCCCGTCATGGTCCACTCCGCGGTGAACAGATTTTCGTCCACATAGAGGGCGTTCACCACGAAATCGTAGTCGGGCCAGGTGACGACGAGCCCCGCAAGGGCAGCTCGTACGCCGTCGTGCCCTTTGACCGAGATCATAGGTGACGCATGCAGTTCGTAGACGATGTCTTCGGACACCGTCTCCACCAGTGCGTCAGCGTTCTTGGTGTTGATTGCGTCTAGGAATCGGCGCGCAAGGCCCAGTGTGGCTTCGGCGTTGGGTGCAACGCTAATCGTGGCGGTCATTTTCTGACTTCTCCTCTTGATCGGTGTTTAACAGGTGGCTCCATGTCTCGCCACGAGGACGGTAGGCGCTTAACGACATTGTGTCAATATCTAACGACACGATGTCAGTAATTTATTGACACCGTGTCATTAACGGCCTACTCTTGGCGGCCATGACACCGACAAAAAACCCAGCTGACGCACAGACACTCGAGACAGGTCTCACAGTGGCCGTGACCGGGCCCACCGGGGAGGTCGGGCGCTCACTGCTTGCCGCCTTAGAACGCTCAGACCGAGTCAAGCGTGTGCTGGGCATGGCGCGACGACCATTCGACCCGGCCGCGTACGGCTGGAAGAAGGTCGAATATCGCCGCGGTGACGTGATGGACCGTTCGACCGTCGACGAACTCGTCGCCGAAGCGGACGTCGTGGTGCATCTCGCGTTCATCATCTTCGGCGATCGGGAGGAGACTCGAAAGGTCAACCTCGAGGGCTCCCGCAACGTGTTCGAGGCGTCCGTGAAGGCGGGCCCGCGTCGGCTCGTCTATACGTCATCCATCGCCGCCTACGGTTTTCACGCCGACAATCCCGAGGTTCTGACCGAGGACCTCGCGCCGAGGGGAACCGACGAGTTCTACTACTCGGCGCAGAAGGCCGAGCTCGAGGCGCTGTTCCACGAGGTGGTGGACGGCAGCGGCATCGATGAGTACATCTTCCGGCCGTGCATCGTCGGGGGACGTGACGCGCCGGCGCTGATCAATGACGTCGTCCGGCGCTTCCAGCTCGGTGGGCGCTGGCCGCTGGAACGAGATCTCCTCCGGGTCGTGCCGGGTGCATCTCCGGTGTTACCGGAGAGCGGGACGTCGTTTCAACTTGTGCACCATGATGATTGCGCCGACGCCATTGTCGCTGCGATCGAGGGCCGCGGAACCCCGGGCATCTACAACCTCGCCGGAGACGGCGCCATCATACTGACGGATGTCGCGCGCGAGTTGGGTTGGCGGACGGTCACTATGCCGGGTATCGCCGTCAAGGCGGCGGTCGGTTTGGTGGCGCGGCTTGGGCGCCTTCTGCCTCAGGACCTCGCTTGGGTCAACGTCGCACGGCGATCCTCGATAATGGACACCACGAAGACGCGCCGCGAACTCGGCTGGCGCCCGCGCCACGATGCGGCGGAGGTCATGCGCGAGACAATCGCCGGAGCGAAGGACGCCGGGATCGTCTGGTCACATCGGTGATTGTCGACGTCGTGTCGTTAAGTTCGGCTGTCCCTCCCGACGCTAGGCTGACGTCGATGACCGCGAAACGGCGGATAAGACGCAAGCCCGAGGACGCCGAGCGGCAGATACTCGACGCGGCGGAGACGCTGCTCAAGGAGATCCGCTTCCGCGATATCACGATCGATGCCGTCGCGGCTGCGGCGAACATGCGGCGGTCGAACTTCTACAACTATTTCAAGGACCGCAACGAACTGGTCATGCGACTCGTCGACCGGATCGCCGGCGAGATGTTCGCCGCCACGCGATTCTGGCTCGAAAACGAAAACCCCGATCGCGTCGCCGCATTGCGGCAAGGGTTGCGCGATGTCGCCCTGATCTGGAGCCGGCACGCCGAGGTGCTGGCGGCGATGAACGAGGCCTCACACCACGACGAGGATGCCCAGCGGTACTTTCGCGGCGGAGTCGTTCAGGAGTACATCGATCAGACCGCCAAACTCATCCGCCGCGAGAAGCGTCAGGGCCTCACAAAAGTCGCCAAACCCAATGAGGTCGCACGCGCGCTGATACTTCTCAACGTCAACTACATGACGGAGCGGGTCACGATGGACCACGCCCGCCCGGATGCGGTCGCGTCAGTGCTGGAAGAGATCTGGGTCGCCGTGCTGTATCCACATGCCACCTGAGCGGCGGCCTCCCTCTAGCGCATTAGTGAATGATCACGCCGCGGATGTTCTTGCCGTCCCGCAGGTCTCGGTAGCCCTGGTTCACCTGCTCGAGGGTGTAGGTACGAGTCACGAGCTCGTCCAGTTTCAGCTGACCGGCGTCGTAGAGTCGCAGCAGCCGCACGATGTCGTACTGCGGATTGGATGAACCGAACAGCGACCCCTTGATCGTCTTCTCATGCAGCGTCAGGTCGGCTCCGGATACGTGCACGGTGAGTTTGGCTGGGTCTGCCAACCCGGTGATGACGACGGTGCCGCCCTTGCCGATCACCGCGGTCGCCGCGGAGACAACCTCTTCGTCTACGGTGCCCACCAGGATCAGCGCGGCGTCGACGCCCTGCCCCCAGGTGAGTTCGTCGACCTTCTTTGCGGCGCCGGCGGCATCGGCGAAGGCATGGGTGGCGCCGAACTTGAGCGCGGTCTCGCGCTTGAGTGCTACCGGGTCCACCACCACTATGTACTTACAGCCGGCGGAGATCGCGCCCTGGACCGCATTGATGCCCAGGCCTCCGACCCCGTAGATGACGGCCGTGTCGCCCACCCGGAGGTTTCCGGCATTGACCGCGGTACCCCAACCGGACGGTACGCCGCAGCCGACCAGCACCGCAGTTTCCAGCGGCAGCCATTCGTCCACCTTGACCACCGAGTGTTGCGAGATGGTGGCCCGCTCGGCGAATGTGCCGAGCATGCACATGCCGCCGAAATCCGTTCCCTTGGAATGGAATCGGAAACTGCCGTCCGGCATGCAGCCTTCCAGGGTAGTGGCTCCCATATCGCAGAGGTTCTGACGGCCGGTCGAGCAGTAGCGGCAGGTCCCGCAGTTCGGGATGAAGCTGCACACCACGTGGTCGCCGGGCTTGACCTTGGTGACGCCGGGGCCCACCTCCTCGATGACCCCGGAGCCCTCATGGCCACCCACGATCGGGTACCGCGGTGGCAGGTCGCCGTCTGTGAGGTGCAGATCCGAATGGCACAGTCCTGCGGCGGTGTACTTGATCAGCACCTCGCCAGACCCGGGCCCGTCGAGATCTAGCTCCATCAGTTCGAACGGCTTGCCCGCCTCAAGGAGTACTGCAGCAGTGGTTTTCATTGTGGTGTCCCTTTCTAGAGCGCGATGTCGACGGCTTTGGTCTGGTGGTTACTTCGCCCACGGGAAGAACTTCGCCACCACCGTGGCGGTGATCCGCTAATAGGACGAGCCGGTGACTCGAGCCAGCAGATCGAAAGCCTTAGCCTCCCACGGTTCGCGTCAATTCGCCTGAGCGCTTTTCCAATTCGTCCGCGAACCGGTTCATCGCGGCAGCCCGATCCGCCGGGGTCGTGGCCGACCACTCGGAGTTGTCGACAGCGGAACACGCGGCCGCCACCGCTCGATCCACGTCGGCAATGTCAGCTTCCGGCGCCGTGCCCGAGGACGTCCTCGGTCGCCGCGTTCAGCACCGTGACGCGGGATGACGTGGACGGCGCCACCCAGCCACCATCGATGAACAGAGTGCTGCGGTCGACGGGCATTGGGGGATCTCCTGCGGTGTGATGTGACCGGTGGGGTCGAGCCGCCACCTGACCTGTGATGTGCGCACAGGGCGTGCACAAACACGGTGGTCGTTGGCGCGGTCGCGAGTCTTGACAATCTCCGACATTCTTTTATCATTTCCCGACACGAGGGAGTTGATCGAATGGGCAGCCTGCTCCGGGCCACCACTCTGTGGGGGTACGGCGAGCTGGTGCAGGAGCTCGGTGGGGACCCGCAGCTGTTCTTGAAGCGCTTCCGTATTCCACCGGGTATTGAGAACCACGAGGACGCGTTCATCTCCTTCGATGCTTACGTGCGCATGCTGGAGGCCAGCGCCGAGGATCTGGGTTGTCCGGACTTCGGACTTCGCCTGTCGCGGTGGCAGGGCCTGGATATCCTCGGGCCCATCGCGGTGATCGCGCGGAACGCGCAGACCGTGCTCAGTGGGTTAGAGATGATCGGGCGGTACCTCTATGTCCATTCACCCGCGTTGAAGCTGACACTCGCGCCGCGCACCCCGAAGACCGGCCTTACGTTCACCTACGAGGTGACCGAATCGGGACTTACCTCGGTGGTGCAGGGGTACGAGCTCAGCATGGCCATCGTGGTCCGGATCGTTCGACTGCTGGCCGGACAGGAGGCGCGGCCCAGCGCGATTTCTTTCACGCACGACCAACAGGGTCCGGGCGCGGCTTACCGAGAAGCGCTGGGTTGCCCGGTGCGCTTCGGACAGACGTGGTGCGGATTCAAGATATCCGAGCGCTTAGCCGGCAGACGGATCGAGAGCGCTGATCCGGAGGCCAAACGCATTGCGGCGAAATACCTTGAGTCCAACTACCTTCCGCCCACAGCGTCGCTGTCGGAACGCGTGGCGGAGCTGATCCGCCGGCTGTTGCCCACCGGCCAATGCACCGTCGACGCCATCGCAGACCAACTCGCGATGCATCCGCGGTCCCTGCAACGACACCTACTCACGGAGGGCGTGCGTTGTCAGGACCTGATCGACCGGGAACGTCGCACCCTGGCGGGGACATACCTCGCCGAGCCGGGGTTGCATCTCAGCCAGATCGCCGGCCTGCTCGGCTACGCAGAACAGAGCACCCTTAACCGGTCATGCCAGCGTTGGTTCGGAAAGACACCTCGGCAGTACCGAACCGGCCTACTTGTGCCGCCGTCGCCAGAGCACGGGTAACCCCGAAAGATGCAGTTGCTAGGGCTCTTTCGACATAAACATGAATAAGTTGCGGTCGAGGCTTAGCCCGTCATCACTAGCTGGTCCTCCGAGTGGAACTTTTCCTCCAGCGCCTCCGGTGAAGCGTCCCGGTCGATAGTGAGCAGGTCGGCGCCCCGGGCGGATTCGATCGCTCCGAGCCGGCGGGTGAGTTTGTCCATCGCGTAGGCGGTCATCTCGTCGGGGTCGATCCCGAACGGCGGCTCGTTGTCGAACCTGCGGAAGGTCGCGTCCACAGTTTCCGTCGCGAGGCCCATCAGCTCGCCCATGCGGTCGTTGACGACCTGCCAGAGTCCGTCATCGGCCGCGACGTGGCGGCGGCAGGTGAAGGTGCCCCACGCCATGTGTCGACGCTCGTCGTCGCCGATATGCTTGATGATCCTCTGCATGCCGGGCAGGATTCCGCGGCTGGTGCACACCTTCTGCCAGGCGTAGTAGCCGGTCAGTGCGAGCGCCCCCTCGATGACATGGTTGTAGGTGACGGACGCGCGAATCTGGTTGCGCGCGCTGGAGTCCTGCTCCAGGGCGTACAGGCTGGCCGGCAGTTCTCGGGTGAAGATCTGGATGTAGGGGTCGTTGAACTCAACGTGCTCGTGCAGGTCCTGGGTAAGGCCGACGGCGTCGAACCACAGCCGGAAGGACAGCGTGTGCTTGGCCTCCTCGTACACGAACTGGGTCAGATACATCTCGTCCGCGAGCCGGCCCTCCGCCGCCATCGCGGCGATGAACGGCTGGAGGTCCTGGGTCACCGACTCCTCTCCGGCCATGAACTGCGCCGCCAGCGTGATGGTCATCAAGCGCTCGTCGTCGGTCATCGCCGCGAAATCCTTGGCGTCCTGAGCGAAGTCGATCTCTGCCGGGTTCCAGTGCTTGGCGTTGCCCTTCGCGAACAGGCGCATCGGAAAGGATTCCTGGCTCAAGCCGCCGGTGCCCAGGGAGGCGTAACCGTTTCGATTGCCATGTTCGATCGTGCGCGTCATGAGTGAGCTCCGGTGATGACTAGTGGGACGAGCACCAGACCATGAAGGTCATGATCGCGATGGCGATGAGACATGTTTCGCTCCTATTTCTCCGCTTAATAAGCGATTGGAATTTGATATGAACTCGTTTGTCGAGACGCTCGGCCGTCGATTCGGATGAGGTGTCTACGCAGCAACAGGATCGTCGACTGTGCCGTCGCGGGTCTTGCCAATTCCCGACATATTCTTATCATTTCCCGACACGGGAGTTGATTCGAATGGCCCGGACACGGTTCCGGCCACGATGCCCCACGGCACCTACGGCACGAGCATCGACTTCGGCATCGGAAAGTTCAGCAACGGACCGACGCTCGTCGTCGGTCAGCGCCGCGAAATCCTTGGCGTCCAGAGCGAAGTCGATCTCTGCCGGGTTCCAGTGCTTTGCGTTGCCCGTCGCGCAGTCTGCTGAGGCGTTGATCAAGCGTTGCTGCTGCCGCTCCAGTGCACCATCTCCAGCGCGACGGCGACGTCTACGCTGTTCTCCTCGAGCGGTCGCGGCAGTAGCTGCTCCGCCCGGGAAAGCCGGCGCAGCAAGGTGTTTCGGTGAGTGAAGAGGCGCGCCGCCGCACGCGACGCATTGCACTGTTCGTTCACGAAGGTCAGTACCGTCGCACGAAGTTCCGGGCTGGCCGCCTCGAGCTTGCCAAGCGTCTGCTTGATGAACTGGTCGGCCCGATCGGGGTCCTGGGTGACCAATGAGACAAGTTGCACGGTCTCGAAGCTGGCGACGCGCTGTGTCGAGTTCAGGCGGGCCAGCAAGCGCTGCGTGGTGATCGCGTCGAGGTGACTTCTGCGGAACCCCTCGATGCCGCGGGCGGTCGATCCGACAGCGATACGAACCCCCGGCATCTGGTCCGTCACCTCCTCCAGGCGGCGAAGATCTGGTGCGGCGTTGCCCGGTATCCACACCCAGCGGGTCGCTGCACTCGCGATAACGCTGAGTGGGTTCTGTGCGCCGGCAGTTTGCACCAAAGCTTCGGTCGCGCGCTGCAATTGGCCGGACTCCGCGTCATCGCTCCAGACCACGGCCGCGGTATGGAACTGTTCGAGGCGGTACCCGAGGCGCGCCTCGGCGCGCTGCCTGCTGATCGGCGCTCCGTCGAGAATGAGCGCGACTGCTTCGAGCCGCTCGGCATGCGTGCCCCGGGTCAGTTCGTCACGCTCGACCTGAATCTGCTCAGCGATGCCCGCGATCGTGGCGTCGACAAACTCGAACAGCGACCGAGCCGATACGTCGAGCAGTTCTCGCAGCTCGTCGGGATCCGACGCGAGATCGAACGCGGTAGACATCCACCGCTGCCACGCGACGTTCTGGCCGACGCGGTAGGCCTGGAGAAACGATTCGTTGAGTCCGCGGCGCACCAGATCGCGGGCGATGCTGAGGGGTTCGGGACCGAGGTTGGCCGGGACCGGCGCCCCCGGATCGCGCACATTGGCCGCGGCCCAATGCAGCAGGTTGGCGCGGGTGCTGCTGCGGGTCGCCGCAGAGAGGACCGGGTCGTCGGCGAGTTCCTGCACGTTCGCCGCCGAGAGTGTCGCGTGGTCGATTGCCTCAATCCATTCGGATTCGGTGTTCAGGATGAGCTGGGCACCCCTTCGGAACAACTCGCGTACCCGGTTCGACGGGCGCTCCCACTCCATGTTCTCGACGCTAGACCTGTGGTGCAGTCTGCACCATGAATTGGCAATATCGATGCACTTTGACCTTTGTTCGGACTGGCTTCTCCTCGATGATTGAGCTCACAACCACGTCCTGCACCCAGAGGAGTCACAAATGACCACGACCTCCGTCACGACCGGCATCGAGCATGTCGACGTGCTGATCGTCGGCGCCGGCATCTCCGGTATCGGGCAGGCGTACTACCTGCAGACCCAGCAGCCCGGCAAGACATTTGCGATCCTGGAGGCTCGCGGCGCAACGGGTGGAACATGGGATCTGTTCCGCTACCCCGGCATTCGCTCCGACTCGGACCTGCACACCTTCAGCTATGAGTTCAAGCCCTGGGAGAACGACAAGGCTATCGCCGGCGCGCCCGCGATCCTCGACTACCTGCGTGAGACGGCCGCCGAGAACCGCATCGACGACAAGATCCGGCTCCACCACAAGGTGCTCAGTGCCGCCTGGTCAACCGATGACGCCCGGTGGCTCATCGAGATCGAGCGGGCCGACACCGGCGAGCGGCTGACGATGAGCTGCGGCTGGTTGTACTGCGCCGGCGGCTACTACCGCTACGACCAAGGGTTCACCCCCGAATTCAAGGGTCGTGACCGCTTCCGGGGCCCGATCGTGCATCCCCAGCACTGGCCGGAAGACTTGGACTACAGCGGTAAGCGCGTCGTCGTGATCGGCAGCGGCGCTACCGCGGTTACCTTGATCCCGTCGATGGCCGGCACCGCCGCGCATGTGACGATGCTGCAGCGCTCTCCCACCTATGTCATCCCGCTGCCGTCGGAGGACACCATCGCCAACGCGTTGCGCGGGTTGCTCGGCGAAAACCTGGCCTACGCGATCACCCGGCGCAAGAACCTCATTCAACAGCGCGCGATCTACCGGTTATGCAAGCGGTATCCCCGCACCGCCAAGAAGGTGATCCGCTACCTCAATGCCCAGCGACTGCCCAAGGGTTATCCCGTCGATGAGCACTTCAGGCCCGCCTACAACCCGTGGGACCAGCGGCTGTGCGTCGTTCCCGACGGCGACCTGTTCAAGGCCATCCGCGACGGGGACGCCTCGGTGGTCACCGACCGCATCGAAACCTTCACCGAGCACGGCATCAAGCTCGAATCCGGGCGCGAACTCGAGGCCGACATCATCGTGACCGCCACCGGCCTGAACCTTCAGGCTTTCGGCGGCGTGACGATGATCGTGGACGGCGTCGAGGTGAACGTGGCCGACAAGGTGGCGTTCAAAGGCCTGATGCTGGACGGCGTTCCGAACTTCGCATTCACGTTCGGCTACACCAACACGTCATGGACCATGAAGGTTGGCCTGGTGGGTGACCATTTCACTCGGCTGCTCGCCCATATGGATGCCAACGGCCACAACATCTGCTACCCGCAGATCAGTAACCCGCAGATGGCCACTCAGCCCCTGCTGGGCATCGGCGCCGGCTACGTCCAGCGGGCCATCGACCAGTTCCCCCGCCAAGGCGACGACGGACCCTGGCGCATGACGATGGACTACAACTACGACGCCAAGATGCTGCGCGAGGGCCCGGTCGACGACCAGAACCTGCGGTTCGCGTCCAACATCACGACATCGGCTGCCCCGGCGGAGGACCTTGCGTTGGTCTCCTGACCACCGTCAGGCCACCCAATACGCCTGCGCCTTAACCGATTTGCGCGAAATCTTGTAGTCCTCGCGGAAGATGCGGGCCACCGCGCGGGTGGTGCGGTTGTCGCAGGCGACCCAGCCGAAGTGATCCGACGCGTCGAACGCCGACGAGCTGACCGCCTCCACCGGGGCCTCGCCGGCGTTCTTGCGGTCCACCCAGGTGATGTCCGGTGTCGCCGACGATGACGTAGCCGGCCGGCCGCGGCTCGGGCAGCGTGAGGTTGCTGCCCAGCACCGTCGCCTCGATGGTGTCGCCGGGCTGGGCCTCCTGCGCCCAGCGCGAGGCCACGCCGTCGTGCAGGGCGAAGTCGACGTCGACGGTGTCGGCGGCCGGGTCCGGATCGACGAGTGTGTAGCCGCGCTGGTGCCGCTTGTCGCCGTCGGCGAACCACACACGGATCCACATCGTCGGGGCAGCGGCCGGTCGGTGAGCAGCCCGCCCCCGTCGAAGCTCAGCCGCAGGTAGTGCGGGCTGATCTCGCGCCTGCCGGTTGCGGTCAGCCGGTAGTCCCCCGCGCGCAGCAGCTTCAGCACCGCGCCCTGCCAACCCCGCGACGGCTTCTGCTCGGCCATGCATCCTCACCTTCGTCTCAACAATTTAGGGCAGCATAACCTAATTGCCGATCCGGCGATGTGGGCTACGCCTTCACGCGGGTGAAGCGGTGCAGCAGCCAGGCCAGCGGGATCGTCACCGCAAACGTCGCGGCGAAAACCATCCCCATCGAGCCGGTGTAGATCGGGTAGCGCAGGATCGCGACCATCACCAGCTCCATCGTCACCAGGTGGATGAGGAAGATCTCGTAGGAGATTTCGCCCAGGAACACCATCGGCCGGGAGGCCAGCAACCTGGCGTACCAACCCCGATCTCCCAGGGCCAGCGGCGCCACCGCCAGCGTGGCGATCACGGCGTAGAAGCAGGCCTTCGCGAGCGCCTCCCGCAGATTGGCGGGTGAGGTGGTGGGCTCGCCCGCAATCGGGGTGGAGACGATGAGGTAGCACACCAACGCCAGCGGAATGCACGCCAGCGCGTACGCGCGCACGCCCATGGCCTGCAGGACGGCCAGCATCATGCCGCCGACGAACCACGCCAAATAGCTGGGCAGCCACAGCCTCGCGCCGCCGGGCAGCCAGTCGGTGCTGTGAACGAGGATCAGCCACAACGGCGTGAGGATCGCCAGACCCGTCAGCGCGGTCAGCAGCAGCGCCGGCCGCCACCGCCGACGGCACAGCAGCACCAGCAGCAGATAGGCCAACATCGGCAGCGCCACGTAGAACGCCACTTCCACTGCCAGGCTCCACATTTGGGTGAGGCCCTGGTGCATGTTGTACAGGAAGTGGTCGGTGTAGATCTGGGTCAGCGTCAGGTTGCGGAACAACCCCATCCAGGTGTGCCCGGGATTCGGTCCGGCCGTGCGGAAGTGGTAGATGAGGTAGGCCACCAGCACGGTGACGACGTAGGCCGGCATGATCCGCCGCACCCGGTGCCACGCATATCGGCGCACCGACGGCGCGGGACCGTCGGTCGCCACGGACTTCACCCACGGCCCGAACAACAGGAACCCGGACAGCACAAAGAAGATCGGGACGCCGATCTCCATGCGTGAATAGACAAGGCCGACATAGCCGTGGCTGTACTTGCCCGTCGCGTAGGCGGCGTGGGTGGCCATCACGAGAATCGCGGCGACGGCCCGAATCCCGGTGAGCGACGCGACCCGCTCGGCTTTGGAGATCGACTCGAGACCACCCTGGGCGTCAAGCCCCTTGGACAGGGTCATTTGGGCTTCCAGTGGGACTTCCCCGGGCCGCGATCGGGCTGCAGGTTGATCAGCACACCGGAAATGCGGGTGCGCTCAAGCGCTTTCAGCGTCTGGCGGGGCAGCTTGGCCGGCAGCTCGACGAGCGAGTGATCCGGCCTGATGGTGATATGCCCGAAATCGCCGCGGTGCAAGCCGCCCTCGTTGGCGATGGCGCCCACGATCGCCCCCGGGCCGATCTTGTGCCGCTTGCCGACATCGATGCGATATGTCGCAAAGCCCTGGCCCGGTTTGCGCGCCGGCTTCTCGGATCGCTCCGGCCTGTCGTCACGGCGGCGGCGCTCCGGCGGCGGCTCGGTCATCAGGAACTGCTCCCCGTCGCGGGACTGCAACGCCAGCGCGGCGGCAATATCGGCCATCGGCACGTCGCTCTCGCGTTCGTAGTCTTCGATCATGCTGCGGAACAAATCGAACCCCGGGGCGCCGAGCGCGTCGCTGATCGAATCGCGGAACTTCGCCACCCGCTGGGCGTTGACGTGCTCGACACTGGGCAGCTCGGCCTCGGTCAGCTTCTGGCGGGTGGCCTTCTCAATCGCCTTGAGCAGGTGGCGTTCCCGCGGTGTGACGAACAACAGCGCCGCGCCGGATCGCCCGGCCCGGCCCGTGCGCCCGATGCGATGCACATAGGACTCGGTGTCCTGAGGGATGTCGTAGTTCAGCACGTGGCTGATGCGCTCGACGTCAAGGCCGCGGGCCGCCACGTCGGTGGCGATCAGGATGTCGATGCTGCCGTCCTTGAGCGCGGCGATGGTGCGCTCGCGCTGGGCCTGCGGAATGTCGCCGTTGATCGCCGCCGCCGAAAAGCCGCGCGCCCTAAGCCTTTCGGCGACGTCTTCGGTGGCCTGCTTGGTGCGGACGAACACGATCATCGCCTCGAACGGCTCGACCTCCAGCACCCGGGTGAGCGCATCGATTTTCCGCGGGCCCGCCACCTGGATGTAGCGCTGCGAAATGTTCTCCGCCGTGGTGGTTTTCCCCTTGACCGTCACCTCGACGGGGTCGTGCAGGTACTTGGTGGTGATCTTTCGGATCGCCGGTGGCATCGTCGCCGAGAACAGTGCCACCTGCTTGTACTCGGGGGTGTCGGCGAGGATGCGTTCGACGTCCTCGGCGAAGCCCATCTGCAGCATCTCGTCGGCCTCGTCGAGCACCAGAAAGTCGAGCCGGGACAGGTCCAGGGTGCCGCGTTCGAGATGGTCGATGACCCGGCCAGGCGTGCCCACGACCACCTGCGCGCCACGCTTCAGCCCCGCCAACTGCACGCCGTAGGACGATCCGCCGTAGATCGGCAGCACGTTGACCTGCGGCAGGCGGGAACCGTAGCGGCCGAACGCCTCGGCCACCTGCAGCGCCAACTCCCGGGTGGGGGCAAGTACCAGGACCTGGGTGGTCCTGCTGGTGGTGTCGATCTTGGACAGGATGGGGATCGCGAACGCGGCGGTCTTGCCGGTGCCGGTCTGGGCCAGCCCGACGACGTCGGAGCCGGCCATCATCGCCGGGATGGTGGCCGCCTGGATCGCCGAGGGCGTCTCGTAGCCGACGTCACCGACGGCCTGCAGCACCGACGGGTGAATATGCAGGTCAGCGAAGGTCAGGTCGGCGCCGGGCGCATCCAGCTCGGGGGACGTCATAGGACTTGCAGTCTAAGGCCAGCGTCCGCGATTCCCGGCCGCGCGCCTGCCGGAACGCCGGGCGAGGTGGCGGTAGCCTGCCCTGTTGTGAGGTGGGTGTTCTGGGTCGCGGCGGCGATGCTGGCGCTCGCGGGCTGCGGGTCGGGCGACTCCACCGTCGCCAAGACACCCGAGCCGAATGTGGCGAGCGGGGCGTCGACGGCCGCACCGCCGAAGTCCCCCCCGACCAGCAGCGCCGGGCCGACCGCGCCTGCCGACCCGTGCGCGGTGAACCTCGCCGCGCCCGAGATCGCCAAGGCGGTCTCGGAGCTGCCCCGCGACCCGCGCAGCAGCCAGGCCTGGAGTCCCGAACCGCTGGCGGGCAACTACAACGAATGCGCGCAACTGTCGGCGGTCGTCGTCAAGGCCAATACCAACGCCGACAACCCGAACACCCGTGCCGTCATGTTCCACCTCGGCCAGTTCATCCCGACCGGCGTGCCGGACACCTACGGTTTCAACGGCATCGACACGTCGGCGAGCACCGGCGACACCGTGGCACTGCGGTATTCCAGCGACACTGAAGGGCTGGACAGCATCGTGAAGTTCCGCTGGAACGGCAACGGCGTGGAGCTCATCGGCAACACCGGCGGCTGAGCTCGGCTGTCGGCCCTCTCACCTACAGTTGCCACATGTTCGTCGCCGACGATCAAGTCATCTACAGCGCATCGGACCTCGCGGCCGCCTCGAGGTGCGAATACGCCCTGCTGCGCGCATTCGATGCCAAGCTCGGTCGCGGCCCCGCGGTCGAGGCCGACGATGACGAATTGCTGAGGCGCACGGCCGAGCTCGGTGACGCACACGAACTTCGCACCCTCGAGGAGTTCGTCGGTCGCTACGGCGACGGCGTGGTCCGCATCGGCCGGCCCGCCTACACGCTGGCGGCGTTTCAGGCCGCCGCCCATGCCACCACGGCGGCGTTCGAGCGCGAACCGGCGGTGGTATACCAGGCCGCGCTGTTCGACGGCCGGTTCGTGGGTTTCGCCGACTTCGTGGTCGCGGACGGCGACGCGTACCGGGTGCTGGACACCAAACTGGCGCGGCGCGCAAAGATCGCGGCGCTGCTGCAGATCGCCGGGTACGCCGACGCGCTGCGCGCCATGGGTGTGCCCGTGGCGCCCACCGCGGGGCTCATCCTGGGCGACCGGTCGGTTGTCGACTACCCGGTCGACGACCTGATCCCGGTGTACCGACAACAGCGGGCCGCACTGGAGCAGCTGCTGGACCGCCACCTGGCCGGCGGCGCGCCCGCGAACTGGGACGACGACGAGGTTCGGGCATGCCTGCGCTGCCCGGCCTGCGAGCCGCACGTCCGTGAGCACGACGATCTGGTGCTGGTTGCCAACATGCGGTCGACCCAGCGCGCCACACTCATCGAGGCCGGGATCAACACGGTCGCCGATCTCGCCGCCCACGTCGGGTCGGTCGAGGGCATGGCCGAGAGCACGCTGACGACGCTTAAGGCGCAGGCGCGGTTGCAGGTTGCCGAACGCGAGACCGGCGAACCGCAGATCGAGGTGTTCGACGCCGAACCGCTCGGCGCACTCCCCCAACCCAATCCCGGGGACCTGTTCTTCGACTTCGAGGGCGACCCGCTGTGGACGGACGACGGTGTGACCTGGGGCCTGGAGTATCTGTTCGGGGTGTTGGAGCGCGACGGCGGCTTCCGGCCGCTGTGGGCGCATGACCGGCCCAGCGAACGAAAGGCGCTGACCGATTTCCTGACGCTGGTGCGCAAGCGTCGCAGGCGCTACCCGAACATGCACATCTACCACTACGGCGCCTACGAGAAGACCGCGCTGCTGCATCTGGCCGCCCGGTACGGCGTGGGCGAGGACCAGGTGGACGATCTGCTGCGCGACGACGTGCTGGTCGACCTTCTTCCGGTGGTGCGCAAGAGCATTCGCGTCGGCGCCGAATCGTACGGGCTCAAGGCGCTGGAGCCGCTGTACATGGGAAACGACCGCCGCTCCGGCGACGTCACCACGGCCGCGGACTCCATCACCCAGTACGCGCGCTACACCGCGCTGCTGCAGGCCGGCCGCGCCGACGAGGCGGCGGGGGTGCTCAAGGAGATCGAGGACTACAACCTTTACGACTGCCACTCGACGCAGAGGCTGCGAAACCAACTGCTGCTCCTGGCATTCGAGCACGGCGTCACCCACCTCACCCGGCCCGCTCCACCCGGCGAGCCCGTCCCGCCCGACGACGACATCGCCGCGGTCCTGACCGGCTTCGCCGGTGACCCTGCGGTCAGCGGTTCGCGGGATCCGGAGCAGATGGGCGCCGCGCTGATCAATGCCGCCCGCGGCTATTACGTCCGGGAGCGAAAGCCGCACTGGTGGGCCCACTTCGACCGGTTGATCAGCCCGGTCGACGAGTGGGGCGACACCTCGGGTGTGTTCCGCGTGGATCACGCCGCCGTCATCGCGGACTGGCATCTCCCGCCCGGCAAGCGCAAACCCCGCCGGCACGTGGCATTGAGCGGCGCTTTGCTCAACGGCGCGCTGGTCACGGGCAAACAGGTCTGCGCGCTCTACGAGCGGCCGGCACCGCCCGGCATGGACGACGGCCATCCGGAACGCCGGGCGGCGGGCACCGCAACCCTGCGCGAGATCGCCCAGGACGTGGCCGGTGTGCCGGTACAGATCGTCATCGAGGAAATGCAGCCCGAGACGGGGCCTTTCGATCATCTACCGATGGCGGTTGCTCCCGGGTTTCCGCTCAAGACCGACAGCCAGCAGCACGCCGTCGAGGAACTCGCACTCGAAGCGTCGGAGACCCTGCGTCAGGCGCCGCCGCGGCTGCCGCGCAGCGCCGTGGTCGACATCCTGTGCCGGCGACCACCGCACACCGTTTCCGGCGGTCCACCGCCCCGCACCGGCACCGACATCGAGTCCATCACCGCGGCGCTGCTCGACCTGGACCGGTCCTACATCGCGGTGCACGGTCCGCCCGGCACCGGCAAGACCTACACCGCGGCCCACGTGATCGCCCGGCTGGTGAACGAAAACAATTGGCGCATAGGCGTTGTCGCACAGTCACACGCGGTGGTCGAGAATGTCCTCAAAGCGGTCGTCGACGCCGGGGTCGACCCGTCGCTGGTGGCCAAGAAGACACCGCACGACCCGGCACCGACCTGGCAGGTGATCCGGGACAGTCAGTACGCGGCCTTCATCGACGCGAATGCCGGCTGCGTCATCGGCGGCACCGCGTGGGACTTCTCCAACGACAACCGGGTGGTGCCGGACAGCCTCGACCTGGTGGTCATCGACGAGGCCGGTCAGTTCTCCCTCGCCAACACCATCGCCGTCGCGCGCGCCGCGCGAAACCTTCTGCTGCTCGGCGACCCGCAACAGCTCGATGAGGTGAGCACCGGCACCCATCCGGAACCGGTGGATACCTCGGCGCTGGGCTGGCTGGTCGACGGCCGCGATGTGCTGCCCGACGAGTTCGGCTACTTCCTCGCCCAGACGCGTCGCATGCATCCCGCGGTGTGCCAAGCGGTTTCGGCCCTGTCGTACGACAACCGGCTGGTGGCGCACCCCGACACCGCCGCCAGGCATCTCGAAGGTCATGCCCCGGGGTTGCGCACGTTGTGCGTCAGGCACGTCGACAACGACACCGCCAGCACCGAAGAGGCGCAAAGAATCGTCGAGGAGGTCCGCGGGCTGATCGGGACATCGTGGACCGACGGCGGCGACTCGCGGCCCCTGCGCGCCGACGACGTGCTCGTGGTGGCCGCGTACAACGCGCAGGTGTTGCGGGTGCGGCAGCATCTGCGTGACGCCGGGCTCGACGATGTCCGGGTGGGCACCGTGGACAAAATCCAGGGCGGCCAGGCCGCGGTGGTGTTCGTGTCGATGGCGGCGTCGACGATCGACGACGTGCCGCGCGGAATCTCGTTTCTGCTGCACCGCAATCGGCTCAACGTCGCGATCAGCCGGGCGATGTATCTCGCCATCATCGTGCGGTCGCCGATGCTGACCGACTATCTGCCGTCTACCCCCGCCGGCCTGGTCGACCTGGGTGCGTTCATGGCGCTGTCGCCGTGTGAGACTCCGTCGCAATGAGCGAAACGCTGACCGACCGGCTGGCCGCGATCGTCGGTGCTGCTCATGTCAGCACCGATCCCGATGTGCTGGCGGGTCGAACGGTCGATCACACCGGACGCTACCGCGGCCGGGCCAGTGCGCTGGTGCGACCGGGTTCGACCGACGAGGTGGCCGCGGTGCTGCGGGCCTGCCGCGACGCCGGCGTGTTCGTCACGGTGCAGGGCGGGCGGACATCGCTGGTGGCCGGCACGGTGCCCGAGCACGACGACGTGCTGCTGTCCACCGAACGGCTAAGGGATGTCGGTGAGGTCGACGTCGTCGAGCGGCGGGTACAGGTCGGTGCGGGTGTGACGCTGGCCGATGTGCAGCGCGCCGCCGCCACCACGGGGCTGCTGTTCGGTGTGGACCTGGCCGCGCGGGACTCGGCCACCGTGGGCGGCATGGCGTCGACCAACGCCGGCGGGCTGCGCACGGTGCGCTACGGCAACATGGGCGAACAGGTCATCGGACTGGACGTGGCGCTGCCGGACGGGTCGGTGGTGCACCGGCACAGCCGGGTGCGCCGCGACAACACCGGATACGACCTGGCGTCGCTGTTTGTCGGCGCCGAGGGCACGCTCGGCGTCATCACCGCGCTGGATCTGCGGCTGCATCCGACACCGAGGCAGCGGGTGACGGCGATCTGCGGGTTCGCCGACCTCGAGGCCCTCGTCGAGACCGGCCGCACCTTCCGCGATATGGACGGCATCGCCGCGCTGGAGTTGATCGACGCGCGCGCCAGCGCGCTGACCGCCGAGCACCTCGGTGTGGCGGCCCCGGTCGAGGGCGCCTGGCAGCTGCTCATCGAATTGGCCGGCGACTGGGGGCACCACCCGGTTGCGGGGGACGACCAGACCGAGCGGCTGGCCGACGCCCTCGAGAGTGCGCGGTTGTGTGGCGAGCCGGCCGTCGGGGTGGACGCCAACGCGCAGCAGCGGCTGTGGCAGGTCCGCGAATCGGTGGCCGAGATCCTCGGCGTGTACGGTCCACCGCTGAAATTCGATGTGTCGCTGCCGTTGTCGGGCATCGCGGCATTCGCCGTCGAATCGGGCGAGTTGGTCGCCATGCACGCCCCCGACGCGATTCCAGTGCTGTTCGGGCACATCGGCGAGGGCAACCTTCACCTGAACCTGCTGCGGTGCGCACTGGACGCCGACCGGGAATCCGAACTGTATACGGCGATGATGGCGTTGATCGCGCGTAGCGGCGGCAACGTCAGCTCCGAGCACGGCGTCGGCAGCCGCAAGCGCGACTATGTCGGAATGTCGCGCACGGACGCCGATATCGCGGCCATGCGAAAGGTCAAGGCAGCGTTCGACCCGTCCGGCTACCTCAACCCGGCGGTGCTGTTCGATTAGTCGTGTCCGGGCATCGAGTGCCGGCCGTGGCGGTGGCTCGGCGCGTCGTCGGGGTCGATGCGGGAATGCCTGCCAACGGCCCTGGGCCACAATGGTGATACGTCGGACTTGTCCTCGGGTTGCTGATGGCGCGCCCGGCGCTCGGATGCGTGACGGCTTGCGTGCCGGCTGTGGCCGCCCGGGTCAGGCCGGCGCAGCGGCTGGAACCCCTATTCGTCGTCGACGTGAAAGCCGTTGTGCGCGAATCCGATCGGCCCATCCTTCGGTACAGGAGGCGCGTCGCGGATGAGCTCGTCGAAAATGCTATGCCATTCTTCGCGCCGGGGCTCGGGCGTCGGCTCGACGGGGGGCGGCTCCGGTGGCTCGTCCAGCGGGCGCTGCCACGATTCGACGGCGGCATCCCCCGCACGCGGGAGGTGCCCCCAGTGCCAGGTGTCGGCCGGTACACGGCGCAGATGTTCGGTGCGCAAGGCCAGCGGCTCGGTGTCGTCCCGATCGTGCTCGTCGACCCGGATGTCCGGTTCGGGCGAACTCGGTTCGGGTTCGACCCAGGACACGGTGTATTCGAGGTATTCGTCGTCGTCGACGTACACATCGTTATCGGCGTAACGGCCGACGCCGTGAAGCACGCCGGTGGCTTCGGTGTGGTCGTCGGAGATGTCGTCGTCGCGGGCTGCGGCGCGACGATCGCCGGGTTGGTTCCCGAAGCCGAGCAGGAACAGCGCGGCGATGACACCGAACAACGCGAAGAACGCGGGCAACAGCATCGACTGCGACATCGCCGCGGAGAACGGCTCGTGCAGGAAGCCGGGCAGCGCGGTCACCGAACCCTCGCCGCGGGGCGCGTCCGTCCGCGTCGGCGGCAGCTCCGCGCTGATCCGCGACGTCATGAACGCCGCCATGCCGGCGCTGCCGAGCACCGACCCGACCTGCCGGGTGGTGTTGTAGACGCCCGACCCGGCGCCGGCCAGCTGCGCTGGCAGGTTCCGGGTGGCGGTGGCCGCCAGCGGAGACCAGATGAACGCCATGCCTACGCCCATCGCCGCCATCGGCAACACCAGACGCCAGATCGGCGTCGCCGGCGTCATCTCGATCGAGAGCCAGGTCAGCGAGATCGCCAGCACCGAGAAGCCGAAGCCGACGATCGGCCGCGGATGGGACCGGTCGACGATCCTGCCGACGAACGGTGCCAGCACCCCACTCGCGATCGCCATCGGCGCCATCAGCAGCGCGGACCGGGTCGGCGACAGCCCGCAGACCGCCTGCGCGTAGAACATCACCGGCACGACCATCGCCGTCACGACGAAGCCGATGGTTGCGATTCCAAGGTTGGACAGGCTGAAGTCGCGGTCGCGGAAGATCCTCAGTGGGATGAGCGGCTCGTTGGTGTTGACCGCCTGCCAGAACACGAATGCGGCCATGAAGCCCACGCCGCCGGCGATCGTGCCCCAGATCCACGGGGCCCAGTTGTGCGACTGCCCTTCCTGAAGCGCGAACACGATCAGGAACATGCCCACCCCGGAGAGCAGGACGCCGAGCAGATCGAAGCGGTGCTTCTGGGTGGGCAGCACCGGGATCAGCCAGACCGCCAGGCCCAGACCGATGATCCCGATCGGCACGTTAACAAAGAAAATCCACTGCCAGCCGAGCCGGTCGACCAACACGCCGCCGGCCAGCGGACCCACCAGCGTCGCGACCCCGGCGGTGGCGCCCCACACGCTCATGGCCACGCCGCGCCGCTCGGCCGGGAAGATCCGGGTGATCGAGGACAGCGTCTGCGGGGTCAGCAGAGCCGCGCCGACGCCCTGCACCACTCGGGCCGCGATCAGCATCTCGATGCTGTCCGCCAGCCCGCACCACAGCGACGCGGCGGTGAACACGGTCAGGCCGACCAGGTACAGGTTCTTCGGCCCGTACCGGTCACCGAGGCGGCCGGCCAGCAGCAGCGGCACCGCGTAGGCCAGCAGATAGGCGCTGGTCACCCAGATCACCGCGTCGTAGTGGGCGCCCAGCTTCTGCATGATGGACGGATTGGCCACCGCCACGATGGTCGCGTCGACGAGGATCATGAAGAAGCCGACCATCATCGCCCAGAGCGCGTTCCACGGGTTGGTGGTGGCGGCATTTGCCGGTCGCCGGGCGGTCAGCGTTTGAGACATCTCGGAATCGACTAGGTATCGACGAACTGGTTAGCGATTCAGCCGACGCTACGGACCCGCCGGAATCCCGACAAGTCGGGGTCGGCCCTAACCGCGGTCAGGCCGGTTCGGCCAGCGCGTCCCCCGCGACGGCGTCGTCGCCCTCGGCCGCCGGAAGGTCCACCGCGAACAGCGCCAACAACGCGATCACCACGCCGGACGTCATCACCACCGCCAGCGCGACCTCGTCGTTGCCGAGCAGCCCGACCAGCGGAGCCACCGCCGCGCCGAGACCGAACTGCGCGGCACCCAGCAGCGCGGCCGCGGTACCAGCGGCGTCGCTGTGCCGGGACAGCGCGACCGCCGGGGCATTGGGAATGACCAGGCCCATCGCGGCCAGAATCGCCCAGACGGGCAGGACGAAACCGAGCAGACCGCCGACGTGGGCCACCGCCAGACCGACGAAGACCACCCCGGCCAACGAGGCCGCTACCAGCGCCCACAGCACGATGGTCTGCGGGGCGAACCGCCTCAGCAGCACCACGTTGAACTGCGTGGCGCCGATCAGCGCAACCGCGCCGGCGCCGAAAACCAACGCGAAGACCTGCTGGTCCAGACCGTAGCGGCCCTGCAAAACAAAGGACGCGCCCGCGATGTAGGCGAAAAGGCCGGACATGCCCAGCGCGGCGACCAGCACCAAGGTGACGAAGCGCGCGTCGCGCAGCAGCTCGACATAGGTGGCGGCGATGCCGCGCACCCGCAGCGGGCGCCGATGCGAAACCGGCAGCGTCTCCGGCAGCGCCAGGGCGGCCAGCACCAGCAGCCCTCCGGCCAGCACGACGAGCGCGGCGAACACCCAATGCCAAGAGGCCTGCAGCAGCACCGCCGCACCCAGCGACGGGGCCACCACCGGCGCCACCCCCAGCACCAGCATCAGCCGCGACAGCACGGTCGCCGCGGTCGAATCGGCGAACAGATCACCGACGACGGCGATGGCGACAACCATCGCCGCGGCGGCGCCCATCCCCTGCAGCACGCGGGCCACCCCGAGTGCGGCGATGTTCGGCGCCAGCACGCACAGCACCGACGCCAGCATGTGCAGCACGATGCCTGCCATCAGCGGCCGGCGGCGGCCCAGCGAGTCCGACAGCGGTCCGACAATCAGCTGGCCCAGCGCCAGCCCGGCCAGCGTCCCGGTCAGGGTCAATTGCACGACCGAGGACGAAACGGACAGTTCTTCGGCGATCCCGGGCAGCGCCGGCAGGTACATGTCGATGGTCAGTGGACCGAGGGCCACCATGGCGCCCAGCACCAGGATCATCCGGACTTGACCAGGGGTCGCCGACTGGCGGTCTGCTGCTAGGGATTCGGCGGTTGTCAGGTCCACATCGGGCGATACTGCCATGAAGATGGTTAGCACCGCATATCAATATTTTCTTCCCGCTCTTCCTAGACGGTGACCCCCGTCACTGCCGGGCACCCCGCGCCCGTCGCCCTTCGTTGAACAGGCGTTAGCCTGAAAGCCAGCCGCTACCCGATCAGGAGGCCGCGATGAGCGCTCGGTCCAGCACCAAGAGCACGCTGCCGGCTACCGTCGACGACCACCCCAGCGCTGCGGTCCGCGCGCTGTCCCACATCATCGAATCGGGCTCCCGTGTGCAGGCCCCGGCGGTACGGGCCTACGTCGAGCGGCTGCGTGACGGCAATCCCGACGCGACCCCGGCCGAGATCGTCACCAAGCTGGAGAAGCACTACCTGGCCGCGGTGATGGCCAGCGGCGCCGCCGTCGGTTCGGCCGCGGCGTTCCCCGGAATCGGGACGCTGATGGCGTTGTCGGCGGTGGCCGGCGAAACCTTTCTGTTCCTCGAAGCCACGTCGGTCTTCGTGCTCGCGGTCGCGGAGGTGCACGGGATACCGGCCGATCACCGCGAGCGCCGCCGCGCGCTGGTACTGGCGGTGCTCGTCGGCGAGGACAGCAAGAACGCGGTCGCCGATCTGATCGGGCCGGGCCGCACCAGCGGCGCGTGGCTGGCCGATGGCGCCGCGACGTTGCCGCTGCCCGCTGTGTCTCAATTGAATTCGCGGCTGCTGAGGTTCTTCGTCAAGCGTTACGCACTGAAGCGCGGGGCGCTCGCGTTCGGCAAGCTGCTACCGATCGGCATCGGTGCCGTCGTCGGCGGCTGGGGCAACCGGTTGATGGGCAAGAGGATCATCGCCAACGCCCGCATGGCGTTCGGCAGCCCGCCGCCGCGCTGGCCGGCGACGCTGCACGTGCTGCCGTCACCGCAGCCGTAGAGCCGCACGCGCAACTGACACAACGAACGCAATAACCATAAGCCGATCGGCATGTCTGACGGACGCCGGAGGCGTTAGCCTTTAGGCATCGGAAAGCGGGTAACCGCAGGCTGGCAAGAACACCAGTGGCGGGTGTCCTTTGGGGCTCTTGCCGTGAAGACGGAATCGAGGCGAGTAGCTGCCGTGAGCAGTTCATCATCACCATTCGGACAGAACGAGTGGTTGGTCGAGGAGATGTATCGCAAGTTCCGCGAGGATCCCTCCTCGGTGGACCCCAGTTGGCATGAATTCCTGGTCGACTACTCGCCCGAACCCACCACCGAGAAAGTCGCCACGACCGGCAACGGGCAGCCGTCGGCTCCCGCCGCACCGACCGCGCCGCCCGAACCGCGGCCGGCCCCCGAAGCCAAAGCCGCGCCGGCCAAGGAGCAGGCGCCCGCGCCCGCCAAGCCGAAGGAATCTGCACCCGCGCCCGCCAAGCCGAAGGCCGCCGCCCCGGCACCTGCCGAAGGCGAACAGGTGCAGGTGCTGCGCGGCGCCGCCGCCGCCGTCGTGAAGAACATGTCGGCGTCGCTTCAGGTGCCGACGGCCACCAGCGTGCGCGCCATCCCGGCCAAGCTGATGTTCGACAACCGGATCGTCATCAACAACCACCTCAAGCGCACCCGGGGCGGCAAGATCTCCTTCACCCACCTGCTCGGCTACGCGATCGTGCAGGCGGTCAAGAAGTTCCCGAACATGAACCGCCATTTCGCCGAGACGGACGGCAAGCCGTCGGCGGTCACGCCGGCGCACATCAATCTGGGCCTGGCGATCGATCTACCGGGCAAGGACGGCAATCGTCAGCTGGTGGTGGCCGGCATCAAGCGTTGCGAAACAATGCAATTCGGCCAATTCATCGCCGCCTACGAGGACATCGTGCGCCGCGCCCGCGACGGCAAGCTGACCGCCGAGGACTTCTTCTGGCGTGACGATCTCGCTGACCAACCCGGGCACCATCGGCACCGTGCACTCGGTGCCGCGGCTGATGCGCGGCCAGGGCGCCATCGTCGGCGCCGGCGCGATGGAGTACCCGGCCGAGTTCCAGGGCGCCAGCGAGGAGCGCATCGCCGAACTGGGCATCGGCAAGCTGATCACGCTGACCTCGACCTATGACCACCGCATCATCCAGGGTGCGGAGTCCGGCGACTTCCTGCGCACCATCCACCACCTGCTGCTGGACGACGAGTTCTACGACGAGATCTTCCGCGAACTGGGCATCCCGTACGAGCCGGTGCGCTGGCGGATCGACAACCCGGACTCGATCGAGGACAAGAACGCCCGCATCATCGAGTTGATCGCCGCCTACCGCAACCGCGGGCACCTGATGGCCGACATCGACCCGCTGCGGCTGGACAAGGACGCGGTTCCGCAGTCATCCCGACCTCGACGTGCAGACCCACGGCCTGACGCTGTGGGACCTGGACCGCGGTGTTCAAGGTCAACGGCTTCGCCGGCGCCGAGTACAAGAAGCTGCGCGACGTGCTCGGGCTGCTGCGCGACTCCTACTGCCGTCACGTCGGTGTGGAGTACACCCACATCCTCGAACCCGAACAGCAGAAGTGGCTGGAGGAACGCGTCGAGATCAAGCACGAGCAAGCCGACCGTCGCCGAGCAGAAGTACATCCTGAGCAAGCTGAACGCCGCCGAGGCGTTCGAGACCTTCCTGGCAACCAAATACGTTGGGCAGAAGCGATTTTCGCTGGAGGGCGCCGAGACCGTCATCCCGATGATGGACGCCGCGATCGATCAGTGCGCCGAGCACGGGCTCGACGAGGTGGTGATCGGCATGCCGCACCGCGGCCGGCTCAACGTGCTGGCCAACATCGTCGGCAAGCCGTACTCGCAGATCTTCTCCGAGTTCGAGGGCAACCTGAACCCGTCGCAGGCGCACGGCTCCGGTGACGTCAAGTACCATCTCGGCGCGACCGGCATCTTACCTGCAGATGTTCGGCGACAACGACATTCAGGTCTCGCTGGTCGCCAACCCGTCGCACCTGGAGGCCGTGGACCCGGTGCTGGAGGGCATGGTGCGGGCCAAGCAGGATCTGCTGGACAAGGGTGACGGGCCCGACGGCTTCAGGTGGTGCCGATGATGCTGCACGGCGACGCCGCATTCGCCGGCCAGGGCGTGGTGGCCGAGACGCTGAACCTGGCGCTGCTGCGCGGCTACCGCATCGGCGGCACCATCCACATCATCGTGAACAACCAGATCGGTTTCACCACGTCGCCGCACGACTCGAAGTCGACGGAGTACTGCACCGACGTCGCGAAGATGATCGGTGCGCCGATCTTCCACGTCAACGGCGACGATCCGGAGGCCGCGGTGTGGGTGGCCAGGCTGGCGGTCGACTTCCGGCAGAAGTTCAAGAAGGACGTCGTCATCGACATGCTGTGCTACCGGCGCCGCGGTCACAACGAGGGTGACGACCCGTCGATGACGCAGCCGGACATGTACGACGCCATCGACGTCAAGCGTGGCGCCCGCAAGACCTACACCGAAGCGCTGATCGGCCGCGGCGACATCTCGATGAAGGAAGCCGAGGACGCGCTGCGCGACTACCAGGGCCAGCTGGAGCGGGTGTTCAACGAGGTCCGCGACCTCGAGAAGCACGCGATCGAGCGCCAGCGAGTCGGTGGAATCCGACCAGCTGCTATCCCCGCGGGATGAACACCGCGGTCGACAAGGCGCTGCTGGCCCGAATCGGTGACGCGCATCTGGCTGCTGCCGGACGGCTTCACCGTGCACCCGCGGGTCAAACCGGTGCTGGAGAAGCGCCGCGAGATGGCCTACGAGGGCAAGGTCGACTGGGCGTTCGCCGAACTGCTGGCGCTGGGTTCACTGGTCGCCGAGGGCAAGCTGATCCGGCTGTCCGGACAGGACACCCGCCGCGGCACGTTCACCCAGCGGCATTCGGTGATCATCGACCGCACGACCGGCGCGGAGTTCACCCCGCTGCAGCTGCTGGCCAGCAACGGGGACGGGACACCGACCGGCGGCAAGTTCATGGTGTACGACTCGGCGCTGTCGGAGTTCGCCGCGGTGGGCTTCGAGTACGGCTACTCGGTGGGCAACCCGGACGCAATGGTGCTGTGGGAGGCGCAGTTCGGCGACTTCGTCAACGGGGCGCAGTCGATCATCGACGAGTTCATCTCGTCCGGCGAGGCCAAGTGGGGCCAGCTCTCCGACGTGGTGCTGATGTTGCCGCACGGCCATGAGGGGCAGGGCCCCGACCACACCTCGGGACGCATCGAGCGGTTCCTGCAGCTGTGGGCCGAGGGCTCGATGACCATCGCGGTGCCGTCCACCCCGGCCAACTACTTCCACCTGCTGCGGCGGCACGCCTGGACAGCATCCACCGGCCGCTGATCGTGTTCACCCCGAAGTCGATGCTGCGGAACAAGGCCGCGGTCAGCGACTCCGCGACTTCACCGAGCAGAAGTTCCGCTCGGTGATCGAGGAACCGACCTACGACCGAGGGCGAGCGGCGACCGCAGCAAGGTCACGCGGATCCTGTTGACCAGCGGCAAGATCTACTACGAGCTGGTCGCACGCAAGGCCAAGAACAACCGCGACGACATCGCGATCGTGCGGATCGAACAGCTGGCGCCGCTGCCCAGGCGGCGGCTGAGCGAGACGCTGGATCAGTATCCGAATGCGGAGCAGTACTTCTGGGTGCAGGAGGAGCCGGCCAATCAGGGTGCCTGGCCGAGGTTCGGCCTCGACCCTGCCCGAGCTGTGTGCCGAGAGGTTGGCAACATCAAGCGAATCTCGCGGCGGGCCATGATCGCGCCGTCGTCGGGCTCGACGAAGGTGCATGCCGTCGAGCAGCAGGAAATCATCGACGAAGCCTTCGCCTGACCCCGTCCCTCCGTCGCGCGAGCCTTCTTCGCGCGAGTGACCGTGTCTGACCCCGACACGCCGTGATTTAGCGGCATTTTGCGGACGCTCGCGCAGGCCTGTGTATGCGGAACCTGCGGTACCGACTAGCCTCGACGCGAGTCAACTGACACGTACGGGAGGGTGGTTAATGGAGGGCTTTGCCGGGAAGGTGGCCGCGGTGACCGGCGCCGGGTCGGGCATCGGACAGGCGCTGGCCATCGAGTTGGCGCGCTCGGGCGCCAAGGTCGCCATCAGCGACGTGGACACCGAGGGCTCTGGCGGTCACCGAGGAGCGGCTGAAGGCGATCGGGGCGCCGTGAAGGCCGATCGGCTCGACGTCACCGAGCGTGAGGCCTTCCTGCTGTACGCGGATGCGGTCAACGACCATTTCGGCAAGGTCAACCAGATCTACAACAACGCGGGCATCGCGTTCACCGGTGACGTCGAGGTCAGCCCGTTCAAGGACATCGAGCGGGTGATGGACGTCGACTTCTGGGGCGTCGTCAACGGCACCAAGGCATTCCTGCCGCACCTGATCGCGTCCGGCGACGGCCACGTCGTCAACGTCTCGAGCGTCTTCGGGCTCTTCGCGGTGCCGGGCCAGGCGGCATACAACTCGGCCAAGTTCGCCGTGCGCGGATTTACCGAGGCGTTGCGCCAGGAGATGATGCTCGCCGGTCACCCGGTCGCGGTGACCGACGTGCACCCCGGTGGTATCAAGACCGCGAATAGTCCGTAACACCACCGCCGCCGAGGGCGTCGATCTCAAGGAGACGTTGACCGGATCTTCGACAAGAAGTTGGCCAACACCTCCCCGCAGCGGGCCGCCAGGATCATCCTCGAAGCGGTGCGCAAGAAGAAGGCTCGCGTGCTCGTCGGGCACGGACGCGAAGGTCCTCGACGTGATCGTGCGGGCGACCGGCTCGGGCTACCAGAAGTTGTTCTCGACGGTGACAGCGCAGGACCATGCCGCCGGTGCACTGCGCACTCGCCCTGCGAGCGACCGCAAAATGCCACGCCACAACGGCATGTCACCGCACAGACACGGTCGCTCGCGAGGAAAGGGGTGGCAGTGCGCTAGCGGCCCAGCGGGTGGGCGGCCAGCCACGCGTCGGCGACGGGGCCGGGGTCGGCACCGTCGGCCACCTGCGCGCGCATCTGCGGCTAGCGCGGCGGTGTCCAGAACACCGGCCACCTCGTTGATGGCGAGCACCTGCCGCTCGGTCAGCTCGTTGCGGCGGTACAGCGGCACCAGGTTCTCGGCCCGGATCAGCGACGTGCGATCGGACAGCACCACGATGTCGGCCGGGATGTCGGGGGCGGCGGTCGTCGTCCACGCCGCGTTGACCTGACCGGCCCGCAGCGCGTCGAATAGTGCTGTCTCGTCAGGGAATTCGCGGGGGCGGGGCAGCCGGCAGCGACCCTATCGCTCGCGGATGCGCGGCCACCGCGACCGCACCGACCACCAACTTGGGGCAGTTGCGTTCACAGCGCCGTCACATCCCGTCCGCCCCATGCGTCGGCGGTCGACTCGGTGACCGCCAGCGCGGGTTTGTCCTCCGCGGCCATGGTGTAGTCGCCGGCGGCGACGCCTTCGGGTAGACGCCGACACCATCGCGCGGTACACCTGCGCGTCGGAGCGCGCCGCGGCGTCCGGCTCGAAGGCAGCCAGCAGGCGCCCGGTGAGACCGGGAACGACGCCGATATCTCCGGAGTCCAGCCCGGCTCAAGCGGGTCGGGCTGTCGACTCGACGTGCGCGGCACTGCCGTAGAACCGCAGCGCGGCCGCATACAAATGGGCCACCAGCTCGGATTCGGGATCGGTGCCACTTCCGACGCCGATGGATGGCGGCGCGGTGGCACCACCGCAGCCGGCGAGCACCACCGCAATCAGCGCCAACGCCAACCGGCGAAAGCCCATCGGGTGACTTAGCTGCCGGAGGCCACCGCGACCGCTTCTGCCACGGCCGGACCGACCCGCGGATCCAGCGCGCTCGGCACAATCCGGTCGACGGCCAGGTCGTCGCCCACGACCGAGAAGATGGCCTCTGCCGCCGCCACCTTCATCGCTTCGGTGATGCGGCGTGCGCCGGCGTCCAGCGCCCCGCGGAACACACCGGGGAATGCCAGCACGTTGTTGATCTGGTTCGGGAAGTCGCTGCGGCCGGTCGCCACCACGGCCGCATACTTGCGGGCGACGTCCGGGTGGATCTCCGGGTCCGGGTTCGACATCGCGAACACGATCCCGTTGGGCGCCATGGTGGCGATGAGCCCCTCGGGCACCAGGCCCGCCGACACCCCCATGAACATATCGGCACCCGCCAGCGCCTCGGCCATCCCACCGGTCAGTCCGTTCGGGTTGGTGCGCTGCGCCAGTTCGGCCTTGAACGGGTTGAGGTCGCTGCGGCCGGTGTGCACGATGCCCTGCGAGTCCAGCACGGTGACATCGGTGATGCCCTTGGCCAGCAGGATGTTGGCGCACGCAACCCCCGCCGCTCCGGCACCCGAGATCACGATCCGCAACGACGTCATATCGCGGTCGAGCACCTTGGCCGCGCCCAGCAGGGCGGCGAGCACGACGATCGCGGTGCCGTGCTGGTCGTCGTGCATGACCGGGCAGTCAAGCGCCTCGATCACCCGGCGCTCGATTTCGAAGCAGCGCGGCGCGGAGATGTCCTCGAGGTTGACCGCGCCGAACGTCGGGCGCAGCCGCACCAGCGTCTCGACGATCTCGTCGGGGTCCTTGGTGTCGAGCACGATCGGGATGGAGTCCAGCCCGCCGAACGTCTTGAACAGCGCGCTCTTGCCCTCCATGACCGGCAACGACGCGGCCGCCCCGATATCTCCGAGCCCGAGCACGGCGCTGCCGTCGCTGACCACCGCGACCAACCGATTGGCCCACGTGTACTTGGCCGCCAGGGTGTGATCGGTGGCGATCGCGCGGCTCACCTGGGCTACCCCGGGTGTGTAGGCGATCGACAGGGCCCGCTGCGTATCCAGCGGCGTCTTCAGTCCAATCGAGAGCTTGCCGCCCTCATGGGCGGCGAAGATCTCCGCATCATCGATGACGACTTGAGGGGTTCGCACCATTTCCGCCACGGCGCAAGGGTACTCGACCGCCCCCACGCGGCCGGTGACGGACCGCCTTGTGGCGTGAGCTGGGCAATGCCTGCGCGTAGCATTTACAAAGGCCCACTCACGGATGCCGCCGCCGTGAAAGGAGGTTCGCGATGCCCTCGTTCCGCGCACTGCCGCCATCGCTGATCCGTACCACGGCCCGAACGCGACCGACCGGCCCCGACGCCACCCGGATTCATGTGCCCGTCGCGCGGGCCATGGTCGATTGCGGCGTCTATATGGACGGCAGCCGGCTGCCCGGGAAGTACACCCACGCCGCCGCGCTGAGCAAGGTGCGCGAACTCGAGGAGAACGGCAAGGAAGCCTTCGTCTGGATAGGCCTGCATGAGCCCGACGAGCACCAGATGCAGGCGGTCGCCGACGTGTTCTGCCTGCACGAACTCGCCGTCGAGGACGCGGTGCACGCGCACCAGCGGCCGAAGCTGGAGCGCTACGACGAAACGCTGTTCCTGGTGATCAAGACGGTCAACTACATCGAGCACGAATCCGTCGCCTTGGCCCGCGAGATCGTCGAGACCGGCGAGATAATGATCTTCGTCGGCAGCGACTTCGTGGTCACGGTCCGCCACGGCGAGCACACCGGACTGGCCGGGGTGCGCAAGCGGCTGGACGCGTCGCCGGCCATCTTGAAGCTTGGCCCGTACGCGGTGATGCATGCGATCGCCGACCACGTCGTGGACAGCTATCTCGATGTCACCGATCTGATGGAGACCGACATCGACGCGATGGAGGAAGACGTCTTCTCGCCGCTGATTCAGACCAACATCGAGTGCATCTACCTGCTCAAGCGGGAGGTCGTCGAGATGCGCCGCGCGGTCAACCCGTTGACACTCGCCCTGCAGCGCCTCGGCACCGACCACAACGACCTGATCTCGGTCGAGGTCCGGCGGTACATGCGCGACGTGCTCGACCACAACATCCAGGCCTCCGACCGGATCACCAGCTACGACGACATGCTCAGCTCGCTGGTGCAGGCCGCGGTCGGCAAGGTGGCAATGCAACAGAACATCGACATGCGCAAGATCTCGGCGTACGTCGCCATCGCCGCGGTGCCTACCGCGATCGCCGGCATCTACGGGATGAACTTCGAGCACATGCCCGAACTGCGCGAGGTGTGGGGCTATCCGGCGGTGCTATTGCTGATGCTGACGGTCTGTACGTTCCTGTACTTCACCTTCCGCCGCAACCACTGGCTTTAGACCGGACGCGCGGCGGGGCGGGCCGGGTCCAGAACGTCCACCCCATCGACCCGCCATGCTTCCCGCATGGCGTCGGCGCCCTTGAGCCGCACCCAGGCGGCCTCGGTCGCGGTGATCGGGGTCGCGGACAGTATCGCCACCGGCGGCCGTGGCGCCGGCAGCGCGACGTCGTCAATGTCGCTGTCGCCCAACAGGACAGCAGTGAACGGCGCAGGTCCTGGGGCAGGAGCGAAGCGACCCGGGGAGGATGAAGTCCACAGCGGCGAGCCCAGATCCACCAGTGCGTCGGGTTCCAGCATCAGGCCTTCGACCGCGGGTGCGGCCGCCAGCACCGCCACCGAGCGGGCCAGGCCCTTCGGTGAGGGCCCGCGCAGCGCCAGCACGATCTCCGCGCGGGGCCCGCGCAGTGCGTCGGTGACCAACTCGGTCGGGTCGAACATCGGATGACGCGAACAGCCCAGCGACACATAGTGATAAGCGTCGTCCCATCCAGGCCTGGGGTCGGGGCCGAACCGCAGCACGTCGATGCGTTCGGTGCCCAGAAACGTCACGCTGGCCGCGTCGGGCTCCGCGGTGACTCCGGCCCGGGCGAAGTGCTCGCGCAGATGCGCGCGGACCTCGGCCAGGACGTCGGTCACTCGCCCGGCGGTTGGATGGTGAGGTTGATCCCGGAGTCCGGGTCGAAGATCGCCACCTTGGTGGTATCGAACGCCAGCTCCGCGGTCTGGCCCTGCGTCACCGTCGACTCGGTGGAAACCCGTGCCACGAACTCCTTTTCGCCCACACCGGATTCGGAGGCCAGCTCTGCCAGCTGGGCCGAGTGCGCGGCGGCGCCCTCGGTTTTGAAGTGGACGTACTTGTCGGCGCCCAGCGATTCGACCAGGTCGACCTCGGCCTCGAAGGTCACCGCCCTGATCCGGGCATAGCCGTCGAGCAGCGACGCGTCCTCGATGTGCTCCGGGCGGACACCGACGATCACGTTGTCCGGTTTCTTGTGCCGCGCCAGCATGTCGTGTACCTCTTGGCTCAGCATGACCTCGCCGAACGGCAGGCGCACCCCGACGTCGGTCAGGGTCGCCGGGAAGAAGTTCATCGCCGGGGATCCGATGAACCCGGCGACGAAGAGGTTGGCGGGACTGTTGTAGAGCTCCTCCGGCGTGCCGATCTGCTGGGCCACCCCGGCCAGCAGCACCACCACCCGATCCCCCAGCGTCATCGCCTCGGTCTGGTCGTGCGTGACGTAAACGGTGGTGGTGCCCAACCGATCCTGTAGCCGCGCGATCTCCGAACGCATCGCCACCCGCAGCTTGGCGTCCAGATTCGACAGCGGCTCGTCCATCAGAAACGCCTTGGGGTTGCGGACGATTGCGCGACCCATGGCGACCCGCTGGCGCTGACCGCCGGACAGCTGAGCCGGCTTGCGGTCCAGAAAGTCGCTCAGGTCAAGGATTTTCGCGGTCTCCTCGACTTTGCTGGCGATCTCGGCCTTCTTCATCTTCGCCAGGGTGAGCGGGAAGGCGATGTTCTGCCGCACGGTCATGTGCGGGTAGAGGGCATAGGACTGGAACACCATCGCGATGTCACGATCCTTGGGCGCCTTGTCGTTGACCCGCTCGCCGCCGATGCGCAACTCGCCGGTCGAGATCTCCTCCAGGCCGGCAATCATGTTCAGCGTCGTGGACTTTCCACAGCCGGACGGTCCGACCAGGATGATGAACTCGCCGTCGGCGATCGTGACGGAGAGACCTTTGACGGCCGTCGCGCCGTTCGGGTAACTCTTGGTCACCCGGTCCAACACAATTTCGGCCATCGAGCTACCCCTTCACCGCACCGGACGTCAAACCGGCGACAATCCGTCGTTGGAAGATCAGAACAAAGATGATGATCGGGATGGTGATGACCATTGCCCCGGCCGCAATGGATCCGGTCGGCTCCTCGAATTGCGAACTGCCGGTGAAATTCGCGATCGCCACCGGCGCCGTGATGGCCCGCTGGGTCGCCGTCAACGACAGGGCCAACAGCAGGTCGTTCCAGGCGAAGATGAACACCAGGATCGCGGCGGTGACGATGCCCGGCGCCGCCAGCGGGGCGATCACCTTGCGGAAGGCCTGACCGGGCGTCGCGCCGTCCATCTTGGCCGCCTTCTCCAGATCCCAAGGGATCTCACGGAAGAACGCCGACAGCGTGTAGATGGCCAGCGGAAGCGCGAACGTGATGTACGGGATGATCAGGCCGGGCCAGGTGTCGAAGAGACCGATTCGCCGCCAAATGTTGAAAATCGGTGTCACCAGGGAGATCTGGGGGAACATCGCGATCAGCAGGGCGACGCCGACCAGCAGCCGCTTGCCCGGAAACGCCAGCCGGGCCACCGCGTAGGCCGCCATGCCGCCGACGACCACCGCGATCACCGTGGTGATCAGTCCGATGCCAATGGAATTGACGAGCGCCGAGGTGAAGATGTCACCTTGGAAGATGCCCTTGTAGTTGTCCAGGGTCAGCTGCGCCGGAATCAGCTTGCCGTCCTTGACCGATGATGTGGGTTTCAGCGATAGGGACAGGATCCACAACACCGGGAACAGCGCGTAGATGATCACCAGGACGTTGACGACGGTCCATCCGGTTGCGCGCCGGGCGCCGGCCCGCTCGGCCATGTCAGCGCCTCTCCACGTCTGATCCGGGCGCCGCGGCGCCGAACATCTTGATGTAGATGAAGGCGATGATCGCGACGCACAGGAAGATCAGCACGCTGATCGCAGACCCCAACCCGAGATTGAAGGCCTTGAACAGGTTGTCGTAACCCAGGATCGAGACCGAACCGGTGTTGTTCGCGCCGCCGGTGAGCACGTAGATGTTGTCGAAGATGCGGAAAGCATCGAGCGTGCGGAACAGCAGCGCGACCAGGATCGCCGGCTTGATCAGCGGCATAATCACTTTGAACAGCCGCGTCCACGCGCCGGCGCCGTCGACCTGGGCGGCGTTGAGCAGATCCTGGGGCACCAGCGCCAAACCGGCGAGCAGCAGCAGCGCCATGAACGGTGTGGTCTTCCAGACCTCGGCGAGGATGATGATGCCCAGCGACGGGATCTGCTCCGTCAGCGGCGCGCTGCCCTCGGGCAGCAGGTTGGCCAGATAACCGGTGCCCGGTGTCCACGCGTAGTACCAGCTGTACGAAGCGGCTACCGTGACAATGCCGTACGGAATCAGGATCGCCGTGCGCACCGCGCCGCGCCCGAAGATCGTCCGGTGCATCACCAGGGCCAACGCCATGCCGAGCACGAACTCGATCGCCACCGAGATGACGGTGATCGCCAGCGTCACCGCGAACGCGGTCCACCAGTAGCGGTCGGTGAGGACGGTCTGATAGTTGGCGAGTCCGACGAACGAGGTGTCGTCCGGGGCGGCCAGGCTGTAGCGCTGCAGGCTCAGCCACACGGCGTAGACGATCGGATAACCCGTCACCGCCACCATCAGAATGACCGCCGGGGCGATCAGCAGGTAGGCGAGGCGGCGCTCCGATTTGCGGTCGTCGCCGCGGCCGGTGGCGACCGGGGTGGCCGCTTCAGTGCTTTCCGCGGTGGCTGTCACGGAATCAGCCCCTTACCGTCGATGGCCTTCTGGACCTGTTCGGTCAGCTCGTCGGCCGTCCGCTCGGGGTCGATATCGGTGATGGGGGCCAGTGTCACCGAGATCCGTGTCGACACCGCCTGGTACACCGGGGTGGCCGGGCGCACCGCGGCGTCGGTCAGCTGATCGCGGATGATCTCGTACTGCGGGTACTTTTCCTGGAACTCCGGGTCGTCGTACAGCGATGCCCGCACGGCGGGCAGCCCGCCCTCGATCGACGTGTACTTCTGGTTCTCGAGGTTGCGAAGGCAGCGGATCGCCTCGAAGGCTTCGGCCTTGTGCTGGCTGTTCTTGCCGACGGCCAGGTTGAGCCCGCCCAGCGTCACCTTGGCGCGTTCCCCCGGCTGCACCCCGGGATAGGGCGCAAACCCGAACACCTTCTTGCTGGCGTCGTAGGCGGCTTTGAACTGCTCGTCGGTGGGCGAGAACGTGCCGACGTCGTTGATGCTGTCGGCCAGCGCCGGGTCGTCGTTGAGCGGCAGGAACGTCACCCCGCCCTTGACGGCGTTCTCTAGCAATGACGGCAGCACGTACGGCCAGTTGACCTCCAGCGCGGCTTTGCCCTGCTCGAGCGCCAGCCGCGCGGTGGTCTCGTCGGTCTGGGTGACCGACGGGTCGGCGCCGGGCGCGGTGGCAACGGACTTGATGATCTGCAGCGCCTTTACGGTGGCCGCACGGTGCTCTGGAGTGTCGGTCAGGGTCACCGCTTTGCCGTCGTCGGAAAGCACTTGCCCACCCGCGCTTTGAAGCAAGGTGTTGAACCACACCATCAGGCCCTCGTACTGCTTGCCCTGCACCGCAATCCAGCTCGGCTCACCGGCGGCGTGCAGCCGCGTCGCCTCGGCGACCATGGCATCCCACGTCGTCGGCGGGTCCTCCATCAAATCGGCTCGATACCAAAGCAATTGGGTGTTCGTCGTGATCGGTACGGCGTACAGCTTGTCTTGCCACTTCGCGGTCTCCAGCGGCCCCGGCAGCGTGTTGGAGGTGGCGTCGGCCTCGGCTTGGCCGGACGGATCCTCCGACAGCGGCAATGCCCAACCGGCTTCGGCGAACTCTGCGGTCCACACCACGTCGAGCGCCATCACGTCGAGGGACTTGTCGTTGCCGGTGAGCCGTCGCGCCAGCTGCAGCCGCTGATCGTCGGCGCCCTTGGGCAAGCTGATCTGCTGGATGGTGAAGCGGCCGCCGAGTTGCTCGTTGCAGCGCTTGGCGACCGCGGTGAAGGTGGCCATCTCGTTAGCCGGCGTGTAGTAGTTGATGACGGTTCCGCCGCCGCCGGAACCGCACGCCGTCACCACCGACGCGGTCGTCAACGCGGCCAATGCCGCAGCGCACAGCCGCCGAGCGCGCACCACCTGCCTCCCGTCCGCCGGGAACCTCCCGCGCGAGAACCGTAGAGCCAGATACGCGTGATATGCAACACGTTCGGCGGCGAGTCGCAATCCTGACCTGCGGCGCCGCCGTCGGCGGTGATTGGCGAGCGTGCGCAAACTGTCGCGATTTGCCCGGCGTGTCGTCACGCAGACATGCACGCTCGCAACAAGTTGGGGCTAGATCTTTAAGCGCGCCAGCAGATCCCGGCCCTGCTCAGCGTTCTGCGGGTCGCACAGCACGTCGTATCGGCCGGCGACAAGCTGCATTGTCGAGCTGAAATCTCTTGTGCCGCGAGCCATCGCGTAGGGGATCGCCGAGGTGATCAGACCGAAGATCACACCGGCGACGAGGCCGGTGATCAATGCGCCCCACGGGCTGGGACTGAAGAAACCCAGCAGCAGGCCGATGAACAGGCCAAGCCAGGCGCCGGTGAGGACACCGCCGCCCAGCACCTTTGGCCAGCTGAGCCGCCCGGTGACCCGCTCGACCTGCATCAGGTCAACGCCGACGATCGTCACCTGCTGCACCGGAAACTGTTGATCGGAGAGGTAGTCCACCGCACGCTGCGCCTCGGCGTACGTCGGATAGGAGCCGATTGGCCACCCCTTCGGCGGGGTTGGCAGCGCCGCCGGTCGACCGCGTCCCGGACTCGGTGAAGCTGGTGTCGTGCCGGGATTCTGTCCAGGCTGGAACGGGCTGGTCATCGATCTTCATCTCCTCCGTGCACGCCGAATTTCGCAGCGGCTCTTCCTAGGACCAACGCCTGGACGGACGCGATGGTGCCCCAGCAATTGCGCTAGGTTGAACAGCATGACAAATCCGGGCGGAGACACGGGCGAAACGCCACCATCCGAGCCATCATCGGGCGGTCAGGAGGCAGCCCCGATCGAGCAGTCAGCCGAACAGCCGCCCCAACCGGAGAGCTATACACCGCCGCCGGCCTACCCACCTCAGGGCTACACCCCGCCGGCGTCGGGCTATCCCCCGCCGAGCTATCCGCCACCCCAGTACCCCCAGAACTATCCGCCGCCGAGCGGCGGTCCGCAGGCCGGCTATCCGCCGCCCTACCCCGACCCGTCGAGCTACGGCGCGCCGGCCTATCCGCCACCACCGCAGTACGGAACGCCACCGGGCGGCTACGGTCAACCGCCGTCGGGCTACCCGGCGCCGGACTACGCAAGCGCATACGGGGACGCCTACGGGGCACCGACGCAGCGCACCAACTCACTGGCGATCGGGTCGCTGGCTGCCTCACTCATCGGGGTGCTGTGCGGAATCGGCTCGATCATCGGCATCGTGCTCGGGGTGGTCGCGCTCAACCAGATCAAGCAAACCAGTGAAGGTGGCCATGGATTGGCCGTTGCCGGCATCGCCGTCGGCGCCGTGACGCTGCTGATCAACGTGATCTGGACCATCTCGTTCCTCAACGTCTGACATGACGAGCGAGCCCGAACCCCCGTCTCGCGGAGTCGAATACCCCTCGCTGGAGAACTCGCCGCGACCGGATCCGTTCGCGCCGGTCGACTACCCCCCTGACGCCGGGTTACCGCCGCCGGTCTACCCGAACCCGTATGCCGGCTATCCCGGATACCCGGGCTATCCCTATGGGTCGAATCCCTACGACCCGTACCGGCCGACGAAGCCGCCCGGCACCAACGGCAAGGCCATCGCTGCGCTGATCACATCCCTGTTGGGTCTGCCTTGCTGCGGCTTGCCGTCGATCGCCGGCGTCATCCTCGGCGTGATGGCGATGCGCGAAACCCGGCGCACCGGCCAGGACGGCTACGGAATCGCGTTGGCCGGGGCGATCATCGGCGGCCTGGTGATCGCGATCTGGGCGTTCTACCTGCTGGTGACATTCGTCATCTCGGTCAGCGGATTCCAGTACGCACCGTAGGCCTCGCCCTCAGTCGGCCGGCCGGAACGGGGCGGCGCTGCGCACCATGCCCGCGGCGCGACCCTTGGCCGCGATCACCAACGCCATCTTGCGGCTGGCCTCGTCGATCATCTCGTCGCCGAGCATCACCGCACCGCGGGCGCCACCCGCGCGGGACGTATGCCATTCGTAGGCCTCGAGGATCAGCTCGGCATGGTCGTAGGCCTCCTGGCGCGGGCTGAAGATCTCATTGCCCGCGGCGATCTGGTCGGGGTGCAGCACCCACTTGCCGTCATAGCCGAGCGCCGCCGACCGCCCGGCCACCCGCCGGAACGCCTCGACGTCGCGCACCTTCAGATACGGCCCGTCGATCGCGGCCACGCCGTGGGTGCGCGCGGCGACGAGAATCCGCATCAGCATGTGGTGGTAGGCGTCGCCGACGTCATAGCCCTCCGGCTGCTCCCCCACCACGAGCGTGCGCATGTTGAGGCTGGCCATCATGTCGGCGGGGCCCAGCACCAACGCCTGCACCCGTGGGCCCGCCGCGATCGCGTCGACGTTCGTCAGGCCCTCGGCATTCTCGATCTGCGCCTCGATGCCGATCCTGCCGACGGGCAGGTCGTGCGTGGTCTCCAGCTGGCGCAGCAGCAGGTCGAGCGCGTGAACGTGGGAAGCGTCGGTCACCTTGGGCAGCACGATGATGTCCAGCGACGCCCGGGCAGTCGACACGACCTCGATGACGTCGGCGTAGGTCCACGGCGTCGTCCAATCGTTGACCCGGACCCCGCACAGCTGACCCGACCAGCCCGGCTCGGCCAGCGCGACGGCCACCTGCGTGCGCGCCTGCGCCTTGGCCTCCGGCGCGACGGCGTCTTCGAGGTCGAGGAACACCTCGTCGGCGGGTAGTCCCTTTGCCTTTTCGATCATCTTGGCGCTGCTGCCCGGAACCGAAAGGCACGTTCGGCGGGGTCGATACGCGTTATCCACAAATAGACTCTCTACCCTTTGAGGCATGGTGGCGGTGAACAGGGTCTACGCGGCCCGACTCGCGGGATTGGTGGTGTTGGGCCCCGACGGCGAGTCCATCGGCCGTGTCCGCGATGTGGTCATCAGCATCAGCATCGTCCGCCGGCAACCGCGGGTGCTCGGGCTCGTCGTCGAATTGCTCACCCGCCGAAGAATTTTCGTGCCGATTCTGCGGGTCACCGCGATCGAGCCCAACGCCGTCACACTCATTACCGCCAATGTGTCGATGCGTCGCTTCGCACAGCGGCCGGGAGAAGTGCTGGTGCTGGGTCAGGTGATCGAGACGCGGGTCCACGTCGATGACCCCGAACTGCCACAACTGGCGGGAATCGAAGTCATGGTGGTCGATCTCGGCATGGAGCAGACCCGAACCCGGGACTGGGTGGTCACCCGCGTTGCGGTGCGGCCGCAACGCCGGCTGGCCCGCCGCGGCAGTATCCACATCGTCGACTGGCAGCACGTGCAGGGTCTGACCCCGTCCGGGCTAGCGATGCCCGACCAGGGCGTGGCCCAATTACTCCACCAATTCGAGGGTCAGCGCCCGATCGAGGTGGCCGACGCCCTGCGCGAGCTTCCGGCCAAGCGCCGCTACGAGGTAGCCAAGGCGCTCGACGACGAACGGCTCGCCGACGTGCTGCAGGAGCTGCCGGAAGACGACCAGGTCGACATGTTGAGGCAGCTGGAGACCGAACGCGCCGCCGACGTGCTGGAGGCGATGGACCCCGACGACGCCGCCGACCTGCTGGGCACGCTAGCGCCGGCCGACGCCGAACTGCTGCTGCGGCGGATGGACCCCGAGGATTCCGAAGACGTGCGCCGGCTGCTGAGCCACTCACCCAATACCGCGGGCGGCCTGATGACCTCCGAGCCGGTTGTGCTGGCGCCCGATACCACCGTCGCCGAAGCGCTGGCCCGGGTGCGCGATCCCGACCTGACCCCGGCGCTGGCGTCGCTGGTGTTCGTGGTGCGCCCGCCGACCGCCACTCCCACCGGCCGGTACCTGGGCTGCGTCCACCTTCAGCGGCTGCTTCGCGAGCCTCCGGCCTCGTTGGTCAGCGGCATCATCGACACCGACCTGCCCAACCTGTCGCCGGAGGATTCGATGGGCGCGGTCACCCGCTACTTCGCCGCCTACAACCTGGTCTGCGGGCCGGTGGTGGACGACGAGAACCACCTGTTGGGTGCGGTATCGGTGGACGACCTGCTCGATCACCTGCTGCCGGAGGACTGGCGCGAGAGCGTCGAGGAACCCGAGCTTTCCACGGCTGAAGGCGCGACATGAGCGAGTCGTCGGCACGCCAGCGCCTGGACACCCCCCGGTCCTCCCGCCGGTTGGCGTTCAGTGTCGACCCCGAGGCGGTCGGCCGGTTCAGCGAATCGATCGCCCGCTTCCTTGGCACCGGTCGCTACCTGGCGGTTCAGACCGTGCTGGTAATCGTCTGGGTGCTCCTGAACCTGTCCGCGGTGACGCTGCGGTGGGATCCCTACCCGTTCATCCTGCTCAACCTGGTCTTCTCCACGCAGGCGGCCTACGCCGCGCCGTTGATCCTGCTGGCGCAGAACCGCCAGGAGAACCGTGACCGGGTGGCCCTGGAAGAAGACCGGCGTCGCGCCGCACAGACCAAGGCCGACACCGAATACCTGGCCCGCGAACTCGCCGCGCTGCGCCTGGCCGTCGGCGAGGTCGCCACCCGTGACTACCTGCGTCGCGAAATCGAGGAACTGCGCGAGATGTTGAGCGAGCTGCAGCCCCCCAAGAGCGCAGGCAGCAAGGATGCGGCGGTCAAATCGGACGGCCCGGATCGGCGGACAAAGCGGCTAGGTTGAACCGGCTATCGAGATTGCTACAACACAAGAAACAAGACTAGGTATGGTGACCTGGTTCACAACGTCACCGCACACCTAGGACGGTTGAGTGGATATAGGGCGAGGAACCGCCCTCGAGGCGGTGCGGCGCCACGCAGGGCGTGCGATGCGGACGCCCGCGTTGGGCGTTGCGGTGATCGCCCCGCTCATCCTGGTCGGCGCCGTCGGGGCGTCGGCACCCTCGCCCAGTGCGCTGGTCAGTGAAGCCGCCGTCACACCGCTTGCCGCCGTCGAACCGCCACCGGGCCAGCGCTCCGGAGCCGCGGTGGTGGCCATCACCAGGACGCCGACGGCGTTTCACATCGCGGCCGCGAACGTCTCCGGTCCCCCTCCCGCGGTGGTGGTGAATTCGCCTGGCACCCTTCGTATTCCGGCGATGGCGCTGACCGCCTATCGTAATGCCGAACGCATGATGGCCGCCGCCTATCCGGGCTGCGGCGTCAGCTGGAACCTGCTGGCGGGCATCGGGCGGATCGAATCCATGCACGCCAACGGCGGCGCCACCGATGCCCGCGGCACGGCTGTGCGGCCGATCTACGGGCCCGCGCTGGACGGATCGCTGCCGGGCAACGAGATCATCGTGCAGAGCCGGTCGGCGGAGCGGGTGACCTACGCGCGGGCGATGGGCCCGATGCAGTTCCTGCCGGGCACCTGGTCACGGTATGCCTCCGACGGAGACGGCGACGGCAAAGCCGAGGTGCAGAACCTGTTCGACTCGACCCTGGCAGCGGCGCGCTACCTGTGCAGTGGTGGGCTCAATCTGCGCGACCAGTCCCACGTGATGGCTGCGATCCTGCGGTACAACAACTCGATGGCATATGCCCGCAACGTGCTCGGCTGGGCGGGCGCCTACGCGACCGGCGTCGTGCCTGTGAACCTGCCGCCCATCACCGGACCGGTCCCGCCGCTCGGCGATGCGCACCTCGAAAGCCCGGAGGGCCTCGGACCGGGCCTGCCGATCAACGCCATCGGACTTCCGCCCAACGACCCACTGGCGCTGATCCCGCTGGTCGACAGGCCCACCGACGTCGCCGGCCAGATCCCGACGGACCTGCCCGGCTTCGTCCCCGGCCAGATGCTCGGCCGCCTGCCCGGGCCGCCGCCGGCGCCGCAGGCGCCGGCCCAGCAGCCGGTGCCGCCGCCCTGGACACCGCCGTGGTTGCAGCCGCCGCAGCCCGCCTGCGCGGTGTTCTGCCTGGGCGAGAACACCCCGGCTCCGGTGCCAGACGCGCTGCCGCCGGGCATCGGTGCACTCCCGGGCGCACCGCCGGCACCGGCATGGCCACCGCTGTTCCCGCCGGCGCCGCCGCCGCTTTTCGCTCCGCCGCCGCCGCTTTCGCACCGCCGCCGCCGCTTCGCACCGCCGCCGCCGCTTTTCGCACCGCCGCCACCGCTTTTCGCACCACCGCCACCGCTTTTCGCACCACCGCCACCGCTTTTCGCACCACCGCCACCGCTTTTCGCACCACCGCCACCGCCCGGGCCGCAGCCGTTGGGCCCGCCACCGGGCCCCGTCGCCTGACCGCGCCCCACGCCCGCGGTCAAGACGGCCCGTCGAGTCGGCCTACACTCGGCGGTGATGTCCGAATCTCGCACTGAGCTGGAAACCGCGGTCCGCGGCGGGCTGGGCAAGGTGATCGACCCCGAACTGCGGCGCCCGATCACCGAGCTTGGCATGGTCAAGAGCGTCAGCATCGACGCTGACGCCGGTGTGCACGTCGAGGTGTACCTGACCACCGAGGCCTGCCCGAAGAAAACCGAGATTTCCGAGCGGGTGCGCCAGGCGGTCGCCGATGTCCCCGGTACCGGTGCCGTCAAGGTCACCCTCGACGTCATGAACGACGAGCAGCGCACCGAGCTGCGCAAGCAGCTGCGCGGCGACGCCCGCGAACCGGTGATCCCGTTCGCGCAGCCCGGTTCGCTGACCCGGGTGTATGCCGTCGCGTCCGGCAAGGGCGGCGTCGGCAAGTCCAGCGTCACGGTGAACCTGGCCGCCGCGATGGCCGCGCGCGGATTGTCGGTCGGGGTTCTCGACGCCGACATCTACGGCCATTCCGTTCCGCGGATGATGGGCACAACCGACCGGCCCACACAGGTCGAGTCGATGATCCTGCCGCCGATCGCCCACGACGTGAGGGTCATCTCGATCGCGATGTTCACCCAGGGCAACACGCCCGTGGTGTGGCGCGGGCCGATGCTGCACCGGGCGCTGCAACAGTTCCTGGCCGACGTGTTCTGGGGCGACCTGGACGTGCTGCTGCTTGACCTGCCGCCGGGCACCGGTGACGTCGCCATCTCGGTGGCGCAGCTGATCCCGGGCGCGGAGATCCTGGTGGTGACGACGCCGCAGCTGGCCGCGGCCGAGGTCGCCGAGCGGGCGGGCGCGATCGCGCTGCAGACCCGCCAGCGCATCGTCGGCGTGGTCGAGAACATGTCCGGGTTGCTGCTGCCGGACGGTTCGACGATGCAAATCTTCGGCGAGGGCGGCGGGCGCCAGGTGGCCGAGCGGCTGTCCCGGGCGGTCGGCGCCGATGTGCCGCTGCTCGGCCAGATACCGCTGGACCCCGCGCTGGTGTCCGCGGGCGATTCGGGTGTGCCGCTGGTGCTGTCGGCTCCCGATTCGACCGCCGGTAAGGAACTGCGCAGCATCGCCGACGCGCTGTCGACCCGCCAGCGCGGGCTGGCCGGCATGTCGCTGGGCCTGGATCCCGCGGGGCGCTGACGCCTTTTCGCCGAGATCGACGTTTTGGCGCATTCCTTCTCGCACTTTCGCGCCGAAACGTACGTTTGGGCGCTAGGTCGCGTCGCTGTCGAACGGTGTGGTCGCCGGCGGTGCGGTGGTCTGGGCCGGCGGTGCGGGGGTCGGCGCAGCGGGCGGCGGCCGGCTCGGCGTGTCGAACTTGCCGGTGAGGATCGAGTCGTCGCCGTCGAGCAGATGCTTGGTCAGCGCCGCCCGCGGGGTCATGCCGCGCAGCTTCTGCAGGTCGGCGAGCGGCTCGCGCAGATCGTCGAATTCGGGGCCGAGGTCTTCGCGCAGCTGGCTGGTGGCGCCGCTGATGTAGTCGCGGGCCTGACGCAGCGCCCCGGACGTCCAGCGGATGGCGCCGGGCAGCCGCTCGGGCCCGAGGATCACCAACCCGGCGATCACAAGCAGCAGCATCTCGCCCCAGCCGACGTTCGCGAACATCGCTACGTGCTGTTGTCGGCGCCGGGATTGACGGTGAGCGTGACGTGGCGCCCTTCGCGGACCACCTCGATCGGGGCGTCCTGCCCGATCTTCAGCTGACGCACCGCGACGACGAACTCGTCGGCGTCGGCGACCGTGCGGTCACCGACCTTGACCACGACGTCGTTTTCCAGGATCCCGGCCTTCTCTGCCGGGCCACCGGCCTTCACGTTGGCGACCTGGGCGCCGGACGCGAGGTCGTTGCTCACCGAGCGCGCCGTCAACCCGAGCGTCGGGTGGGCGATCTTGCCGGCCTGGATGAGGGTCTCGACGACGATCTTCACCTCGTTGACCGGGATCGCGAAGCCCAGGCCGCTGGCGCTCTCCGACAACGACTTACCGGCCGTGTTGATGCCGATCACCTGCGAGTCCATGTTGATCAAAGGACCGCCGGAGTTGCCGTGGTTGATGGCGGCGTCGGTCTGCACACCGTCGATGACGGTGTCGGTGTCCGAGCCGTCGCCCGACAGCGGCACCGGGCGGTGCAGCGCGCTGATGATGCCCTGGGTGACGGTGCTGCGCAGACCCAGCGGGGCGCCCGCCGCGATCACCTCGTCGCCGACGTGCAGCGTGTCGGAATCGCCCAATCGCGCAACCGTCAGGTTGTCGACGTTGTCGACCTTCAGCACGGCGAGGTCGGTCTTGGGATCCCGGCCGACCAGGTTGGCCGGCGTCTCCTTGCCGTCGTTGAACACCACATGCATCTTGTACTGGCTGGGGTTGGCGGCGGCCTCGGAGATCACGTGGTTGTTGGTGACGATGTAGCCGCGGCCGTCGACGACCAGACCGGAACCCTGCGAGCCCTCGGCATCGCTGACCGTCTCGACCGTCACCACCGAATCGGCCACCGACGCGGCGACCTTGGCGAACCGGCCGGTGGGTTGCTCGGAGTTGCCACTGGTGTCCAGGGTCACCTTCGACGTGGTGAACGCCTCGACGACCTCGGCGGTCTTGCGGCCCACCCAGCCGCCGGCGAGGCCGATCACCAGCGCGATCACCGCGAGAATCGCTAGCGCGACGTATGAGACCTTGCCGCCGAAAAGCACGTCGCGCACGCCGAGCTTGCCCATCCCGACGGCGCTCGGCGCGGGAGCGGGTTGGGGCAGCGCCGGGGTCCCCAACGCCGCGGGCGCGGCCGGATCGCGCCACGGGTCAGCGGGCACCTCGCCGTCCCGCCGACGCTCTGCGTCCATCGCGCCGGCGTCGGCCGGGTGGCGCTGCAGCGAGTCTCCGGCGACATACGGCCGGCCGAACGCCTCGGCCAGCACCGGGTCGGGCGCCTGATTCGTCGGTGTGTACTCGCCCTGGTCGCGGTAGCGGTCGGAACCCACGAAGGATCCGTTGATGCCCTCGGGCCGGCCGAATGCGTTTCGCTCCGCCGGATTGACGGGCGGACGCGAGACCGCGCGCGGCGCCAACCGGTGGCTGCCGCCGGACTGGTCCTGATTGGTCACCCGTGTGTCACTCTCTGTTGGATGCTCGACTCCGCACCCACCCTACCGGCGCTTACGCCGGGGACGCGTTGTGCCGTCAGCTAATTGCTGATCCGTCGCGTCGCCGGACGCGGCCGACGGAGCGTCGTGCGGGATCTGGGACAACATGCCCAGCAACGATGTCGGGATGACGATCGGGCACGAGTCCCGCAACGCGGCCCGCGCCTGGCTCTGGGCTTCCACCTCGGCGGCGCACTGCGGGCACAGCGACAAGTGGTGCGCCGCACGCAGGTGGGCGTTCATCCGCAGCTCGCCGTCGACGAACGCGGCGATCGCCTCGGTGGACAGGTGCTCGGTGGAGCCGAATTCTCGCGGCGCCCCGACCGGTGCGTCGCTCTGCGAGGCAAACTGGGAAGGCAGCCAGGAGAACGCACGGCGAAACACATGCCCAGGGTCGACCATCACCCAGCTCCTCTCGGCTTACTCACATCGCAAGACGGTACTGACTCGAATGTAGCGCGGGACGCGGTGCCCGACACGCGCGAACGCTCAGGCGGTCTTGGCCGTGTTGTCCGAGTGGCTCGCCAGGTAGTCCCGCAAAGCCTGCCGGCCGCGGTGGATCCGGCTGCGGACGGTGCCCAGCTTGACGCCCAGGGTGGCGCCGATCTCCTCGTAGGACAAACCTTCGATATCGCAGAGCACCACCGCGGCGCGGAATTCCGGCGGCAGCGAGTCCAGCGCGGCCTGCAGGTCCGGTCCCAGATGGGAATCGTGGTAGATCTGCTCGGGATTGGGCTCGTCGGCCGGCACCCGGTCATAGTCCTCCGGCAGCGCCTCCATGCGGATGCGGCCGCGGCGGCGGACCATGTCGAGGAACAAGTTCGTGGTGATGCGGTGCAGCCAGCCCTCGAATGTGCCGGGCTGATAGTTCTGCACCGAGCGGAAGACCCGGATGAACGTCTCCTGGGTGAGGTCCTCGGCGTCGTGCTGGTTGCCCGACAGCCGGTACGCCAGCCGGTACACCCTGTCGGCGTGCTGGCGGACCAGCTCGTCCCATGACGGCATGGCGGCCTTGTCGCCGGTGGCGTCGAACACCGCGGTGCCCGTCAGCTCATCGGAAGGCTCTACCCAGTCCCCCTCGGTGAACTGGTCCAGATGGGCCATGGACACCGGGGCAATCGTCGTAGTGGTCGTCGGATCCTCCTGGTCACAGCCGCCATCACGCATCGGCAGCTCGATATCGGCAGGAACGCGCGTTTCGGCGCGGTTATTCCCAGAGCGCCAGCTTTCGCCGAGTTCCATGCGAGATACCGTTCCTGACCCTGGTGTGGTTGGGATATGAGCAATCTGAACATTTCCTGAGAACTTGGGCTACCCGGTTCACAACCTGGGAAAACCGCCGTTTTTCGCGGTGATTCGTCGTTGCGGCGCGGGCGTGTCGCGCCACCGGCTCATCGGGTTCGCTCTACGCTGCGGGCATGGCCAGCACCGACGATCCTGCGCCCGGGCCGCGGAGCCGCGCCGATGCGATCGTCGCGCACGCCGAACAGTCGATCACCGAGGACGCCATCGTCGCGGCCGCCCGGGAGCGCGCCGTCGATATCGGTGCGGGCGCCGTCACACCCGCGGTCGGGGCGCTGCTCAGTGTGCTGGCCAAGGTGACCGGCGCCAAGGCCGTCGTCGAGGTCGGCACCGGAGTCGGGGTGAGCGGGCTGTGGCTCCTCTCGGGCATGCGCAACGACGGCGTGTTGACCACGATCGACGTCGAACCCGAGCATCAGCGGATCGCCAAGCAGGCATTCTCCGAGGCCGGTGTCGGGCCGCCGCGAACCCGGTTGATCAGCGGGCGCGCCCAGGAAGTCCTCACCCGGTTGGCCGACGAGTCCTATGACCTGGTGTTCATCGACGCCGACCCGCTCGATCAGCCGCAGTTCGTCGTCGAAGGGATCCGGCTGCTGCGTCCCGGTGGTGCGATCGTGGTGCACCGGGCGGCGCTCGGCGGCCGCGCGGGCGACGCCGCCGCGCACGATGCGGAGGTCAGCGCGGTGCGGGAGGCGACGCGGCTGATCGCCGAGGACGAGCGGCTCACCCCGGTGCTGATCCCGCTTGGCGACGGACTGCTGGCCGCCGCCCGCGACTGACCGCTTCTCCGCGCCCGTTTTCCGGGGCTGGCGATATTTACGGATTTCTGACGGGCGGTCTTCTTGACCGCGTGCTGAACGCGTGTTTAGCATCCTAAACATGCGTTCAGTGGACGACCGGACGGCCATCGCCCGGATCCGCGATGCCGCGATCGAGCAGTTCGGCCAGCACGGTTTCAACGTGGGGCTGCGCGCCATCGGCGAGGCCGCGGGGGTCAGCGCCGCGCTGGTGATCCACCACTTCGGCTCGAAGGACGGTCTGCGCAAGGCATGCGACGACTACATCGCCGAGGAGATTCGCGAGGCAAAGTCGGAGTCGCTGCAGACGACCGACCCGGCCGCCTGGCTCGCCCAGATGGCCGAAATCGAGTCCTACGCGCCGCTGATGGCCTACCTGGTGCGCAGCATGCAGTCGGGCAGCGAGCTGGCCAAGTCCTTCTGGCACCGGATGATCGAGAACGCCGAGCAGTACATGGAAGACGGGGTGCGCGCCGGCACCATCAAGCCCAGTCGCGACCCGCGAGCCAGGGCCAAGTATCTGGGATTGGCCGGCGGTGGCGGCTTCCTGCTGTACCTGCAGATGCACGACAACCCAACCGATCTGCGCGCCGTGCTGCGTGACTACGGCGAGGAGATGGTGCTGCCGGCGCTCGAGGTCTACACCGAAGGCCTGATGGCCGACTCGACCATGTACGACGCGTTCATCGCACAACGCGAAAAAGGCATCCCGTTCAGCACACCTCAAGAAGGAGAACACGATGACGGCGACGTCCCTGCAGCGGGCTAGGACCACTGAACCGTCGCAGTTCGCGGTCGAAATCCGGGGCCTGTCCAAGTCTTTCGGCCACACCAAGGCGCTCGACGGCCTCGACCTGACCGTCGCGCCGGGCAGCATCGCCGGCTTCCTCGGGCCGAACGGCGCGGGCAAGTCGACCACCATCCGGGTGCTGCTGGGTCTGCTGCGCGCCGACAGCGGCAGCGTCTCACTGCTCGGCGGTGATCCCTGGCGCGACGCGGTGGCGCTGCACCGGCGGATCGCCTACGTGCCCGGCGATGTGACGTTGTGGCCCAACCTTACCGGCCTGCAGGCCATCGACTTCCTGGCCCGGCTGCGTGGCGATGGCAGCGTCGACACCCGACGCCGCGACCAACTGATCGAGCGCTTCGAACTCGACCCGCACAAGAAGGCACGCACCTACTCCAAGGGTAACCGCCAGAAGGTGGCGATCGTCGCGGCGTTCAGCTGCGACTCCGAGCTGTACATCCTCGACGAGCCGACCTCCGGCCTGGACCCGTTGATGGAGAAGGCTTTTCAGCAGTGTGTCCAGGAGGTCACCGGTCGCGGTGCCGCGGTACTGCTGTCCAGCCACATCCTCGCCGAGGTCGAAAAGCTTTGCGACACCGTGACAATCATCCGCGCCGGCCGCACAGTGAGATCGGGCACGCTCGCCGAGTTGCGGCACCTGATGCGCACCACCGTCAAGGTGCGCACCCGCACCGACGCTCAGTCGCTGCAGCGCGCCCGGTTCGTGCACGATTTCTCGGTTGCCGATGGGCACTATGCCTTCTCGGTCGACCGCAACGATCTGGACCGCGCAATGGCCGAGCTCACCGATTACGGCATCATCGACCTGTTGGTGTCGCCGGCCTCGCTGGAAGACATGTTCCTGCGCGAGTACCAAGGGGCCGGCCGATGACAGCGACCGCTGTGCCTACCCACCCGGTGCGACGTGAGGCGGTTGCGGCCAACTCCCGATTCACCGGAGTCGGGAGCCTGCTCAGACTGGCACTGCGTCGGGACCGCATCCGGCTGAGCGTGTGGATCTCGATCCTCACGCTGACCATGATCTACGCGCCGAACGCCGTCAAGCTGGCCTACCCGGAGGAGGCGCAGCGGCTGGCCCGGGTGAACCTGCTGAAGACGCCCGCCGGAATGATGTTGGGCGGACCCATGTTCGGCGGCAAGGAGACCGATCTGGGCGCGATGATGGCCAACGAGCTGATGCTCACCCTGATCGTCGCGGCGTCGATCATGTCCATCCTCACCGTGATTCGGCATACCCGCGCCGAGGAGGAAAGCGGCGCAGCGGAGTTGGTACTGTCGTCGGTGGTCGGCCGCTACGCGCGTACGTATGCGGCGCTGATCCTGGTGGGCGGCGTCAACGCGATACTGGCCGTCAGCATGACGCTGGCCATGTCCGCGACCGGCTTCGCGATCGTCGACACGACGGCCATGTGCCTCGGCGTCACCGGGGTGTCAATGGTTTTCGCTGCGGTCGCCGCGGTCACCGCTCAGCTGTGGCGCCAGGCGCGTACCGCGACCGGCACCGCGATGGCGGTGCTGGCGCTGGCCGCACTGGTACGCGGAATCGGTGACGTCATCAACAATTCCGGCAGCGCGCTGAGCTGGTTCTCCCCCATCGCGTGGGCACAGCAGATGCGTCCGTTCGCCGACCTGCGGTGGTGGCCGTTCGCCCTGCTGGTAGCGATCACGCTCGGGTTGATGCTGCTGGCCGCCGTGCTGGAGAGCAGCCGGCAGTACGACGACGGCAACATCCCGTCCACCGGTGAGCGCCCGAACGCGCACCCGATCAAGAGTGCCTTCGGTCTGCACCTGACACTGCAGCGCGGGCAGATGATCGGCTGGGGCGTCGGATTGTTCTTGGCCGGTTTGGCTTTCGGCTCGATGACCAAGTCGCTGCTCGACGCGGCAGAGGATAACGAACTGCTGGCGCGGGTGCTGGAGGCGCAAGGCACCGACGGCGTGTACACCACGATGACGCAGTTCCTCGCGGCCGCGGCCACCGCCTATGTCGTCGCGGCCGTGGTCCGGGTTTTCACCGACGAACAGTCCGGGCTGGGCGAGGCGGTGCTCGCCGGCGCGGTGTCGCGCTGGCGCTGGCTACTGAGCGCCGTGGCCGCCGCACTGCTCGGCTCGACAGTGCTGATGTTCCTCGCCGGCCTGGGCAACGGCCTGGGCGCCGGTCTCACACTGGGTGAGCCGCAGACGATCTGGCGGCTGACGCTGGCCGGTTTGGCGTTTGTGCCCGCGATGGCGGTGCTGGCCGGCATCGCGGCCTTGGCCGTCGCCCTACAGCGTCCCTGGATCGGCTGGCTAGCAGTCACATTCGTCGTCCTCTCGCTGTATCTCGGTGCGCTGCTGCGGTTGCCACGCTGGCTCATCGACGCCTCTCCGATCGGACGCACCACGGCGCCGACGGACTTCCCGGCCGCCGCAATGGCGGTGATGGTCGTCGTCGCGGTCGGGCTGACCCTGCTCGCCGGCTGGATCTATCGCAGCCGCGACGCGATCTAGAAGAAAGGAAGGAATGATGAAGATCGCTCTTCAAGCAGCAGCCCTATCAATTATTGGGCTTCTACTGTTCGGCGTGTTGTTGTTCTTGCCGGCGGGGACGTTCGATTACTGGCAAGCGTGGGTTTTTATCGCCGTATATGCGATCTCAACCGCGGTCCTCACGGTCTATTTGCTGGCAACGAATCCTGCAGCCCTTCAGCGGCGTATGCACGCGGGCCCAACCGCGGAAACCAGAACCGTACAAAAAATTGCCGCTTCCGGCCTGTTCTTGTCGTTCGCGGGCGTGATGGTAGTCAGTGCACTCGACCACCGGTTCGGATGGTCACAGGTACCAACGGCAGTCTCCCTGGCAGGCCTTGTTCTGGTCGTGCTCGGACTCGGTATCGGCTCTCTTGTGGTCATCCAGAACAGCTATGCGGCAGCGAATATCACGGTTGAAGAGGACCAGAAGGTCGTCTCCACCGGTCTCTACGGACTCGTACGGCACCCGATGTACTCCGGTTCGCTGATCATGCTGGTTGGCTTTCCCCTGGCGCTCGGCTCTTACTGGGGACTTGTTGTCCTCATCCCGATGGTGATAGTGCTCGCCGTCCGCATCCTCGATGAGGAAAAGGCGCTGAACCAAGAATTGGTCGGGTACAGCGAATACACGCATAAGGTGCACCATCGGTTGGTGCCATTTGTGTGGTGAGGCGAGATCGGCTGGATCTATCGCAGCCGCGACGCGATCTAGAAAGAAGGAAGGAATGAAGGTTCTTCTTCAAGCATTGGCGACGGTGCCCATTGGTCTCGTCGTATTCGGGTTGTTGGTGTTCGGGCCGGCGGGCACGTTCGACTACTGGCAAGGCTGGGCTTTCATCGCGGTGTTTGCGCTCGCAACGCTCATCCCCAGCATCTATCTGGGTCTGCGGAACCCGGAGGCCCTAAGGCGGCGTATGCACGCCGGGCCGGGGGCGGAGACCCGAACCGTGCAGAAGGTCATCAGCGTGGTCGCGTTCGGATCGCTGGCGGCGATGATCGTCGTCAGCGCACTGGACTTTCGGTTCGGCTGGTCGTCGGTGCCGGCCGCGGTCTCGGTGGCCGGAGATGTGCTGGTGGCGATCGGCCTTGGCATGTCGATGCTCGTGGTCATCCAGAACAGCTATGCGGCTGCCAACATCACGGTTGAGGCGGAGCAGCAACTGGTGACCAGCGGTCTGTACGGATTCGTGCGACACCCGATGTACTTCGGAAATGTGATCATGATGATCGGCATTCCCCTTGCGCTCGGCTCGTACTGGGGACTTGTCCTCGTCTTTCCCGGGCTGATCGTCCTGGGCCTCCGCATCGCCGACGAGGAGGACATGCTCAAGCAGCAGTTGGACGGCTACCGCGAATACATGCAGCAGGTGCATTTCAGGTTGGTGCCGTATGTGTGGTGAGCGTCCACAGGAGGACTAGACGATGAAGCTCGGTTTTCAAACAGCAGTGGCGTCGGTGTTCGGGCTGGTGTTCTTCGGCCTGGCGCTGTTCCTGCCGGCCGGGACGTTCAACTACTGGCAGGCATGGGTTTTCATCGCGGTGTATACCGTCGCCACGGCGGTGCCCAACATGTATCTGGCCGTTAGGAACCCGGCCGCCCTGCAGCGACGGCTGCGCGGCGGTCCAACGGCCGAAACCCGACCGATCCAGAAGATCGCCGTCTCCGGCACGGTTCTGGCGGTGGTGGTGATGCTCGTCGTCAGCGCCCTCGACCACCGTTTCGGTTGGTCCGAAGTGCCGTTGGCGGTCATCGTTGCGGGCAACGTACTGGTGGCGGTTGGCCTCGTCATCGCCGAGCTGGTGGTCATTCAGAACAGCTACGCCTCCGCCAACATCACGGTCGAGGCCGACCAGAAGCTGGTCTCCACCGGTCTGTACGGGCTGGTGCGGCACCCGATGTACGCGGGGGCGTTGATCATGATGGTCGGCACTCCGCTTGCGCTCGACTCCTACTGGGGCCTGGTCGCCATCATTCCGGGCTTGATCGTGCTGGCGTTGCGCATTGCCGACGAGGAAACGATGCTCAGGCAGGAGTTGGCCGGCTACCGCGATTACATCCAGAAAGTGCACTTCAGGTTGGTGCCATACGTGTGGTAACGGCCCGCTGACCGGCTAGCGTTGACTGCGTGGAACTGCTGACCGGTTTCGGGTTGGCCACCGCGGCGGGGCTCAACGCCTACATCCCGCTGTTTCTGCTGGGCGCCCTGTCGCGGTTCACCGACCTGGTGACGCTGCCGCCGGGCTGGGCGTGGCTGGAAAACGGCTGGGTGATGTCGATCGTCGGCGTGCTGCTGATGATCGAGATCGTCGCCGACAAGATCCCCGCGCTCGATAGCATCAACGACGCCATCCAGACGTTCGTTCGCCCGACGGCCGGGGGCATCGTGTTCGGCTCGGGCACCGCCGCCCAGACCCCCGCAGTCGCCGACCCCGGCGCGTTCGCGCAGTCGGGTCAGTGGATTCCCGTTGTTATGGGTGTCATCACCGCGCTGGTGGTGTCACTGACGAAGAGTGCGGTGCGGCCGGCCGCGAACGTCGCCACCGCGGGCGTGGCCGCACCGGTGCTCAGCACGGTCGAGGACGCCACCAGCGTCAGCTTGGTGTTCATCGCCATCCTGATACCGGTGCTGGTGCTGGTGGTGCTGGTGGCGTTGGCCTACGGCGTGTTTCGACTCTTGCGCTGGCGACGGCGCAGGGCGGCAGCAACGCCGGATTAAATCCAGACGCCCTTGCCGACGGCCACCACGCCGCCGGCGCTGATCGCGAATCGTTCGCGGTCCTTCTCCAGGTCCACGCCGACCATCTCGCCGGGCCCGACGACGACGTTCTTGTCCAGGATCGCGTGGCGCACCACCGCGCCGCGGCCGACCCGGGCACCGGGCATCAGCACGCTGCCGTCCACGATCGCGCCGTCGTCGACCACGACGTTGGACGACAGCACCGAGTTGCGCACCGAGGCCGCCGAGATGATGCTGCCGGCCCCGACCACCGACTCCTGGGCCGAGCCGCCGTTGACAAACTTGGCCGGCGCGAGGTTCTCCGTCATCGAATCACCCCGGATCGGCCAGCGCTTGTTGTAGAGGTTGAACACCGGGAGCACCGACACCAGGTCCATATGCGCGTCGTAGAACGCGTCGAGCGTCCCGACGTCGCGCCAGTAACCGTGATCGCGTTCGGTGGCCCCGGGCACCTCGTTGGTGTTGAAGTCGTAGACCGCGGCCATGCCGTCGGCGACCAGCGCCGGAATGATGTCGCCGCCCATGTCGTGGTCGGAGTGGTCGTCGTCGGCGTCGGCGCGGATGGCGTCGATGAGCACCTTGGTGGTGAAGATGTAGTTGCCCATCGACACGAACGTCTGCGCGGGGTCGTCGGGGGTACCGGGCGGGTCGGGCGGCTTCTCGACGAACTCGCGGATGCGACCCGACTCGTCGGCGTCGATGCAGCCGAACGCGATGGCCTCGGCCCGCGGCACCCGGATACCGGCCACCGTCGCCCCGGCCCCGCTCTCGATGTGGAACTGCACCATCTGCTCGGGGTCCATGCGGTAGACGTGGTCGGCACCGAACACGACGATGTAGTCCGGATCCTCGTCGTAGATCAGGTTCATCGACTGATAGATCGCGTCGGCCGAGCCCGTGTACCAGCGCGGACCGAGCCGCTGCTGGGCGGGCACCGGCGTGATGTATTCACCGGCCAGGCCGCTCAATCGCCAGTTCTGCGAGATGTGGCGGTCCAGCGAATGCGACTTGTATTGGGTGAGAACGCAGATCCGCAGGTACCGGGCGTTGACCAGATTGGACAGCACGAAGTCGATGAGCCGGTAGGCACCGCCGAAGGGAACCGCCGGCTTGGCCCGGTCCGCCGTCAGCGGATACAGCCGCTTGCCCTCCCCACCGGCCAGGACTATGCCCAGCACTTGTGGCGCTTCCCTCATGACCCAAACCTATCGGCCGCCGCCTGGCGCGGCTAGGGCATTGGCCTTATTGATCGCGAGTCTGTCGGGTTGTCCGTCAAGGTTTTTGAGCAGTTCCCTTCGACCGGCGGCAACGACGTTCGCCACAAGCCAGCGGCGCCGCGCGACGGCCATTACCGTCGTAGCCATGCGGGTGGCGATGATGACTCGGGAGTACCCACCCGAGGTCTACGGCGGCGCGGGCGTGCACGTGACCGAGCTGGTCGCGCAGCTGCGTCACCTGTGCGAGGTGGACGTGCACTGCATGGGCGCACCGCGGCCGGGCGCACTCGTCGCGCAACCGGACCCGGCGCTCAAGGGCGCCAACCCGGCACTGTCGACGCTGTCGGCGGACCTGGTGATGGTCAAGGCGGCCGCGGCCGCCACCGTGGTGCACTCCCACACCTGGTACACCGGGCTGGCCGGTCACCTGGCCGCGCTGCTGCACGGGATCCCGCACGTGTTGACGGCCCATTCGCTGGAGCCGATGCGGCCGTGGAAGGCCGAGCAGCTCGGCGGCGGCTACCGGGTGTCGTCGTGGGTGGAGCGCACCGCGGTCGAGGCCGCCGACGCGGTGATCGCGGTCAGCTCGGGCATGCGCGACGACGTGCTGAAGACCTATGCCGGGCTGGATCCCAACCGCGTGCACGTGGTGCGCAACGGCATCGACACAGATGTCTGGTATCCGGCCGAGCCGCAGCCCGACGACTCGGTGCTGGCCGAGCTCGGCGTCGATACGGCCCGTCCGATCGTGGCGTTCGTCGGGCGGATCACTCGGCAGAAGGGCGTCGCACACCTGGTGGCCGCCGCGCACCAGTTCGCCCCGGAGGTTCAGCTGGTGCTGTGCGCCGGCGCGCCGGATACGCCCGAGATCGCCGCCGAGGTGACCGCGGCGGTGCAGGAACTGGCCCGCGCCCGCTCCGGCGTGTTCTGGGTGCGGGAGATGTTGGCGATCGGCAAGATCCGCGAAATACTTTCAGCGGCAACAGTTTTCGTGTGCCCGTCGGTGTACGAACCGCTGGGGATCGTGAATCTTGAGGCGATGGCGTGTGCGACTGCGGTGGTGGCCTCCGACGTCGGCGGCATCCCGGAGGTGATCGCCGATCGTCAGACCGGGCTGTTGGTGCACTACGACGCGGCAGACCCGGCGTTCTTCGAGACCCGGCTGGCCGACGCGGTCAACGCGTTGGTCGCCGAGCCCGATCGGGCACGGCAGTACGGTGAGGCCGGGCGGCAGCGTTGCATTCAGGAGTTTTCCTGGGCGCATATCGCCGAGCAGACGCTGGAGATCTATCGGAAGGTGTCCTCGTAGGGACTCCACTGCTGGCTAGCTGGTGACGCCCTTGAGCTCGTCGCCGAGGGCCGCCGCTTCGTCGGGGGTGAGTTCGACGACGAGCCGCCCGCCGCCTTCCAGTGGTACCCGCATCACGATGCCGCGCCCCTCCTTGGTTGCTTCCAGTGGACCGTCGCCGGTCCGGGGCTTCATCGCCGCCATCGAGTGCTCCCTCCACATGCGCCGGCCCGCGTCGGCGGTCCCGGTCCGGGCCGAGACTGCCCACCCGTTGACAGCACCCGGCACTGAACTGCTAACTGAACGTCCTCTATTGTTCCTTATCCCCGGCGATCGGTGTGCAAAGACCCGGGTAAGCGAGCTTCTTGTCGATAAGCTGGCTCGCCCGAGGAGGTCGCCATGCGCGAGAACCTGATCGTCAGCAGCCCCCAGGCATACGGCTATCCACTGCTCATCAAGCAGCTGCTCACCAACTCGCTGAGCCTGTATGGCGATCAGGAGATCACCTACCGCGGCGAGTTTCGCTACACCTACCGCGACTTCCGCCGGCGCGTCGGCCAGCTCGCGTCGGCGCTCGAAGACCTCGGCGTGCGCCACGGAACGACCGTCGCGGTGATGGACTGGGACAGTCACCGGTATCTGGAGAGCTACTTCGCGATCCCGATGATGGGCGCGACATTGTTCACCGTGAACGTCCGGCTCGCGCCGCAGCAGATTGCCTACACGCTCAACGATTCGGGAGCCGAGATCGTGCTCGTGTACGCCGATTTCGTGCCGTTGCTCGAGGACATCAAGGACGAGCTGAAGAACCTGCGCAGCGTCGTGGTGTTGGCCGACGGGGAGGCCGTGCCTGCCAACACATTGGCGGTCGCGGGCGAATACGAGGCGCTCGTGGGAGCGGCCTCGCCCGACTTCCAGTTCGGCGACTTCGACGAGAACACCAAAGCCGCCACCTTCTACACCACGGGCACCACCGGCGACCCGAAGGGCGTGTACTACAGCCATCGCCAGATCGTGCTGCACACGATGGCCACCGCGCTGGCGTTGTCGGCGCCGCGCGCGGGGCAGCGCATCCATCGTGAAGACGTGTACATGCCGATCACGCCGATGTTCCACGTGCTCGCATGGGGCATGCCGTTCATCGCGGTGACACTCGGCCTGAAAACCGTGCTGCCCGGCCGCTACCTGCCCGAGGTACTCCTGGAACTGAAGCAGTCGGAGAAGGTCACGTTTTCGCACTGCGTGCCGACCATTCTGCAGATGCTGCTGCAGCAAGCCGACAAGTCGAATCAGGATCTCGCCGGCTGGACAATGGTCATCGGCGGCGCGGCGCTTCCGCCCGCACTGTGCAAAGCTGCCCGCGAAAAGGGCATCGACGTCTTCGCCGGCTACGGCATGTCCGAGACCGGTCCGGTCGTCTCGGCCGCGCAGATTCCGCCCGGTGTCACCCCGGTCGACGCGGACGACGACGTCCACCGCCGCTCGCTCACCGGACGGCCGGTGCCCTTCGTCGATCTCCGCGTCGTCGACGATCAGATGCGCGACGTGCCGCGCGACGGCACGGCGCAGGGCGAGATCGTCCTGCGCGCGCCGTCCCTCACGCAGGGTTACCTCAACAAGCCGCAGGCCTCAGAGGAGCTGTGGGACGGTGGCTACCTGCACACGCAGGACGTCGCCGTGATGTTCCCGGACGGCTCGGTGCAGATCGTCGACCGCATCAAGGACGTCATCAAGACCGGCGGCGAGTGGGTGTCGTCGATCCAGGTCGAGTCGCTGATCAGCGACGTGCCGGGGGTGCAGGAAGCCGCGGTCATCGGTGTGAAGGACGAGAAATGGGGTGAGCGGCCGATGGCGTTCGTAGTCGCCACGCCCGACGCGAAGATCGACGCCGACGCGGTCCGCGCCCATCTGGCGCGGCAGGTCGAGTCGAACCGCATCAGTAAGTACGCGGTGCCCGAGGCCGACCGCATCGTCTTCGTCGCCGAAATCCCGAAAACGAGCGTCGGCAAGATCAATAAGAAGCTGCTGCGCGAGCGCAACGCTTGACGGACCCGGCAGCGCCGCTTGCGGAGTGCGTCATCCCGCCGAGGGAACCCAGCAGGACGCGATGTGGTCGTCGACCATCCCGGTGGCCTGCATCAATGCGTACGCGGTTGTCGGGCCGACGAACCTGAAGCCGCGCCGCTTCAATTCCTTGGCCATCGCCTGCGATTCCGGGCTCACCGAGGGCACTCCGGACAGGTCGGCGGGCCGCGGCCTCGGCGGCGGGGCGAACGACCACAACAGCTCGCCGAGGTCGACGTCGAGGTCGGCCGCCGCGCGGGCGTTGGCGATGGTGGCCTCGATCTTGGCGCGGTTACGCACAATCCCGGTGTCGGCCATCAATCGGTCGATATCGCTGTCGGTGTAGCCGGCGACTCGCTCGATGTCGAACCGGTCGAAGGCGCGGCGGAAGTTCTCCCGCTTGCGCAGGATGATCAGCCACGACAACCCGCTCTGAAACGCCTCCAGGCTGACCCGTTCGAACAAGGCGGCCGAATCATGCAGCGGCCGACCCCATTCGGTGTCGTGGTAGTTGCGGTAGAGCGTGGAATCCGCTGGCGCCAAACGTGATCCGGCGTCGACGGCCCAGTCGCAACGCACCCGTCCGTCGTCGTCGGGCATCACGGTCACGAAAGGTCCTCGTCGCCTTGCGCCAGCGCGTGCGCGCCGCCCTGGTCGGGCTCCACGACCTCGTCGGGTTCGTCGTCAAGGCCGTGCGCCGCGCGGAGCGCCGCCAGCTGACCACGCAGCAGATCGAGCTCCTGACCGAGCCTGTCCAGCACCCAGTCCACCTCGCTGGTCTTGTAGCCGCGCAGTGTCTGGGTGAACTTGACCGCGTCCACGTCGGCGCCCGTGACGCCGGAGGCCGGCAGCACGGTGGCGGTGGTGGCGCGGGGCAGCGGCGGCAGCGACTCACCCCGGCCGAACAACACGCTGCCCAGCCCGAACAACACGACGGCCACCAGGATCAGCACTACCAGGTACAGAAGAACCAGGGTCACGCAGTCGATACTGCCTGACCCGACCGACAGTCCGGGCTACGGGCGCGGCCGCAGCGTGACCATCGGCGGACGGTCCTCCAGTGACACCTCCGATGTGCGCGGGGTGAAACCGTCGCCGTCGGCGAAGAACTGGGTCAGGCCCACCCCGGAGTCGGTGATGCCGCAGCGCGACAGCAGGGTGGCGATCACCTGGCGGCTCATCGTGGCCAGTTCGGTCAGCGGCCGGTTGCGGTGCGCCCGCACGCCCAGGTTCACCTGGGCGATGGCGTCCAGGCCGAGCCGGTCGTAGGTGTCGACCAGCAGCCCGATCTCCACGCCGTAACCCGGCGCGAACGGCACCGACGTCAGCAGCTCGCGGGTGCCGGCATACTCGCCACCGAGCGGCTGCAGCAGGCAGCTCAGCTCGGGCCGCAGCGCGCACAGCAGCGGGCGTGCGACCAACTCGGTGACCCGGCCGCCGCCGTTGGCATCTTCGCTGCCGCTGACCTTGAGCGGGCGGCGGTAGAAGCCCTTGACCAGGTGCACGCCCTCGGTGAGGAGCAGCGGGCCGACCAGATGGGGCACGAACATCGGGTCGGGGTCGAGAAGGTCGGAGTCGACGAACACGATGATGTCGCCGGTGGTGGCGGCCAGCGACCGCCACAGCACCTCGCCCTTGCCGGGTTGCGGCGGCACCTCGGGAAGCGCGACTTCGCGGCTGACGACGCCCGCGCCCGCGGCGACGGCGCGTATCGCGGTGTCGTCGGTGGAACCGGAGTCCAGCACGATCAGCTCATCGACGAGCCCGCCGAGCAGCGGCGTGATGGTCTCGACGACCGCTCCGACGGTTTCTTCCTCGTTGAGGGCGGGCAACACCACCGACACGCTGCGCCCGGCCTTGGCGGCCTCCAGCTCGGCGACCGACCAGGACGGTCGGCTCCAGGTGTGATCGGTCAGCCATCGGTGTCCGGTCACGAAGTCCTCGGCGGCCAGCTCTGGTGTTGTCGTCATGCCAGTCCCCTCACCGTGCGCGTCGGTGGACGCACGCCCTGGATCGACGCGACCATCTGCAGCACGCGCCGCGTGGGTCCCACCTCATGCACCCGGAACATCCTGGCCCCGTCTGCCGCGGCGAGTGCCGTCGCCGCCAGGGTGCCCTCCAGGCGTTCGGTCAGACCCACACCGAGAGTTTCCCCGACGAAGTCCTTGTTGCTCAGCGCCATCAAGACTGGCCATCCGGTATTTACAAGATCTTTTACGTGGCGCAACAAAGTAAGACCGTGATAAGTGTTTTTGCCGAAATCGTGCGTCGGATCGATAAGCACGGCGTCGCGGGCGACCCCGGCGGCCACCGCGCGTTCGGCGGCCGCGGTGACCTCGGCGATGACGTCGTCGACGACGCCGCGCTCGGAGGTGCCGTAATTGACCCTAAACGGGCGAGTCCGCGGCTCCGCGCCGCCGGTGTGTGAGCACACCAGGCCCGCTCCGAATTCGGCCGCCACCTCGGGCAGGGCGGGGTCGGCACCGCCCCAGGTGTCGTTGATCAGGTCCGCCCCGGCGGCGCAGGCCTGCTTGGCCACCGCCGAGCGCCAGGTGTCGATGCTGATCAGTTGGTCCGGGTAGGCGGCGCGCAGCCATTCGATGAAGGGGACCACCCGGGCGATTTCCTCGTCCGCGCCGACGGTGTTGCCGGGCCCGGCCTTCACGCCGCCGACATCGACGACGTCGGCACCCTCGGCGATCACCCGGTGGGCCGCGTCCTTGGCGGCGTCATCGGTGAAGGTGGCCCCGCGGTCGTAGAACGAGTCCGGTGTGCGGTTCACGATCGCCATGATCAGGGCGCGATCGGACGCCACCGGCCGGCCGCAAAAGCTCGACTGCACCCCTCCAGGCTACGGAGCGTGCGATTTCGGCGTGATCCGTCGCGGTGAGCGCGACCAATCACGCCGAAATCGCGTCGATCACGTGCCAGCGGCTACTTGGGCCGCTTACCGTCCGCGATCTCGGCTGGGTACTCGTCGTAGAACTCGACGTAGCCCTCGTCGCGACCGGCCAGCACGTACAGCGGGTCGTCCACGTCGGGGCCGTAGCCCTCCTTGCGCAGGTCGACCTTCTGGCTCTTGAACGTCGAGGTGTGGGCCAGCGACTCGACGACGCGGACGAACAGCGGAACGGCATAGCCGGGCAGATGGTCGTAGACCGCGTTCGCCAACGACTTACCGTCGAACTCCTTGCCCTCCTTGAGCTGGATGGCCGCCATGCCCGCGCGGCCGCCGGCGCCTTCCACCTCGACACCGAAGACCGTGCACTCCTCGACCTGCGGATCTGTCTGCACCGCCGCCTCGACCTCGGTGGTGGCGACGTTCTCGCCCTTCCACCGGAACGTGTCGCCTAACCGGTCGGTGAACGCGGCGTGCCCGAAGCCCTGCGAGCGCATCAGGTCGCCGGTGTTGAACCAGACGTCGCCGTCACGAAAAGCGTTGCGCACCAACTTCTTTTCGCTGGCGTCTTTGTCGGTGTAGCCGTCGAACGGCTGGAAGTTGCTGACCTTGGACAGCAGCAGCCCGGGCTCACCGTTTTTCACCTTGCGCACCCGGCCCTTGTCGTCACGCAGCGGCTCGCCGCTCTCCGGGTCGTACTCGACGAACGCCACCGGCGTCGGGCAGATCCCCGTGCTCTTCGGCACGTTGAACACGTTGACGAACGCCGTATTGCCTTCGCTCGCGCCGTAGAACTCACACACCCGCTCGATGCCGAACCGCTCGGTGAACTCGTCCCAGATCGCGGGCCGCAGGCCGTTGCCGATGATCACCCGCACCTTGTGCTGACGGTCGGTCGGCTTGGGTGGCTGGTTGAGCAGATAACCGCAGATCTCGCCGATGTAGACGAACGCGGTCGCTCCGTATTGGATCACCTCGTCCCAGAATTTCGACGCCGAGAATGACTTGCCCAGCACCAGCGTGGCCCCGGAATTGACCACCGAGCCGACCGCGACCGTCAGCGCGTTGTTGTGGTAGAGCGGCAGGCAGCAGTACAGGGTGTCGCCACTATGCAGTCGCAGCCCGAGCCCACCGAACCCGGCCAGCGCCCGCAGCCAGCGGTAGTGCGTCATCACGCTGGCCTTGGGCATGCCGGTGGTGCCCGAAGTGAAGATGTAGAACGCCTTGTCCTTGGCCAGCACCGCCGCCGTGGTCGCGGGATTGCCGGTGGGCGCGGTCTGCGCCAGCCGCTGCAATTCCTCGACGGTGATCAGGCCGGCGGTGTCCGCGCCGCTCTCGCTGATCGGCTCGATCAGATCGGTTTCGGCGACGATGGCCTTGGCGCCGAGCAGCCCGATGCTGTGCGCCAGCACCTTGCCGCGCTGGTGGTAGTTGAGCATCCCGGCGACCGCGCCGCATTTGACGACCGCCAGCATCAGCAGCACCGACTCCGGCGAATTGCGCCCCATGATCCCGACGACGTCGCCGTGGCCGACGCCGCGCGCGGCCAGCACCGCGGCGTAGCGGTTCGCGGTCTCGTTGGCCTCCCGGTAGGTCACTCGATCGTTGCCGAACTTGATGAAGATCTTGTCCGCGTATTTCGCCGCGCGCTCCTGGAACACCTTTCCGATGGAGGTCTTGGCCGACGGGCGGGCGAGGAACCCGGTGAGCGCGCCGCGCAGGATGACCGGCGCATCCATCAGCAGGCCCGGCACATGCGTGGCGATGTCGAGCAGCCCGACGCTGCTGCGGGTCCCCGATGTCTGGTCGGTCATGCGGTGCGTCCCCTCCGATGTTCGTATGTGCGCAACACCCTAGTGACCGACATCACCCGGCCGGTGCGCACACCGCCATCGCGGCGTCGACGTCGTCGACAACGATCAGCCGGTCCAGTGCGGCCTGGGCCACATAACCGGTGTCGACCAGGCCGTTCAACCAGGCCAGCAGGCCGTCGTAATGCCCGAAAGGGTCGAGCATGACCACCTGCTTGTCATGCATACCCAGATATCCCGCGGTCCAGGCTTCGAAGAATTCCTCGAGCGTGCCGATGCCACCCGGCAGCGCGATGAACGCGTCGGCGCGCTCCTCCATCACCTGCTTACGTTGCCGCATGGTGTCGGTGACGATGAGTTCGTCGGCGTCGACGTCGGCGACCTCGCGGTGCACCAGCGCCTTCGGGATGACCCCGACGGTGTGTCCGCGCCGCGCCCGCGCAGCGCTGGCCAGCGCGCCCATCGCCGAGACGTTGCCGCCACCCGACACCAGCGTCCAGCCGCGCTCGGCGATCGCCTCCCCGACCCGGCCGGCCAACTCCAGCAACTCCGGATGCGCCGGCCCCGACGCGCAGTAGACACACACCGCCCACTCGCGGTCGGGATCTGGGGACACACCGCCAACCTAGTGGAGTCCGTTTGCTTATTTGCGTCTGGCTTTGCGGTGCGCGCCTTAAGATCCGGCGGTGCCTGTCGAGTGGGTGACCGCGCCGCGCGAACCGGCGCTGGAACTGCTGGAAGCGGGTTTTCGCGAGCGCGCCGGAGCGGTGCTGATCGGCCCCGCCGGCGTCGGCAAGACGTCGCTGGCGCGGCTGGGCGCGCAGCGGCTCGGGCCCCGGTTCGCGCGGGTCGGCTGGGTTACCGGCACCGCGTCGGCGGGCGCCGTCCCGTTCGCCGCGTTCAGCCAGCTGATCGACGTCCCGGACGCCGGCAAGACCGCCGCCGTGTTGCGGGCGGCCCGCGAGGCGTTGGGCGACGGGGTGCTGTTGGTTGTCGACGACGCGCACCTGCTGGACAAGCTGTCCGCGACGCTGGTGTACCAGTTGGCGGTCGGCGGCGGCGCGCGGCTCCTCGTCACCGTTGCGTCCGGCACGCCGGCGCCCGACGAGATCTCGGCGCTGTGGCGCGACGACCTGCTGGCCCGGATCGACGTCGAGCCGCCCGGCCACGACGACGCGCGGCTGGCCACCCAGGTCGAGGAGTACGTCGCGGGATTGCCGCCCGACGCGCACGGGGTGCTGGAGTATCTGGCCGTCGAGGAGCCGTTATCTCCGGCCGACCTGTCGGCGCTGGCCGGGCACGACGCGGTCGAGCATGCGGAGACGCTGGGCGCGATCGTCGTCGACGAGGACGGCGTGCTTGCGGCGCATCCGCTCTATGTCAACGCGGTCCGCGATGCGCTGGGCGGGCCCGAAATGCGTCGGCTGCGCACGGAGCTGGTGGAGCGTCTGGCCGCTGCCGACCCGCCCGGCGACGTCGTCGGCCGGCTGCGGTTGGCGGTGCTGGCTCTGGACAGTGACCGGCCGCAGCCGGTGGCCGACGTGATCGCCGCCGCCGAGGAGGCGCTGCGGCTGGGCGATCTGGAGTTGAGCGAGCGGTTCGGATATGCCGCGCTGCAGCGATCCGATGGCCTGCCGGTGCGGCTGGTGCTGGGCTATGCGCTGGGGTGGCAGGGCCGGGGCCGCGACGCCGACGCTGTGCTCGCCGCGGTCGATCCGTCGACGCTGTCGGAATCGGAGCTGATGGCGTGGGCACTGCCGCGGGCGGCCAACCAGTTCTGGATGCTCAGCGAGCCGGAGCGGGCCACCGCGTTCCTACAGGCGACCCGCAACCGGGTGTCGTCGCCGACGGCCCGCACCACCCTGGACGCGTTGTCGGCGACGTTCGCGATGAACGCTGGAAGTCCGCAACGCGCAATGCAGATCGCCACCGAGGTGCTGGCGGCGCCGACCGCCGACGACACCGCGGTCGGCTGGGCGGCGGCCGCGGCCGCACTGAGTTGCGCCCGGATGGGCCGCTTCGCCGAGGTGGACGCGCTGGCCGAGCGCGCGATGGCCGCTCAGCATCCGGGGTTGCTGCGCTTCACCAGCGGCTTCGGCCAGACGACTGCGCTGCTGATGGCCGGCGAGCTGGACCGGGCGCTGGCGCTGGCGCAGCAACTCACCGATTTCGCGCAGCTGCAGCAGCCGGGCCGGGCAATCGGCGAGGTCCTGGTGGCCGATGTGCTGATCGCCAGGGGCGACCTGGACGGCGCGGTGGCGCTGTTGCGGGGGGCGGCCGCGGCGTTGGCGCCGACCGGATATTCGTGGGGGCCGCTGGCGTGGATGCTGCTGGCGCAGGCGCTGGGGCAACAGGGCTTACTTGCGGAGGCGGGAAAGGTGTTGTCCCGCGCGGAATCCCGGCACGGGCTCAAGTCGATGCTGTTTGCGCCGGAGCTGGCGCTGGCGCGGGCGTGGACCATGGCGGCGCGCCGTGATGTGCACGGGGCGATCGCGGCCGCCCGCGACGCGGCCCGCTCCGCCGAACGCGGCGGTCAGTCGGCGGTGGCGCTGCGGGCCCTGCACGATGCGGTGCGGCTGGGCGATATGCGCGCCGTCGACGGCATCGCCCGGCTGCGCGGCGAGGTCGACTGTGTCTTCTCGCGCCTCGCGCTGGACCACGCCCGTGCGTTCGTTGCCGGCGACGGTGCCGCACTCGATGATGTGTCGGAACGCCTCGCCGCGATGGGCATGTACCGGGCGGCCGCCGACGCCGCTGGACAGGCGACCCGCGCAAGCGCGTCGTCCTAGGACGGGACTTTTCCGGGACAGGTGACTTTTGCCCGCCTCTAAGCGACAACCTGCCCTCGAGCGACAACCCCGGAAGTCTATGTCGGAGGCCACCGCGGGGCGCCCATAGACTTGTTAGCCAGTCGCATTGCAACAGGAGGTGTCGGGTGAGCGTGCTCAACGCTTTCTTGGCGACGTGGACTGGTGCGCGGGAGACGTTCGGAGCCGGCAGCCCGGAAGGGGGCGCGCAGTTCGACAGCAGCCCGACGCTGCAACAGTTGGAAGCCGACGTGAAGTCGGCGGCGCCCGGTTCGCGGTGGACGGGCACGGCGTCGAGCGCGTACGAAACCGTCAACAAGGACCACGGTCGTGTGCTGGGACAGATGGCCGGCCTGGACCAACGGGTCGCCGCCGAGGTCGACCGATCAGCGCAGGTGGTAGGCGCCGGGCGTCGCGAACTCGACGCCGTTCGGAAGTGGGTGGTGGACGCCGCCGCGAGCGCTCCCCAAAACGCCGCCGGTGAGCGGATGCAGATGGCGATCGTGCAGAAGGGACTCAGTCAGGTCCAGGAGATCATCCAACGATCGAACGGCGATCTGAACGCCATCGGCGGGAAGATCCGTGGCCTCGGCGAGGAGTACCAGGCGCTCGGTAACCAGAAGTTCGGTGGCCCCAAAGAAGGGCCGCAGTTCGCTGGGCCGGACAAGGAAGGAAAAGACGGCGAGAAGAAGCCAGAAGAGGTCGGCGCCGAGGACTCGGAAGCACTGCAGAACGGCGAATTGACGCAGGAGCAGCGCGAGAGGCTCATCGCAAATACAACCGTGACGCCTGAGCAGCAGATCGCCCTCGACAACGGGACACTCATGCTTCCGCCGGAGCAGATGTCATACCTGCAGGGCTATTCGCGAGCCTTCGCCGACAAGACGCCCGCTGAAATTGAAGCGATCATGGACAAAGCCGGACCCGAGGGTGGGCGCGTCGCCGACGTGTTCCAGCTCGCCTCGAACCCGAACATCAGGACAGGGCTGCCGGAAACACAACCGCCGTCGATCAGTGATCCTTCGAGCGGTGGAAAGTACGCATTGCCCGACGGCATTCAGAAGGTGCTCGACGGACCGGCTTTGACCCAGCCGTTCACGGAAGGAGTGTTCCAAGACGGGCGATGGATTGTTCCGCCCGAACCGACCGGCCCCCTACAGCCGACCCAGGGACTGAATGATCTCGCCGACGTCATTCAACGCGGAAACCGAGACCTCCAGGTCGGCACAGCGCTCGACTCCGGATTGATGTCGAAAAGCCAAGAGATGCTGGCGCAGTCCAATCAGTGGCCTATCCCGCAAGCGCCCGGCCCGGGATCCGATCCGATGCAGGACGGTCCTCGCTGGTATCACGAGAACGTCGACCCCACGCTGCAGAACATGTTCAACGCGCTGAACAAGGACGACATGGTCATTCACGACGCGGTCACGGGTCACGGCGCCGGCGCGTTCCTGGACAACCTCACGCAACACCGGTGGCAGGACAACGGGCTGGCCGCGGGGGGACTGTTCGACTGGGTTAGTGAGACCGCGGCCAACGACCCGACGGGGCGCGCCGCGGACACCGCTCATGCACTTGCGGACTACACAAGTACTCACTCCAACCAACTGCTCAACCTGCCCGGCACCGATTCGCAGTCGCTGGGCCAGGTCAACCCAGAATTGACCCGCCATTGGTCCAGGGCCTTTGCGCCGTATCTGGATGACATGGTCGGGAGTAACGCCGGTGGCAATAACGCTGACTTTGCACCTTTGAACGGCGCCGAAGAACAACCACTCAAGACACGCGCATTGATGAGCGTTATGTACTCCGACCACGAAGCATCGGACATCATGTTTCACCAGGCAGGTACCAATATCGAAAAGTACATTGAAACGGCAGCAACTTCGCTTACCGACCAGGGACCGACCAGCGACAACTCTGCGATGCGGGCGGCCGGAAAACTCCAGAGTGCCCTGGACCTCGGTTCGTTCGATGAATCCTACGACCGTTTGCAGAACGCGCAGCAAGCAGTGCAGGATTCATACACCCGGCGTTCTGGGTTGTACGATGTCGCTTCCGGTGTGGTGACCGACAACCCCGCATTTGCACCCGCATCGCTCCTAAGTCCGTATCTGAAAGACGTAATCATCGGAGCACTGCCGCCTAGCGATGCTGTGACGCCCATCGCTTCGCCACGTAACGACTTCCCCGTACAAGTGAAATTGGCAGAAGCCTTGATAGACGACAACGTCGGCAATGCCGAAATCGGCGCCTGGCTACAAGAAAAGCTCGATCCCAACGGGCACTTCAATGTTCCGTCGTCGACGGAATATCCTGCCAGCTATAACGATTTCTACGACAATATAACCTCCTACTTCACAGATATTCACGGCGCCGATAAGCTGATGGACACCTACTGGGAGACGTATTCCAGCGCGTACCTAAATGCTCCGCCACAAACGGGTGGTAACTGATGAGAAAGGGGTTTCTTCTCGCACTAAGCGCCGTTGTGGTTTTCACAGTGAGCATCGGATGCGCGCCCGACAATGCCTCGACACAATCCTCTGACCCGTCAGAAAATCGCAGCCAACAATTCCCTAACTGGCCGGCATCGCTCGACGAATTTCGGTTTCATTGGACAGCCGATCCAAACATTGACATCATCGCGGGCGCCGCGGTCCCAATCCGCGCGTATCTCGAGTCGTATTACGTCGCTTCGTTCAGTGCGAACCTAGACAACGTCTATCCCGGATTCATGAGGGCTACTCCGGAAAACGACGAACTCGACGGGCATTACCTCGCACAGCTCGCCTGGATACGGCCACTCAACGGTGTCGTGGCCAAATCGGAGGACGCGGTCGCACACTTCGGCTACATACCATTTCATATCCTGAGAATCGACAGTGCTGAAAATGGACTTCGCGCATTTATATGCCAAGGAAATTATGCCAACTACATCAAGAGCAACGCCAGACCTGGCAAATTTGTCTCGCCTTCCGTTGATCCGAAGACTGCGCAGATACAAGGATCAGACGACGACACCGTCACCGTAGTCCGGATCGAACTCACCCAGCAGGATCCACGCGTGGGGCCGAACCCACCGGCCGCTGTTACCGCTGCCCAGCGAGGACCCGCGCCCGCACCCGACCAAGACGTCTTCGGCCCGTGGTTCTTTACCGGAATGAGCTCGTCATTCTGGGGACCAATTGACGCAGCTGAACCTGAGCGGTTTCCCCCACCCGAATTAAAGCGCCAATGCAGTGACCGCATGCCGCAGCCAGAAGCGGAACGCATCGCGATGATGACCGGCTTCAAGGATCAGCCTGCACCGCACGGCGAGCCGTTACCTGGCTGGCCGTTTGAAGCCAAGTGACCGCGCCTTGGCGTCAATATGAACGCAGCGGCTAGCCGCATCGTCCGCAGTCCACAAGGAGGATCCAGATGACGGGCAACCTCTTCGTCCAGACCGACGGCCTGCGAACCTTCTCGCAGACCCACGCCGACATCGCGTCCGGCCTGTCGCAACTGACCAGCGCAGCCGCACCGGCCGCGACGTGGGTAGAGACGTCGCACGGACCGATCGCCTCGGCGGTGAGCGCCGCTCTGGGCGAGCTGCTCGGCGCGCGCCAGGGCACGATCCAGACCACGGCCACCAGCGGTAACACGATCTCGGAGTTGTTGCAGAAGGCGGCGCAGGCCTACGAGCAGGGCGACCAGAAGGGCGCGGAGACACTGCGGGCCGCGGCTGAGGCAATGGACGGCGCTGACGGCGCCCGCGCGGAGGATCGAGTGCGGCGGGTAGCCCGACAGCCGCTGCGGCCGCGCGCCAGTCGCAGACGCAGAGTGGCGACGGGCCAGATGCTCGGCCAGCTGGGACAAGTGGGGCAACAAGTCGGACAGATGGCCCAGGCGGCGGGCGCTCCGCTGCAGGCCCTTGCTCAGCCGTTGCAGCAAGTGCCCCAGCAGGTGATGCAGGGTGTCCAGCAGGCGAGCCAGGCGGGCGGCGATCTGAAAACGCCCGGCGATCCGAAGGTCCCCGGTCAAGGCGATCCGACTGCACCCGACCAAGATTCGCGCGGCCCGGCCGACGACGAACAACAGCATCGCGCCGAAGCCGCGCAGCGTGCCGAGGCCGCGCCCGGCGAATCCGCCGGCACCGGCAGGGCGCCCGAGCTACCGCGGGCAGAGCGTGCCGAGCCCGCACAGACGCGTCCGCAGTCGGACTAATCCCCCGCGTGCCGAACGGTTACATCCTGCGAGCGACGTCGTCGTCGCCACTGTGGCGCGGGTGCTCGGGCGGTATGACCGGAACCGGGCCCGCGCCGCGCCGGCCGTCCTCGGGTCCGGAAGGTCCGGCCATCGCGCGGTCATCCGGGTCGGCGCGCTGCAAGGTCTGCGCGTTCGTCGCGCTCGGAGTCCTCGACCTGGCCCGGCTTGATCCTCGTTCGGCGTCGAGGGCGTCGTCGCGTGGCTGCTGCTGTTGTCCTCCTGCGCCGGCTGGACCCTGGCCGGCAACCGCCTGCTTCCTCCGCCGGCTGCCTGCCCGCCACGGTGGCCTCGGCCGCCCATGCCGATCGTGACCGAACCTCCGATGCGGGATCAACGCTACGCGGCCGATAGCTGCTGACTCGCTAATGGCCGCATCAGACTTGATCAGGGCGGACTACGTTGTCTCCAATCGACCCTCCGATAGCCGCAGCCACCGGTTCACCCCGATCTCGGCGAGGAACCGTTCGTCGTGGCTGACCACGACGAACGCGCCCTGGTAGGCGTTCAGCGCCGATTCCAACTGGCCAACACTGACCAGGTCGAGGTTGTTGGTCGGCTCGTCGAGCAGTAGCAGCTGGGGCGCCGGTTCGGCGTAGAGCACACAGGCCAGGGTGGCGCGCAGCCGCTCACCGCCGGACAGCGCTGACACCGGCAGATGAATCCGGTTGCCGCGGAACAGGAATCGGGCCAGCAGATGCATTCGGCGGGTGTGAGTCAGACTGCGCGCGTAATCGGCCAGGCTCTCCGCGACGGTGCGGTCGGGGTCGAGCAGGTCCAGCCGCTGCGACAGATAGGCGACACGGCCGTCGGCGCGCTGAACGGTGCCGCTGTCCGGGAGCAGGTCGCCGTCGATGATGCGCAACAACGTCGACTTCCCCACGCCGTTCGGACCGGTCAAGGCTATCCGCTCGGGTCCGCGGATGCTTAGATCAATGCCGTTGACCGCGAACAGCTTTCGGCCGTCCAGGCTGATCTGCAGTCCCTCGCCAACGAACACGGTGCGTCCGGCAGGCACGTTGGTGTCGGGCAGGTCGAGCACGATCGCATCATCGTCACGAAGCGCGCGCTCGGCGTCGTCGAGTCGCGCCCGGGCGTCGTTGACCCGCGCGGCGTGCACCTCGTCGGAGCGGGCCGCCGACTCCTGCGCGTCGCGTTTCAGCTTGCCGGCCACGATCTTCGGCAGGCCGGCGTTCTTGATGTTGCGGGCGGCGTTTCCGGCGCGCCGATCGGCTCGCTCGCGGGCCTGCTGCATCTGACGCTTCTGGAGTTTCAGTTGCTGCTCGGCGTTGCGGATATTGCTCTCGGCGACGCGCTGCGCCGAATCGACAGCCTCTTCGTAATCGCTGAAATTGCCGCCATAGAACAGGATTTCGCCACGATGCAGCTCGGCGATGCGGTCCATCCGGTCAAGCAGAACCCGGTCGTGGCTGACCAGCAGCAGGCAACCCTTGAAGTCGTCGAGTGCGCCGTAGAGCTCGCGGCGCGCGTCGAGGTCGAGGTTGTTGGTCGGTTCGTCGAGCAGCAGGACGTCGGGGCGTTTCAGCAGTTGCGCCGCCAGCCCGACCGAGACCACTTCGCCACCGGACAGCGAGCCCAGCCGGCGGTCCAGCGCGAGATCGGCGAGACCCAGTCGGTCCAGTTGCGCGCGCAGGCGCTCCTCGATGTCCCAGTCGTCGCCGATCGGCGGCGAAAACCTCCTCGCCGGCGTCTCCGGCGGCCAGCGCGGCGAGTGCGTCGATGACGGGCGTGACACCCAGCACGTCGGCGACGCTGCGGTCGGCATCGAACGGCAGCGTCTGCGGCAGATAGCCGAGGTTCCCGTCGACCGTGACGGTGCCGGCGCTGGGCCGGTACTCGCCGGCGATCAGCCGCAGCAGCGTGCTCTTGCCGGCACCGTTTGGCGCGACCAGGCCGGTGCGGCCGGCGCCGACCGTGAAGGACAAGTCGGTGAACAGGGGCGTGTCGTCGGGCCAGGCGAACGACAGGTTCGAACAAACGATTGATGCGTCAGACATGCAGGGAGATCCTCGTGGGCTGCGGGCGACGCGGCACCGCAGAATGGAACAGGACGATTAATCAGAGAGCTCTCGGGGGTCACCCGGAGATGTCGTCGTCTCCCAGCATGCGATCCATGGTACCGATGCCCGTCAACCGGTTAAGTACGCCGCGAAGCATGTCCGTCGTCGCGGTGATCTGCGCAACCGACACCCGCTCGTCGACACGGTGCGCAAGGTTCGGGTCGCCAGGACCGTAGTTGACCGCCGGAATGCCCAGTGCCGCGAACCGCGCGACGTCGGTCCAGCCGTACTTGGCGCGCACCTGCCCGCCGGCGGCCGCGACGAGTGCGGCGGCCGCGGGCTTGGTCAGCCCGGGCAGCGCTCCGGCCGCGGCGTCGGTCTGCTCGATGTGCACATCCAAGCCCGTCGAACACCTCGTGCAGATGCCGCAGCGCCTGCTCGATGCTGCGGTCCGGCGCGAAGCGGAAGTTCACCGTCAGCGACGCCGCGTCGGGGATGACGTTGCCGGCCACCCCGCCGTCGATGCGGACCGCGGACAGCCCTTCGCGATAGGTGCAGCCCGTCGATCTCGACGTTGCGCGACTGATACGCCGACAGCCGGTCGAGCACTGCGCCGAGCTTGTGAATGGCGTTGTCGCCCAGCCACGATCGCGCCGAGTGGGCGCGGGTGCCGGTCGCGCTGACCACGACCCGCAGCGTGCCCTGACAGCCGGCCTCGATGAATCCGCCGGACGGTTCGCCGAGGATGGCGACGTCGGCCTGCAGCCAGTCGGGCAGCTCACGTTCGATGCGGCCCAAACCGTTGGCCGCGGCCTCGATTTCCTCGCAGTCGTACATCACGAGCGTGATGTCGTGTGCCGGCTCGGCGATGGTGGCGGCCAGGTGCAGGAAGACCGCGTCGCCGGACTTCATGTCCGACGTGCCGCAGCCGTACAGTTCGTCGTCGACGCGCCGGCTGGGCAGGTTGTCGGCCGCCGGGACGGTGTCGGTGTGGCCGGCCAGCAAGACCCGCGACGGCCGGCCCAGGTTGGTGCGGGCCAGCACGGCGTCGCCGTTGCGGACGATTTCGAAGCCGTGGGTCTGTTCGCGCAGCGCGGTCTCGATCTCGTCGGCGATGCGCTGCTCCTGGCGCGACTCGCTGGGAATGTCCACCAGCGCCGCGGTCAGCGCGATCGGGTCGCCGTGCAGGTCCAGGCCCATGGGTGTCAACGGTAGTCCAGTAGCGTGTAGCTCCGTGACTTCCGCTTCAGGCGTCGGCCTGGCGACCCTGGCCGCCGACGGAACGGTTCTCGACACGTGGTTCCCGGCACCGGAACTGGGCGCCGACGGTCCGTCCGGCACGGTGCGGCTGTCGGTGGCCGAGGTTCCCGACGAGCTGGCGGCACTGGCCGGCCGCGACGAGGACCGCGACACCGAGACGGTGGTGGTGCGCACGGTGATCGGGTCGCTGGACGACAAGCCGGCCGACAGCTACGACGCCTATCTGCGGCTGCATCTGCTCTCGCATCGGCTGATCAAGCCGCACGACGCGAACGTCGACGGAATCTTCGGCGTGCTGACCAACGTGGTGTGGACCAACCACGGGCCGTGCGCGGTCGACGGTTTCGAGGTGGTGCGGGCCAGGCTGCGCCGCCGCGGACCGGTGACCGTCTACGGCGTCGACAAGTTCCCACGAATGGTCGACTACGTGGTTCCGGCCGGGGTGCGGGTCGCCGACGCCGACCGGGTGCGGCTGGGCGCACATCTCGCGGCGGGCACCACGGTCATGCACGAGGGCTTCGTCAACTTCAACGCCGGCACGCTGGGCACCTCGATGGTGGAGGGCCGGATCTCGGCGGGGGTGGTCGTCGACGACGGCTCCGACGTCGGCGGCGGCGCGTCGATCATGGGCACGCTCTCCGGCGGCGGCACGCAGGTGATCTCGGTGGGCAAGCGGTGTCTGCTGGCGCCAACGCCGGGCTGGGGCATATCGCTGGGTGACGACTGCGTCGTCGAGGCCGGGCTCTATGTGACGGCCGGGACGAAGGTGCAGACCGCCGACGGTCAGACGATCAAGGCGCGCGAGCTGTCCGGGGCCAACAACCTGCTGTTCCGGCGCAATTCGCTCACCGGGGCGGTCGAGGTCGTCAAGCGTGACGGCACCGGCATCACGCTCAACGAAGCCCTGCACGCCAACTAACCGCCGCGAGCGTGCGTGTTGCCGCGCGACACGCCGCTGATCCGCGGCATTTTGCGCACGCTCGCGACGTGCGAACGGCGTAGATTTCGCCGATATGAGCCGCCAGCCCACCGTCGCGCTCTTCCCCGAACCCGGCGCATGGGGGCCGACGAACAACCTGGTGGCCATCGGTAACCACCTGATCGAGCGCGGCATCCGTACCGTCTTCGTGATCGAGGAGTCCTTTGAAGGCGAGCTGGCAGCGCGCGGCTTCGAAGAGCGGCTGATGCGGTTGGCACCGCCGCCCGAGGGCGACGAGACGGTCGGCGGTGGCTGGGCGGAGTTCGTGCGCGAAACCTCGCCGCAGTTCCGCCGGCCGACCATCGAGCAGCTCGAAACCGTCACAGCGCCGATCTGGGCCGAGTTCGTCGAAGGTGCCGAGTATTCACACGACCGCCTGACGGACATCTGGGCCGAACTACGACCCGACGCAATAGTGCACGACTGCGTCGCCAGCTTCCCGTCGGTGTCGCTGGCCGGCCGTCCGTGGGTGCGTGTGGTTTCGGCGAACCCGCTGGAGATGACCGATCCCGACATTCCGCCGGTCTTCTCCGGATATCCGGCGAACGACCGCAGCGGCTGGACGAGTTCCGGGCCGAGTACCGGCGACTGACCGGCCCACTGAAGGAACGGTCGTCGGCTTTCCATGTGCAATGCGGCAACCAGCCGTTGCCGGACAACGAGTTTCAGTACGAGTCGCCATATCTGAACCTCTACATGTTCCCCGCCGAACTCGACTACCAGCGCTCCAGGCCGCTCGGGCCGACGTGGCACCGCATCGACACCTCAACCCGCAACTCCGACGGCAAATTCGACGTCGCCGAGAAGGTGGGCACCGAAGGCAAGCTCGTCTACCTGTCGCTGGGCAGCCTCGGCTGCATGGATATCCCCCTGATGCAGCGGGTGATCGACTCACTCGATCAAACGCCACACCGGGTGATCGTGTCGATGGGTCCGTTGCACGACCAGCTGACGCTCGGTGAGCGGATGTGGGGCGAACAGTTCGTGCCGCAGACCGCGATCGTGCCGCAGTGCGATGTGATGATCACCCACGGTGGTAATAACACTGTGGGCGAAGCTTTTACATTCGGAGTGCCGACGATCGTCCTTCCGCTGTTCTGGGATCAGTACGACAACGCACAGCGCATCGATGAGTGTGGCTTCGGGGTTCGGCTGTCCACCTACGAGTTCACCGACGACGAGCTACACCGCGCGATCGATCGGCTCGGCGACGAGGAGTTGGCGCCACGGCTAGGTGAGGCCTCGGAACGGCTGCAGACGTCGCCGGGACGCATACGGGCCGCCGACCTGATCGAAGCGATGGCGCGCAGCTGAACTCTCACGGCCACGAGCGACCCCCAATGCCGTTGATCCGCGGCGTGTCGCGGGACAGACAATGGTCGCTCGCGGAGAAGGGGAGTCCCAGCCTCGGCCGCGAGGATGCAGAACTCGTTGCCTTCGGGGTCGGCCAGCACCACCCAGCTCTGGTCGCCCTGCCCGATATCGACGTGCCGCGCGCCCAGCGCGATCACCCGCTCCACCTCGGCCCGCTGATCTTCGGGCCGGAAGTCGAAGTGGATGCGGTTCTTGACGACCTTGTCGTCTGGTACCGCCACGAACAGCCAGTTCGGCCCGGCGCCGGGCGGCGCATGCAGAACCACGTCGCCGTCGTCGTCGACATCCTGCGGCCAGCCCAGCACCTTCGACCACCAGGCTCCAGCGCGGTGGCGTCGTGGGCGTCGATGCAGATCTCGTCGAACTTCAGTCCCATTGCGCCAACTCCTTCTTGAGCACCTTGCCCATGGCGTTGCGCGGCAGGCTGTCCACCATCCGTATCTCGCGTGGCCGCTTGTGTACCGAAAGCTGCTGTGCGACAAAGTCGATCAGTGCCCCGGGTTCGGCGTCACCGACGACGAACGCGACGATGCGCTGGCCCAGATCGTCATCGGGCAAGCCGACGACGGCGACTTCGGCCACGCCGGGATGGCCAAGCAGCGCGGTCTCCACCTCGCCCGCGCCGATCCGATAACCGCCGGACTTGATCAGGTCGACGGACTCGCGCCCGACGATGCGGGTGCATCCCGTCGCCGTCGATCACCGCGACGTCACCGGTTCGGTACCAGCCGTCGGAGTCGAATGCATCGGCGGTGGCGTCGGGCCGGTTCAGGTAACCATCGAACATCGTCGGGCCCTGAACCTGAAGCCGCCCGACGGTTTCCCCGTCGTGTGGGATCGGTGCTCCGTCGTCGTCGACCAGCCGGGTCTGCACGCCGGCCAGCGGTAGTCCTACCCACCCCGGCCGCCGCTCCCCCTCGGCCAGGGTACTCAACGTGATCAGCGATTCGGTATCTGCCGTACCTTTCCACCGCTTGGTGTCCGGTGAGCCGAGCCAGTTCGGCGAACAGCGGGACCGGCAGCGGCGCGCTGCCCGACACCAGCAGCCGCGCCGACGACAGCGCCAGCGCCGCATCAAGATCGCCGACCACCGCGACCACACCGTCGGCACACCGAAGTACAGCGTGCCGTGCGCGGCGGCATAGGCCTCGGGTGTGGGTTTTCCGGTGTGCACGAAGCGGTTTCCGATGCGCAACGACCCGAGCAGCCCCAGCACCAGACCGTGCACGTGGAACAGCGGAAGACCGTGCACGAGGGTGTCGTCGGGCGTCCACTGCCACGCCTGCGCCAGCGCGTCGATATCTGCGGTGATGGCACGGCGGCTCAGCACCACCCCCTTGGGAGGGGCCCGTGGTGCCGGAGGTGTAGATGATCATCGCGGTGGCGTCCGGCGCCGGCTCGGAGTAGCGGTGCCACGAGCGGGCGTGCACCCGCACCGGGATGTGCGGCAGTCCTTCGGGTTCGTCGGGCTGCTCCCCCAGCCACGCCTGCGCGCCGGAGTCGGTGATGATGTGGCGGCGTTCGGCCGTAGCCCACGTCGGCGGGCACCGGGACGACGGGAACCCCGGCGATGAGGCAACCGGTCGTTCGCCAGCACGGTGGCCGTGGTCGGCGTGGCCAGCACCGCCACCCGCTGCGCGCCGCCGACCCGCTCGGCCACCGACGTCGCGGCGCCGACCAGGTCGCTGCGGCTCAGCACGGCGCCGTCGATACGCACGGCGTCGTCGATATCGGCGCCGGCGACGACGGCCGCGGGGTTCAGCGAGGGCAGCAGCACGCCATGGAGGTTACCCGCTGGCGCTCTCCGCGATACTGGGCGAGTGGATCCCATCCGGCGCATCGCGTCCCGTGAGGTGTACCGCAACGACTGGATCGTGCTGCGCGAGGACGAGATCCGCCGTCCCGACGGCTCCGACGGTGTCTACGGAGTGGTGGACAAGCCGACGTATGCGTTGGTAATCGCCCGCGACGGCGACCGGTTCCGGCTCGTCGAGCAGTTCCGCGTATCCGCTCGGGCTGCGGCGCTGGGAGTTTCCCCAAGGCACGGCGCCGGGCCTCGGCGGCGAGCCCGAACCCGAACCGGCCGACCTCGCCGCCCGCGAGCTGCGTGAAGAGACGACCGGCCTGCGCGCCGGAACGATGGCGGTGCTCGGCCACCTCGACGTCGCGCCGGGGATGAGCAGCCAGCGCGGCTGGGTGTTCTGGCCACCGACGATCACCGAGGGTGACCACGAACGCGAGCACGAAGAGCAGGACATGCACAGCGAATGGTTCACCCGCGCCCAGGTCGAACGGATGATCCGCGACGGCGTGATCACCGACGCCCAGTCGATCGCGGCGTGGACGCTGTTCCTTACTGAAGGAACGCCCTTCGACGCGCTAATGCCTGTAGACCAAGGCATAACACTTGACAGGCCCGGTTTCTGGCGGAACGATCAGTCTATGCTTTGAAAATGATGTATAAGGAGACCATTGGCTGACCCGCGCAGGACACAGCCGACCCGCGACCGATCTATGCCTGAAATAGCACGCGTTCAGGTGAACGCTTTGCGGCGAGCGCGTCGAACTTCGACTCACGCAGCAGACCC
>CAWCXH010000024.1:0-31793 GCA_963799495.1 uncultured Actinomycetota bacterium
CGTCATTCAACGCGGAAACCGAGACCTCCAGGTCGGCACAGCGCTCGACTCCGGATTGATGTCGAAAAGCCAAGAGATGCTGGCGCAGTCCAATCAGTGGCCTATCCCGCAAGCGCCCGGCCCGGGATCCGATCCGATGCAGGACGGTCCTCGCTGGTATCACGAGAACGTCGACCCCACGCTGCAGAACATGTTCAACGCGCTGAACAAGGACGACATGGTCATTCACGACGCGGTCACGGGTCACGGCGCCGGCGCGTTCCTGGACAACCTCACGCAACACCGGTGGCAGGACAACGGGCTGGCCGCGGGGGGACTGTTCGACTGGGTTAGTGAGACCGCGGCCAACGACCCGACGGGGCGCGCCGCGGACACCGCTCATCCACTTGCGGACTACACAAGTACTCACTCCAACCAACTGCTCAACCTGCCCGGCACCGATTCGCAGTCGCTGGGCCAGGTCAACCCAGAATTGACCCGCCATTGGTCCAGGGCCTTTGCGCCGTATCTGGATGACATGGTCGGGTGTAACGCCGGTGGCAATAACGCTGACTTTGCACCTTTGAACGGCGCCGAAGAACAACCACTCAAGACACGCGCATTGATGAGCGTTATGTACTCCGACCACGAAGCATCGGACATCATGTTTCACCAAGCAGGTACCAATATCGAAAAGTACATTGAAACGGCAGCAACTTCGCTTACCGACCAGGGACCGACCAGCGACAACTCTGCGATGCGGGCGGCCGGAAAACTCCAGAGTGCCCTGGACCTCGGTTCGTTCGATGAATCCTACGACCGTTTGCAGAACGCGCAGCAAGCAGTGCAGGATTCATACACCCGGCGTTCTGGGTTGTACGATGTCGCTTCCGGTGTGGTGACCGACAACCCCGCATTTGCACCCGCATCGCTCCTAAGTCCGTATCTGAAAGACGTAATCATCGGAGCACTGCCGCCTAGCGATGCTGTGACGCCCATCGCTTCGCCACGTAACGACTTCCCCGTACAAGTGAAATTGGCAGAAGCCTTGATAGACGACAACGTCGGCAGTGCCGAAATCGGCGCCTGGCTACAAGAAAAGCTCGATCCCAACGGGCACTTCAATGTTCCGTCGTCGACGGAATACCCTGCCAGCTATAACGATTTCTACGACAATATAACCTCCTACTTCACAGATATTCACGGCGCCGATAAGCTGATGGACACCTACTGGGAGACGTATTCCAGCGCGTACCTAAATGCTCCGCCACAAACGGGTGGTAACTGATGAGAAAGGGGTTTCTTCTTGCACTAAGCGCCGTTGTGGTTTCCACAGTGAGCATCGGATGCGCACCCGACAATGCCTCGACACAATCCTCTGACCCGTCAGAAAATCGCAGCCAACAATTCCCTAACTGGCCGGCATCGCTCGACGAATTTCGGTTTCATTGGACAGCCGATCCAAACATTGACATCATCGCGGGCGCCGCGGTCCCAATCCGCGCGTATCTCGAGTCGTATTACGTCGCTTCGTTCAGTGCGAACCTAGACAACGTCTATCCCGGATTCATGAGGGCTACTCCGGAAAACGACGAACTTGACGGGCATTACCTCGCACAGCTCGCCTGGATACGGCCACTCAACGGTGTCGTGGTGGCCAAATCGGAGGACGCGGTCGCACACTTCGGCTACATACCATTTCATATCCTGAGAATCGACAGTGCTGAAAATGGACTTCGCGCATTTATATGCCAAGGAAATTATGCCAACTACATCAAGAGCAACGCCAGACCTGGCAAATTTGTCTCGCCTTCCGTTAATCCGAAGACTGCGCAGATACAAGGATCAGACGACGACACCGTCACCGTAGTCCGGATCGAACTCACCCAGCAGGATCCACGCGTGGGGCCGAACCCACCGGCCGCTGTTACCGCTGCCCAGCGAGGACCCGCGCCCGCACCCGACCAAGACGTCTTCGGCCCGTGGTTCTTTACCGGAATGAGCTCGTCATTCTGGGGACCAATTGACGCAGCTGAACCTGAGCGGTTTCCCCCACCCGAATTAAAGCGCCAATGCAGTGACCGCATGCCGCAGCCAGAAGCGGAACGCATCGCGATGATGACCGGCTTCAAGGATCAGCCTGCACCGCACGGCGAGCCGTTACCTGGCTGGCCGTTTGAAGCCAACTGACCGCGCCTTGGCGTCAATATGAACGCAGCGGCTAGCCGCATCGTCCGCAGTCCACAAGGAGGATCCAGATGACGGGTAACCTCTTCGTCCAGACTGACGGCCTGCGAACCTTTTCGCAGGCCCACGCCGACATCGCGTCCGGCCTGTCGCAGCTGACCAGCGCAGCCGCACCGGCCGCGACAGGTGTAGAGACATCGCACGGACCGATCGCCTCGGCGGTGAGCGCCGCTCTGGGCGAGCTGCTCGGCGCGCGCCAAGGCACCATCCAGACCACGGCCACCAGCGGTAACACGATCTCGGAGTTGTTGCAGAAGGCGGCGCAAACCTACGAGCAGGGCGACCAGAAGGGCGCGGAAACACTGCGCGCCGCGGCTGAGGCAATGGAAGGCGCTAACGCGCCCGGCGGATCGGGTGCGCCGGGGAGCCCCACAGCCGCTGGGGCCGCTGCGGCAGCCGCAGGCGGCGCCGAGTCTGAGATGACGGGCCAGATGCCCGGCCAGCTGGGACAAGTGGGGCAACAAGTCGGACAGATGGCCCAGGCGGCAGGCGCTCCGCTGCAGGCCCTTGCTCAGCCGTTGCAGCAAGTGCCCCAGCAGGTGATGCAGGGTGTCCAGCAGGCGAGGCAGGCGGGCGGCGATCTGAAAACGCCCGGCGATCCGAAGGTCCCCGGTCAAGGCGATCCGACTACACCCGACCAAGATTCGCGCGGCCCGGCCCACGACGAACAACAGCATCGCGCCGGGCCCGCGCAGCTTGCCGAGGCCGCGCGCGGCGAATCCGCCGGCACCGGCAGGGCGCCCGAGCTACCGCGGGCAGAGCGTGCCGAGCCCGCTCAGACGCGTCCGCAGTCGGACTAATCCCCCGCGTGCCGAACGGTTACATCCTGCGAGCGACGTCGTCGTCGCCGCTGTGGCGCGGGTGCTCGGGCGGTGTCACCGGAACCGGGCCCGCGCCGCGGCGGCCGTCCTCGGGTCCGGAGGGTCCGGCCATCGCGCGGTCATCTGTCTCGGCGCGCTGCAAGGTCTCGCGTTCGTCGCGCCGGGATTCCTCGACCTGGCCCTCTTGATCCTCGTTGGCCTCGAGGGCGTTGTCGCGTGGCTGCTGCGGTTGTCCTCCTACGCCGGCTGAACCTTGGCCGGCAACCCCTGCTGTGCCGCCTTCACCGCCCGCTTCCTGCCCGCCGAATGACCGACCGCCTCCGCCGCCTCGGGCCGCCTGCATGGCCCGTTGCATCAGTGAACCGAATGCCCCGATACGGGGATCAACGCTACCGCGCCGCCGATAGCTGTTGACTCGCTTAATGGCGCATCAGACTTGATCACGGCTGACTACTTGTCTCCAGTCGACCCTCCGATAGCCGCAGCCACCGGTTCACCCCGATCTCGGCGAGGAACCGTTCGTCGTGGCTGACCACGACGAACGCGCCCTGGTAGGCGTTCAGCGCCGATTCCAACTGGCCAACACTGACCAGGTCGAGATTGTTGGTCGGCTCGTCAAGCAGTAGCAGTTGGGGCGCCGGTTCGGCGTAGAGCACGCAGGCCAGGGTGGCGCGCAGCCGCTCACCGCCGGACAGCGCTGACACCGGCAGATGAATCCGGTTGCCGCGAAACAGGAATCGGGCCAGCAGATGCATTCGGCGGGTGTGAGTCAGACTGCGTGCGTGATCGGCCAGGCTCTCCGCGACGGTGCGGTCGGGGTCGAGCAAGTCCAGCCGCTGCGACAGATAGGCGACACGGCCGTCGGCGCGCTGAACGGTCCCGCTGTCCGGGAGCAGGTCGCCATAAATCATGCGCAACAACGTCGACTTCCCCACGCCGTTCGGACCGGTCAAGGCTATTCGCTCGGGTCCGCGGATGCTTAGATCAATGCCGTTGGCCACGAACAGCTTTCGGCCTCCAAGGCTGATCTGCAGTCCCTCGCCAAGGAACACGGTGCGCCCGGCAGGCACGTTGGTGTCGGGCAGGTCGAGCACGATCGCATCATCGTCACGAAGCGCGCGCTCGGCGTCGTCCAGCTGTGACCGCGCCTCGACGACGCGCTTGGCGTGCACCTCGTCGGAGCGGGCCGCCGACTCCTGGGCATCGCGTTTCAGCTTGCCGGCCACGATCTTCGGCAGGCCGGCGTTCTTGACGTTGCGGGCGGCGTTTCCGGCACGCCGATCGGCTCGCTCGCGGGCCTGCTGCATCTGACGCTTCTGGAGCTTCAGTTGCTGCTCGGCGTTGCGGATATTGCTCTCGGCGACGCGCTGCGCCGAATCGACAGCCTCATCGTATTCGCTGAAATTGCCGCCATAGAACAGGATTTCGCCACGGTGCAGCTCGGCTATGCGGTCCATCCGGTCCAGCAGAACCCGGTCGTGGCTGACCAGCAGCAGGCAACCCTTGAAGTCGTCGAGTGTGCCGTAGAGCTTGCGGCGCGCGTCGAGGTCGAGGTTGTTGGTCGGTTCGTCGAGCAGCAAGACGTCGGGGCGTTTGAGCAGTTGCGCCGCCAGCCCGACCGAGACGACTTCGCCACCGGACAGCGAGCCCAGCCGCCGGTCCAGCGCGAGATCGGCGAGACCCAGGCGGTCCAGTTGCGCGCGCAGGCGCTCCTCGATGTCCCAGTCGTCGCCGATGGCGGCGAAAACCTCCTCGCCGGCGTCTCCGGCGGCCAGCGCGGCGAGTGCATCGATAACGGGCGTGACACCCAGCACGTCGGCGACGCTGCGGTCGGCATCGAACGGCAGGGTCTGCGGCAGGTAGCCGAGGGTCCCGTCGACCGTGACGGTGCCGGCGCTGGGCCGGTACTCGCCCGCGATCAGCCGCAGCAGCGTGCTCTTGCCTGCACCGTTTTGCGCGACCAGGCCGGTGTGGCCGGCACCGACCGTGAAGGACAAGTCGGTGAACAGGGGCGTGTCGTCGGGCCAGGCGAACGACAGGTTCGAACAAACAATTGATGCGTCAGACATGCAGGGAAATCCTCGTGGGCTGCGGGCGGCACGGCACCGCAGAATGGAACAGGACGATTAATCAGAGAGCTCTCGGGGGTCACCCGGAGATGTCGTCGTCTCCCAGCATGCGATCCATGGTACCGATGCGCGTCAACCGGTTAAGTAGCCGCGAAGCATGTCTGTGGTCGCAGTGATCTGCGCAACCGACACCCGCTCGTCGACGCGGTGCGCGAGGTTCGGGTCGCCCGGGCCGTAGTTGACCGCCGGAATGCCCAGCGCAGCGAACCGCGCGACGTCGGTCCAGCCGTACTTGGCGCGCACCTGCCCGCCGGCGGCCGCAACGAGTGCGGCCGCCGCGGGCTTGGTCAGCCCGGGCAGCGCGCCGACCGCGGCGTCGGTCTGCTCGATCTGCACGTCCAGGCCGTCGAACACCTCACGCACATGCGCCAGCGCCTGCTCGATGCTGCGGTCTGGCGCGAAGCGGAAATTCACCGTCAACGACGCCGCGTCGGGGATGACGTTGCCGGCCACCCCGCCGTCGATGCGGACGGCGGACAGCCCTTCGCGGTAGGTGCACCCGTCGATCTCGACGTTCCGGGCCTGATACGCCGACAGCCGGTCGAGCACCGCGCCGAGCTTGTGAATGGCGTTGTCGCCCAGCCACGATCGCGCCGAGTGGGCGCGGGTGCCCGTCGCGCTGACCACGACGCGGAGCGTGCCCTGACACCCGGCCTCGATGAATCCGCCAGACGGTTCGCCGAGGATGGCGACGTCGGCCTGCAGCCAGTCGGGCAGCTCACGTTCGATGCGGCCCAAACCGTTTGCGCTCGCCTCGATTTCCTCGCAGTCGTAGAGCACCAGCGTGATGTCGTGTGCCGGCTCGCCGATGGTGGCGGCCAGATGCAGGAACACCGCGTCACCGGATTTCATGTCCGATGTGCCGCAGCCGTGCAATTCGTCATCGACGCGGCGGCTGGGCAGATTGTCGGCTGCCGGGACCGTGTCGGTGTGGCCTGCGAGTAGCACGCGCGACGCCCGGCCCAGGTTCGTGCGGGCCAGCACGGCGTCGCCGTTGCGGACGATTTCGAAGCCGTCGGTCTGTTCGCGCAGCGCGGTCTCGATCTCGTCGGCGATGCGCTGCTCGTGACGCGACTCGCTGGGAATGTCCACCAGCGCCGCGGTCAGCGCGGTCGGGTCGCCCTGCAGGTCCAGGCCCATGGGTGTCAACGGTAGTCCAGTAGCGTGTAGCTCCGTGACTTCCGCTTCAGGCGTCGGCCTGGCGACCCTGGCCGCCGACGGCACGGTGCTCGACACGTGGTTCCCGGCGCCGGAGCTTAGTGGGGACGGTCCGTCGGGAACCGTGCGGCTGTCGGTGGCCGAGGTTCCCGACGAGATGTCGGCACTGGCCGGCCGCGACGAGGACCGCGATACCGAGACGGTGGTGGTGCGCACGGTGATCGGGTCACTGGACGACAAGCCGGCCGACAGCTACGACGCCTATCTGCGGCTGCATCTGCTCTCGCATCGGCTGATCAAGCCGCACGACGCGAATGTCGACGGAATCTTCGGTGTGCTGACCAACGTGGTGTGGACCAACCACGGGCCGTGCGCGATCGACGGTTTCGAGGTGGTGCGGGCCAGGCTACGCCGCCGCGGCCCGGTGACCGTCTACGGCGTCGACAAGTTCCCCCGGATGGTCGATTACGTTCTTCCGGCCGGGGTGCGGGTCGCCGACGCCGACCGGGTGCGGCTGGGCGCACATCTGGCGGCGGGCACCACCGTCATGCATGAGGGCTTCGTCAACTTCAATGCCGGCACGCTGGGCACCTCGATGGTGGAGGGCCGGATCTCGGCCGGGGTTGTGGTAGACGACGGCTCCGACGTCGGCGGCGGCGCGTCGATCATGGGCACGCTCTCCGGCGGCGGCACGCAGGTGATCTCGGTGGGCAAGCGCTGCCTGCTGGGCGCCAACGCCGGGCTGGGCATATCGCTGGGCGACGACTGTGTCGTCGAGGCCGGACTCTATGTGACGGCCGGCACGAAGGTGCAGACCGCCGACGGTCAAACGGTCAAGGCGCGCGAGCTGTCCGGCGCCAACAACCTACTGTTCCGGCGCAATTCGCTCACCGGGGCGGTCGAGGTCGTCAAGCGTGACGGCACCGGCATCACGCTCAACGAAGCCCTGCACACCAACTAACCGCCGCGAGTGTGCGTGTCTGCCGTGCGACACGCCGCTGACCAGCAGCATTTTGCGCACGCTCGCGACGCGCGAACGGCGTAGATTTCGCCGATATGAGCCGCCAGCCCATCGTCGCCCTCTTCCCCGAACCAGGCGCCTGGGGGCCGACGAACAATCTTGTCGCCGTCGGTAATCACCTGCTCGAACGCGGCATCCGTACCGTCTTCGTGATCGAGGAGTCCTTTGCAGGCGAGCTGGCAGCGCGCGGCTTCGAAGAGCGGCTGTTCCGGTTCGCACCGCCACCCGAGGGTGACGAAACCGTCGGCGGAGGATGGGCCGAGTTCGTGCGCGAGACATCGCCGCAGTTCCGCCGGCCGACGATCGAGCAGCTCGAAACCGTTACGGCGCCGATCTGGGCCGAGTTCGTCGAAGGCGCCGAATACTCACACGACCGGCTGACGGAGATCTGGGCCGAACTGCGGCCCAACGCAATAGTGCACGACTGCGTCGCCAGCTTCCCGTCGGTGTCGCTGGCAGGCTGTCCGTGGGTGCGCGTGGTTTCGGCCAACCCGCTGGAGATGACCGATCCCGACATCCCGCCGGTCTTCTCCGGCTATCCGACGAAAGACCGCAGCGGCTGGAACGAGTTCCGGGCCGAGTACCGGCGACTGACCGGCCCTCTGCAGGAACGGGCGTCGGCTTTCCATGTGCAATGCGGCAACCAGCCGTTGCCGAACAATGAGTTTCAGTACGAGTCGCCATATCTGAACCTCTACATGTACCCCGCCGATCTCGACTATCAGCGATCCAAACCCCTCGGGCCGACGTGGCATCGCATCGACACCTCAACCCGCAACTCCGACGGCACCTTCGACGTCGCCGAGAAAGTGGGCACCGAAGGCAAGCTCGTCTACCTGTCGCTGGGCAGCCTCGGCTGCATGGATATCCCGCTGATGCAGCGTGTGATCGACTCACTCGACCACACGCCACACCGGGTGATCGTCTCGATGGGGCCGCTACACGACCAGCTGACGCTCGGTGAGCGGATGTGGGGCGAACAGTTCGTGCGGCAGACCGCGATCGTGCCGCAATGCGATGTGATGATCACCCACGGTGGTAATAACACTGTGGGCGAAGCCTTTACATTCGGAGTGCCGACGATCGTCCTTCCGCTGTTCTGGGATCAGTACGACAACGCACAACGGATCGACGAGTGCGGCTTCGGTGTGAGGCTGTCCACCTACGAGTTCACCGACGACGAGCTACACCGCGCGATCGAACGGCTCGGCGACGAGGAGTTGGCGCAACGGCTAGGTGAGGCGTCGAAGCGGCTGCAGGCCTCGCCAGGACGGTTGCAGGCCGCCGACCTGATCGAAGCGATGGCGCGCAGCTGAACTCTCACCGCCCACGAGCGACGCCCAAATGCCGTTGATACGCGGCGTGTCGCGGGACAGACACTGGTCGCTCGCGGAGAAGGCGGAGTCAGGCCTCCGCCGCCAGGATGCAGAACTCGTTGCCTTCGGGGTCGGCCAGCACCACCCAGCTCTGCTCGCCCTGCCCGATATCGACGTGCCGCGCGCCCAGTGCGATCACCCGCTCAACCTCGGCCTGCTGATCATCGGGCCTGAAGTCGAAGTGGATGCGGTTCTTGACGACCTTGTCGTCGGGCACCGCCACGAACAGCCAGTTCGGCCCGGCGCCGGGCGGCGCGTGCAGAACCACGTCGCCGTCGTCGTCGACATCCTGCGGCCAGCCGAGCACCTTGGACCACCAGGCTCCCAGCGCGGTGGCGTCGTGGGCGTCGATGCAGATCTCGTCGAACTTCAGTCCCATTGCGCCAACTCCTTCTTGAGCACCTTGCCCATGGCGTTGCGCGGCAGGCTGTCCACCACCCGTACCTCGCGTGGCCGCTTGTGTACCGAAAGCTGCTGTGCGACAAAGTCGATCAGTGCCCCGGGTTCGGCGTCACCGACGACGAACGCGACGATGCGCTGGCCCAGATCGTCATCGGGCAACCCGACGACGGCGACTTCGGCCACGCCGGGATGCCCGAGCAGCGCGGTCTCCACCTCGCCCGCGCCGATCCGATAACCGCCGGACTTGATCAGGTCGACGGACTCGCGCCCGACGATGCGGTGCATCCCGTCGCCGTCGATCACCGCGGCGTCGCCGGTTCGGTACCAGCCGTCGGAGTCGAATGCATCGGCGGTGGCGTCGGGCCGGTTCAGATACCCATCGAACATCGTCGGGCCCTGAACCTGAAGCCGCCCAATGGTTTCCCCGTCGTGCGGGACCGGCGCTCCGTCGTCGTCGACCAGTCGGGTCTGCACGCCGGCCAGCGGCAGTCCTACCCACCCCGGCCGCCGCTCCCCCTCGGCCAGGGTACTCAACGTGATCAACGATTCGGTACTGCCGTACCGTTCCACGGCTTGGTGTCCGGTGAGCCGGGTCAGCTCGGAGAACAGCGGGACCGGCAGCGGCGCGCTGCCCGACACCAGCAGCCGCGCCGACGACAGCGCCAGCGCCGCATCGAGATCGGCGACCACCCGCGACCACACCGTCGGCACACCGAAGTACAGCGTGCCGTGCGCGGCGGCATAGGCCTCGGGTGTCGGTTTTCCGGTGTGCACGAAGCGGTTTCCGATGCGCAGGGACCCGAGCAGCCCCAACACCAGACCGTGCACGTGGAACAGCGGAAGTCCGTGCACCAGGGTGTCGTCGGGCGTCCACTGCCACGCCTGGGCCAGCGCGTCGAGATCTGCGGCGATGGCACGGCGGCTCAGCACCACCCCCTTGGGCGGGCCCGTGGTGCCCGAGGTGTAGATGATCAGCGCGGTGGCGTCCGGCGCCGGCTCCGAGTAGCCGTGCCACGAGCGGGCGTGCACCCGCACCGGGATGTGCGGCAGTCCTTCGGGTTCGTCGGGCTTCTCCCCCAGCCACGCCTGCGCGCCGGAGTCGGTGATGATGTGGCGGCGTTCGGCCGTACCCACGTCGGCGGGCACCGGGACGACGGGAACCCCGGCGATGAGGCAACCGGTGACCGCCAGCACGGTGGCCGCGGTCGGCGTGGCCAGGACCGCCACCCGCTGCGCGCCGCCGACCCGCTCGGCCACCGACGTGGCGGCGCCGACCAGGTCGCTGCGGCTCAGCACGGCGCCGTCGATACGCACGGCGTCGTCGATATCGGCGCCGGCGGCGACGGCCGCGGGGTTCAGCGAGGGCAGCAGCACGCCATGGAGGTTACCCGCTGGCGCTCTCCGCGATACTGGGCGAGTGGATCCCATCCGGCGCATCGCGTCCCGTGAGGTGTACCGCAACGACTGGATGGTGGTGCGGGAGGATCAGATCCGCCGTCCCGACGGCTCCGACGGTGTCTACGGAGTGGTGGACAAGCCGACGTATGCGTTGGTAATGGCCCGCGACGGCGACCGGTTCCGGCTCGTCGAGCAGTTCCGCTATCCGCTCGGGCTGCGGCGCTGGGAGTTTCCCCAGGGCACGGCGCCGGGCCTCGCGGGCGAGCCCGAACCGGCCGACCTCGCCGCCCGCGAGCTGCGTGAAGAGACCGGCCTGCGCGCCGGAACGATGGCGGTGCTCGGCCAACTCGATGTCGCGCCGGGGATGAGCAGCCAGCGCGGCTGGGTGTTTCTGGCCACCGACATCACCGAGGGTGACCACGAACGCGAGCACGAAGAGCAGGACATGCACAGCGAATGGTTCACCCGCGACCAGCTCGAACGGATGATCCGCGACGGCGAGATCACCGACGCCCAGTCGATCGCGGCGTGGGCGCTGTTCCTGCTGAAGGAACGCCCTTCGCCGCGCTAATGCCTGTAGACCAAGGCATAACACTTGGCAAGCCCGGTTTCTGCGGGAACGATCGACTCTATGCTTCGAAAATGATGCATAAGGAGACCATTGGCTGACCCGCGCAGGACACAGCCGACCCGCGGCCGATCTATGCCTGAAATAGCACGCATAGGTGAACGCTTTGCGGCGAGGCGCGTCGAACTTCGACTCACGCAGCAGACCCTCGCTGACCTCGCGGGCGTTTCCCGCTCCAGTGTGCAAGCCCTTGAATACGGGACAGGGTCGGTGAAGTTGGCATCCGTCGTCGAGATCGCCAATGTCCTAGGGGTGCGTCTGGAGCTGAATACTGGCAGCAACGAAGTCCACCAATGACCGCCGCGGATGCCGCCGACCTCCGTGCGATCACCGAAGCGGACGTCTATCTAGGGGACGAAATCGTTGCGAGCCTTAGCCGTACCCCCGGTGACGACATCCTTTTTGACTACACCGCAGCTGGCGCCGATGGCAGATCGGTCCGCGATTGCTCGGTATCGTGGTCACTTCTCGTAACCGCACGTACCCCCGCATAACGAGCGGGGGCGCGGTATCGCCCTTCTTTGCCGGCCTGCTGCCCGAGGGAGTCAGGCTCGGGGTCGTGGTGTCGTCCACCAAGACATCGCCCGACGACCACCTCACGCTATTGCTTGCGATCGGTGCGGACACCGTCGGCAACGTTCGGGTGATGCCCGCGGGTGTCGCCCCGCCTGCACGCCTTCCGATGTTCGTGCCGGAGCGGGATACGGACTTCCTTGCGGTCTTCGAACGACTCACCGGTTCGGTGGAAGCAGACCCGGTCGGGCTATCCGGAGTTCAACCGAAGGTAAGTGCCGCCATGTGGTCCGCGCCGGCGAACACAACTCTCGGACCCGCAATGCTGAAACTCAACCCGCCGACCGGATATCCCCGACTGATAGAGAACGAACACTTCTTCATGCGCATGGCCGCGGACTGCGGCCTTCGGGTCGCCAAGACGCAGCTTCTCCAAGACGCCCACGGGCGCAACGCATTACTGGTCACCCGATTCGACCGCCACGGCGATACCCGCATTGCTCAAGAAGACGCCTGCCAATTGGCGGACCTCTACCCTGCCTCCAAGTACCGAATACACATGGAGACCGCAATCGCCACCCTCGCCGACGCCTGTGGCCGCGGAGGTGGGTCCCGAGCGGCAGCCGTTCTCGAGCTCCTCCGGACCGTGGTGTTCTCCTGGCTCATCGGCAACGGCGACTTACATGGCAAGAACCTGTCGATCTACAAGCCCGACGTCTGGCGGCCGACGCCGGCCTACGACTTGCTGACGACTCAGCCGTATACGGGCTGGCGCGACCCAATGGCGTTGAGCCTCTACGGGCATGCCAATCGGTTGAATCGCGCCCATTTCCTGGAAGCCGCTGCGCAACTTGGTCTTCGCGAACGTGCGATAGCCAGGATGATCGATGACATCGTCGAGGGGGCGCGGGATTGGACCGACCGATGCGCAGAGATCGGCTTCTCAGAACGAGAGACGGATCTGCTTTCCAAAATGCTCCGGTCCCGTATCGAGACCTTGAAGGAACGCCGCTAGTTTCTCGAACACCGCGGAGCGGCCGACCCGCTCCCACGCCGCCAGTTCGGCCTTCGCCTGGTCGAGCGCGCCGGACAGCGCGTCGACGGCGTCGTTGCCGAGGCCCAGCCGCAGTGGCGGGTCATCGGAACTCAGCGCCAGCAGGATCGCCGCGGCGGCCTTGGCGGGATCCCCGGGCTGCTTGCCGTCGTCGTGGGGCATGCCGATACGCAGCGGACCGATCTGCTCGTCGTAGGCCGGGATCGGCTTGGACATCAGCAGCGCACCGGGCCCGTTGAACGAGGTCCGGAATGCACCAGGTTCGACGATCAGCACCCGGATGCCGAACCGGTCGACCTCCTGGGCCAGCGCCTCCGACTACCCCTCCAACGCGAACTTCGTCGCCGAGTAGGCGCCGACACCCGGGAAGGTGAAACGTCCACCCATGCTGCTCATTTGGACGATCGCGCCCGACCCGCGTTCGTGATGGTCGATGTCACCGGGAAGTCGGCGGGAAGCGCGGATTTCGCGACCTCCAGCGCGGAATGGGCGTGCGCGACGGCGTGCTCGCGGACGAAGCTGTCGTCGCCACGCAGCGCGCCGACCAACGGATCGAGTGCGACGAGGGAGACCAGCCGCAGCGGCGTCCCTGCGGCCCGGCTCGCGCGCAGCGCGGTGTCGAGCAGCAGTTCCGCACCGGGACGCGTGCCGACGGCGCAATTCAGCTCGCGGACCTGATCCACCTTCGAGTGCCGGGTTCCGCGCGGCGCCAACGCAAGCGGGACCGGGGACGAATACAGCAGTTCGCCGGTCACCGATCCGATCGAGTGACGACCGATGAGCCCGTCACCCGCGGCACCGACGACGATCGCCTCGGCACCCAGGCTTTGCGCGTCGTCGATGAGCCCCTGGGCGAAGGACTCGTTGAAGCTGATATGCGTGGCGGCCTCGAGGCCGTCGGGCACGGACGCCACCGCCTGCGCCAGCCACTGCTGCGCCTGCTCGGTGAGAATCTCCTCGTACCCGCCGGTGGGCACCATGCCGGGCACCATGCGGTCCGGCGGCAGGACGATGCAGATATCCAACTGCGCGCCCAGGGTGCGCGCGAGCTGAATCCCAAGCGCAAGGCCGTCTTCGCCGCTGGGCGTGGCGAGATATCCGACCACCAGTCCCATGAGCGACCACCTCTGTTCGCGGGACGGCTGATGATCGACTCACTACTGGAAGTGTTCACCCATCGGGTACCGGTTGTCCGCGATTTCGCCGCGATGAGTTCTGCCGGCGGGCGCGGTCAACATAGGTAGAGAACGCAACGAAGGGGTCTATCGTGACGGACGAGATCGCCATCCGCGAGTTGATAACACGCTGGGCCGAGGCGGTGCATTCCGGCAATCTGGACGGCGTACTGGCCGACCATGATTCGGACATCGTGATGTTCGACGTGCCGCCGCCGTACGAAGGGGTGCGCGGAATCGACGCGTACCGGGAGTCCTGGCCGCCGTTCTTCGAATGGCAGCGGCAAGGCGCCGTCTTCGAGATCGTCGAACTCGCGGTGACGGCGGGCACCGACGTGGCGTTCGCGTACGCGTTGTTGCGCTGCGGCAAACCCGAAGAACTCGAAGCCAATCCCGACAATCGGCTACGGATGACCATCGGCCTGCGGAAGGTGGACGGGCGCTGGACCGTTGCGCACGAGCATCATTCGTTCCCGCTTGTCGACTGCAGAGGACAAGCCCTCCCGGCGCAGCCGGGATTAACTGCCGACGCCATTCGCCCCGTCGATCCCACGTTTCGCCGAGCGAGCCGTTATGCTGATTCATCGGGCCGCAAAACCGCAGGGGAACGAGATGTCTGCCGGTCGAACGTGTGCTGCGCTGATCGTCGCGGCGAGCGTCACGAGTACAGCCGTCATAGCTGCATCGACGGCCAGCGCCACGGATCAACAATGGAGCGGGCGCTACACGATCGTCAGTTACGCCAGCCAAAAGGGCGGCACCAGTGTGGCCGCGCGCCAACCCGAGTCCGACTTCAGCGCCGAATTCGTGTTCGTGACCGGCTGCTCGTCGGGCAAGTGCGTCGCCGCCGCACTCGACGGTCCTGAGCCTACGAACCCTTCCGTCCCGCGGCCGCAGCAGTTCACTTGGACCGGAACCCATTGGGTGTACGGCTATGACTGGAACTGGGATTGCTTCCAGGGCGACGGGATTCCGATGGAGTGGAGCCCGGCGAGATCATGGACCATCTATGCACCGCAGCCGGACGGCTCGCTGCGCGGCACTTGGCACACCGACATCGCCAGCGGCGTGTGCCGCGGCAGCGTGGTGTGGCCGGTCGCAGCGTATCCCGCCCCGCCTCGGTAATAGTTGACGCACTCCGCTCGAGACTGCGGCCAGGGCGCGATTTGATTTTCCCGCCCTCACCGCAGTTTCGATGTCACGGACGCCGTCAGTGTCCTCGCTCCGCCAGCGCGCGCAGGAAGAACGTGAAGTTGGCCGGGCGTTCGGCGAGACGACGCACGAAGTAGCCGTACCACTCGGTGCCGAATGGCACGTACACCCGCATCTGGCTGCCCGCTTCGGACAGCCGGCGCTGTTCGGCGTCCCGGATGCCGTAGAGCATCTGGTATTCGAAATCGTCGACGTCGCGGTGGTTCTCGCGGGCCATCGCCGGCACCGCTTCGATGATCCGCGGGTCATGCGAGGCAACCATCGGATAACCCGTGCCTGCCATCAGCACCCGTAGGCAACGCAGGTAGGAATCGTCGACGTCGTCGGGGTCGCGGTAGGCCACCGATGCCGGTTCGTCATAGGCGCCCTTGCACAAGCGGATCCGTGCACCCGACGCCGCGAACTCCTCGCAGTCCGCATGGGTGCGCTTCAGGTAAGACTGCAAAACCGTTCCCAGCCAATCGAACTCGGAGCGCAATTCACGCACGATCGACAGCGTCGAGTCGGTGGTGGTGTGGTCCTCGGCGTCCACCGTCACCCACGCCCCGATGCCTTTGGCCCGCTCGCAGATGGTGCGGGCGTTCTCCAGCGCGATCTTCTCGCCGTCCCGGGGCAGCGCCTGACCCAGTGCCGAGAGCTTCAGCGATACCTCCAGCGGTCGCACCTTGGTGTCGACGGACTCGCCGCGTTTGCCCAGCGAATCGAGCAGCTCCAGGTAGGCTCGCACCGTCACTTGGGCATCCTCGATCTTGGTGGTGTCCTCGCCCAGGTAGTCGATGGTGACCGTCCGGCCCGAATCGCGCAGCTGCGCAACGGAGCCCACGACCTCGGGCACCGTCTCGCCGGCCACGAAGCGCTCGACCACCTTACGGGTGACCGGTATCCGCTCTGCCGCGCGGCGCATCCGATTCGATCGCGCGGCGCCGAGGATGACGGGGCGAACGACCCTGGTAAAAACCTCGGCCATTGTCAGCTCTCCATGTGGGGATAGTCGTGGTCGGTGGCCGGGACGAACGTCTCCTTGATCGACCGGGCCGACGTCCAACGCAGCAGATTCACCGGCGAGCCGGCCTTGTCGTTGGTGCCCGACGCCCGCGAACCGCCAAACGGCTGCTGACCGACGACGGCGCCGGTGGGCTTGTCGTTGACGTAGAAGTTTCCTGCGGCGAACCGCAGTCGGTTCTGCGCGGTGAGCACGGCCGCCCGGTCGTCGGCGATCACCGCGCCGGTCAGCCCATACTTTGAGCCGGTGTCGACGACGTCGAGGATCCTCTCGTAGTCGCTATCGGGATAGACGTGCACCGCCAGGATCGGCCCGAAGTATTCGGTGGAGAACGCTTCGTCGGTGGGGTCGTCAGAGAGCAGCACCGTGGGTCGGACGAAATAGCCTTCGCTGTCATCGTATTCGCCACCGGCGGCGACCGTCACCCCCGGTGCGCTCTTGGCCCGTTCGATGGCCTTCACCTGCTTGGCGAAGGATCGATCGTCGATCACCGCGCCACCATAATTGGACAGATCGGTGACGTCGCCGTAGGTCAGGGCCTCGGTGGCGGCCAGGAAGTCGTCACCCATCTCCTGCCACACCGACCGCGGAACGAACGCCCGCGAAGCCGCCGAGCACTTCTGGCCCTGGAAGTCGAATGCGCCGCGAATCAGCGCGGTGCGCAACACATCTGGCCGCGCCGAGGTATGCGCTACCACGAAGTCCTTGCCACCGGTCTCTCCGACCAGCCGCGGATACGCGTTGTAGCGGTCGATGTTGGTTCCCACCTCGCGCCATAGGTGCTGGAACGTGGCGGTAGACCCGGTGAAGTGGATACCGGCCAACCGCGGATCGGCAAGCGCCACTTCGGAAACCGCGATTCCGTCACCGGTCAGCAGGTTGATCACGCCGGGCGGCAAACCGGCGGCCTCCAACAGCTGCATGATCAGGTAGGCCGCGAAGGTCTGGGTGGGCGACGGCTTCCATATCACCGTATTGCCCATCAGCGCCGGGGCGGTTGGCAGGTTGCCGGCGATCGCGGTGAAGTTGAACGGCGTGATGGCGTAGACGAAGCCATCCAGCGGCCGGTGGTCGGTGCGATTCCACACGCCCCGGCTGCTGACCGGCTGCTCGGCGAGGATCTGCCGGGCGAAGGCGACGTTGAACCGCCAGAAGTCGATCAGCTCGCACGGCGTATCGATCTCGGCCTGATATGCCGTCTTGGACTGGCCGAGCATGGTGGCCGCGGCGAGCTTCTCCCGCCACGGCCCGGCCAGCAGGTCGGCGGCGCGCAGGAACACCGCCGCGCGTTGGTCGAACGGGGTGTCTACCCACTGCTGTCTGGCGGCCATCGCCGCCTCTATGGCCGCGGTGGCGTCGGAGTGCTCGGCGTTGGTCATGGTGCCCAGCCGGGCCGAGTGGCGGTGCGGCTGGACCACGTCGATGCGCATTCCGCCGCCCATCCGATGCTCGCCGCCGATGACGTGCGGCAGGTCGATCGGGTCGGCGGCCAGCGTCTTTAGCGCGTCGGTGAGCCGGGCGCGTTCGGGTGAGTTCGGGGCGTATTCGTGGACCGGCTCGTTGACCGGGAACGGTACGTCGGTGATGGCATCCATGCTGCAAGGATCCGCTTGTTGGCGCCACGAACCGATGGCTGATCCGACAAGGACAAATGCCATCTATAGTCGAATCGGACAAAGGAGTGCGTGGTGGCGGATCAGGCGGCCGGGCTGGGGCTCGGACAGTTGCTGCTCGCCCTGGACCGCACGATGGTGACGCTGGTCGAGGCGCCCCGCGGGCTGGACATGCCGGTGGGCTCGGTGGCGCTCGTCGACGCCGACGACGTGCGGCTGGGGCTGGCGTTCGGCGCGGGATCCGCCGACGTGTTCTTCCTGCTCGGCGTGTCCGACGCCAAGGCCGTGCGCTGGATCGAGCAGCAGGTCGGCGGGCCGGACGGGCGGATCCCGGCGGCAATCTTCGTCAAGGAGCCCACGCCGGCCGCGGTCAAGCGGGCGGTCGCGCTCGGCGCCGCGGTGGTGGCCGTCGAACCGCGGGCCCGCTGGGAACTCCTCTACAAGCTCGTCAACCACGCATTCGAACATCACGGTGATCGCGGTGATCCGCTCTACGACTCCGGCACCGACCTGTTCGGCCTCGCCCAGTCGATCGCCGACCGCACCCACGGGATGATCAGCATCGAGGACGACCAGTCGCACGTGCTGGCCTATTCCGCGTCCAGCGACGAGGCCGACGAACTGCGCCGGCTGACGATCCTAGGCCGCGCCGGGCCGCCCGAGCACCTGGAGTGGATCGGCCAGTGGGGCATCTTCGATGCGTTGCGCGCCGGCGCTGACGTCGTTCGCGTCGCCGAGCGCCCGGAGTTGGGCCTGCGACCACGGCTGGTGGTCGGCATCCATCTGCCGCCGACCGACGCGCGCCGCCCACCCGGCTTCGCCGGAACCATCTGGCTGCAGCAGGGTTCGCGCCCGCTGGCCGACGACGTCGAGGACGTGTTGCGTGGCGGCGCGGTGCTCGCGGCCCGGATCATGGCGAGGCTGGCCGCCGCCCCGTCCACCCACACGGTTCGGGTGCAAGAACTGCTCGGGCTGACCGGTGAGGACACCGCCGATGTCGACGTCATCGCCCGCGAGCTCGGGATCGCCACCGACGCCCGCGCGGCGCTGATCGGTTTCCGAGGCGTGCACACCGCTGCGCCGGCCGAGGTTATCGCCTTGAGCGCCAGCGCCTTTCGGGCCGACGCCCAGGTGGCCTCGACGGGCGAGCGGGTCTATGTGCTGCTGCCCAAGATCGGCGCCCCGTCGTCGGTGACGTCGTGGGTGCGCGGCGTGGTCGCGGCGCTGCGGCGCGAACTCGGCCTGACACTGCGTGCGGTGATCGCGGCCCCGCTGGCAGAGCTGGCCGGCGCCGCGGCGGCCCGCGCCGAGGTGGACCGGGTTTTCGACAGCGCCGAACGCCATCCCGGCGCGATCGGGCAGGTCACCTCGCTGGACGAGGCGCGCACCACCGTGCTGCTCGACGAGATCGTGTCGCAGGTGGCCGGCCAGCAGCGTCTGGTCGACCCGCGGGTGCACGCGTTGCGTGATTACGACGCCGCCCACGACGGCTGCCTCGTCGAAACGCTGGGCGCGTACCTGGACTGCTTCGGCGACATCGCCGCCGCGGCGTCCTCGCTGCACGTGCACCCGAACACCGTCCGCTACCGGGTGCGACGCATCGAGAAGGTGCTGGGCACGTCGCTGGCCGACGCCGACGACCGGTTGGTGCTTGCGCTGGGTCTGCGCGCGACCGCGTCGTAAGCCTCGCGTGTCAATCCCCGCGAGCAGACGCGAAGGGCCCCAAATCGCGGCGTGTCGGGTGCTTTCGCTATTGCTCGGCGAGGAAACTAGATCGCCAGTGCGCCCGCCGCGAGCTCGTCGAAACGCTCGACGGCGTCGTCACTTTCGGCGTCGATGCCACGAAGCGGCCCCACGTCGGCCAGGTACCGCAACGCATACAACCGGGCGACGAGCGTCTTGCGGTCGGACTGGCGGGTCTCGCGCTCCCAGGCGGCCTGCTCGGTCAGCAACGCGCCGGCGTACACGTCGCCCATGTACCGCGCGAGCGGAAACAGCCGCGCCTCGGCCACCGGGCCGTCCAGTTTGGCCCAGGCGGTGATCGCCGCGTCGAGATCCTCGATGCGGCGGGACACCAGGCGGGTGGTGTCGTCGTCGTCGGACGTCGACACCGCATCGCGCAGGCGCTCGAGGAACGGCTCGTGCGCATCGTTCCGCTCGATCCCCCGCGCCACGTCGAGACAGAGGATGTTGTCGGGACCCTCCCAGATGGTGTTCACCTGTGCGTCGCGGAGCAGCCGGGCGACCGGCCAGGATTCGATGTAGCCGTTACCGCCGTGGATTTCGATCGCGTCGGACGCCATGGTGATACCGAGCCGGCAGACCTTGAGCTTGGTGACGGGCACGGCGATTCGCTGGCGCACCCTCCTGCGCTGACGATGGTTGGCCGCACCGGTTCCGTCGAACACAAGCGCTTGTGCGGCTTCGACGTCGACGATCATCTCGGCCAGCTTCCGCCGCATCAGGGGCTTGTCGATGAGCGAATCGCCGAATGCCCGCCGCTGCCGCGCGTAGCACAGCGACTCGACCAGCGCCCGCCGCGAATTGCCAAGGGCGAACAGGGCGATGCCCAGTCGCGCCGCGTTCGTCAGCTCCATCATGCGGCCCAGGCCCTTGCCGTCGGCCGGACCCGCGTCGCCGCTCGGCTCGCCGGAGAGCAGGAAGGCCTCGGCGTCGACGAATTCGACCTCCCCGGAGGCGACCGAGCGCGTGCCGAGCTTGTCCTTCAGGCGGCGGATCCGCACACCGTTGCGGGACCCGTCGCGTCGCGTCCTCAGCACGAGGAAGGTGGCGATGCCACGGGTCGAGTCGGGGGCGCCCTCGGGCTTGGCCAGGACGACGAACGCCTCACCGTTGCAGTTCGACGCGAACCATTTGAATCCGTTGAGCAGCCAGGCGTCGCCGCGCCGGGTGGCCGTCGTCTCGAGGGCACCGAGGTCGGAGCCGCCGGTCCGCTCGGTGAGCAACTGCGCCGTCTCGCCGGCCCATTCGCCCGACGCGAACTTCGCGAGAACGTGGTCACGCACGTCGGGCGGCGCGTACGCCGCGACGAGCGACTGCACCATGCCACCGCCGGTACCCAGTGCACACCCCATGCCGATGTCGGCCTGGTTGAGCAGATAATTCGACGCGAACAGCGTCAGCGAAGGGTTCACCCCGGCGCGCCGTGCCTCGTCGCGCAATGCCTGCTGGCCGTCGAGGATCGCGCGCTTGGACTCGGTGAACGAGTGCGGCATGACGACCCGGCTGATGTCGTGTCCCCAGCGGTCGTAGCGTTCGAGGCGCGGCGGGTCGCGGTCGGTCTCCTCGGCCCATCTCGCCACCGGTCCGCCCATGAGTTCGCCGATGCGGGTCAGGTGCGGCTCGGCGAAGGCCAGCTCGTCGGGCCGCAGGTAGTAGGCCATCGTGGCTTGCAGGGTGGGATCGGTTGTATACCAGTTGAGACCGACGGCTCCCTGGTAATTCTCGGTGCGGTACCGGTCGGACTTCTCCGGGGTGGCGAAGGGGAGCCGATCGACTGCCTCGACGTCGTACTCGCTCATGTTCGAGACGGTAACGCAGACGCCCGGCGGTTGGCGCTAACTCAAACGTGACACCGCCGCGGCGATGCGTTCGTCGGTGGCGGTCAACGCAATCCGCACATGCTGTACTCCGCGCGGGCCGTAGAACTCGCCCGGCGCCACCAGGATTCCGCGCTGCGCCAGCCAGGCGACGGTGTCGCGGCACGGCTCGCCGCGGGTCGCCCACAGATACAGCCCGGCCTCGGAATGGTCGACGGTCAACCCGGCCGCACGCAGCGCCGGCAGCAGTGCATCCCGGCGCCGGGCGTAGCGCTCGCGCTGTTCGCGCTCGTGGGCGTCGTCGTCGAGCGCGGCCACCATGGCCGCCTGCACCGGCGTCGGCACCATCATCCCGGCGTGCTTGCGCACCGCCAGCAGTTCGGCGACCAGCGCCGCGTCGCCGGCGACGAAACCCGCGCGGTAGCCGGCCAGCGACGAACTCTTCGACAGCGAGTGCACGGCCAGCAACCCGGTGTGGTCGCCGTCGCTGACCGACGGATGCAGCACGGACAGCGGCTCGGCGTCCCAGCCCAGACCCAGGTAGCACTCGTCAGAGGCGACCAGGACACCGCGCTCGCGGGCCCAGCCGACGACCTTGCGCAGATGATCGACGCCCAGCACCTTGCCGGTGGGATTGCTCGGCGAGTTCAGGTACACCAGCGCCGGGGACTGCGGGCCCAGCTGGGTCAGTGAGTCGGCGCGCAGCACCTGCGCGCTGGCCAGCTGGGCGCCGACTTCGTAAGTGGGATAGGCCAGTTCGGGCACCACGACCACGTCGTCGGGTCCGATGCCCAGCAGCGTCGGCAGCCACGCGATGAGTTCCTTGGTACCGATCACCGGGAGCACGGCGCCCTCGGCCAGCCCGGTGACGCCGTAACGGCGATTCAGCGCCGTAACTGCCGACTCTCGCAGCGCCGGGGTGCCGGCGGTGGTCGGGTAGCCGGGCGCGGCGCTGGCGGCGGCCAGGGCCTCCCGGATCAGCGGTGCCACCGGGTCGACCGGGGTGCCCACCGACAGATCGACGATGCCGTCGGGATGCGAGCGCGCCATCGCCGTCGCATCGGCCAGGGTGTCCCACGGGAACACCGGCAGCGACGCCGAAACTCCCCCGCGAGCGGGAGGCGCCCCCAGCTTACGAAGCGCGGGGCGAGCCGTTATCAGTCCTCACCCTGAGGGGGCAGATCCTTGACCACCTGCGGGTCGTTCTCCGTCATACCCACCTTGGACGCGCCGCCAGGCGAGCCCAGCTCGGCGAAGAAGTCCGCGTTGATCTGCGTGTATCCGCTCCACTGATCGGGCACATCGTCTTCGTAGTAGATGGCCTCGACCGGGCAGACCGGCTCGCATGCGCCGCAGTCCACGCACTCGTCGGGGTGGATGTACAGCATGCGTGCGCCCTCGTAGATGCAGTCGACAGGGCATTCCTCGATGCAGGCCTTGTCCTTGATGTCGACGCAGGGTTCGGCAATCGTGTACGTCACGAAGGTCTCCTCGATCTCCTGTTCGGTGGGGCTGCCGGTCGTTTCGGGCCCTGGGAAGTCGCTGCCAGTATCCAGGCCAGTATCCCGGCCGGTACTTGGACGCCTGTCTCAGTGTGCCCTAACTCCCGCGCCTCCCGTTATGGGTGGCGCGTGGTTACTGATACTAGACGTTGCAGATACAAGTCGCCTAGGGCCACCGCGCCTATGCGCTTGGGTGCAGTGCAACTAGTTGCATATGGCCGTCGCGCGGTCCTATGCCGCCCGGGTGGCACTCCCCCACGCGATCCTGGTTTCGCTGTGCGAACAGTCCGGCTCCGGATACGAGCTGGCCCGCCGGTTCGACCGGTCCATCGGCTACTTCTGGAACGCCACCCACCAACAGATCTATCGCACGCTGCGCGTGATGGAGGACGACGGCTGGGTGCACGTTACGCCGGTGATGCAGCACGGCCGGCCGGACAAGAAGGTGTACACCGTGGCCGACGCCGGGCGCGCGGAGCTGGCCCGCTGGATCGCCGAGCCACTGCGTCGAGCCGGGTCCGGCCGTGGCGGTTCGGTGGCCGACAACCGCACCCGTGATCTGGCGGTCAAGATTCGCGCCGCGGCCTACGGCGACGTCTCTGCGCTGCGGACTCAGGTTGCCGCGCTACGCGCCGAACGCGCCGAATTGCTCGACACCTACCGCGGATTCGAGAAGCGTCAGTTCCCGGATCCCCGTGGGCTTTCCGGAAGCGCACTGCACCAATACCTGGTGCTGCGCGGCGGCATCCGCGCCGAGGAAAGTGCCATCGACTGACTCGACGAAGTGGCGGCGGCGCTGTGACTTACCCGAACCTGTTGTCGCCGTTGGACCTTGGCTTCACCACGCTGCGCAACCGGGTGGTGATGGGCTCGATGCACACCGGCCTGGAGGACCGGGCCCGCGACACCGACCGGCTTGCCGAGTATTTCGCCGAACGCGCGCGCGGCGGCGTCGGCCTGATCATCACCGGCGGCTATGCCCCCAACAAATCGGGCTGGCCGCTGCCGTTCGCGTCGCAGATGGTGTCGTCGTCGGATGCGCGCCGGCACCGCCACATCACCAAGGCGGTGCATGACGCCACCGGAAAGATTCTGCTGCAGATCCTGCACGCGGGACGCTATGCGTACCACCCGTTTTCGGTGAGTGCGTCGGCGGTGAGGGCTCCGATCAACCCGTTCCGGCCGCGCAAGCTGTCATCGCGGGGCGTGGACAGCACCATCGACGACTTCGCGCGCTGCGCGGTGCTGGCCCGCGAGGCCGGCTACGACGGTGTCGAGATCATGGGCAGCGAAGGCTATCTGCTCAACCAGTTCCTGACACCGCGCACCAACAAGCGCAGCGACGCGTGGGGCGGCACACCGCAGAAGCGCCGCCGCTTCCCCGTCGAGATCGTGCGACGCACCCGCGTGGCCGTCGGACGCGATTTCATCATCTGCTACCGCATGTCGATGGCCGACTACGTCGAGGACGGCCAGAGCTGGGACGAAATCGTCGCGCTGGCAACCGAAGTCGAGGCTGCCGGAGCCACCATCATCAACTCGGGTTTCGGCTGGCATGAGGCACGGGTACCCACCATCGTCACCTCGGTGCCCAACAGCGCGTTCGTCGACATCAGCAGCGCGGTAGCCGAACACGTCAGCATCCCGGTGGTGGCCTCCAATCGGATCAACATGCCGCAGGCCGCGGAGCAGATCCTCGCCGACACCGCAGTGCAGTTGATCTCGATGGCCCGCCCGCTGTTGAGTGACCCGGACTGGGTGCTCAAGGCGGCCGCGGATCGCGCCGACGAGATCAACACGTGCATTGCGTGCAACCAGGCGTGCCTGGATCACGCGTTCGTGCACAAGAACGTGTCGTGTCTGCTGAATCCGCGGGCCGGGCGGGAGACGGAGTTGGTGCTGGGTCCGACCCGGCTTGCGCGGCGGATCGCGGTGGTCGGTGCGGGGCCGGCCGGGCTGGCGACCGCGGTCACCGCCGCGCAGCGCGGCCACGATGTCACGGTGTTCGAGGCCGATGATGTGATCGGCGGCCAATTCGATTTGGCCAGAAGGATTCCCGGCAAGGAGGAGTTCGCCGAGACCATCCGCTACTACACCACGATGCTGAACAAGCACGGCGTCGATGTGCGGCTTGGGGTCCGGGCCGATGTCGATGAACTGGCCGGGTTCGACGAGGTGGTGCTCGCCACCGGTGTGGCGCCGCGGATGCCCGACATCCCCGGCATCGATCATCCGATGGTGTTGTCCTACGCCGAGGCCATCACCGGCAAGCCCGTCGGCAAGAGCGTGGCCGTGGTCGGTGCCGGCGGCATCGGCTTCGACGTCAGCGAGTTCCTCGTCACCGACGAGTCGCCGACGCTGAATCTCAAGGAGTGGAAGGCCGAGTGGGGCGCGGCGGACCCGCAGGAGGTGCGCGGCGCGTTGACGACACCTCTGCCTGCCCCGCCGGCCCGTGAGGTGTATCTGCTGCAGCGCACCAAGGGCGCGCAGGGCCGGCGGCTAGGCAAGACGTCGGGCTGGGTGCACCGGGCTTCTTTGAGGGCCAAGGGCGTGCAGCAGTTGTCCAGGGTGAACTACGAACGCATCGACGACGACGGGTTGCACATCAGCTTCGGGCCGGACCGGTCCGACGGCTGCGTGCTCGAGGTCGACAATGTGGTGATCTGCGCCGGCCAGGAGTCGGTGCGCGACCTCGAAGACGGCTTGCGCCGCAAGGGTATTGAGCCGCATATCATCGGCGGGGCCGCGCTGGCGGTTGAGCTCGACGCCAAGCGCGCCATCAGGCAGGGCACCGAATTGGCGGCCCGGCTGTAGCCCAGATTGGCCGCCGCCGCGGCGGGCATGGCATTTACTGCACCATCAGCCACACCCGCCACGTCAGCATCACCGAGTCTGTCGTCATGCGAGTCAGAGAGCGATATCACATGCGCTACCACCTCTGAACAGACCCACACCCTTAGCCGCTGGCCGCGCTACGCCTGCTTCAGTGCCTCGATCTCCAGGGTGATGGTGACCTTGTCACCGACGACGGTGCCGCCCGTTTCCAGCGGCAGGTCGAGATCGACGCCGAAGTCCTTGCGGTTCAGCACGACCGAAGCCTCAAAGCCGGCGACCTCACCGTGGCCCATGCCCGGGTTGACGCCGTTGAACTCGAGCGCGAGGCTGACCGGCTTGGTGACGCCCTTGAGCGTGAACTCGCCGTCGAGCACGTAGTCGTCGCCGTTGGCGCGCACGCCGGTGGAGGTGAAGGTGGCGGTGGGGTACTTCTCCACCTCGAAGAAATCGGCCGACTTGATGTGTGCGTCGCGCTGCTCGTTACCGGTGTTGATCGAGGCGACGGCGATCTCGGCTGTCACCGATGGCGTGCCGTCCTCGGCCACCACGATGGCGCCGCTGAACTTGTCGAACCTGCCGCGCACCTTGCTTACCATCAGGTGGCGTACCGAGAATTCGATCGATGAGTGAACCGGGTCAATGGCCCAGGTGCCGACGCCGAGCTGGGTGGTCTTGAGTGCGATTGTCACGCTGATTCTCCTGTTTTCGGTGGTTCACGAGCCGCTCAGCCCGCTTCACCAACCGTAAACGGACTGCGGTCCGAATCCATTCCCGCTCGCGCTGTCGGCTACATCTAGCAGCCCGGACTGATTGCCGCTACGATTCCTGCCCGCGATCAGCGTAACCGCACCGCCGACGTATCTCGGAGAGACGACAATCGACCCGTGGCAAAGATCCTTCCGCCGCCGCGGCGCCGTGAGTGGTTGCCTGCTTCTGAGGTGATCCGGGAGCTCGCGCGCCTCGGCACCGACACCACCGGGCTCGGTAAGGAATTGCGAGAGAAGCTGACGGATACCACGGACGATCTGTCGTGGTAGCCGCTCGGCGAGCCATCCCGTAGCGCTCGATCGCCGCGAGCGTGCGCAGAATGACAGCAAATGCCAGCGTGTCGCCGTACAAACACGCGCGCTCGCGGCAGGAAGAAAGACATCTCACGAAGTTAAAAGTCAAGCCGCGAGCTGGAGAGGAGGTGGGAACGCAAGGTGTTCGTCGTAGAGCAGGCCGGTTTGCAGGCAGTGGTGAAGTTGACCGAGGAATTTGTTGAACAGGTGTCGTTGGGCTTGGTGGTTCCAGTCTCCGGCGGCGCGACGGGCGTCGTAATGGCGGCGTGCCCCTGGCGAGGCGCGCAGCGATCCCAGGGCCCAGATCGGGCCGACAGCGGCCAGGCGCCGGTTCTTGATATGTCGGTGCAGGACAACGGTTTTCTTACCGCTGGCGCGGGTGATGGGGGCGGATCCGGCGAAAGCCTTCAACCCGCGGGCATCAGCGAAGCGGGAGCGGTCATCGCCGATCTCGGCCAACACCCGGGCCCCGGCCAGCATCCCCAGGCCGGGGAAGCTGGTGATGATTTCGGCGTCCGGGTGTTGCTCAAAATGGGCGATCGCCGCCTCGGCGAGTTCTTCGGCAGCGGTGCAGGCGGCCTCGAACTGGCCCAACAGCGCCGCGAGGTGGATGCCCATCGCGTTCTCCACGGCCGGTGGTTGGTGCAGGTAGGTGTCGGTGAAGATGTCCCGCAGGCGCTGCACGTCGCGGTCGAGATGGCGTTGACGGCCGGCCTTGATCAGCAGCCGGCGCAGCCGGGCGGGCGTCAGTTTGGCTGCTTGGGCTGGGGTTGGCGCGGCGGCCAGGATGGTGCGTGCGTCGCGGCGGGCCAGCCCACCGTCGGGCAGCTCGGCGAACGCGACCAGGGCGGCCGGGTAGAAGTCTTTGAGCAGGTCGCGGATCTGATTGCCGATCTGCTGACGCGCCCATACCGCGTCCTGCTGAGCCCGGGCCAATACCCGGATGGCTTGGGCGGCCTCGGTGTCGGCGGGCAGCAGCCGGTGTGCCGCGGCGTCAGTGCGCACGATGTTGGCCAACAACACCGCGTCGGTGGCATCGGATTTGGCCCCCGACACCGCGTACCGTGCCCGGTACCGCGAGGCCGCCAGCGGGTTGATCGGATAGATCACCCGACCGGTTTCGCGCAAGGCGGCCACCCACAGGCCGCGATCGGTTTCGATGCCGACCGGGATCGGATCGGCGGCGCTGTCACCGGCCTCGGCCAGCAACGTCAACAAAGCCGCGAACCCAACCGCGTCGTTGCTGACCCGTGCGCGTGCCACCACACGCCCGTCGTCGTCGACGACGGCGATATCGTGATGGGCTGTGGCCCAGTCGATTCCGCAATACAAGCCCAAGGTGTCACCACTCCTTCGATTGATCGTTGTGCCCTTACCGGTGGACTCACGCGGCGCCCTAATCGCGGGACTCTAAGGTCCGTCATCTCACTAGCCGTCCGTGACTCCAGCACGCCGCAGGACTTCGTTCTGTCGAAGAGCTCAAGGCTCGGGAACAACCATCGGGAAGTCAACCCTGCAGCGGGCTCGGGCAACGGCATCCCACCACCGCATCACGTGATCTGCCGCCAGGCGCGCCGTTCTTTCTCAAGTCGTCGAACGACAGGAGCACACAGACATCACCCTGGCGGCAGACCCGTCAGGAACAGAACCCCGGTCAACGACCGGTAACCCATCCCTACTAAACGATTAGGAGCTAGGCGGCTAGCGGGGCGTAGGTCGTGGTGCGTTGACGCGCCGGGCGGCCGATGCCGGCGGCGATGGCCACCAACTCTTCCACCGACTTGGCCGAGCCGAACTCCGAGCCGGCCATCCGCGAAATGGTCTCCTCCATCAGCGTGCCGCCCAGATCGTTGGCGCCGCCGTTGAGCATCACCTGGGTGCGCTCGACGCCGAGCTTCACCCAGCTGGTCTGGATGTGGGAGATCCTGCCGTGCAACATGATCCGCGCCAGGGCATGCACGGCGCGGTTGTCGCGGTGGGTCGGCCCCGGGCGGGCACCGCCGGCCAGATACAGCGGGGAGCTCTGATGCACGAACGGCAGCGGCACGAACTCGGTGAATCCGCCGGTGCGGTCCTGGATGTCGCGCAGCACGCGCAGATGCCCGACCCAGTGCTTGGGCTGATCCACGTGGCCGTACATCATCGTCGAACTCGACCGCAGCCCCACCTCATGCGCGGTGGTGACGACCTCAATCCACATCGAGGTCGGCAGCTTGCCCTTCGTCAGCACCCAGCGCACCTCGTCGTCGAGGATCTCGGCGGCAGTGCCCGGAATGGAGCCCAGCCCGGCCTCGCGCAGGCCGATCAGCCACTCCCTAATGGACAGCCCGCTCTTGGTGACGCCGTTGGCGATCTCCATCGGGGAAAACGCGTGCACATGCATCGACGGCACCCGCGCCTTGACCGCCCGCACCAGATCGGCGTAGCCGGTGACCGGCAGCTCGGGGTCGATGCCGCCCTGCATGCACACCTCGGTCGCGCCGGCGACGTGCGCCTCCCAGGCCCGGTCGGCCACCTCGTCGGTGGACAGGGAGTAGGCGTCGGCGTCGCCCTTGCGCTGCGCGAACGCGCAGAACCGGCAGCCGGTGTAGCAGATGTTGGTGAAGTTGATGTTGCGGTTGACGACGAAGGTGATGTCGTCGCCGACCACGTCGCGGCGCAACGAATCCGCCAGTGCCGCAACGGCGTCCAGCGCCGGGCCGTCGGCCGTCGCCAGGGCCAGATACTCGTCGTCGGTGCAGCCTGCCGGATCGCGCTCGGCCGAGCGCAGCGCGGCCAGCACGTCGGTGTCGATGCGCTCGGGGGCGCGGGCGGCCAGTTCATGCACCTTCTCGCGGATGGACTCCCAGTCGCCGAACGCGCTGCCCAGATCGCTGCGGGTCTCGGTGCGCCGTCCCTCGAGGTCGATCGCCGTGTGCAGGTCGGTGCGGCCCAGCGACTCGGTGGCCTCGTCGGGCTCCTGCCACGGACGCCCGACCGGGTTGACGTCGCGTGCCAGCCCGGTGTCCGGGTCGGCAAGCGCCATCACGTGCCCGTGCACCCGCGGGTCGATCCACGCCGCGCCGGCCAGCACGTAGGGCGGCTGTGCGGTCAGCCGCTGCACCAGGTCGTAGCCGGACTCGGCGGTCACATCGGCAAGTTCGTCCAGCGCGGGCCATGGTCGCTCCGGGTTGACGTGGTCGGGTGTCAGCGGCGACACCCCGCCCCAGTCGTCGACCCCGGCGCCGATCAGCGCCAGGCATTCGGAGCGCGACACCAGATTCGGCGGCGCTTGGATCCGCATCTTGGGGCCGAGCACCAGCCGGGTGACGGCCACCGTCGCCAGGAATTCCTCGATGTCGGTGTCGGGCACCGAGGCCATCGCGGTGTGCTCCTTGGCCCGGAAGTTCTGCACGATCACTTCCTGGACGTGCCCGAACTCCTTGTGCGACCGGCGGATCGCGTGCATGGTGTCGGCGCGCTCTTCAAGCGTTTCGCCGATGCCGACCAGCAGCCCGGTGGTGAACGGGATGGACAGCCGGCCGGCGTCATCCAGCGTGCGCAGCCGCACCGCGGGATCCTTGTCCGGGCTGCCGTAATGCGCCAGCCCCTTGGTCTCGAACAGCCGCCGCGACGTGGTCTCCAGCATCATCCCCATCGACGGGGCCACCGGCTTCAGGCGCGACAGTTCCGACCAGCTCATCACGCCCGGGTTCAGGTGCGGCAGCAGCCCGGTCTCCTCCAGCACGCGGATGGCCATCGCCCGCACGTAGTCCAGCGTGGAGTCATAGCCGCGCTCGTCGAGCCACTGCCGGGCTTCATCCCAGCGTGTCTCCGGGCGGTCGCCCAGCGTGAAAAGCGCTTCCTTGCAACCCAATTCGGCACCGCGCCGGGCCACGTCGAGGATCTCGTCGGGCTCCATGTACATGCCCATCCCCTGGGCGCGCAGCTTGCCGGGCACCGTGACGAACGTGCAGTAGTGGCAGGTATCGCGGCACAGATGGGTGACGGGAATGAACACCTTGCGCGAGTAGCTGACCGGCAGCCGGCCGTTCGCGCCGCGCCGACCCGAGGACGTCAGGCCCGCGTCACGGACACGGGAAGCGCTCGCACAGAGGTCCGCCAGGTCGTCGCCGCGGGCGGTCATCGCGATGGCCGCTTCGTCGACGTTCAGCGCGACCCCGTCGCGGGCCCGCCGCAACACTCGCCGCAGGGCGGCAGGACTGGGCGCACCTGATTTCGGTGGGACCACCGGGCTGGGCAAAGCGGCACCGTGCTGGGGGTTCAGAGCCACTCCCCTGTAACCCCGGTGTCGTCGAGAATCATCCGCGCGTCTCACTATCTGAAACCACTGCGCCTGGCATATCGGCCACAGTAGTCCCAGGCCTGCTACCGATGGCTGCCCTGGTGTACTCATCGGCTACGCGCCGAGCGCGCAAATTTCCTGGAGTCGCACCCTTAGTGCAGTGTCGATGCCCTCACCTCAGACTCCACACGGACAACCCCACTCGTGACACGTTGCCAAATTAGCGCGCCACAGCCTCAGTGGGCGCGTAAGTTCAAGCCCCTCGGGGTCGCCAGCACGTTAGGAGCCGTCATGGACATTTCGCTTCGCTCAATCCTTACCGCCGGAATCTCCACCGTCACGGCCACGACCCTCGTGTTCGCCCCGTCGGTGCAGCCACCTCCGCCTCCCGAGCGCACGGTCCAACTCACGGCGGCAGTCCAACCGTTGGCACCACAAGAGCCCCTCCTCTCTGTATTGCTGACCTCGCCCCTCCGACTGCTCGGGCCCGCGGTAACGCCCGGAACGCTCCCACCTGCCCCGGCTCCGCTTGCCATACCCATAGCGCCAAACCTGGCCAACACGATCGACAACACCTATCTCGCGGTCGAGCCGTGGGTGCGCTACGGGTTCCAGGTGGCGGCCGACGTGCTGGGGTGGGTTCCGTATGTCGGCTGGTTGTCCGGTCAGATCATGGTGTTCTACACCTTCGGGGAAGGCATCGTCCAAAGCGGCGTCTTCAACTTCACCGATTGGCTCCGCGGGCAAGGCGGCGTCATCGAGAACGTGGTCGACTTCGGCGTGGACGTCGGTGCGGCATTCATCTGGCTGGGAATCGACGA
>CAWCXH010000025.1:0-532292 GCA_963799495.1 uncultured Actinomycetota bacterium
CCCGAACGGCTCCGGGCTGCCGACTCGGCGCCCAGCGCGTCCGCCAGGCAGGCGAGGTAGAGGGCGAGCCAGTGCCGGCGGTCGGACGTGGGCCAGCCGGTGTGCTCCGAGATCCGCCCGAGGCGGTAGACGAGGGTGTTGCGGTGGATGGTCAGTGCGGCCGCGGCGTCCACCAGGACGAACCCGCTCTCCACCCAGGCGATCACCGTGGCCCGCGTCGAGGCCCAGTCGCCCGAGGACCTCAGGTCGCCCAGGGTCTCGGCGGTGATCCGGGCCCGGGCAGCGGGAGGCACAGACAAGATGAGCTGCTCTGCCCGGAGGTCGGCGATGTCGTGGGGCGAGGGCTGTCCGTTGGAGGAGCCGACGCGAAGCGCCATCAGCGCCTCGGAGTAGGACGTCGCGATCCCACGCTCGTCCGGCGCGACTCCGCCCACTCCCACCCGACAGGTTGCGCCGACGAGGTCGTGGATGCGCCCGGTCAGGTCGAGGAGATCGTCTCGACCCAGCCGCGGTCGCCCGTCGTGCTGGCTTCGCAGCACGACGTACCTCGAGGACGACAGTCCGCAGGACAAGTCCTGCGGACTGTGGAAGACCTCGCGGACGAGCCGCAGCGGCGAGGAGCCCGCACTGCCCAGACCCGCGGGCGCCAAGACTTCGATCACGATGGCCTGCCTGGGCAGGCCCAGGTCGAAGCCGAAGTCGCGGGCGCGGGTCGGCAGGTCGGCGGGGACGTCGGCGTCGTAGGTCAGCAGGTCGCGCAGCAGGGACTCCAGCACCCTCTCGCGGGTCATCCGGGTGCGCAGCAGCACGGCTTCCTCGAGCAGGATCTCCGTCTGCCGCTTGACGACCAGTCCGAACCTGCGGGCCTGGGCCGGACTGCCGGTGATCCCGACCGTCCCGACCGCGGCGCCCTCGTGCACGATCGGCAACGTCATCCCGGGGCGCACGCCGATGAGCCGACGCGCCTCCTCGGCCGTGTGCGCGGCGGCACTCTGCGTCTCCACCACCTCGACCGACGCCTCGTGGAAGGTGCCGACGCGGGACTGGTCTCCGCTGCCGATCACGATGCCGTGCGGCGTCGGTGATGATGATGTTGAGACCGATGATGGCGCTGGTGTCGCCTGCGATCTCCTGGGCGAGCGCGGGCGTCAGGATTGCCGACCCTGCGGCGGCGGTCACGGGCACTGACATGTACGAACCGTACGACTTCGGAGCCAATGATCGCCAGATATTCGTACGGGTCGTCCGATGCTTGCCCCGCTCAGCGGTCTTAGACTCTGCGCTCAACCCCTCCACGAGAAGGTGACCCGATGCGCTTGAACAGTCTCTCCCGACGAGTCGGTCTCGGTCTGGCCAGCAGCGTCTGCATCGCCGCGTTGGTGGCGTGCGCGGGAGGTGGTGATGTCTCCGCCGAGGCGGCAGGGCTGGACACGATCGAACCCGGTGTCATCCTGGTCGCGGTGCAACCGTACGCGCCGTACACCTCGCTCAAAGCAGACAAGCTCAGCGGACTCGACAGCGACATCCTCAACGCCGCCGCGGAGAACCTCGGTCTCAAGGTCCAGCCGCAACTGACCGACTTCAACGGCATGCTCGGCGGCGTCCAGTCCCGCCGCGTCGACGTCGCCATCGGCGGCATCGCCTGGTCCGAGGCCCGACAGAAGGAGGGCCTGTTCACCGACCCCGCCTACTACTCGCCGCCAGCCATGGCCGTGCACGGGTCCGAGAAGTACAGCACCATCGCCGACCTGGAGGGCAAGGATCTCGGCACGGTCACCGGGTACGTGTGGGTCAAGGCGATCCAGGAGATTCCGGGCGCGGAGTTGCACGCCTACCCCGACGCGAACGGCGTCTTGAACGACCTGTCGTCCGGGCGGATCCAGGCGGGCTTCCTGGACCCGTTGATCATCATCGACGCCAAGGCCAAGCGTCCCGACTTCGACTTCACGACGCAGTACCTCACCCCGCCGACGGCGGAACAGGTCAAGGCCGTGCCGGCCCTGGAATACCTCGCGCCGTACCAGGTGAGCTTCTACGTTGCCAAGCAGGAGCCCAAGCTCGAGGCCGCACTATCGAAGGAGATCGACGCGATGTACCAGAACGGCAAGCTGGCCGAGCTCATCAAGAAGTACGGCGGGGATCCCGAGCAGTTCCTCGTGCCCACGCCGGAGATCTCGAAGGCCCGTCAGGGCGTCGACCGTGCGGCAGACTGGACCGCCCCGGAGTCGACGTCATGAAGGTCCAGTGGGGTCTCTACACATCGGATCTGTTCTCCGCGCTGCTGAAGACGTTGGAGTACACGGTCCTGGGATTCGTCGGCGCCGTGTTGCTCGGACTGGCCCTGGCGCTGATGCGGCGAAGTCAGACCCGAGTCGTTCGCCTCCCGGCGGGGATCTACACCGAGCTGTTCAAGAACATCCCGTTGCTGGCCATCATCTTCATCACCTACTTCGGCCTGGGGTCGATCGGCCTGCGCCTGAGTGCGCTGGCTGCCGGCGCGCTCAGTCTGGTGATCTTCTACGCGGCCTACCTGTCGGAGATCTTCCGCGCGGCTCTCGGCGGGGTGCCGCCCGGCCAGCAGGAGGGTGCTGAGGCGCTCGGCATGAGCCGAATGCGCTCGTTCCGCCAGGTGATCATGCCGCAGGCGCTGCGGCTGGCCCTGCCAGGGACGGCGACGATGGGGGTCGACCTCCTCAAATCGACCTCGTTGCTGGTGACGATCGCCGCCGGCGAGCTGATGAGCCAGGCGCAGCTCATCGCCTCGGAGACGTTCAGGGCGATGGAGGTCTACCTGGTGATCGCCGCGATCTACTTCGCCGTGTGCTATCCGCTGTCCCAGCTGCTGCTGCTGCTCGAACGCAAGGTGCGCGCCGGAACGCCGCTGACGCTCGCGCGTCGCCGCCGGGTCCGCAAGACCAGGGCACTGCTCGCGGCAGGTGCGGTCGCATGAGCGCACTCATCGAGATCCGCAACCTGAGCAAGTCGTTCGGCCCGGCGACGGTGCTGCACTCCGTCGATGTCGACGTCCAAGCGGGCCAGATACTCACCATCCTGGGCCAGAGTGGTGGCGGCAAGAGCACGCTGCTTCGCTGCATCAATCTGCTCGAGATCCCGAGCGGGGGCGACATCACGATCGCGGGAGACCCGGTCGTCTCGGACGGTCGAGTGGTCGTCAAGGATCTCGCCCGGCTGCGGCAGAAGGTCGGGATGGTCTTCCAGAGGTTCAACCTGTTCCCTCACCTCACTGCCATCGAGAACGTCATCCTCGCGCAGACGAAGGCTGCCGGCATCTCCGAGGACCAGGCGATCGAGACCGCCGTACGCCTCATCCGTCGAGTTGGTCTCGCTCACCGCGCGATGGCCTTCCCCGACCAGATGTCCGGCGGCGAGCAGCAGCGGGTCGCGATCGCACGGGCGCTTGCCCTGAAACCGACGGCTCTGCTCTTCGACGAGCCGACCTCGGCACTCGACCCGGAATCGACTCGCGAAGTGCTGACCGTGATGCGCGAACTTGCCGAAGGTGGCATGACGATGGTCATCGTCACCCACGAGGTGCCGTTCGCTCAGCAGATCTCCGACCAGGTGGCGTTCGTCGACGCCGGCTACATCGTCGAGCAGGGTCCGCCCAGCGAGGTGATCGGCGCGCCCCGGGAGCTGCGGACCCAGGCGTTTCTCAACGCCACCAGCGGCGTGTGATGAGTGCCCATGCAACTGTCGTCATCGGCGGTGGGATCGTCGGGCTGGCCTGTGCCTACGAGCTCGCGTCTGCGGGCCAGGAGGTCCACGTGGTCGACCGGTCGACGATCGGGACGGGCTCGTCGGCGGGCAACGCCGGCTGGGTGACCCAGAGCCAGTGCTTCCCGGTGCCCTCCCCGGACTCGGTTCGCACGGCGCTCCGGTCCGTGGGGCGGTCGGACTCGCCGCTCTACGTGCGGCCGTCGCTCTCGCCGCGGTTCCTGCGCTGGCTGTACGAGTCCCGCAGGTTCTGCGGCAGGGCCGCCTTCGCCAGGGGAGCGGCCGCGTTGGCGAGCCTCGGGGAGCAGGCCGTCGCGCAGTACGAGAAGTGGCAGGGCGACGGGATCGAAACGACCCTGACCCGTCCCGGGTTGGTCCATGCCTTCCTCGACGAGGGTGAGGCCGCGCGCACGCTCGCACTTCAACGCTCCGTCGCCGGCGGCAGGTTCGTCGTCCCGGAACAGCCGCTGACCGGGTCGGAGATCACCAGCCTCGAGCCGGCGCTGCTGGGCACGGAGGTGCGCGCCGCCTACCTGGTCGAGGACGAAGGCCTGGTCGACCCGTCGTCGCTGCTCGAGTCGCTGCTCAGGCGGTTGAGGTCGCTCAACGTCGCGGTGACCGAGCGCACCGGCGTCTCGGGCTTCGTCGTCGAGCGTGGCCGCGTGCGAGCCGCTGTGGTGGACGGCCAGCCGCTCGACTGCTCACGGGTGGTTGTCGCCGGCGGCACCTGGTCGGCGGACATGCTGGCCCTGCTCGGTGTCTCGGTGCGGATGCAGGCAGGGAAGGGCTACAGCTTCTCCGTGGACCTTCCCGTAGCGCCGCGGCGCCCGCTCTACCTCGGTGACAAGCACGTCGCGGTGTCGCCGCTGGGCTCGTCGACGAGGATCGCCGGCACGATGGAGTTCTCCGGCAACAACCTCCGGCTGGACTGGCGCAGGGTCGAGGCGATCGCAACGGCGAGCCGGCACTACCTCGGCGACTGGTTCGACAACCACGACGAGCTCATCGGGCGGATCGACAGCCCGTGGGTGGGCGGGCGGCCGATGGTCCCCGACGGTCTGCCCCTGATCGACCGCCTCCCCAACGTCGACAACGCGTACGTCGCCACGGCGCACGGGATGCTCGGCGTGACGTTGGCTCCGACGACGGCATCGGAGCTGGCCGAGATGGTCATCAGCGGCCGGAAGCCACCGGTGCTCAAGCCCTTCGGTTTCGACCCTGCCCGCCGGCTGGTGGGCTGAGCACACCGCCGGTCCGCTGCCGCGCCAGATCCGGGCCGGTGCCGCACGGAGCGGGTCGAGGCCGAGCGAGCCGCGGTACATCGTCGTCGAGCGCAGTACTGTCAGACCAGCAGCGGAGTGCTCTATCTGTACCGCATCTGTACCGCGGCGAAGCCGAACTTCGAATCGCAGAACGCAATTCGCTACTGCTGCAGGAGCACGGGCGCGGCCAGAGGGTGCTCGACACGGGACAGATCGCCGCGGTCGAGCCGGCGCTGCGGCACACCCCCGTACGATTCGCCGACGCGATACATGACACCTCCGACGCGACCGGCGACCCCCAACGATTCACGATCGGTCTCGCCGAGGTATGCCGTCGGCTCGGTGTGCAGTTCCATCACCGGGATGGCGACCGACGGGTCGACAGTCACGAGAATTGCGACACCCGACGGCGACATTGTTTCCGATATCGTCGTGTTGGCCGCGGGCGCGGCGAGTCCGCTACTCACCCGGACCATGGGTCATCGGAATCCCGTCTACCCCGCGAAGGGCTACACCCTGACCGCGGCGATCAAGGATCCCGATCGCGCCCCACACGTCGGCGGCATCGACGAGCGGTCGCTCGTCGCATGGTCGCGGTTCGGCGGCGACATCCGCATGTCCGCCACGGCCGAATTCGTTGGGTACGACCGGAGTTCTTCGCCCGCCGACTACGCGGGCATCATCGCGGCCGGCGAACAGCTGTCTCCCGAGGCGATCGATTGGGACAGTGCGCGTTACCGAACGGGACTACGTCCGATGACACCGGATGGACCGCCAATTATCGGGCTCGGCCGGCACGACAACCTGTACTACAACACCAGGCATGGGCACGTGGGATGGACCATGGCGTGCGGCTCGGCCCGACTCCTCGCCGATCTGATCGACGGCCGTCGCCCGGACGTCGATCCCACCCCGTACGCGCCCATCTTCGGTCGCCGGCACGGCACATGACCGGCTGGCGCCCGTTGCGCCGAACGTGCGCTCACTGCGAAGTTTCGGCCGATTTTTCGCAGTGGCCGCACGTTCGGCGAGGCTGGACCTAGCCGCCGGCACGGCACGTAACGCTGGAGTTCGATCAGCGCGTCAGCACGGCGACGCACTCGACGTGGTGGGTCAGCGGGAAGGAGTCGAACACCCGCAGGTCCTCGACGGTGTAGCCATGGCCTAGGTACAGACCGACATCACGAGCGAATGACGCTGCCTCACAACCGATGTGGACCACCCGCGGCACGTCTGCGACGGCCAGCAGGTCGATCACCTCACGTCCTGCCCCGGACCGTGGCGGGTCCAGCACGGCGACGTCGGCCCGGCCGGTCTGCGCCGACAACGCTCGCCGTACCGATTCGGTGACGACCGTGACCCAGCCCAGGTCCGCCAGCGCGGCACGGGCCGATCGCGAGGCGCCGCGCGACGTGTCGACGGTGACGACGCGGCCGGTGTCGCCGACGGCCTCGCCCAGCACCGCCGCGAAAACCCCTGCGCCGCCGTAGAGATCCCACGCCGTCATGCCCGGGCTCAATTGCGCCCAGCCGGCCACCAGCTCGCTGTACATCGTCGCCGCCTCGCGGTGGGCCTGCCAGAACGCCCTCACCGGCACCCGCCACACCCGCTCACCGACGCGCTGCACCGCCTCGTAGCGCCCCTCCACCACCTGGGTCGACGACTTGCGCCCGGTGCGCGGACCGGACTGCACGACGTGACGTTCACCGTCGTCGTCGACCGCAATGTGCAGCTGCGCACCCGGCGGCCACGCCCAGTCGTGAAGGCCGTCAAGCATTCCGACCGGCAGCTGTGCGCAACCCAGATCGGTTATCAGCTCGGCGCTGTGATAGCGGTGGAAGCCCGCACGGCCGTCCGCCCCGGTGTCCAGCCGCACCCGGGTGCGCCACCCGGTGGCGCCGGCCGCACCGACGGGTTCGGCGGTGGCGTCGGCCTCATCGCGCCACTGGTAGCCACCCAGCCGGGACAACTGGTTGGCGACGACCGCGCCCTTGAGCCGGCGGGCGGCATCGGGTGCGGCGAACGCAAGATCGCAGCAGCCCGCGCCGTCCACGCCCGCGATCGGGCACAGCGGGTCGATCCGGTCGGCGGACGGTTCGATCACCTCGACAACGTCGGCGTGCCAATACGATCCGTGGTCACTGACCACACGGACCTTGACCCGCTCCCCCGGCAGCGCGTAGCGCACAAACACCACCCGGCCCTCGTGGCGCGCAACGCAGCTGCCCCCGTTGGCCGGCGGCCCGGTGGTGACGGTGAGCTCGGCGGGCCACGGCGGCGGCTCCGCGGTCGGTTCGTCGGTCAATCCAGGAAGCCCCTGCGGGCGTCACCCGGCGCCGACTGTGGCTGCAGCGTCTTGACCCGCTCCGACGAACTGAGTTGCCAGGGAACCGATGTCACCATCACGTTCGGCATGAACAGCAGCCGGCCCTTCAGGCGCAACGCGCTCTGGTTGTGCAGCACCTGTTCCCACCAATGCCCGACGACGTACTCCGGGATGAACACCGTGACGACGGTGCGGGGCGACTCCTTGGTTACCCGCTTGACATAGTCGAGGACCGGGCGGGTGATCTCCCGATAGGGCGAGGCGATCACCTTGAGCGGCACGGTGATGTCGCTGGCCTCCCATTTGTGCACCAGCTCGCGCGTCTCGGCGTCGTCGACGCTGACCGTGATCGCCTCGAGCACGTCGGGGCGGGTGGCGCGGGCGTACGCTAGCGCCCGCAGCGTCGGCATGTGCAGTTTGGAGACCAGCACAACGGCGTGGTTGCGGCTCGGCAGCACGATCCCGCCTTCCGAGGCGGCCTGCTGTTGTTCCAGCTCCCGGGCGACGGCGTCGTAGTGCTTGTGGATCAACTTCATGATGAAGAACAGAATGCCCATCGCCAGGATCGCGATCCACGCCCCGGCGAGGAACTTCGTCACCACCACTATCACCAGCACTGTCCCGGTGCAAATAAGACCGACGGTGTTGATGACCCGTGACCGCATCATCTTTCGCCGCACGGCCGGGTCGGTTTCCGTGCGCAGCAGCCGGGTCCAGTGCCGGACCATGCCCGTCTGGCTCAGCGTGAACGACACGAACACCCCGACGATGTAGAGCTGGATCAGTGCGGTGACCTCGGCCCGGAACGCGACGACGAACGCGATCGCTGCGAACGCCAGGAACAGGATGCCGTTGGAGAACGCCAGCCGGTCGCCGCGGGTGTGCAGCTGGCGCGGCAGGTAACGATCCTGGGCCAGAATGGATCCCAGCACCGGGAAGCCGTTGAACGCCGTGTTGGCGGCCAGCACCAGGATCAGCGCGGTGACCCCGGCGATCAGGAAGAGCCCGATCGGAAAGTCGTGGAAGACGGCGTCGGCCAACTGCGCGATCAGCGTCTTCTGGTGATAGTCGGGCGGTGCGCCGACCAGCTGCTCATGGGGCCGCTCCGCCATCTGAACACCGGTCGCCCTGGCCAGCATGATGATGCCCATGAACAGCGAGACGGCGATCAGACCGAGCATCAACAACGTGGTTGCGGCGTTGCGGGACTTAGGCTTCCGGAACGCAGGCACCCCGTTGCTGATCGCCTCCACACCGGTCAGTGCCGCACTGCCCGACGAGAACGCCCGCGCGACCAGGAAAACCAACGCGAACCCGAGCACGTCGCCGTGCTCGGAATGCATCTCGAAGTCCGCCGACTCGGCGCGCAGCGGCTCGCCGAGCAGGTAGATCTGGAACAACCCCCAGGCCAGCATGATGTACATCCCGATCATGAACGCGTAGGTCGGGATTGCGAACGCGGTACCCGACTCCCGGATACCGCGCAGATTCATCGAGGCCAGGATCAGGATCGCGGTGACGGCGAACAGCACCTTGTGCTGGGCAACGAAGGGCACGGCCGACCCGATGTTCGACATCGCCGAGGACATCGAAACCGCGACGGTGAGCACGTAATCCACCAGCAGCGCGCTGGCCACCGTGAGCCCCGCGGTGTGCCCGAGGTTGGTCGTGACCACTTCGTAGTCTCCGCCGCCGGACGGGTACGCATGCACGTTCTGCCGGTAGCTGGCGATCACGATCAGCATGACCACCGAGACCGCGAGCCCGATCCACGGAGCCATCGAATAGGCGGCCAGGCCGGCCACCGACAGCACCAGAAAGATTTCCTCCGGGGCATAGGCCACCGACGACAGCGCGTCGGACGCGAAGACCGGCAGCGCGATCCGCTTGGGCAATAGCGTGTGGGACAGCCTGTCGCTGCGGAACGGCCGGCCCAGCACCAGCCGCCGGACCGCGGTCGAAAGCTTGGACACGAGAGCCAAGAGTAAGCCCACGGACCGATGGCTGTAGCGTTCCGTGTGCGCAGGTGCAAAGACAGCTTTTTCTAGGCGTCAGCCGGAAAGGACCGTCAGGTGCGTGTAGTGGTGATGGGATGCGGCCGGGTGGGCGCGTCGCTGTCGGACAGCCTGGCCCGGATCGGCCATGACGTCGCCGTCATCGACCGTGACAGCACCGCCTTTCACCGACTGTCTCCGGAGTTCTCCGGCGAGCGGGTCCTGGGGATGGGGTTCGACCGCGACGTGCTGCTGCGGGCGGGCATCGAGGAAGCCGGCGCGTTCGCGGCGGTGTCCTCCGGGGACAACTCCAACATCATCTCCGCGCGGGTGGCCCGCGAGACCTTCGGTATCGAGCGCGTGGTCGCGCGCATCTACGACGCCAAACGCGCCGCGGTCTACGAGCGGCTCGGTATCCCCACGGTGGCCACCGTGCCCTGGACCACCGACCGCCTGCTCAATGTGCTGACCCGGGAAACCGAGACCACCAAGTGGCGCGACCCGTCGGGCAACGTGGGGGTGGCCGAGCTGGTTTTGCACGAAGACTGGGTGGGCCACCGCGTCACCGATCTGGAGGCCGGGACCGGTGGGCGGGTGGCGTTCATGATCCGCTTCGGCAGCGGCCTGCTGCCTGATCCCAAGACCGTCATCCAGGCCGGCGACCAGGTGTACATCGCCGCGATCGCCGGGCATGTCGCCGAGGCCCTGGCCATCGCCGCCCTGCCGCCTAGCGAAGACTTCGAGGATCAGCGGTGAAGGTCGCCATCGCCGGGGCCGGCGCGGTGGGCCGCTCGATCGCGCGCGAGCTGATCGAGAACGACCACGACGTGACGCTGCTCGAACGCAATCCGGACCACATCGATGTCGACGCCATTCCGGCCGCGCACTGGCGGCTCGGCGACGCCTGCGAGCTGAGCGTGCTGGAGTCGGTGCACCTCGAAGAATTCGATGTGGTGATCGCCGCGACCGGTGACGACAAGGTCAACGTGGTGGTCAGCCTGCTGTCCAAGACGGAGTTCGCGGTGCCGCGGGTGGTGGCCCGCGTCAACGACCCCCGCAATGAGTGGCTGTTCGACGAGGCCTGGGGCGTCGATGTCGCGGTGTCCACACCACGCATCCTGGCGTCCCTGGTTGAGGAGGCCGTCGCGGTCGGCGATCTGGTGCGGTTAATGGAGTTCCGTCAGGGTCACGCCAACCTGGTGGAGATCACACTGCCCGACGACACGCCCTGGGGCGGCAAACCGGTGCGCAAGCTCGAGCTGCCTCGTGACGTCGCGCTGGTCACCATCCTGCGCGGCGCGCGGGTGATCGTGCCCGAGTCCGACGAGCCACTTGAAGGCGGCGACGAACTGCTGTTCGTGGCGGCCGCCGAGGTGGAGGACCAGCTGAGCGAGCTGCTGCTGCACCCACGCTGATCCTCAGCGGGCGTACGCCGGCGGCGGGGTTACCCGGTCGTGGCAGGGTGCCGCCGAGTCCGGTGAGACGCGCCGGTAGTCGCCTTCAGCGTTGCGGATGCCGATCGCGGAGATGATGCCGGCGATGCCGAACAGGCCGGCGACCACCAGAGCGCCCTGCCTGAATCCGCCGAAATCGATTGTGCCGCCGATGATCACGCCGGTGAAGGCAACCGCGATCAGGCCCGCGATGCGGGAGACGGCGTTGTTGATCGCCGAACCGATGCCACTCTGCGCCGGGTCGACCGCGGCCAGGATCGCCGCCGTCAACGGTGAGACCGTGATCGAAAGCCCGAGGCCGAACACCACCAGGCCGGGCAGCATCTGCGTCCAGAAATTGAACGGGCTGCCTGCCATCGTCATGAGCAGGTAGCCGAGGCCGGCGATGATCGGGCCCACCGCCATGTACAGCCGCGGGCCGTATCGGCCGGCCAGGGTGCCGAATGGACGGGCCAGGAAGAACGACAGCACCGGGATCGGCAGCGTGGCCAGGCCCGCCATGGCCGCCGACAGCCCCGCGGTCTCCTGCAGGAACAACGCGACGATCAGGGTGCCGAGGGAGACCCCGGCGTAGAGAAACACCGTGGCAAGGTTGCCGACCGCGAAGTTGCGCGACGCGAAGATGTCCAGCGGCATCATCGGGTGCGGCGCCCGCCGCTCCCACCACGGGAACGCGATCAGGCAGACCACGCCGATGACCAGGCTGCCCGCCACCAACGGGTGAGAGAAGCCGAGCCGCTGTCCCTCGATGAGGGCATACACGGTGCCGGTGAGCCCGACGGCGTTCAGCACCGCACCCATGACGTCGATCCGGGCCGACCGGTCGCCGTCGAACTCCTCGGTCGACAGCTTCGTCGTCAGGTACAAGGTGATGGCCAGCGGGACGATGTTCACCCCGAAAACCCACCGCCAATTCAACGCATCGACCAGGACACCGCCCAAGAGCGGGCCGATGACGAACGCGGTGCCCGTAAACGCGGTCCAGGTGCCGATGGCGCGGGCCTGGGCGGCGCCGGAGAAGTGGGCATTGATCATCGCCAGCGAGCTCGGGACCAGGAATGCGGCGCCGACACCCTGCAAGCAGCGGGCGGCGACCAGCACCCAGCCGCTGGGTGCGAACGCACACAGCAGCGACGACACCGCGAACAAGACCAGGCCCACGCGCAGCACCGACAGCCGGCCGAAAGCATCGGAGATCGCGCCCGCAACCAGGATGAGCGCGCCGAGTGTGAGCAGGTATCCGTCGACCACCCACTGCTGCAGCGCCAGGCCGCCGCCGAATTCCCGGCTGATGGCCGGCAGCGCGAGGTTGACCACCGAGCCGTCCAGGAACGCCACGAAGGAGGCCAAAACCGCGACCGCGGTGAGTGCCCGGTCGGAACTGCGCCCGGTCAACTGGATTCCTGCACCGCGTCCTCAGTGTCGGGCGTGCCGGTATCGGCCGCCGCGTGCGCGTGCAGGGCACGCTGGGCGGCCCGGATGGCCAGATAGGTCACCAGCGCCGCCACCGCGGTCAACGGCCAGCCCATCGCGATGCGGGCGACGCCCAGCCAGCCGGTCTGGTCGGCGTCGTAGAGATGCTGTTGCACGACGAACCGCGATCCGAAAACCAGAACCCAGGTGAGGGTGGCGATGTCGAAGGCCAGCACCGCCCGGCGCACCCGGCGCCAGCCGCGGTCGTGACCGTTGACCCAGCCCCAGATGTAGCCCACCACGGGTCGCCGGATGAGCACCGAGATCGCGAACACCGTCGCCCAGAACAACGACGACCAGATGCCCAGCAGGAAGTACCCCTTCGACTCGCCCATCACGTAGGCGATCAGCGCGCAGACCCCGACGCCGATGAAGCCGGAGATCGCCGGTTGGGCGGACTCCCGCCGAGCCAGCCGCCACACCAGGATGAGCGCGGCAACGCCCAGTGCCGCGCCGATCGCCGGCAGCAGCCCGAAAAGCGATGAGATGGGCACGAACACCAGGACGGGCAACGAGGAGTAGATCAGCCCACTGACGCCGCCCATCTGGTCGAGGACGGCATTGGCCTTGTTGGTGTGCTTCCCCGGTTCAGGTCCGGGGTGACTCACTTCTGAATCTCGTAGTGCGGGTTGTAGATCGCCTTGGTGCCGTTCTCCAGCTTGCCGATCCGGCCGTGCACGCGCAGTGTGCGACCGGATTCGATGCCCGCTATGCGGCGCTGTCCAAGCCAGACCAGCATCACCGAGTCGGTGCCGTCGAACAGTTCGGCGCGCACTCCACCCGCGCAGCCCTTGGCGTTGGCCTCGACACTGCGCAGGGTGCCGACCATCGTCACTTCCTGGCCGCGCTGGCAGTCAATCGCCTTCTGCGCACCGGTGTTTGCTGCTTCGTCGCTGAGTTCTTCGACATCGAGTTGCTGGGGGTCCTCCGTCAATCGACGAGTGAGCCGACGCAGATACCCTTCGGCCGTAGCCATGGTCTCACCTGACCTTCTTGCGGATCCACCGTGGACCCACCCGACCAACGCCACGGTAGACCTGTTGGTTCCGATATGCCATGCGGGATGGGCGGCTGCCCCGTCGCGCATCTCGGAGGGTGTGTCCACCTGAAAAGCGGTGTCGCGGGTGATACCACATTTGGGCCGCCTATGCCCGCCGCAGCTGGCGGCGCCGGTGCAGAGGGCGTGCACTTGACGCGCCGGGCACGATCGTGTGATGGCACCCAATCTGCGCGGCGTCACGGCGGTTCTGCTGGCCGGAACCGGATCCGACGACGACTACGTCTACCGGGTCTTTTCCGCCGCCCTGCACGACGTGGGTGCGGTCGTGACGACCCCGCCGCCGAAGCCCGACCGGCTCATCGAGGGCTATCTGGCCGCGCTGGACAACGCCGCGCGTGAGGAGCCGATCGCGGTCGGCGGTGTGTCCATCGGCGCTGCGGTGGCCGCCGCCTGGGCGCTGGCCCATCCCGGGCACGCCGTGGCCGTGCTCGCCGCGCTGCCTCCGTGGACGGGATCGCCGGAGACGGCGCCGGCCGCTCTGGCCGCCCGTCATTCGGCGCACCTACTGCGTCGCGACGGGCTGGCGTCGGCTACCACGCAGATGCGGGCATCGAGCCCGCCGTGGCTTGCTGACGAGCTGACCAGGTCCTGGGTCGGGCAATGGCCGTCGCTGCCCGATGCCATGGACGAAGCGTCGAGGTACGTCGCACCGACCTGCGGGGAGCTTGAGGGCCTGACCGCGCCGATGGGTGTGGCGGCGGCGACCGACGACCCGGTGCATCCGCTCGAGGTCGGGCTCGAATGGGTGACCGCCGCCCCGCGCGCCGCGTTGCGCACCGTCACGCTGGACGAGATGGGCGCCGACCCTGCCGTGCTGGGCGCGGCGTGTGTGGCCGCGTTGTGGGAGACCTGACTACCCACCCGTGATGGTGCGCAGCTGCTGCATCGCCGACCCCTGGGCACTTCGGCGTGCGACCGGCTCCGGCGGCTGTGGTTCCCCGGCCTGCTGGGCGGCGGCCGCGGCGGCCTGTTCCGCAGCGGCGCGCAGTTGAGCGGCCATCGGCTCGGGCAGCTGCACCGCCAGCGGCGTGCGTACCGGCAGCGGCGTGTCGCCCCGACGAACGACCGTGTCGCCCAACGCGTTTCGGGCCTCCTCGCTGAGCGCGTCGATGGTCTCTGCGGCGCCGTTGACGACGCAGCGGATCATCCAGCGGTAGCCGTCGACGCCGATGAACCGCACCACGCCCGACGCCCTGCCGACGACCTCGCGCCCCCACGGGCCGTCCTCGATGTTCACCGCCGCGGAGTCCTTGCGCAGCGAGTCGGCCAGTTCGGTTGCCACTTCCCGCCACAGCCCCGCGCTCTTGGGCGCGGCGTAGGCGGCGATGGTGAAGCGACCGTTGGGCGTCACGACCCAGACCGCGCTGGGCACACCCGTCTCGGTGAGCTCGACCTGGACCTGGCCCGCCTCGGGCATCGGGATCAGCACCGAACCCAGGTCCAGCCTCGCCAGTGCCGCCTGCGACGGATCGTCGAAGTCCTCGATGTCGAACGGGCCGTCCGGCTCGCCGTCGTCCGCCGGCGGAGTCGCCGCCTCGGTGACCTCGTCGAGGTCGTCGTTGCTTTTGCGTTTCCCGAATGCCATCACAAGCTCGCATGTCCTCCGGAGGAACCGTGGCCACCGTCGCCACGGGAAGTGTCGGCCAGACCGGCCTCGTCGAACGACGTCACCTCGACCAGCTCGGGCAACTCGACCCGCTGCACCAGCAGCTGGGCGATCCGGTCGCCGCGGTGCACGACGATGGGTTTGTCCGGGTCGAGGTTGATCAGTGCGACCTTGATCTCACCGCGGTAACCGGAATCGATCGTTCCCGGACTGTTGACGATCGAAAGTCCCACGCGGGCAGCCAAACCCGAGCGGGGATGCACCAAACCGACCATCCCGAACGGGATCGCCACCGCGACACCCGTCGACACCAGGGCGCGGTGACCCGGGACCAGTTCGATGTCTTGTGCGCTGAAGAGGTCGACGCCGGCATCGCCGTCGTGGGCTCGGCTTGGCATCGGCAGCTCGTGGTCTAGGCGCACGACCGCCAGACGGGTGGACACGACGTCAAAGACTACTCTTGGCCGCGTGTCCGGCACGCGCGCAACCACCCAATCCGTGCGCTACCGCGAGCGGCTACGGGTGCCGTGGTGGTGGTGGCCGCCGGGTCTGGCGCTGGCCGCGTTGATCGCGCTGGAAGTCAATCAGGGCGTGCCGGCATTGCCCAACTGGCTGCCGTTCGCCGCGCTGCTTCCGGTCGCCGCCGGCGTTCTGCTGTGGTTGTCGAAGACCGAAGTGCGGGTGGTTGGTGCCGCACCCGGTGGTGAGACCGAACTGTGGGCCGGCGCCGCGCACCTACCGGTCGGCGTGATCTCGCGGTCGGCCGAAGTGCCGCGGTCAGCCAAGTCGGCGGCGCTGGGCCGCCAGCTGGACCCGGCCGCCTTTGTGATGCACCGCGCCTGGGTCGGCCCGATGGTGCTCCTGGTGCTCGACGATCCCGACGATCCCACGCCGTACTGGCTGGTGAGTTGTCGTCACCCAGGCCGCGTGCTGTCCGCGTTGCGCGACTGAGCCGGGTCAGGCCGCGCAGTCGGTGCAGATCATCACGCCGTTCTTCTCGCTGGCGAGACGGCTGCGGTGATGCACCAGGAAGCAGCTCGAGCAGGTGAACTCGTCAGCCTGCTTCGGAATGACGCGCACCGATAGTTCCTCACCGGACAGATCGGCGCCGGGTAGTTCGAACGATTCGGCGGACTCGGACTCGTCGACGTCAACTACGGCCGATTGCGCTTCGTTGCGCCGAGCCTTCAGTTCCTCGAGCGAATCCTCGGAAACATCGTCGGTCTCGGTGCGCCGTGGGGCGTCGTAGTCGGTAGCCATCCTCATGTCCCCTCCATAAACCTTGCAGCTGAGCTTTGTACCAGCGTCGAACGCATTTCCCAAACGATTCGTGCCCGTATTGCCACATGTTCCAGTGTGATTTACATCACACTTCATGTCAGGCCGCGCCCGACCCGCGGCGATGGTGGCTCTACAGTGCAGATGTGGTCGCTGATATCACCGAGGGCACAGCTTTCGACAAGCACGGTCGCCCTTTCCGCCGACGCAACTATCGGCCCGCAATTGGCGTGTTCGCGGTGCTCGCCTTGGCGACGATGGTGATCTGGGTGGTGGCGCTCAACCGGCCCGCCGACGTGCGCGAGGCCGCGGTGTGCAACCCTCCGGCGGCTCCCGCCGACCCCGCGCAGCCGCAGCTGGGCCAACAGGTGACGCGCGCCACGATGACCGAAGTGCCGCCCGCGAAGCTGGCCGACACCAGGATCCAGGTGCTCAACGCCAGCGGGCAGGGCGGTCAGGCCGCCGAAGTGGCCGGGGCCCTGCGCGATCTCGGCTTCGCCCAACCCACCGCGGCCAACGATCCGCTGTATGCGAATAACCGGCTGGCGTGCCAGGGCCAAATCCGGTTCGGGCCCGCCGGGCGCGGAGCGGCGGCCGCCGTGTGGCTGGTCGCGCCGTGCGTCGAGTTGTTTCAAGATCAAAGAGCCGACGACACCGTGGACCTGGCGATCGGCACCGAGTTCACCGAACTGAGCCACAGCGACGATATCGAGGCGGTGCTGGCGAGCCTGCGTCCGGACGCCACCGAGCCGGCCGATTCGACGTTGTTGTCCAAGATCCACTCCGGCGCATGTTGATGCGCGGCGGCGCTTTCGTACGGCGCCGCGCCGTCTATAGCGCGCCGGAGCGACTCAGCGCGTCGGTGAGCGCAGCGACGATACCCGGCGCGGCCGCCACCACCAGGCCTGCTCCGCCGACCGTCCCGTCACCGGGTGGCAGCCGCAGCGCCGCGCCCGCCTCGGCGGCGACCAACGCACCGGCAGCCCAGTCCCACACGTGCACGCCGTCCTCGTAGTAGGCGTCCAGGCGGCCGGCGGCCACCATGCACAGGTCCAGGGCGCACGACCCGATCCGGCGCACGTCACGTACGGTCGGCAGCAGTTCGGCCAGGATCTCCGCCTGTCGTTTTCGCGTCTGCGACGAGTAGGCGAATCCGGTGCCTACCAAAGCCATTGACAACTCGTCGGCGGTGCTGCACCGCAGCGGCGTGGTCACCCCGGCCCGCCGCAGGTGCGCGCCGTGGCCGAGCGCCGCGGAGTACAGCGCGCCGGCCGCCACGTCGGCAACGGCCCCGGCCACCGACACGCCGTCCTGCTGCACGCCCACCGACACCGCGTACGCCTCGATCCCGTAGACGAAGTTGACCGTGCCGTCGATCGGGTCGAGTACCCATGTCGGCCGCCCGTCGAGACCGCCGGTGGACCCTCCCCCTTCCTCGCCGAGGACATGGTCGCCGGGCCGCAGTTCGGCCAGCCGATCACGTAGCAGCCGTTCGGTTTCGGTGTCAACGACGGTGACCGGGTCGGTCGGCGTGCTTTTGGCCCGCACCGCGTCGTCGGCGGACACCGGCCTGGTGGAGGTGCCGAAGACTTCGTCACGTCGCCACCGGACGAAGTCGGCCGCTTCGGTCGCCAACCGCTCGGCCACCGAGCGCAGTTCTGTCGCAAGAGTGTCACGCTGCGTCACCGATTGATCGCAACACAAATTGTCGCCAGCCGGTTGGCCGGCCGCCACACCAAAGCATTTCAGAGCTACTAATGTGTGGGGCGCGTCGAACTTGCCAGCCTCTGCAGAGGAGCGCTCATGACCGCCACCGATTCCCCCGCCGCCCAACCGAGCACGGATGGAGCCCCGCAACGCCGCGGATTCGGCGTCGACGTCGGCGGAAGCGGCGTCAAGGGCGCCATCGTCGACCTCGACACCGGCCAGATGATCGGCGAGCGATTCAAGCTCGCCACCCCGCAGCCGGCCACCCCGAACGCGGTCGCCAAGACCATCGCTGCGGTGGTTCGCGAGTTCGGCTGGACTGAGAAGCTCGGCGTCACCTATCCCGGTGTGGTGACCGATGGCATCGTCCGCACGGCCGCCAATGTCGACAAGGCATGGATCGGGGTCAATGCCCGCGAAGCGATCGGTGCCGAACTCGGCGGGCTGCGAGTGACGGTTCTCAACGACGCCGACGCCGCCGGCCTGGCCGAGGAAAAGTTCGGCGCCGGCAAGGACAACACCGGCGTCATCGTGCTGCTGACGTTCGGCACGGGGATCGGGTCGGCGGTCATCCACAACGGCGTGCTGCTGCCCAACACCGAGTTCGGTCATCTCGAGGTCGGTGGGATGGAGGCCGAGCATCGGGCCGCCTCGTCGGTCAAGGAGAAGCACGACTGGAGCTACAAGAGGTGGGCTCCCGAGGTAACGAAGGTGCTGGTAGCGATCGAGAACGCGATCTGGCCGGACCTGTTCATCGCCGGCGGCGGGATCAGCCGCAAGGCCGAAAAATGGATACCGCTGCTGGAGAACCGCACGCCGGTGGTGGCCGCCGCCCTGCAGAACACCGCGGGCATCGTCGGCGCCGCGATGGCGGCCGACATCGACGTCACCTCGACCGCCCAGTCGCCACGGTAGAAACCGTCGAATTTGCCGCTCGACCCGGCGCTACCTCACACTGTCGTTACAATGGTCGACGGCGGCCGCCTACCGAATAGCGGCGAGTATCCGAGCTGAGATCGACGCCGACATTCGACATAGCCGACGCTTTTCGGTGGCGCACGCCCCTGCCCACCGGATTACGCAAGACCGAAAGGGTGTACGTGGCAGCGACAAAGGCAAGCCCGGCAACCGAAGAGCCGGTGAAGCGCACCGCTACCAAGACCCCCGGCAAGAAGGCCTCGGCGGCCAAGGCCTCCAACGGTTCGGCCCCCGCCAAGAAGGGCCCCAAGACCACCGCCCGGGCGAAGTCCGCGGCCGACACTGCGGCCAAGGGTCGTTCCGCGGCAAAGCCGGCCAAGGCGACCGCCGCCAAATCCCGGTCGTCGCGGGCCAAGGCCGCCGACGCGCCCGCCACCCGCGGCCGCGCGAAGAAGACCACCGCACCGCAACCGGAATCTGCCGAGACCGAGGTCGCGGTCGACGAGCTCGAGGTCGCCGACGACCTCGAAGCGGAACCCGGTGAGGACCTCGAAGTCGAAGAGGCGGACCTGGACCTCGAGGATCTCGAGGCCAGCGACGACGAGCCCGTCGAAGACGTGGTCGCCGACGTGGGCGCCGACGCCGAGCCGGCGGTTGCCGAATCCGCCGAGGACGTGCCGGCGGCCGAGGAAGACGAGATCGCCGAACCCAGCGAGAAGGACAAGGCGTCCGGGGACTTCGTCTGGGACGAAGAGGAATCCGAGGCGCTGCGCCAGGCCCGCAAGGACGCCGAGCTCACCGCGTCGGCAGACTCGGTACGCGCCTACCTCAAGCAGATCGGCAAGGTCGCGCTGCTCAACGCCGAGGAAGAGGTTGAGCTGGCCAAGCGCATCGAGGCCGGCCTGTATGCCACCCAGCTGATGGCCGAGATGGCTGAGCGGGGCGAGAAGTACCCCGCCGCCCAGCGCCGCGACATGGCATGGATCTGCCGGGACGGCGACCGCGCCAAGAACCATCTGCTGGAAGCGAATCTGCGGCTGGTGGTGTCGCTGGCCAAGCGCTACACCGGCCGCGGCATGGCGTTCCTCGACCTGATCCAGGAAGGCAACCTGGGCCTGATCCGCGCGGTCGAAAAGTTCGACTACACCAAGGGCTACAAGTTCTCCACGTACGCGACCTGGTGGATCCGTCAGGCCATCACCCGCGCCATGGCCGACCAGGCCCGCACCATCCGCATCCCGGTGCACATGGTCGAGGTGATCAACAAGCTCGGCCGCATCCAGCGTGAGCTGCTGCAGGACCTGGGCCGCGAGCCAACTCCAGAAGAGCTGGCCAAGGAAATGGACATCACGCCGGAGAAGGTGCTGGAGATCCAGCAGTACGCGCGTGAACCCATCTCCCTGGACCAGACCATCGGCGACGAGGGCGACAGCCAACTCGGCGACTTCATCGAGGACAGTGAAGCGGTCGTGGCCGTGGACGCCGTCTCGTTCACGCTGCTGCAGGATCAGCTGCAGTCGGTGCTGGAGACGCTGTCCGAGCGCGAGGCCGGCGTGGTGCGGCTGCGGTTCGGCCTGACCGATGGCCAGCCGCGCACACTCGACGAGATCGGCCAGGTGTACGGCGTCACCCGCGAGCGCATCCGGCAGATCGAGTCCAAGACCATGTCGAAGTTGCGTCACCCCAGCCGTTCCCAGGTCCTGCGCGACTACCTGGACTAGCGGAAAGTTCGGTTAGACGGTCCGACCTGCGATTATGCCCCTCTAATGCAGGTAGTGGACGAGCGCAGCGTTTACAGTCAAGATAAAGGCAGGCCGCTCCATGCCCGATAATCGGACCCCCGCCCAAAAGAGCATGCAGGGCATGCTCGGTGCCCACGCCTCCTGGGCCAACACCGAGGACCGCTCGGCCCGAACCGCCGCAGCCCGCAAGAAGGCCCTGCTCCGGTTCGAGCAGCAGGTGGACCCCGACGGGGTATTGCACCCCGCCGAGCGCGCGGTGCGCGCCGCACACGCGCCGCAAGGCACACATGATCGGGGCCGCCCCGGCGGACAAGCCAGGACGATCCCGGACCCTCAGCTCACCCACGACGGCAAGAAAGAGATCCCTCGCAGTCGAGTATCGGGACATACTTTCGGTACAGCGGTTCGTGCGGAAACGGGAACACTGACGGGCCGACCGGGAGTGTCCCGCAAACGACCGTTTTCGGTACAAGCTCGACAAGCAGGTCAGGCCGGATCGAGCAGCGCGGGCCAGAACGCCGAGCACGTGTGAGGCTCTTGCCGCCCGGCGCCTCGGCGAAGGTCTGCGAGAGACCGCGAACGATGGTGGCCACTTCCCGCCGCTCCTGCGGATCGAGGCTCGCCAATCGGTCGAGCAGCGGTGGTGGGAGACGGCCCCTGCGTATCCACCATGATCCCTCCTGGCGTCGATTGACTCAGACGACCCCGCGAACGTGACGCCCGGCGCGCCGGCTCAGCCGCCGTCATGGCATCGCCTCGGCCCACTCGCATATGCCCCTCGAAGCCCAGTGATGTCGCCATCGAGCGATAGCGGCCCACCAAGTCGCGGTAGGCAACATCGTCGCCGCGGGCGCGGGATAGCAGCGCGCGTAGCCGCAGCAGCCAGATGTCGCGCATCGCCGAACCGTCGTCTGCCGGCAGGTTCGCCAACCGGTCGATCGCCTCCTGGGCTTCGGTCAGGTCGCCCTCGGCGCCACGCTCCACCAGCGTCTCCACCAGAACGCCGGTGCCCCAAACGCCATAAAAGGGGCGCCCTGCTTGGTGCAGCTCGTCCACGGCTTGGCGCATCACCGCAATCGCAGCATCGCGGTCACCGCGTCTGGCCCTCTCCCGGGCGACCCACAACTCGGCGAGCGGGACCAGGAAGGGAGCACGCTCGCGCACCAAGTCGCGGAACTGCACCATCAGTTCCAGCCCGCGACGACGGTCGGCCGCGGCGTCCCGACTCAGCAGCGCGACACCCAGCTGGTACTCGGCCAAGCACAGTGCGACCCAGTTGCTGGACGCCGCGGTCCGCACCGCCTCCTCGATCGCGCGCACCGCGGCGTCACGTAGCGGAACCGGTCCGGGTTCGTGCCGCGGGCCTCGGCGAGGTCGAGCGCGATTCGCTGGACCACTGCGGTGAGCGCGAAGATCGACAGGGGTTCGCCCAGGTCGCGCTCGGCGAACCTCACGACTTGGGCGCCGCCGACCTCGACCGCCGCGGCGATGGCCTCGACCCGCTCGGCCATCGGCCCGCCGCCGTCGAGCACCACCAGCGTGTCGCGCCCGTCGAGGGCCACGCTGGGGCCGTGGAAGAACTGCTCGGCCGACAGCCCCTCCGCCGCAACGTAAGAGGCCTCGCGGACCTTGAGCGCTCCTTCCTGCGCGGTCCACCCGTTCGGGCCCGCGCCGGTGAGCTCCAGCAGGCGCTGGGGCTCGGCAACGATCGGCGCAGCCCGCCCGAGGACGTCCTCGACGCGGTCGGGCACCGCGTCGAGCTCGCCGAGCTCGGCGCCGAGCGCCGTCGCGATCTGGGCGAGGCGCAGCAGCGCCGTCATGTGGCTCGCCGTATAGGCGTACGAGCGCTCCGGCTCGACGGTCTCCACGTCGCCGCCGGCGCCGATCGCGGAGATCCCGACGGCCGGACCGCCCGTCTCGCGGGCGCGGCGCAGCATCTCGGCGCTGTAGCCGGTGGAGCCCGTGTGGCTGAGGACGATCACGGCCTCGCCGTCTGCGAACCCGCGCCCGTACGGCGCGAGGTCGGCGGCGTGCTCCGCGCGGGCGTCGACGCCGGCCTCGGCGAGCAGCCAGGCGCCGTGCTGGGCGGCGTGCCAGCTGGTCCCGATCCCGACCAGCCTCACCGGGCGGCCGCGCAGGTTCCCGGCGGCCGCCCGGGCCGGCTCGGGGTCGGCCAGCAGCCGGCGCAGCTCCGCGGGCTGCGCCCAAATCGCGGCGCGCATCGCCGACCCGCCGCTGTCGGCTCCGCCCTCGGCCACGATCTTCAGTCGCCGATCGCGATCATGACGTCGGACACCTTGACCACGGCGCTCACGTCGCTGCGCTCGGCGATGCCGAGATCGCTGACCGCCTCGACCGTGATCGAGGAGGCGATCCGCTGGCCGTTGGCACCGAGTTCGCCTCGCCATGGGGAATGCGGACGACCTTCGCAGGCCCGGTTACAAGCGCTGAGCTTCATTTTCGTTCGCTCCTTTTCCCTTTTCGGCTTGTGTCGTTGCGCGAAAGCGTATCCGCCGGCCACCGGCGGCCCGTCCTCGCTGGCTGGACGCGAGGTCGATGCCGACGAGTCGCGAATCCTCGAGTCATCCAAGACGTGCCCCCCTCTCCTGAGGATGGTCGATGCTGTCGACCGCGAGCGACAAGTTCATTGTGAGTCGCTCGGCCCGGACCACCGACCCCGCCGGACACCACCCCGCGGGGTCATTTCACCGATAGGGTCGGGCGATGGGAGGGATGTCGCCGCCGATGGAGTGGCTGCAGCGTGCGTTGCGCGGCCCGGTGCTGGTTCGCGACCACCCTGCCTACGAGGTTGCCCGCAAGACATTCAACGCGATGACCGATCGCCACCCTGCGGTGATCGCGTGCTGCGCCGGCAGCGACGACGTCGCCGCGGCGGTCGCCTGGGCGCAGAACGAGGGTCTCCCGGCGGCGATCCGCGGTGGCGGGCACAGCGTGGCCGGTCACTCGGTCTGCGAAGACGGCCTGGTGATCGATCTACGGCTGCTGGGCGGGGTACAGGTCGATCCCGAGTCGCGGCGCGTCCGGGTCGGCGGCGGAGCGACGTGGCGCAGTGTCGACGCGCCCAGCGCCGCACACCGGCTGGCGATGCCCGGCGGCACCTACGACACGACCGGGCGTGGCGGGCCTGACCCTCGGCGGCGGGATCGGCCACCTGATGGGCCGGCACGGCCTGTCCCTCGACAACCTGGTCTCGGCCGAGGTCGCCCTCGCCGACGGCAGCGTCATGACAGCCTCGGAGACAACAGAGCCCGAGCTGTTCTGGGCGCTGCGCGGCGGCGGGGGCAACTTCGGCGTCGTGACCGAGTTCGAATTCACACTGCACCCGCTGCCCGCCGTCTGGGGCGGGATCATCGCCTACCCGCGTGCCGCACATGCGCGACGCGATCCGGCTGTTCCGCGACGTGATGGCATCGGCGCCCGACGAGCTGACGCTGATGTGTTACCTGAATCACGAGAAGCTGCCCGAGGGAGCCGCGTACATCACGGTCTGCTTCGCCGGCGACGCCGAGGCCGCCGAGGAGGCCGTCCGCCCGCTGCGCGAGAGCCTGCCGGTGCTGAGCGACGGCCTCGGCCTCAGGAGCTACCTGCAGATCCAGGTGATGCAGGGCGATCTGCCGTTCGGGCTGCGCCACTACTGGAAGAGCCACTTCGTCGACTCGCTGCCCGACGAGCTGATCGACGAGATCGTCGACCACTACCTCGCTCACCCGCAGGATGGCGGGGACGATGGTGCAGTTCGAGCAGATGCACGGCGCCGCGCTGCGCGTGCCGCCGGACGCCACCGCGTTCAGCCGCAGGGAGCAGTGCTTCAACGTGAGCGCAATGGCCACCTGGGAGGACGCGGCAACCGACGCCGACCACATCGCCTGGGCGCGGCGCACGGCCGCCGCGCTCGAGGAGCGCTCGACGAGCGGCGGCGGTTACCTCAACTACGGAGCTCCCGATGAGCCCATCGAACGCGTGCGCGCGGCCTACGGAGATGCGAACTTCGAGCGGCTACGGCAGGTGAAGCGGCGCTACGACCCGCACAACCTCTTCCGCTTCAACCACAACATCCCGCCCGCCGACGAATAGGAGCAGTAGCCCGGACGGGCCGCCGCTCATTCCGACTCCGCGGCGCAAGGGGTTTTTGAGTCGACCACGGCTGGTCGGCCGGCGATTTTGCCTCTTGTCGAGGGATTCGATGGCGTGCCACGTCCGGCCAGGGTGGTCTGTGCTGCAGCCGCCGGGCAGGGGCCGGCACCCTGCGAGGGACACTGTGGCGCACAGGTGCAGTTCCGACTTGGCAGGGAGAGATCAATGATGAGGCGATACCCAGAGCTGGCCGACAAGCTCGGCTACTGGCCAGCGAGCACCGACGAGGCACATAACCGCCCGCCTGCACCGGGACGCACGCACGAGGCCGTGCTGGCCTCGCAGACCGACGCCCCCGAGTGGGACAGCATGGGCGGCAGCCTCGGTCCCCGAGGACGTGGACCCCTACGTGCAAGATATTTCACGTTACAGCGCTCGATTATGACCTTGGCTCCCCCGTTTGAGTACAGCGTTCAGTCATCCCTACTGCGCGACTACCTGGACTGATGCCCGAACGTCCACGAGGGTGCCGCCGGCACGCCTTGTTCGTGCTGTGGACCGCGCCCGCACAGCGCTGCAGACACTCAACCGCAGGATGGTGCCCGGCAACGTCGCGCTGCTGGAACTGAGCCGGCGGGGAGCGCACCCGCGCCGAGTTCGCCGACTGCTCGCCCGCGCCGGCTTCCGGCTCAGCCGGGTGGTGGAGACCGCCACCCCGATGATGTCGATAGTCGAGGCCGTCCCGGCGTGATGTCGGGACGCAGGGTCAATGTCTCTTCACGCTCGCGACCCCACTCAGTTAGTGCCGCCGCTCGCGAACCTTGTAAGTCGAGGGCCACGACTCTCGCGTGTCGTCTCCCACCAGCGGAACCCCCTTGGCCCCGACCTTGACGTCGTATGCCTCCATGCCGGCACCGACTTCGCGATTCGCGTGTTCCTGGGCGAGGTAGTACAGCTGGTCGATCTCGAGTTCGGCGAACGCGACGAAGGTGGTCTTACGGACGACGTCGTCGACCCCGGCCATCCGGTCGGGCAGGATCCGTGAGGCGAGCGCCGCCAGGCCCAACAGCGAGAACGGAATGACCCAGTAGCAGACGAACGACAACGGGGTTTTCGTGTCGAGAATCGTCGCGTCGCCCTGCACGATCGGCGGGATCGACGACGACACCGTCATGCCGGCGAACGCGGCGACCCAGATCCATGTCAGCAGGGTCGTGATCCGGCCGAACTCCTCGCTCTTGACCACTTCGGCGGGCCGGCCCACTTCGGCGAACTCCCGCACGAACGGCTTGCCGACCAGTACACCGGTGAGCGCTACGAGGAAAATACCTGCGTTACTGAGCGGCTGCATCCACCGCTCCATGAATGACTGGCTCAGCGTAAACGTGAGAACTGTCAGCACCAAAAAGGTTCCGACAGCGCCGATTTCGAGCGTGCGCCCCGGCGCCCCTTTGACGCGCCCGATCACGAGCGCCAGCACCGCGATCGCGAGCGCCACCAACACGGCGGTGGTGAAAGGGACGTTACCGACAAGCACCCAATAGACGATCCACGGCGCGAAGCCAAAAAGAATGCCCACGATGGGTCAGTGTATGTAGCCACGTTTTGCACTGGGCAAGTGTCTGCGCTGTTGACTCCCTTTGGGGAATGGTGCGAACAAGGTCAGGCATCCGGAGCACGATCAGTCGGGAGCTATTCCAACGCAATTGGATCGTTCCAACCCACTGCTAGGCAACAAGATTCAGCGGTCGACCCGGCGCGCGGTCGAAAGTAGCAAGCAAACCTCTCCAGCGTTGACGGTTCAATTCACCCCTGATGCATCGAGATGGTCCTACGTGAGAAAAGCAACTCATCGCAAAAGCCATCCAGGAACGCCTGCACGAAGCCCCCGGCCATGTTTCACCAGCCGAGTACGACGCCGCCCCTCACCGGCACCTCACACCGCCGGGCTCAACGGCCGACGCCCAAACCGACACCTGGCAGTTATGACGTGGCCGTGTACGACATCGATCTTTTCGACACGCCTGCGGCCACCATCGACGCGCTCCAGACGCCGCGGCGCCGCATCGTGCGGCTGCAGCAAGTACTTTCACCAGATCCACGGGCAGTGAAGAAGATTCGGCGAACCGCGTTGCCAGTCAAGGCAGGCAACATGATCGACGCTCGCCCGTCGTGCCCGGCAGCCAGTCACTGACGATGCCCGTCAAGCTGCCTCAACGGGCAAGGTAGCGCAAGGCGTCGCGCATAGTATCTAGTTGTGGACGCCGACCGCACCGAGCGGACTCGGACCAATCCAGCGCGGCGGTCACGCACAGTCGCGCAAAGGCCCCCGACTCGCTCGCCCGCTGTCTGTCCCAGGTGGCGGAGGAAAAGTGAGCGAGGTCTGGTCGCTCGTCGCGGAGTGGTCCGAACGGCTCGGTCAGCCAGTTGGCGAGGTCGACTTGGCGACGTGGCTGGTTGATCCCGTCGCCGGTGCTGGCGGGATGGTGCGTGGGCGGCCTCGTGACGAGCGGGCGCAGTTTGTGCAGCTCGGTGTGCGTTCAGGTCGGCTGGAAGCGGCGATCCTGCAGCTGACATCGCCCGTGCCGCTGGCGGAGATGACAACGCGACTCGGGCCCGGCGGACGCTGGTGGGCTGTTGACGCCTCGCACGAAAGCATCAGCTGGATTCTGGACGGGGTCAACGTCACCGCGCAGGTCTCGCCGGACGAGCACGTGTCGCAACTCAGTCTGGGGCTCGCGGGCGAGTCGTAGGCTGCAACCCGCGGCGACCTCTTGTAGCCGTTGAGCGTTTGTTGAGAAATTCGGCTCCCGACGTTGAGCCGGCGTTGATGGCCGTCCGGATACTCGTTTCCCAACCGAACCAACTCCTGTGAGGGGAACAAGAATGCAGCGACGAGTGTCCACTTATGTCTACGCCGACGACCCGATTCTGCAGGCCGGGGTGGTCAGCCAGCTGCGGATGCGTGCCGAGATCGATGTGGTGGAATCCGGTGACCTCGAGGGTGTGGATGTCGGCATCGCGGTCGCCGATGTGCTCGACGATGAAACGCTCCGGATTCTGCGCTCGCTCAAGAAGGCCGGGGTCGGCCACACCATCCTGGTGATGAGCGCGATCGACGACGGCACCGTGGTGAGCGCCGCCGAGGTCGGCGTGAGCGGGCTGCTTCGCCGCGGTGAGGCGACACCAGATGTGCTGGTGCGCACGATCCAGAAGGTCGCGTCCGGGGAGGGTGTCATCCCGTCGGACCTGCTCAGTCACCTGCTGGGACAGGTGGGTCGGCTGCAGCGCCAGGTGCTCTCGCCGCGCGGACTCAGCTTCACCGGCATGTCGGACCGCGAGATTCAGGTGCTGCGGTTGATCGCCGACGGGCACGACACCAACGAGATCGCCCGACAACTCTGCTACAGCCAACGCACGGTAAAGAACGTCCTGCACGACGTGACGACCAGGCTGCAGTTGCGCAACCGATCGCATGCCGTCGCCTACGCGGTGCGCGAAGGGCTCATCTGAGGGCCACGGCGGTTGCCCTTTGGGGCACAATCCGCTGCCTCTGCAATGGGACTCACGCTCGTATGCCACCGCCGCACAGTACGGAACGATGAACAAGTGATACCTGAGGTCGATTACGCGTTGCGGACATTGATCGAACGCGAAGCCATTGACCCGGCCGAGGTCGAGGTCGAATTCGACGCGCCTACCAAGGAGTGGGCCAGCCGACGCAACGCCCCGACGATCGACGTCTACCTGTATGACATCAGGGAAGATCTGCGCCGTCGCGAACGGGGTTGGCTCAACGAATACGACGGAAACCGGATCCGGGCCCGCCATCTGCCGCCGCGCTACTTCAAGCTGTCCTATCTCGTCGCGGCGTGGACCCAGCGGCCCGAGGACGAGCATCGACTGCTCGGCGCGCTGCTGGGCTGTTTCCTGCGTCACGAGGCGCTGCCGACCGATGTGCTGACTGGATCACTTTCGGCCCTCGGTCTTCCGGTGCCGGTCAGTGTCGCGTTGCCGCCGCCGGAGGATCGGTCGTTCGCCGATGTCTGGACCGCGCTGGGCGGCGAGCTGAAGCCGTCGCTGGACGTCGTCGTCACGGCACCGACCGACACCGGACGGTCGTTCCCCGCGGGCCCGCCGGTGGAAAAGCCGACCGTGTTGGTCACAGAAGGCCTGGCCGGCTCGGTTCCGCGCGAGACGAGGAGACGTCACGTTCTCGGCGATGCGGCGGCCGGCGACGCGGTGGACGACGACGCCACCCGCGCGGCCACGACGGGTCAGATACGCATCCGCAAGCGTCAGCGCAAGCAATAGGACGCAGGACATGGACAGGCCGCTCGACAGCATGCGTTACCTGCTTGGCCGGGCCATGCTCGTGGAGGAGCGAATCCGCACGTTGGTGGCGCATCGACGCGGCCACGATCCAGCGCCAGACGACCCGTTCCGAGGGCTTTATCTGAGCGACGAATTGGTCGACGCGCTGCTCGCCAACAGCCCGCCGCCACCCGAGGCCTCGTCGCAGGGACGTTGCGCGCTGGAGGAGCGCGCCGACGCGGTCGAGGCCGACGGGGTGGAACTGCGGTTGCGCGCCCTCGCGCGGTCGGCCTCATTATCGGAGCAGGACGTCGAGTTTCTCGTCATCAGCCTGCTTCCCGATCTCGACAGCCGCTTCGAGCGGCTGTACGGCTATCTCAACGACGACGTCACCCGGCGGCGGGCAACGGTGGGGCTGGCGCTGGAGCTGGCGGATCTCTCGCCGTTGAATGCGGCGGCGCGGGCGCGTCTGGCGCCAGGAGCACCGCTGGTGGACAACTCATTGGTGGTGATCGACGACACCGACCGGCCTTTCCTGACGCGCGCGATACGGGTGCCGGATCGCGTCACCGCCCACCTTCTCGGCGCCGACTCTCCGGACGCGGCGCTGGCCGATGTGCTCATCGAACCGCGCGGGCATCATTGCGGCCAGTCCCGCGAACTCGGGCAGGCCTTCAAGTCCGGCGAGCGGTTCTGCTATGTCCACGAAACGATCGGCGATTCGGGCACTGCGATCGCGACGGATGCGCTGTGGGCCGCGGGTCACACCGTAATATCCTGCGATGCAACAAGGTTGGCTGCCCACAGCGATGTGTCGAGCGCCGTGTCGGTGTTGGGACGCGAAGCGCTCCTGCGCAGCGCGAGCCTGGTCGTATCGCCCATCGAGGCGTTCGGCGTACACGCCGTCGACGTCGTATTCCGCTTGGCGCAGTTGCCCGTGCCGGTCGTGTTGACCGGCACATCCGCATGGGATCCGAACTGGTCCGATCGGGTGCCATTGATCGCCGAGGCGTCCCGGCTGACCGTTGCGGAACGGACCGAGCTGTGGCGGCGCGAACTCGGCCCGCTGGCGGACGGCATCGATGTGGGCGATATCGCCGCACAGTACGTCTTCGGGCCTCGCCAGATCGCGGCGGCCATCACGGCCGCCGAGGCGCTGGCCCGATCCACGCGCGGCACACCGGTCGACGGCGACCTGCGTCGCGGCGCGCGGTCACAGAACGCGGCCGGCCTGGAACGACTCGCCCGACGGGTCGAGCCCGCGGTGTCGTGGCGGGACATCGTCCTTCCGGACAAGGCGCTGCGACAGTTGCGCGAGTTGACGACCCGGGCCCGCAACCGCGAGCTGGTGCTGTCGGATTGGCGGATGCGGCCCGGCGGCGGGCGCGGCACCGGGGTCACCGCTTTGTTTGCCGGCGACTCCGGCACCGGCAAAACGATGGCCGCCGAGGTCATCGCCGGCGACCTCGGCCTGGACATGTATACCGTCAACTTGGCCACGGTGGTGGACAAGTACATCGGCGAAACCGAGAAGAATCTGGAACGGATATTCACCGAAGCATCTCGCGTAAGCGCCGTGCTGCTGTTCGACGAGGCGGACGCCATTTTCGGCAAGCGCAGCGAAGTCCGCGACGCCCACGACCGTTACGCCAACATCGAGAGCGCCTACCTGCTGCAGCGAATGGAGACGTTCGACGGTCTGGCCGTGCTCGCAACCAATCTGCGCGCCAACCTCGATGACGCCTTCACCCGCCGACTCGACATGGTCGTCGACTTCCCGCTGCCGGACGAGGCCGCCAGGCTTGCGCTGTGGCGGCGCTGCCTCGCGCCGCCGGTCCCCTCGCGAAGCGATCTCGACCTCGACTGCTACGCCCAGTCGTTCGCGCTGGCCGGCGGCAACATTCGGTCGGCGGCCATCACCGCCGCGTATCTGGCCGCCGAAACAAAAACTCCGATCGACGACACGCACATCACCGCCGCGATCCAACAGGAATACCGAAAGCTAGGTCGGCTCCTCCCCACCAACGGTTCCGAACGCAGTGAGGCAGCAAGATGACGAACGCGACGAAGGACTCCAAATGACAGAGCACGTTTGCGAGCAATGCGGCGCCCAAAACGCTCCAGATGCGCAGTTCTGCGCCAAGTGCGATTTCTTTTTGGGCTGGGACACCGGAGGAGGGTCCCTGGACGGCGCGCCCCTCACATCGGGGATGCCGGTGGTGCGAGAAACTCATAGCCAGAAGTTCCCTGCTGTGACGCTCTCCCCGGACCGACCGCGCCGCCCCGATCCGGCGCCGGTCAAGCGTGCGTCCCCCGCCCGTCCGTCCAAGGCTCCCAAGGTGATTCTGGAAACCCCTGAGGTGGTCCTTGATCCCTCGGAAGGGGGAACCGTCGACATACGCATCCACAACACGTCCTCGATCGTGGACGGATATACCGTCGAGGCGCCGAATGCGCCACCCTGGCTTACGATCACCCAGCCGGAGATCCGACTGCTTACTGACCAGGAAGAGGTCTTCACCGTTACGCTGGGCACCCGGCCGGAATACGCCGTATATGTGCAGCGATTCCACCTCCGTGTCCAGATATGTTCGGTAGAGGACCCGGCCAAACGCACCGACGTCGAGCTTGTTCTGGTCGTGCCTAGGGTCGGTGGTGCGGCGACGATCACCCCGGAGCCGCACCTCATCCGTCTCCGGGACGCCACCACGGGCCGGTTCAGGATTCGGCTGGACAACACCGGAAGCAATTATCCGCAGCGTTACGCCCTCACCGGGTCGGATCCCGAAGGCGTGGTGCGATTCTCCTTCCGGCCAGACATCGTCGAGGTGGGGCCGATGCGCGTCCAAGTCGTGGATGTGCGTTTCGACGCGCCCGCGCCCGAACCCGGCCAACAAGCCAACCGCACACTTACCGTCACCGCCGCCAACAACGAGGACCGGGCCGAGGCCATCGTCAACGTCGCGCACCAGACCTCGCAGGCGCCAGCCGATAGTCCGGTGCGGCTACGGCTCGAACCGAGCGTCGCCCGCATCAGGGACATGACGTCCGCGGAAATCTCGGTCATCGTCGACAACCGCCGCGGCAGCAAGGACCGACGGTTGTTGTTTTCCGGCCGCGACCCGGAGGGACGGGTGCGGTTCGCGTTCTCCCAGCCGCAGTTGTACGTGCGGGCCGGCGAGCAGGCACGGATAGGCGCTCACATCGAGGCACCGCTGCCGCGCCCGGGGGAAGAAGCCGAGCGCCCGTTCGCGGTGGTGTGCAACGACGGCACCGACGAGAGCGAAGCGACTGGGTCACTTGCCCAAACGGCCAGCGCCTCGCCGATGACCACGGCGCAGATTCAACTCGAGCCAGAACATGTGGTAGTGCGCAACAGGCGCCGCGGCCGTTTCCGCGTGACAGTCGACAATACCCGTGGCGCGCTACCGCTGAGTGTCTGGCTGTCCGGAACCGACCCCGAGTCCGCGGTCCGATTCACGTTCACACCTTCGCATCTCGACGTGCCGGCCGGAAGTATCGGGCGGGCGGCAGTTCGTGTCTGGGCCAGCCTGCCGGGCAGTGGGAACGAAGTGGTCCGCGAGATCAAGGTCAAGGCAGATGACGGCGTGGGTGCGGTCGAAGCGAAGGGCCGCTTCACGCAGTCGATGTCGGAGATCTTGCCGTTTCTTCGGCTGGCCTTCACCCTGGTGGGTGGGCTCCTCGTGGTGCTGGGTGCACTACGCCCCTGGTTCCTCGGTGGGCCGACATACGACATCGGACGGCTGCTTGAACTCCAGAACATGGCGGACTTCAAGGCGTTGGGCGAGCTGGAGAACATCCAGAAATTGGAGATGATCACGCAGCCGGCTGCCCGGGCGCTGATGTTGGTGCTCGCCGGGGTGATGATGCTGGGAATCCTCAGCGCCAGTGGCCGCTTCACGGTCATTGCCGGCTTCCTGGCCGCGATGATGATGGTCGGCTATGTGGCGTACGGGATGAGCGAATTCCACTCAAACGGGCCGGCTTACGGTGCGCTGCTGGTCGTACTGGGAGCGATCATCGGGATCGTGGGCGGCTTCTGCATCAAGCGCGGCGGCGCTCCGTAGCAACGAGTTGGTTCAGCCGGCCACGATTTGCGCGACACCGGGCTTGAGCACATCGTCCAGATTGTCCCACGGGATGGTGAGATCAACGATTCCCTCTGACTCCGGAGCGACCAACCCCTGCGCGAAATACACTCGCATACCCGATGTTTCGGCCGTCCAGTGCTCGAAGACCTTCTCGCTCGGCTCGATTTTGGTTCCGTTGAAATTACTGCCAGCGCTGGTGCTCGGCCCCAGTTCCTGTGACAATTCCTGTAACTTCATCAGTCCCTTGTTCAGGTCTTTGAACAAGGAAGACAACGTGATCAGGCTGCCGCTGTTGGCGTCCATCACGACTGTGCTCGCCAGTGCGGTCGATGTGGCGGTCGTGAAATCAGTCGCCGCCGTGCGCAGCAGACCATTGAGCACTCGCGTACCAATGCGGACGCCGCTGCCCGGGCGATCCTGCAGGGTGCCACCGGTCAAGGAATCAGCCTGGGTCTGCAACGCTTTCTCCATCTCCTCGTTGAAGACGTTGGCCACATCCGGATTACCACCCGCCACCTGGGGGAGTTCGACGTCGACCTTGACGGTGCCCATCCGCTGGATCCGCTTCGACGTTTCGGTGTACGGAGCCGTCGACCGGTCGGGTCCCCGCCGGAGGGATCCCCGCCTGGCTTCCCGCCGGAGGGATCCCCGCCTGGCTTCCCGCCGGAGGGATCCCCGGCTGGCTTCCCGCCAGAGGGATTCCCGGCTGGGTCCCCGCCCGTGCTCCCGTCGGGGTTGCCGGCCGGATTCGGTTCGGCGCTCGGGGTTTCGGGCTCACTTGTCAGGACAGCAGTCGTGGCAGTCGGCGGCGTGATCGGTTCTTCGTTGGCGGCCGTATCCCACCAGACGGACCGCAGGATGAACACGGCGACGACCGCCAGCACCACGGCGCCCACGGCTGCCACCAGAATCCGACCGCCACTGAACAGCATGCGCTTGCCCTAACGCCAGGCGGCGGATCGCCGCGGGTGGTTGATCACTCGGTTAGCAACTTTGCTCATCGGCACCCCTTGAGCTCGGATATGGACGGGTAACGGCCACATCAGAATTGAATACTGGTCACGCGCCAGCCGTTGTTCGATTTGTTGGCGACAACCCAAGCGGTGTGCCGGATCTCGTCGATCAACCTGTTGTCCTGGGTGGTTGCGGACTGCACGATCGCCACCACCCGATGCACCACATCGTCGGCGTTTGGCGGAGTTTCGTCGGCGGCGAAGTACACCTTGGCGGTGATCTCGGCGCCGTCGGCACGCCACTGCTCCCACTGGGATCCGGGGCCTGGCTCGGCTGCCTTGTCGGCCTGTTGAGCGAGATCGCCGGAGAGGTAGATCGACGCGCGCCGGTAGGCGGCGTCGGGGGAAGCGTCACTGGCTGGGTTCCAGGTGAACATGGTTGCCAAGGCGTTGGCGATGACCTGCTCCGGGTCGCTGAGGTCAATGTTCGTCGTGCTCGCAACCGGCAGTGGATCCGACGCGCACCCCGCGGCCGGGATAAGGCCCACCATCACGGCGCACACAGCCGCAGCGACACCGGGTTTCATGTCACTCGCCGAGCGCGTGATTCCGGATAGAAGTCGGCGATGACGACCCCTCGGTCCGGGTCGGCGTGAACAATCTGGCCGTTTCCGACCGCGATCCCGACATGGGACGGACGGTCATGCCGGTCCCAGCCGCTGAAGACGAGGTCGCCGGGCTGAACCTGGGCCAAAGGCACCTCCTTGCCGATGTTCCACTGTTCGTCGGCGGTGCGCGGCAGAACCACCTTGCCGCTTGTGCCGCCTGCGACGGCGTAGAAGACCAAGCCCGCGCTGTCGAACCCGTCACGGGTCGGGCCGTCGACGCTGCCGCCACCCCACACCCAGCGCTTACCCTTGAACTCACTGGCAGCCCCCACGATCGTGATCTTGCCCGGCGTTGTCGGCGTTGTCGGCGTTGTCGGCGTTGTAAGCTGCGGCGCACCCCCGGCCCACGGCGCCGCCTCGAACGCTTTCGCGCGCTGCATGATCTTCTTCACATACGGCTGAGTCTGGGTGGTGTAGTCACCCCCGGACGGCATCCCGCCGTTCCTCTGGACCGCGCCGAAGCCGGCGTTGTAGGCGGCCACCGCCAGCGCCACCGGGTCGCCGACAATCGAACCACTGCTGATCCCGTCGGCGCACAGCCGGTAGTTCTCGCACATCAGCGCGCCCTGGGCCATCACCGCATCCGGAATGCTGTTGACATCTGGCGGTGGACCGCTGCTGTCGGCGTCCTTGCCCCACGTTTTCCAGGTGCCGGGCATGAACTGGGCCGGGCCCTGGGCGCCGGTGGACGACACCGGAGCGGTCGCACCGTGCCGGAACCCGTTCTCCGCCTCCAGTTGCGCGGCCAGCAGCGGCGCGGTGATGCCCTGACACAACGCACCCGCCTTGAGCAGCCACGGCACAAACTCCTGGGGAACCAGACCCGGCTTGAGTACCCCGGTCTGGCAATCCGCCGCCGCGGAAACCTGTTGGACCGCCAGTGAATCCGCTGACGGCGCGGAGGCGTTCAACAAGAACGATGGGTCGACCGCCTGGCCGTGGCTCAGGCGGCCGCCCTCCCAATATTCGAAATGCAGGTGCGGGCCGGTGGATTGGCCGTTGTTGCCCAGCTCGGCGATGTGATCCCCGGCCTTGACGGATGTGCCCTGGCGCACCAACACACCGTCGGGATACATGTGGCCGTACACCGTCGACACCAGGCCCCCGGGGGTCTGCGAATCGACCACGATCCATTGGCCGAACCCGCTGGCCGGGCCGGCCGCCGCGACCGTGCCATCCAGGGCGGCAAAAATGTCGGTACCCTCGCTGCCGGCAAGGTCGACACCCCGATGCATCGAATTGCCACGTGGCCCAAACCCAGACGTCTTCGTGTAGGTCCCCTCGGCCAACGGCTTGCCGTTGCGTGCGCAGGCGCCCGCCGCCCAAGCGTGGTTCACCGGTGTGATGAACACTGCGGCCACGGATACGCACATCGCGATCGCCACGAGTCGCAGGAGAGTCGTGAGTCGGCCTGTCATAGTGCGTCTTCCGTCACGGTTGGTGAATCGACAGTTCGCCGTTTGCGGGCGTCCATTGTGCAGTGTGGCTTTGGATATGGCTGTTCGTCACGCCCTGATGCGACGGATGTGCCCTTTAGGTCAGGTGGAAGTGCCCGAGTGGTCGACCACGACCGCACGAACGGCCGTCGCGGCGCGTCGCCGCGAGCGGAACAATGAAGGAACGGTGCGCACACCGCGCCGTGCGCGAGGCGCGAGGAGGCGGCATGGGACAGCGAAGCGTCCAGATGGTCATTGCCGCGCTGCTTGCTGCGATCGCGCTCGTGGCCACCGGTTGCGTTGGGGACCAAGGTGAACAGTCAGAGTTAACCGGTTCCGATGCCTACGATGAAGCCCCAGCGGAGGCGCAGGACGTCATCATCAAGGGCCTGGAAACGATGTTCACCTGGTTCCCGGAGCGTGACACTTCGCCGCTCGATGCATACAACCGCGCATTGCCGTTTCTTGGCCAGGCATTTCGCGACGGGGCGAACAACAAGACTCGAACGAGGTAACAGCGTTTGGTGGCAGGAGTGGAAGGCCAAGAAGGCCGAGGTTACCGCCGACGCGCTGCTGGTCGATGCCGAACATCCCGAAGACACTCCGGACACCGTTCAGCGCGCGGTGGTGCTCACCCAGACCGTGAAGGCGCCCGACGGAAAGCAACTCGACAGCAGCACAATGGAGGTCGACCGCGTCGTCGCGAAGAAGAGTCCGGAGGGCTGGCGCGTCCAGGAGATTAACTTCTTCCCCGAGAACGAGTTCCGCACCCAGACGTGCCCACCGGGGCAGTCACACCAGCCGCCTCCCGACGGCCCGTGCACTCCGAATCCCCCGCCGCCACCAAAGATATGCCCGGATGGCAGCACGGTCGCTCCCGACCAGGTCTGCCCGCCGCCGACAGACAGGGGCCGCAAACCAAGCAGTGCCCCGACGGCACCACCGTCCCGGCCGGTGCGACCTGCCCGGCAACAGGTCCGACGACGCCGCGGACGCCGCAGACCAAGCAGTGCCCGGACGGGAAAACCATTCCGGCGGACCAAACCTGCCCAACTACAACAGGTCCGACGACTACACAATGCCCCGACGGCAGCACCGTGCCCGCCGGCCAACCCTGCCCCACCCCCAAACCCACCCAATGCCCCGACGGCACCACCGTGCCCGCCGGCCAAACGTGCCCGTCGGGACCGCCACCTACCCAGTGCCCCGACGGCACCACCGTGCCCGCCGGCCAGACCTGCCCCACCCCTGAACCCACACAATGCCTCGACGGCACCACCGTGCCCGCCGGCCAATCCTGCCCGATCCGCATACCATGCCCCGACGGCAGCACCGTGACCCTCGGCGAAACGTGCCCGCCCGTAGAGTGCCCCGACGGCAGCACCGTCATCCCGCCGCTGCCCTGCCCGATCCCGATCCCCATAGAGTGCCCCAACGGCAGCACCGTCTACTCGCCTGAAAGCTGCCCACCGCCAATCAATTGCTGGAACGGCACCACGGTCTACTCGCCCGATAGCTGCCCGCCTGAGCCTCAATGCAGTTCAAGCGAAGTTCTGAAGCCGAGCGGTTGCGTCAACAAGTGCTCCCTGCCGGAATATGCCTCCGACCCGAGCTGCGTCGTCGTTCAAGTTGCACCTCCGCCACCACCCGCGCGGAAATGTAGTGGTGAATTCTGCTGGGATCCCAATGCGCCGCCGAAACCCCTTCCGCCACCGCTTGAGGCACCCAATATAAAGTGCTCGGACGGCAGAATAGTTTTCCACAAAAATGACTGCAATCCGACGCCAGAGAGTTGATCTTGCGCTCCATGACAAGCCTCGGTCCGCGGCAAGGACCGGACCCACGCGCCGCACTGGGGCATCTACCCGACTGGCCCATCGGTCGGCCGCATTCCCGCCGCGAGCGTGGGACTGTCCACTCGGCCACCCGCGTGCAGATCAGCCTGAAATCCCGTCGGACCTCTTCGGCGTCCCATCGAGCGCCAGCAGGTGCTGCACCCCGTCGGGGTCACGTCCCGCCGATGTTCGGCCTGTCCCCCGTGCGGTCGCGGGGTCGGCGTCCCATGGCCGCGCCAGCAGGTGCTGCACGCGCCGCCGGGATCACGTCCCCCCGATCGTCGGCCGACAGCGCCAGGTGCTGGGTCACTTCGGCTACCAGAACGTCGATATCGACACTCTCGCGAAGATGGTGTCCCGCGGTCGGCTGGATCTGACCCGGTCGATCAGCGCGATCGTGCCGCTGAAGGACATCGCCACAGGGATCGAGATGCTGGAGAAGCAGCAGGGCAACCCGATCCGCATCCTCGTCAAACCCTGAGACGGTTCAGTACGCCATCTTGGTTGGCGGCGCGGGATTCTGGCTAAGCGTTGCGCTGGCCCCGTCTGGCAATAACCAATCCTGCAATTTGGCGAATGCCCGCTCGTATTCGGCCCGCGTCCAGAACCCAGAATGGCCGCAGATTGCCGGAAAGGTGCCGTCGTCTTTGCGGTCCAACGAACCGACATCCAGCAGTCGCCAGTCCACCGTCCGGAGGGCCTCGCCGAGGCTGCGATTCGTCGGGTCGAACACCCACGAGCCGATCGGATCGGTGAGTGCCCACATGTTGATCCAGGGTCGATCGTGCACCGCGCTGAGCGTGGTGTGGCTGAAGTACGCCGGGAAGTTCTGTGCGTACAGCCGGCGTAGCGGGCTGCCGAACGTCAGCAGCGCGACCTGTCCCTTCTGGAGGGCGAACAGCAGTGCCGACGCACCGATGATGGTGCCCTGACTGTGCGCGGCGACGATCACCTTCCGCCCCTGACCTGTCAGCGTTTTGAGGTAGTTGCTTAGTTCGGGCACGGCCCGTTCGCCATAACACGGCGGGGTCAGTGGGTGGTTTGCCCTCGGCCAGAAGGTGACGACATCCCACAGTATTGCGACCATTCGGCGCACCCCGCGGTCCCGGTACGCCTGGACCGCGACCGTGGCGAGGCCCACCACGAATCCCGCGGTGACGAACACTCCCACATTGACCAGGACGTTCGACTTGCCGCTGTCGGAGGTGGTGCGCAGGTAGAGGTACACCACCACGCCGCCACTGATCACAGTCACAAGGACGAAGAATCCCAGGATCCCTGCGGCGGAGTCGCTCAGCGAGGCCCAGGCCCTGGCTCTCGCGATGTCGTGAAGGTGTTTCCATTTGGGGTCATCACGGTTTTCTTTCTCGCCCGGATAATCCCCGTCGTCCCGGGTCAAGCCGGCGAGTTGGGCTTTTGTGCCGCAGGTCAGCACCCAGATGACGATGACGCCGGCGACAGCCAGCGCGGCCAGGAGTAACGCCACGACCGCGGCCGCGACCCACAGGTAAGGCTGGGGGACGATCAGCGAGGCATCGGCGTTCACTGCCGCCGCCCGGCGCGCGAATGAGGCACCGGCGTTGTCGAGCAGGGCGGTCCGGGCCTCATCTCGCTGGACGGCCTGATCGATCGTAGCGACGGGTTGGCCGAGGAACCGGGCGGCAAGCAGTCCGACCCCGACACTGAAACCGCCGCCGATAAGCCAGGCCGCGGCCGCGACCACCGGCGCGGTGTAACCCCACAGCGACGGGGCGAAGCCCGGTGGCTGCGGCTCGGGGCCGGATCGACACCGTGCCACCGCGACCACCAGCGCGACGCCCAATGCGGCCTGCACCACAAAGAGAATCCAGATCGCGGTATGAAGGCCCGGAAGGTCGCTTCGGACAGGGACGTCCTTCAGCGGCGCAAAGGCCACCCAGGCCAGGGTGATGAGTGTCAAACCAAGGGAGATCCAGCGCAGCAACACCAACCGTGAGGTCCACTCGTCGGGGCCGCTCCTCCCGCCACGTCCGGTGGCCTTGTTCCAGCCGGTGGTGAGAAAGGCGATGGCGAAGGCAATACCGTTCAGCGACAACAGAATCAGCGATACGGTCGTGGCTGCCGTTGTGGCGCCGAATCGAACGGGCACGATCAGCGCCAGCGCGCCCAGCCCCGACAGCCACGCCGTCACGTGGCACACCCGAAGTCGCAGGACGGATACGTCGTACAACCAGAAGGAAGGTTCCGCCAGCGGAATGTGACCACGTGTCACCGCGGGATCGGTCACTTGCTCCGTCGTCACCGACGAGTTCGAAGAGCCCCTGATTGCGGGGTGCCCCAGACCGTCGGGGTGAGGATCCTTCGGCGCCTCGGTCGCCGGCACGGCGTCCTCCTTGAGGCGGTCGATGACCCGGGGTTGTTCGTGGCCTAGGTGCCACAGCACCAGGACGACAGCCAGAACGGGCAGGGCACACAGCGCCACGCGGCACCCGGGAGGCCAGCCGGTCATGAACGACACCGGCCCGAGATGGCTGCCGCAGTGTTCCATCGCCGCGCACTGCCAGCCGATGATGTCCATCGCCGCGAGCGCGCCCGCGAGCATCAGGGTCAGCGTCAGCGTCAGTCCGATCAGCCGCAACAGTGCCACCGCCGCCGATGCGGACCGGCGTCTGCTCTTCACCACCGGAGGCAGCATCCAGTGGGCCAGGTTGACCAGAATGAACGGCAGGAACAGCAGCCACAGGGCGCGGCTGGCTGGGCCGGAGGTCAGGCCGCCCCACGAATAAGCCTGCAGCGACCGCTTCCATTTCCGTGCAGGCGCCGCCTGCTCATCGACCGGACCCGCGTCGTCCGTGATGGGTTCGCCCTCGCGTTTGGGCAGGAATTCGGAATCCGCCAATACCACCCGCGGTTGATAGAACCCCGCGTCATTGTCACCGCTGACTTCGACGATCAACTCCGTGGGCATTCCCAGTAGCGCCTCCGGAGGGGTGCCGGAAACACCGTGCACCCGAAGCTCGACGATCTCGCCCGCGAAATCGGCGTCGACACCGCAGATGTTTGCCTCGTTCATGACCCACCCCCGCGTCCATCATGGCTGACGCAGGCGACAATTGCACCCGATTGCGCTCCGCGCCGCGGAAATTCAGCTCCCGCTGACGGCCGACCCCGCATCGCGCGGCAACCGCAGTGTCTCGATTGCGGTGACAGTCATCAGAACGCCGAGCACGAGGAACGTCCACCCGTAAGCGGTGCCCGCGCCGTGGCCCAGCGCGTCGGACAGCGGCGCGAACAGGCTGAGTGTTAGTGCGGCAACGGCGATCCCGAGACCGGCCGCCAACTCCTGCACGGACGCGTTGAGGGTGTTCGCGTGGGTCAACTCCTCGCGCTCGACATCGGAGAACGCCAGGCTGTTGTATGCGGTGAAACCGATCGAGCGCAACGCCCCGCTGAGGAACAGGATCGCGGCCATCACCGCGACGGGCAGCGCCGGCCGCAGCGCCGCCAGCAACCCGAAACAGCCCACCGATGCCAGCGCGTTGAACAGCAGCACACGCCGAATCCCGAAGCGCCGCATCAGCGGTGTCGTGGCCGGCTTGATCGCGAGATTCCCCGCGAAGAGCGCCGCGACCATCAGACCCGACGCGAACGGGGTCCACCCGAATACGAGTTGAAACTCCAACGTCAGCAGGAACGGCACCGCGGTGATCACCAATCGGTACAACGAACCCGCCGAGACCGTGATCCGCAGCGTCGCGACTTTCACCACCCGCAGGTCGACCAACGGATCCTCCTGATGCAGGAGGTGGCGGATGGCGATCGTCAGCAGGACCACGGCCAGAGCCCCGATTCCACCCACCAATACCCAGTCGGTCCCGGCGACGCGGATGCTCTCCAACGCGATCAGTGCCGCCGCGATGCCGGCCCCGAGCGCCGCGAGGCCCCGCCAATCGAGCCGCCGGACAGCGCTAGCGGGCGGCCCGCGAATCAGTTTGAGCGCCAACAGAAAACCGGCGATGCCGATCGGGATGTTGACGATGAAGATCCAGCGCCATGACCCGACCGTCGCGATCGCCCCACCCAGCACCGGCGCGACGACGGGTGCCGCCAGGGCGGGCCAGGTGAGCAATGCGATCGCGCGGACCAGGTCCCCCTTCCCGCTGAACCGCAGCACCGCGAGCCGGCCGACGGGCACCATCATGGCGCCACCGACACCTTGTAGGACCCGCATCGCCACCAGCATCGGCAGTGACACGCTGGCCGCGCATCCAACCGAGGCCAGGGTGAACACGGCGATCGCGGCGATGAACACCCGGCGCGCCCCGAACCGGTCGGCCATCCACCCGCTGGCCGGGATCAGAACCGCCACGGTGACCAAGTAGGCCGAGATCGCCACGTTGACGTCGACCGCGTCGATCCCGAATGACGACGCGATCAGTGGGATCGCCGGGGTAATGATCGTCGCGTCCAGGATCTCCATGAAGAAGGCGCCCGCAACCAGCAACGCCATCCCCCTGGGGAAGGACGCGGGGGTGGAGCTACCGGAGATCGATGACACCCCTGCCAACGTAGTGTGCCCGTCACCGAGCCGCGGGCCTACTCGCTGCCGACGCGCTCCGACATGGTGCTTCGCTTATCGGCGCGCAACTCCCTACCGCAAGGGGCCGGTTCTACCCACTACGTCGCGTGTCGGCGAGCCGCGAGTTCGCCGCCACTAGCCCCGATTACCCGGCAGCTCCGACGCTAGATGACGTCCGTCGCTAATTCGGCCGGGCTCGGTGTAGTCTGATCAATCCGTTTCTCGGAACGAATCTCTGCCAGCGCACCGGTCGAGATCATCCCCTCTGCCGCTGCGTGGGTCGCCGCAAATTCTGTGTCGGGCGCGAGAATCAATTGGCTTCGCGTTTCTTGTACTTCTACTATCAGCTGATCTATCGCCGCAATTCGTGACTGCGCAGGGTTGACACTGCGTATATAAATCGCGCGGATCCGATCCGGAAAAGCCTTAACCACATCGCGGTAGATCTCAGGGTCTTTTTCGCCGCTGTCGCCAATCAAAATGAACGGTAAGTCGGGGTATGTATTGAGAATCGACGCGATGCGATTAATCTTGTGGTTATCCGCAGGAGAAGGCTTGTCGGTGCCGAAGTCTCTTAAGAACAACGGACCCCGAGGGATGCCGTGTATGTCGAAGAACTCCACGAGAAGGGTATACAGGTTCCACGGACTCTTAGAAACGTAAAATATAGGATTGTTCTCGCTACCGCTCGCGCCTTCTTGCAGCGCCCGGTAGAACGACGCAACGCCCTTGAACGGCATGCGCGTCCGCTCATTCAGCAGGGCGACCGTTAGCAACATCTTGACTTTGTTAATGACGTTGGAGACGATGACCGTATCGTCAATATCGCTGATGACGCCGAACTTTGCGGTCGCGGGAGGTATCATTATCCACCCAGCTGCGCGTACGGTCCGACCACCCGAAACCAGGGGCTCAAGCAGTTCCAGATTAACGTCTTGCCACAGGCGCGTGTCCGAATGATTGTTCAGTTCCAACGTTGAGCTGAAGTATCCCTCGCCGTCCGCAGTCACTTCTTGCTCTACATTTCCAAAACGGACACGTACACGAGCGCCAGGTACTTCATCGCTCTCGAAACGTTTGTACAGGTTGACGAGATTCTCCCAGTTGGTGTCCGCATCTTCTGACGGTATGAACCCTTCGTCTTCCAGGACACGCCCCTTAAACACGACCTGCCTTACAGTACCATGCCCGAAATACGAATGAATTATCAGCGGGCCGTCATGCCCTGTCAATCTTCTGATCCGTGATCTCACACCGTCAGACATTTCATCGGCTTTTCCAATTATGGTCAGAACCTTCGACTTCCAGTCCGCCATTTTACTCAAGCACTCCTCGCTTAGACGCGTTGCCGGCTGCCTGTCCGATTGCACACGGCAAACCATTGTAAACAGAAATCCCGGTCGCCCCTCTCCGTCGTACCCGATACATATTTCGCGTGCTCGGTGGGACCACGCTTGGATGAGCACGTTTGCTCTTGCGCTCTCAAGAATAGACACCATCATCTAGCTGTGTGTCTCCGGTCGGGCTGACAGAATTTGACCCTGACCACTCGACCCGCAGTCCGCCTATGCGCGCCGCCGGGTGTCAGGGCGTAACTGATATTCCGTTGCCCCGGGAACCACGTCTGTTCGTCTCCCGCGGCGTCGGCGAGTTTCGCCCAAGTGTGACAACGCCGTGACAACCTTCGCCCTTATGAATGCAAGACTGACTGCCAAACTCCCCCGTCACTTCGGTAATAGGCGGTGCCCGGCGACCGACCACTCACGGCCGGCGGCCCACGGCCTCCCACTCCTCGCGCGTCAGGGCGTACTCCACGTCGCCGTGCTCGTCGCCGGGGATCTTCTCCGGCCAGTCCGCGTGGAACGTCCGCACGTAGCGGAGACCGGCCTTCTCCATCACCCGTCGCGAGGCCGTGTTGATGGCCAGTCGCTTGCGCATAGACGCGCTGCGCGCCGAACCGCGCGAACCCCGCCCGGATGAGCGCCCGCGAGCCCTCGGTACCGTAGCCCTTGCCCCACGCCGATCTACGCAGGCGGTAGCCGAGTTCCGGCTGTTCGGACGGGTCCTCGGGCTGCGGTCGGAAGTGGAACCAGCCGATGAACTCGCCGCTGGATTTCTCGATGACCGCCCAGAAGCCATAGCCCGGGTAGGTCTCGTAGTAGTGCAGGAACCAGGGCAGGATGTCGGTTTCGATCTCCTCCCGCGGCGTCGGCCGGCCGCCGTTGATGTAGCGCATGACGTCCGGGTCGGAATCGAGCTCGACGAGTAGGTCGACGTCGTCCGGCGTGAAGCGCCGCAGGATGAGTCGCTCGGTCTCCACGAAGATCTCCACCGGGCGATCGTCGCAGTCAGCCGCCCGCGATGCCAGCGTCACGTGAACGTGATGGCCTAGTGCTCGCGGTTGGCGGTGCTCCCGAAAGGTCGGAGCGTTCGAGGTCCTGATACACGCCGCCAGGCCGTTGAGCGCTTGGGCCGATCCCGACCGGGTGATCCAGCTCCCGATTAAGGCGAATCATCCGCACAGGCGGCCCACCTCGTGAAGGCGCTCGACCGGCTCGGAAAAGCGACACGGTCGTCGGTTGGCCTTTGGTTCGCGATCCCCCGACGGCCACAGCGCGCAGTTGGATCATCGGCACGCGCATGCGTGGTGTCGAGGTAGTCGCCCATCCGTACCGCCAACCAGCTCGGTAACGGGACGGTGCGCCGGGAGGTGGCCGACTTGAGCGGAGCCGGAACCCAATAGTCCGCTGAACAGGGATCTGCACAATTCGAGCAGTTTCCACTTGGGCGATTGCCCCAACTCCCCCGGCTGGGCGGAGCACGAAAGCACTTGCCATATAGCGTGATTCCCAGAGCGGCACCATCGACCTTGGAACCCTGCTCAGAGTGAACCTAGTGCAGCCGGACGCGCCATCGGACGAATCCGGCCATGACAAGCCCCAGGATACCGAGCATGGTCATGTCCAAGAGCCACCAGTCGCAAGCGTGGGACCACAGGGTCTCGTTCGCAGGCGTCAGTGGGGCGATGGTGCGCAGATCGGCGGTGGAAGCCGAGGCGGCGAAGCCCCACCGGGCGGGCACGGCCCACGACAGCTGGTCGAGAACGATGCGGTCGGTGACGGGAATCAGCCCGCCGGCGAACACGATGGAGAGCATCACCGAGACGACGAGCATCGGCAGGATTTGATCCTGTGAGGTAACGGCTGCCGACATCGCCAGACCCATGATCGCCGCGGTGGCCGCGGTGGCGGCCAGGGTGGCATACAGCTCGAGGATGGGATTGCCCAGCATGACCGCGCCCCGCGTCGGTGCACCTTTGCCGATCACGACAATGGCGGTCAGAACTGCGGTTTGCAGCGCGGCGGCAATACTGTAGACGAGGATCTTGGCTACCAGATACGCCGACGCCGACAGACCTACCGCTTGTTCGCGTCGGAATATCGCTCGTTCACCGATCAGATCACGGATAGTGAGCGCGGTTCCCATAAAGATTGCGCTGATGTTGAGCAGCATGAGGATCTGCGCCGGCTCGTTGGGGGTGGGACCGCGCAGGTCGGGGGTACCAAGCCCCACATTCCCAGGAACCACCAGCGACAGCGTTCCAAGAATGAAGGGCAGCAAGCCCAAGAAAATGAAGTAGCCTCGGTCGGCGGCAATGAGTCGCACTTGGCGACGTGTAATTGTCGAAACCTGTTTGTGGATTTGACATTTCCCCGTTGTTGCCTTGGACATGGCGCGTGTCCTAACACACTAGTAGTGCGGGTAGTTCCGTCTGGCTCCGCACGGCACGGGCCAGACCCTCGACTGCCCTGGCTGCGGCGATTACGTCATCCTCAAGCGGCTCTACGACACCGGGCTGATCTACCAGGCGAGCCAGGAATTCGCGACAGGCCGCGTCAGGATCGGCGCGGACTCGTGTGAAGATATCGGCCCAGTCGGTCGTGCCCATGGTGGCGGCGATCTCGTTGGGTGGCCCGCAGTAGGCGGGCTTGCCCTGGGGAGCCAGAAGCACCAGCTGGTCGCAGACATCGAGGTAGGTCAGGCAGTGGGTCACCACCAGCACGACTCGACCGGCGTCGGCGAGTCGGCGCAGCATCATCATGACCTGGCGGTCCAAAGCCGGGTCGAGCCCCGAGGTGGGCTCGTCCAGGATAAGCAGCGACGGGCTGGTCAGCAGCTCCATGGCCACCGATACGCGTTTGCGTTGTCCCCCAGACAGTTTGTCGATGCGGGTATGTACATGATCGGTCAGCTCCAGTTCCCGGAGCACTTTGGCGATCGCACGGCGGCGTTCCTTCTTCGAAGTGCGTGACAACCGCAGTTCGGCGGCGTAGCGCAGGGCGTCAGCGAGGGTCAGCCGGTGGTGCACCACGTCGTCTTGGGGAACCAGCCCGATCCGGCAGCGCAGCGACGAGTACTCGGCGTGGATGTCGCGTCCGTCGAAGGTGACGCTACCGGTCGTGGGTGTGATGATTCCGGCGATCACTTTCGCCAGCGTGGACTTGCCGGCACCGGACGGGCCGATGATCGCGGTCAGCGAGCCGGGATGCGCACTGAACGATATGCAACTAAGTAGCTCACGCCGCCGTACCATCAGTCCAACCAAACGTGCTGTGAGACAGCCGGTTTCGGGCATCGCATGCCGCTCGCCAGCGTGACCGGCGCAGCTCTGCACCGAGCGGCCTACCTGCATGCGCATCAGCGTGCGGTCGGATGCTCTGGTGATCCGCACCGCGGCTGCACAGGAGCGCAGGCGTCGAGCACCTGCGAAACGGGAACGGTCGTCACCGATTTCGGCGATAATTCGAGCCCCAGTGGGCGACCCGATGCCCGGAAAGCTGGTCAATACTGGGGCGTCGGGATTCTGAGCGATGGCGTGCTCGGTCGCCTCGGCGAGGTCATCGACCGCGCGGCAGGGGGCATCGAGCTGCGTGATCAATGCCCCGGCCTGTTCACCGAAGGCGGCTTCCGCGCGATGGTGGACGAAGTCGCTCGCTGCCGGCCGTCGAGGATGCTCCGCTCGTCCTTACTAACCGACTCAGTCATCGGCCTCACCTTCTGGTGTTCGTAGGTTCGTACAAATAGTCGCGCGCCATGACGGAGCTCACACGCGTAGCGACTACTCGACCTGCCACGGTTGGGCTGCCCGCTGCGCGTGCTGCACCGCCAGTGCCGCCGGATTGACCATCAGGATCAGGTCGCACGACGCGCTGCAGTGAGCCGTTCACCACAATTCACGAGACCCAAAGTGGCAGAACGAATATCTCCTGATCTACAAATGTGACACTACCGGTGCGAGTGTTCATCCACGCCGGCAACCGCGAACCGATTTGCAGCAGAGGCCTTCGGCCTCTGCTGGCCTCCATCCCGTCTCTTGGTGATCGGCGCCGCTGCGTGAAAGCGGCCGCGGTTGCAGAACGGCTAGCCGCCGCGTGGGGCGACATCAAGACTCCCGCACTGATCCTGGCTGGCTCAGCCGCTGCCATTGACACGCGCGAACGCGAGATGGCCAACCTCGTCGCCCAAGGCAGCGCGTCCGACACGACGAGGCGTTCGGCGATCTCACGGTTGGACAGCAGCTCGGCATTCCGGGACGACAAACCAACGACTATGTACCGCACGGCATCACCAAGCTATCTGCGGCATTGGAAGTCGCTGCCGACACGGTCACCGTGCAGTGCAAGCCGCAGCACCGCGCCAGGAGTTTCTGGGGCTCCTCAACCATCTCGCCGGCCGTACCCGGATCGGGAACTGCATCTGGTGATGGACAACTGCTACGCCGCCCACAAGAAACAACAAGTACGACTGCACGCCGTGTTCGCGCCACACCAAGCGCCACCGTGCCGGACCAATTCCCAGATATCGCGCGAGCGGACGCGAACTCCAATGTGTCACCCCGTATTTGGCTGGAGGTGGAGTCACGGTGACCGTGATCAGCTTGTCCCTGCCGAGTCTCTGCGGCCGACCAAAACGCTCTTCGTCGAACAACCCCGCGACACCAGCGGATTGATAACGGGCGCCCCGTTGATCACCGTCTGCAGCGAGATCGAGAAGCGCCGTGCGATCTCGGCATGAGAGCCACCATCGGCCGCCAGCAGAACAATCCGCGCCCGCGTTACCAGCTCAGGCCTTGTCGGAAGATTGCACCCACTTCTCAAGGGTCTTGCGGTCGTTGTTCGAAACGGTCAACGGTGCTGGGCGTGTACACAATTCAACCAAACAGCACCGCCTAGCTACTTCAGGCGCGACACACCATCCCTTTAGCCACATCGAACTCGTAGCGAGAGCGCAAGGCGCTCTCAGCATCGAGTGTCTGGCGACGGCAGAGTGAGGTCGATCAGATAGCGCGCGGCGATGTCGTCGACGCAGGCGTTGCCCTGCAACACCACGGTGTGCTGGGTGCCCTCGAAGGTGAGCAGCCTGCCACCGAGTTGGCGGGCCAGATCGACGCCGGCCTGGTACGGCGTCGCCGGGTCGTGGGTCGTCGACACCACCAGCGCCGGCGGCAGGCCCTGCACCGAAATCGGTTGCGGCGTACTGGTCGGCGGCACCGGCCAGAACGCGCAGGTCCCCAGCAAGGCGTGCCCGGTGAACTCGCCGTAGCCTATGAACGGCGCACCCTCGCGGAGGCGACGGTCTGCCTCGACCACCTTGGCCCGATCGTTGACCGGCGGCTGGTCGGCGCAGTTGACTGCCATCCGTACGTCGATGGAGTTGTTGTAGTGACCCTGCGCATCGCGGCCCATGTACAGGTCAGCCAGCGTGAGCAGGGCGTCGCCGCGCCCGGCCTTGAGCTCGTTCAGCCCCTCGGTCAAATGCCGCCACCCGTGCGGCGAATACAACGTCAGAATCGTCCCGACGATCGCGTCGCCGTAGGACAGACCGCGGCCGTCCCCGGTGGGCGCGGGCTTCTGGACGAGCGGGTCGACCATGCTGCGGTAGATGTCGACGGCCTTGGCCGGGTCGGTGCCCAGCGGGCAGTCCGGGGACTTCGCGCAGTCGGCGGCGTAATCGTTGAACGCCCTTTGGAAACCGGCCGTCTGTCGCACGGTCGCCTCGATCGGATCCGCGTTCGGGTCCACCGCGCCGTCGAGGACCATCGCGCGCACGTTCTGCGGGTAGGCCTCGGCGTATTCGGAGCCGACCCGGGTGCCGTAGGAGGAACCCAGGTAGGTCAGCTTGGCGTCACCCAGCGCCGCTCGCAACGCGTCGAGGTCCTTGGCGACGTTGGCCGCGCCGACGGTGGCGAGGAAGTCCAGGCCCTTCTTGTCCACGCAGCGTTGCACGAACTCCTTGGTGAGTTTCTCGATGTGCTCCACGCCGGCCGGGCCGTAGTCGACCTGCGCGTCGGCGCGCAGCCGGTCGTTGTCGGCGTCGGAATTACACCGCACCGCCGGCGTCGAATTGGCCACCCCGCGCGGATCGAATCCGACCAGGTCGAACCGTTCACGCAGCTGCGGCCGCAGCAACTGAACCATCCACGCGGCGGCCTGCACGCCCGACCCCCCCGGCCCGCCCGGGTTGATGATCAGCGAGCCGATCTTGGCGCCGGTGGCCGGGAACTTGATCAGCGCTAGCGCCGCGGTGCCGGCGTCGGGGTTGGCGTAGTCAACCGGCACCTCGAGTTCGCCGCACTGGGCGCCGGGTGGGATAGCCGGCGTGACCTGGCACGGAACCCAGGCGATCGGTGCGCCCACCTTGGGCATCGCCGTCATCGCGCGCAGGTCGACCGCGTGGCCGCAACTCGTCGCCGCCAGCACCGTGGCCAGCATCGCCGTCCAGGTCATCGACGTGCGGACTACAGCGGCGAAGCGCCGATTCAGGGTCACAGCACCACGTGCCACTGTCGCCATTTCGCATCTCCTTGTCTACTGGGGTGACCAAGAGAATCGTCGCGCCGCCGCCGCGTAACGACACGCGTAGTCACTACCCGTTTCGATTAGCCGGCTTGTCCAACCAACGCAGGTACTGCGTTCCATGCAAGAGGTGGCGCCAAACCGGTGTGTCTAAGAGATGAGTTCCGCTTCTTGAGCTGCCGCTCCGGCGCGTCCCCGCCGGCGCCCTCGACTTCGAGATACTTTCTCTCGCAATCGTTGTGACACCGGGATGACGGCACCCGCGTGGTACCAACTAGCACTTTCCGCGGCGGGCCACAAGCCGCTCGGTCAGGCCGCCGCAGACGACTGCGCGACCTCGTCGCGTGCATTGCGGCGTCGTTAGACTCGCGGTGATGAGCCGAGCCTGTCGTGGGACGGCGGCGCCCCAGATTCACTGCCGCGCCACAAGCTGTCTCAACCGGCGTCGTGCGCTCTATCTCGGTCAGTCGAACTCCTCGAGAACATCGGCGTGAGTCGGCTATCTCCGACTGAAGCGCGGCCGCACGACGGTGGCCCATCGGAACCATTCATGGAGACTCTCCGTTGTATCCCAGCCGTCGTGGTAGTGGAAGTGCACTCCCCCGAAGTCACACCGCTGCCGCAATTCGATAGCCAGGGCGTTAGAGAGGCCGAGGTCTCCGGCTCGAGTGTCTAATCGTCCGATCCGGTTCGCATAGCGGCCTTGCATCCATAGTCGGGTGAACCGGGACAACTCGCCGAGCAATCATTCACGCAATGTATAGAAACGCGACGACGTCGCCGCCCAGATACAGTGGCCCGTTCGTTCTCGGTGCTGCCGATGTTGTCAGTTTCGCAAGACGCCCGCTCGCGCCGTTAATCACCGCGTTCGCACATCGTGACGGTGATATCGACGTACCGAGACAAGTTATGCCACAACGTGATTTGCGTAGATACCTTACGTCTTGCGACTCCCCTGTCACTGTCGCGGCTGGCGAGCGTGCGGTCGCTAGAGCGCGTGCGGTCATTGCAGCGGATCTCTGAGCAACGGGGATTTCGGGTGGCGCGCAGTCATTCTCGTTTGCGATCGACGACGAACGGGTCCCCCATGGCTACGTAATCACTCACGTGGCGGGGACAAAATCGCGTAGTTCCTACTCGTTCCTCTGACCTCGGGGCTGGCAATGATCGCATCACCGACTTGAGTGATGGATCAAGAGAGGACTGGTTACACCTATGAGCGGACGGCATCGGAAGCCCACTGCATCGTCAGTCGGCGTCGCCAAGATCGCCTTCAGTGGAGCTGTTATCGGTGGCATCAGCCTGGCCCTAGCCGGCCAAGCGGGCGCGGCCACCGACGGCGAATGGGACCAGGTAGCCCGCTGCGAATCCGGCGGAAACTGGGCCATCAACACCGGAAACGGCTATCAGGGTGGGCTGCAGTTCGCGCCCAGCACGTGGAGCGGCCACGGTGGCGACGAATTCGCCCCGTCGGCTGACCTCGCTTCCCGCGAAGAGCAGATTGCCGTCGCCGAGCGCGTGCTGGCCAACCAGGGCCGCGGCGCCTGGCCGGTCTGCGGCGGCGGATTGTCCGGCGCGACGCCACGCAACATCCCGGCCGAGACGCCCGCACCGCTGCGCCGCGCCTAGCGCTGAAGGCGAGCCTCAGCCGCTTGCCCACCGCGTGTCGCCACCGCTCGATCCCCCGCTGCCGACGCCATCAGTCGGTCTGCCGCTGCCCTCGCCGCCTGAGGACGCACTTCTGGTGCCGCCCACGGCTTCCGACGCCGCGAATCAGGTCACTTCCAGTGAGTTTCCGGCATTGACGGCCGAGGTGCCGCACCTGGCCAGCCCCGAGAACCTGCCGCCCGGCGCCAGCCCGGCACCGGTCAGTCCGCCGCAGGGCGGTGAACCGGGCTTCCTGCGCAAGCTCTGGCACAGGATCACTGCACCGCCCCGATGGAATCGCGACACCGACGGCGACGGGGTCGACGACGCAGTCGACACGTTCACGGACCTCACTCCGGCACTCCCTTCAGTCGGCCCTGAGCTCGGCCTGGACGAGGGCACGCTGGGTCGGTGAGTGAATCTCGACCGTCGGGCTCGGCATGGCGCTGGCCAACCAATTGGTGGCGTTCTCAACGAAATTGGTGGCGTTCTCAACGAGGAGGAACGGTGAGCCACTACAAAAGCAACGTCCGTGACCAGGTGTTCAACCTGTTCGAGGTTCTTGGCGTCGACAAGGCGTTCGGTGAGGGCGAGTACAGCGACCTAGACGTCGACACCGCCCGCGAGATGCTGAGCGAGATGGCTCGGCTGGCCGAGGGGCCGATCGCCGAGTCGTTCGCCGACTCGGACCGCAACCCCCCCGTCTTCGATCCGAAGACCTTCTCGGTGACGCTGCCGGAGTCGTTCAAGAAGTCGGTGCGTGCGGTGCTCGAGGCCGGCTGGGACAAGGTCGGCATCCATGAGGAGCTCGGCGGCGTGGCGATGCCCAAGTCGCTGATGTGGGCGCTGCACGAGCACATCCTCGGTGCCAACCCCGCGGTGTGGATGTACGCCGGCGGTGCCGGATTCGCCAACATCCTCTACCACCTGGGCACCGAGGAGCAGAAGAAGTGGGCCGTGATGGCCGCCGAGCGCGGCTGGACGTCGACCATGGTGCTCACCGAGCCCGACGCGGGTTCCGACGTCGGCGCCGGGCGCACCAAGGCCATCAAGCAGGACGACGGCTCCTGGCACATCGACGGTGTCAAGCGCTTCATCACCTCCGGTGACGCCGACGACATCGGCGAGAACATCATGCACCTGGTGCTGGCGCGCCCCGAGGGCGCGGGCCCGGGCACCAAGGGGCTGTCGCTGTTCTTCGTGCCGAAGTTCCTGTTCGACTTCCAGACCGGCGAGCCCGGCGAGCGCAACGGCGTCTATGTCACCAATGTCGAGCACAAGATGGGCCTGAAGGTCTCCGCGACCTGCGAGCTGTCGCTGGGCCAGCACGGCGTGCCGGCCAAGGGCTGGCTGGTCGGCGAGCTGCACAACGGCATTGCGCAGATGTTCGACGTGATCGAGCAGGCCCGGATGATGGTGGGCACCAAGGCCATCGCCACGCTGTCCACCGGCTACCTCAACGCGCTGGACTACGCCAAGAACCGCGTGCAGGGCGCCGACATGACCCAGATGACCGACAAGACCGCGCCCCGGGTGACCATCACCCATCACCCCGACGTGCGCCGCAGCCTGATGACCCAGAAGGCCTACGCCGAGGGTCTGCGGGCGGTGTACCTCTACACCGCCACCTACCAGGACGCCGCGGTGGCGCGGGCCGTCCACGGTGTGGACGCCGACCTGGCGGCTCGGGTCAACGACCTGCTGCTGCCGATCGTGAAGGGTGTCGGCTCCGAGCAGGCCTACGCCAAGCTGACCGAGAGCCTGCAGACCTACGGTGGTTCGGGCTTCCTGCAGGACTACCCGATCGAGCAGTACATCCGCGACGCCAAGATCGACTCGCTCTACGAGGGCACCACGGCCATCCAGGCGCAGGACTTCTTCTTCCGCAAGATCGTCCGCGACAAGGGTGTGGCGCTGGCGCACGTGGCCGGCCAGATCGAGCAGTTCCTCACGAACGAGTCCGGCAACGGCCGGCTCAAGACCGAGCGCGAACTGCTGGCCACCGCCCTGCAGGACGTCCAGGCGATGGCGGCCTCGCTGACCGGCTACCTGATGTCGGCGCAGGAAGACCCCACGAACCTCTACAAGGTGGGCCTGGGTTCGGTGCGCTTCCTGATGAGCGTCGGCGACCTGGTCATCGGCTGGCTGCTGCAGCAGCAGGCCGCGGTGGCCATCGCGGCGCTCGACGCCGGCGTCAGCGGTAATGACCGCGCCTTCTACGAGGGCAAGGTCGCGGTGGCGTCGTTCTTCGCCAAGAACTTCCTGCCGCTGCTAACCAGCACCCGGTTCGTGCTGGAGAATCTCGACAACGAGATCATGGAGATTCCCGACGAGGCCTTCTGACAAGCGTAGGCCTGGCGAAAAGTCGCGAAATCCCCCCGCAAGCGGGGGATTTTTGCGTCTGCTGCTGCGTCTGCTGCGAACCGGATCCGTCACGTCCACGGCTGACCCGTCCGGCCAACGGATACCACGCGGGTTAGAGAAGAACCGTGTTGTCGTCGGGTCGGGGATCAGACGGCAACACGGGCTACATGTGCATCGTCCACCCATGCGGGGGTGTTACAAACTTCCCCGAGAGATTTTCCGTCACACTTCGAGGATGGCGGCGACGCCTAGACCGCCGGCCGCGCAGATCGAGATCAGCCCGCGAACCGTGCGCCCGCCCGACTCCTTCTTCTTGTCGGCCACCGGTTTTGGCCAGCTGCACCACGATGCGGCCACCGGTCGCGGCGACCGAGTGACCGGCCGCGCTCGACGAGCCATTGCGTTGAGCTTAGACAGGACGATCGACCCCAGCGCGGCATCCAGCCCAAGGCCGCTCCTTGCAGTCGTCCTCGCACACCCGGACCTGCAGGCGTGCCGGCACCACCGACGCGAACGCCTCGTGAGTCTCGTAGAAGTCAAAGTCCTGCAGGCTCAGCCTGTTTCGGGCCAACAGCCGGGCACCGCGTACGTCGGCGCCATCAGCAGACCATCGGCCGCCGTTGACACAATCGACGGCCGCGGTGTCGGCATCGATGAAGTAGGCCAGCAGCGACACCGAGTGCGCGGCTGTCGGTCTTTCCGTTCGGGGCCGGCGCTCTGGTCGGCGTGGGCATCGAGCGTAGCTGCAGGATGGCTGCCCTTGCAGCACTGCCGAAACGGTTATGCACAGCCTCTGCCTGTCTGCTAGCCCATTCTGCCGTGATCCGAACCCATTAGCGCTGTAACGGCGGAACGACACGTGAGCCGACGCCGACGTTGAATTTGCCAATCGCATCACCGACCCCGTGCCGTACCGCCAGGGCCTCTAGCACCGCCCACACCGCCGGTGGCAGCGCTGTAACCGGTGGCGGCACCGGCCTCGGATAGCCGCGTGGACCGGGATGAATCGTCTCGCCCACTCTGCACTTTCTCCGTTCGAATACGTCATGTGAACGAAGTGAAAGCCCGCCTAGGTTCAGTCGCCAGAGACGGTGAACATCACCTTGTCGGCCGAAAAGCGGCCAACCACTATGCCGACGGTGATTGTGCCTGCACAAGCGACGGCGCCGGTGCCGGCGGAGGTGACGGTGCAGGCTCGTGTACCTTGTAGCAGTTCGTGCCACGGATACCGAACACGGAAAAAGTGTCGCAGCGCGTGAAGCTGCCATCCCGCGCCGTTGCGGAGTCACAGCGGCCCCCGCCGTGGCCCATTACACTCATGTTCCGGCAGATCGGATCTGTGCTCGACGGTGCCGCGAGCGCGACCCCGCCTCCGACGACTGTGGCCGCGAGCGCGACCCCGCCCCCGACGACTGTGGCCCTTATCGCCACCGCACTAACTAGTTTTCTCATTTGCCTTCCTTTCCATTCCCCCGGCTCACCGAGGATGTGCGGGCGGCTGCCCCTGATGTGGCCGGCTAACCGGTTCCGGGTGCCGGTCGGTACCGAATCCGGCTGGGCGCTCGGCAGCTGTCCGAGTAGCACTGCAGTCCGATTTTGCATCGAAATCCTCACTTCCGCAATCGATCTTGGTTCCTCAGGTTGGGGGTGTCATGAGTAGTCACTACGTGTTATTCGGCGCGGCCCGACTCAAATCTCTCGACGGGATACGCGCCAGTCCGGGTCCACAACCTGGCTTCATCTCGTTATTGGCTACGAGAGCGGCACTGGGGCGCTGGCCGCTGGCCTTGTCCTGCGATACACCGACACGGAGGCGTCGTGGCAACCCAGTGCGGACGAAGCCGTCGCAGGCGCTGGGCAAAATGGGCTTGGTGTTGGGTTGTGCGGCGGGAGGCCTCGACAGAAGGTTTCGGAGTCCGAGGCGATTCGGTCAGTGGCCAGCAACCTTGGTATGTCCGAAGAGTCGGTGCGCCGGTGGTGCCGTAGGCCCAGGCCGGTGGTGCCGTAGGCCATATTGTTGCGTGCGAGCGGCCTGGCAGGACGACCGCCGAGCATGCCGAGCCGCCAGCTCAAGCGCGAGGTTGCCGAATTGCGTGGGGCCAACGTTGTCTCAAGGCAGCGTCGGCGTTTCTCGCGGCGGAGTACGACCGCCCCACGACGAAATGATCGCCTTCATCGACACCTACGCCTTGGTGACGGGAACTCCGATAGGAGCAGGCGGCGCTAACGTTCGAGCGCGGGTTAGAGTTTCCCGCTGTGCGCGTTCATTGACCACCGGCGGGTCCGACGCTGGCCCACCGTCCGACATCACGGTGGACGTAGACGCCCGACGGGATAGGTCGGCCTGCTGCGTCCTCGAAGACCAGTGATTGTTCCCAGCGTCGTGCCGCGCGCGCCCGGCGGGATGGCCAGCGGGACGGCTGGGGAGGAAGGGTCGGCTGCCCGATCGTGCAGGCCCTGGACAAGTGGCTACTTGAAGTCCTTGCTCGTCTTCACGCTGCCGTCAGGCATGAACACCCGGACGATGTCGGACGACACCACGATGAACTTCTTGGTCGAGATCGCCTGTTCGGTGAACCACAGCTGGCACTGCTGGCACTGCGGCAGGGTCGAGCCCCGATCGCCTGCGGCCGTCCAGCCCGTTCGCGCGTTCGACCGCGGACTTTCCGCGTTGAACGGAGGTGGCCACGGTCTTATCGGAGAGCCGGCCGACGCGGCAATCGATCGATTTGATCGGTCCGGAAACATTGCGATCAATCGAACGGCTGCCGCCTTGCGCTCGGATAGCGATAGTGGCAGCCCGTGCGCGGTGTTCGCTTCGACGGCCAAGAGGAAGGCGGCGTCATCATCGCCAGTGAAATACTGAACCTCTATGGTTTGGTCACCACGGAGCCGTGCCGCACGCATGCGGTGCAGACCGTCGATGACCCTCATGGTCGGCCGATGAACAACGATCGGCGGAAGCACATCGGCGACTTCCGCGAGCCGTCTCGGTGTTCGGAGTTCTCACCCGAAAGGCGGGGTGAATTCTCAAATTCATTAAGGTCGACCAGATCAACGACCTCGCTTACGAGGCGGTTCTGTGCATACGTCCCAATATGCAGGAATGTACCGGGTTGTTGCACGCTTCAACCTTTCGGACGGATGGGAGTAACTTTCGCCGCGACGTAGAGCCGCGCATTCGCACAAGATCGGCTACGACAACTACCACTGCCGTGCATTCCGGGAACCGACCTAGTCGCCGATCCAAACCAGGAACGCTCGGCCAAACCGGGGTCTCGGGCGCCGATATACCTTATGAGGTTTGGATCCCCTGATGGGTCCCAGAACGCCATAGTAGAAGTGCCTTCGGCACGGTCAGTTCCTGTCTGGACGCCAACACGCCGCCAATTAAGTTGCGCTAGCATGAGTCCCAACTAATCCGATCCGAGGTGTTCTGCCTCCAAGCGAGGTATCACAGGGGCCGGGCCGCAGGGAGGTTAGCCTCACCGTCGTCATTTGGCATTCTCCTCGCTCCGACGTCGTGATGTGGCCCCAGTTCGGAGAACTTCGCCATCTCTGCCGCCACCCACGGGGTCTTCTCGGTGAGCGTCTCGCCGGACTCGGGCGCCTCGCCGGCTCCCTGCTTGAAGAGCCGTCCGCCGCCACTGGCCCAGACCTCGCCCTTCGTCTTGCCCTCCGCCTTGTGCTTTGCGACGGCCTTCTGCTTCTCCGCTTGTGCGGTGGCGATTGCGGCCTTGACCGCCGCAGTGTCGGTTGACGCTTCGGTCGCCTCGCGCGATCCCACGTCGGTCACCCGGTAGGTGCGGCCGTAGGCCGACAGTGCACGCACGAGCGCGTCGAACCCGGTCTGCAGCGCAAGATCGGCGGGATCGGCAGTCTTGCTGAGCTCGGGTGTCTCTCCGCCTGGTCGAGCAGCGCCTGGGCGGCAGCAGCCTGAGCCGGGTTCGCACGCGCCAAGCCGACCTCGCGCCGCAGCTTGACCACCAGTTCCTCCGGCGTCGAGGCCATGCGACCACGACACCAGGGACGCTCTCGGGCCAGTCTTCAGTGTCGAGCGTGTGCGCGCACTCGCCGCCGAGCGAGAACCGGACGCTTGATGATGCCGAGCTTCTCGCGGCGATCGCCCGGGCCCCGGCCGTCACCCTCGCCTTACCGGCCTCGCACCTTCAGTTCGTCACATAGCCGCCTTACCGGCGGCCACCTTGCCTTTGACCTTGCCGCCAATGCCCTTGAGCCCGCGGATGATTGGACCGGCAAGCTTCAGCCCGGTCTTGATCACGAAGTCGATCGCCTTGGTGACCGGCTTCTGCAGCTTGCCGATGATCTCGCGGATCTTCTGCCCGATACCGCCAATGCCGATCACGCTGGCGAGGAAGCCGATCAGGATCGGCACCATCTGGCTCAGCACATCCTCGATCTTGGCCACGACGCCGCCGATGTTGCCGCGCACAATGTCGGCGGCGGAGTCGAGCACGGTGTTGACGAACTTCGCGATCCGCTCGGCGTTGTTGACGAAGAACATGATGACGTCGTAGATCAGCTTGCACGCCTTGATGAATGCCGCCGCCGGATTGAGCAGCCCGATCAGCCAGGTGATGCCCGCAGTGATGATCCTGGTGATGACGAAGTCCTTGACCTGCTCGAGGATCATCTCCTTGATGTCGCCGAGCTTCTCCACCAGCATCTGCCACAGCCCCGCCACACCGGCGGTGGAGAGGACCTTGAAGATCTCCACACCCGTCTCGATCGCCGACATCGCCTTCTCGCCAACCTGTTTGACGATCCGGTTACGGATGTTGCGCCAGGTCAAGCCGAACAGGGAGGCGAGCAGCTTGACGATGCCCTGCAGGTCGAACTTGTCGGGCAGCTCGACACCGCCCTCGGCCAACGCCCCGAACAGCCAACCCATCAGACCCTTGCGCAGGTGGGCGAGGATGTTGTCCTTGAACTTGAGGATGCCGCCCTTCACCCCGTCGATCAGGTTGCCGAGGAAGCGGACCGGAGCCTTGATGATGTCGCCCACCACACCGGCCACCCGGGCGAGCACGTTCATGAGCATCGAGGCGAGCTGGCGAATCGTGTTGATAACGGCCTTGATTGCGCCGATTGCCTTGTCGATCAAACCCTTGTTTTCCGCCTGCAACTCCTCGATGCGCTCATCGAGGCCCTTGCGGGCTTCGACATACTTCGTGGCCAGGGTGTCGACGACGGATTCCTGCTTGGATTTCACGTCGTCTTCCAGCTGCTCGAACTTGTCGGCGATCTCCTTCGACGCCTCGGCACCGACCTTCTGCAGGCTGGCGGGCAAACTCTGCACATACGAGGCGATCTCGGTCTTGCCGGCCGCGATCCGCTTCTTCGCCGCGGTCAGGTCGGTGCCGACGATGTTGGCGACTCGCGAAATCACATCGTCCATCTGCTTGAGGTAGAGCTCACGCCCGGCCTCGTAGAACTCATTGACCTTGGACGGCATCCCGCGCACTTTGTCCCTGAGCCAACGATATCCACCGAGCCAGCCGCTGTAGCGGTCCTTCTTGTAGGCCGACATCTTGGCCGAAACGTACGACTCGAAAACCGCGCGGGCGCCCTTCTCTCCCAGCTCGAACTCGTTCTCCACCTTCTTGTCGATGCCGCCGAGAATCTTTTTCACTTCCTCCTCGGTCGCGGTGAAGATGGACTGCACCTTCGCGGTGACCTCGGCGCGCTTCGCTTCGTCCTTGGACTTGGTCTTGCCCTTGTCGGCGACCAGCTTGGCCAGCGCCGCGCCCTTGGCGCCCTGCATGCCGGCGACACCGGCCTTGGTCTCCGCGGCCGCTTCGGTCTTGGCCTGCGTGATGACGTCCTGCTCCTGCTTGCGAAACTCCCCCGGCGCCTTGTCAGCGTGTGCGGCCGCCACCTTCTTGTCGGCAAGCGCCTGCTGGAAATCCGGCTCGTTGGACTCCGCGAGCTGCTTCTCGTTGACGTCGGCGTCCGCCATCTCCTGATTGGACTGCTGCTTGCCGGCCTCGAGATTGAGCTGTTCCGGCGGTGCCGGTTTCGGTACCGCGCCCGCGGCGGGTATCGCCGGTGCGGGCCCCTGCTGCTCTTGACCCATCGGCGTGACCGGCTTCGGGAGCGACGTGGACGTGTCGGGCGGGGCGGCGGTCGCGGTCTCGATGTCCTTGGCCTGTCCCTCCTTGCCCTGGGTTACCAGGCCCTTGACCTCGCCCTTCACCTCGCCGGCCTTGCCCGACTTCGCGTAGTCGTCGGCCTCCGTCAACGTCTTCGGCGACTTCGCCTCGATGGCCGCCTTGACCGCCGCGATGAACGCCTTATTGTCGAACGACCCTGCCTGCTGGGCGTCCATCGTGTCGGCCTTCGCCGCCTTGGCCTGCCCAGCCATATCGTCGGTCGGGGCGAGCGCGGCGTCCTGGGCCTCCTTCGCCTTCGACGCGGCCGGCGGGTGCGCGCGTTTGTCCCTGGCGAAGGCCTTGACATTCCCGGTGACCTGCTTGAACGCGGGATCTTGGTCTGGAGCAACGCTTTTCGGTGCGACCGGTGGCTGCAACAGTTGGTCGGCAGACAGTGGCGCAGCGGGGATGGCGGTAGTACCGCCGCCGCCGCCGCCGGTGGGCGCCGCCGGTGGCGCCGCGCCCCGCGGGCCGCCACCACCTGCCTTGGCGCGCTTGGCCGCGGCCTTGCCGAGCGGACTTACCTTTGGCACCGGCTTAGTCGGGGGCACCGGCTTCTTCGGCGCGACCGAAGCGGGCCCGAAGCCCGTCTTCGTGACCGCGAGTGCCGACGGCGGCGGCTTGGGACCTTCGAGTTCGACGGGTACACCGGCCGCCTTGGCGCGCTTGAGGCCCTTCTCCACCGTGTCGATCGCGGGCTCGTCGCGGCGCAATTCCCGCAAGCCCGCGTCGATGTCCTTGACCGCCTCGGCGCCGGGAAACTTCAGTCTGCCGGCGATGAGCGCGTTAACCGCGGCGTTGCCGGCTGCCCGTTGCAGCCCGACTAACCCCGCCGGAGCGACGTGGCGGCGAGCGCCGCCGGTCCTGCGCCTCCCCTCGGCGAGTGCGTCAGTGACCGGTTGCGCCGCACGGGCCGGTTCGGACACGGCAGTTAAGCCGACTCTTCTTCGGCCTCGTCCTCCTGGCGCTGGACGAACGTCTGCGCCGTCGCCTCCTCTTCCTCCTCCGCCGGCGCTTCCTCACGTTGAACCGACTCTGACTCGTCAGAGCACCGCTGCGACGCTGACTCGTCAGAGCACCGCTGAATGTCATGGGTTGGGCCTGGAGCGGCGGCCGGGGCCGACATCAACCGGTCGGCGTTCGAGACGGCCTCGCGCTCAAACCGGTCCGACGGGTCACTGATCTTGACTCCGCCGCCGGCGTCGGTGCCGTCGACCGGACCGCTGCGCTGCTGCACCACGTGCGTCAGTTCATGGGCGAGCATGTGCTTTCCCGCGTCAGAGCCGGGGTCGTACTTGTCGCGTTGGAAGACGATGTTCGACCCCACCGTGTAGGCCTGCGCATTGACGGACTTCGCCGATTCGTGCGCCGCCCCGTCGTTGTGGATGCGAACGTCGCCGAAGTCCTGCCCGAACCGGCCCTCCATATCCGCGCGCACATCGACGGGCATCGGCGTGCCCCCAGACGTGATCACGTTGTGGACCGGGGAACGCTCCTCCTCGATGAGCGCCGACGCCCCCGAGTTGCCCGCCGCCCGCTGCAGCCCAACGATGCCCGCCGGTCCCGCGACATCGAGTCGCCCGGAGAGCGCCGCCCGCATCGCAACGGCAGATTCGGGTTCTTCGAGCCGAGAAGCCTTTGGGCGCAAGTCGGATTCGTATCCGTGGTCACTGTCGTGCGCACGCATGGTTTCCTCGCTTCCGTCGGTATGAAACACACCAACCATCCAACGTTCTGCCGCCTGACGGAAGATGCAGGCGCGTGTCTCTTTGGGCAGCAACACCTGCCCGGACGGGCGGCACCGGGCGCTGCCCCAAAGTGCAGGTCCCCATGCCCGTGCGACAGTCCCCTTGATCCTCGTGCCGCATTCCGAAGTAGTGCACGATCATGCCCAGCAGATCAAAACCCACCGAGGAGGTTCAATGCCGACGTATCTGTCGCCGGGTGTCTATGTAGAAGAAACTGACTCTGGCTCAAGGCCCATCGAAGGCGTCGGGACCGCCGTGGCGGCCTTCGTCGGCCTCACCGAGAAGGGGCCGTTCAACCAACCCACGCTTATCAGTAACTGGACCCAATTCACCAAGACGTTCGGCGGCTTCGTCGACGGAGCGTGCCTGGCCGAATCCGTATACGGGTACTTCCAGAACGGCGGTGGGAACTCCTACATCGTCCGGATCGGAGACGGCGCGGGCGAAAACGGTTCATCGGGAAACCAACCGCAGATCGAGGCAACGCCGCAGGGCGTTCTAGCCAACTTCCGCGTCATGGCCCTCGACCCAAGAACGCCGCCGGATAGCGTGCGAGTGGAAGTCGCCGAAATCCGCAACGAGGGTGAAGAAAACCCGAACGGGTTGAAGCTCGTCGTACACCGCGACGGGCAGGTCGTCGAGGAACACCCCGGTGTCACCACATCCCGTGGGAAATCCAACGTTGCCGCCCTAGTCAACGCGGCATCGAAAACGGTGAAGCTCGAGCAGATCTCCGGCAAGCCCACCGAAGAGCTTCACGCCGGCATGCAGGTCGCCCTCGCGGCGCCATCCGCCGTCGCGGTCGCGAGCGCGCCGGCGCGGCTCACCGGCGATGACTACGTCGGCGACGTCGAAGAACGCAGCGGCGTCGCGGGCCTCGAGGCCATCGACGAAATCACGATGGTCTGCATGCCGGATCTGCTGACCGCATACCAGCGCGGCGCCATCGACCTGGACACCGTGCAATCGGTGCAAGTGGCCATGATCGCTCACTGCGAGTTGATGGGCGATCGCATGGCGATCCTCGATCCGCCGTCCGGCCTCAACGCGCAGCAGATCAAAGAATGGCGCGTCGACAAGGCCGGGTACGACTCGAAATTCGCCGCGCTGTACTGGCCATGGGTGAGCACGGGAGGCGGAAAATACCTGCCGCCCTCCGGATTCATCGCCGGAATCTGGGGCCGCAATGACGACACCCGCGGTGTCCACAAGGCCCCAGCCAATGAAATCGTGCGCGGGGCGATCGGACTGGAAACCCAGATCACCCGTAAGGAACACGACCTGCTGAACCCCGTGGGTATCAACTGCATTCGCGCCTTCCCCGGGCGGGGGATCCGTGTCTGGGGCGCCCGCACGCTGTCGTCCGACCCGGCGTGGCGTTACCTGAACATCCGCCGCCTGTTCAATTATTTGGAGGAGTCGATCCTCGAGAACACCGACTGGGTGGTCTTCGAGCCGAACGACCAAGCGTTGTGGGCCAAGCTGCGCCGAACCATCAGCGCATTCCTGGTCAACGAGTGGCGCAAGGGTGCGCTGTTCGGCCTCACACCGGACGAAGCGTTCTACGTCAAGTGCGACGACGAGACCAACCCGACCGAGGGTATCGACGCCGGCGAGGTGGTCTGCGAGATCGGTGTCGCGCCGGTTAAACCAGCCGAGTTTGTCATCTTCCGCCTCTCGCAGTACTCGGGCGGAACCAGTTTGATAGCCGAGTAACAACACCATCGAAGAAAGTAGGTAAACCATCATGGCGATGCAGGAAGGCGACAGCTCAGTCGGTCACTCATTCGGTCTGGAGTTCGACGGGATTCAGATCACGTCCATCACCGAGGTGAGCGGCCTGAAGATGGAGCAGGACGTCATCGAGTACAAGTCGAACATAGCCAAGGACGGCAAGTATCAGGTCAAGAAGCTCCCCGGCCGCTGGAAGGCGGGAGAATGCACGCTGACCCGTCCGTTGACGAAAGATGGCGGCTTCGACAAGTGGGTGAAGGACTCACAGCTGGGCAAGATGAAAGACGCCCGCAAGGGCGGGGCGATCATTGTCTACGACTACGAGGGCGAAGCGGTCAAGCGCTACAACCTCACCGCGGCATGGCCGAAGAGCCTGGAGCTCAGCTCGATGAAGGCCGGCGACACCAGCGTGATGACCGAGAAGCTGGTACTGACGTACGAGAAGTGCGAACCCGCCTGATGCGTAGAGCATACGTTCACGGGACATCTGCCCTGGCCGACCCGCCGGGGCAGGAGTCCTCGGGCGAGCCGACGCGGGGACTACGCACCGAGTTCGCGTTCGTTTTGCCGCGGGGGTATGTCGACTCGTCCGGCACGGTTCACCGCCATGGTGTCATGCGGTTGGCCACCGCCAGAGACGAATTGGTTTCGCAGCGTGACGACCGCGTCCGAGAGAACCCAAATTACCTTGCGGTGGTGCTGATCAGCCGCGTGGTGTCCAGCCTCGGCGACATCGAGGACGTGCACGGCGGAATAATCGAGAACCTCTTTGCATCCGACTTGGCGTTCCTGCAAGACCTGTATCGCCGCATCAACCAGGACGGTCACACGCACGCGCGCGTCACTTGTCCCAATTGCAACAACGAGTTTGCCGTCGATGTCGCGGGGAGCCGCCTGGGGGAATCGTGACGTACGGGGCCGACCACCTCTACGAGGAGGTCTCGTACATCGCGTACCACCTGCACTGGCAGCTGGACGACTTGCTCGACCTAGAGCACGCCGATCGTCGCCGCTATGTGCAGTTGATCCAGCGCCTCATGGCGCAAAACTAGCTGGAGGTTGACCGATGCCGAAATGGTGGCCGTGGGGGCGATCGAAGCACCCCGACCCCGAGCCGATCGCGCCGGCCATTCGGCCGGAGCCGGCGTGGCACCGGCTGCCGGCCGTCCAGCGAACGGTCGGAGACATTGAGACCACAACGCACCTGCAGGGATTCACCGAGTCGCTGACCACGTCTCAGAACCCCGGTTTCACCGCCCCGCTGGAGTTGCTGTCCGCCAAGCACTCCGACCGGTTGCCGGTGTTGGACGGAGTACGCGACTCCGCGGGTGTCGCGGCACACCCAGCCGCTGCTTCTGCGGCGCCAACCCCCCAATCACGGACATGGGCACCATCGCCGATGGCGGTGCAACGTGCGCTCTTCCAATCAACTGCAATGGTCCAGCGCACGCCGGATGCGGCCGCGCCCGTGCGCGACATCCACCCAGTCGAGACAGTCGGCCCGACCGAGGCCTCACCGCATTCCATGGTCCAGGCCCCTCCGCCGGACGACCGGCGGATGTTGGACGTGGCCAGAGACCCTGAAATCGTGGCCGACGAGCCGCAGTCGGTTGATGCGGTCGCACCGCAGCCGACCTTCGATCAGGAAAACGGCGCCGTCGATACCATTTCGAGCAACGTGACGGAAGAACCCGTGTCGCCGTCCGCGCACGACGCACCCTCAGCCACCGACGCCCCGCTGCCGGCCGTGCAGCGTGTGCAGTCGGCCATGGATCCCTCTCCAGCTGCCCCACAAGCCGTTTCGGCTACCTCACTAGCTAGCATCACAACCAGCGTCAGACCGCCGCTGCGCCACCTCCCGTCGGTTCAGCGTTCGGTCACTGGAAGCGGAAGCGCGCCGGCAGAGTCCTCGAGCGCTCGCCCGATCCCCGTCCTCCGGACGATCGAATCACCTGTCGGCGGTCAGCCACCGCGGGGCAAGCCCGACGCGACGATCACAGCGGCCCGCGGCGACGGTGCAACGTTACAGCGCTCGAGCGATCCTGAACCCGCTCGAACCATCTCAACCGATGCCGCCACGCCATCAATACCAGCCCCGGTGACACCATCCGCGCACTCTGTATCGGCGAGCGAACACGCGGTGATGCGGTCCGTCGACGCGCATCAGTCCGGCATTGCCCTGCCACCGCTGACCGCGCAACGCCTTACGGCAAGCAGCGACGAGCGCAAATCGGCGCCCCGGGCTCAGCACGCTGCCACTCCGGATGCAGTTGAGACGTCATCACCGGCCGTCGACGCGCATCAGTCCGGCGCTGCCCCGCCACCGATGACCGCGCAACGGCTTACGGCGAGCACCGACGAGCGCAAATCGGCGCCCCGGGCTCAGCACGGTCCCACTCTGCATGCAGTTGTGACGTCATCACCGGTCGCCGGCCTGCAGCGCCTGTCGGTAGTCGGAGTGCGTCCCGCTACTCCGGTTGGCAGCGCGGGACCTGAGCGCAAGGCTGCCGCACAGCCATTCGTGCAACGGTCGCCCGAGTGGTCCACCGAAACAGTTACCAACGTCCAAGGTAAGGCCGCTGACGCGCCGGGCGTTGCGGGAGGCTCGGGGCACCTCCCGTTTGCGGAGGAGAGCGAAGCGAGCCGGGAATTTGCACCGGAGGCTAGGAGCGAAGCGACCCGGGAATTGAACGCCGTGTCAGATGCAGCGGTACCGCACCACGCTGCTGCCTCGACTCCACCGGCTGGTGTTGTGCAACGAGTCGCTTTACCCGTGGTCCAGCCAACTGCTGCACCGACCCAAACCGGATCACCAGCGACACCAGCCCATTCGGATTCATCGGCAGCTCCCGTCGTCCAGCGAGCTGCCACCAGCGGGCGGCTGGTGGTGCTGCCGCCTGTTCGCAGCAGCGGCGCGCAAGATGCGCCTGACAGCTCATCGAGCGGATCCGCGCGCTCGGTCCTTTTCGACAGCCCTCGTCCGGTGGGCCTGCAACGAATGTTCGAGCACCACACCGGCAAGAGCGCAGACAGCGCAACGGATTTCAAGTCAGCAGACTCCGCTTCGGCTGGCTTTGCCTCGACGGCCTTCAGCTCGGCGGACTCGTACTCCCGTGACTCCGACCCCGGTGTTCCCAACTTCGAGACGACCGGATCCAGCTACGACGCGACGGCCAATACGATCACCTTCTCATCGCCAACGGTTCAGCGCGAACCGGAAGCGGCACCCGCGTCGCCCGAGCCTGCGCCCGCCGCGGCGCCGGCCGCAACCATGACGTCCGCGCCTGCGGCTCCCGGCCCGGCGGCCGCCGGCGATGTCGATGAGTTGGTCAACCGCCTGTACGACCCACTGGCGGCGCGTCTTCGTGCGGAACTGTGGCTGGACCGTGAGCGGGCCGGCGTACTGATGGATCTGGGCCGATGACTGGCTCGCAACCACCAGACAAGAAAGAAATCTTCGTCGGCGTGTGCTTCGCGGTCAAGCTCGACGAGGACAATATCGGCACGTTCACCAGCTGCGAGGGGCTCGGCCTCGAGGTCGTCATGGAACAACGCGAGGAGGGCGGCAACAACGGCTTGGTGTGGCAGCTGCCGACGCGGATGAAGTACACCAACATCAAGCTGTCCCGACCCATCGGACCAGACAGCGCAAAGCTGACGAAATGGATCGTCAAGGCGCTCAACGGCCTTAAGCCGACCACAGGAGTAATACAGGCGCTGGACCCCGAGGGAAAACCGGTCGTGACATGGTCGCTCGACGGCGTTATACCCGTTCGCTGGACCGGTCCGAGTCTGAATCTGGACTCGCCAAAGGTCTTCACCGAGACCCTTGAAATTGCCCACCACGGTTTCAATCCGGAAGCAGGCAGTGCGTAATGGCCGATAAAGCGTTAGCCCTTAAAGCGCCAAAACCCGAGATACAGAGGGAGAACGAGAACGTACCGGACACGTGGGCAAAGGCCCAGCCCGCATCGCTCCAAATGTTCGAACCCAGACACGTCAAGGGAGGCAAGCCGGAGCTCGGCGACCCAAAGGACAAGATCGAGTTCCAGTTCAATCCGAAAGAGGTTTCGATCACCAAATCCGCCAAATGGGAACGCAAGCCGACCAAAGACAAGAAAGCCGGACCGCCTGAGTACTCCGGGGCCGAGCCGTGCAAGATGACGCTCGAGCTGTTCTTCGACGCTACCATGAAGGACGGCGTCGACGTCGTAGCGTCGGTGGACAAGCTGTTCAGCTGCTGCGTGCCGTGTAAAGAGGTCAAAAAGGACGAGGCGCCGATGCCGTTCCTGGTTGTGTTCAACTGGGGCAAGGTCAAGAGCTTCGCGGCGTACATCAGCCAGGTGCAGGCCAAGTACACCCGATTCGCCGCCGACGGGATCCCGATCCGGGCGGTGTGCACAGTGAACTTGGAGGAAATCGACGTCACCCCCGATCCCAGGCAGAACCCGACATCGGGTTCCTTGTGGGCCGACAGCGTGCACACCATGGTGACCGGCGACTCGCTTGCACTTGTCGCCTACCGGGAGTATGGCGATCCCCAACTTTGGCGGCCGCTGGCTGCCTACAACGATATCGACGATCCAATGCGGATTCCCGATGGCGCGCAGCTTCTGCTTCCGAAACTCGACGCTCTCTTCACCGCGGTCGGCTGATCGACATGGCCACCTCCGCACGCTTTCTCGTCGAACTCGATGGCACGTCACTGCCCGACGACATCGCGTCACTCCTCACTTCGGCCTATGTCGACTCCAGTCTGCGGCTGCCCGATTCGTTCATGCTGCGGTTCCGCGACCCGAACCGCATCGTGGTCGAGAAATCAAAGGTCAAGATCGGCACAAAGGTGAAGATCACGGTCTCGAGCACCGAAACCCAAACACCGGAGAAACTGATCTCGGCCGAGGTGACGTCGTTGGAAGCCGAGATAGGCTCCCCCGGCTCGTTCACCATCATCCGCGGCTACGACCCGGCACATCGGTTGTTTCGCGGTCGTCACACCAAGTCGTACACGCAAGCAACGGCATCAGACGCTGTCAGTCAGGTTGCTCAGCGGGCGAAACTACCCACCGGGCAGATCGACTCCAGCAAGACCGTTTTCGATCACCTCGGGCAGTTCGGTCAAACAGATTGGGAGTTCCTCGACGGGATCGCCAAGCGCATCGGATACGAGTTCACGGTGCATGAGAATAAAGTCGACTTCCGCCCTCGCGAAGAAGCCAAGACCGCTCCCTCCGATAACAGTCAGGACACCGATCCGCTTGTCCTGCGTCTGGGCTCGGATCTACTGCGTTTCCGGTCGGTGATCACCGCCGCCGAGCAGGTCGCCGAGATCGAGGTGCGCGGCTGGGATGTCGCCCAGAAGCGCAAGATCGTCAGTTCGGTTCCCGCTGGCACGAAAAGCGTTGACCTGCCAACAATGAAGCCCGCCGACATGGCCAAGCCGTTCGGTGATCCGAAGTACGTCGCCTCGGATGTGGCCTACCGAAGCCAGTCTGAGGCAGACACCGCAGCAACCGCCCTGGCGGAAGAGATCGGAAGCTCCTTCGCTGAAATCGACGCTGTTGCAAGGGGAAACCCGAAATTGCGTGCCAATGTCGGCATCAAGATCGAGAATGCCGGCGAGCCGTTCGACGGAAAGTACACGATCACGGCCGCGCGACACCGTTACGACCCGACACATGGTGGGTACACGACCGCGTTTTCGGTGACGGGCCGCCAAGAACGCAGTCTTTACGGCCTGACCGCAGGCGGTGGGCGAGTGGGCCCGGGTGACGGAATCGTCATCGCACAGGTCAGCGACGCCAACGACCCGTCCAATCAAGGCCGGGTGAAACTCACGTTTCCGTGGCTGTCCGATGACTACGTCAGCGACTGGGCCCGAACCATGCAACCCGGAGCAGGCAAAGACCGCGGCGCTATGGTCATCCCCGAGGTAGGCGACGAGGTACTGGTGGCGTTCGAACAGCGTGACCCTCAGCGGCCGTATGTACTCGGCGGTCTCTACAACGGGATGGATACGCCAAGTAGCAAGGGCCCCAAACTGATCGACTCGGGATCTGGCGCCGTCAACCGGCGTTCGTTCGTCTCGCGGAACGGACACCGGATCGACCTTCTCGACGAGAACGGCAAGACGGAGGGCATCACGGCCGAAACCGGGGACGGAAAGCTGAAGATCTCCCTCGATTCGGTCGGCACTCGCATCGTGGTGCACAGCGACGGAACGATCCTCATCGAAGGCAAGAAGGGCATCGTGCTCGACGCCGCCACCTCGAACCTCGAACTGAAGGGCAAGAAGATCTCGATCACCGCGACCAACGGTGTCACCGTGTCAGGCGGTGCCGGCGCCGTTGACGTGGACACCCAAACGACCTTGTCCCTCAAGGGCACCGCGGTCAAGGTCACGGCCAACGCGGCCGCCGAGTTCAAAGCCGGTGGGCCCAACGTCATCACCGGCGCGCCGGTCAAGATCAATTGAAGGGAGCCAGATAGTGCCTCCAGCCGCACGCATCGGCGATCTAACAGGGCATCCCGGCACCATCGGACCGCCCGGCGTACCAACTGTGCTCATCGGCGGCAGGCCGGCGGCCACGGTGGGCACCCCTCATGCTTGTGCGTTCCCAGGGGTCGTGCCGCATCCGCCTAATGCGATCCTGCCGCCCGGATGTCCGACTGTGCTGATCGGTGGCATGCCCGCCGCTCGCGTCGGGGACATGACCGCTTGTGGCGCGCCCATTCTTCCCCCCGGGTGTCCAACCGTGCTGATTGGAGGTTGATCGATGGCTGTTGATTTCATCGGTGCGGGGTGGAATTTCCCGCTGCAGGTCGACGCGACGAATGCCATCGCGCTGGCGACACAGGTCCGTGACATCGAGCAGGCGATCGAAATCATCATCAGGACGGCTCCGGGCGAACGGCCGATGCGGCCCGAATTTGGTTGCCGCATACAGGATCACCTGTTCTCACCGACCAACGAGGCGACTGCCGCCTCGATCGCGTATGACGTCCGTAGGGCGCTTGAAGTGTGGGAACCACGCATCGACGTCGAAGACGTGCGGGTCCAAATCGACCCTTATGAATTAGGCATGTTCTACATCGACGTCGGCTATCGAGTTCGCGGTTACAACGACCAACGCAATCTGGTCTTCCCGTTCTATGTGATCCCCGACGAGCCGAACGCACCGCCGGTTGCCGAGCTGCCCCCCATGTACATTCTGAACGAGGCCTGACAATGTTGCCCGCACCGAATCTCGACGACAGAACGTTTCAGAGCCTGGTGGACGACGCTCGCCGCCTCGTGCACCGGCGGTGCCCCGAATGGTCCGACCACAACATCTCGGATCCGGGCATAACGCTGATCGAAACCTTCGCGATGATGGTCGATCAGCTCATCTACCGGCTCAATCGCGTTCCGGACCGCAACTACATCAAGTTTTTGGAGCTGCTCGGCCTCGAGCTACGCGCACCCGGGGCGGCCCAAGGTGAGACGACCTTCTGGCTGTCCGCGCCTCAGCCGCAGACAATCACCGTCCGCGAGGAAACCGAGGTGAGCACGGACCGCACCGATGTGGAAGAGCCGATCGTCTTCTCGACCACCGAGAAGCTGGACATCGTGCCGTGTTCGCTCGAATCCGGCCGGGTGGCAACCGTTTCCGGGAGGGCCGAGCCCGTCGATCAACGCAATGAGGCGGGCGGAATCGAATTCCGGTGCTTCTCTGAGAGGCCAACACCGGGTGATGCGCTGCTGCTTGGGCTTAACAACGCGGTGCCGTCATGCGCGGTGCTGTTGCGTGTTGATTGCCGAGTGTCGGGCGTCGGCATCGACCCCACCAACCCGCCGTATGTGTGGGAGGCGTGGACCGGCGGGCCCGATTGGGTGCAATGCGAAATGGAGCGAGACGAGACCAAGGCTTTCAACAAACCGGGTGACGTCATCCTTCACGTACCGCGGGGTCATGTGCTGGGCTCTCCCGCTCCTGTCAGCGGGGAACCCCGCGGTTGGCTCCGATGCCGATTGGTGGAGCCGGCGCCGGGCCAGTCAACGTACAGCGAGTCTCCGTTCGTCACGTCGATCGCCGCTTCGACCATCGGTGGCACCGCTCGCATCGTGCACGCCCGCGTTGTCCGGGATGAGAGCATCGGGATGTCGGACGGCACACCGGGGCAGCGTTTTGCTCTTCAACACCGACCGGTGCTGCCGTGGGCGGGCAGCTCGCTGTCGGTGATCGCCGGCGATGAAACCACCGAATGGAACCCGGTGGATCACTTTGGCGAGGAAGACGAATCGAGTCGGTCCTTCCACATCGACCCGGTCGCCGGGGAGGTGGTTTTCGGGCCGGCGGTCCGTGAGGCTGATGGCAGAATTCTGCGATACGGCAAGATCCCGGCGAAGTCGGCGACACTGCGGATGTCGGCGTACCGAACCGGTGGAGGAAAGAAGGGAAACGTCGGCACCGGTCAGATCCGGGTGCTGAAGACCAGCGTGCCCTACGTCTCGCGGGTGGAAAACCGCAGGGCAGCCGTCGGCGGTGCAGAGGCGGAGACCATCGATGAGGTCAAGGCGCGGGGTCCGATGCTGCTTCGCACCCGAGGCAAGGCAGTCACCGCGCAAGACTTCGAACAGCTGACCCGGGACGTAGCCCCCGAGGTGGCCAGGGCACACTGCCTGACGGCCGCGAGCGAGCGTGAGGCCGGCGTCGTGCGGGTGTTGATCGTGCCGCATGTGTCCAGCGATGCATTGGACTTGGTTCGCCGCGAGGACCTCGATCCGCTGCCGGAGACCATCCAGCGGATAAAAGCGCACCTGAACCAGCGGCGCCTGGTCGGCACCAGGCTCGTCGTCGAGCCCCCGGCGTACAGGGGTATCACCGTCGTCGTGACAATCGCCTTGCTGCCCGGCTTCCCGCGCGAGCAGGCAAAAAACGACGTGCTGCGGGCGTTGAACGGCCTGCTGCATCCCCTCAAGGGAGGGCCGGACGGCACCGGCTGGCCGATCGGCCGCGCCGTGCAGGTTCATGAGGTGACCGCCGCCCTGGCCAGGATCCCGGGCGTGGACATGGCCGAGAAGGTCACCGTGCAGCTGTTTCCGGTCGACCCTTCCACCGGGCAACGGTCTCGAGAGCCGCTGGACGTGATCCCCTTGGCGCGCAATGAGCTTGTCTATACGTATGGACGACATAGCGTTCGGGTGAGGTAGCGATGAGGTTTGGAGTGGAGGGCTTGTGCTCGCCGCGGCCCTTTATGGACACGATGCCATTGGTGTACCGCGGGGATCCCCTCTCCGAGCAACTATGCGACGCGTTCGATGACGTGTTGGCGCCGATCTTTGCAACGCTGGATTGCTTCACCGCATATCTCGATCCGAAGACCGCCCCAGCCGACATGCTCGATTGGCTCGCAGGCTGGATCGGCCTGACAGTCAGCGGACATCAGGAGCCAGCCCGCAAACGCGAACTGATCACCGCCGGTGCTGAGTTGCTGCCCTGGCGGGGGACCGTGCGCAGCGTGCACGAGGCCGTGGTTGCCGCCTTCAACCGGGAAACCGAAGTGATCGAATCGGGGTCTGCGACGTGGTCGACCACACCGAATTCGGAGCCCGGCGGCCAGCCCGTGCCCACCCTCATCGTTCGCGTCACCGTCGACAGCGCCGACAACATCGACCAGCGCAGCCTGGACGCCCTCGTCGACTCGGTGAAACCCGCGCACATCCCGCATCGCGTCGAGCTGGTCATCCGCGGCCCACAGCCGTCAGGGGACGGCGCACATCCGGCATGGGACGGCGCACGAGCGGCAGGGGACGGCGCTGACGTATCAGGGGATGGCACAGACACGTCAGGGGACGGAGACCTCTAACTCCGCCCTCACGCGCGCGTGTTCGCGGCGTACGTACTCCGCGGAACTGACGTCACCGAGCTTCTCGTGCAGGTCAGCCAGGATCAGCCACGGAATCTCCTGGTACGGATCGAGCTGAACGGATCGCTGCGCCGTGACGAGCGCCTGCTCGTAGTCACCCAGCGTTCGGTAATCCGATGCCAGTGCTGCCGCTGCCGCGGCGGCACTGCGCCGCAACCGATCGCGTTCGGTTTCGATGTGTTGTGACCCGGTAATCTCCGGCAGCAAATCACCGGCGTAGAGGTTCAGCGCCTCTTGCCGCGCCGAAATGCGGCCCATGACGTCTCCGCGCGCCGACAGTGTGGCGGCCCTTGATATCGCGTTTGTGAAGTCACAGACATCGACAGTCGACCTGCTGGGCAAACAGAGCCGATAGGACTCGCCGCGCCGGCGGATGACCACTTCACCCTGACCAAACATGGTCCGCACACTTGAGACGGCAACTTGTAGTCGATGGCACGCGACGGAGTGATCAACGCCCGGCCACAAAATGTCCTCGAGGAATTCCCGATGGTGATCGCGGTCCGGGGACAAGGACAATATTTGCAGCACCCAACGCGCCTGCGGCCGCAACGGTGCCAGTGTGGATGTCTCCCCATCGATCGCTATGCGATACTCGCCGAAGCAGGTAATCGCGACCGACGGAAGGCTAGCTTCCACCACTTCCACAGCGGCCGCGATTGCAGCGTACGAGTTCTCGGCGTCCGTGCCCTCGCTGGTGGGTAACGGTATCCCGCACTTCGAGGCCAGTTCCATCGCATCACTCATCTCCCGTGGTCGACAACCCGGTGAAACCGATGCCAACATGCCGAGTGCCAACGCCTGGGCGCCCCGCGCGCGCAGCATGTGACTCGTTTCGACGGCCTGACGAACCGCGGACACTGTCGCCCCCTCACGCATGGCCAATAACCGACACCACAACTCCAGCACGGGAGCACCCAGTTCACTGAACCTGCTTGCCGCGCTGGACAGCTCGGCCGAAGCGTCCTCTCCCGCGCGCTGTTTGGCGAGGCCGGCGGCAAAGGCGAGTAAGCCAGCGCCCCACGCGTCGCCCATCTGGTCGGCGGCCTGAATCATGTCCGAGCAACTTTCGAAGCGCCAGGTGGCCTCACGTGAGGCGATGAGGGCAATTTGCTCAAGACCGTGGCACAACCGCGAAACCCACGGCAAGCCTTCGTTCTCCGCCAGCGATGCGATAGTGCTGAACTGTGAGGCAGGCTCCACATCGTCGCCGTCGATGAGGTCAAGGGCTGCCGACGCCAGGCTAGCGGAGATCGACGCCAACGAATCGGCCGATTCTTCGCGGTGGATCGATGCCAACATTCCACGGGCCAACCGGATCTCGCCGGCGCTTATCGCGGCCAGTCCGTGCATCAGGCGCACACGAATATCCTTGGCGGGCAACGCTGGTAGAGCGGCGAAGTCGGGTGACTGCCGGACAGCGTCACGAAGGAATGTGCTCCAATGCTGCACCCCTGAGTGAACGGACTGCGCCGGCCCTGCAGATCGATATCCGGGCAACCACATTGAGACGACTTGAGCCTCGAAGCGGCACATCTGCTGGTAGTTGGGCTCGTCGTAAAGCGTTTGGGCGTGTTGGTAGGCTTCGGCGGCTCGCCGCAGGGCGCCTTCCCGGACCAGGCGACGGGCATTGGCCAGGGCTAGCCAGGGGTCGTGTTGCCACGTGCTGGCGGGCAGCAGGTGAGCGTCATCGACGACGGTCGCATCGATCCGCGCACCGCCGGTATCCTTCACCATTCGCGACACCGACACCCAGTCACCCGCCTTCGCGTAAGCACGTGCGGCCGAGCGCAATTCACCCAACGACTCCAGGACGCCAGCGCTCTTCCGGTACCACGCCCGGGCTTCGGACGGGCCGTACTCCTCGACCAGCGCTAGCTCCAGATGTGTCTGCAGCACTTCGTGGTAACGGAAGTTTATGCCGCCGTCATCAGTGAAGGTGAACAGTTGCGCGTTCTCCAACTGCTCGAGGATGCGGTGGCTGCCGCTGGTCCCCAACAGCGCGTCACAGGCCGCCCCCGACAATTGCCCTATCGTGCAGGTCCGCAATAGGAATTCTCGACGATCCTCGGGCAACTCGGCGAGCACGTTGCGGGTCAGGTAGGAGCGCACGAGTTTCGATCGACCACCCAGGTCGCCCACGGCTTGGTGGCGTTCCGAGGCGCTGCGGCCAGCCGTCGCCAGATGAAATAGCTGCAACCCCGCCGCCCACCCGCCGGTTCTGCGTGCAAGCGCCGCCGCAGCTTCGGGACGCAGCGGCTCGCGGTAGACCGAGGCAAATAACTCTTCGACCTCCCATGAGCGGAATCGCAGATCGTCACTGCCGATTTCGCGGTAGGAGCCCGAAACCCGTATTCGGGGCACATTAACGTCGGGTATTCGCCGGGAACCACAGATCAGTTGGAGTCGGCGAGGGCGAAGTGAAATGAATCGTTCGAGCGCTGTCTCAGCGGGGGTTTCGGCGATCTCGTGCAGGTCGTCAAGAATTAACAGTCCCCCGGATCCTGTCCAGTGGTCGAGGCGCCCTAGCAAGTCCGCCATCGAGCCAGCGCGGTCCATATCCACGAGCCCTGACAGCGCCCAGGCCAAGTGAGCGACGAGTCGAGGTTCGGTCGAGTCATCGGATGTGATTCGATACCATCCCACCGGCACGGCCGAGGCGGCGGCAACACCCGCCAGCAACGTAGTCTTACCGGAGCCGGCGGGGGCAACGACCACGTCCAGAGCGGTTGGCGGGCCCTCAAGCAGCGGCTTTTCAAGCCGCTCCCTAGCGAGCCCCGCGACCTCTGGTACCCGGAGCTTTTCCCGCAGAACGACGTGGTCAGTCATTTCAGAACGTCAATCGACCTACGGACTGCTCCGCCCCGATATGCCCCGCCCTCGACTGTGGATCTTTCATGTTCGCTTGCATTCCCCGCTCAGCCGCCCTAAACCAACCTGCAGCGGCATCGTATGGCCACCGTCAGGACGCAGAAACGCGTAGTCGACTACGTGGATTTCGCAATCGCACCCGCCCACCGCGGTTCGACGGAATCAACATCGCGTTCCACGCCACCCGCCAACCTCTGCTCGACCACTGCGAAGACAACGACCTCGCCAATCCGATGCATGACCAGCGGGTCTTGCCCGTCGCCTCTCGCGTGACATCGCCGCGGATCGGCATCTCGTCGAGTTCGGCGTTTGGATCGGCCGTCGGGTGTTCGCGCGCGGTGCGGGCCGGTCCGCTTGTCGCGGTCGTCGGGCACCCGGTGCCGGTGACGACAGTGGCACCCAGATGCGACATGCATTGCACCGCATCGATTCTGCACGGCAGGAAGCAGCTGCTGCACTGACGACTGTTCAGGGGCCGGCTAAAAGAGGAGCGAACAAAGCCGTCCGGCCCTGACGGGTACCCGTGACCGCGACCTCAGCGGCCATCGGCAGCCGAACTCACGTAGTGCACTACGCAAGTTCCCGCTGAATGTCAGCCATATTGTCGTGAACACCAGCATGAACAGTCGGACATGGACTCATTGAGGAGGTCGGCGGAGATGGCACACCAGCGACTCAGCGTCGTGGCCAGTCTGGGCTGCCACGCCGCTGCGCGCGATACCGCAACCGCTGACGCGCCGCAACATCGGTCCCGCAGGGGATACAGCTTGTCGATCATAGCCGCTTCACGACGCTCATTCCGTGGTTGGAATGCACGATGGTTGGGGGGCGCAGTGAATGCCGTGACGGTGGTGTGTCTGCTGATCGGAATGCCCATATTCGCCATCGGAGTAAGTGATCTCCAGGCGAGACTGGAGCGTAGAGATTATCAAAGACATGCACAAGACTGACTGATCCGGATATCTTTGCGAGCGATTGGCCTCAGAACAACGCTCGAACACGATTTTTGCACACGGCGAGGTTGCTTCGGGGGAGGGAGACAACCGTGGGTTCCGCCACAACAGGGCGACGGGTGGAGGTCGCCAATACAAGTAGTCAATTACTCATGCCTAAACGGCGCCGCGGATCGTACGCTGCGGTTGTCATTAGCCGCTCACCGTGTTGCGACTAAGACAACAACAACAACAAGTAGCAGGTGCGACGGTCGGCCAGGGGGAACAGATGATCGAAGACACCACGTCCGAACAGCGCCGAGCCGACCTATGGAAAGATAAGGAGCAGTACTCCCGCGGCAGCGCCGAGGCCGAATACCGGGAATTCCAGCAACTCGCGCAGGACATCATGCGGGTTCAGTCGAAGGTGCGCAAGCGAGTCAGCCGCCCCGGCCTGCCATGCCCGATCCAGCGCGCGTTCCACGCCAAGGCGACCCTGGCGGTCGACGACGCTGAGCTGCGGGTAAACGACGACTTGTCGGAAGACTTACGGGTGGGCTTCGCGCAGCCTGGTAAGGCGTATCGCACGATCGTGCGCTGCTCGAACGCGGCCGGCGGCGGCAAGCCCGATTTCGCGCCGGACTTGCGCGGCATCGCATTACGGATCCAGGTCGACGAAAGCACGTCACACGATTTGCTGGCCACCAACTCTCTCACTTCGCACGCCCGGAATGCCCGCCAGTTCGTGGAGTTCGCGAAAGCGACTGCGGGAGGTCCCATTTCAATGGTTCTGGGGGTGCCACGCCTGGCGGGACTTATCGGAATCCCGGAGACCGCCCGCATGCTTTGGAGCTACCAAACCGCGCGCAAACAGCCGGTAGACAGCGTCGCGACCCAGACATACTGGAGCCGCGGCGCGCTGACGTGGGGGCCGGAGCTGGCCGTGCGGTATTTGCTGCGCCCAGCGCGCGGCGCGCCGCAGGGTCCAAAACCATCCAAGACCGACCCGCACTACCTGTCTACCGAGGTGGCCCGGCGCCTCGATAACGGCGATATCCGCTTCGAGTTGTGTATCCAGCGTTACGTCAACGACCAGGTGACACCAATCGAAGACACCGCCGTCGAGTGGAAGGAAAAGCACTCTCCCGCCGAGCCGGTCGCGACCCTGACTATCAGGCAGACCGACATCACCTCGATCGACGCCCAGGCCCGCGCAGCCGCAATCGAGCAACTCGCCTTCAACCCGTGGAACACCACCGAGGACTTCCGCCCGCTGGGCAACCTCAACCGCGCCCGTAAGGCGGGCTACGACGCCAGCGCAGCACACCGAAGCCAAACCCGCTGGCTGACCGAACCACCCTGCCGCAATGTCGTGTTCAGTGCGGTCGCCCGGAGAGCAATCTCCGTCGCCAACCGCGGCATCCCTTGGTACCGGCTGCCGTTACATTTCGCAGTGCTCAACCTCGACGTTTTCCGCCGCCTGCTGTACGCTCGCAACCTCTTCGATCTAGAGCCACCCGAGGCGCCACCTCGGGCACGGCCGGTGCCATCGATGATCCAGGAGAACGATCGCGTCGCCCGCACCTCCGACGGACGCTACAACGATCTGTCGGCGCCGGGGATGGGAGCCGTCGACGCACCGTTCGGACGCAATCTCGAACCCGTCTACTGTCCGGATTTGTTCGACAAACCTGATCCGTTCGTGGTGAGCAACGTGTTGCTCAAACGTGAACGGTTCTTGCCCGCCCCTTCGCTGAACGTTATTGCAGCGGCGTGGATTCAGTTCCAGGTTCACGACTGGGTCAAGCACCCGCTCGGTGACGGCCATATCGACGTGCCCAAGCCGGAAGGCGGCATCATGCGCATCGCCGACAATGAAGCTCTTATCGCCGATTCCGGCCTGCCCGTGCTGTTTCGCAATGAGGTGACGCACTGGTGGGACGCCTCCGAGGTGTACGGCACCGACAAAGCCAAGACCAAAAAGTTGCGGGGGGAACCACCGGAGGGAGAGCCGGGACCGAAGCTCCAGCTAGATGACGACGGGTACTTGCCCACTGATCTACGTACCGAGGCACTAAAGGAGTGGGATGACAGCTGGTGGCTGGGCCTTGCTGCGTTGCATACTCTCTTCGCCCGCGAGCACAACGTCGTGTGCGACGAGCTGCGGGCCCACTACAAGGGCTGGGACGACGATCGCGTCTTCCACACGGCACGCCTGATCGTCGCGGCCCTGATCGCCAAGATCCACATGGTGGAGTGGTCGCCGGCCATCCTGGCCACCGGGTCGACCGACTTTGGCCTCAAGGCGGTCTGGAACGGGCCACCCTCCAGCGACTTGCTCACCAAATGGGGCACCTGGCTTATTGATGTCCAGGCCAGCGTGGGTATCCCGGCGACTAAGCCGGATCACCACGGTGTGCCTTTCTCACTCACTGAGGACTTCGTAACCGTTTATCGGATGCATCAGCTGATCCCCGACGACTACCGGTTTGTCGATCACACGACCGGCGAGCAACTTCACACATGCGGATTCCTCGACATCATCGGGAAAAAAGCGGATGCCGAGCTGCGGTCGATTGGACTTGATAATGCCATGTACTCATTCGGCATAGCGCATCCAGGGCCCATCACCCTGAACAACTATCCTGACTCACTCAGAGAGTTCCCACTCGAGTCCCCACGCGGTGGGGATCCAATTATTGACCTCGCGGTGGTGGACATCGTGCGGGAACGCCGCCGCGGCATCCCGCGGTACAACGATTTCCGGGCCGGTCTGGGCAAACCGCGCCTCCGGAGTTGGGACCAGCTCAGCGACAACGCCGAGACAAGGGATCGGATCCGCGAGGTGTATGGAAGCATCGATGCGGTTGACACCATGATCGGGCTCTGCGCCGAACCACCTCCCAAAGGCTTCGCCATCTCCGACACCGCTTTTCGGATCTTCATCCTGATGGCGACGCGGCGCATCCAAAGCGACCGGTTCCTCACGGTGGACTTTCGGCCGGAGATCTATTCACCGCTCGGGATGGACTGGGTGCAGCAAAACAACATGGCCAGCGTCATCCTGCGCCACTGCCCCGACCTTGCGGCACTATTACCGCGCGGCCAAACTGCTTTTGCCCCTTGGCGGACGGCGGTACCCAAATAAGGCCCAGCGATGGATGAGACCGACCGGCCGGCGGCGGCGGCCCCTGAGATGGGTGTCGAAGAGCAGCTGCTGGAACGAGACAGCGCTGGTGGTGGGAATACTGGCGCCGTGCTCGATGCCGAAGACTGAGGCAACCTGCAGCGGTTGCGCCGCGCGAACGCCGAACTACGTTTGGACCTTGAATCTTGAAAACAGCGTTGCCGAGGGATTGGCCGCAGGCGAGCACGTCTTGTCAGACTCGCATGCCCCGAAGCAGACTCACCGCAGATCTGCGCAGCCCAACCCGGATCAATCAAACCGCCGGTGGCCCGATGGGCGTGGTTCAAGTGTGACCGTCGTTGTAACTGATCGAGGTTGCGCATGATGAGTATCCGGATGGTGTTGTCGTGCAAGCAGTTCGCCGCATTTACTGGCGGAATAGGCATATTCGATCTGTGCGGTATTCCTGTCACGGCCCCGGCCTACTCTTATGCCGGCAACGCGTCGACTATGCGGCCGACAACCTGGCGGCTCAGGAGCATCCCGTTGTGGCCGACGCCGCCGACCGTTACCGTCTCCACTTGAGCGTGGGCCGGCACCGACCGGAGGCCGGGCACGATCATGTCGAGTGCGGCCGTGAATGCCAACCACCGCACGCCGTCCGGTACCGGCGCGGAGGCGAGTCGGCGCAATAGTGGCGAACCTTCACGCAGCTCCGGGACTATCGCCCCGAACGGCAGCAGGTGCGCCCACGGCGAACCCCCGAAGGGTGCCCCGAGAGTGACGACGGTGTCGACCTTCCCGGTGAGGCGATCGCTTGCGATGGCCTGTGCGATGACGACGCCGCCCAGGCTGTGTCCGACCAGATTTACCTTGTCCGCGCCGGTTTGAGACAAGATCCGCTCCACCTCAACGACGAGCCGGTTGGCGAGCCGCTCCACCGAGGTTCCGAACGGCGGGTAAGTGATCGCCTCGACGGTCAGGCCTCGGGCAGTTAGCGCTCGCGTGAGCAACGACCAGCTCGACTTCGTGCCCCCGAAGCCGTGCACGAGCAGCACTGGGCGCGCCGTGGGTGTGGTATAGGGCTGGAACGGCGGCAGTGCACCGCATGCGGGGTCGAAGCCGCCGCCGACCAGATGCAACGGCGCCCTCGCGGCTACCGACGCGATCAGCCCTATTTCGTATGCCTGCACCATCGCGGCACGCCCGATCCTCCCGATTAGCCTGTGGGCGCTCCCGATTCGGCCGAGCGGTGACATCACGTCTCGTCTCCGCGCAGCGCAGACAGGTTCCGAGTCGCCTCTATTGATTTGAGCTCTCGACATGTCTCACCCGTTTGTACGACCCTTGCCCGCGTTGAGAAGCGCGTGGCGGGTCGTGTGCCATCACAGCCGGCCGGCATCTGCGTTTCCGGCCGGCGGTCCCGCGCGCTACCTGTACTGGAAGCGGCAGCGCCGCTCGGTCGCGTCCGGTCCGGTGACGACGTGCCTTCCCGCGCTCCTATAGAGGTGACCAATTCCTTCCAGTTGGTCCTCATGACGTGCTCCTCAGCAGTGGTCGCGGCCGCGGGTCGGCCGCTAGTGTTCGATCGTTTCGTCTACTGCGGCCGCGCAAATCAGTAGTGCACTACCTGCTTTTTGGTGTCATAGCTGCTGTGGTACGTGTCCGGCTTGTTGCGGAAGCGACTCGATCGGCAATGGCAGTGCACGAGAGCAGAATTACCGAGGGATTGGCCGCAGTTGAGCACGAGTTGTCAAACCCCGCATAGGGCGGGACTGGCCATCTCAGTCGCCGGGCGCGGCGGCGACTCGAACCGATCGCCGCCAGTTGTCGCGCCGAGCAGAAGGCCGCCGTCGGCATGATCCCGGTCATGGTGCGCGTATTGCGACGTGCTCGCACTCACCGATATCGGAGAACTGGATCTGGCCGGATAACGCCCAGCCGATTACACGAGTTCTCCCGAGCTGGACACTCGTGTGGGGCTTGTGAACCGCGCGGCACCGAGCCTAGCGCTCGGCGAAATCATCGGGTCCTCGGTGGTCGAGTTCAATTTTGGGACGCTAGCCAATGCCACACCATTACGGGTTCTCTGCGATGAAACGTGGCAGTGCCGGTCGACACGGTTGGCTGGTTGAGTCTGGAAACGGGTTTCAGGCCTCATGATTCGTGGTGTTAGGGAACACGAACGAAAAAGGCCCCAGGTGCACAACGCCAGTAGTGCCACGAACCGGGAGACCCCGGACCAGTTCCGCTCGGTGATCGACCCGCCCGCATGCCTCTTCAGCGTTCTTCCTGACCACCGCGGTCCTGCCCGAAGCGCTATACAGTGCATGCAAGGCCGGCATTATCGGTCTCACGCGTGAGCTTGCCCGGCAGTGGGGACCCCGAAAGGGCGTACGTGTCAACGCTATTGCACTCGGATTCTTCCATTCCGAGATGACCGGCCAGTTGCCGCAGGGATATCGAGAATGTGAAGACACGAGCGGTGTTGCAGCTCATCGGCGATCCCGCAGACACGGCACGCATCGCGGTTTCGAATCGCCTGAGCCACTCGTCGTAGTCGTCGATCCGCTAAATTTTGGTAGCTGACTTCGATTAGCCAGTCCACGAACCGATCCAGCGATATGCCGTCGTGGTGTGGATTGATGACCTACGTTGTAGGTGTGGGATCCGTCGGTGGCCTGCAAGCCCAGATGAGTGATCGCCTCGGCGATGAAGTCCAGGATCGTGTTTGCGCGAAAGACCGCGACGGGCAGCCCGCACCCGTCATCGCTAAACAGCGGGGACGACCACCGCTGCACCGTGCGGCGAGGTTGGAGCAAGGCTCGCGCCGTAGTCGCGACGGGCACGCAGATCACTCACGCGACAACGGGCCGCGACGGATGAGCGCAAAGACGACAGAGCGCAGGTTGTCGTGGTGAACGGAGCCCACACGCTCATACGCACCCTGGTAAGCGGTGGGGTCGACGTGTGCTTCGCGAACCCCGGCACCTCGGAGATGCACTTTGTGGCGGCCCTGGATGCGGTGCCCGGGCTGCGCGGAGTGCTGACGTTGTTCGAGGGCACGGCGACCGGAGCGGCCGACGGCTACGCCCGCATCGCCGAGAAGCCCGCGGCGGTGCTGCTGCATCTCGGCCCCGGCTTGGGCAACGGGCTTGCCAACCTGCACAACGCCAGACGGGCCGGCGTACCGGTGGTCGTGGTGGTCGGTGACCACGCCACGTACCACAAGAAGTACGACACACCACTGGAATCCGACATCGATGCTATGGCTGGCGCCGTGTCTGGGTGGGTGAGGCGCAGCGCCCGGACCGTCGAGGTGGGCCTCGACGCGGCTGCGGCGATCCGGGCGGCGATTGGTCTGCCGGGTCAAGTCGCGACCCTGATCCTGCCGGCAAACGTCTCTTGGAGCGACGACGCACAGCCCGCCGAGATGCCGGACGTCACCCAGACCGCCGAGCCGACCGCCGAGCCAACAGCCGAGAAAGCCGTAGCGGTTGCCGCCACCGCCCTGCGGTCTGGCCCAGACGCGGTGCTGCTTATCGGCGGCGCTGCCACCCGCGAGCCGGGGCTTAGTGCGGCCGCGCGCATCGAAAAGGCCACCGGGGCCCGGCTGCTATGTGAAACCTTCCCGACCCGGTGGGAACGCGGAGCCGGCGTGCCACCCGTGAAACGGCTCGCGTACCTCGAGAAGTTCGCCCTCATGCAGCTCAACGGTGCCAAGCACCTGATCCTTGCCGGCGCTCGAGCGCCGGTGTCGTTCTTCGCGTATCCAAATAAGCGCAGTAGCCTCGTTCCGGTTGAATGCGACGTGCACGAGCTCGACGTGTCGGCGTTGCACGCCTTGGCCGAGCTCGTCGCGCCGAACACCACCGCCGAAACCGCATCGGTGATGCGACCGGCGCTGCCGACCGGACCGCTGAACGGCGACAGTATCGCCGACAGCGTCGGTGCCTTACTGCCCGAGAACGCGATCGTCGTCGATGAGGCGAACACGGCCGGATTCACGCTGCTGGACAAAACGGCGGGTGCGCCGCGCCATGACTGGCTGACTCTCACCGGCGGCGCCATCGGCTACGGACTGCCCGCGGCGACCGGTGCGGCCATCGCCGCGCCCGATCGTCGCGTGCTGTGTCTAGAGGCCGACGGCTCGGCGATGTACACGATCTCCGCGTTGTGGACGCACGCCAGGGAGAACCTGGATATCACCACTGTGATCTACAACAACGGCGCCTACGACATCCTGCGGCTGGAGCTGCTGCGTGTCGGGGTGAGCGGCGCGCCCGGTCCGAAAGCTCAGGCTCTGCTCCAACTTAAACCTCCCGCATTGGATTTCGTTGCGATCGCCACCGGGATGGGTGTACCGGCACGCCGGGCCACCACGGCCGAGGAGTTCAGCGAGTGTCTGTCCGCGGCGCTAACGGAACCGGGCCCGCACCTCATCGACGCCGTCATCGAGCCGGCTGCGGCTGAGACGTTGGCATTTTTGGCTTCCTAACCAGTGGCCGCGGCCGCAGGCAGGTTTGGGGTCATCTCGAACCCGTTGGACGCCAGCAGATCGGTGCACCCTGCCGAATCGGCGGACCGGCGACACAGTCTCCCGATGGGCTTGGCTTTTGATTTGTACGAAGTCGCGAGGATGGCAGCCCGGGCGACGGAGCCGGGCTCTTCCCTTGGTGCCTCTGATGCACCGCCGCCGGGCCGACGAGAATACGGCAAGCCGCCGATAGTGCCGACGCGTACACCCACTTCGAACGCGGCTACCCGGTGTCGTGGTTCGCGGTGTCGATGATCCCGTTTACCGTCGCGATCCGAGCTGCGCCGGCCACGTCGACGACCCCCGGCGGGGAGCCACAGGCCGTTTCTATCCGGCATTGTCGCCTCGCGCGTATGTCCGGCGCCATGCAAATCCCGAGAATATGGTCGCCTAATAACGCAAGTTGTCAAACAGGCTCCGACTCCCGACTACAAGCAAGGGAAGAGGTTCCGGTGGGTCGCAATCTCGTTACGAAACATCAGAAACTTCGTGTCTCCAACGAAACGATCCAGGCCGGTGGCCGGTCGGTGGGGCGACGTCGTTGACCGTCGGTTTTGGCGGGCAAGCAAGCCCACTTCATGGCTCGTAGAAATGGTCAAAAAGGCCCAGCACGTCTCTGATAGCTGTGGGGAAGCACTCGTCAAGGACAGTAAGACCGCGCTAGCCAGATGTAGAGGAGTCTTTCTGAACCAATGTTGGATATGGCGAATTACACTCTGAGTTCATGGGGAACCGGTGGCAGTTGATCGATCGCCCAGTGGAGTTTAGTGCGGTTCGGTCGGCATTGACCGGCAGGGAATGCGGTGGCGTGTTGTTGGTTGGTGCCGCCGGCGTTGGTAAGACAACCCTGGCCCGTACCGTCACCGAGTCGTTGCGTTCGGCGGTTCACTGGGTGGCGTGCACAGAGTCCTCGCGGAGCATCCCGCTCGGCGTTTTCGCGCCTTTGGTGCGCCCTTCAGCGTCGCGTGACCCGCTCGCGCTCATCGCTTCGGCGCGGGAGTCCCTTGTCGCCGATGAGGACAGCCTCGTCGGCGTCGACGACGCGCAATTGCTGGACGAACTGTCCGCGACCCTGCTACACCAAATCGCGCTCGACCGGGCTGGGCGCATTCTGGCCACGATCCGCGCCGGGGAACCGATTCCCGACGCCGTCACCTCGTTGTGGAAGGACGGCCACCTGCAGCGTGTCGAGCTCGAGCCGTTAGCGAAGGGCCAAAGCATTGCGCTGGTCGAATCGGTGCTCGGTGGGACGCTGGAGGGTCTGAGCGTTGATCTCTTACCCGGCACGACGTCAGCGCATTCGATCGATGTGACGGCGTGAATTGCTGCGACTCAAATGCGCTTCCCTAGACCGAAGTTGCGTCGGGTGAGATAGGCGAATTTGGCGGTTGAGCTGGGATCTGTGCGGGTTCGTAGTCTAAATTTGTAGCCAGTGAATATGGTGTGTTGTTGACGTATGTTGGCGAGTTCGCCTTGTAGTATTCGATTATGGCGAAGTCAATGCGAATGCATGTAGCCCGAACTCCGAGCAGGTATGTGGACAAGGCCGGCACCGTGCACCGCTACGAGTCGGTGCTGGTGCGCCGCACCTACCGCGACGGCAAGAAGGTCCGCCACGAGACCCTGGCCAACCTGTCCAAGCTGCCCGCGGAGGTGATCGCCGCGATCGAGGCAACGCTGAAGGGACAGGCCCTGGTACCCGCCGAGGCGGCGTGCACCGTGACCCGCTCGCTGCCGCACGGGCATGTGGCCGCGGTCGCTGCGATGGCCCGCCGATTGGGGTTTCCGGGCCGGTTGGGCCCGGCCTGCCGATCTCGGGATCTGGTGTGGGGGTTGATCATCTCGCGGGTGATCCGCCCGGCCTCCAAACTGTCCACGCTGTCGCGATGGGCCGATGGCACCCTGGGGCCCGAGCTGGGCGTGGCCGGCGCGTCTACCGATGAGGTGTATGCCGCGATGGACTGGCTGGCCGATCGCCAGGACGCCATCGAGACCAAGCTGGCCGCCCAACACCTGGGGCCAGCGGCGAACCCAAGCCGGATGGCGTTATTCGATCTGACCAGCTCGTGGGTGACCGGGCGGTGCTGTGAGCTGGCCGCCTATGGCTATTCCCGCGACGGCAAGAAGGGCCTGCCGCAGATCGAATACGGGGTGCTCACCGACCCGGCCGGGCGCCCGGTGGCGGTGCGGGTCCTGCCCGGGGACACCGCCGACCCGGTCGCGTTCAGCGACATCGTCGAGGTGATCCGCGACCGCTTCGGGTTGACCCGGCTGGTGCTGATCGGGGATCGCGGCATGATCACCTCCGCGCGCATCGACGCGCTGCGCAAGCTCAACGAGGACCCGGACACCGCAACGGCTTTCGGGTGGATCACCGCGCTACGCGCCCCGGATATCGCCACACTGGCCGCCGAGGAGGGGCCGCTGCAAATGAGCCTGTTCGACACCCAAGACCTCGCCGAGATCAGCCACCCCGACTACCCCGGGGAACGGTTGATCGCCTGCCGCAACCCCGCCCTGGCCGCCGAGCGGGCCCGCAAACGCACCGAACTGCTGGCCGCCACCGACGCCGACCTGGCCGCCATCGCCGCCCGGGTGGCAGCCGGCCGCCTGCGTGGAGCCGGCAAAATCGGCGAGGCCATCGGCCGGATCATCGTCAAACGCAAGGTGGGCAAGCACTTTCGCCGCGACATCACCGACACCACCTTCACCTACCACCGCGACCAGGCCGGCATCGACGCCGAAGCCGCCCTCGATGGCATCTACGTACTGCGCACGTCGGTACCCGCCACCGAACTCGACCCGGCCGCGGTGGTGGAAAGCTACAAGAACCTGGCCCACGTCGAACGCGACTTCCGCAGCATCAAAACCGACGATCTGGATCTACGGCCCATCCACCACCGCCTCGACGAGCGCGTCCGCGCCCACGTCCTGATCTGCCTGCTGGCCTGCTACCTCGTCTGGCACCTGCGCAAAGCCTGGGCGCCGCTGACCTTCACCGACGAACACCCACCCGCCCGCGACAACCCCATCGCCCCCGCCCAACGCTCACCGCAGGCCCAAGCCAAAGCATCCACCCAACACGACGCCAACGGCAACCCGCTACGCAGCTTCCGCGGCCTACTCGACCACCTAGCGACCCTGACCCGCAACGACATTCACTACCACGGCACCAACGCCACGGTGCCCACCTTGGCCGAACCCACCCCCGATCAACGCCGCGCCTTCGACCTCATCGGCACCCCCATCCCACTAAGGAGTTGCGAGGAAATAACACGTGCATTTGACCGGTCGGCTGGTTACGGTTCCGGCGGCGCGGCGGTCAGGGTGTAGTTCCATTCGCCGTGCCAGTCGTGGCGGGTGATGGCGCGCGATTCCAGTTCACGAATCTGCCTGTCGCTGATCTTGATTCCCTTGGGGTATTCGGCGTGGTCGAGTTCGGCGTGCACGGTCAGCCCGCTGCGGGTGATGGTCGCCGCGATCAGGTTGACCACGACCTCGTGGCTGGCCAGGGTCTGGCCGCGCCAGTTCGACGAGATGTGGGAGAACAGCCGGTGCTCGATCTTGTTCCACTTGGAGGTGCCGGGCGGGAAGTGGCAGACCGTGATCGCGAGCCCGGCCTCGGCGGCCAGCGCGGCGAGTTCGGTCTTCCACAGCCGGGTGCGATAGCCGGTGGAGCCGCCCGCGTCGGCGGTGATCAGCAGCTTCTCAGCGTGCGGGTAACGGTCGGCGCCGATCGCCTGCCACCAGCGGCGGATGGTGGCCACGGCGAACGCGGCGGTGTCGTGGTCGGCGCCGACGGACACCCAGCCGGAGTCGGCGGCGATGTCGTAGACCCCGTACGGGATCGCCTTGCCCAGCTGTTGGTCCGGGAAGTCGTGAGTCTTCACCCGCTGCGGGTTTCCGCTCGGCCGCCACTGGCTGCCGCCGTTCTTGTACTGCCCGACGAGTTCCTTCTTCTTAGTGTCCACGCTGATCACCGGCTGCCCCGCCGAATGATGCTCGCGCACTTGGTCGTTGACATAGCGGAACTGGGCGTCGCGGTCCGGGTGCTGGGTGCCCTCGATCTGCTTGGCCGCGGCCTGCAGGCTGTAGCCGGCGTCGTGCAACAGCCGCCGCACCAGCCATTCGCTGCACCGGTGCCCCCGACCGGTCAGCGCCGCCGACAGCTGCCGCGTCGACTTGATCGTCCACCGCAGCGGCGACTCCGGGTCGCCGCGGGTGTCCGGGTCGACCAGGCGCTCCAGCGCCGCCGCCAGCTCCGCATCCACCGTCTCGGCTCGCTTGCGCCCCGCACCGGCCCGGCGAACCCGGACCGAATCGGTTGCGCCGCTGTCGAGTTCGTCCACACCCCGAGTCACCGTCGATCGTGCCGCCCCGGTCGCGCGCGCCACCATCGTGATCCCGCCCCGCCCGGCCTCACCCGCCTCCACCGCCATCCACAGCCTGCGTTGCCGCTCATCCAGCACCGGCGACAGCAGCGCAAACTTGCGCGATACCTCGCTTTCACGATCGGCGGCCGTCACCACATCACACAGAGTAAGACAGAAATCACGAACGTAGCGTTAATTTACTCGCGTGTCCTAACCGCAGCGTAGCCAGAACCACCACCCCCGCAAGACCGGCAAAACCCCAGGTCAACCAGAAATCCACTCACCCAAAACGCCGCAACTTCGGCCTAGACCGAAGTTCCCCCGGTGTGGTGACGGGTATGGGCTGGCACATGAAACAGGACCTCGCGCCGATCCTGTTCTACGACAACGACAAACCCGCCGCCGCGCCAAACGCAACGACCCGTCGCTGCGGCCGCACGTTCCAACCACACACTCACTAAGGTCTTCCCGCAAACGCACCAACGACGCCTACCCGGTGCACAGCTTCATCAGCCTGCTCGCAGACCTGGCCACCGTCGGCGCCAACATTACAGCCCGCCAACGACATGCCAGCATTCACCACGATCACCATGCCCACCCCACCGCAGCGGCCTTGTTGGACTTCCTCGTTTCTGTCGCGGTGGCCGGAGATCGCGTTATTACCGCTGGCAGGTACGGACAAACTCCTGCTAGCCGCACTCGTTGATGGGCGTCAGCAGTGGCGACATTGACGCGCCAGGACGTCAGTGTGACAAGTGTCGCCCCCGAGAACTTGATCACAACGATGCGGGGCCGTCCCGCCCTGATCGGAGAATTCAGATGACCACTGACCCGGCAGTAATCGATATCGACGAGATGCCGCGCGCCGGCATTGCCTCCTGGCTGGAACGGCGACAGCAGGCGCGTGGTTTCAAGGACCGCGACGTCGGTGATCTGGTCGACTGGCCGGACCGACATGATGTGGACGAGATCCTGGCCAGGACCGGGATGCTGCACGGAGTCCAACCCAGCGCCGTATCCGCGCTGACCAAGCAATTGCAGCCCGTCGACTTCCCGCGCGGTCACACTGTGTTCGCCGAGGGAGAGCCCGGCGACCGGCTCTACATCATCATTACCGGGAAGGTGAAGATCGGCCGCCGCTCACCCGACGGCCGTGAGAACCTGCTCACCATCATGGGCCCGTCGGACATGTTCGGCGAACTGTCGATCTTCGACCCCGGCCCGCGGACGTCGAGCGCCACCACGATCACCGAGGTGCGGGCGGTATCGATGGACCGCGAGGCGCTGCGCGCCTGGATCGCCGACCGGCCGGAGATCGCCGAGCAACTGCTGCGGGTGCTGGCCCGCCGGCTGCGCCGCACCAACAACAACCTGGCCGACCTGATCTTCACCGACGTGCCCGGCCGGGTGGCCAAGCAGCTGCTGCAGCTGGCCCAGCGCTTCGGCACCCAGGAGGGTGGCGCGCTGCGGGTGACACACGACCTGACGCAGGAGGAGATCGCCCAGCTGGTCGGGGCGTCGCGGGAAACGGTGAACAAGGCGCTCGCCGATTTCGCCCACCGCGGCTGGATTCGGCTGGAGGGCAAGAGCGTGCTGATCTCCGACTCCGAGCGGCTGGCCCGCCGCGCGAGGTAGCTAGCCCACATCCCGCCGAGATCGACGCATTGGCGACTTCTTCTCGCACTTATCTGTGTTGAGGACCCCCGTAAAGGTGGTGAAGGCATGGATTTTGCGTTCTTTGGTTCCTCGTTGTCGCCCGTGACTGGTGGTGGACCGCAGTCGACGGTCAAGGTGGAGCGCCCGCAGCGCAGCGAGGACGAACGACCTTGACGTCGACAAGGTCGACCACATGCTGTTGGGCGGCGCGACGAGGACCCCGTGGTGTTTCAAGTCATGTGCTGCCTCCGGCGGTGTGAAGTGTGGGGTGCGAGCCCCCTGTTGGGCGTGCCGGCGCCCATACTTATCTGGGTCCACGGACGAGGTCCGGCGACATGATGAGGATGGGGTGCCCGACGTGCGGGCCGTTGAGGGGTGCGGCCGCTCAGTCTTTTCGGGTCGTCCGCCCGGGGACGGGTGGCGACAGTGCGAGTTAGGGAGCTGGCCGCAGGCATCACATGATTGTGGGCACGGCACGCGCAACGCATTAGGCGGCTTTCGCCGGCGTGGTGGGCATGGCCAGTGCAGCGTCGCCCAGCTCGCGCAGGGTGTGATAGCAGCGGCGCAGCAGCTGGCGCTCCACCGCCAATGTCGGGTTCTTGCCGCTGGTTTGTTTCTTGCCGCGGGTGCGCTCGGCCACCTGGTGGTAGTAGGCATAGTCCGGGGAACCCGGCCGAGCTGCGCATTTAGCAGCCTCAAACGCCGCCCACCGCAGCGCGGACGACCCTTGGTGGGACAGGTGTCCTGGGCAGCGTTTGCCGTCCGAGGAATACACGGTGACATCCAGCCCGGCAAAGCGCACCACCTGGGCAGAGCTGTGGAACCGGCGCGCATCGCCGATCTCGGCCCAGATGATCGCCGCACACAACGGGCCCACCCCGTAGTGGCGCTGCTGCAGTGCCCGGCAACCGGGCTGGTGCTTGGCAAAGCTGACCAATCGTGTTCGTAGCGGGTCGATCTCGTCAGTGAGTTCGTCGATGCGACGCAGCGCCGCCTCGAGATAGCGCCGCCCCGCCGGTGACAGTTCAGCGGTGGCCAACCCGTCACGACCTGTCTCGGACAGCAGCGCCCTGATCGGTGGGCAGCCCTGATGGAACAACTGGGCGTGGATTCGCTGCTGCCAGGCGCGGCGCTCGTCCATCAACGCGCAGTACAACCGTCCTAGCGTGCGCAGCTCCAGCACCTGCGCTGGGGGGATGGCCGATTCGGGTAGCCGCCCTTCCCACCGCAACGTGCGTAGCAGCCGAGCATCAGTGCGATCGCTCTTGGCCCGTTTCTTCGGTCCCCGCAGTCCGGCGGTCTCGGCGGGGTCGGCCAGATGCGCCACCGCCCCAGCCGCGGTCAGTTCTTCGACCACATACCGCCATCCGGTACAGCCCTCCACCGCGAACTCCGCATCCCCGCGGGGACAGTGCTCATCGAGCCAGTTCCGCAACATCTTCCGCGTCGCTGGACGAATCTGGCCCGACCGCACCTCCCCGGTTTCGCTATCCATGTAGTCGAACGTCAACTGCTTCCGGTGCACATCAAAGCCACCTACGATTGTCATCGGACCTCCTCGAGCTCCTGAAAATTTCTCTGACGCAATCAGCGTGCGTCCGAGCAGAGGGGGTCCTCAACACATCTCATCTTTTGCGCCCATACGTTGGTTTGGGCGAGAAGGCGAGCGCAAACTCCTACCCTCACGGCGTGTCTGATAGGCGCGTCAACGTGTCGTCGGGCTCGCCGTACGAGTCGGCGGTGGGCTATTCGCGCGCGGTGCGCACCGGGCCCTACGTCGTGGTCGCCGGTACCACCGGTGCCGGCGACGATATCGCCGACCAGACCCGGGAAGCGTTGCGCCGCATAAAGATTGCGTTGGAGCAGACTGGCGCGTCGCTGTCCGACGTGGTGCGCACCCGGATCTATGTCACCGACATCTCACTGTGGCGGGAGGTCGGTGTCGTGCACGCGGAAGTCTTCGGCGAGATCCGACCGGTCGCCACGATGGTCGAGGTGTCGGCGCTCATTTCACCCGAGCTGATGGTCGAGATCGAGGCCGACGCCTATTTCAGCGGGGGGAACCGTCCGTCGTCGTCCGGCCGATAAGGCGTGACACTTATCACAGCGGCGGCGGGCAACGGTCCGTACAGATGTGGAAAGACCATCGAGTCGGGATCGGCCGGCACGCCGGGTTCCCAGCGGATCGGCGCGGAGAGCCGGGCGGCATCCACACGCAGCAGGACCAGATCCGTGCGGCCGGCGTACAGTCGGTTGGCCGGCAGATGCACCTGCTCAGGCGTCGAAAGGTGTACGAACCCGGCGGCGTCGAGGGAGTCGGGTCGATGCTCACCGCAGGCGGTGGCCAGTTGCCAGTCCTCGGCGCTGCACAGGTGGACCAGGACGGGCGGGGACGGATTCATACCGCCAGCCTGCCCGCCCCGCAACACGGCAAACGCGTGAGACACGACACACCCCGATGAACCCCGGGGAACAAAGCTGGAACCGAAAACGTCTGAGACAGTAGACATACGCGAACAGCACCCACCCGGAGGAGTCATGAACGCAACTCTGACCAGTCCCGAACTGACCAGGGCTGACCGCTGCGACCGATGCGGCGCCGCCGCTCGTGTACGCGCGACGCTTCCCTCTGGAGCCGAGTTGCTCTTCTGCCAGCACCACGCCAACGAGCATGAGTCCAAGCTCGTCGAGCTGGCCGCCGTGCTCGAAGTCAGCCCGCTGGAGGCGTAGCCCCTAGCCGGAGCGTCGCCTGGGCAGGATTGCATTCGTCAGGAATGCTGGACTGGTCATGACTGACCAGCCGCCGGTTAAACCGTCGCGTCACCACATCTGGCCCCTCGTGCGTCGCACGTTGTCGAAAAGCTGGGACGATTCGATCTTCTCGGAGGCGGCCCAGGCGGCGTTCTGGTCGGCGCTGTCATTGCCCCCGCTGCTGCTGGGGATGCTGGGCAGCCTCGCCTACGTCGCACCGCTGTTCGGCCCGGAGACACTGCTGACTATCGAGGAGCAGCTGATCAGCACGGCCGATCGGTTCTTCTCCACCAATGTGGTCAACGAGATCATCGAGCCGACGGTCCGCGACATCGTGCGGGGGGCGCGCGGCGAGGTGGTGTCAGTCGGCTTTGTGATCTCCCTGTGGGCGGGATCGTCGGCGATCTCATCGTTCGTCGATGCGATCGTGGAGGCCCACGACCAGACGCCGCTCCGTCACCCGGTGCGCCAGCGCTTCTATGCGCTTGGCCTGTACGTGGTGATGTTGGTCTTCGCGATCGTCAGCGCACCATTCCTTGCGCTTGGGCCCCGCAAGATCGCCGAGTTTCTCCCGGACAGCTGGGACAGCGTGCTGCGATTCGGCTATTACCCGGTGCTGTTTCTGGGCCTGGTCGTGGCCGTGAACATCCTGTACCGGGTCTCGCTGCCCAAGCCGCTGCCATCGCATCGGCTGCTGTGGGGCTCGGTGTTGGCGGCGGTGGTGTTCCTCGTCGCGACGTTCGGCCTGCGGGTCTATCTGACGTGGATCACCAGCACGGGCTACACCTATGGCGCGCTGGCGACGCCGATCGCGTTCCTGCTGTTCGCGTTCTTTCTGGGCTTCTCGATCATGCTGGGTGCAGAACTCAACGCCGCGATAGAGGAGGAATGGCCGGCGCCGGACACGCATGCACGGCGGCTTCGGGGCTGGCTGGAGCAGAAGGCCGAGTCGCGCAGCAACGGCGGCGCTGGGCCGGCCAGGCAGGCTGCCCGCACGGGCGCCGGCGATGGCGCGGACTCGGCTACTTCTTGAGGGCCTCGTAGATCCGCTTGCAGTCCGGGCACACCGGCGAGCCGGGCTTGGCGGCCTTGGTCACCGGAAACACCTCGCCGCAGAGCGCCACGACGTGCGTACCCATCACGGCGCTTTCGGCGATCTTGTCCTTCTTGACGTAGTGGAAGTACTTGGGGGTGTCGCTGTCGGTCCCGTCGTCAAGGCGTTCTTCGGTGTCGGTGCGCTCGATCGTCTGAGTCTGCATACGTTCATTGTGCCCGCCACGAAACCGGCCCGTACAACCATCGCAAGGTGTGGAACAGTGGGGGTATGAAACACGGCCAAGAGCTGGGTTTCGACGATGACGGTCGGCCGGTTCTGATCACCCGCGCCGCACCCGCTTACGAGGTGCAGCACCGCGAGCGGGTTCGCAAATACGTGATCCTGATGTCATGCCGCGTCCCGGCGCTGATCCTCGCCGCGGTCGCCTACGGAATCTGGCAGAACGGCCTCCTCTCGCTGGCGATCATCGTGGTGTCGGTTCCGCTGCCGTGGATGGCGGTGCTGATCGCGAACGACCGGCCGCCGCGCCGCGCCGAGGAGCCGCGGCGTTACGAGCGCAGGCGTATACCGCTGTTTCCGACGGCGGAGCACCCCGCGCTGGAACGCCGCACAGAGCCGGCGCCGCAACCGGATTCGGCGGCGCCGCAAGGCGATGTTCCCGATTGAGCGGCTTCTAGCTCTATTCTCAGGACATTCTCAGGTCATCGGCGAATAACCGCAGATCAGCAGGTGTGAATTGGCCGACTGGCGGGAACTCTAATCGGCACTCGGGCGTTGTAGCTTTTGACAGTTCGAGCCGAGCAGGAGGCCGGAATGGCAAATGCCACCATTAGCCGCGTTGACACCGATCTGGACGCTCAGAGCCCAGCCGCTGATCTCGTGCGCGTCTATCTCAATGGCATCGGCAAAACGGCCTTGCTCAATGCCGCGGACGAAGTAGAGCTCGCAAAGCGCATTGAGGCGGGCCTTTACGCGCAGCATCTGCTCCAGACCCGCAGGCGTCTGGGCGAGAACCGCAAACGCGACCTGGGCGCGGTTGTCCGCGACGGTGAGAAGGCGCGCCGCCACCTGCTGGAGGCAAACCTGCGGCTGGTGGTGTCGCTGGCGAAGCGCTACACCGGCCGGGGCATGCCGCTGCTTGACCTCATTCAGGAAGGCAATCTCGGCCTGATCCGCGCGATGGAGAAGTTCGACTACACCAAGGGCTTCAAGTTCTCCACGTATGCCACCTGGTGGATTAGGCAGGCAATCACCCGCGGCATGGCCGACCAGAGCCGCACCATCCGGCTGCCGGTGCACCTGGTCGAGCAGGTGAACAAGCTGGCCCGGATCAAGCGGGAGATGCATCAGAACCTCGGCCGTGAGGCCACCGATGAGGAGCTGGCCGCCGAGTCCGGCATCCCGGTGGACAAGATCACCGACCTGCTCGAGCACAGCCGCGACCCGGTGAGCCTCGACATGCCGGTCGGCAGCGACGAGGAGGCGCCGCTGGGCGACTTCATCGAGGATGCCGAGGCGATGTCGGCCGAGAACGCGGTCATCTCCGAGCTGCTGCACACCGATATCCGCCACGTGCTGGCCACGCTGGACGAGCGCGAGCAGCAGGTCATCCGGCTGCGCTTCGGGCTCGACGACGGCCAGCCCCGCACCCTCGACCAGATCGGCAAGCTATTCGGGCTCTCGCGCGAGCGGGTCCGCCAGATCGAGCGCGAAGTGATGGCAAAGCTGCGTCACGGCGAACGCGCCGATCGGCTGCGCTCCTACGCCAGCTAGCGATTTGCGGTCAATAACCCCGCCGGCAACCGGCGGGGTTATTGCTGTGTCGGCGGGACGATGGACCGCAGTTCAAGCCCCTAGAACGGTAGACTCTGCCGTGACGGAGGGTGCGTAATGAACGATCTGATCGATACCACCGAGATGTACCTGCGGACCATCTACGACCTCGAGGAAGAGGGCGTGGTCCCACTGCGTGCCCGCATCGCGGAGCGCCTCGAGCAGAGCGGACCCACCGTCAGCCAGACCGTGTCGAGGATGGAGCGCGACGGGTTACTGCACGTCGCCGGTGACCGGCACCTCGAGCTGACCGAAAAAGGCCGCGCCCTTGCCATCGCCGTGATGCGCAAGCACCGGCTCGCCGAGCGGCTGCTCGTCGACGTCATCGGGTTGCCGTGGGAGGAAGTGCACGCCGAGGCCTGTCGCTGGGAGCACGTGATGAGCGAGGACGTCGAGCGGCGCCTGGTGAAGGTACTCGATAACCCCACGACGTCACCGTTCGGCAATCCCATCCCCGGCCTCTCCGAACTCGGGGTCGGCGCAAACCTCACCGGTCGTGACGACGTGAATCTGGTCCGGCTCACCGAGCTGCCGTCAGGCATGCCGGTCGCGGTCGTGGTGCGCCAGCTCACCGAACATGTCCAGGGCGACGCCGACCTCATCGCGCGGCTGAAGGATGCCGGTGTGGTGCCCAACGCCCGTGTGACGGTCGAGGCCAACGACAACGGCGGGGTCAACATCGTGATTCCGGGCCACCAGCAGGTCGAGCTGCCCCACCACATGGCCCACGCCGTCAAGGTCGAGAAGGTCTGAAGCGACCACATCCCCGGGTCGCTTCGCTCCTGTCCGCCGGACGCATTAGCCGGCCCGCCGGCCGAAGGCCCGGCGCGGCGGCAGCCGCACCCCGAGCCGGTCGGCCAGCCGATACCCGGTGACCGCCAACTCGCGGATCTGTTCGGGCCGCAGGCCCGATTGCAGTGCGGTGTCGAGCATGCCGGCCATCCGGTGGGTGGGTTCGCAGCGCAGCGCCGCCTCCAACGACACCCCGGCCAGTGGGCCGTCGCCGCGGGCATACGCCGAAAACGCCAGCAACACGAGCGCCTCCACCCGCCACGGGTCTGGCAGGGTCCGCGCCAGCATCGCCCACAGCGACTCGGCCTGCGCGGCATCCTCCCCGACCGCCAGGGCATACAGCGTGTCGCGCACAAGCGGATCGGTCAACGCGCTCGCCAGCCGGGCCAGCCTGGCGTCGGACAGTTCAACCCCACAAGCCACGCGCGCGGCCGCAGCCATCGCGTCCTTGATATCGCTACGCGTAACCGCGTCGGAGGGCCCAGCGCCACAGCGTTTCTCGGCTCGCTTGCGAATCGCGGACTCCAGCTTGGCGCTGCGGGCCGAATCGGTGACGCCGATGACCTCCTGCAGTTCGGCGCGGCGGCCGTAGAGCCGGCGCCCGTCCAGAACGGCCGCCAATGCCAGCGGGGACGCCGACGGGTCGTCGACCACCCCGCCGTTGCCGCACCCGTCCGCGCAATGCCAGTGTCCCCCGGCGGCCACCCTGTCGACGACGTGGGCGGCGAACAGCTCGATCCCGCGCTGCGCGAGCGACGTCGTCAACGCGGCGGCAAGTTCGCGGTATTCGTCGTTGCACATCCGGCACGCCGCACCCGCCTCATCGACCACCACAGCGATCGCGGAATCGGGTCTGGCCGAGGCGGCCACGTCGGCGATGTGTTCCAGCGACGCGACGAGGTCGGGCGAAAGGTCAACGCGCATAACGCAGCCCATCTCGCCACGGTCGACGGTTACCAGGACGAGGGACTTCTCGGGCACGAAGCCGAGCACGGCAGGCAGCGCGGCGATCAGGGTTGAAGGCCGGTTGAGATGAAAGTCAGGCGGTTGCGATGTTGTCATGCCCCGACGGTGGCAATCGACACCGTCGGATATGCGCAGCCGCACCGACCGGCCACCCGGCCTGGGGATGAAGTCGCGACTGGGGATGGTCTACGGCTGACCGCCGCGGCGCACCTTGAGCACCGCGTCGGTGAACAGGGCATCCAATGATTGGGTGTCCGGTGGCGCGTCGGCGCTTGCCGTGATCCACGCGGCCGCCACCTGCACGTCGGCGACCTGCGCCACCAGTGTCAGCGACCGCAGGTTCTCCCCCGACGACGTGGACGTAGTTTGCTCCACTGCAAGGCTGTCGTCGGCGTCAACCGGTCGCGGGGGAACCACGGTGGCGGTAACGGTGGTGCTGCGCTCGCCGGCGGTGGTGGTGAACGACGGGCAGGCGCTCAACTGGTCGCGACGGGCGCTCAGCGCGGTAGCGGCACGGGTGATGGCCACGGTGAGACTGCTCGAGGTGGCAGTGTCGACGCCCTGTACCGCGACGGCGTCCTGCGGCGAGGCCCCTGGTGCCCGCGGCGCGCAAACCGGCGGTGTCACAATTGCTCCCGCCTCGACGCCGTCGATATCGCGGATCGCTTGATCCACCGATGTCCGGTCGAGAACCACCGCCGGGTACTGGGCGGGAAACCGATCCGGTTCAATAAGTAAGTCGCTCAACGGAATCGGCCCGGCAGGTCGGGCATCGCGGTCGGCAGCGTGCACCGTTCCGTCGACCGAGCGGGTGCAGCCGACGAACAACGCCGTCGCCATCACCAGCGCGCACCCGAGAAGGGCGGTTCCCGATCCGACAGGGCACCGCAGACGTCTGCTGACCATTGCGGTCATCGTCTCACCACCGGGCCCGGCCGGTGCTCAGGCGCGCGGGCACACCCGATTACGGCCTTTGTTCACGAGCTATTGACGTCGTCGGCATGCAAGATCGCCTCGACCGGCGTACACCTTCTGTCATGGGTTCTATGCAGGAGTATGACCTCGTCGTCATAGGTTCTGGTCCCGGCGGGCAGAAGGCCGCCATTGCGGCGGCCAAGCTCGGCAAGTCGGTGGCGGTCATCGAGCGGGGCTTGACGCTCGGCGGCGTCTGCGTGAACACCGGGACCATCCCGTCCAAGACGCTGCGTGAGGCGGTGGTCTACCTCACCGGCATGAGCCAGCGTGAGCTCTACGGCGCCAGCTACCGCGTCAAGGAGAAGATCACGCCCGCCGACCTGCTGGCCCGCACCCAACACGTCATCAACAAAGAAATCGACGTGGTCCGCAGCCAGCTGATGCGCAACCGCATCGAGCTCTACAGTGGGCACGGCCGCTTCGTCGACGAGCACACGATACTGGTCGAGGACCCGAACCGGGCGGAGCGAATCACCGTCAGCGGCCGCTACATCGTCATCGCCACCGGCACCAAGCCCGCGCGCCCGGGCGGTGTCGAGTTCGACGAGGAACGGGTGCTCGATTCCGACGGAATCCTTGACCTGAAGTCGATCCCGTCGTCGATGGTCGTCGTCGGCGCCGGCGTGATCGGCATCGAATACGCGTCGATGTTCGCCGCATTGGGCACCAAGGTGACCGTGGTGGAAAAGCGCGACGCGATGCTGGACTTCTGCGATCCCGAGGTCGTCGAGGCGTTGCGGTTCCACCTGCGCGACCTGGCGGTGACGTTCCGGTTCGGCGAAGAGGTGACCGCCGTCGACGTCGGCTCCGCGGGCACCGTCACCACGCTGGCAAGCGGCAAGCAGATTCCCGCCGAGACGGTGATGTACTCGGCCGGCAGGCAGGGTCAGACGGATCACCTGGACCTGGCCAACGCCGGGCTCGAATCCGACAACCGCGGCCGGATCTTCGTCGACGACGAGTTCCAGACGAAGGTCGATCACATCTACGCCGTCGGCGATGTGATCGGCTTCCCCGCGCTGGCCGCGACATCGATGGAACAGGGTCGGCTGGCGGCGTACCACGCGTTCGGCGAGCCGACGTCTGGGATCACCGAGTTGCAGCCGATCGGCATCTACTCCATCCCCGAGGTGTCCTATGTCGGCGCCACCGAAGTGGACCTGACCAAGGATTCGATCCCCTACGAGGTCGGGATTTCCCGGTATCGCGAGTTGGCCCGCGGGCAGATCGCCGGCGACTCCTACGGCATGCTCAAGCTGCTGGTCTCCACCGACGACCTCAAGCTGCTCGGTGTGCACATTTTCGGCACCAACGCCACCGAGATGGTGCACATCGGTCAGGCCGTGATGGGGTGTGGGGGCACGGTCGAATACCTGGTCGACGCGGTGTTCAACTATCCGACCTTCTCGGAGGCCTACAAGGTCGCGGCGCTGGACGTGATGAACAAGCTGCGCGCGCTGAGCCAGTTCCGGACCTGATGCCCTAACAATTGTCGTCGAACACGGTCGGCGCCTGATCGGCGGGGCCGCCCCCCTCGGCCCGCCTGAGCACGCGGGTGATCTGGTCGTCGAACGGCGGTGAATAGGAGACGTTCTCCTCGCAGCCGCCGCCGTCCAGGCCACCGATCAGTCCCGTGACGGTCGACCCAGTGGTCCACGGCGCACCGCTAACCCCATCGATCAGGCCGGCGCACGGCAATGACGGGAAGCCGCCGGTCGCCTCCGCCGTGACCGCCCGGCAGCCGATGGGGCCGCCCCCGACGCCCAGCCCGTAGCCCGTGACTGTGACGACGGTGCCCGGTTGCGGCGCGGGCCCCAGCGCCAGCCCGCCGCCGGCCTCAGCTTCCACCGACCCGCCGGCATCACGGCTCACCCGCGCGATCGCGAAGTCCGCCAGCGGGTCCTGGTCTTGCACCCAGCGGGGGTCGAGATAGACGGCATCGATCCGCCAGATGTCCTCGGGTGCGGCGTCGTTGTGGAAGCCCGCGACGAACTCGGCGTCGATACCCTCGGCCACGCAGTGCGCGGCGGTGAGGATCAGATCGCCGCTGGCCGAGTCCAGCACTGCAGCGCTGCAGGTGTGCAGCGAGCCGCCGCCCAGGAAGACCGCACCCACCCGCGGATCCGGCGCAACCGGCTGCGCAGTCGCCGGGGCGGTGATGGCCGCGACGGCGTGCTGCTCCGGCGCTGCCGGCCGGGCGCAAGACGCCGTCAGCGCCGCAATTAGACCGGTCACCACGACCATCACTGCCGCCGATACGCGCATGCCCACCGATCATGCCCGACCGCCCCGCCGGTGGCAGCGGGCAAACCCCGAGGCCGGGCGGGTTCAGCCGGCGCCGATACGGGCACCCGGTGGAATGCGGCATCCGCGCTGCCGTGTTCGAACAATTGGGTGAGCCGCAATGGCGACAGCTGCCACATGCGGGACACTGGTTGTCACGAGGAGGCGAGGCCGATGGCCGATAACCAGGAGCAGAACTACCAGCCCGAACAGACCGGGATGTACGAGTTGGAGTTTCCGGCACCCCAATTGTCCTCGACGGATGGGCGCGGGCCGGTGATGATCCACGCCCTGGAGGGGTTCTCGGATGCCGGGCACGCCATCCAGTTGGCCGCCCAGCACCTCAAGAACACGCTGGATACCGAGCTCGTGGCGTCCTTTGCCATCGACGAACTGCTGGACTACCGGTCCCGGCGGCCGCTGATGACGTTCAAGACCGACCACTTCACGCACTACGAGGACCCCGAACTCAACCTCTACGCGCTGCACGACAGCGTCGGGACACCGTTCCTGCTGCTCGCCGGCATGGAGCCCGACCTGCGCTGGGAACGGTTCATCACCGCGGTGCGGCTGCTGGCCGAGCGGCTCGGCGTGCGCCGGGTCATCGGGCTGGGAACGATTCCGATGGCGGTGCCGCACACCCGGCCGGTGACGTTGACCGCGCACTCCAACGACAAGGAGCTGATCGCCGATCACCAGGCGTGGGTGGGCGAGGTTCAGGTTCCGGGCAGCGTGTCCAATCTGCTGGAGTTCCGGATGGCCCAGCACGGCCACGAGGTCGTCGGCTTCACCGTGCATGTGCCGCACTATCTGGCCCAGACGGACTATCCCCCGGCCGCCGAGGCGCTGCTCGCCGAGGTCGCCAAGTGCGGCTCGTTGCAGATCCCGCTGACCGCCCTGGATGAAGCGGGTGCGGAAGTGCAGGCCAAGATCAACGAGCAGGTCGAGGCCAGTAGTGAAGTCGCTCAAGTGGTGACGGCGCTGGAGCGCCAGTACGATGCCTTCGTCGCCGCTCAGGAGAACCGGTCGCTGCTGGCGAGCGACGAGGATCTGCCCAGCGGTGACGAACTCGGCGCCGAGTTCGAACGATTCCTCGCACAACAGGCCGGCGACAAGTTCACAGAAGGCTCCCAAGAAGGCGAAGACAGCAACTAGCAGCCCTCACCCGGCCCGACAACGAAGTTGGCGAAATGACGGAGCGAAAGCCCAACCTGCGCCCCGTGCGCGAACTGACGCCGTCGCTGCAGTTCCGCACCATCCACGGATACCGGCGCGCGTTCCGGGTGGCCGGAACGGGCGAGACGATACTGCTGATCCACGGAATCGGTGACAACTCCACCACGTGGAGCACGGTGCAGCCCAAGCTGGCCCAGCGGTTCACCGTTGTCGCGCCCGACCTGCTGGGCCACGGCAAGTCCGACAAGCCACGCGCCGACTATTCCGTGGCCGCCTACGCCAACGGCATGCGGGACCTGCTGAGCGTCCTGGACATCGACCGCGTCACCGTCATCGGGCACTCGCTGGGCGGCGGGGTGGCCATGCAGTTCGCCTACCAGTTCCCTCAACTGGTCGACCGGTTGATCCTGGTCAGCGCAGGCGGGGTGACCAAGGACGTCAACATCGCGCTGCGCTGGGCCTCCCTACCGATGCTGGGCAGCGAGGCACTCGCCTTGCTACGGGTGCCGCTGGTGCTGCCCGTCCTGCAGGCGGCGGGGCGGGTCGCCGGCGCGGTGCTGGGTTCCACGGGCTTGGGCCGCGACCTGCCCGACGTGCTGCGCATTCTGGCCGACCTGCCCGAGCCGACCGCGTCGTCGGCGTTCGCCCGGACATTGCGCGCCGTGGTGGACTGGCGCGGCCAGGTCGTCACCATGCTGGACCGATGTTACTTGACCGAATCCGTTCCCGTGCAATTGATCTGGGGCGAACGGGATTCGGTGCTCCCGGTCAGCCAAGCCCGGCTCGCGCATGCCGCGATGCCCGGTTCCCGACTCGAAGTCTTCGAGCGTTCGGGACATTTCCCCTTCCACGACGATCCGGACCGCTTCGTCGAAGTCGTCGAGCGATTCATCGACTCCACCGATCCGGCCACCTACGACCAGGATATGCTGCGCGATCTGCTGCGTACCGGCATCAGCGAAGGTGCAATCTCCGGACCGGTCGACACCCGGGTAGCGGTGCTGGACGCCATGGGCACCGACGAACGTAGCGCCACCTGATCATCGCCCGGCCGCCACGTCGTAGCATCGGGCACATGGCTATCGACGTGACAGTGCTTCGCGTTTTCACCGATCCCGACGGCAAGTTCGGAAACCCCCTCGGCGTGGTCGACGCCGGCACGGTGGACCCCGCGGATCGCCAGCGGATAGCCACCGAATTGGGTTACAGCGAAACGGTTTTCATCGATGTACCGGAGCAAGGCGCCAGCACCGCGCATGCCCGCATCTTCACCCCGGTGACCGAACTACCTTTCGCCGGGCACCCGACGGTGGGGGCGTCCTGGTGGCTGCGCGAGAAGGGTATTCCGCTGCGCACCCTGCGGGTGCCTGCCGGCGTGGTGCAGGTCAGCTATGACGGCGCCCTGACCGCGGTCAGGGCCCGCTCGGAATGGGCGCCCGAGTTCGCCATTCACGAGCTGGACGCCACCGAGGAGCTCTTCGCCGCGGATCCGGCGGACTATCCCGACGACATTCAGCACTATCTGTGGACGTGGACCGATCGAGACCAGGGCGCGCTGCGCGCGAGAATGTTCGCAGCGAATCTGGGCGTGGCGGAGGACGAGGCCACCGGCGCTGCCGCGGTGCGCATCACCGATTACCTCAGTCGCGACTTGACGATCGTGCAGGGCAAGGGGTCGGTCATCTATACCCGGTGGAGCCCCGAAGGCTGGGTGCATATCGCCGGGCGGGTCGCGAGCGACGGGACGACGCAGATCGACTGATGCGCGGGCGGTCAGCCCGTGGTGGGCTGGGGCGACTCCCGGTGTGCCCGCAGCGCCTCGATCTCACGCTCGAAGTCGTCGGCGGAGGAGAACGACCGGTAGACCGAGGCGAATCGCAGGTAGGCGACCTCGTCGAGGTCCCGCAGCGGCCCCAGGATGGCCAGCCCCACCTCATGGCTGGGGACCTCGGGTGATCCCGTCGCGCGCACGGTGTCCTCGACCTGCTGGGCGAGCAGATTCAACGCGTCGTCGTCGACCTGGCGGCCCTGACACGCCCGGCGGACTCCCCTGATCACCTTTTCGCGGCTGAACGGCTCGGTGACGCCGCTGCGTTTGACCACCGCGAGTACCGCGGTCTCCACCGTCGTGAACCGGCGGCCACATTCCGGACACGACCGGCGCCGCCGGATCGCCTGGCCTTCGTCGGTCTCACGGGAATCGACCACCCGCGAGTCCGGATGGCGGCAGAACGGACAGTGCATCACCGCTCCTTCGCCGCGCCCGCCGACAACTACCTCGAACATCTCTGAGAGTACCTGCGCGGCTCAACGAGTTTCAGCGCGCACGGTGCACCATCATCCGATGGGCGCGATGAGCGTCTGCCCGGCATCCAACGCCGCGGAGTCGAGCTGGTTGAGTTCGCGGATCCGCTCCACGACCTGGCCGACCGGCGCGTACGGGGCGACCCGGCGCGCCACCTGCTGCAACGTCTCCCCCGTCTGCACCTGGACGACGGCCAGCCGGTTCGGCACCGGGGCCGAGGTGCCGACCACCCCGCCCACCTGGGCCACCAGTCCCAGCCACACGGTGATCGCCGCGGCCAGCAACGCCAGCACGACGGTGGTCGTGGGGGTGATCGGGCGCGGCCGGTGCGACGCCCGCGACATCAAGACACCGGGGCCGCGGTAGCGCAGCGGTGCACCACCTGGACGCGTCGACCGGGGACGCCGGCGCAAGTCGGCCTGGTGGCCCGGCCGTGCCACCGGCCCCGCCTGGCTGTGTCGAGTCTCGATGATCGTCATCTGCCTGCCCCTTTCCCCTGCGGGATCGCTCCTATGTTCGAATATTATCGCTCATGCGTTCGATTTCCGAACATGTGATCGATTCGTAGCCGAACGATAGAACACCCCACCGACAAGTCCCCCAGAGCGACGGATCGATCAGGATCTTCGCGTCGTCGGACGGTGAATTGCCGAGCCGTTCGAAGGCGTCGACACGGCGCGCGTTCGCGAGCCCGCCAGAGGCTCGATAGATCGCTGAGATCGCCGCAAAAAGGCGACACGCCTCGAACACATGTTTGATTATTGGTCCGGTGGCGACTACATTCGGCGCCATGAGCGACAGCAGCGACACCGGACGCCGGGGACGCGACGCCGGACTGACCGAACGTCAGCGCACCATTCTCGACGTCATCCGCGCCTCGGTGACCAGTCGCGGCTATCCCCCGAGCATCCGGGAGATCGGTGACGCGGTAGGACTGACATCGACGTCGTCTGTGGCCCACCAGCTGCGCACGCTGGAGCGCAAGGGGTACCTGCGCCGCGATCCCAATCGACCGCGCGCCGTCGACGTCCGCGGGGCCGACGACGCCGTTACCCCGATCGTGAAAACCGACGTCGCCGGGTCCGACGCGCTACCCGAACCGACCTTCGTTCCGGTGCTGGGCCGGATCGCCGCCGGCGGCCCGATCCTGGCCGAGGAGGCCGTCGAGGACGTCTTCCCGCTACCCCGCGAACTCGTCGGTGAGGGATCGCTGTTCCTACTCAAGGTGGTTGGTGACTCAATGGTCGACGCCGCCATCTGCGATGGCGACTGGGTAGTCGTGCGTCAGCAGAACGTGGCCGACAACGGCGACATCGTGGCCGCGATGATCGACGGCGAAGCGACGGTGAAGACGTTCAAACGCACGCGCGGGCAGGTGTGGCTGATGCCGCACAACCCGGCGTTCGATCCAATCCCCGGTAACGACGCCGCCGTGCTGGGAAGGGTCGTCACGGTCATCCGCAAGATCTAGGAACGCGGCTGGCCGGCCTGCAAGAAGCCATTGGTGAGAGCGAATTCCTCACTGGCAAACCAAATTTCGGCGCGCGCGCTTTCGTAGAACGCGCTATCCGGGGCCCAGTAGAGGCCTAACTTGGTGTCGGCCTTGATCGGATAGCCCTCGGGCACCTCGTAGGGGTCCTCCAGCGGCAGATGAATCGACATCCGATCCGACGCCGGCTCGTCGAGCACTACCGCCTCATGGCGACTGCCCGGAGCCTCCTCGTCCGACTCGATACGCGTAGCCTCCTCGTCCGACACGATCGGTTCCGACTCGTCCGACTCGATACGCGTAACCGCCTCGTCCGACTCAATCGGTTCCGACTCGTCCGACTCGATACGCGTAGGCGCGGTGTCAACGGCGTCGGGATCCTCCTGAAGCTCCAAGACTTCCTCGTCGTCAGCCAGAGGCGTTTCATCGACTTCGTCTTCGCGATCCTCGCCATTGGTGTCGAGCGTCTCGGTACCAAAGCCCCACCCGGTCGCCCGCGCGGACAGGTCGTAATCCTGGCCGCTTGCCGGCCGGGGTCCCGCCGCGGCGGGCGCGTAAGCACTGAGGGGATCGACACCGAGTTCCGCGTCGTCCGGTGTCACGAACTGAGCCTCATCCGTCTGCTCGTTTTGAGCCTCGTCGCGACGTCCACGATCCCGCAGCGCCATCCACGACCCCAGCGCGAGCAGCACCGGAACGACGACCAGTAGCCACCACCATCGCGAAAGCCAGTTGCCGTCGCCGGTATCTGACGCCGATGGGGTGTCGGGAGTTTGGGGCGGCTCCACTTCCGGCACCTCGAGGCCCGTCAGGGAGGACGCCAGGTTCGGCGGATCGGTGCTGAAGGCTTTCGTCGAGGAGTCCCAGGAGACCTCTCCACCGGTGAACCTCTGGGTGATGACATCGCCGTTCTCGGTCTGATCCGCTTCGGGTGCCCCGAGTTCGCCCGTGGCGCCCCCGAGTTTGGCCCAGGCGGCGTTCATCGCGCCGCGCACGATCACCGCGCCGTGGTCGGGTGTCCAGAAGATGACCGGACGGTCCGCGGCGGCGAACGTGCTCGTCCGGCTGGCCGGTTCCAGACCGCCGTCCGCTTCGCTGCTGGTCGGGAACCCCAGGTCACCCAGCGGCCCGCCGACGCTCTCGTACTTCGCCAGGACCTGACCGGTGACGACGTGCGCCCCGGTCGACGGGCTGTAGACGATCTTGCCGCCGGCAAAATCCTGACCGACGCCGTCGGGCCCCAGGTCGTACTGCTCGCCCTTCTTGTCACCCAGCGGACCCATCGGACCGCTCGCTGCGCGGCGGGCGGCGTTGATGGCCGAGGTGGGGTCGTCCGGGACCTCGAGCCCGGCAAGCTGTCCGGCCAGCTCGGGCGGCACCGTCGTGAAAGCCTTGGTCTGCGGGTTCCACGACAGCTCTCCGCCGGTGAATTTCTGCGTGACGACCTCGCTGCGGTAGGCCTCATCCTCGACGGGAACACCGAGTGGTCCTGCCGAGCCGCCGAGCTTGTCCCGGCGGCGGATGGCGCCACGCACCACCCGGGCACCGGTGGCCGGAGTCCAGAAGATCACCGGCTCGTCGCCGGCGCTGAACGTGCTGTTTCGGCTGTCCGGGCCGATCAGCCCGGGGCCCTCGTCAATGGTGGGCCAACCCAGGTCGCTGTCGGCCGGCCCGCCCAGCGACTCGTACTTCTCCAGGATCACGCCGTGCATGACGTGTGCACCGGTGGCCGGCGTGAAGAAGACCTTGCCGCCGGCGAAGTTCTGACCGAAGCCCTCACCAACGGGGTAGACGCCGCCCTCCTTGGCCCCGAGCGGACCGGTGAGACCGCCGCTTGCGTCCCACGCCTGAGTGATGGCACCGTCGGCGTCGCTTTCCGGGGTCGCTGCCGCGACCGGCGCGAGCAAGACGACCGCTGCCACCGTCACCAGGCCGACCGCCATGCGCCCAATCGCCCCGCTCAGCAGGGCCCGTTGCCCCGTCATCCGGCCTCCCAGCGGCGGCAAAGATCGCCGCTATATACCGCGTCCGTCAACTGTGATTCAACGACGATAAACGACGGGACGCCGACAGTACGGGAGAAACTCGGCTATACGGCGAGGCTGCTCGGGCTCGAACAGGGTGCGCTCGTTGCGGACGACACCGGCCATCGCTGACCTCCAGATCGGGTAGGCGCTGTTACGGCGGCCATATACCACCCAACCGGATGGTTGGGGGACGGCGTGCCGTCTCCGATCGGCCCTAGACTCGCCGCCATGGCGCACGCACCCACCAGCCTCACGCATTGGGGTGCGTTCTCGGCCGAAGTCGATTCCGGTGACATCGTGGGCGTGATACCGCTTCACGGCGACACCGATCCGTCGCCACTGCTGGGCAACCTGCCCAGGTCGATCCGTCATCCGTCGCGGATCGCCACCCCGGCCGTGCGCCGCGGTTGGCTGCGCGACGGGCCCGGGCCGAGCTCGGCGCGCGGTGCCGACGAGTTCGTGGCCGTCTCCTGGGACCAGCTCACCGAGCTGCTGGCCGGCGAGTTGCGCCGCGTGGTCGACACCCACGGCAACGAGGCGATCTACGGCGGCTCGTACGGCTGGGCCAGCGCCGGGCGGTTCCACCATGCCCAGAGCCAGGTACATCGCTTCCTGAAACTCCTTGGCGGATATACATTTTCGCGGCACTCCTACAGCCTGGGCGCGACCGGGGTGATCATGCCGCGGGTGGTGGGCACCCACGATGACCTGTTCCAACGGTCCACCGACTGGGAGGTCATCGTCGAACACACCGACCTGCTGGTGTGTTTCGGCGGTTTGGCCCTCAAGAACACCGGGATCAATCACGGTGGCACCACGGCACATCCGGCGCGTGACGCGTTGCGCCGATTCCGTGACCGGGGCGGGCGCATCGTGTCGTTTTCTCCATTGCGTGACGACGTCGACGGCGATTGCGAATGGCATGCCCTGGTCCCGGGCACCGACGTGGCGATCATGCTCGCGCTGGCGTATGTGCTGGCCACCGAATCGCTGGCCGACCGCGCGTTTTTGGACGCCTACTGCACCGGCTACGACCGGTTCGAGCGCTACCTGCTGGGCGCTGACGACGGGGTGCCGAAGACTCCGCAGTGGGCGTCGGCGATCTGCGGGCTGCCCGCCGACGACCTGACCGCGCTGGCCCGCCGGATGGCCGCCGGGCGCACCATCGTCACGGTCAGCTGGTCGCTGCAGCGGATCCGCCACGGCGAGCAGGCGCCGTGGACGGGTCTGACGCTGGCGGCCATGCTCGGCCAGATCGGGCTTCCCGGAGGCGGCTTCGGGCACGGCTACGGGTCGATGAACGAGCCGGGGCTGCCGCCGCTACGCTGCCGGCTGCCGTCGCTGCCGCAGGGCCTCAACCCCGTGCAGACGTTCATACCGGTCGCGGCGGTCAGCGATATGCTGCTGCACCCGGGCGAGGCATTCGACTACAACGGGCTGCGGCTCACCTACCCGGACATCAAGTGCGTGTACTGGGCCGGCGGCAATCCGTTTCACCACCATCAGAACATCCCCCGGCTGCGACGGGCACTGGCCGGCGTGGACACCGTCGTGGTGCACGACCCGTACTGGACGGCAATGGCCAAGCACGCCGACATCGTGGTGCCATCGACCACCGCGTTCGAACGTGACGACTACTCCGGTTCGCGCAACGACCCGCTGCTGGTGGCGATGCCGGCGCTGACGGAGCCGTTTGCGCAGTCCCGCGATGACTACACGACATTCGCCGCGCTGGCCGACCGGCTGGGCTTCGGGGAACAGTTCACCGACGGGCGCACCGCCTGGCAGTGGCTGGTGCACATGTACGAAAAATGGGCCGCCGGACTCGATTTCGACGTGCCCCCGTTCGGGGAGTTCTGGCGGCAGGGTCGGCTGCGGCTGCCCACCGAGCCCGGGTTGACGCTGCTGGCCGACTTCCGGGCCGACCCCCAGACTCACCGGCTTGCCACCCCGAGCGGTCGCATCGAGATCTTCTCGGCCGACATCGAGGGATTCGGCTACGACGACTGCGCCGGGCACCCGAAATGGTACGAACCCTCGGAATGGCTGGGCGGGGCCCGCGCGGTGCGATATCCGCTGCACCTGCTCGCCAACCAGCCGGCGTCCCGGCTGCACAGCCAGCTCGACGGCGGCGCGACCAGCCAGGCTTCGAAAGTGCAAGGGCGCGAACCGATTCGGATGCACCCAACCGATGCCGCCGCTCGCGGGCTGGTCGACGGTGACGTGGTCCGGATCTTCAACGACCGCGGCGCCTGCCTGGCCGGCGTGGTGGTCGACGGGAGCCTGCGCCCCGACGTGGTGCAGTTGTCGACCGGCGCCTGGTTCGACCCGGCCGATCCCGCCGACCCGGACGCGATGTGTGTGCACGGCAATCCCAATGTCTTGACCGAGGATGTCGGCACGTCGTCGCTTGCCCGCGGCTGCACCGGTGCCCACGTGCTGGTGCAGGTGCAGAAGTTCACTGGGCCGCTGCCGCCGGTGCGGGCGCACGAACCGCCGGTGATCGCGCCGCATTTCGTGCCATAGTCGGGCCATGGCGGCACGTCCATCGGGGTTCAAGACCGACGCAGCACGCGCGGAGTACTGCCGGCTCTACGACGAGGCGATCGCGCTGTCGCCGGTGCCCGTTGAGGAGTCCGACGTCGAGACGTCCTTCGGCACCACACATGTGCTGACGGCCGGGGACCCGTCGAAGCCACCGCTGGTCGCGCTGCACGCCAAGTCGTTCAGCTCGACGATGTGGGTGCCCCTGCTGCCGACTCTGACGGCGTCGCATCACGTGCGAATGCTTGATGCTGTCGGTGATGTCAACAAGAGTGTGGCGACGGACGTCATGTCATCGCCCGCGCGTGTCGTGCAGTGGATCGACGAGGTGCATGATGCGCTCGCTATCGAGCGGAGCCCGATCGTGGCGGCGTCGATCGGCACCTGGATGGGGACGCACTACGCAATGGCACGGCCTGGGCGCGTCGAACGGCTGGCGATGTTGAGCCCCGTAGGCATGGTGAGTTCCATGCGCACGAAGTGGCTCATCAAGATGGCTATCAAGACTCAACTTCGGCCCAGCGCGGCGAAGACGGAGTGGATGCTGGCCGCCATCACGACGGATGAGACGGCTCCGAAACTGCACGCCGGGCCGTGGCACGCCATCGCGCAGCAGTTCATCTTCGGAATGCCGAATTTCCGCGCCAACTTGCGTGAACCGCGCCCCGGCGCGAGATGCAACATCGAACGGCTCGCCTCGAGCCGCATCCCACTGCTGATCCTCATTCCCCGCGACGAGACCGGCCAGGACGGACCGAGGACGGCCGATCGGTACCGGCAGCAGCTGCCACATGCGCGGGTGGAACTCGTCGACGACTCCAACCACATCGTGTTCATCGATCGGACCGACGTGGTCACGGATCGGCTCAAGAAGTTCCTCGTCGCGAGGTGAGCCGAGCTTCCGCCGATGGATAGGCCGTTCGGCTTGCTGGCGCTGGCGTTGTGGGTCGTGTTCTTTGCCGTCGACGCGATCTGGCGAGAGTATGTGCACGCGCGGTCGACCGGCATGACCGCAACCGTGGCCGGCGCGGTGCTCGCGGCGACCGGACGGCTCGGCCCGATCCGCTATCTCGACTTCACCGCACTGCGAGTTGCCGGAACGGCGTTGGCCATCATCGGCATTGGCATGGTCGCAGTCGGGCATGGGTGCGTCATGGCGCCCACCGTCGACTACACCGAACGGACCGAACTTGCGCGCAGCGGACTGTTCTCGGTCATCCGCAACCCGATCTTCACGTTCATGACGCCCAACGTCGTCGCCATGGCCGGCGTCGTCGCGCTGTGGTTCGGTATCGAGCTCCATGTCAGGCGTGTCGAGGAGACGTATTAGCTCTGGGCCCATGGCGACGCCTACCGCGACTACACGGCGAGTCGGCCGCTTCATTCCGGGCATCGGCCGATCACGGGATCGCCGAACGTGAAGATACTGCGAAATTTTCGCAGTTTTTTCGCAGTGGCTGCACACTCGGCGTGGGCCCTGGCGTCAGAACGTCGTGAACTCGCACAGGCTTACGGCCAACGGAAATAGAGTCGGGCCATGATCGAGACGATCGCGGTGCAGGAGCTCGGGCGAACGATCACGTTCTCGTTCGACGACATGCTCAAGTACCACGGCCCGGGCTCGCCGGGCGGTGTCGCCGTGGCATTCAAGGTGCTCCAGCGGGCCTTCGAGGTGCTGTCGCCGGGTGAGCCACCCGCGCGGCGAAGCATCGTGGTGCGAACCCCGTTCCGCGGGCCCGGCGCGCGCGACGGATTCGAGGCAGTGACCAGGGCGGTGTCCGACGGTCGCTATACGGTCGACCGCTCGCTAGTCCGGCCCGACCGTGGACGACTGCTTGAGGACTTCGTGTTCGAAGTAAGCATCCGGGAAAGCGCTGTTACGCTGCTCTTGCGTGACGGATTCGTGACGGACGAGTTCATTGATCTGGCCCGCCTGCAAGGCCGCAAGCCCGAGCAAGAACGTCGCCTCGACGAGCTGAAGGCACAACTCGCGCAACGCGTCATGAGCACCCCGGCGACCGAGGTGTACGGCATCGATGGCATCGGCCGATCACGGGATCGCCGAACGTGAAGCTACTGCGAAATTTTCGCGATTTTTTCGCAGTGGCTTCACGCTCGGCGCGTGCATCGGCTAGAACGTCGTGAACTCGCGCAGGCTGGCGGCCAACGGAATCGGCACCCGCGCTTTGATTCTGGTGCCGTCCGCGTTGTGCTCGGTCGCGTCCACCCGGCCGTCGGCGTGCACCCGGGAGACCAGATCGCCGCGCTCGTAAGGGATCGTCACGTCGACCATCGTGTCGGTCTCCGCGACCAGGTGACCCATCCGCTGCCGCAGCTTGTCCAGGCCTTCGCCGGTGTGGGCGGAGACGAACACCGCATCCGGCAGCGCACGCCGCAGCTGGGCCAGGGCCAGGTCGCCTGCAGCGTCAATCTTGTTGACTACCAGCAACTCCGGCGCCGGTCGGCCATCATGATCGGCGATGACTTCATTGACGACCTGGCGGACCGCGTTGATCTGGGCCAGCGGGTTGACGTCGGAGCCATCCACCACGTGCACCAAAAGGTCGGCGTCGACCACCTCTTCCAACGTCGAGCGGAACGCCTCGACCAGTTGCGTGGGCAGATGCCGCACGAACCCGACGGTGTCGGTCAGCACGAACGGCCGGCCGTCGTCGAATTCCCCACGGCGAGTGGTGGGTTCCAGCGTGGCGAACAACGCGTTCTCTACCAGCACACCGGCCCCGGTCAGCGCGTTGAGCAGGCTGGACTTGCCCGCGTTGGTGTAGCCGATGATCGCAACCGACGGCACGTCGCTGGCCAGCCGGCGGCTGCGCTGGGTGTCGCGGACCTGCTTCATGCGCTTGATGTCGCGGCGCAGCTTGGCCATTCGCTCGCGGATGCGACGGCGGTCGGTCTCGATCTTCGTCTCACCGGGGCCGCGCAGGCCGACACCGCCGCCGCTGCCGCCGGCCCGTCCACCGGCCTGCCGCGACATCGACTCACCCCAGCCGCGCAGCCGCGGCAACATGTATTCCATCTGCGCCAGCGCCACCTGCGCCTTGCCTTCGCGGCTGGTGGCGTGCTGGGCGAAGATGTCGAGGATCAACGCGGTGCGGTCGACAACCTTGACTTTGACCGCCTTCTCCAGCGCGGTGAGCTGGGCGGGGCTCAGTTCGCCGTCGCAGATGACGGTGTCGGCGCCGGTTGAAGCGACGATGTCGCGCAGTTCGGCCGCCTTGCCGGAGCCGATGTAGGTGGAAGGGTCGGGCTTGTCGCGTCGCTGAATCACGCCCTCGAGCACCTCGGAGCCGGCGGTCTCGGCGAGTGCGGCCAGTTCGGCCATGCTGGCCTGTGCGTCGGCGGCGCTGCCTTCAGTCCACACACCGACCAGCACGACACGTTCCAGCCGCAGTTGCCGGTACTCGACCTCGGAGATGTCGGTGAGTTCGGTCGACAGACCGGCCACCCGGCGCAGTGCCGAGCGGTCTTCGAGGGCCAACTCACCCGCACTGGGTGTGTCGTTGATGGGGAAATCGGGATATGTCATAGGCAATATCAGGTTTGCACGCCGCAACCGGGTCGTGCATCCGAATTAACGCTGCTGCGCACGCCACCATTCCTCGGATAGTTCGCCGCGCGCCACCAACACCGACGGTCCGCGCAGGTAGCTGCTGGCGTCGGTGACGGTGACGGCGACCTCACCGCCGGGGATGCACACCCGCAGCGTCCCCGTCTGGGCGCCGTTGAAGGCCAGCGCGGCGACGGCCGCGGCCACGGTTCCGGTGCCGCAGGAGCGGGTTTCGCCGACACCCCGCTCGTGTACCCGCATCGACACGGCCCCGGCGTGCGGCGCGGTGAGCACCTCGATGTTGACGCCCTCGGGAAACTGATCGGCATCGAACCGCACGGGCGCGGCGACATCGAGGGCGGCGAGTTCGTCGGCGGTCAGGTCGGCGTCCACACAGGCCAGGTGCGGGTTGCCGACATCGATCGCCAACCCCGCGAACGGCCGCCCGCCCACTATCGCCTCGCCCGTACCGAGCTGGTTGGTCTTCCCCATTTCGACGGTGACGTCGGCGGTTGTGGCGTCGACGTGGTGCAGCACGACCGGGCGGGGGCCGGCGAGCGAGCCGACGACGAACTCGTCGCGGGCCTCCAGCCCGCTGACCCGCAGGTAGTGGGCGAACACCCGCACACCGTTGCCGCACATCTGCGCGATCGAGCCGTCGGCGTTGCGGTAGTCCATGTACCAGTCGCCGGCCGTCAGTCCTTCGGGCAGCCGGTCGAACACGCCCGCGGCCTTCGCCGCCCCGGCGGTCGTCACCCGCAGCACACCGTCGGCGCCCAGGCCCCGGCGCCGGTCGCACAGCGCGGCGACGGTGCCGGGCGCCAGCGCCAGCCGGGACTCGGGGTCGGGCAGCAGCACGAAGTCGTTCTGCGTGCCGTGGCCCTTGGCGAACATCACCTGTTCAGGATACGTGCCGCCACATCCGCAGCGTCTGTTCGACGTTGTCGGGACCGGCTCCGTCGAGCCAGGCAATGCGGTGGTCGCGGCGGAACCACGACCGTTGCCGGCGCACGTAGCGGCGGGTGCCGATGAAGGTGCGTTCACGGGCCTGGGCCAGTGCTTCTTCTCCCCCGCCGTCGTCGAGCGCGGCTATCGCCTGCGCGTAGCCCAGCGCCCGTGAGGCGGTGACGCCGTCGCGCAGTCCGCGGCCCAGCAGCGTCCGCACCTCGTCGACCAGGCCGTCGACGAACATCTTGTCGGTACGCGTGGCCAGCCGTTCGTCGAGAGCGGCTGTGTCCCAATCTAATCCAATGATCGCGGTGTCCCAACGCGGAGCACCGATCGCCGGGGCCGACGCCGCGAACGGCTGCCCGGTCAGCTCCACCACCTCCAGCGCCCGCACGATCCGCCGGCCGTCGGTGGACAATATGGATTTCGCAGCCAACGCGTCAACCCACGCCAGCTCCCTGTGCAGCTCAACCGCGCCCACCTCGGCGAGCCGTTGCTCCCATTTGGCGCGGACGGCCGGGTCGGTGGCCGGGAATGTCCACTCGTCGAGCAGCGACTGGATGTACATCATCGATCCGCCCACCACGATGGGCACCGAGCGGCGCTCGGCGATGCGCTCGATGTCGTCGGCTGCGGCTTGTTGGTAGCGGGCGACGGTCGCGGTTTCGGTCACGTCGAGAACGTCGAGCTGGTGATGGGGCACGCCGCGCCGCTCGGTGGGGGTCAGTTTCGCGGTGCCGATGTCCATGCCGCGGTAGAGCTGCATGGCGTCGGCGTTCACAATCTCGCCGCCGACCCGCTCGGCCACCGCCAGCGCCAGCGCGGACTTCCCGGTGCCGGTCGGGCCGATGATCGCGATCGGTCGCATGGCGTTATGGCTGCCAGACACCGGCGAAATAGCCGACGCCGTAGGGTGCTCCGCGGTAGAGCGCCTTGGCCGACCGTGGCGCCGGTTCGGCGAGCCCGGCCAGGACCTGGTACGCCACCCGCCCGACGATCGTCGCGGGTAGCCGGGTCAGGGCCGCGATGTCGCCGGCGGCCAGGGCCTCGTCGAGGGCGTGCTGCACGGGAATCGAGTCGGGCTCGTAGCCGCCGGGCGCCGGGGCGGTCAGGGTGTGCGCGCCGTCGGCGACGACGAGCACGCCGATCGGGTCGGCGGCCTCCTCGATCTCGGCCCGCAGCTGCCGGCCCCGGGCGACCGCCGCGTCGACCCCGTGTTCGTGGGCATACACCCGAACCTCGGCGCGCGCCTGGGGTGTTGCCTGACCGCGCACCCAGCCGGCGATCAACGCGCACAGCGGCAGCTCGCCCGCCACATCGCCATCCGGTGCCAGCCGCACCGGCAGATCAACGCCGTAGCCGGCGAACGTGCCGACCCACTGCGGGCCGACCACGGTGTCGGCGGGCCCGACCCCAACGACGACCCACCGCGGCGGCAACGACACCGCGGCCACGCACACGGCCTCACGCAGATCCGCGACCTCCGCAGCGGCGGCGCCCGCGAGGTCGGGGACCATGACGGGTGCGGACGGGATCATCGCGATGGCGGTCAGCACGCCACCAAACTAGTGGCCTGTCAGCTCGGCGGGTTTCCCGGTGTCGGCCGCGACGGCCTCGCCCCGGGCCAGCGCCGCCGTCGCGACCACCATCACGACCACCGCCACGACGAGAGTGAACCATCCGGCATCGCCCGGGCGCAGCGTCTCGCCCAGCACGACGATCCCGAGCACCGACGCGACCACCGGCTCGGCAACGGTCATGGTGGGCAGCGACGCGGTCAGCGAGCCGGCCCGAAACGACGACTGCTGCCACGCCGTGCCGGCAATGGCGACCAGCGCCCACGCATACAGCTCGGGTGTGCGCAGCAGCGCCCAGAAGCCGTCATCGAGCCGGTCCACCACACCCTTCGTCAGCACCGCGAACAGCCCCCACAGCGCGCCGGACACCACTGCCAGCAGGACCGCGCTGGTCGCCCCGGACCAGACGCGCGCCCCCAGCACGCACAGCACAAGTGCCGGCCCCATCACCACCGCCACCGCGATCCAGGTCTCCAGGGAGGCGCGGGAATGCCCCGCGGTCGGGTTGCCGACAAGCACGATCACCGTCACCGAGGCCGCCAGCAGTGCGGCCCACGTCCACTCCCAGCGGCTCACCCGGCGGTGCGTCAGGCGCGCGTTGATCGGCAGCGCGAACAGCAGCGAGGTGACGAGCAGCGCCTGCACCAGCAGCACCGAGCCGAGGCCGAGGGCCGCGGCCTGCAGCGCGAATCCAGCGGCGGCCACCAGGCTGCCCAGCCACCACTGGCGGTCGCGCAGCAGCCGGGTGAACAGGCCGATGTGGCCGACCGGCTCGTCGGTGACCTCATGCGCGGAGCGCTGGTGGATGACGTCACCGATCGCGATGAAGAAGGCAGCGCCGAGGGCCAGCAGGGCGGCGATGTCCGCCTTGGCCATCGATGACCTCCCGGTGATGTCGAGACATGAGCCTGCCACGCGAAGGCGTGGGCGCGGGGCGCGACGACCTGTTTGAATAGCCTTCGAGAGACACAGCTATTCGGGCGCCGCGTCGCGCGGCAGGTGCGCGGAGAACACCGCGCGGAGGGTACGAGGTAACGGATATGACGACCAGCGAGCCAGGTGGACCGCCGCCGACGCCCAAGCCCGCGCCCCGGCCCGGACCGCCACGCCCCGTTCCCCACCCCGGTCGACCGGCGCCGACGGTCGCAGCACCGCCAACCAGCGACCCGCACCGGTTCGGCCGGGTCGATCCCGACGGCACGGTGTGGTTGATTACGGGCGCCGGCGAGCGGGTGATCGGCTCGTGGCAGGCCGGTGACACCGAGGCCGCATTTGCGCATTTCGGCCGCCGCTTCGATGACCTGCACACCGAGGTCGCGCTGATGGAGCGGAGGCTCGCGTCCGGCACCGGTGATGCCCGCAAGATCAAGGCGGCCGCGGCGTCCCTGGTCGAAGGCCTGCCGACGGCCGCGGTGCTGGGCGACGTCGACGCGTTGACCGCCCGGCTGGCGACGATCGTCGAGCACGCCGACGCCACGGCGCAGGCCGAACGCGCCCGTCGCGACGAGCATCGGGCCGCACAAACCGCCCGCAAGGAGGCGCTGGCCGCCGAGGCCGAGGACCTGGCGGCCAACTCGGTGCACTGGAAGGCCGCCGGGGACCGGCTGCGCGAGATCCTCGAGGAGTGGCGGACGATCACCGGGCTGGACCGCAAGACCGATGACGCGCTGTGGAAGCGCTTCGCGGCGGCCCGCGAGACGTTCAACCGCCGCCGTGGATCGCATTTCGCCGAGCTCGACCGCGAGCGGGTCGGCGCCCGTCAGGCCAAGGAGGCGATGTGTGAGCGCGCCGAGGAACTGGCCGGCTCCACCGACTGGGGCGCTACCGGTGCGGTGTTCCGCGATCTGCTGGCGCAGTGGAAGGCCGCCGGCCGTGCGGCCAAGGATGTCGACGACGCGCTGTGGCAACGGTTCAAGGCGGCGCAGGACACGTTCTTCACGGCACGCAACGCCGCCAGCGCCGAGCGCGACGCCGAGTTCCACGGGAACGCCGCGGCGAAGGAGGCGTTGCTGGCCGAAGCCGAAAAGATCGACACCGCCGACGTGGACGCGGCCCGTGCCGCGCTGCGCGCCATCGAGGAGAAGTGGGACGCGATCGGCAAGGTCCCCCGCGAGCGCAGCGCCGAGCTGGAACGACGGCTTCGGGCCGTGGAGAAGAAGGTGCGCGACGCGGCGTCGTCGAGTTGGGTCGATCCGGAGGCTCAGGCCCGTGCCGACCAGTTCCGTTCCCGGGCAGAGCAATTCGAGCGGCAGGCGGAGAAGGCCGAGGCGGCCGGCCGGACCAAGGACGCCGAGGAGGCGCGCGCCAACGCCGAGCAGTGGCGACAGTGGGCCGAGGCGGCGGCCGAGGCGCTCGGCAAGAAACGCTAGGTGCCCCTATCGCGCGAACGTACTGACCGTGGCCGGGTGAGTCTGAACGCGGCGATACAGGATGGGTTGAGCGGCAATGCCATTTCCGGCCGTCATCATCGGCGATCAGCTCGACGGACCCGTCGCCGACTTGCTGCGGCGGCTGTTGACCGCCCTAGTTGAGACCTGGGACGACCCCGACAATCGGCCCACGCTGTTGGCCATCGCCCAGGCCGGTGGCGCACCGGAGAGCTCAGCACTCACCCGGGGTTTTGTCGAGGGGGTGCTGGCCGGACCCATCGGCAAGCGTCTACGTGACGAAGGAGTGACGCACGAAGACGCAAGCCGGTGCACCGCCCTCCTCGTCACTCAGTTGGTCGGCGTCATTTACGCGCGCTACGTCCTGGCTGCGGATCTCGTCGCGACGACACCGAAACAAGCGTTCATTGACGGCCTCACGCCTGCCCTCAATGCGGTTCTCGATCGGTGCATCGGTCGGCGTGGCGATCCAGCAGATTGACTTATCGATCCCGGCCTCGGCCGGCTGCTACCGGTCGCCCGACCCGTCCGGCTCGTCGTCCTTGTCGTCAATACTGTCCGGCAGTCCCTTTTTCTGCCGCTCGGCGGCCATCCGGCGGCGTTCTTCCTCGGCGGCGAGCTGCACCGCGGTGCGCGACCACACCACCCTGGCCCAGTTGTAGGTGAGCACGATCACCGCGATCCACGCGACGATCAGCCCGATACCCGGCCCGGGGTGCTGTTCGCCCGCGGTCTGCCGCGACCACACCGCCAGCATGCCCATCGCGCAGGCCACGGCCGACCCCGCCAGCGCGATCCACGCCAGCGCCCAGCGTCGGGTCAGCAGCGCCAGCATCGAGAAGCCGACGCTGAAAACCAGGGTCAGCCAGGTGAATACCCGCGACGGCAGCGACACCCCCGCGTCGATCGCCGCGGCCTCGCCGACCAGCACGTCCCAACCCCTCGCGCCGCCGGTGTGCGGCAGGATGAACGACAGCAGTACGACAAACACCAGGATCGCGATAACCAGGGCCCTTGGCCCAGGGTCGAATTCGCGCGCCATCCGACGTTCGACGGCATCGATGTCGCCCTTGAACTCTTCGAAGTCTCCGTTGCCGGCCGAATCAGGGTGGTTGCCGGCGGCGGTCACCGGGCACACCCGGCCACGGCCGGCACAGGTTCCGGGGCACCGACTCCGGGCATGCCCAGGCCGACAGCGGTGGGCCGCGCCCCGGCGGCATGAGCGTCCCCGGCCCGGGTGCGCCGATGGTGCAGCACGGTGCCGTCGGCGATCAGGTGGTGCGGTGCGGCGCCGGTGACGGTGGTGGTGACGATGTCGCCGGGACGGATGTCGGCGGCGTTTGGCGTGAAGTGCACCAGCTTGCCGTCGCGGGCGCGTCCGCTCATCCGCGCAGTGCTGGCGTCCTTGCGCCCTTCGCCCGCCGCGACCAGCAGTTCTACGCTGCGTCCTACCTGCGCGCTGTTCTCTTCCAGCGAGATCTTCTCCTGAAGCTCGACCAGCCGCTGATAGCGTTCGGCCACAACAGCTTTGGGCAGCTGGCAGTCCAGCTCGGCCGCCGGGGTGCCGGGCCGCTTCGAGTACTGGAAGGTGAACGCGCTGGCAAAACGGGCTGCCGCGACGACGTCGAGCGTGGCCTGGAAGTCCTCGTCGGTCTCGCCGGGAAACCCGACGATGATGTCGGTGGTGATCGCGGCGTGCGGGATGGCGGCCCGGACCCGGTCGATGATGCCGAGATAGCGTTCGGCCCGATACGAGCGGCGCATCGCGCGCAATATCCGATCCGAACCGGACTGCAGCGGCATGTGAAGCGCCGGACACACATTCGCCGTCTCGGCCATCGCGTCGATGACGTCGTCGGTGAACTCGGCCGGATGCGGCGAGGTGAAGCGCACCCGCTCGAGGCCGTCGATACGCCCACACGCGCGCAGCAACGACGCGAACGCCCCTCGGTCACGCGGGATCGCGGGATCGGCGAACGAGACGCCGTAGGCGTTGACGTTCTGTCCGAGCAGCGTGACCTCGATGACTCCCTGGTCGACCAGTGATTGCACCTCGGCCAGGACGTCGCCCGGCCGGCGGTCGACCTCCTTGCCGCGCAGCGCCGGCACGATGCAGAACGTGCAGGTGTTGTTGCATCCCACCGAGATCGAAACCCATGCGGCGTAGGCGGATTCACGGGCGGCCGGCAGCGCCGAGGGGAATTCCTGCAGCGCCTCGGCGATTTCGACCTGGGCGGCGTTGTTGTGCCGGGCGCGGTCGAGCAGCGTCGGCAGCGAGCCGATGTTGTGGGTGCCGAACACGACATCCACCCACGGCGCCCGGCGCAGCACCGCGTCGCGGTCCTTCTGGGCCAGGCAACCGCCCACGGCGATCTGCATGTCCGGATCGGCCTGCTTGCGCGGCACCAGGTGGCTGAGGTTGCCGTAGAGCTTGTTGTCGGCGTTCTCCCGGACCGCGCATGTGTTGAAAACGACGACGTCGGCGTCGGCGCCGTCTGCGGCGCGTCGGTATCCGGCGGCCTCCAGCAGCCCGGCCAGCCGCTCGGAGTCGTGCACGTTCATCTGGCAGCCGTAGGTGCGGACCTGATAGGTGCGCTGCTGTGGGCGCACAGCGTCAGCCGCCGTCGCCTCCCGCGTCACCATCGAAGTCACGGCCCTATGGTACGGGCGGGAGAATCGGGCGCTTTGACGAGTTCCCGGCGATTAGTGCCTTCCCTGAGTAAGGTCAGCAGCCATGGAGACGACCGGGTCGGATGTGGGAGTTGTCGATCCGACTCCGTCAGACGTGCCGATGATCTCGATCAAGTCGGTCAACAAGCACTTCGGCGCCCTTCATGTGCTCAAGGACATCGACCTGGACGTGGATCGCGGCGAGGTGATCGTTGTCCTCGGGCCGTCGGGGTCGGGCAAGTCGACGTTGTGCCGCACCATCAATCGGCTCGAGCCCATCGACTCCGGCACCATTGCGATCGATGGTGAGGTGCTACCCGACGAGGGCCGCAAGCTCGCGCAGTTGCGGTCCGACGTCGGCATGGTGTTCCAGGCGTTCAACCTATTCGCGCACAAGACAATCCTGGATAACGTCACGCTGGCGCCGATGAAGGTGCGCAAGAAGTCTAAGGCTGAGGCCCGCGAAGAAGCGATGGCACTGCTGGAGCGAGTTGGCATTGCCAACCAAGCGGACAAATACCCGGCCCAGCTGTCGGGCGGCCAGCAGCAGCGGGTGGCGATCGCGCGGTCGCTGGCGATGAACCCGAAGGTCATGCTGTTCGACGAGCCGACCAGCGCACTCGACCCCGAGATGATCAACGAAGTGCTGAACGTGATGACGTCGCTGGCCCGCGAAGGGATGACGATGCTGGTGGTGACCCACGAGATGGGGTTCGCCCGGGGCGCGGCGAACCGGGTCGTGTTCATGGACGGCGGCGCGGTTGTCGAGTCGGCCGAGCCAGCCGAATTCTTCGGGAATCCGAAAACCGACCGCGCCAAAGACTTCCTTGGAAAGATTCTCCACCACTAACGCCCGGCGAAAGGAACCTTCCATGCCGTCTCTGAAAATGCGGGTCGCAGCCGCCGTTGCACTCGCCATTGCGTTGCCGCTGTCGGCGACCGCCTGTGGCGGTGGTGATGGCGGCGGTGACGACACGATCGTCATCGGGACCAAGTTCGATCAACCCGGCCTGGGGCTGAAGAACCCGGACGGAACCATGAGCGGCTTCGACGTGGATGTCGCGAAGTACGTGGCGCAGCAACTCGGGTACAGCGAGGACAAGATCGAGTGGAAGGAAGCCCCGTCAGGGCAACGGGAGACGCTGATCCAAAACGATCAGGTCAAGTTCATCGCCGCCACGTACTCCATCACCGACGCCCGTAAGGAGAAGGTCGACTTCGCCGGGCCGTATCTGATCACCGGCCAGAGCCTGCTGGTGCGCGCGGACAACACCGACATCACCGGTGCGGCCTCACTGCAGAACAACAAGAAACTGTGCTCCGTGTCCGGTTCGACGCCGGCGCAGCGCATCAAGGACGAGTATGCCGGTGTGCAGCTGCAGCAGTACGACACGTATTCGGCGTGCGTCGAGGCGCTGAAGAACGGCGCGGTCGACGCGGTGACCACCGACGAGGTGATCCTGGCCGGCTACGCGGCGCAGACTCCGGGCGCGTTCAAGCTTGTCGGCGATACGTTCTCGGAGGAGAGGTACGGCATCGGCCTGAAGAAGGGCGACAGCGAGCTGCTGACCAAGATCAACGACGCGATCGTGAAGATGGGACAGGACGGGGCTTGGAAAGCGGCGTGGGACAAGAACCTCGGCCCGGCCGGCCTCCAGGCTCCGGAGCCGCCGAAGATCGACCAGACCTGAGCGGGCCTCACCGCTTAGGAAGCCGACGTGGAGATCTTCACCGAGTATCGCGGCCAGATCTTTGAGGCGTTCTGGACCACGATCCAGCTGACGGTCTACTCCGCGATCGGAGCGCTCATCCTCGGCACGGCGCTGGGCGCCATGCGGCTGGCGCCGGTGCCTATGCTCAATTGGATCGGGACGACCTACGTCAACGTGGTGCGAAACACCCCGCTGACGTTGATCATCCTGTTCTGTTCGTTCGGCCTGTCCCAGACGCTCGGGATCACGCTGGTCGACCCGGAGTCGCTGACGTCGATCGAGGACAGCAACTTCCGGTTGGCCGTGCTCGGGTTGACGGTCTACACGGCGGCATTCGTCTGTGAGACGGTGCGCTCGGGGGTTAACACGGTGCCGTTGGGCCAGGCTGAGGCGGCGCGGTCGCTAGGCCTGACATTCAGCCAGAATCTGCGGATCGTGCTGCTGCCGCAGGCTTTTCGCGCGGTGATCCTTCCGCTCGGGTCGGTGCTGATCGCGTTGACGAAAAACACCACGATCGCCTCGGCGATCGGCGTGGCGGAGGCCGCGCTGAAGATGAAGGAGATGATCGAGGAGACCGCCGCGCTGCTCGTGGTCGGGACGATCTTTGCGGTCGGTTTTGTCATCCTCACCCTGCCGACGGGGCTGTTCTTCGGGTGGTTGGGTAAGCGTCTGGCGGTGGCCCGCTGATGAGTACGGCATCGGTTCTTTTCGACGCTCCGGGGCCGCGGGCGCGGGCGCGGAACCGGGTATTCAACGTCGTCACCGCGGTGGTCATCGCCCTGGTGATCTGGGTGGTGTACTCCCGGCTGAACTCGAAGGGTCAGCTAACTGCCGCGAAGTGGGAACCGTTCCTGACGTCGAATCTGTGGACAACCTACGTGCTGCCCGGTGTACAAGGGACGCTGACCGCGGCGGCGATGTCGATCGTGCTGGCGTTGGTGCTCGGCTTCGTCCTCGGCGTGGGCAGGCTGTCCACGCACAACGCGATCCGCTGGGTGTGCTCGGTGGTCGTCGAGTTCTTCCGGGCCGTGCCGGTGCTGATCATGATGCTCTTCGCGTACTCCCTGTACGCGCTGTACGACGTCTTCCCGTCCAAGCACCTGGCGCTGGCGGGTGTCGTCACGGGTCTGACGCTGTACAACGGCGCGGTCATCGCCGAAATCGTTCGGGCGGGAGTCAACGCGCTGCCGCGCGGGCAGTCGGAGGCGGCGTCCGCACTGGGCATGATGTGGGGCCAGACGATGCGGTCGGTCCTGCTGCCGCAGGCGGTCACGTCGATGTTGCCGGTGCTGATATCGCAGCTGGTGGTCGTCCTCAAGGACTCCGCGATCGGCTACATAATCACGTTTCTCGAGATGGTGCGCCAGGGCGTCCAGTTGGGCGCGGCGTACGGCAATCTCCTCCCGGCCTTGATCGTCATCGCGATCCTGATGATCAGCGTGAACTTCGCGCTGTCGACCTTTGCGGTGTGGCTGGAAGGACGGCTGCGCCGCTCGCGTCGTGCCCCAACGCCGCTGGCGGCCGAGGCCATCGAGCAGGAGGGTGCGCCCGGCGCCCGCGTGGCCCAGGCGGGGCCCGGCGATTAGTCAGCCCCGCGGACGCCCGCCCGATGGGCCCGCCCGCATGATGGCGGCCAGGTCGCTGCGTGACTGCGCCCCGACCCGTTGGCACGCGCGGTACAGATGCCCCTCAATAGTGCGCACCGACGTCATGAGGCGGTCGGCGATTTCCCGGTTGGACAGGCCCGCGGCAACCAATTCGGCGATCTCGCGCTGACGGCCGGTCAACCGGACGGGTACCGCGGGACTGCGCATCGCCGGTGTGGACAGGCCGCCACATTCTTCGGCCAGCTGCTGCGCCAACGCCGCCGCGTACCGGCCGCGTTTGCCCGACTGCGCGGCGGTCAACGCGACGGCCGCCTGGGCCGCGGCGTCGGCGGCGGTCGCCCGGTCACCGATCTCCCGGTAGCGGGCCGAGGCCGCGAGCAGCCCGTCACCGTCACCGGCCGATAGTGCCTCACCGTGTTGCGCCACCGCATCCGCCAGCGGCAGCGACAACGCTTCGGCTATTTCACGTGCGCGGATGGCTCCCGACGCATCGCCCCACTGGAACGACGCCTGCAGACAAGCCAGTTCGTGAGTGGGCTGACCGCGCTTCCGTGCATCCGTGGCGGCTTCTTGCACCACCGCCACGGCTTCGGCCAGTGAGCCGCCGGCGGCCAGGGTCCAGCCCGTGGCAAGCGACAAGCCTGTCTGCATGAACACATAGTCGGCGGGTACGGATTGCCGGGCTTCGGTGAGCGCTGCCGTCGCTCCGTCGGGCTGCCCGAGTTTGGCGTGCGCCTCGGCCAGGGCGAAGCAGGTGGCGGGTCGTAAACCCGTTGTCACGCCGTGCTTTTCGACACCGGCCAGCGCCTCGTGAAGAAGTTTCACCGCGCTGGGCAGTTCACCGCGGACCAGGTCGGCGTTACCCATCAGGAACGCGAGGTTGGCGTAGGCAAGGCCGGGGATCTCACGCGACGATTCGGCCAGCTGCTGAGCCGACTTCACGCATTCGTCGATGCGTCCGGTCAGCCGGCAGGCACGGGCATACACACTGCCGAACCAGAACCGCATGTGTGATGCCTGAAAAGACGTGGTGGCCATGGCGAGCGCCCGGCCGGCGACCGCGTTGAGATCGTCGTCCTCACCCAGCGCTCCGAGCGCCATCACCAGCGCGATGGAGGCCATCATCGTGTGCAGATCGGGCAACGTTCCCGACTCAAGAGCCGATCGCGCCTTGTGCGCGGCGGATTCGCAGCGGCCGGACACGGCGTCGATGCAGGCGTCGACCGCGATGCGGTCGGCTTGTTCCGCCGGTTGCTCCTCCCCTGCCGCGAGACCGTCCAGGATTGCCGCGGCTTCCCCGGGCCGGCCCAACATCCATGTCAGGTTGGCGGCGCGAACCGTGGCCCATCGATGGCTGTCCGCGCGGCCCTTCGTACTCATTTCCCGCAAGAGCGCGTCGGCCCGTTCGCCGCGCCCTAGCAGGACGGTGTTCATCGCCTGTATCGCCGCGGCTTCAGCCACCCCGGATTCGGCTGCCGCGGTGGCGAAACGGTCGGCCAGGTCGAGATCCAACAGCGTCATCGCGAATCGTGCGGCATCCACGAACAGCGCGGGGTCGGGCGGCAGGTCGGATTCGAGTGTGAGGAACGCCCTGCGCACCGTGGCGTGCATATCGCGGTCAGCATCCTTCGCCAGACGTCGCGCCAGCCGCCCGCGGATCCTGGACAGATACATCTCGCCGGCGGTTGCACGCCGAAGTTCACCGAACAACGGGTGCGCCAACCGGGCTGACAGCGCGCCGGCCATACGCTCAATGGTGACCAGGTGCATCTGCTCGACGACCTCGACATCGCGCGGACGCGCCAAATCGCACAGCACGTCAACGCTCAGCGGTTCGCATTGCGACAAGATGTCGAGAACGAGTACCAGGTCAGGTGTCAACCCGCCCAGCTCGCGGCCGACCATGTCGCCGAGGTTCTGCGAGACCGCGACGCCTTCGTCCCACATCCACACCCCTGCCACCTGCCGTATCCGACCGGCCGCAACTTGGTCCTTCAGCAGCTGACGCAGAAACAACGCGTTTCCGCCGGTGAGGTTCCAGAACCGACGAGCGCTACGGGCATCCACCGGTCCGCCGAGGCAGTCCTCGATAATGCTGCGGACCGCATGCACCGATAGTGGTTCCAGGTCGAGGCGGGCGAGCAGGCCGTCTTTCCACAGCGCCGTCACGGCGTCCGGTTCGTTCCCACCCGTCCGCATGGTCACCACCAAGCGCACACCTCGTGCCTGCGCGAGCTGGTGTACGACGTGGGCCGACAATCCATCGAGAAGGTGAGCGTCGTCGACGCCAAGCAGTACCCGCCCCTTGCGTTGTTGCGCGACAAACGAATCGACAACCCGACGCACGTCCGGCAACAGGTCGGACATGGCGCCACTTATCGATGCGGTGAACGCTCCGAGCGGCAGCGGCCGAGCGGATTCGGTGCCGACAATCCAGTTCGTGCGGTCACCCGCGGCGGTCGCGCGGGCAAGCACTTCGCGCGCGAGACGGGTCTTGCCCACACCAGCGGCACCGACGAGCACCACGCCGGAGTAGTTACCGCCCCCGCCCAGCGCACGGCGAATCTGTACTAGCTCACTGTCGCGCCCCGTCAGCGGATCGCCGCCGATCACGGCCCGACTATAACGTGCGTAAATTAATAAGCGGTCGAAATCGGCTGCCTCGTTTGGTCATGTCACAGCCTTCTAGACGCGCCGCCGTTCGCGCTCGTTGGCCAGCTCGGTGCTGACCACGTCAACTGCCATGGACTGGCCGTAGCCGCGGCGGGCCAACATCCCCACCAGCCGCCGCATCACCTTCGCTTCGTCCTCGCCGTTGAGCCGTTCACGGCGCAACTTGTCCCGGACGAGTTGCTCGGCCCGCTCGCGCTCGGCGCCGGCGTCGATGCCGGCCAACGCGGCGGTGATCACCTCACCCGGCACACCCTTGGTGCACAGCTCGGCGGCCAAGGCGCGCTTGCCTTTTCCGGCGTTCACCCGCCTCGACCGGACCCACTGCTCAGCGAAGTCGGCGTCATCGACCAGTCCGACCTGCGCCAGCCGGTCGAGCACCCGGGCGCTGACGTCGTCGGGGTATCCCCGCTTGGTCAGCTGCCCGGCCAACTCGGCACGGGTTCGCGCCCTCGCGGTGAGCAGGCGCAGGCACAGCGCCCGCGCCTGCTCCTCGCGGACCCCGTCAGAAGTCGACGGGGGCGGGCAGGACTTCGTCATCGGTCACCACGGCGCCAATGCCGAGCTTCTCTTTGATCTTCTTCTCGATCTCGTTGGCCACATCGACGTTCTCCAGCAGGAAGGTGCGGGCGTTCTCCTTGCCCTGGCCCAGCTGCTCACCCTCATAGGTGAACCAGGAGCCGGACTTGCGGATGAAGCCCTGCTCGACTCCCATGTCGATGAGCGAACCCTCCTTACTGATGCCCTTGCCGTAGAGGATGTCGAACTCGGCCTGTTTGAAGGGTGGCGAGCAGTTGTGCACGACAACCCCTTCCGCGACGAGGTTGTGCAGTTCCTCGACCTCGAGGTCGAACGTCCGTACCTGCCGCGCTGGCAGCACTTCTCGGATCACGGAGTACCGGAGTTCCTCCGCCAGCACATCATGCAGGAACTTGTCATCCAAGGCGTCCGCGAGCGCCTGCACGCGATCCCGGCGGAGACGGCTGGCACCCAGGACCTGCTTCATTCCACCACGAGGGTTCCCGGAACCTGCACCGATCATGGCTGCGGCTTCCTGCGCGGTCACGCCACGCTCGTCAAGGTAATTGAGCACGGCATTGGCCATCTCCGCGGCCAGATATGTCGCCTGCGATCCACGTCGCCGCCCCTGCATAGCTTCTGGAATCGCCTGGGTAAGGGCGATACCGCGCGGCCCCCACATGGGAACTGATTCCGTGAATGCCGTGACGTTCTCCATACCCGAGACCCGGACCTCGAACACTTGGCGCTTGCTCTGGATCCGTCGACCGTTGACGATGCTCGGCCGCTTCTGGGTCGGATCGTAGTCTCGAACGGTGCTCACGATACCGAATCGCAGTAGCAGCCAATGAATCTGGTGTGCGAGCTGTTCAGAGGTCGTCGTGTAACCGACCCGAAGCGCCCCGGTCTGTTCCCGGCTCACCCAGCCGTCGCTCTCGAACAGGCCGAGGAGCAGATTGCCGACAATATCGGCAGCGATATCTGGCTCGAAGAACCAGTTCGGAATCGTCTTCTCCCATGCGAGCTTGCCGTAAATACCGGCCCGCCGACAAAGGTCTAGAACGCCGTTGCGCTCACCAGGTCGATGAGCGATCGCAAGTGAGATACGCCCCTGCGGATGGGCCGCACAACCGAGCGTCGCAGCGATTCGCGTCACGTCATCCATGAGTGCCTGCTGAACATTAATGAAGTTGACCGGAGTCTTACCCCCCACGTAGCCATCCCCGATCAGATAGCCGAGCAGCCGTGCCTGATCCGCCGAAATCGGCGCACCGTCACCGAATCCATCGAAGCGCCGCGGTTGCGCCACCCGGTCTCCCTTGCGGAGTTCTCCGGCCTGACGCCAGCCGTATTCTGTCAGCACCTTGTGATCGGGTGTCGCCCACACGGTTGCGCCACCGGCGATCCGCAATCCGATCACATCCTGCGTTCCCTGGTCGAACCAGGACACCACGGGCCGCGCATGCAGCGTTCCGGCCTTGGACGCAGCCACGACGTGAATTTGCTTCCGCCCATCGACAACATCCTCAATGCGATGCGTTGTACCGGTGACCGGATCGAAGATCCGAGTGCCCTCTGCGAGGCACTTGTTCTTGACGACCTTGACCCGTGTCCGGTTGCCCACCGCATCGGTGCCGTCCTTGAGGGTTTCAATCCTCCTGACGTCCAGGCGAACCGAGGCGTAGAACTTCAAAGCCTTTCCGCCCGTTGTCGTTTCGGGAGAGTTGTGCACCATGACGCCGTCGGCGAAGTAGTTGTGCGAACCCTCAACCTCGATGTCGAAGCGGCTCATTGACTGGGTACGCGGCTTGACATGAACGTCGAGAACCCGCGCGGGCACCAGACGCTGGCTGGTTTCGACGAACTGCGGCGTCACCGATCTCTGACCACGGAATCGCGGCAGCAGCTTGTACTCCATCGACGGAGCCATGTATGGCGCCACCAACTCCTGGAACTTCGCCGTGGCGGCAGTGGAAAACACCAGCACCGCCTTGCCGGCCGCACCCGATTGACGCAAGCGCACATCCAGGCCGTGGGTGTCGCGCAGATAGTCATGAAGGCGCACTTGTGATCCTTCGCTCATGGCTTCCACGCAGATCTCGATGCGGCCGCTGCCGCCGATGGTGCGCTGCTGCAGCCCCTTCGAGCGCAGGCTGAACGAGCCGTCGTCCATGTACCAAATGGCCAGCGCCAGCGGGGTTAGCGCCTTGAGGTATTCCTCAGAAAGGAACTTCTTGCCATCACCCAGATACACCGCACGTTGCAGCTCTGCCAGTTCCGCCAACGGGGTGAAGTCAACGAAACGTGCGCCTTTGGCGTTTTCGTGCACCGAGTGCTTGATGTTGCCCAGCAGTGCGGTTTTCCATTGCAGATACTCCACCTGCTTGACGCCGTGCCCCAGCCGGAACCGGACACCGTTGCGGTCGCGCCGGTTGGGCGACAAGTTTCCGTCTCCCATCAGCGAGCCGAGCACCACTTGCAACTGCTGGTCGCTGAGCCGATGCGGTTCGGCGGCCAGCACCTGATCCCCGGCGATGAGGTCGCCTGCCTCTGTCCAGCCGGCCGGGGTGCGGATGAGGTGGTTGGGTGTCGCGGCAAACTGCGACTTGCCGTTGCCGCCGGACTTCTCGACGGTGAATTGCAGGAACCGCTCGGCCGGGCCGTTGTTGAACCAGTTCACGACCTTGCGGGGAACGATCTGATCGGACACCGGGTCGTACGACAGCACCTCGACATCCATCTTCTGGTTCACGATCTTGCCGATCTTCTCGGTGCTGCCATCGGCCAACTGGACCCGAGTGCTGTAGTTAAAGCAGCCGAACATGACTCCGATTTTTTCGCGGAGCTGGTTGATGAAAATCGCGGTGGTGCCCGAATTGCTCAGTGCGCCAGTCATTTTCCGCAGCGCCTGGCTCATCAGCCGGGCCTGCAGACCGACGTGACTGTCGCCCATCTCGCCCTCGATCTCCGCCCGCGGCACCAGCGCGGCCACCGAGTCGATGACCAGTATGTCCAGCGCGCCGGAGCGCACCAGCATGTCGGCGATCTCTAGCGCCTGCTCACCGGTGTCGGGCTGGGACACCAGCAGCGAGTCGGTGTCCACGCCGAGCTTCTTGGCGTACTCCGGGTCCAGCGCGTGCTCGGCGTCGATGAACGCCGCGATGCCGCCGGCGGCCTGAGCGTTGGCCACCGCGTGCAGCGCGACAGTGGTCTTACCCGAGGACTCCGGGCCGTAGATCTCCACTACCCGCCCGCGCGGCAACCCGCCGATGCCGAGCGCCACGTCCAAGGCGATCGAGCCGGTGGGGATGACAGCGATGGGCTGGCGCACCTCGTCGCCGAGCCGCATCACCGAGCCTTTGCCGTAGTTCTTGTCGATCTGCGCGATAGCCAGCTCGAGGGCTTTTTCGCGGTCAGGGGCCTGCGTCATGGGGTGGTCTCCGTCCTCGTGGGTGTTCGGTTGATCGGTGTCGATCAGTTGGCGCTGACGCTAGGGGTGGGTACCGACAAGTCGGCCCGACCAGCGTCTCGCCGTCGAACACTGCCCACAGTAGACGAACACCTGTTCGATTCAAGCTGACACGCCGAACACCGACGAGCAGACACAGAATCGCCTCGGCGCGCCGCAGCGAGGGCGATTCTGCGTCTGCTCGCCATTCGATGGTGACCCGGCCTATCGTGGGTTGATCCGGCCCAAAGAGGGGCATATGTGCACGAAATGGCGATAACGCAGAGTGTTGTCGAGGCGGTGTGCGATCACGCCGCGGGTCGTCGCGTGCAGAGCGTCAAGGTGGAGGTCGGTGCGCTGTGCGCGGTTGTTCCCGACGCTATGCAGTTCTGCTTCGAGTTGGCCACCGAGGGCACCGTGGCCGACGGTGCCCGCCTGGATCTCGACGTGCTGCCCGGCGCGGCGCGCTGTCGCAGCTGTGGCGAGCACTTTGAACTACAGGACTTGATCCTGTTGTGCCCGTGCGGAAGCGCCGACGTCGAAGTGCTCGCCGGCCGAGAACTGCGAATCATGTCAATGGAAGTGAGCTGACCATGTGCGCAACCTGCGGCTGCGGCGATGACGGCGCCGTCATTACGCTGGCCGGCCACGACCACGACCACCCGCACGATCACGACCACCATCACGATCACGACGGCCATGCGCACACCGAGACCGTTTCCCTGGAGCAGAAGGTCCTCGCCAAGAACGACTTGCTGGCCGAGAAGAACCGGCAATGGCTCGCGGAGCGCAGGATCCTCGCGTTCAACGTCACCAGTTCACCGGGGGCGGGCAAGACGACACTGCTCGAGCGCACCATCCGCGAGCTCGGCGTCGACCGGCCGATCGCGGTGATAGAAGGTGACCAGGAAACGCTGCTCGACGCCGAACGCATCCGCGCAGCGGGAGCCCGCGCAGTTCAGGTCAACACGGGGGCGGGTTGTCATCTCGATGCGGCGATGGTTCACCGCGCGCTCGAGACGCTGGATCCGACGCCCGGATCGTTGCTGTTCATCGAGAATGTCGGCAATCTTGTTTGCCCGGCACTCTTCGATTTGGGTGAGCGCAGCAAAGTTGTGGTCATCTCGGTCACCGAGGGCACCGACAAGCCGCTGAAGTACCCCCACATGTTTGCCGCCGCGGGGCTGGTCATCGTCAATAAGATTGATCTTCTGCCCTACGTGGACTTTGATCTTGAAGCGTGCGCCGAGTATGCGCGTTCGATAAACCCGGGCGTCAATATTTTGCCAGTTTCGTCAACCACGGGTGATGGTATCGAGGCGTGGTACGACTGGGTCGGACTTCGCGCAAACCCGCGAATGTCACAACGATCCGTTGACAAGACATTTTCTCCGGAGTAGACCCAAGAACTAGCGCTGAAGAAGCCGGCGCGACGTTAATCCTTGCGACGGGGTCCCAGCCCGGCCCCGGAAAGCTGTTGACACATGCCATCAGAGGCAGCAGTCAAAGCAGAAGATGTCCTGATTCACGTTCTGTGGATCAACGCCGGTCTGAGTTGTGACGGCGATTCCGTGGCGCTGACTGCCGCCACCCAGCCCAGTGTCGAGGAGATCGCTCTAGGCGCTCTGCCCGGCCTTCCCAAGGTCGCCGTCCATTGGCCCCTCATCGATTTCGAATGCGGACCGAACGGCGGCGCCGACGACTTCCTCGAGTGGTTCTTCAAAGCCGATCGCGGTGAACTGGAACCGTTCGTACTCGTCGTCGAGGGATCGATCCCGAACGAACAGATCAAAAACGAGGGTTACTGGTGCGGGTTCGGCAACAACCCCGCGACCGGCCAGCCGATGACCACGAGTGAGTGGCTCGACCGGCTGACGCCCAAGGCGACGGCGGTCGTCGCGGTCGGCACCTGCGCGACCTACGGCGGCATCCACGCGATGGCCGGCAATCCGACCGGGGCCATGGGCGTACCCGACTATCTGGGATGGGACTGGAAGAGCAAGGCAGGCATCCCGATCGTCTGCGTGCCCGGTTGCCCGATACATCCGGACAACCTCTCCGAGACACTGACGTACCTGCTCTACATGGCCACCGACCAAGCCCCGATGATTCCGCTCGACGATGCGCTGCGGCCCAAGTGGCTGTTCGGTGCGACCGTGCACGAGGGGTGCGACCGAGCCGGCTACTACGAGCAGGGTGACTTCGCAACCGAGTATGGATCGCCGAAATGCATTGTGAAACTGGGCTGTTGGGGCCCGGTCGTCAAGTGCAACGTGCCCAAGCGCGGTTGGATCAACGGGATCGGCGGCTGTCCCAACGTGGGCGGCATCTGTATCGGCTGCACGATGCCCGGCTTCCCGGACAAGTTCATGCCCTTCATGGACGAACCACCGGGCGGGAAGGTGTCCACCACCGCGTCCGGCCTGTACGGCTCGGTGATCCGCAGCCTCCGCCATGTGACCGGCCGCACCGTCGACAAGGAGCCGCGCTGGCGGCACCCCGGCACCAAACTCGAATCCGGAGCGACCCGCACCTGGTAGGTGCGGGTTGTTCTGTCTGAAGCCCTCGAGCGAAAAGCAATACGCAGAGAGAGAAGTTCGATGACAACGATCATCCCCGAGCCGTCCCAAGCGAAGCGAGAGCCTGGCCAACTGGTGGAGATGGCGTGGGATCCCATCACCCGGATCGTGGGCAGCCTCGGCATCTACACCAAGATCGACTTCGACAACAAAGAAGTGGTGGAGTGCCACAGCACGTCGTCGATCTTCCGCGGCTACTCGATCTTCATGAAGGGCAAGGATCCCCGCGACGCACACTTCATCACCAGCCGCATCTGCGGAATCTGCGGTGACAACCACTGCACGTGCTCGGTCTACACCCAGAACATGGCCTACGGCGTCCAGCCGCCACACATCGCCGAGTGGATCGTCAACCTCGGCGAGGCCGCGGAATACATGTTCGACCACAACATCTTCCAGGAGAACCTGGTCGGCGTCGACTTCTGCGAGAAGATGGTCTCCGAGACCAACCCGGGCGTGCTGGCCAAGGCCGAGAACACCCAGGCGCCGCACGCCGACGCGCACGGGTATCGAACGATCGCGGACATCATGCGCGCACTCAACCCGTTCACGGGTGAGTTCTACCGGGAGGCGTTACAGGTCAGCCGATGGACGCGTGAGATGTTCTGCCTGATGGAGGGCAGGCATGTGCACCCGTCGACGCTGTATCCGGGCGGCGTGGGCACCACGGCCACCATCCAGCTGATGACCGACTACATCACCCGACTCATGCGCTACGTCGAGTTCATGAAGAAAGTCGTGCCGATGCACGACGACCTGTTCGACTTCTTCTACGAGGCGCTGCCCGGTTACGAGCAGGTGGGCCTGCGCCGCACCCTTCTCGGCTGCTGGGGCTCGTTCCAGGATCCCGAACACTGCAACTTCAACTACAAGGACATGGAGGCCTGGGGCCGCAAGATGTTCGTCACCCCGGGCGTCGTCGTCGACGGCAAGCTGGTCACGACCTCGCTGGTGGACATCAACCTCGGCATCCGAATCCTTTTGGGCAGTTCGTATTACGACGACTGGACCGATCAGGAGATGTTCGTCAAGACCGATCCGCTGGGTAATCCGGTCGATCGGCGGCACCCGTGGAACCAGCACACCAACCCCCACCCGCAGAAGCGGGACATGGAAGACAAGTACAGCTGGGTGATGTCGCCGCGCTGGTTCGACGGCCAGGACCATCTGGCGCTGGACACCGGCGGCGGTCCGCTGGCTCGACTGTGGGCGACGGCGCTGGCAGGCCTGGTCGACATCGGCTACGTGAAGTCGACGGGCAACAGCGTGCAGATCAACCTGCCGAAGACCGCCCTGAAGGGTCCGGTGGAGTTCGAGTGGAAGATCCCGCAGCACGGCAGCAACACCATCGAGCGCGACCGCGCCCGGACCTACTTCCAGGCCTACGCCGCGGCGTGCGCGCTGCATTTCGCGGAGAAGGCGCTGACCGAGATCCGTGCCGGCCGCACCAAGACCTGGGAGAAGTTCGATGTGCCCGACGAGGGCATCGGCTGCGGCTTCACCGAGGCGGTGCGCGGCGTCCTGAGCCACCACATGGTGATCCGGGACGGCAAGATCGCCAACTACCACCCGTATCCGCCCACGCCATGGAACGCCAACCCGCGTGACAGCTATGGCACGCCGGGGCCGTACGAGGATGCGGTACAGGGTCAGCCGATCTTCGAGGAGAACGACCGGGAGCACTTCAAGGGCATCGACATCATGCGCACGGTGCGCAGTTTCGACCCGTGTCTGCCTTGCGGGGTGCACATGTATCTGGGCAACGGAAAGACGTTGGAGAGGCTGCACTCCCCCACCCAGTCCGTTACCGGGGAATAGCGTATGGCCCATCGCCCGGACGAAACCCAGGACGACGCGCAGTGGCGCACGGCGGGCGATCGGATACAAACACTGCTCGACGCGAGCGCGGCGGGGGGCACGGTCGCGCGGGAACGCGCCGAACAACTGGTGGGTGAGGTAACCGACCTCTACGGCGCCGGCCTGGAACGGATGCTGCGGATCGCCACAGCGGCCGATCCGGAGCTCGCCGACCGCCTGGCCGCCGACGACCTCGTGGCCAGCCTGTTGTTGGTCCATGGTCTGCACCCGCACGACGTCGAGCGCCGGGTGTCCGATGCGCTGGACACCGTGCGGCCCTACCTCGGGTCACACGGCGGCGACGTGTCCTTGATCGAAGTCGCCGGCGCAATGTGGTGCGCCTGCAGTTTTCCGGAAGTTGCAAGAGCTGCCCGTCCTCGTCGGTGACACTGGAACTGGCGGTCGAGGATGCGGTACGGGCCGCGGCGCCGGAGATTGAAACGATCGAAGTGGTTGCCGCAGAACCACAGTCGAGTTCCGGAACGATTCCGGCGGAGTCGCTGCTGAGCCGCGTGCATGCGGGAGGCGCAACCGCCTGGCACCCGGCCCCCGACCTTGCGGACCTGGCCCCCGGCGAGGTCGGCGGTTTCCGGGTCGCGGGCACCACCGTGCTGGCTTGCCGGGTCGCCGATGACCTGTTCGCCTACCAGGACCGGTGCGGGGCTTGCGGCGAGTCGTTGGCGGGCGCGGCGCTGCACCGCTCGATGGCAGGTGACGCGGTGCTGCGGTGCCCGCGATGCCACGCTCACTTCGACGTCGTTCACGCCGGCGCGTGCATCGACGGAAACGGCGACGCCACCAAGCATCTGGAGCCGATACCCCTGCTCGAACGCGACGGCGTGCTGTCGATGGCGGTCACCGCGCGACGAGGTGTCGTCATGACCGGCAGTGCGTACGACGTGCTGGCCCGCATCCGCGCCGCCCGGACAGACACCGCAGCCCGCCGGTGAGCGATGCGAGATGTGCTCGGAACCCATCGCCGACGAGCACCAGCACTTGGTGAATGTCGAAGGCCGACAGTTGATGTGCGTCTGCCGCGGCTGCTACCTGCTGTTCACCGACGACCACGCCCAGCTCCGGTACCGGGCGATTCCGGATCGCTACCTCTCGTTTCCGGACTTCGCGCTGGGTCGCCGCGAATGGGAGATGCTGCAGATTCCGGTCGGCCTGGCCTTCTTCTTCCGCAACTCGGCGCTGGGTCGCACCGTCGCGTTCTACCCGGGTCCGGCGGGCGCGACGGAATCCCAGTTGGATCTCGACGCGTGGAACGGCATCCGCGCCGCCGACCCACGGGTGGACATGCTCGCCGACGACACCGAGGCACTGATCGTGCGGGTGCCCGACGACGAAACCCAGCCGCCCGAATGCCATTTAGTGCCGATCGACGCCTGCTACGAATTCGTTGGGCGGCTGCGGATGCTCTGGCGAGGCTTCGACGGCGGGCAGGAGGCACGCGCGTATATCGACGACTTCTTCGATCACGTGACCGAACGCAGCAAGGTGATCGCGGCATGACCGAGGTGACCTTCGCCGTCCTCGACGTGGCGCCCGAACCCTACGCGGTGACACCGGTGCTCACCGCGCGCGTCGGTGTGGCAGCGGTCGGCGACGACCCCGTGCACGCCATCGCTCTGCGCTGCCAGGTCCGCATCGAACCGTTACGCCGCGGCTACAGCGACGACGAAGCCGCCGGGCTCTTAGACCTGTTCGGCCCGCGCGAACGCTGGAGCACCACTCAACGCACCTTCCTGTGGCAGCACAGCACCGCGATGGTGCCCGGATTCAGCGGCGCCACCCAGGTCGATCTGCCACTGGAGTGCACCTACGACTTCGAGGTCGCCGCGGCCAAGTACCTGCATGCGTTGCGCGACGGCACGATCGGTCTGCAGTTCCTCTTCAGCGGAACTGTTTTCACCCACGGCGCCCGGGGATTCGCCGTGCAGCAGGTGCCGTGGGACCGCGAGGACCGCTACGACATGCCGGTCGCGGTCTGGCGGGAGCTGATCGCACAGCACTACCCGAACACCGGGTGGATTCGGCTTCGGCGCGACACCGTCGACGAGTTGGCCGCCTACAGGTCACAGCGCGGGCTGCTCGGATTCGACGATGCGATTTCATCGCTGCTTTCCAGCACCACCGAGGAGATCCGATGAGCGCGGGCTGGGGTCAGGCCCGAGCCGTTGCCGACGCGGTGTTGTACGAGGGCTATCTGCTCTACCCGTATCGGGCCAATTCGCGTAAGAACCAGTCGCGCTGGCAGTTCGGTGTGCTCGGACCGCAGGGTGCGGCCGACGCGGGCATCGGTGAGGACGACTCGCTGTCGGCGCAGATTCCGGTGCAGCCGCACGGTGACCCGTCGGTTTCTGTCGTCGTGCGATTTCTGCAGCTTCAGCGCCGCGGCGTGGAACGCGACCTCGGTGGTGGACGTTTCGAGCCCGTCGCCGAACTCGACACCGGGACCCAGTCGTGGCTCAGCTGGGATGAGGCGGTGGAGCGCGAGCTAGCGTTCGGCCCGTTCGACATGGCCAAACTCGCGGCACCGCAGACGCTTCCGATCGCCGTTGCCGGGGGCACCGACACCGAAGCCGTCGACGGTGGGCGACTGGTACGCACCCGCTGCGACCTCCGTGGCGAGCTGACACTGGGCGCCGAGCCCGACGACGGACTGCTCCGTCTCACCATGACTGTGCGTAACACCGCGCGCCCCGCTGTCGACAAGGACGACGCGATAGCCGTGTCATTGATCGGTACCCACCTCATCGCCGAGGTCACCGATGGCGAGTTCGTCTCGCTACTCGAACCTCCCGCGGCGGCCGTCGGCGCGGTGGCCGGCTGCCGGCAGCATCGCTGCTTCCCGGTGCTGGCCGGTCGGCCCGGCGAGCACGACCTCGTGCTGGTATCGCCGATCATCCTCTACGACCACCCGGAGATCGCCGAACAGAGCGAGGGCGCGCTGTACGACTCCACGGAGATCGACGAGATCCTCACCCTGCGGGTGATGACGATGACCGATGAGGAGAAGGCGGCCGCTCGTGCCACCGACCCGTTGGCCGCCCAGATCATCGACCGGTGCGATTCGATGTCGCCGGAGGCAATGCTCAACCTGCACGGCGTGTTGCGAAACCCGCACAGACCCACAGAGGAGCCCGGACTGATACCCGAGATTCCGGAGGGTGTCGAGTGGTGGGATCCGTTGGCCGACAATGCTGTACGTCCCGACATCGACGCCGTGCTGGTGAACGGTGTTCGGGTTACCCGCGGCAGCCGCGTCCGGCTGCGGCCATCCCGCCGTGCCGACGCCCAGGACCTCTTCTTCGCCGGTCGAGTCGCTCGGGTCACCTCGGTGCATGAGGACGTCGACGGCGACCAGCACGTCGGCGTCATAATCGAGGATGATCCGGCCGCCGACCTGCACGACTGGTACGGCCGCTACCTGTACTTCGCACCCGATGAGGTCGAACCGTTGAGTGAAAGGAATCCGACATGCAAGCAGTAGGTGTCACGGCCACCGTCATCGCGGGCCTGGTCGTCGTTACCGCAGTGGTGCTCGGCGTGCGTTCGGCGCCGGATGTGAAGCGGTATCTGAAGATCCGGCGCATGTAGTGCTTGGCGAGGTGAGATCACGTCCCAGATTCTGGTAGCCGGTATCGGCAACATCTTCCTCGGCGACGACGGTTTCGGACCCGAGGTGATCCGCCATGTCCCACAGCCCGCCGATGCGCGAGTTCGGTTCGTGGACTACGGAATCCGGGGCATGCACCTGGCCTACGACCTGCTCGACGGGTGTGATGCACTGGTGCTCGTTGACGCGCTGCCCAATCGCGGATCCCCGGGCACCCTGCACGTCTTCGAGGCCGACCACGAGACGCTTTCGGCCGGTGTCGGTCTCGACGCACACGCGATGGACCCGGCGGCGGTGTTCGCGAGCCTCGCCGCGCTCGGCGGCACACCGCCGTACACGATCGTGATCGGCTGTGAGGTCGAGAGTGTCGATGAAGAAATCGGGCTGTCAGACGCTGTCTCGGCGTCCGTTCCCGACGCGGTGCGGGCGGTCACTGACGTTGTCGCGGACCTGTTGGCGCGTACCCCGGTAGGAGAGGGCTGAGCCATGTGTCTGGGAATCCCGGGACAAGTCGTCGGCATGCTGGAGGGCTACGGCGGACAGCTCGCGCTGGTCGACGTCGCGGGCGAACACCGCAAGGTCAACATCGGCATGTTGCCCGACGAGACATTCGCCCCCGGCGACTGGGTGATCATCCACATGGGCTTCGTCGTCGAGAGGACCGACAAGGCCGGGGCCGACGCAGCGATGGCCGGGCTCGAACTGATGGGCCGCGGCCGCGATGTGGAGTTCCCGCCATGACCGGCCGCCGCCGGTTGCGCGCCTGCGTGCACGGGGTTGTCCAGGGCGTGGGCTTCCGGCCGTTCGTCTACACCACGGCGGCCGCGCTCGGCCTGTCCGGGTCGGTGCGCAACGACAGTTCCGGCGCGATCATCGAGCTGGAGGGCGACGCCGGCGCCATCGGCGACTTCCTCACCCGACTGCGTGACCGACCGCCACCCTTGGCGGTCATCGAATCCATTGACATACAAGCCATCCCGGTCGTTGGCGGCACGGGTTTCGCCATCACGGACACCTCCCGATCGGACGGCGGCCGCACGCTGGCCTCCCCCGACGTCGCCATGTGCGACGAATGCGCGGCCGAGCAGCGCGACCCGGCCAACCGGCGCTACCGGCACGCGTTCGTCAACTGCACCAACTGCGGCCCGCGATTCACCATCATCGCCTCGCTGCCGTACGACCGTGCCGCAACCACGATGGCGGACTTCGCGATGTGCGCCGACTGCGCCCGCGAGTACGCCGACCCGGCCGACCGCCGGTTCCACGCCCAACCCGTCTGCTGCCCGAACTGCGGACCGACCCTGCGCCACCGGGACGGTGACGGCCGCGTAAGCAAAGGTGAATCGGGACTGCAGCGGGCCCGGCAGTTACTACGCGACGGCGGCGTGCTCGCGGTCAAGGGCATCGGCGGATACCACCTGGCCTGCGATGCCGCCGACCAACGCGCGGTCGCCGAACTACGCCGCCGCAAGCGCCGGGGGGACAAGCCCTTCGCGGTGATGGTGCCGAACCTGACGACAGCGCGTGGCATCGCCGTCGTCGACGAATCCTCGGCGAAGGTGGCCTCCGGACCGCAGCGCCCGATCGTGCTGATGCCGCGGTTGGCCGGCGCACCGATCGCCGATGCTGTCGCGCCGCACAACCCCGACCTCGGAATCATGCTGGCCTACACGCCACTTCACGTTCTGCTGTTCGGGTTGCCGGGCGATCAGCCGGCGCCGCCCGCCCTGGTGATGACGTCCGGCAATCTCGGTGGCGAGCCGATCTGCTTCACCGACGATGATGCCCTCGACCGGCTTGCACATCTCGCCGACGGCTGGCTGATGCACGACCGGGCCATCCTGGTGCCCTGCGATGACTCCGTGGTGCGGGTGGTCGACGGTGTCGAGTTGCCGATCCGGCGCTCCCGCGGATATGCGCCGCTGCCCATCGCGCTGCCGGTGTCGGTGCCGCCCACCCTGGCAGTCGGCGCAGACCTGAAGAACACCATGGCCGTTGCCGACGGGCGCTACGCCTGGCTCAGCCAGCACATCGGCGACATGGACGACCTGGCCACGTTGTCCGCGTTTGACTCGGCGCAGGGCCACCTGCAGGCGTTGACCGGTGTACAGCCGAAAGTGCTTGTCGCGGATGCGCATCCACGCTATCGGTCAACGGCCTGGGCGCACCGCAACGCCGCAGACCGCCCAGTCCGCACTGTGCAACATCACCACGCGCACATCGCGGCGGTGATGGCCGAGAACGGCCTGGATGGATCCCAGGAAGTGCTGGGGTTTGCTTTCGACGGAACGGGATACGGACCGGACGGAGCGGTCTGGGGCGGCGAGGTGCTGCTCGCGAACTACAAGGGGTACCAGCGGCTCGTTCACCTGAAATACGTTCCACTCGTCGGGGGCGACGTCAGTGTGCTACGGCCGTATCGGATGGCGCTTGCGCACCTATGGGCAGCCGGCCTGCCGTGGGACGCTGACCTGCCGCCGGTGAGGGCCTGCCCGACCGACGAGCGTCGCGTCCTGCAGCACCAGCTCGAGTCCGGGCTGGCGTGCGCACCAACGTCCAGCATGGGCCGCCTGTTCGACGGGGTATCGGCGCTGGTCGGTGTTCGCCAGACGGTTGCATACGAAGCCCAGGCCGCGATCGAGCTTGAGGGTCTATCGCGCAACACCGACGGCGGCACAACGGACTACGCCTTCGATATCGACACCGCACAGAAACCGGCCGTTATCGACGCCGCCCCGGTACTCGCCGCGATCATCCGGGATCTGCGCGCCGGTGTGCGGGCGGGAGTGATCGGCGCGCGGTTTCACCGCGCCGTCGCCGAATTGATCGTCGACCTCGCTGTCACCGCGGCTCCGGAATCTCAAACCGTTGCGTTGTCCGGCGGTGTGTTCCAAAACGCTCTGCTGCTGCGCCTCGCATTGAAAGGACTGCACAACAAAGGTTTTCAGGTGATCACCCATCGGCAGGTACCGCCCAATGACGGCGGCATCGCCCTGGGTCAGCTGTTGGTCGGGAATTCGGGCTAGGACAGGAGGAGCCAGGTCGTGGACGCCGGTCACGTGTTGTTCGCGCGGTACGCCTTTCCGCCGAACGAGCTCGGCTACTGCGGACCGGCCGATACGGCCCCGCCCGAACTGGCATCGCATGCAACCGAGTTCGACGGCGCGTGGCCGTATCTGAGGGCGATCGCCGACGCAGCCGAAATCGGCGATCCGCTCGACGAGGAGGTGGTGCGCAGCTACTGGGTGGGTGGTCCGCTACTGGACAAGGTGGACCCTGCCGTGCTGCTGACCGAACTGCGCACCTCATTCAAGGGTCAGGTCACCGGTCTACTCGGCGACCTGGTCGCTCCGGAAGGCGCGTTGGCGCACCACAGTTTTCACGTCTTCGTGGTCTACCCCTGGGTGCGGTTCCTGGATCGCGACCAGAACACGGCACTGCAGGTCATGCAGGATTGCCGCATCCGCTGGGGAACTGTGGAATCGGTGGCGGATGACCAGGCGGTGATCCTGTCGCGCCCCTTGAGCCGCGACTCCGGCGTGCTGGCGCTCGGCGACCCCGTGGCCGAGCGCGTCCGGTGGGCCAAGGACGGCGCGTCCCTGGCGCCCGCACCGGCGCCCGGTGAGCGGGTAGCCGCGCACTGGAATTGGTTGTGCGGGGCGCTCACCGACGCCGAGAGTGCGGCGCTCGCCGCCGCCACGGAGGCGACGCTGGACCTCGTCAATGCCGCTCGTGCAAATCCTCGCAATCCCCACCCGCAGGGGAGCACACTGGAGTGCGGGACGGGAGTACGGAAATGACGACTACCGAACAAGCCGGCGAACGTCTCGTCGACACGAATCTGGCTGCAGACCTTTCGGCGGCAGCGCTGGACCTGGCCCGACGGTTCCATGACGGCGCCACGCTTTGGGTGATTTCACCGCAGTGGGAACCGCACGCCCATCACGTCGCGGTTGAGTTCGTCCATCCGGTGATCATGGGTAAACGGGCGCTGCCGGCGGTCGCACTGGTTGAACCCGACCCGGTCGCTCAGGCCCGGGTAGCGAGCAGGCCCGGCGATCTGTTGATGGCGGTGGCTTCGGCGGACCAGCCCGCCGTTGTCGAAGCGATGCGCCGTGCGCCGGCCTGGGGCACCACGACGCTCTGGATCGGCGCCGGCCCGCGGCCGCCGGCCGGCGCCGCCAACCACGTCCTCTGGATTGACTCCGAGGACCCGATGGTGCCGGTCACGGGTCGGTTCGTGCTCCTGTACCACCTGCTGTGGGAACTCACCCACGTCTGCTTCGAACACACCGGCCTGCTGAAGCCGCCCGACGAGGAATGCACCGAAACCGCCTGCGTGACCTGCAGCGACGAAGGACGACTCGCCGAGGTCGTGCTCGAACCGGTCGACGCGACCGGTCAGGCGCTCGTCCGCACGGCAAAGGGCGAGGAATGGGTAGACGTCAGCATGCTGGGTGACGTCGCACCCAACGATCTTGTCCTTGTCCACGCGGGGGCGGCGATCACGCGGGTCGGCGGGCAGGAGCGAAGCGACCAGGGGAATCATCTCGACGACACCCGCGAGGGAGTGACCCGATGACGACCCACGAACCCGAGAGCACCGGCTTTCTGTACCCGTTTATCGAGTCCGAGGAGACCGACGCGCAGAGCCTGCTCGAGGATCTGGCCGCATCGGCCCGGTCCAAGGCCGCCGAAAGTGCCCGGCTGCAAAGGGAATCGCTGGACGAGTACGCGCCCGCGTTGACGGCGGCCGGCTCCGCGATGGCCGAGAGGTTCCTCCGCGGCGGCCGGCTCTACACGCTGGGCAACGGCGGCAGCTCGACGGATGCCGCGACCCTGGCATCGTTGTTCAGCCGTCCCGCGCGGGGGCGTCCGGTCGCGGCGTGGTCGCTCGCCGCCGACGAGGCAGTGGTGACGGCGCTGGGCAATGACGTCGGCTTCGAGCTGATCTTCAAGCGGCAGATCATCGCCCACGGTCGGGACCGAGACGTCGCGATCGCACTGTCCACGTCGGGCAACTCGGAAGACCTGATGACGGCCATCACCGAGGCCAAGCAGCGGGGCCTGCTGACCATCGGTTTCTCCGGCCACGACGGCGGCCGGATGGCCGTTGCCGACGATCTCGACTTCTGCTTCACCGTGCACTCACAGAGCATCCACCGCATCCAGGAAAGCCACGCGATGCTCGGATACCGGCTCTGGTCGGTGGCCCAGGACCACATGATCCGTCAACTCAGCGGTGCGGGAGCTACATGAGTACCACCGACGCGAAGTCCACCGCCCGCGAAGACCGTGTGCTGGAGCGGATCGACAAGTTCCGGCAGCGGCGCCCGCGCCTGCTCGACGATGTGGTGACGCTGGCCCACGGCGCCGGGGGAAAGTCGTCGGCGGCGCTTGTCGATGCGGTGTTTCTCGAGGCGTTCCGCAACGACGAGCTCGAGCAGCTTGGTGACGCCGCGGCGCTGAGCCTGCCCTCGGGTGAACGGCTCGCGTTCTCCACCGACTCGTTTGTCGTTCAGCCCCTTCGCTTTCCGGGTGGTTCGATCGGCGATCTGGCGGTCAACGGCACGGTCAACGACCTCGCGGTGTCAGGCGCCCGCCCGCAGTGGCTGTCGGCGGCATTCGTCATCGAAGAGGGTTTCGGAATCGCCGAGCTGCGCGAGATCGTCGCGGACATGAGCGAGGCGGCGGTGCGCGCCGGCGTTCGGATCGTCACCGGCGACACGAAGGTCGTCGGCAAGGACGCCGCCGATGGCGTGTACATCTCCACGACCGGTATCGGCGTGATCCCGGAGGGCAGGCGGCTGTCGCCGGACCATGTGCGCGCCGGCGACAAGGTGCTGTTGTCGGGCACGATCGGCGAACACGGGATGGCGGTGATGCTCGCTCGCGGCGACCTGGCCATCGACGCCGACATCGCGTCGGACACCGCACCGGTCAACGCACTGGTGGAGGTGCTCCTGGAGGCCGCCCCGTCGACGCGGTGGATGCGCGACGCCACCCGCGGCGGCGTCGGCACGGTGTGCAACGAGCTCGCCAAGAGCAGACCGTTCGCGGTGATCCTGGACGAGCAGGCACTGCCGGTCCAACCTCAGGTGCTGGGTGCCTCCGACATGCTCGGCATCGACCCGCTCTACATCGCGAATGAGGGCAAGTTCGTCGCGATCGTCGCGGCCGAGGAAGCCGACGCGGCGATCTCCGCGATGCGCGAACACCCGCAGGGGTTGCAGGCCACGGTCGTGGGCGAGATCGTGCCGGAACCCCACGGCATCGTCGCGCTGCGAACTTCGTTCGGCGGCAGCCGAATCGTGGACATGCTCGTCGGCGACCCGCTTCCGCGGATCTGCTAGGGACTTTGGAGAGGAGAACGACGATGTGTCTGGGGATCCCCGGTCAGGTGGTCGACATCGTCGACGCCGAACAGCATCTGGCCAAGGTGGACGTCAACGGCGTGCGTAGAACGATCAGCGTGCGGTTGCTGACCGACGACAATCTGATGGTCGGCGACTGGGTGCTGGTACACGTCGGTTTCGCGATGGCCAAGATCGACGAGCTCGAAGCGGCAATGACCCTCGATCAGGTACAGAAAATGGGCGCCGACTACGTCAATGAGATCGAAGCTTTCAACGCGTCTGAAATCGCTTGACGGGGAAGAGGTTTAGAGCATGAGGTTCGTCGACGAATTCCGGGACCCGGCGGCTGCTCGCGCCCTGGTCAAGTCCATCACCGAACTGGCCGGCGATGGCGAGTACAAATTCATGGAGGTGTGTGGAGGCCACACCCACACCATCTACCGCCACGGAATCGAGCATCTCCTCCCCGAGGCGGTCGAACTGGTACACGGGCCCGGATGTCCCGTGTGCGTCATCCCGATGGGCCGGGTAGACGACGCGATGTGGCTCGCCGAGCAGCCCGGCATCATCTTCACGACGTTCGGCGACATGATGCGGGTGCCCGGGTCGAAGGGCAACCTGATCGAGGCCAAGGCCCGGGGCGCAGACGTCCGTTTCGTCTACTCCCCTCTGGACGCGCTCAAGGTGGCCCTCGACAACCCGGACCGCCACGTCGTCTTCTTCGCCGTCGGGTTCGAAACCACGGCACCGTCGACCGCCGTTACCTTGGTTCGGGCCCGAACACTCGGCGTCCGCAATTTCAGTGTGTTCTGCAACCACGTCACGATCGTTCCGCCGATCAAAGCCATCCTCGAATCCCCCGACCTGCGGCTCGACGGGTTCCTAGGACCGGGTCACGTGTCCACCGTGGTCGGCCTACGGCCATACCGATTCGTCTCCGCGGTGTACGGGAAACCGATGGTGGTGGCCGGTTTCGAGCCGCTCGACATCCTCGCGTCGGTGCACATGCTGCTGCAACAGATCCGGGACGGGCGGTGCGAAATCGAGAACCAGTACACGCGGGTGGTGCGCCCGGAGGGCAACACCGCCGCATTGAAGCTGCTGGCCGAGACGTTCGAGTTACGGCCCCACTTCGAATGGCGCGGACTGGGTTTCATTTCGCAGAGCGCACTGAAGGTGCACCCGGACTACGCCGAGTTCGACGCGGAGCTCAAGTTCAATATGCCAGGAATCCGTGTTGCCGACCCGAAGGCATGCCAGTGCGGTGAGGTTCTCAAGGGAGTCATCAAGCCGTGGGAGTGCAAGGTTTTCGGCACCGCGTGCACGCCCGAGACACCAATCGGTACATGCATGGTCTCACCGGAGGGCGCGTGCGCCGCGTACTACAACTTCGGCCGCCTTCACCGCGAGACCGCCCAATTGCTGGGTCAGCCGGGCTGATCCCTTTGCCGATGTCGCTGGCGAAACCGATGTTGAACTGGCAAAACCCCTGCCGATCATCCGTTTCCGGGCTGCCACCTTCGGGTAACCCGCCTCCATTGCCGCGATGGAGCGGCCGTGAGGAGAAGTCATGAGCACCCCAAGTGAACATGTGACCGAAGAACCGCAGGAAGAGCGCGGAGCGCCGGGCTCCCGGGACACCGGAGCGGATCGGCCGTCGGCCGGGCCGGCGGATCGGCCATCGGGAACCTATGAGGGCGACGAATCGGTGCCGACATATGGCGACGAGGAGAATCCGGAGTTCGACACCCGGATGACTGAGCGCCCACCAACCGACACCGAACCCGCAGTTCCGCCCTACGAAGGGCACAAGGAATCAGCAAGCGATGGCTGACCACGGGCGTTTGACGACTCTCACCACTGGTCGCGGGGAACGTCGAAGTCGGCGCACAACGCCCGCCACACGTCGCGCGGGTCGACGCCGTCCTCGATTGCCTGCGCGGCGGTGCGTCCCTTAAACCCGGTCAACACGTGGTCGACGAGCATCGACCGCCCGCGGATCGGGCCAAACTGACCCTCGACGAGTTCGTGGAATTCCGTCAACCGCACCCGACCAACCTACGCCGACGGCGCCAGCGATTCGTGGCACACCCGTACCGGATCGACGACCTGCGCAATGCTTGCCCCGGCCCGCCGAGCGGCCTCCCGATAGCGCGGCGACGACAACACCTCGCCAACCGCGGCCGCCAAACCCGGTGCGGTCAACGGTCGGATCAATTGCGCACTGCCTTGGCGCACAACGCGATTGGCGATCTCCCACTGATCACCACCACCGGGCACCACCACCAGGGGCACACCGGCCATCAGCGTCTTGGACACCATGCCATGCCCGCCGCCGCAGATCACCAGATCGGCGTGTGACAGCAGTTCGTCCTGGCGACCGAGGCCGACGACCGCCCACGGCGGCACCGCCGCATCGGGCCCGCTCAGCCGCGACACCACCAGCCTGGTGCCTTCGGGCAGCACCTCCCCCGGCGTCAGCGTGTCCAGCGCCAAGTCGACCAGGCCGCGCGCGCCGGTCGTGGCCGTCGACGGTGCCACGACCACCACCGGGCCGGGCCCCGCCGGAATCTGCAGCACCGACGACGTCGGTTCGAAATGCAGCGGCCCGACGACGGCGGCCTCGGACGGCCAGTCCGGCCGCGGCACCTCCAGGGCGGGCAGCGTTGCGATCAGGCGCCGCCGCGGCCCGGGATCGGCCGCAGGCAAGCCGATTTCGACGCGCACGGCCGAACGCTGACGCAGGCCCTCACGCCACGAGCGGGCGGTCAGCGCGCGCATCACCGCGTCCCGCAGCCGGCCGCGGACACCGACGCCCGGCGCCAGCCCGCTGCCCAGCGGCGGCAGGCCCTTCGACGGCCGGTACAGCGGATGAGGGCTGAGCTCGACCCACGGCACGCCCATCAGTTCGGCGGCCAGGCCTCCGCAGGCGGTGATCACATCGGAAACCACCAGATCCGGCGCGAGCTCGCGCAACACCGGCCCGTTCAGCACCGCCATCCGTGCGGCCCGCTGGTGAAGCTTCGCCCCGGAATCGGTGTCGTCGTCGAGTTCGGTCGGATCCAGGCCGAGAAGTTCAACGGCGTCGACGCCGGACGTGCGGGCGGTTTCCAGCCATTCGGTACCGGTCAGCAGGGTCGGCGCGTCACCGGCGGCCAGAAACTTCAGGGACAGCGCGATGGCGGGAAACGCGTGTCCGGGATCGGGTCCAGCAACCACGGCGACGCGCATCCGCCTACACTGCCACAGCGCCCCGCAACTAGGCTGGCGGCCATGACCGCAACGCCGCGCACCCGGCCGAACCTCTGGGAGTACATCGGCTACTGCTACGGACGCCGGCTGCCCGACTCGATGTGGGAATGGGTCGCCAACGACCTGGCCGGCCAGGGTGCGACGATCCGGATGATGATCCGGGTCGCGATTCCGGCCGTGCTGGTGCTCGCGCCGTTCTGGTTGATCCCAACGACGCTATATGTGCATCTCGGCATGACCCTGCCGATTCTCATCCCGTTCGTCTTCTTCTCGCATGCGCTCAACAAGGTCTGGCGCCGCCACATGCTGCGCAAGCACAATCTCGACCCGAACCTGGTCGACGTGATCGCGCGCAAGCGCGACGCCCACATCCATCGCGCTTACATCGAAAAATATGGCCCGCGGCCGGACTCAGCCCAGTCGAAGAGTCACGACATCTAGCCGTCAGGCCCCGCGCAGGTGCCCGAGTTCGTCGAACGCCTGCGCCCAGCCCATCAACCGATCGGTGGCGCTGACCAACTCGTCGCGGTAGCGCTGTTGCGACATCGGTGAACTCGACATCGAGCCGGTGTTCGCCGCGGACACCAATTGCGCCGCGGCGGTGACCATTTCGTTATACTGGCGTACACCATGGTCCAGCTGACTGGTGAACGCGTTGATCGTGGGGGCCAGGTGCGCGCGCGACTGAGGCGTCAAGTTCATCGCCCGCTCCATCGACACCACTTCGTTGGCGGTCGCGGCCAAGGTGGCCGCGGTCTGGTTCGCCGCCGCGGTCAGTTCACGAAGCTCGCCGGCCGGCAACATCCGTCCCCGCTCCATCACGCCGAGCAGGGAGAACAACGAACGCTCGGATGCCGCCAGCGCGGCCATCGGCTGTCGGGCCGCCGAACCCCACGCCGGGAGCCGCCGGGCGGCCCGCGAACGCTGCGCGGGCAGCGGCGACGCCTTCAACCAGCGGTACCGCAGGAAGAACAGCGTCGCCGGAAACGCCGCACCTGCCGCGATCAGACCGGTGATCAGCAGTACCCACACCGGGGTGCTCCACGACGCCAGCACGGCCGTCACCACCGCCCAGAACCCGCAGGCGACCGTGAAGAACAACCCGAGCCGCAGCGCCCAGCGCCGCTTGCGCATCAACTTGGCGCGGGGATCGGCTGCCGCATTGAGCTTTTCGGCCAGCACGTCGGACAACTCAGCGGCGGTGTCGACACCGCGCTGCAGCAACGAGCGCCAAGCCTCGGGTCGACTCGCGCGTGATTTCACTGCCATACCGCGAAGCTACTGACTGATGGGTTTTTCGGTGGCGGCGTCCGCGGTCGTGGCCGGGGTGGCCGGTGCGGCCGCGCCGCCGGTCGGCAGTGCCTCGCCGCGCATCGAGGCGCGGATCTGCTCCAGCCGCGAATGTCCGGCCATCTCGACGCTGGCCTGCTGCACCTCGAGCATCCGGCCCTGTACCGAATTTTGGGCCAGTTCGGTGGCACCCATCGCGTTGGCATAGCGGCGTTCGATCTTGCTGCGGACCTCGTCGAGGCTCGGGGTGTTGCCGGGCGCGGCCATTTCGCTCATCGACCGCAGCGAAGCACTCACCTGCTCCTGCATCTTGGCCTGCTCAAGCTGGCTTAGCAGCTTGGTGCGCTCGGCAATCTTCTGCTGCAGCATCATCGCGTTCTGCTCGACAGCCTTCTTCGCCTGCTGCGCCGCGTTCAGCGCCTGGTCGTGCAGACTCTTGAGGTCCTCGACGCTCTGCTCGGCAGTGACCAGCTGCGCGGCGAATGCCTCCGCGGCGTTGGTGTACTCGGTGGCCTTCGCCGCGTCGCCTGCGGCGGTCGCCTGATCGGATAACGCGAGAGCCTGACGAACGTTGACCTGGAGCTTCTCGATGTCGGCCAACTGACGATTGAGCCGCATCTCCAGCTGACGCTGGTTGCCGATCACCTGGGCCGCCTGCTGCGTCAACCCCTGGTGCTGGCGCTGAGCTTCCTCGATGGCCTGTTGAATCTGCACCTTCGGGTCGGCGTACTCGTCGACCTTCGAGCTGAACAGCGCCATGAGGTAGCGCCATGCCTTGACGAACGGATTGGCCATGAGTTCACTCCGCCTTCGTGTCGTTGTCTGCCGGTCCCGGGACGGGCCCCTGCGCTTGCTCTATTGCCAACTTATCGGTTCCGCGCAGATCACCACACCATTGCACGCGATTTCCAAGATCGAACCGCCGATCGGGGCTCAAGCCACCGCCATCGAGACGACCTGAGGGATGACAACCTTGGTGGTGGCGTCGATATTGACCGCGCTGGCCGTCTCGCGAGTCACCGCGCTTTCCTGGACGGCCATTTCCTCGCCGGCATCGGAGAGGACACGCGACATCGGGACCTCCAGGGCCCCACAGATGGCGCCGAGCAGTTCGCTTGACGCCTCCTTTCGGCCGCGCTCCACCTCCGACAGATAACCGAGGCTGACCCGGGCCGAATCGGACACCTCCCGCAGGGTGCGCCCCTGCGAAGTGCGGGCACGACGCAGCACGTCGCCAATCACCTCGCGCAGCAATGCCATCGTGCTCTCCTTCATCGGCTGGGTTTGGCTACTAGCTGAACGCCGGCGGATACCGGGTTGGTTCCCGGATGGCAGAAACTCACTGCTGCTCGACGAGCGCCCGCAGCCGGGCGATGGCCTCGTTGACGGCCGAGACCCGGATGTCCCAGCGTGATCCCGAAAACGCCAGATGCGCGACCTCGGTGTCCACCGGGCCGGCCAGACCCATGAACACCGTTCCCACTGGATAACCGCCGTGTGGTTCGGGGCCGGCCACCCCGGTCAGGCCGACACCCCAGGTGGCCCCGCAGCGCTGACGCGCTCCCACGGCCAGCGCTCGGGCGGTGGGCGCGGCGACGGGCCCGACGGCGTCGAGCACCTGCGGCGCCACCCCGGCCAACGCGATCTTGGTGTCCTCGATGTAGGTGATGAGGCCGCCGCGCAGCACCACGCTGGCGCCCGGCACCCCGGCCAGGGTGGCCGCCAACAGCCCACCGGTCAGCGATTCCGCAGTGGCCACACTCTGGCGCCGCACGGTCAGATCGGCGATGAGCGCGCGGGCATCGTCAGTGACCAGCGGGTCGTCCACGCGAGTCCCTGACGGCCGAGACGACGTAATCCACGCCCGTGATCACCGTCAGCACGATGGCCGCGGCCATCACCACCCACGCGCCGGCCAACCACGGTCCGGACAGCGGCAGGATGAACAAACCGATCGCTACCGCCTGCACCAGAGTCTTCAGTTTGCCGCCGCGGCTGGCCGGGATGACTCCCCGGCGCAGCACCGCGAATCGGAGGGCGGTGACGCCGATCTCGCGCACCATGATGACCACGGTCACCCACCACGGCAGGTCGCCCAGCATCGACAGCCCGATCAGCGCCGCGCCGATGAGCGCCTTGTCGGCGATGGGGTCGGCCAGCGTGCCGAACTCGGTCACCATTCCGTAGCTGCGCGCCAGGGCACCGTCGAATCGGTCGGTGATGACGGCGACGGCGAAAACTATGAAAGCGGCTATCCGCCAAGAAGTTTCATGACCGTCGCCAACGAAAAGTGCGACCAGGAACACCGGAACCAACACCAACCGCACGCCGGTGAGCACATTGGCGATATTCGCCACCCGGGCGCGCGGGACCGTCGGATCGGTATGAGGTTGGCCCGACACCGCAACAGAATATCGGTTGCCCAAACCGATAATGTGCATGTGTGAGCGCAGCGGACGGTCCAGGGGCCGATCGGCTTGTCGTCCGGCGTGCCCGAACCTCCGATGTGCCCGCGATCAAGGCGCTCGTCGACGTCTACTCCGGCAAGATCCTGCTGGAGAAGAACCTGGTCACGCTGTACGAGGCGGTCCAGGAGTTCTGGGTCGCGGAACTGGACGGCGAACTGATCGGCTGCGGCGCACTGCACGTGCTGTGGTCCGACCTCGGGGAGGTGCGCACGGTGGCGGTGCACCCGAAGGTCCGGGGAAACGGCATCGGCCACGCGATCGTGGACCGGTTGCTCGTCATCGCCAGGGAATTGCACCTGGAGCGCATCTTCGTGCTGACCTTCGAGGTCGAGTTCTTCAGCCGGCACGGATTCACCGAGATCGAAGGCACGCCCGTCACCGCCGAGGTCTTCGAGGAGATGTGCCGCTCATACGACACCGGTGTGGCGGAGTTCCTTGACCTGTCCTACGTCAAACCCAACATTCTCGGTAACTCGCGAATGCTGTTGACGCTGTAACGCCCAAACCAACGTTTGGGCGCGAAAGTGCGAGTGCGGCGCGCCATTGCGTCGATTTCGGCGTCAGGCATCAGTCCGCGTCGCCGCCGGCCGCATCCGACCCGCCCCGGATCAACGCCAGTGTCCCGGCCAGCTCGTCGGGTTTGACCAACACCTCGCGCGCCTTGGACCCCTCGCTGGGGCCGACGATGCCGCGGGTCTCCATCAGGTCCATCAGCCGGCCCGCCTTGGCGAAGCCCACCCGCAGCTTGCGCTGCAGCATCGACGTCGAGCCGAACTGGCTGGACACCACGAGCTCGACGGCCTGCAGGAAGACGTCCATGTCGTCGCCGATGTCCGGGTCGACGTCGGTGCGTTCGCTGGTGGTCTTGGCGGTGGTGACGCCGTCGGTGTACTCGGGCTCGGCCTGCGTCTTGCAAGAGTTCACGACGGCGTGGATCTCGTCGTCGGTGATGTACGCGCCCTGCAGCCGGATCGGCTTGTTGGCGCCCATCGGCAGGAACAGTCCGTCCCCCATGCCGATCAGCTTCTCGGCGCCCTGCTGGTCGAGGATCACCCGGCTGTCGGTGAGCGACGACGTGGCGAACGCCAGCCGCGACGGCACATTGGTCTTGATCAGGCCGGTCACTACGTCGACCGACGGCCGCTGCGTGGCCAGCACCAGATGAATGCCGGCGGCGCGCGCCTTCTGCGTAATCCGCACGACCGCGTCCTCGACGTCGCGCGGCGCGGTCATCATCAGGTCGGCCAGCTCGTCGACGATCGCCACCACGTAGGGATACGGGCGGTACTCGCGCTGGCTGCCCAGCGGAGTGGTGATCTCGCCCGACCGCACCTTCGCGTTGAAGTCGTCGATGTGACGTACCCGCGATGCCTGCATGTCCTGGTAGCGCTGTTCCATCTCCTCGACCAGCCATGCCAGCGCCGCTGCCGCCTTCTTCGGCTGGGTGACGATCGGTGTGATCAGATGCGGAATGCCTTCGTAGGGGGTGAGTTCCACCATCTTCGGGTCGATCAGGATCATCCTCACCTCCTCCGGAGTGGCCCGCGCCAACAGCGACACCAGCATCGAGTTGACGAAGCTGGACTTGCCCGAGCCAGTCGACCCGGCCACCAGCAGGTGCGGCATCTTCGAGAGGTTCCACGAGATGTATTCGCCCTCGATGTCCTTGCCCAGGGCGATCACCAGCGGGTGATGGTCACGCCGAGTGGACGGCGCGGTGAGAACGTCGGCCAGCCGCACCATTTCGCGGTCGGTGTTGGGCACTTCGATGCCGACGGCCGACTTGCCCGGGATCGGCGCCAGCATCCGCACGCTCTCCGTGGCCACCGCGTAGGCGATATTGCGTTGCAGCGCAGTGATTTTCTCGACCTTGACGCCGGGTCCCAGCTCCACCTCGTAGCGGGTGACGGTCGGTCCCCGGGTGCAGCCGGTGACGGCTGCGTCGACCTTGAACTGTTCCAGGACCGACGTGATCGCCTCGGCCATCTGGTTGTTGGCCGGGCTGCGTCTTTTCGGCGGGTCGCCTGCGATCAGCAGGTCAAGGGGCGGAAGCGTGTACGGCCCGTCGACGACGCGGTCCGGCGCCGGCGTCTCGTGTTTCGCGGCCTTCTTACGCCGCGTCTTGACGGTCGGCTCCGGGATGGTGGGCGCCTCATCGGCCAGCGGATAGTTGTCGTACGGCGTGCCCGGCCACGCCTGGGCCACGTCGTAGCCGTCGGCGTAATCCTCTTGGCTTTGGTCGGCGTACTGCTCATCCGGGTCGTAGTCCTCGCCGAACACCCCGCCGCGGAAAGCACGCGTCGAGAACATCGCCTGAACGGTCGAGGGCACCTCACGGATCGTCGTGCCGGTGACCAGCAACACACCGAAGAGCACGCCGATGAACAGCAGCGGCGCGGCGATCCACTCGGTCAAGCCCTCCGACAGCGGGCCGCCGATCGCGAAACCGACGAATCCGGCGGCGTGCTGGCGACCGGCGGGATCCTGTGGTGACCCGGCCCACAGGTGCCACAGACCCAGCGCGGGCAGCGCGATCATCGTCGCACCGAGGCTGAGCCGCGGTCGGGCCTCCGGATCGTGCTCGGTTCGCATCAGAACGACCGCGATCGCGACGAGCGCGACCGGTAGCAGCACCACCGATGAACCGATGAGCACCCGCAGAAAGGTGTCGATCGACTGGCCGACGGGGCGGGCCGCATCAAACCATGAACTGGCGGCTATCACCACCGCGACACCCAGCAGCGCCAGCGCGATGCCGTCGCGCCGGTGGCCCGGCTCGATGTCGCGTGCCCTGCCGATCGAGCGGGCCGTCGATCCGGCGCCCTTGGCCAGCAGCATCCAGCCGGCGCGGGCCCCCCGACCGACGGTCACGCCGGCTGCGGCGACGCGCGAGGAGCTGCGGCGCCGGGCCGGCTTCGGGCGGGGCGTCGACGGCCGGGCCGGACGGGATCCGGTCCGCGAACCGGTCTTTGACCTGCTCGTTCGGGCACCGGATCGGGAGACGGTCTTGCTGGCCATGTGCGTAAGCCTAGTCGCAAGTGCCCCATATTCACCACCTGCCACACGGGTCACAGCGTTGTGACCGGAATGAAGCCATGTCGATCTGAGTAGGGTGGACAGTCGTCCGGCCTGCATACTCACCGAGGAGTCAATCGCCCATGCCCGTAGTCGTCGTCGCCACCATGACCGCCAAGCCTGAGGCAGTGGACACCGTGCGGGATGCCTGCAAACAGGCCATCGAGGCGGTGCACCAGGAGCCGGGCTGTGAACTCTATTCGTTGCACGAGGCCAACGGGACGTTCGTGTTCGTCGAGCAGTGGGCCGACGCCGACGCGCTGAAGACCCACAGCACGGCGCCCGCGATCGCGACGCTGTTCGGCACGGTCGGCGACCACCTCGCCGAGGCACCGGACATCAAGATGCTGCAGCCCATCGTCGCCGGCGACCCCGCCAAGGGCCAGCTCCGCCCCTGATGAGTGGGCTCGAAGGCAAGGTCGCATTCATCACCGGCGCGGCCCGGGGTCAGGGCCGCGCGCACGCGGTGAAGCTGGCATCCGACGGCGCAAATGTGATCGCGGTCGATCTGTGCGACCAGATCGCTTCTGTGCAGTATCCGATGGCCACCGCCGATGATCTGGGGGCGACCGTCAAGCTCGTCGAGGACACCGGCGCGCGAATTGTCGCGCGTGAGGCCGACGTCCGGGATCGCGCGGCGCTGAAGAGCGCGCTGCAGGCCGGTCTCGACGAGTTCGGCCGCCTGGACATCGTCGTCGCCAATGCCGGTATCGCTCCGATGCAGGCCGGCGAGGACGGCTGGCGCGACGCAATCGACGTCAACCTGACCGGCGTTCACTACACCGTGGAGGTTGCTATACCGACGATGGTGGCGCAGGGCGACGGCGGGTCGATCGTGCTGATCAGTTCGGCGGCGGGCCTGGCGGGCATCGGCAGCCCTGATGCCGGATCGATCGGCTACGCGGCGGCTAAACATGGGCTGGTCGGTTTGATGCGCACGTACGCCAACCATCTGGCGCCGCACAGTATTCGGGTCAATTCAGTGCACCCCGCCGGTGTGAATACACCGATGATCAATAACGAGTTCATTCGTGAGTGGCTGGGTGACATCACTGCGACCAGTCCGCAGGACATGGGCAACGCGCTGCCGGTGCAGGTTCTCGAACCGGAGGACATCGCCAACGCGGTCGCGTGGCTGGTGTCCAACGACGCGCGCTACGTCACGGGCATCACCTTGCCTGTCGACGCGGGTTTCATCAACAAACGCTGAGATCGTGGCACGCGAAAATCCTGCTGCGCAAACCGCTTTCGGCCCCATGGTCTTGGCGGCAATCGAGCAGTATGAGAAACCGGAACGTCGGCTGGTGCAAGACGACCTGGCGGCGTCATTCCTTCCCGGGGCCTTGCGTGCGTTTGTCCGCGCAATGCGACCTTCACTGCTGCGGCGCCTGGTGATGGGCGCCTCGGAACGCTCGGGTCCCGGGCTGTGGGCGAACATTGCGTGCCGCAAGCGATTCGTCGACGACAAGCTCGACGAGTCGCTGGGCGACATCGATGCCGTGGTCATCCTGGGCGCCGGACTGGACACCCGGGGCTACCGGCTGGCCCGTCGTACGGATATCCCGGTCTATGAGGTGGACCTGCCGGTCAACATCGAGCGGAAGAGGGCCGTCGTACGACGCGCGCTGGGCACGCAGCCGGCGTCTGTTCGATTGGTGCCAATGGACTTTGAGCGCGACAACCTCGCCGCGGTCCTCGCCGAACACGGCTACCGCACCGACTACCGCACCTTCTTCATCTGGGAGGGTGTGACCCAGTACCTGACCGCGGACGCCGTACGCGCCACACTCGGTCAGCTTCGCGGCGCGGCGCCTGGCAGTCGACTGGTGTTTACCTATATACGGCGGGATTTCATCGACGGGGTGAACCTCTATGACGCGCGGTCGCTGTATCGGCGGTTCCGCGAGAAGCGTCAGGTGTGGCTCTTCGGCCTACAACCCGACGACGTGTCGGCGTTCATTGCCGAATATGGCTGGCGGCTCATCGAGCAGGCGGGGCCGGATTACCTTGTGGAGCACTACATTCGCCCAACCGGACGAAATCTCGGGGCGTCACAACTCGAATGGTCGGTTTACGCCGAAAAGGGCTGATTCTTGCGTCGTCAAGCAATCTTGATCTGCCCTTGATACGGGCGGATGCTAATGGGCATCCAACGCAAGCCGTGGGGACCTTCCGCCCAGCGTGGGGACCGGCGCCAAGGCCACCTCAGCATGGAAGGTGCCCGCGCATGACATCCATACCCACGTACTTGCGTCGCATCGTGCCCGCCACCCTGATCGCCGCGGCGGCCACACTCGGCGGTAGCACCGTCGGGGATCCCGCTGTCGCATGTGCCGCACCCAATACTGAACGAGAGTGGGATATCGGGAAATACGACCTGTGCGTACAGCAAGGGAACCCAGGCCGCGATGAGGCGGATTTCGTTGAGCTGCTGCGCAGGTGCTGCCTCGGCTCCGGAGGAGACTGGAATGGCACCAAGTGTGTGGCTCCGCCCGCCGCGCCCGCCCAGGCGCCAGGCCGGCTGCCGCCGGGGGTGGACATACAGACCGCAACACCTGTTCCGGCCGACCCGGGACCGGTCAGCTCCGCCCCCGGTGGCGATCACGCCAGCCCCGTGATCGACCGTCGCCGACACTGCAGCCATGGCGACGACACGTCGAGAAACGGCGCCATAGTTTCAGATTGGATGACGGCGGCCGATGACAAGATGGCGTGGTGAAAGCCTGGCAATTGACGGCGGCGAACGAGCCGCTTCAACGCATTGACCGCGAAGATCCGCATCCGGGCCCGGGCCAGGTCGTCGTCGTTGTGCGGGCCGCCGGCATCTGCCACAGCGACGTGGGCTTCCTCGACGGCACGCTGACGGGAATGCTGCCCAAGCTTCCGATGGTGCTCGGTCACGAGGTGGCCGGGGTTGTTTCCGAAATCGGCCCCGAGGTCAGCGGCGTCGAGGCCGGCGACCGCGTGGTGATTCTCGGCCCCCAGCAGCACGCTCCGGGTTGGTCGGCGGACGGCGGGTTCGCCGACAAGGTCCTGGCCATGGCCGAGGGCCTGTTCACGCTCCCTGAAAACGTCGATTTCGTGCAGGGAGCGACCGCCACCGACGCCGGCCAGACGGCCTGCGGCGCCGTCATGGGCACCGGCAGGGTTCGCGACGGTGAACGAGTCGGCGTCGTCGGACTGGGTGGACTCGGATTAACCGGCGCGCGCATCGCCGTGGTGGCCGGCGCCCGGGTTTACGCGGCTGAGCCCAATCTCGAGGTGTGGCCCCTAGCCGCGGACCGCGGCGTGGCGGAACTCGTCTCCGACGTCCGCGAGCTGGCGGCATTCGGCCTCGACGTGATCATCGACTTCGCCGGCTTCGGCACCACGACCGCCGGTGCGATCAGCGCCGTCCGGCCGGGCGGTCGGGTTGTGGTGGTCGGTCTCGGTCGCAACGAGGCGACGATATCGACGGCAGAACTCGTGTACAAGTCGGTGACGCTTCGCGGGTCACGCGGCGGCCAACCGGGTGCCCTCGAATCCGTCCTCGCTCTCATGACAAACGGCGACCTGACCATCCACGCGACCAGGATCGGGTTCGACGAAATCCCCGACGCCATCGACCGATTGAAGAGCGGCCACGTGGTGGGGCGCATCGTCGCCGTAATGCCCGACGACTAGATCTCGATGACGGTCGGCACGATCATCGGCTGGCGGCGGTAGGTCTCCCCTACCCACTTGCCGACCGTGCGCCGCACCGCCTGGGCGATCCGAGTGGGTTCTGTAATATTCTCAGCAGCAAGAACTTCCAACTCTTCCTCGACCTTTAGTGCGACCGATTCCAGTGCCTTGGGGTCCTCGGAGAACCCCCGGGAGTGCAGGTGTGCGGGTGCGGCCGGGCGCCCGGTCCCGCGGTGCACCACGACCGTCACGGCGACGAAACCCGAAGACAGGATGAGCCGTTGGCCCAAAGTGGCGTCGCCGACATCTCCGGTGATCAGCCCGTCGACGAACATCTTGCCGACCGGAACGGAACCGGCGATCGAGGCCTTCCCCGCGACCAGGTCGACACTGACGCCGTTCTCGGCCAGCACGATCGACTCGGGTGGCACCCCGGTGCGGGCAGCCAATGCTGCGTTGGCCCGCAGCATCCGCCAGGTGCCGTGCACCGGCATCACATTGCGCGGCTTCACTCCGTTGTAGAGGAACAGCAGCTCACCGGAATAGGCGTGACCCGAAACATGCACGCGCGCCTGAGCATTGGTGACGACCCGAGCACCGATCTTGGAAAGCGAGTCGATGACACCGTAGACCGCCTCTTCGTTGCCCGGGATCAGTGACGACGACAACACGATGAGATCACCCGGCGTCAGGGTGATGCTGCGATGCTCGCCGCGCGACATCCGCGACAGCGCCGACATCGGCTCGCCCTGAGTTCCGGTGGTAATCAACACCACCCGTTCGGGCGGCATCTCCTCGGCGACACCGATGTCCACCATGTCGGAATCGTTCACCCGCAGTAGGCCCAGCTCGCGGGCGATACCCATGTTGCGCACCATCGAGCGGCCGACGAACGACACCCGCCGCCCCAGCGCCACCGCCGCGTCGATGATCTGTTGCACCCGATCCACATTCGACGCGAAGCACGCGACGATGACCCGGCCGTCGGCGCCCCTGATCAGCCGGTGCAGTGTCGGGCCGACTTCGCTTTCCGACGGACCGACACCGGGGATCTCGGAATTCGTCGAGTCCACCAGAAACAGGTCAACGCCGGCGTCCCCGAGCCGTGACATGCCGGGCAGATCGGTGGGGCGGCCATCGAGCGGCAGTTGGTCGAGTTTGATGTCGCCGGTGTGCAGCACGGTCCCGGCGCCGGTGAACACCGCGACGGCCAGGCAGCCGGGAATCGAGTGGTTGACCGCGAAGTACTGGCACTCGAACACGCCGTGCTTGGTCCGCTGACCCTCCGCAACCTCGACGAACACCGGTTTGATGCGGTGCTCGCGGCATTTCTCGGCCACCAGCGCCAGCGTGAACTTCGATCCGACGAGCGGGATGTCGGGGCGCAGCTTGAGCAGGAAGGGGATGGCGCCGATGTGGTCCTCGTGCGCGTGGGTGAGCACCAGCGCCTCGACGTCGTCGAGCCGATCCTCGACGTGGCGCAGGTCGGGCAGGATCAGGTCGACGCCGGGTTCGTCATGTCCGGGAAAGAGTACGCCGCAGTCGATGATCAACAGCCGGCCCAGGTGCTCGAAAACGGTCATGTTGCGGCCGATTTCGCTGATGCCCCCGAGGGCCGTCACCCGCAGTCCGCCGACCGCCAGCGGGCCGGGGGGCGCGAGTTCGGGATTCACGACCGGAGTACCGCGGCGGCGCGCATGTCTTCGGCCAGTGCGTCGAGTTGCTCAGGCGTGGCCGGCATCTGCGGCAGCCTCGGATCGCCGACGTCCAGACCCTGCAGCCGCAGGCCGGCCTTGGCCAGGGTGACACCGCCGAGGCGCGACTGAGCCGCCGACAGCGGTCCGAGCGTGACGTTGATCTTGCGGGCGGTCGCGATGTCGCCGGACGCGAACGCGGAGAACATGTCTCGCAGCTGACTTGCGGCCAGGTGGCCCCAAACACTGATGAAGCCGACGGCACCCATCGCCAGCCACGGCAGGTTCAGCGCGTCGTCTCCGGAGTAGTACGCCAGCCCGGTCTCGGCGATGATCTGTCCGCCGCCGTGCAGATCGCCCTTGGCGTCCTTGATGCCGACGATGTTCGGATGGGCGGCGAGGGTGCGGATCGTGTCCCAGTCGATCGGCACAACCGATCGCGGCGGAATGTCGTAGAGCAGCACTGGAAGCGAGGTGGCGTCGGCGACCGCCGTGAAGTGCGCGACCAGCCCGGCCTGCGAAGGCCGCGAATAGTACGGCGTCACGACCAGCAGTCCATGGGCCCCTTCGGCTTCGCACGCCTTGGCCAGGTGCACGCTGTGCGCGGTGTCGTAGGTACCGGCCCCGGCGATGATGCGGGCGCGGTCGCCAACCGCCTCGAGGACCGTGCGCAGCAGTAACAGCTTTTCGTCGTCGGTGGTGGTCGGCGATTCGCCGGTGGTCCCCGACAGCACCAGACCATCGCAGCCCGCGTCGATGAGATGGGTGGCCAGCCGGGCGGAGGTATCGGTGTCCAGCGAGCCGTCCGGCTTGAACGGGGTCACCATGGCGGTCAGTACGGTGCCCAACTGGGCGGTCACGTCGAATCCGCTGGTGCTCACGGCCACCAAGATTACCTGCTCGGGGTCACACTTCCGTGGCCAACGGCGACGTGGCGACCTCGCTGCCGTCGGCGAGTGTGGTGATCTCGAAGTCGGCGAACACCGACGGGGCGACGTCGACGAGATGGCGTAGGCAGGCGATGGCCAGCCGGCGGATCTCCACGTCGGCGTGCTCGCTGGCCCGCATCGCGATGAAGTGCCGCCAGGCCCGGTAATTGCCGGTGACGACGATGCGGGTCTCAGTGGCGTTGGGCAGCACCGCGCGTGCGGCCTGCCGGGCCTGCTTGCGCCGCAGCACGGCGTTGGGTTGGTCGGCGAACTTGGCCTCGAGCCGGGCCAGCAGCTCGGCGTACGTCGCACGGCTGGCGTCAGCGGCGGCGGCGAGAATCTCCTGCAGCTCGGGGTCGTCCTCCATGCCCGGCGGCACCACGACCTGCGAGTCGCGCTCCGGGACATAGCGCTGGGACAGCTGTGAATAGGAGAAGTGGCGGTGGCGGATCAGCTCGTGCGTGCAGGACCGGGAGATCCCGGTGATGTAGAACGACACCGACGCGTGCTCGAGCACCGAGAAGTGGCCGACATCGATGATGTGCCGCAGGTAGGAGGCGTTGGTCGCGGTCCTCGGATTAGGCTTCGACCAGCTCTGATAGCACGCCCGCCCGGCGAACTCCACGAGCGCGGGTCCGCCGTCGGCGTCGGTGCTCCACGGCACGTCGGGCGGCGCCAGGAACTCGGTCTTGGCGATCACTTGCACGCGCAGCGGCGCGGTCTCAGCCACGGCTCAGCCTAACGTGACGACCTTGCGGCGCTGTTGTTAGTCGACTAACATGTTAGTTACTAACAACAGGAGACCGCGGTGGATGCAGACGTTGTCGTGGTGGGCGCCGGACCGACCGGCCTGGCACTGGCGTGCGGGTTACGGGCAGCGGGGGTCGCGGTGCGCGTGCTCGACGGCGCGGCGGGCCCGGCGGTGACGTCACGGGCGCTGGGCCTGCAGCCGCGCGGCGTCGAGGTCCTCGACCGGCTCGGCGCGCTGGGCGACCTGCCGACCCGCGGCATACCCATCGACCGGGTTGTCATCAACGTCAACGGCCGTGAGCTGGCGCAGCTGCAGATCGGGCTGTCCATGCAACGGCTGGGTGGTCGGACGGGCCTCATCATGTCGCAGGCCGACATCGAGGCAGCGCTGCGCGACCGGCTTACCGCTCTTGACGGATCGGTCGAGTGGGGTCATCGTGTGACCGCACTCGACGTCGGAACCGACGAGGTAATCGTGCGACTCGGCGACGGCTCCGAAGTCTGCGCCGGGTGGGTGGTGGGTGCCGACGGCGCTCACAGCATTGTTCGCAAGGCCCTCGGCGTCGACTTTCCCGGCGTTCCCCTGGTCGAACGTTTCCTGCTCGCCGATGTGCACGCCGATCTCGACCGGCCACGCGACGCCGCGGTGTCGTGGCTGCGCGGGACCGAAGTGCTCGCCGCGTTCCCGCTGCCCGGGGCCGACCTGTGGCGGGTAATGGCCCCGGCGCCCCCGGACGGTTCCGACGATCCTGGCCAAGACGAGATCGTCGAGTACTTGGCCGCGCGGCTATCCACAGAGGCCGGCGGAACGGTTCGCTCCGTCGAGTGGACTTCGGCCTTCCGCATCCAGCGCCGCCTGGCCGACAGCTACCGACGCGGGCGAGTACTCCTTGCCGGCGATGCCGCGCACATCCACAGTCCGTTGGGCGGTCAGGGCATGAACACCGGGATCGGCGACGCCGAAAACCTCGCGTGGAAGCTCGCGCTCGTCATCAGCGGCCGCGCCGACGTCGGCCTGCTCGACACATATGCCGCCGAGCGGCGGCCGATCGCGAAGGATGTGCTGGAGACCACAAGCGGCGTAACCGAGGTCGTCGTGGGTGAGGGCCGGATCGCCCGGCTGGTTCGCGATCGCGTCGCGGTGCCATTGTTGAACCGCCGCTGGATGCAGCGCCTGATCGCGGAAAAGGCGTCGCAGCTGCAAGTCTCGTACCGGCACGGGCCGCTGGGGGCGCGGCACTGGCGGCGGTTGCCCGGACTGCGGCCCGGCGATCGCGTGCCGGACCGCGAGTGCGTCCGCGACGACGGCGCGACCGTTCGCCTGCAGGCCGCGCTCGGCCCGGAATGGGCGCTGCTGGGGCCGGAGTCACTGGCCGAGGTCGCTCGGAATCGGCTGGGCGACGTGGTCGCACTTCGCGGTGATGGGGACGCGGTGCTGGTCCGGCCCGACGGCCACCTCGCGTGGCGGGGCACCGATCCGGCCGCACTGACGGCGTGGCTGGACGCCGCGCTGGGTCGGCACAACGGAGTCCTGACGTCGTGACGGACTGCGAAGACTGGCGCTCGCGGAAGAAGGCGGCGACGCGGCAATCGATCCAGGAGCACGCATTGCGGCTGTTCGTGGAAAAGGGCTACGACGAGACGACGGTCGAGGAGATCGCCGCCGCGGCCGGCGTCTCGCACATGACGTTCTTCCGGTACTTCCCGCGCAAGGAGGCGGTCGTCGAGTACGACGAATACGACCCGCTGCTGGAGCAGTTGATCGCGGCGCGCCCTGCGGACGATCCCCCGCTGGTCGCACTGCAAGGCGCCATCCGAGCCGGTCTCGAAGCAATCCTGACCACCGACCGCGAAGCTCTGCTCGTCCGGACCAGGCTGGTTCTGCGCAACCCTGCGCTTCGGTCGCGCAACGTCATCGCGCAGGACACGACCCGCGACCTGTTCGCCCATGCGCTGGCCCGCCGCGCCCGCCTAGCCGCGCCCGACCTCGCCTGCAACGTTCAGGCCTCCGCGGCGCTGGGCGCGATTGCCCCGGCGATCATGGCCTGGGCCGAGGGCGACGACCAAGACCTCATCGCGCTCGTCGACGACGCCTTCGCTGCCCTGGCGGCCGGCGTCTCACCGACATCAGTCGACCAGCCAACTCCTGGCGCCGGAGGTCAACTCAACGCCGACCGAATGTCGGTGTGAATGAAGTCGTCACCAAGGAACACCAGTGGCTCTCCGGCGATGTGGGCAAGTGCATAGCTGTAACTGTCCCCGGGATTGAGCCGGGCACGGTGTCCGCTCCCGCGCCCGTAGTCGCGATACGCCTGCGCGGCAACGCGGGCCTGCTCCGCGTCGAAGATTTCGATCTCGATTCCATAGGCAGCCAGCAGGCGGTCTGCCATCCTGGCGATCTCGGGCCGGTCCCGCCGCTGCAGGACGGCGCGCAGTTCCACGTGAATGGAGTTCGCGCAGCACGTCGTCGGCCGCCGCGCGCCTGGCGTCGGCGCGCGGTCTCGTCACGATCCAATTCCGCCAGGCGGCGGGCCACGGCGTCTTCGACGGCCACCTCTAGGACGGTAGAACTCTGCCCAAATCGGCGACCAAATCACCGCGCTCGCCGATCGACACGTCGCCGAGCCCCAACCACGACGCCATCGTCCGCAGCTCACCGGCGAGCGCGGCCGCCACCCTCGCGCCGTTCTCCCCGGGCTCGGCGAATGCGCCGGCCACGTGCAGTGCGTCGCGCGCCCGTTCGGCCTTGAGGTCGACGCGGCCGACCAACCGACCGTCGAGCAAGAAAGGCCACACGTAATAGCCGTACTGGCGTTTGGCCGCCGGGGTGTAGATCTCGATGCGGTAATGAAAGTCGAACAACCGCTCCACCCGCGGCCGGAACCAGATCAACGGGTCGAACGGGCACAACAGCGCCGTCCCGCGGTCACGCCGCGGCACGATCTGGCCGGCCCGCAGATACCCCGCAGCGGTCCACCCTTCGACGTCGACGCGTTCGAGCTCCCCGTCGGCGAGAAGCTTGGCCATTGCGGGCTTGATCTGCTGCGCCGCGAGCCGGAAGTAGTCGCGGATGTCGGCCTCGGTGCCGACGCCCAGCGCGGTCGCGGCACGCAGCGTGAGCTCGCGCACGGACTCGTCGTCATCGACCTCGCGCGCGACGACCTCGGGCGGCAGCACGTTCTCGGTGAGGTCGTAGTGCCGGGCGAACCCCACACGGGTCGCGGTCGTCAGCACACCGGCCGCGAAGAGGGCCTCGGTCACCCATTTGGTGTCGCTGCGGTCCCACCATGGCCCCTTGGCGCCGCGGGGCTCGGCGCCGAGGTGGGCCTCGATCTGCCCCGCTGTCGACGGCCCGAGTTCGGCGACCGCGGCGACGATGTCGTCGGCCAGTTGCGGGTTCTTCTTGACGATCTCGGTGCCCCAGCGTCCGTGCCGGTACTCGCGCATTCGCCACCGCAGCAGCGGCCAGTCGTCGACGGCCATCAACGCCGCCTCGTGCGCCCAGTACTCGACAAACAGTCGCGGTGAGCGGGCGCTGTGGTTCCAGGCCGCGCGGTCGAGGACGTCCCGGTCGTAGGGGCCGAGCCGGCTGAACACCGGCGCGTAATGGGCGCGCACCGCGACCGACACCGAATCCAACTGCAGCACCTGGATCCGCGATATCAGCCGCCGCAGGTGGGCACGGGTGACCGGGCCGCGCGGTTTCGGCTCGGCGAAGCCCTGCGCCGCGACGGCGACCCGGCGCGCCTGGGCCGCGGTGAGGACCGTCATGCCCTCAGATAGCTGTGAAAGCGGTAGCGGAGACCGGATTCACTGGTCAGCCAGTCACCGCCGCTGCCCACCCAGGCTTCGTCGAGCACCGGGGCAACCGCGTCGTCGTCTTCGCGCGGCAGGTCGATCTCTACCTCGGTGACCTCACACCGGGTGGCCACCGGCAGCGCCAGCGCGTAGATCTGTTCGCCGCCGATCACCCAGGTCTCGTTGCTGGTCAGGGCATCCTCGAGTGTTGTCAGTACATCCGCGCCGCCGGCCATGTAGTCAGCTTGCCGGGTCAGTACGACATTTCTGCGCCCCGGCAGCGGACGGACCTTCTTCGGCAGCGACTCCCACGTCAGCCGCCCCATCACCACGGTGTGACCCAGGGTCAGCCGTTTGAAGTGCACCTGGTCTTCGGGCAGCCGCCACGGGATGCCGCCAGCGCGGCCGATGACTCCGGACGTCGACTGGGCCCAGATCAGGCCGACCGTCATACCGCGACGGGGGCTTTGATGGCGGGGTGGGGGTTGTAGTTGCGGATGACGATGTCGTCGTAGGTGTAGTCGAAGATCGAATCACGCGGCGCGAGAGCAAGTTCCGGGTACGGTCGCGGTTCGCGGCCCAGCTGCTCGGTGACCTGCTCGACATGGTTGTCGTAGATGTGGCAGTCGCCGCCGGTCCAGATGAACTCACCGACGCCGAGCCCGGCCTGGGCGGCCATCATGTGGGTAAGCAGCGCGTAGCTGGCGATGTTGAACGGCACTCCGAGGAACAAGTCGGCGCTGCGCTGATAGAGCTGACAGCTCAGCTTCCGATCCGCCACGTAGAACTGGAAGAACGCGTGACACGGCGGCAGCGCCATCTGCGGGATCTCGCCGACGTTCCACGACGAGACGATGTTGCGCCGCGAGTCCGGATCGGTGCGCAGCAGCTGCAGCGCGGCACTGATCTGATCGATGTGTTCGCCCGACGGTGTCGGCCAGGACCGCCACTGCACCCCGTACACCGGGCCCAAATCCCCTGTCTCACTTGCCCATTCGTCCCAGATCGTGACGCCGTGCTCGTGCAGCCAGCCGATATTCGAGTCACCGCGCAGAAACCACAGCAGCTCGTAGAGCACCGATTTGGTGTGCACCTTCTTGGTGGTGATCAGTGGGAAACCGGCCGCGAGGTCGTAACGCATCTGATGGCCGAACAGGCTGCGGGTGCCGGTACCGGTGCGGTCGGATTTGGGCGTGCCACGCTCCAGCACCAGACGCAGCAGATCCTCGTAGGGTGTGGCGATCGGCACGCCGCCAAGCTTACGTCCGGGCCCGACGAGTAGAACGGTAGGCATGCCTAGCATCTCCGCGACCGTCACCACCCCCGACGGCACCTGCCCCGTCGCGCTGCACACCCCCAACGGATCCGGCCCCTGGTCGGGCGTGATCATGTATCCCGACGCCGGCGGCGTGCGCGACACCTTCCACGAAATGGCCGCGCGGCTGGCCGGGTTCGGGTATGCAGTGCTGCTGCCCGACGTGTACTACCGAAGCGGCGACTGGGAACCGTTCGACATGGCAACCGTGTTCGGCGACCCGGAACAGCGCAAGCGGCTGATGGGCATGATCGGCAGCGTCACGCCGGAAATGATCGCCAACGACGCCGGCGCGTTCTTCGACTTCCTGGCCGGACGGCCTGAGGTCAAGGGCGACACGTTCGGCGTGTGCGGGTACTGCATGGGCGGGCGGACGTCGGTGATCGTCGCCGGGCGTCAGCCGGACCGGGTGGCGGCGGTGGGGTCCTTCCACGGCGGCGGCCTGGTCACCGACGACCCGACCAGTCCGCATCTGCTGGCCGACCAGATGAAGGCCACGGTCTACGTGGCGGGTGCAGAGAACGACGGATCCTTCACCCCTGAGCAGGCTGAAGTGCTGGAAAAGGCCCTGACAGCCGCCGATGTCGAGCACAAGATCGAGATCTATCCGGCCGGGCATGGTTTCGCGGTTCCGGACAACCCGCCGTATGACGCCGACGCCGCGGAGCGGCACTGGATCGCGATGCAGGAGCTCTTTGGTTCCGCGCTAGCCCGCTGAGTCACGCCGACCGCGGCGGAGTTCGCGTAGGAGGTGACGCATCGCCCGAATCACGCCACGCAGCGCGTACACGCCCGCGATGACCGACAACACGATCATGAGGATGAATATCGCCAGCCAGTTCGTTCTGCTGTGGCTGACGTGCCACCAGATGATGGTGAACAAGATCGTGTTCAAGAAAAGGAAGATGTCGCGCCAGTTGCCCTGATAGGACGCCGCCGCCTGGCGTATCGCACGGCCGCGCTCACCGGCCTTGATGAGATCGTCGATGCGCCGGTTAATGCTGCTCTGTAACTCCGCCCGGCGCTCCGTCTCTTCCGGCGGGATGCGTTCCAGAAGATCGAAATCCTGCTTGATCTGACCGCGAACATCCGGGCCCTTCAGATTCCCGGCAGCGACGCCGACCAGCGCGCCACCGGCGATCGGGGCCGCGCCCAGCAGGATTTCGGCTATACCGGGCATGTCAATGTCTCCTCTGTCACTCCATCAGCGTCGCGGCCAGCGTGCCACCAAGTTCGTAGGCCCGCTCGCGAACCCCGGCATCGATGGCGCCGACGACCTCGAGCACGTCGGCCGCCTTGGTGAGCGCCAGGCCGGTGGCGAGCTTCTCGACCGCGGCGCCGCTCCGACGGTGTCGTTATTGCCGTGCACCCATAGCCCGTACGGCCGGCCGGCCACGTGGTCGAGGCTTGGGTAGTAGACGGTATCGAAGAAGTGCTTGAGCGCGCCGGACATGTAGCCGAAGGTTGGCGGTGGTGCCGAACAGGTAGCCGTCGGCCTCGAGCATGTCCGGAACGGTCGCCGCCAGTGCCGGCCGAACCTCGACCGTCGACGCCCTCGATGTCGGGGTCGTGGGTGCCGGCGAGCACCGCCTCGAGCAGCTCCCGGGTTCCCGGCGAGGGGGTGTGGTGGACGACGAGCAGCGTCTTGCTCATTCCCGCTCCTGCAGCTCGACGGCCTTCTTCATGGTTTCCCGGGCGCGGCCGCGGTCGCCGGCGTAGTCGTAGGCACGGGCGAGCCGGTACCAGCGCCGCCAGTTGTCCGGGTCACGCTCGAGTTCGCCGCGCACAGTGTCGAAGAGCGCGTCCGCCGCACCGCGTTCGATGCGCCCGGACGGCATCCGTGGCAAGGCGCTGACGTCGAGTTCCATTCCTTCGTCGTGCATTATGCGGGCCAGCCGCTGGTGGGTCAGCCCGGCGCGCACCGTGCTCACCATCACCCAGATCCCGATGAGCGGAAGAATGAGCAGCGCCAGGCCCAGCCCGATGGCCGCTGGGCGGCCGGAGGTGATGAAGGCCATCGCGATGCGGCCGAGCATCAGAAAATAGGCGATCAGCGCCACGCACATGAAGCCGATCAGCAGCTGGATGCGCAACACCTGCGCGCGCTGGCTCACAGTCCTAACAGCGGTTCGATACCCACCGTCAGGCCGCGCCGGTCGCCGACGTGGCGCACCGCCAGCAGCACACCGGGAACAAACGACGTGCGGTCGATACTGTCGTGCCGGATGGTCAGCGTCTCGCCTTGCGTGCCGAACAGCACTTCCTGATGCGCGACCAGCCCGGCCAACCGTACGGAATGCACGGGTATGCCGTCGACGTCGGCGCCGCGGGCCCCCTCGAGACCGGTGGTGGTCGCATCGGGATTGGGCGGCAGGTCTTTTCGCGCCTCGGCGATCAGCCGCGCGGTGCGTGCCGCGGTGCCGGACGGCGCGTCGGCCTTGTGCGGGTGATGCAGTTCGATGACTTCGACGGACTCGAAGAACCGGGCGGCCTGTTGCGCGAAATGCATGGACAGCACGGCGCCGATGGCGAAGTTCGGCGCGATGAGCACCGCGACGCCGGGTTTGTCGGCCAGCCAGGCTTGGACTTGGTTGATGCGTTCGTCGGTGAAGCCCGTGGTGCCGACGACCGCGTGAATGCCGTTGTCGATCAAGAACTTCAGGTTGTCCATCACCACGTCGGGGTGGGTGAAGTCGATGACGACCTCGGTGTCGGTGTCGGTCAGCAGGCTCAGCGGATCGCCGGCGTCCACCTCGGCCGACAGCGTCAGATCGTCCGCGTCCTGTACCGCCTGGACCATGGTCGCGCCGACCTTGCCCTTGGCGCCCAGCACTGCGACTCGCATGGGTGGCAGCCTACTGCTGCCGCCCCTGCCCGACGCAGACCGTCATCTCGTCGACATCGACGTTTGGCAGACGACACGCCGAGTTTTTTCTGCAAAACGTCGATCTCGCACGCGCAGCGAGCGGTCAGCACGTGACGTCGACGTAGACCGTCCTCGCGGTCACCGTGGTGACGGCGTCATCCATCGCGCCCGGAACCCCGGAATCCATCCGGGTGAACGTCTGCCCCGGTCGAACCGAATTGATCTCGCACTGATCCAGCGGACCGTTGCCGATCTTGTTGAGGATGACGTGGTAACCCTCAGACTGCAGCTGGCTGACCGCCTGCGCCGCGGAGGGACCCGCCGGAGCCGCATTGGCCGCGCCCGCCAATCCCAACGCGGCGGCGATTGACCCTGCGGCGATCGCGGAGATCGTGAAGAACTTCATGGCTGTGCCTTTCCGATGTGTACGCAGATGAACTGATGTGTCATCACTTCCTCTATTCGTTGCAGAGCACCGGAAAGATGTGTCACAGGGGCGAGGCACCCCGCAGATGCTCGAAAATCAGCGACGTCTGGGTGCCGGCGACATCCGCGTCGGCGTTGAGGTTCTCCACCACGAACGACCGCAGATCCTCGGTGTCGCGCACGGCGACGTGCAGGATGAAATCGTCCGCTCCGGCGAGGAAGTAGACATCCATCACCTGTGGTCTCCGCCGAATCTGCTGAATGAAGCCGCGGATCTTGCCGCGGGCGTTGGATTGCAGGCTGACCGAGATCATCGCCTGCAGCGGCAACCCGATGGCCGCGGGATCGACGTCGGTATAGAACCCACGGATCACGCCGAGCTCCTGCAGGCGGCGAAGCCGGCCATGACATGTCGACGGCGCGATGCCGACGGCATCGGCAAGTGCGCTGTTGGAGATGCGGGCGTCGCCGTGCAGGGCGAGCAAGATGCGGCGGTCGATGTCATCAAGATCGGGCTGCCGAACATCCTTCGGCGGACGGGGGAGACGCACCATCGAGCCTGTTGATTCTTCGCTCACAGGCTGACAATACTGAATCATCGTCAATATGATTGCTAATCTGCCGAAATTTCTTCACACTTCTATGCACAAACACTTCGCGAAAAGGAGCGATCATGCGCGTCGGAATCCCGACCGAGATCAAGAACAACGAGTTCCGAGTTGCCATCACCCCGGCCGGCGTGGCCGAGTTGGCCCGTCGCGGCCACGAGGTGATCATCCAGTCCGGCGCGGGTGACGGTTCGGCGATCACCGACCACGATTTCAAGGCCGCCGGCGCCGAAATGGTCACCACCGCCGAACAGGTGTGGGCCGAGGCCGATCTGCTGCTGAAGGTCAAGGAGCCGATCGAGCCCGAGTACAGCCGCATGCGCAACGGCCAGACGGTGTTCACCTATCTGCATCTGGCCGCCTCCAAGCCCTGCACCGACGCCCTGCTCGCGTCGGGCACCACATCGATCGCCTATGAGACCGTCCAGCTCGCCGACGGTGCCCTGCCGCTGCTGGCGCCGATGAGCGAAGTTGCGGGCCGCCTGGCCGCGCAGGCCGGCGCCTATCACCTGATGCGCACGCAGGGCGGCCGCGGCGTGCTGATGGGCGGCGTGCCCGGTGTCGCCCCGGCCAACGTCGTGGTGATCGGCGGCGGCACCGCGGGCTACAACGCCGCCCGCGTCGCCGTCGGAATGGGCGCCCATGTCACGATTTTCGACCTCAACATCGACAAGCTGCGTGAGCTGGACGCCGAGTTCGGCGGCCACATCCACACCCGGTACTCGTCGAGCTACGAGCTCGAGGCCGCAGTCAGGGAAGCCGACCTGGTGATCGGCGCCGTTCTGGTGCCCGGCGCCAAGGCGCCCAAGCTGGTGACCAATTCGACTGTCGCGCATATGAAGCCGGGCGCCGTGCTGGTGGATATCGCGATCGACCAGGGCGGCTGCTTCGAGGATTCCCGGCCAACCACACACGACGATCCGACGTTCCCGGTGCACGACACGGTGTTCTACTGCGTGGCCAACATGCCCGGCGCGGTGCCGCGGACGTCCACGTTCGCGCTGACCAACGCCACCATGCCTTACGTGCTCAAGCTCGCCGACAAGGGTTGGCAAGCGGCGTGTCAGGCCGATCCCGCACTGGCCAAGGGCCTGTCGACTCACGAGGGCGCCCTGCTGTCCCAGCAGGTCGCGACCGACCTGGGCCTGCCCTACACCGACCCGGTGAGCGTCCTGGCCTGACCGGTCAACTCGGGCCGATCAGCGACGGCAGCACCAGCAAGGTGGCTTCGCCGATCAGCGGTCGCAGATTCTCGGCCTTCGGGTCGTCGGTCTGCGACCGCGTCATGATCGACAACAGGACCTGCTGACCAGCGGGCCCGTAGGCGATTCCCACGTCATTGGTGCTGCCGTAATCACCGCTGCCGGTCTTGTCGGCACTGGTCCACCCCGGCGGGAATCCGGCGCGCATGCTCGACGTCTGGTTGCCGCGCATCCAGTCTTCGAGCTGCTGGCGTTGTGGTGCGCCAAGCACAGTGCCGGTGAGCAGATTTCGATAGCCGGTCCCCATTGCGCGCGGTGTCGTGGTGTCCCGCGGGTCGCCGGGGATGGCCGAATTCAGCTCAGTCTCCCAGCGATCCAGTCGGGTCCGGTCGTCACCGATGCCGCGGGCGAATGCCGTGATCGCCGGTGGCCCGCCAATTGTTTCAAGCAGCAGGTTGCCCGCGGTATTGTCACTGACCTGCACGGCCGCCCGACACAGCTCGGCCAGGGGCAATGGACCTCCAGCTGCTGGCTCGGTCACGGGTGAATTGGGCTTGATGGCGTCAGGCGGGACAAGCACCGGCTGGTCCAGCTGGACCTCGCCGTGTTCGGACATTTGCAGTACCCGCGCCGCGGCATAAGCCTTGAATGTCGAGCACATCGCGAACGGATCCTGCGCGCGGTGGGCCAGTGTTTGACCCGAATCCAGGTTGACGGCGAACAGACCGATCAGGGCGTTGTGCGCCTGTTCCAGCCCGGCGATGCGCTGGTCGAAGGACGAAACGGGCGGGGGGTTGGCAAGCGCCGGCTTCTGGGCGGCGGCGTATGCAACGAGTGTCAACCCGCCGAGCAGCGCGTGTCGCCGGGACAGTTGAGTCATCGCCCCCAGGCTACCGATCAGCCCGCGATGGCCCGAAGGGGCTGCGGCAACGTCCTTTTCGACCGATGGGGACCAAGGACGGCGGCGCCGAACGGCCGGGTCAGCAGTCGGCGCGCCACCGCGTTGACCTCGTCGAGGGTGACGTCGCCGATCAGCGCAAGGGTGTCTTCGATGCTGCGGTGCTCGCCGTAGTTCAGTTCGGCGCGCCCGATGCGGTTCATCCGCGAGCCGGAGTCCTCCAGCCCGAGCACCAGGCCGCCGCGTAACGAGCCCTTGGCGATCCGGCATTCGGATTCGGTGATGCCGTCGTGGGCCACCTGTTCCAGCACGTCGGTGGTCACCCGCACCACTTCGTCGAACCGGTCGGGCAGGCATCCGGCGTAGATCGACAGCGCGCCGCTGTCGGAGAAGGTGTCCACCGTCGAGTAAACCGAGTACGCCAACCCCCGCGATTCGCGGATCTGTTGGAACAGCCGGGAACTCAGGCCCCCGCCCAGTGCGGTGTTGAGCACCGACAGCGCCCACCGATGCTTCCAGTGCCGCCCGGGGGTCCGCACTCCCATCGACAGATGGGTCTGCTCGGAGTCGCGATTGACAACCTGCAGGCTCGGTTGGCCGCTCACCCGGCCGGTGCCCTTGCGCGGCGGTACCGGGGTGCGGCCGCGGACCAGACGTGTCCCGAAGTGCTCGCGCACCAGACCGACCACTTCGTCGTGTTCGACGTTGCCGGCCACCGCGACGACCATCCGCTCGGGTGTGTAGCGGCGGAGGTGGAACGAATGCAGCTGATCGCGCGTCATCGCCGAGATCGAGCCGACGCTGCCGATCACCGGTCGGCCCACCGGGTGCACGCCGAACATCGCCGCCAGGAACACGTCGCCAAGCGTGTCCTCGGGGTCGTCGTCGCGCATGGCGATTTCCTCGAGCACCACGTCACGTTCGAGCTCAACGTCGGCGGCGGCGCAGCGACCGCGCAACACCACGTCGGCCACCAGATCGATGGCCAACTCCAAATCGGTGTCGAGCACATGCGCGTAGTAGCAGGTGTGCTCGCGGGCGGTGAAGGCGTTCAGCTCCCCGCCGACCGCGTCCACCGCCTGGGCGATGTCGACCGCGGTGCGCGTCGGCGTCGACTTGAACAACAGGTGCTCTAGAAAGTGCGCGGCACCCGCCACGGTGGCGCCTTCGTCGCGCGAACCGACGCCCACCCACACGCCGACCGAGGCCGAGTGCACCGACGGGATGTACTCGGTGACCACGCGCAGGCCCCCCGGCAGCGTGGTGCGGCGCAGCGCTGACGACGATTCGTCGCCGCGCTGGCCGCTACGCAGGGGCCGCGCCCCGGAGCCGATTCCCCGGTCGCTTCGCTCCTGCCCGCCGGACTCAGCTGCTGGCGGTCGCGGCATCGGCGGGCACGGGACCGGTATCGGCCGGAGCCGCGGCGGTGTCCTCTTCGGCCACCAGGATCAGCGAGATCTTGCCGCGATTGTCGATGTCGGCGATCTCCACCCGCAGCTTGTCGCCCACCTTGACCACGTCCTCGACCTTCGCGATGCGCTTGCCCCTGCCGAGCTTGGAGATGTGCACCAGGCCGTCGCGCCCCGGCAGCAGCGACACGAACGCGCCGAAATCGGTTGTCTTGACCACAGTTCCGAGGAACCGCTCACCGATCTTGGGCAACTGCGGGTTGGCGATCGCGTTGATCTTGTCGATAGCGGCCTGCGCGGACGGTCCGTCGGTAGCGCCGACGAACACGGTGCCGTCGTCCTCGATGGAGATCTGCGCGCCGGTCTCCTCGGTGATCGAGTTGATCATCTTGCCCTTCGGCCCGATGACCTCGCCGATCTTGTCGACCGGCACCTTGATCGTGGTGATCCGTGGCGCGTACGGGCTCATCTCGTCGGGTGCGTCGATGGCCTCGGCCATCACCTCGAGGATCGTCAGCCGGGCGTCCTTGGCCTGCGACAGCGCACCCGCCAGCACCTGCGACGGGATGCCGTCGAGTTTGGTGTCGAGCTGCAGCGCGGTGACGAAGTCCTTGGTGCCGGCGACCTTGAAGTCCATGTCACCGAACGCGTCCTCGGCGCCGAGGATGTCTGTCAGCGCGACGAACCGCCGCTCGGTGCCGCCGCCCTCGACCTCGATGTCGTCGGACACCAGGCCCATGGCGATGCCGGCCACCGGCGCCTTCAGCGGAACACCGGCGTTGAGCAGCGCCAACGTCGACGCGCACACCGACCCCATCGAGGTCGAGCCGTTGGAGCCGAGCGCCTCCGACACCTGCCGGATGGCGTACGGGAATTCCTCGATGCTGGGCAGCACCGGTACCAGCGCCCGCTCGGCCAGCGCGCCGTGCCCGATCTCACGCCGCTTCGGCGAACCGACGCGGCCGGTCTCGCCGGTCGAATACGGCGGGAAGTTGTAGTGATGCATGTAGCGCTTGGAGGTTTCCGGTCCGAGCGAGTCGATCTGCTGGGCCATCTTGATCATGTCCAGCGTCGTCACACCCAGGATCTGGGTCTCGCCGCGCTCGAACAGCGCGCTGCCGTGCGCCCGCGGCACCACGGCCACCTCGGCCGACAACGCGCGGATATCGGTGATGCCGCGGCCGTCGATACGGAAGTGATCGGTCAGAATGCGTTGCCGCACAAGCTTTTTGGTAAGCGACCGGAACGCGGCACCGATCTCTTTCTCGCGGCCGGAGTACGTCTCGGCCAGCCGCTCGAGCACCTCGGCCTTGATCTCGTCGGTGCGGTCGTTGCGCTCGGCCTTGCCGGCGATGGTCAACGCCTCCGACAGCGCGTCGGTCGCCACCGAGGACACCGCGTAGAACACGTCGTCCTGGTACTCGGGGAAGACGGGGTACTGGCCGGTGGGCTTGGCCGCACGATCGGCCAGCTCCTGCTGAGCCGCGCACAGCGCGGCGATGAACGGCTTGGCGGCCTCCAGGCCTTCGGCCACAACGGATTCCGTCGGCGCCTGCGCGCCGCCCGCGACGAGTTCGACGACCTTATCGGTGGCCTCGGCCTCAACCATCATGATCGCCACGTCGCCGTCCTCGAGCACTCGGCCCGCGACGACCATGTCGAACACGGCCCGCTCGAGCTGCTCCACGGTCGGGAACGCGACCCAGGTGCCGTCGATCAGCGCGACGCGCACACCGCCGACCGGCCCGGAGAACGGCAAGCCGGAGATCTGGGTGGACGCCGACGCGGCGTTGATCGCCAGCACGTCGTACAGCTCGTTGGGATCCAGGCTCATGATGGTCACCACGACCTGGATTTCGTTGCGCAGGCCGTCGACGAACGACGGGCGCAGCGGCCGGTCGATCAGCCGACAGGTCAGGACCGCGTCGGTGGACGGACGACCCTCCCGGCGGAAGAACGAGCCCGGGATGCGCCCGGCGGCGTACATGCGCTCCTCGACGTCGATCGTCAGTGGGAAGAAGTCGAAGTGGTCCTTGGGGTTCTTGCTGGCGGTGGTTGCCGACAGCAGCATGGTCTCGTCGTCGAGGTAGGCGACGACCGAGCCGGCGGCCTGCTGCGCTAGCCGGCCGGTCTCGAAGCGGATGGTGCGGGTGCCGAAGCTCCCGTTGTCGATGACAGCGGTGGACTCGAATACGCCGTCTTCAATTTCAACTACAGACATGGACGTCCGTATGGCCTCTCTGGATCAGTGTTCAGCTGTTTTCGCGTCGTCACGCTCAGAATGCTAAGCAGTCTGCGAGAACCACTGGCCTGAATGCGGCTACGGCCGTCGATCGAAGCGGCCGGAAACTTGGCCCGGCAGCCACTACCGAAGACCGCCCGATCGAGGCGGGTCCTGACATGACGCGCGGGAACGGCACACGCGGATCTGCGAGTACCGCACCCAGATGTTCGAACCAAACGGCTCAGAACGAACCTATGTTACACCGCAGCAACCCCCCGACCGTCATCGCGACGCCCTGCTACGAGACGTCCTCCACACACACGGTGAACTGGCGTTCGTCGTAGGCGTAGCCGACCCCGCTGGTGCATTGGTCCACGCTGGCGATGCTTTTCGGGATCTGGGTGGCCCGCTGGCGATTGGGGCCGAGGTGTCAGGACCGCGTCAGCGGCGCAGGCCGAGCCGGTCGATCAACGAGCGGTACCGCTCCACGTCGACCTGGGCGACGTACTTGAGCAGACGACGCCGCCGGCCCACCAGCAGCAGCAGGCCCCGCCGCGAGTGGTGGTCATGCTTGTGCACCTTGAGGTGCTCGGTCAGGTCGCCGATCCGCTTGGTCAGCAGCGCGACCTGGGCTTCCGGAGAACCGGTGTCGGTGTCATGCAGGCCGTACTGGCCCAGAATCTCTTTTTTCTGTTCGGCAGTGAGCGCCACGAATTAACTCCATCAAATCGGTCCGCGATCAGGTGTCTGAGGCGTGGCCGCCGCGAACTGCAGCACACGCTGGGTCGCCGAGGAGTCTAGCAGCGACGAAGCCCGCAAACAGAATCGCTACTGAGCGGCCAGGATGGCGCGGGCACGCTCGGTGTCGCCGCCCATCGCCTCCACCAGGTCGGGCACCGAGTCGAACTTCTCCTGACCGCGGATGCGGGCGACGAAGTCCACCGCGACGTGCTGGCCGTAGAGATCGGCGGTGGTGTCCAAAACGAAGGCCTCGACGGTGCGGGTACGGCCGGAAAAGGTCGGGTTGGTGCCGACCGATACCGCCGCCTGATACCGCTCACCGGGGACGACGGTGCCCATCACCGGGCCGGGGCCCAGCACGGTGAACCACGCCGCGTACACCCCGTCGGCGGGGATCGCCGAGTACATCGGTGGCGCCACGTTGGCGGTGGGAAAGCCCAGCACCTTGCCCCGGCCGTCGCCGCGGACCACGACGCCCTCGACGCGGTGCGGCCGGCCCAGGGCCTCGGCGGCGGCGACGACATCGCCGGCGTCGACGCAGGACCGGATGTAGGTGGAGGAAAACGTGACGGTTTCGGCCTGGTGATGGTCGGCGACCAGCGACATGGCCTCCACGGCGAAGCCGAACCGCTCCCCCGCCTTGCGCAGCGTCTCGACGTTGCCCGCCGCCTTCTTGCCGAAGGTGAAGTTCTCGCCCACCACGACCTCCACGACGTGCAGGCCTTCGACCAGCAGCTCGTGGATGTAGCGCTCGGGGGTGAGCTTCATGAAATCCGAAGTGAACGGCATGACGAGGAAAACGTCGATGCCCAGCTCTTCGACCAGCTCGGCGCGGCGGGTGAGCGTGGTGAGCTGTGCCGGGTGGCTACCCGGGAAGACGACTTCCATCGGGTGCGGGTCGAACGTCATCAAGACCGTCGGCACCCCGCGCGATCTGCCGGCCTTGACCGCATGGCTGATCAGTTCAGCGTGTCCGCGATGCACACCGTCGAACACACCAATGGTGACGACGCATCTGCCCCAGTCCGTGGGGATCTCATCTTTTCCCCGCCAGCGCTGCACAGTCGCAAGCCTACGGCGCGCCGGTCCGTGCGGCTGTGCTAGAGACCCAGATCAGGTGACCATTGCCTAAACTTTGTAACTGTGAGTCCCAACGGTAACCCTCGCGACCTGACGGCGGTTGCCCAGGACTATCTGAAAGTCATCTGGACCATTCAGGAGTGGTCGCGCGAGAAGGTCAGCACGAAGATGCTGGCCGAGCGGATCGGCGTGTCGGCCAGCACCGCATCGGAGTCCATCCGCAAGTTGGCCGACCAGGGCCTGGTCGATCACGAGAAATACGGCGCCGTGACGCTCACCGACGCCGGTCGACGGGCGGCGCTGGCGATGGTGCGCCGGCACCGGCTGATGGAGACCTTCCTGGTCAACGAGCTGGGCTACAGCTGGGATGAGGTGCACGACGAGGCCGAGGTGCTCGAGCACGCGGTATCCGACCGCATGCTCGACCGCATCGACGCCAAACTGGGTCACCCCACCCGGGACCCGCACGGCGATCCGATCCCGGCCGCCGACGGCCAGGTGCCCACGCCGCCGGCCCGGCAGCTGTCGGTCTGCCAGGACGGCGACGCGGGAATCGTGGCCCGCATCTCCGACGCCGACCCCGAGATGCTGCGCTATTTCGACAGCGTCGGCATCAGCCTGGATTCCCGGCTGCGGGTGCTGGCCCGCCGCGACTTCGCCGGGATGATCTCGGTGGCCATCGAATCCGGCGACGGCAAAGACACCACGGTCGACCTGGGTAGTCCTGCGGCACAAGCGATCTGGGTGGTCGGCTAACCCCGCCGAGCAGACGCAAAGTCGCCATTTCTTCGGCGTGTCGGGGTACCCCTTACGTCTGCTCGCGAGTTACGAAAGCGTCGCGGGCCGCAGCACGACCACCGACCCCGTCCGCGCGCCGTCATCGCGGAGCAGCGCGATCACCCGGCCGTCGGGCGCCGTCGCCGCGTACACCCCGTCGATGCCGACCGGTGTCAGCGCCCGGCCGTGCCGGGTGTCCTCGGTCTCCTCGGCGGTCAGGTCGCGGCGCGGAAACGCCAACAGGCACGCCTCGTCGAGGGTGTAGGACGGCCGCGGCGCCTCGGCGAGTTCGTCGAGGGTCCGGGACTCGTCCAGCCCGAAGCGTCCGACCCTGGTGCGCCTCAGCGCCGTGAGATGGCCACCGACGCCAAGCGCGGCGCCGACGTCGCGGGCCAGCGCGCGGATGTAGGTGCCCGACGAGCAGTCGACCTCGACGTCAACATCGACGAGTTCGTCGTGTCGCCGGATGGCCAGCACGTCGAACCGGTCGACGCGCACGCTACGGGGGGCCAGTTCGACCGCCCGGCCTTCCCGCGCGAGCCGGTAGGCCCGCTCGCCGCCGACCTTGACCGCGCTGACCGACGACGGCCGCTGCTCGATGTCGCCCCGCAGCGCAGCGATCGCATCCGCGATCTGCGCGTCGGTCACGCCGGCCGCCGAGACGTTCTGCAGCACATCGCCTTCGGCATCATCGGTGGCGGTGGCCTGACCCAGCCGGATAGTGGCGGCGTACGACTTCGACGCCCCGCTGAGCAGGCCGAGGATCTTGGTGGCGCGCTCGATGCCGACGACCAGCACACCCGTGGCCATCGGATCCAGCGTTCCGGCGTGGCCCACCTTGCGGGTTCCGAAGATGCGCCTGCACCGGCCCACCACGTCGTGGCTGGTGATGCCCGCCGGTTTGTCGACGACGACGAGCCCGGGGTCGGTCACAGCACGATGGCTGTCAGCGCCAGTCCGTTACGTACCGACCAACGCCCAGACAGTGTCTCCAATGGCGCACCCGATACCGCTTGGCCGTCAATGAGAATCCGTGACTCGAACCGGCCCGAGGATCCGCCGTGATCGACGGTGAAGACGATGTGCGCGTCCTCGAAGCCCAGCCACCGCCGGGTGACCGGAAACCACGCCTTGTAGGTTGCCTCCTTGGCGCAGAACAGGATTCGGTCCCAGTGCAGTCCGGACGGCAGCGCCTCGAGACCGGCCCGCTCCCCCGGCAGGCTGATGGCGTCGAGCACACCGGAGGGCAGCACGTCGTGGGGTTCGGCGTCGATTCCCACCGATCGGACCCGGCCCTGCGGGGCGACCGCGGCGCCGCGGTATCCCTCACAGTGGGTGAGGCTGCCGACCACACCGTCGGGCCAGCACGGTTCGCCCTTCTCCCCCTTGAGAATCGGCACGGGTGGCACGCCCAGTTCTGAAAGCGCCAGCCGTGCGCAGTGCCGGACGGTGACGAACTCGTTGCGCCGCTTGGCCACCGCCCGCGCGATCAGTGGTTCCTCCTCCGGCAGCGGAGCCAATTCCGGTGGATCGGTGTACATTTCGGCGGCGACCACCGCACCGGTCAGCACGTCGGAAAGCAGCGTGGCGACGGTGGTCACCCGTATTGCCTCTGCCTGATGCGTTCCTGCATGCGCTCGGCATTGGCCCGCATCTCCGGGGTGATCACGAAATGACCACCGAACTCGTTGAGATAGCCCGGAGCGTACTTCGGGTCGGGCAACACCTGGCGCAGCCAGCGATACGGCTTGCGGCGCCGCCACTCCCGCGGATAGCCGACCGACACCTCCTCGAACCGCACGCCGTCATACCAGGTGGTCCGCGGGATGTGCAGGTGGCCGTAGACCGAGCAGACCGCGTTGTAGCGGGTGTGCCAGTCGGCGGTCGCCGTGGTGCCGCACCACAGCGAGAACTCCGGATAGAACATCGCCTCGCAGGGTTCGCGGACCAACGGGAAATGGTTGACCAGGACCGTGGGCATCATCCAGTCGAGGTCCTCGAGCCGCTTGCGGGTATGGACCACCCGGTCGCGGCACCACGCCTCGCGGGTGGCGTATGGCTCCGACGACAACAGGAACTCGTCGGTGCCCATCACGTTGCGCTCCCTGGCCAGGGCCAGGCCTTCGGCCTTGGTCGCCGTCCCGTCAGGCAGGAACGTGTAGTCGTACAGCAGGAACATCGGCACGATGGTGGCCGGGCCGCCCTCCTCGGTCCACACCGGATACGGGTGCTCCGGGGTGACGATGCCCATCTCGTCGCACATGTTGACCAGGTAGTCGTAGCGGGCCCGGCCGAAGATCTGCATCGGATCCCTGTTGGTGGTCCACAGCTCGTGGTTGCCCGGAACCCAGATGACCTTGGCGAAGCGCTTCCGCAGCAGATCGAGCGACCAGCGGATCTCGTCGGTGCGCTCGGCGACGTCGCCGGCCACGATCAACCAGTCATCGGGCGACGACGGGTACAGCGACTCGGTGACCGGCTTGTTTCCGGTGTGACCCGTATGCAGGTCGCTGATCGCCCAGAGGGTCGGTCGCCGCCGCCCGTGCGGGTCTCCGTGCGTCACCACAACGGACCAGCCTACTGGCGAGTTCGTCAGCGGTTGGACCGCCAACTAGAACACGTTCTCGTTTCCTGTCCGGGCCGCCGACGCGGACTTGTACACTCCCGGAATTGGCTTAGGAGCTGAAGGGGGTGTGATGGCCGCCAGGGTGCGCCTGCTCGCGGCATTGTCTGCGCTGGTAGCGGCGGTGATCCTGGTCTGGCAGACCGCTCCGCCCACCGGCTCCGGGGCCGGTCCGGCACGACTGGACTCCACCGACGTGCCGATGACCAACATCTCCACCACGATCAAGTGGCCGGTGATCGAGACGGTCGACCCCAGCCCGTTCGACCCGTGTCGGGACATCCCGCTCGACGTCGTTGCGCGCATCGGGCTGGCGTTCACGCCGCCCGAGCCCGAGGACAGCCTGCGGTGCCACTACGACGCCGGCAACTACCAGATGGCGGTCGAGGCGATCGTCTGGCGTAGCTACGAGGACACCATTCCCGCCGACGCCGTCGAACTCGACGTCGACGGTCGCCGCGCGGCCCAGTACTGGATCATGAAACCCACCGACTGGAATGACAGGTGGTGGACCACGTGCATGGTGACATTCAAGACCGGCTATGGCGCCATCCAGCAATCGCTGTTCTACTCACCGATCTACGCCGCCGACGATGTCGACTGCCTGCAGACCAATCTGCAGCGTGCACACGAGTTGGCGCCCCACTACATCTACTAAGCGGCCCTGGTCGTCGAGGCGGTCGACGACGACCCGCCGCCGTTACGTAGCCTGGTTAAGTGACCGCCATATCGACCGCAGACACGTCAACGCCCGCCCGCTCGAGGGTCAGCCAGTACACCGGCGACGCCGTCAGTCGGCTGCTGCGGTTGCCGCCGCGGACCACCGAAGTCGACGTGCACCGCGGCCTGCGGGTGCCGATGCGCGATAGCGTGGACCTGATCACCGACCATTACGTGCCGGCGACCGACGACGCCAAGGGCACCCTGCTGGTCCGTGGTCCCTACGGCCGCGGGTGGCCGTTCTCGGGCCTGTTCGGCGTCGTGTACGCGTCGCGTGGCTACCACGTGCTGGTCCAAAGCGTCCGCGGGACCTTCGGGTCGGGCGGCGAGTTCACGCCGATGGTCAACGAAGCGGCCGACGGCGCCGACACGGTCGCGTGGCTGCGAGAGCAGCCCTGGTTCACCGGTTCGTTCGCCACCGTCGGGCTGTCCTACCTCGGATTCACCCAGTGGGCCCTGCTGACCGACCCGCCGCCCGAGACTGAAGGCGGCGGTGATCGCCGTCGGCCCGCACGACCTCGGCGCCACGTCCTGGGGTACCGGCTCGTTCTCCCTCAACGACTTCCTCGGCTGGAGCGACCTGGTGGCTCACCAGGAGGACCCCGGGAAGCTGCGCGCAGCTATCCGCCAACTGCGGGCCCGCCGGGTGGTGGCCCGCGCGGCGAGCGGGTTGCCGCTGGGCGAGGCCGGCCGGGCACTGCTCGGCACCGGCGCACCGTGGTACGAATCCTGGCTCGAACATCCCGACCCGAGCGACCCGTTCTGGACCGCGCTCCGTTCCAAGGACGCGCTCGACCGGGTGCAGATTCCGGTGCTGCTGATCGGCGGTTGGCAGGACCTGTTCCTGGGACAGACGCTCGAGCAGTATCGGCACCTGCACCGCCGCGAAGTCCCGGTCGCGCTGACCGTCGGACCCTGGACGCACACGCACATGATGGGCAAGGGCGCCCCTACCGTAATCCGCGAATCGCTGCACTGGCTCGACACCCATATGGCCGGCAGCGCCACGCCGGCACGCAGCCCGGTCCGCGTCCACATCAACGGACACGGCTGGATCGACCTGGCCGACTGGCCGCCCACGATGCCCGAACAGGTGCTGTACCTGCAGCCGGCGGGCCGACTCGCCGACACCGAACCGGACGCCACGGCGCCGCCGTCGGTATTCACCTACGACCCCGCGGACCCGACGCCGACGGTCGGCGGGCGCCTGCTGACACCCGAGGGTGGCTACCGCAACGACACCCGGCTGGCCCAGCGTGCCGACGTGCTCAGCTTCACCGGGGACCCGCTTCCGGCGGACCTGTACGTCGTCGGCACCCCGGTCATCGAGCTGTCGCACTCCAGCGACAACCCGTACAACGACGTGTTCGTCCGGGTCAGCCTTGTGAACGCCAAAGGACGGTCGGTCAACATCACCGACGGGTTCCAGCGGCTCACAACCGATTCCCGGGTGGTCCGCATCAAGCTCGACGCGGTTGCGCACCGGTTGCCCGCCGGATCCCGTATCCGTGTCCTCGTCGCCGGCGGGTCTCATCCGCGGTTCGCGCGCAATCTGGGCACCGACGAACCACCCGTCGCCGGTCGACGGCTTGTGCCGGCCACCCACACCGTGCACCACGGCGACGGCGGGATCTCCCGGCTGCTGCTGCCCGCGGGACCGCGTCCCCCGTCAACCGACTGATCGGCGCACGCGCTCGGCGACGTCACGCAGCGCCGTGTCATCGTGCACGGGTGTGGCCCAGTCGGGATGCAGGGGCACCTGCACCCAGCTGGTGCAGCCCGCATAGTCGGGTGTCCGGGCCAGCCGCACCGGCTCGACGAGCGGGCTGGCCTGCACCACCAGCACGGTCAGCCGATGTTTGGGCCGGAAGTCCAGCCGGTCGGCGCGCACCGATTCGGCGGTCCAGATGTGCAGCGGCGCAAGCTCTTCGAGCGCGTCGGGCCGGTTGACCTCAACGGCGGCAACGACTTTGGCGCCCGCCCGGACCACCACCGCGTCGTCGGTGCTGTCGTCGGCCGCTGCGTCGAGCAGGTCACGGTGTTCGGGGCGCACCCTTTCGGCGTGGCTGTGCGCGACCGTCGGGAAGAGCAGGAAATTCGATGCGTTCACCTCGAAACGCTTCTCGTGAATTCCGCCCTTGCGCAGCAGCACCGTCTGGCGGCCGTCGAGCATCGCGTGTATCGCCGCGCTCCATTCCTTGAGCGCCGGCTGAGTGAGGGTGTCGGCCCCTGCGGTCATCCGGCAGCCAGCCGGGCCCGGACCTCCGGGCGACGCAACGGCGGAACGGTCTTGGGCGGCTGACGCCGTGGCGGCAGCGCGGCCAGCAGGCGCATCGTGCTGGCGGTGACCTCGGCGACCGCGGCCTCGAAAACGTCGACGTTGGCGGCCGAGGGCCGGGTGACGCCGCTGACCTTGCGGACGTACTGGCGCGCGGCGGCCTCGATCTCCTCGGCGGTCGCCGCCGGTTCCAGGCCGCGCAGCTCGGTGATGTTTCGGCACATGCCTCCACCATAGGTGCGGACGCCCAACGTCTACCGTGATGCGCATGGCGAACGACGAGATCCTGCTCATCGATACGCGCGACCGGGTGCGCGCCCTGACGTTGAACCGGCCGCAGTCACGCAACGCGCTGTCGTCGGAGCTGCGCCGACGGTTCTTCGCCGCGCTGCGCGACGCGGAAACCGATGACGCCGTCGACGTCGTCATCCTGACCGGCGCCGACCCGGTGTTCTGCGCCGGACTGGACCTCAAGGAACTCGGCGACTCGACGGAACTGCCGGACATCTCGCCGCAATGGCCGCCGATGACCAAGCCGGTGATCGGCGCCATCAACGGTGCGGCGGTGACCGGCGGGCTCGAGCTCGCGCTGTACTGCGACATCCTGATCGCCTCGGAGCTGGCCCGCTTCGCCGATACCCACGCCCGGGTCGGGCTGCTGCCCACCTGGGGGCTCAGTGTCCGGTTGCCGCAGAAGGTGGGCGTGGGCATGGCCCGCCGGATGAGCCTGACCGGTGACTACCTGTCCGCGGCCGACGCGTTGCGGGCCGGGCTGGTGACCGAGGTGGTGCCGCATGACCGCCTGCTCGAGGAGGCCCGTGCGGTCGCGGCGTCGATCGTCGGCAACAACCAGAAGGCCGTGCGTGCGCTTCTGGGCTCCTATCACCGCATCGACCAGGCGGCGACCGCTCCCGGCCTGGCGATCGAGGCGGACTCGGCCGCCCAGTGGATGAGCAGCGCCAGCGGCGGCGATATCGCCGCCAACCGGGAGGCCGTGCTGCAGCGGGGCCGCGCCCAGGTACGCTGACCAGCCGGGTCACCCCTTCAGCGAGCGAGTGTTTGTACACCGACACGCCGCTGCGGGACGGCATTTTGCGGTCGCTCGCGCAGGGATTGACCGCGCGCCCTACGCCGTTCCCGGAACCAACCAGCGGCCGGAGAACGCACGCCAGCCGACAAAACCCAGCCGCAGCACCATGAACGTGCTCAGCCCCGACCAGATGCCCACCAGCCCCCAGCCGAAAACCAGCGACAGCCAGATCAGGGGCAGAAACCCGACGAGCGCGCTGATCAACGTGGCGTTGCGCATGAACTTCGCATCGCCGGCACCGAGCAGCACACCGTCGAGCGCGAAAACGATTCCGGCAACCGGTAGTTGGGCCACCATGAACCACCATGGCACGCCGATCGCGTCCAACACCGAGCGGTCGGAGGTGAACACCTGCGGCAGCACCGAGGCGCCGAGCGCGAACACCCCGGCCAGCACCGCGGCGGCCACCGCAGAGAACGCCGTCACCCGCCAAGCGACCGACTTGGCGTGTGCCAGCTGCCCGGCGCCCAGCGCCGCACCGACCAGTGACTGCGCGGCGATGGCCAGCGAATCGAGCACCAGCGCAAGGAGACTCCACAGCTGCAGCACCACCTGGTGCGCGGCGACCGCGGCCGCACCGAACCGGGCGGCGACGGCGCCCGCCGACACGAAGCAGGCCTGGAACGCCATCGTCCGCAGCAGCAGATCACGGCCCATCACCAGCTGAGCCCGCAGCACCGCGGGCTGGATCCGCAACGGCACCCGCTCGGCGATCAGCGCCCATCCGAACAGCAGGGCGGCCAGCCACTGACCGACCAGGTTGGCGATCGCGGATCCGGGCAGACCCAGCCGCGGCATGCCGAGCCAGCCATAGACCAGCAGCGGACACAGCACCGCGGACACCCCGAATCCGGCGAGGACGTAGCGCAGCGGCCGCGCGGTGTCCTGCACACCGCGCATCCAACCGTTGCCGGCCAGCGACACCAGGATCGCCGGCGCGGCCAGGATGGCGATCCGCAGCCACGGCAGGGCGGCTTCGGCGATGTCTCCGCCGGCCGCGATCACCGATACCAGCGGCACCGCCGCGGCCTGCACGACGACAACGATGAGCGTGCCCAGCCCGAGCGCCAGCCAGGTGGCCTGCACGCCTTCACCGACCGCCGATGCGCGATCCCCCGCACCGTAGAACCGGGCCGAGCGGGCCGTCGTGCCGTAGGACAGGAACGTCAGTTGTGAGCTGACCAGGCTGAGGATGAGCCCGCCGATGGCCAGCCCGGCCAGGCTCAGCGCACCCAGTCGCCCGACGATCGCAATATCGAAGAGCAGGTAGACGGGTTCGGCGGCCAGCACCCCGAGGGCGGGCAGGGCCAGCCCCGCGATGTGGCGACCGGTGGCCGGGGCGACCGGCTGCTCGCCCGCCGGATCAGCCAAGGGCGGCGTGCAGGGCCTTCACCACGTCATCGGCCGACCCGGTCGCCGAATACCCGGCGGCCAGGCGGTGCCCGCCGCCGCCGAAGGCGCTCGCGACCGTGGCCAGGTCGATCGACTTGGCCCGCATCGACACCGACCAGTGCAGCGGCTCGATCTCCTTGAACACCGCCGCCACCTCGGCCTGCTGCGTGGTGCGCACGATGTCGACGATGCTCTCGACTTCCTCGGGCCGGGCGTTTGCCCATTCCTGGTGTCCGACAACGGCATACACCAGTCCGCGGCCATCTGCGGCGTCCGGCAACAGCTGCGCCGACCCCAGCACCCGCGACAGCATCGGCAGCCACGCGAACGGATGGGTGTCCAGCAGTGTGCGGCTGATCGCGGCATTGTCGACGCCCAGTTCGACGAGCCGGGCGGCCAGCCGATGCGCGCGGGCACTGGCCCAGCGGAACGATCCGGTGTCGGTGGTCAGCCCGGCGTACAGGCAGTGCGCGATACCCTCGTCGATCGGCTTGTCCCAGGCGTCGAGCAGCTCGGCGACCAACATGGTGGTCGAATCGGCGGACGGGTCGACATAGTTGGCGGTTCCGAACAGCTGGTTGGAGGCGTGGTGGTCGATGACCAGCACCTCACTTCCGGGCTCGGCGAGCTCACGCAGCGCCCCGAGCCGGTTGACGCTCGGAATGTCCACCGTGACAACGAGGTCGGCGTCGCGGCGCATCGCGATCCGGGGCGACGAGCAGGTGCCCGCCGGGCAGCGACTGCAGGGATTCGGGCAGCGCGGCCGGCGCGGCGAAACTGACCTCGACGCCCTTGCCGGCGTGATCGAGCACGAGCGCCAGCGCCAGTCCCGCGCCGATGGTGTCGGCATCGGGATAGACATGGCAGACGACGCTGACGGTCGCCGCCGCGGACAGCAGGTCGGCGGCCTCGCGGGCGTCGACGCGTGGGCCCGCCACGAGAGCGTCAGTCGTCTTGTCGATCGCGGTCACCGGTGTCCTCAGCGTCCAAGCTGTCGTCTGGCTCCCCGCCGGACTCCTCCGCCCCACTGACACGGTACGGGTCTTCGTCGCCCGCCGGCTTGGCACCCTGCCGAACCCGCGCCAAATCGGCGTCAGCGGCGCGGGCACGGGCCAGCAGTTCCTCCAGGCGGGCGGCGGTGTCAGGCACCTTGTCCAGGACAAACGACAGCGTGGGCGTGAACCGCACACCGGTGCCGGCGCCGACCTTGGTCCGCAGGAGTGCCCTTCGCGCGTTCCAGCGCAGCGGCCGCGCCGCGTAGTCGGGTTCATCCTGCAAGGTCTGACCACGCACCGTGTAGTACACCGTGGCGTCGTGCAGGTCACCCGTCACCTTCGTGTCCGTGATGGTCACGAAGGCCAGCGGGGGATCCTTGATCTCGAACTCGATCGCCGAGGCGACGATGGTGCCGATGCGTTTGGAGAGCCGGCGCGCCCGACCCACATCGACCACTTAGGTTCGCTCCTTCTCCACCAGTTCGTAGGTCTCGATGACGTCGCCTTCCTTGATGTCGTTGTAGGTCAGCGTGAGACCGCATTCGTAGCCGTCGCGCACCTCGGTGACGTCGTCCTTCTCCCGCCGCAGCGATGAGATGGTCAGGTTCTCGGCGACCACGATGTTGTCGCGCAGCAGCCGGGCCTTGGCGTTGCGCCGCACCACGCCGGAGGTGACGAGGCAGCCGGCGATATTGCCGACCTTCGACGACCGGAAGATCGCCCGGATCTCGGCGCGACCCAGTTCGACCTCCTCGTAGACCGGCTTGAGCATGCCCTTCAGCGCGCTCTGGATCTCGTCGATGGCCTGGTAGATCACCGAGTAGTAGCGGATGTCGACGCCTTCGCGGTTGGCCAGCTCGGTGGCCTTGCCCTCGGCGCGCACGTTGAACCCGATGATGATCGCGTCCGAGGCCGACGCCAGGTTGACGTTGGTCTCGGTGACACCACCGACACCGCGGTCGATGACCCGCAGCTCCACCTCGTCGTCGATCTGGATGCCCAGCAGGGCCTCCTCCAGCGCCTCGACGGTGCCGGAGTTATCGCCCTTGAGGATCAGGTTGAGCTGGCTGGTTTCCTTCAGCGCCGAATCCAGGTCCTCCAGACTGATCCGCTTGCGGCTGCGGGCGGCCATCGCGTTGCGCTTGCGCGCGCTGCGCCGGTCGGCGATCTGGCGGGCGATGCGGTCCTCGTCGACGACCAGGAGGTTGTCACCGGCACCGGGCACCGACGTGAAGCCGATGACCTGGACGGGCCGAGACGGCAGCGCCTCCTCCACGTCATCGCCGTGTTCGTCGACCATCCGACGGACGCGGCCGTAGGCGTCGCCGGCGACCACCGAGTCGCCGACCCGCAGCGTGCCGCGCTGCACCAGAACGGTGGCCACCGGGCCGCGACCGCGGTCCAGGTGCGCCTCGATCGCGACACCCTGGGCCTCCATGTCGGGGTTGGCCCGCAGGTCCAGCGCGGCGTCGGCGGTCAGCAGCACCGCCTCGAGCAGCGCCTCGATGTTGGTGCCCTGCTTGGCGGAGATGTCGACGAACATGGTGTCGCCGCCGAAGTCTTCGGCCACCAGGTTGTATTCGGTGAGCTGCGCCCGGATCTTCGCCGGGTCGGCGCCCTCCTTGTCAATCTTGTTGACCGCCACCACGATCGGCACGTCGGCGGCCTGCGCGTGGTTGATGGCCTCCACCGTCTGCGGCATCACACCGTCGTCGGCTGCGACCACCAGGATCGCGATGTCGGTGGCCTTGGCGCCGCGGGCACGCATGGCGGTGAACGCCTCGTGACCCGGGGTGTCGATGAAGGTGATCGGCCGCTGCGTCCCGTCGAGGTCGACGCTGACCTGGTAGGCGCCGATGTGCTGGGTGATGCCGCCGGCCTCCTCCTCGCGGACATTCGCCTTACGGATGGTGTCCAGCAGCCGGGTCTTGCCGTGGTCGACGTGACCCATCACGGTCACCACCGGCGGGCGGGTCTGCAGGTCTTCCTCGCCACCCTCGTCCTCGCCGTAGGTGAGGTCGAAGGACTCCAGCAGTTCGCGGTCCTCGTCCTCGGGGGACACGACCTGAACGTTGTAGTTCATCTCGCTGCCCAGCAGCTCCAGCGTCTCGTCACCGACCGACTGGGTGGCCGTGACCATCTCGCCGAGGTTGAACAGCGCCTGCACCAGGGCGGCGGGGTTGGCGTCGATCTTCTCGGCGAAGTCGCTCAGCGACGCGCCGCGGGCCAGCCGGATGGTCTCGCCGTTGCCGTGCGGCAACCGCACGCCGCCGACGACCGGCGCCTGCATCGAGTCGTATTCCTGACGCTTCTGCCGCTTCGACTTGCGCCCGCGACGTGGTGCGCCACCCGGGCGCCCGAAGGCGCCCGCGGCTCCACCGCGCTGACCGGGACGGCACCCACCACCACCGCCGCCGCCACCGGGACGGCCGCGATAGCCGCCGCCGCCCGCGGGTGCACCGGTACCGGCGCCTGCGCCGCCGCCGCGGTAGTTGCCACCACCGCCGCCACCGCTGGGGCGTCCGCCGGGACCGACCACCGGGACCGCCACCGGGACCGCGACCGCCGGGAGCGGGTCGGGGGCCGCCGGGACGCGCTGGACGTCCTGGCGCACCGGCGCCACCCGGACGGGGTGGCATGTTGCCGGGTGAGGCGCCGGGGCGAGGTCCGCCGCCGGGACGCGGGGCGCCCGGACGGGGTGCCTGCGGGCGCGGGATCGGCCGGTCGACCGGCTGGGCCGAGGAGAACGGGTTGTTGCCGACGCGCGGGGTCCGGGCGGCGGGCTTCGGCGCAGCCGCCGGCGCCGGGCCGGGCCGCGGACCGGGTGTCGGCGCGGGGCTGACCGGCGCGGGGCTGGCCGGCGCGGCAGCGGCCGGAGGCGCGGGCGCGACGGGCGCGGCCGGCGGTTCCGGCGGAGCCGAGGGCTTGGGGGCCGAGCGCCTTCTCGGGCGCCGCGGCCTTGGCCGGTGAGCCGTTTCCGTCGGCCTTGACTTTTTCCGGCGCGGGCTTTGCTCCGCCGAATGATTCGCGGAGTCGCCGGGCGACGGGCGCCTCCACCGTGGAGGACGCGGATTTGACGAATTCGCCCTGTTCGCTCAGTCGGGCGAGAACTTCCTTACTGGTGACACCGAGTTCCTTGGCCAACTCGTGCACGCGGGCCTTGCCTGCCACTACTTCTCCTGTCTGGAGGCGACAGCGGTGGAAGGCGCCGCGCCTCGGTTTAGCTATGACACATGGTCATCGGGACTTCACGGTGTGCTCATGTTCTTCGCTACCTGTTCTGTCGCCGGGCGCCTCGAGTGTGTTGATGTACTCGACGGCCGCGGATGTATCCGGTGAACCGGTGATGCGCAACGCTCGTGCGAATGCTCGCCGACGGATTGCTGCGTGTAGACACTGCGGATCGGGATGCAGCCAGGCACCCCGCCCCGGCAGGTTGCCCGCTGAATCAACGGTGACGGCGCAATTGCCGTTCCCGCCGTTGACAGCGACTACTCGAAGCAGTTCGACGGCCAGCTCTCGCTTCCGGCAGCCAACGCACGTCCGCACGGGTCCACCCGCACGTCGATGCGCCGAAGCCGAAGGTTCGCGCTGGATCACGGCTCAGTGTACCGTCACCGGCCCAGCGAATTGAAACGGCCGGGATCAGCCATCTCCCCAGGTCGCCCGACGACTATCGGTCGTGCACCGCCCCGTGCGCGGCGCCGGGGTTCGACCGGCTCTCCGGCTGGGCCGCGTCGCTGCGGATGTCGATGCGCCAGCCGGTCAGCCGGGCCGCCAGCCGGGCGTTCTGGCCCTCCTTGCCGATCGCCAGCGACAGCTGGAAATCGGGGACCACCACGCGCGCGGCGCGAGCGGCTTCGTCGATCACACTCACCGACACCACCTTGGCCGGCGACAGGGCGTTGGCCACGAACCGGGCCGGGTCCTCGTCGTAGTCGATGATGTCGATCTTCTCGCCGGAGAGCTCGCTCATCACATTGCGGACCCGCTGGCCCATCGGGCCGATGCAGGCGCCCTTGGCGTTGAGCCCGGGGACCCGCGAGGTGACCGCGATCTTGGAGCGGTGACCGGCCTCGCGGGCGACCGCGACGATCTCCACCGAACCGTCGGCGATCTCGGGGACCTCCAATGAGAAGAGTTTGCGGACCAGGTTGGGGTGGGTTCGCGACAGCGTGATCAGTGGCTCGCGGGCGCCGCGGGTCACGCCGACGACATAGCAGCGCAGCCGGTCGCCGTGTTCGTAGCGTTCGCCGGGAACCTGCTCGGCGGCCGGTATCACGCCCTCGGATCCCTTGGTCTCACTGCCCATTCGGACGACGACCAGGCCGCGGGCATTGGCGCGGCTGTCCCGCTGGATGACACCGGCGACGATCTCCCCTTCGCGCGTGGAGAACTCGCCGTAGTTCCTCTCGTTCTCGGCGTCACGTAGGCGCTGCAGGATCACCTGGCGCGCGGTCGTCGCGGCGATGCGGCCGAAACCCTCTGGGGTGTCGTCCCATTCCTGGATGACGTTGCCGTCGGCATCGGTCTCGCGGGCCATCACCTTCACGACGCCGGTTTTGCGGTCGATTTCGATGCGGGCGTCGGCCTCGTGGCCTTCGGTGTGGCGATAGGCGGTGAGCAGCGCCGATTTGATGGTTTCCACGACGACGTCGACCGTGATGCCCTTGTCGGCCTCGATCGCGTGCAGCGCAGCCATATCGATGTTCATGCTCCGGCCCCCTTCCGCAATTGGCCGGCCAGCTCCAGCTCGCGTTGGCTCGGAGGCGAAAACTCAACCTGGACAACGGCTTTGGTGATGCCGTCCAGCGGTAATTCGCGCACCGAGAAGTTGGCCCGCCCGCCCTCAGGAACCACCAACCGCAGCACGCCGCCGTCGACCTCCCCCACGCGACCCGTCAGCACCGAGCCGTCGGACAACGTCAGCTCAACCTTGCGGCCGCGGGCACGCCGGTAGTGCTTTTCGCTGGTCAGTGGCCTCTCGACACCCGGCGACGTGATTTCAAGGACATACGATGTGCCGCTGTCCGGCGCGGTGTCGAGGTGGTCGAGCAGCTCGGATGCCGACCGGGAAAGTGCCGCGATCGCATCCAGATCCAAGCCTTCGTCGCCGTCGGCCACCACAGTGATTCGTGGTGGGCGCGCCGTGGTGTCGATGACCACGTCCTCGATTTCATAACCGGCGCGCGCGAACTCGCCGTCGAGTAGCTCGATCACCTGCTTCTGCGACGGCAACCCCGCAGCCCGCAGCTGAGAATCCGATGCCACGGCGAGCTCCTCATCTTGAGTTGTCCGGCCAACCATCAACGATACGCCAGGCCAGCCGCGGCAAGTCGCAAACGCGGCGGCGATACCGGCAATGGCAGGATGTTGCTGTGCCGAGCGCCGAACCCACCGTCAACAGGCGACGCGTGCTCTTCGGAGCGGCCACTCTCGCGCTGCTGGGTGCCACCGCCGCCGCGTGCGGATCGCCACCATCGCCGGAGATCGACGACCTCGTCGCGCAACTCGAGCTGGCCCGCAGCGACAGTCAATTGGCCGGTGCCGCCGCGACCACCGCCCCGCCGCAACTGGCGCGTGCGCTGACCGCCGTCGCCTCCGAGCGGTCGGCGCATGCGCGCGCGTTGGAGGACGAAATCACGCGGGCCACCGGCGAGACGCCGACGCAAACACAGACAACGGAGGAGACAACGCCGAGCAGCGCGCCGCCGCCAAAGCCGCCGACCACGAAGGACGTCATCGGCGCGTTGCGCAGGAGTGCGAAGGACGCCGGCGAGTTGGCGGCCCGCCTGTCGGGTTACCGCGCCGGGCTGCTCGGCTCTATTGCCGCCGCCTGCACCGCGGCCTACACGGTGGCGCTGGCCTTGCCGGAGAAGGCGCCGTGACCTCCGCGGAACCGACGCCGACGACGACGTCGTCGCGCGCGGCCGAGCCGACGAGCCCGTCGCGACCTCCCGACGCTGGAGACGCCGCGCTGTTCGACGCGGTCGCGACCGAGCACGCGATCATCTACGGCTACGGGTTGGTGTCAGCACATGCGACGCCGGACCTCAACGACCTGGTGTCGACCTCGATCGCCGAGCACCGCGACCGCCGTGAAAAGGCCATCGCGATGCTGGGCGGCCGCTCGGTGGACCCACCGCTGCCGGCCGCCGGGTACCAGCTGCCGTCGCAGGTCGACAACCCGACCGACGCCGCCAATCTGGCCGTCCGGATGGAAGAGGATGCCGCGGTCGCGTGGCGGGCGGTGCTCGAGCAGGCGACCACCGATCAGGATCGGGCGTTCGCGGTGACCGCGCTGACGCAGTGCGCGGTCGCGGCGGCCCGCTGGAGTCAGGTGCTCGACGTCTGGCCGATCACCGTGGCGTTCCCCGGCGGCAGCGAATAGCTGCCCAGACCGCACCTGGCCTGCGCCGATTTCTGCACTAGGGTCGTCGATCCGAGGACCGATCGACAGCCCTGCGGCAGAAATCGCGGAGAAACCTAGCTTGCCGCGACGGCCGCCGAGATGTCCGCGGCCGCATCGCCGACGGGTATCTCGCGGGTCTCGCCGGTGAACCGGTTGCGCAGCTCGACCACCCCGTCGGCCCAGCCGCGGCCCACCACGACAAGCCACGGCACGCCGAGCAGTTCGGCGTCCTTGAACTTCACCCCAGGCGAGGCCTGCCGGTCGTCGAGCAGCACCTCGACGCCGAGCCGGTCCAGGTCGGCGGCCAGCTCCGAAGCGCCCGCCCGGGCCGCGCTGTCCTTGTTGGCGATCACCACGTGGGCGTCGAACGGCGACACCGACGACGGCCAGCGCAGCCCGAGTTCGTCGTGATGCTGTTCGGCGATCACCGCGACCAATCGGGACACGCCGATGCCGTAGGAGCCCATGGTCAGCCGCACCGGCTTGCCGTCCTCGCCGAGCACATCGGCGGTGAACGCGTCGGTGTACTTGCGGCCGAGCTGGAAGATGTGGCCGATCTCGATCCCGCGCGCGGACACCAGCGGGCCAGCCCCGTCGGGTGACGGGTCGCCGTCGCGGACCTCGGCGGCCTCGATGGTGCCGTCGGCGACGAAGTCGCGGCCGGCGATCAGGCCGATCACATGCTTGCCGGGAGCGTCGGCGCCGGTGATCCACGAGGTGCCGTTCACCACCCGGGGGTCCACGACGTAGCGAACACCGTTGGCCAGCAACGCCTTCGGGCCGATATAGCCCTTTGCCAGGAACGGATACTTCGCGAAGTCGGTGTCCTCGAGCAGGGCGAACTCGGCCGGGTCGAGCGCGGCGCCGAGCCGCTTCTCGTCGACCTCGCGGTCGCCGGGCACCCCCACCGCCAGCAGCTCCCAGTTCCCGCCGGGCTGACGCACCTTGAGCATCACGTTCTTCAGCGTGTCGGCGGCGGTAACGGGCCGCTCCAAGGTGCGATTGGCCCACTCCACCAGCGTGGCGATCGTCGGCGTGCCCGGGGTGTCGTACACCTTGGCTTCGGGCAGACCCTCGACGGGCAGCGACTCCGGCACCGTGGTGATGACCGCCTCGACGTTGGCGGCGTACCCGGATTCCTGGCAGCGGACGAAAGTGTCCTCACCGACCTCGCTTTCGGCAAGGAATTCCTCCGATGCGCTGCCGCCCATCGCCCCGGAGACCGCCGAGACGATGACATAGCGCACCGCCAGCCTCTCGAAGATCCGCTGGTAGGCCTGGCGGTGGGCGTGGTAGGCGGACTTGAGCCCGTCGTCGTCGACGTCGAAGGAGTAGGAGTCCTTCATCACGAACTCGCGACCGCGCAGGATGCCGGCCCGCGGTCGGGCCTCGTCGCGGTACTTGGTCTGGATTTGGTAGAGCACCAGCGGAAAGTCCTTGTAGGAGCTGTACTCCCCCTTGACCGTCAGCGTGAAGATCTCTTCGTGCGTCGGCCCGAGCAGGTAGTCGTTGCGGCGGCGGTCCTGGAGGCGAAAGACCCCGTCGCCGTATTCGGTCCACCGGTTCGTCGTCTCGTACGGCGCGCGCGGCAGCAGGGCCGGCAACAGGATCTCTTGCCCGCCAATGGCATTCATCTCATCGCGCACGATTCGCTCGACCTTGCGCAGCACCCGCAGGCCCAGCGGCAGCCAGCTGTACAACCCGGGCCCGACCGGGCGGATGTAGCCGGCCCGGATCAGCAGCTTGTGGCTGGGGACTTCGGCGTCGGCCGGGTCGTCGCGCAGGGTGCGCAGGAACAGCTCCGACATGCGAGTGATCACAGCCGACAACCTTACTGACCGTTCTGAGCCCCGAGTCGCCCCCCGCAGGCGGGCGCTGCCCCCCAGCGCTCCGCCCGCCGGCAGAGCTACAGCTCACCGGCCTCCACCGCCTCGCGGGTGTGTTGCGCGACCGCAATCTGGCGCGCGGAGAAACCGATCCAGAACGCCGCGATGCCGACCAGGATCGCGACCGCGGCCACCCACAGCAGCGAGTAGGTGTAGCCGCGGTCCAACGCATCGAGCTGCGCGGGTGTCATGTCCTTCACCGGTCCGGTGGTGCCACCCAGATACAGCGTGCGCGACGTCTGCACGGCCTGGATCACCACCAGCATCAGCGGTCCGCCCAGGTTGTACACCATGAGGGTGATCGCCGAGACCGGGCCGATCTCACGCGGCCCCACTTCGGCAACCGCGCACAGCGGCAGGATCACCGAGATCACGCCGATCCCGAAGCCGCCCACCACGATCGGCACCACCAGGTCGGGAAAGTACGGGATGGTGCGGGTCAGGGTCGAGCCGTACAGCATGGCGCCCAGCACTAGCAGGCCGCCGCCGATGATCAGCCAGCGCGGCGCGATATGCGGTGCCAGCCGGGCGGCCAGCACGTTGCCAGTGCCGAGTGCCGCCGCGAAAGGGATGAAGCTGATGCCGGCCCGCAGCGCCGAATAACCCATCACGTCCTGGACGTAGAGGCCGATCATCACGGTCAGCGTCAGCAGGCAGCCGCCCGCCAGGAACAGCGAAACGAACGTCATCACCCGGTTGCGGTTGTCGAACACCGAGAACGGCACCAGCGGGTTGGCGGCGGTGCGCTCGACGATGAGGAAGGCGAGGAAGAAGACGGCCGCGGCGACGCCGGCGCCGATCACCCACGGGTCGATCCAGCCGCGCGGCGGTCCCTGGGTGAACACCAGCACGGCCGACGTACAACCCAGAGTGGCCAGCAGCGCCCCAGTGACATCGAGCTTCAGCCGCTCGTGATGCGTCTCCACCAGCCGGGTGGCAGTGATCGCGATGATGACGATGCCGATCGGGACATTGATCAGGAACGCCAACCGCCACGAGATGACGGTCAGCAGGCCACCGAGCGCCAGACCCAGCACGGAGCCAACGCCCTGCATTGCGGCGGAGACCGCCATCGCGCGATTGCGCGCCTGCCCGACGGCGTAGGTGGTCGCGATCAGCGCCAGCCCCGTCGGCGCGGCTACCGCGGCGCCGGTGCCCTGAACCGCGCGGGCCACGATGAGCGTGATCTCGTCGGTGGCCAGGCCGCACACCAGCGACGCGATCGTGAACACCCCGACACCGGACAGAAACGCCCTTTTGTGCCCGATCGCGTCGCCGACCCGACCGCCGAGCAGCAGCAGCCCGCCGAACGTCAGCACGTAGGCGGTGATGACCCAGCTCTTGCCGGCGTCGGAGAGATCCAGCTCGGCCTGCATGCGCGGCAGCGCGACGATGACGATGGTGCCGTCCAGCGTCGACATCAGCTGCATGCCGGTGATCGCGATGATCGCGATGCCAAGCACGCTCGACGACAGCCGCGTGGCGGTGCGGTCGCTCGACCCCCCAGCACCACCCGCCGCAGACATGAGTTGCCAGCCTACCCAGAAGCGATTTCGGCGTGCTCAGTAGCGGTCAGCGCGACCCATCACGCCGAAATCACAACTCGCCGGCGTCGATCGCGTCCTTGACTTCCTGCGCGTGCGCCACCTGGTCGGCGGTGTAGCCGATGAATAGCGCCGCGCCGCCGACCAGCACAGCCACCGCGGCCACCCACAACAGGCCGTAGGTGTAGCCCTGGTCGAGGGCATGCAGCTGGGTGGTGTCCATGAATTTCACCGGGCCGGTGGTGCCGCCCAGGTACAGCGTGCGCGACGTGATGACGGCCTGGATCACCGCCAGCACGACCGGCCCACCGAGGCTCTGCATCATCAGCGCGATCGCCGACACCGGGCCGATCTGGTCGAAGCCGACCCCGGCGATCGCCGACACCGTCAGCGGAACGACGATCATGCCGATGCCGAACCCACCGACCACGATCGGCAGCACCAGGTTCGGGAAGTACGGGATACCTCTATTGAGTGTCGACCCGTAGAGCATGGCGGCCAGCACCAGGATGCCGCCGGCGATCACCAGCACTCTGGGCGGGAACAGCGACACCAGATGCGACGACACGCCCAGGCCGATGCCGAGCGCGATCACGAACGGGATGAAGCCGATCCCGGCGCGTAGTGCGCTGTAGCCCATGATGTCCTGCACGTACAGGCCGATGAGCACCGTCAGCGTGAACATCACGCCACCGGCCAGGAAGACCGCGGCGAAGGTGGCAACGCGGTTGCGGTCGCGGAACAGTTCGAACGGCACCACGGGGTGTTCCGCGGTGCGCTCGACGCAGAGGAACGCGACCAGGAACACCAGCGCGGCGAGGCCGGAGCCGACGGTCACCGTCGACAGCCAGCCCTGCTCGGGTCCCATCGAGAATGCGAACACCGCCGCGGTGCAGCCCAGGGTGGCCAGAATGGCGCCGGCGGCGTCGAGCTTCATGCGCTCACGGTGGGTTTCCCGCAGCGCGGTGCGGGCCAGGTAGATCATCACCAGCCCGATCGGCACGTTAACCAGGAAGGCCAGCCGCCACGACACCTCGGTCAGCGCACCCCCGACGACCAGTCCCATCACCGAGCCGACGCCGGTCATCGCGGCGAACACGGCGGTCGCGGCGTTGCGGGCCGGACCCTTCGGGAACGTCGTCGCGACAAGAGCCAGACCCGTCGGCGAGGCGATCGCGGCGCCCACACCCTGCAACAGCCGCGCAACGACCAGCGTGGTCTCGTCCCAGGCGACGCCGCACAGGATCGAGGCGATGGTGAACAGGGCGACGCCGACGATGAAGGTGCGCTTGCGGCCGATGGTGTCGCCCAGCCGGCCGCCCAGCAGCATCAGCCCGCCGAAGGTCAGGACGTAGGCGGTGATGACCCAGCTGCGGCCGGCGTCGGACAGGTTCAGCTCGTCCTGGATCTTAGGAAGCGCGACGATCGCGATGGTGCTGTCCATGGTGGCGAGCAGCTGCATGCCGCCGATCGCGACGACCGCGGCGATGAAGCGCCGGGACGGCATCCAGGCCGGGTACCTGCCGGTTCGCTCCAGCGCGGTGTGCTCCACGTGCATGGGAATGGCGCGGTTTGCCCCGCCTTCGGCGTCACGATGGATGGCTGCGCGCTCTGCATCATTGAGAGCCGTCATAACGGGTTACCTTACAGTAATCTTAAGAATCCTTTAACCGCCGAAGGCAGCAACCGCACCGATCACGATGATCGCGGGAGGTCGTACGCCCTCGGCGCGCATGCGTTCGGGCACGTCGCCGAGCGTGGCGCGCAGCGTCCGCTGTGCGGGTGTGGTGCCGTGTTGCACCACCAGCACCGGCGTTTCCGCAGGTCGCCCCCCTTCGAGCAGCACCTTGGTGAAGAGTTCGATTCGCTCGACGGCCATCAGCAGCACGATCGTGCCCGACATCGCGGCCAGCGCATCCCAATTCACTAACGATTCGGGGTGGCCGGGCGCGACGTGGCCGCTGACCACCACAAACTCGTGCGTCACGGCCCGATGCGTGACCGGAACACCGGCCAGGGCGGGCACCGCTATGGCACTTGTCACACCCGGCACGACGGTGACCGGAATCCCGGCATCCGCGCACGCGAGCACCTCCTCGTAACCGCGCGCGAACACGAACGGGTCGCCGCCCTTGAGCCGCACCACGAACTTGCCCGCCTTGGCGCGGTCGATCAGCACCGCGTTGATGGCGTCCTGCGCCATCGCCCGGCCGTACGGGATCTTCGCCGCGTCGATGACCTCGACGTTGGGTGGCAGCTCCGCGAGCAGTTCCGGCGGGGCGAGCCGATCGGCGACCACGACATCGGCGTGGGCCAGCAGCCGCCGGCCGCGGACGGTGATCAGTTCCGGGTCGCCGGGTCCGCCGCCGATGAGGGCCACCCCCTCATGCCGGGCGCCAGGGATGTCCGCGGTGATGACACCGCGCTGGAATGCTTCGCGGATGGCCGACCGGATGGCCGCCGAGCGGCGGTGCTCACCGCCGGCCAGCACGCCGACGGACAGCCCCTCGAACTCGAACGACGCCGGGGTGACCGCGGAGCCCTCACGGGCCGCGTCGGCGCGCACACAGAAGATGTGGCGCCGCTCCGCCTCGGCGACAACGGCGGCGTTGACCTCGGGGTCGTCGGTGGCGGCGATGACATACCAGGCATCCTCGAGGTCGCCCTCGCGGAACTCTCTGAGCGTCAACGTGGTTCCGGTCATCGCCTCGACGGCCGGGGTGGCCGAGCGGGTAACGACGTGCACGTCGGCTCCGTTGGCGATCAAAAGCGGCAGCCGACGCTGCGCCACGGTGCCCCCGCCGACGACGACGACCTTCTTGCCGGCGAGCCGCAGGCCGACGAGGTACACATTCTCGGTCACCGGGCGAGCCTCGAGGTTGCCGCGGCGGCCACGAAGCGGGTCACCGCGTGCGGGTGTGCCGCGGGGTGGGTGTGCAGATAGCCGGCGTGCACACCGCGGTGCACGGCCCCGTCCCTGACGGTATCCCCCTCGACACCGCGGTACACCCAGGCTGGCTGGTAGCTGTCAGCGAAGGTGACTGTGGTGCGGTGGAATTCGTGCCCTGCGACCCGCTCGCCGACGGCATGCAGCGGCGAGTCGGTCACCGCGACGGCGTCGCGATACCCCAGGGTGAGGCGTTCGGTGAACCGCGCGGATCCGGATAGCACGCCACACATCGGATACCCGTCGAGCTCGTCGACAAGGTAGGTCAGTCCCGCGCATTCGGCGTGCACCGGAGCACCGTTTGCGGCCAGCGCGTTGATCTGCCGGCGCACAGGGTCATTCGCCGACAGCTCGGTGGTGAACTCCTCCGGGAAGCCGCCGGGCACCACCAGCGCGGCGGTGTCGGGCGGCAGCGTTTCCGTCAACGGGTCGAACTCGACGACGTGGGCTCCGGTGGCGCGCAGCAATTCGGCATGTTCGGTGTAGCCGAAGCTGAACGCCCTGCCCGCCGCCAATGCGACGGTGAGGTCACCGGCCACGCCGTCGGCCACGCCGGGATGCCACGGATCGTCGGTGACACAGCTCGCCGCGACGGCGGCGATGCCGGCCAGGTCGACGTGCCGGGCCACCAGAGCGGCCATCGCGTCCACGGCTGCGTGGGCCTGCCGGCCATGCTCGACGGCGGTGATGAGGCCGAGATGCCGTGAGGGAACAGACAGTTCGTCGGCGCGCGGAATCGCCCCGAACACGGCAACACCGGCGTAGTCGCAGGCCTGCCGCAGCACGTCCTCATGGCGCGGCGATCCGACCCGGTTCAGGATCACTCCGGCGATCCTGACACTCCGGTCGAAGGTCGAAAAGCCGTGCAGCAGTGCCGCGATGCTCTGGCTCTGGCCGCGCGCATCGATCACCAACACCACCGGCGCACCGAGCAGGCCGGCGACGTGAGCGGTGGATCCGGTCGCGGGACCGACCACATTCTCCTCGATCCGCCCGTCGAATAGTCCCATGACGCCCTCGACCACCGCGATGTCGGCGGCCGCGCTGCCATACCGGTAGAGCGGTCCGATCAGCGGCTCGCCGACCAGCACCGGGTCAAGATTGCGGCCCGGTCGGCGGGCCGCCAGCGCGTGGTAGCCCGGGTCGATGAAGTCCGGACCCACCTTGAACGGTGCCACCCGGTGCCCGGCCCGTCGCAGTGCACCCATCAAACCCGTTGCCACCGTGGTCTTTCCGCTGCCCGACGCCGGCGCGGCGATCACCACGGCAGGCGCGCTGGCGGACACGCTCACCCTGCCTCCCGCGAGCGTGCGTGTCTGCTGCGCGACGCGCGGGTGAAAGTCTGCATTTTGCGCACGCTCGCGGAGCGTGGGGCACGCGCTAGTGGGCCATACTGCGAAACGCCCGCGACAGCAGACCGGGCCGGTGGCAGGCCACGGTGCCACCCACCGCGGTTGGGCTTGCTCGCTCCGCGCGCGAGCGTGCGCAAATGTCGGTGTAGGTACGGCGCGTCGCGTAGCAGACACGCACGCTCGCGGAGAAATGGAACGCCGGCGACGCTCACCATTCGATGCCTTTTTGGCCCTTGCGGCCGATATCCATCGGGTGCTTGACCTTTGTCATCTCGGTCACCAGGTCGGCGGCGTCGAGCAGCGGCTGCGGCGCATCGCGTCCGGTGATTACCACGTGCTGGGTGCCGGGCCGGCTGGCCAGCGTGGCGATGACATCGTCGACGTCGACCCAGCCCCATTTCAGCGGATAGGTGAACTCGTCGAGCACATAGAAGTCGTGGCGCTGGGCTGCCAGCCGGCGGCAGACCTCCGCCCAGCCATCCGCCGCGGCGGCGGCGTGGTCGATGTCGCTGCCCTGCTTGCGCGACCACGACCAGCCCGCACCCATCTTGTGCCACTCGACATGACCGCCGACACCGCGCTCGTCATGCAGGCGGCCGAGCTCGCGAAACGCGGCCTCCTCACCCACTTTCCACTTGGCACTCTTGACGAACTGGAACACCGCGATATCGAAACCCTGATTCCAGGCTCGCAACGCCATCCCGAACGCCGCGGTCGACTTGCCCTTGCCGGCACCGGTGTGCACGGCCAGCAGCGGCGCATTGCGGCGGGCGCGGGTGGTCAGGCCGTCGTCGGGAACGGCCAGCGGTCGGCCCTGCGGCATCGGACTCCTCCTCTACGCGGCGCTGGTGTCGCCCTGCGTCTTAACCAGCCGCGTCAGGTCGTCGGCCCGCAGCTGCGCCAGCCGCACCGACGGCGCGCCGAGGTGGCCGGCCAGCTGCTCTGCCAAACCCAAACGCACATACGAGGTTTCGCAGTCCACCACTACGGCGGCCGCACCCTCGGCGACCAGGCGCGCGGCCGCGACGCGGGCGCGACCCAGCGGGTCGGGTCCGCCGGTGGCACGGCCGTCGGTGAGCACCACCACCAGGCTGCGCCGTGCCCGATCGCGCGCCCTCTCCCGCACCACGACATCGCGGGCCTTCAACAAGCCTTGTGCCAGTGGCGTTTTACCGCCGGTGTCGAAGCGGGCGAGCCGGCGGCCTGCGATGTGCACCGACGACGTCGGCGGCAGCAACAGCTGCGCCCGGTCTTGGCGGAAAGTGATCACCGCCACCTTGTCGCGGCGTTGGTAGGCGTCACGCAACAGCGACAGCGTGGCCCCGCCGACCGCGGACATCCGGTCGCGGGCGGCCATCGAGCCCGAGGCGTCGACGACGAAAATCACCAGATTGCCTTCGCGGCCTTCCCGTACCGCGCGCCGCACGTCGTCGGGTTCGGGGCGCGGACGGCCCGGCCGCTGCTGTCGGCGGGCGGCGGCCAGCAATGTGCCGAACAGATGTACGCCGTGGCCTGCCTCGGGTTCCGCGGTGGCCGATACCACCGTTCCGGTGCGGTTGCGGGCGCGCGAGCGCCGGCCGGGCGCACCCTCCCCCACACCCGGCACCACCAGCGCCCTGGTCCGGAACACCGCCGACGGCGCGGCGTTGGGCCGGGTAGCCGATCCCGGATTGCGTTGCGGTCCGGAATATTCCGACGGTTCCTCTGGCGCCGCCTCACCGCCACCGGGCGGGTCGGGGTCGGGATCGTCGGCGGCCTCGCCCGCCTGTGCCAGCGCTTCGTCGAGCCGCTCCGGATCCAGGCCCGGGTCGTCGAACGGGTCGCGGCGGCGCCGGTGCGGCAGCGCCAGTTCGGCGGCCACCCGGATGTCCTCCTCGGCGACGGCGGTCGCCCCGCGCCAGGCAGCGTGCGCCACCGCGGTCCGGGCGACCACCAGGTCCGCCCGCATACCGTCGACATCGAACGCGGCACACAGCGCGGCAATCCGGCGTAACTCGTTGTCCGGCAACGCCACATCGGCGATCGACGCCCTGGCAACGGCGATGCGGCGGGCCAGGTCGGCGTCGGATTCGGCGTAGGAGCGGGTGAACGCTTCGGGATCGGCCTCGAAGGCCAACCGCGCTCGAACGACGTCGGCGCGCACCTCGACATCGCGCGAGGCGTGCACGTCGACGGTGAGGCCGAACCGGTCCAGCAGCTGCGGCCGCAGCTCGCCCTCTTCGGGGTTCATGGTGCCGATCAGGACGAAACGGGCCTCGTGGCTGTGCGAAACGCCGTCGCGCTCGACGTGAACCCGGCCCATCGCGGCGGCGTCGAGCAGCACGTCGACGAGGTGGTCGTGCAGCAGATTGACCTCGTCGACATACAGCACGCCGCCGTGGGCGCGGGCCAGCAGTCCCGGTTTGAACGCGTGCTCGCCATCGCGCAGCACCCGCTGCAGGTCCAGCGAGCCGACCACGCGGTCCTCGGTGGCGCCGATCGGCAGTTCGACCAGGTGGCCGCCGTCCACTTCCGCCAGCACATGCGCCAGCCCGCGCACCGCCGTGGACTTCGCGGTGCCCTTCTCGCCGCGGATCAGCACCCCGCCGATCTCGGGGCGCACCGCGCACAGCACCAGCGCCAGCCTCAGCTGTTCGTGGCCGACGATCGCGCTGAACGGATACGTCACGGCTGCTCGGCCTCGTTGCGGAACCCCTGCCGCACCATCGGCACGTGCGGAATCCCGTCGTCGAGAAACTCCTCGCCGTCACGGACAAACCCGCGATGGGCGTACATGTCCTCCAGGTAGGTCTGCGCGTTGATCCGGCATGGGTAGTCGCCGACCTCGGCCAGCGCGGCCTGCAGCAGCCGGGTGGTATGGCCGTGGCCGCGGGCGCCGCGCTCGGTGCAGACCCGCCCGATGCGGAACGCCTTCTCGCCGCCCGCGTGCTCCTCCATCAGCCGCAGCGTGGAGATGACCTTGCCGTCGGGGCCTTCCAGCCAGAAGTGGCGGGTCTCGGCGAGGAGGTCGCGCCCGTCCAGCTCCGGGTACGGGATGGCCTGCTCGACGACGAAAACCTCGACCCGCAGCTTGAGCAGCTCGTAGAGCATCGCGGCGTCCAGGTCCTTGGCCCAGCTGCGGCGCAGTGCGACCGTCATAGGTCAGTCACGCCTCAGACGGTCGCCGCGGTGGTGGCGGAATGGGCCGTGTCGGCACCGGTCTCGACGGGCGCGGAGGTGGCGGCCAGGCCATTCGCCGGCCGGTCCAGCTTGAGCACCTTGGTGCCCCACGACCACACCTCCTCGTACAGCTCCGGTTCGTTGGACAGTTCGATGCCCAGCGAGGGCACCATCTCCTTGAGCCTGAGCTGCCAGGACTGGTAGCGATCGCCGAAGCAGCGTTCCATCACGTCGAGCATCGCCGGCACGGCCGTCGAGGCCCCCGGCGACGCGCCGAGCAGGCCCGCGATGCTGCCGTCGGCGGCGGACAGCACCGTGGTGCCGAACTCCAACACCCCGCCCTTGCCCTTGGCCGGGCGGATGACTTGCACGCGCTGCCCGGCCTCCGTTGTCTCCCAGTCGGAATCGACCGCGCCCGGGGCGAATTCGCGCAGCGCGTCAACTCGACCTTCCTCGGACAGCCGCAGCTGGCCGACCAGGTAATTCACCAGGCTCATCTGGGTCACGCCGACCCCCAGTATCGACAGCAGGTTGTTGGGTTTGACCGACAGCGGTAGGTCGGTGACGTGCCCCTGCTTGAGGAACTTCGGTGACCAGCCGGCAAACGGACCGAACAACAGCCACGACTTACCGTTGATGACCCGGGCGTCCAGATGCGGCGCCGACATCGGCGGCGCGCCGAGCTGCGGGAAGCCGTACACCTTGGCGCGGTGGCCCGCGGTCAGCGCCTGGTTCGACGTGCGGAGGAACTTTCCGCCGACCGGGAACCCGCCGAAGCCCTTCGCCTCCGGGATCCCGGCCTTCTGCAGCAACAGCAGGGCATCGCCGCCCGCCCCGACGAACACGAATCTGGTGTTGATCTTGCGGGTGTCACCGGTGCGGCGGTTTCGCACCTTGACCGCCCAGGTCCCGTCGGACTCACGTCGCAGGTCGCGGACCTCGTTGCCGAACAGCGCCGTGATGCCGTTGCGCACTCCGAAGCCGATCAGCTGCTTGGACAGCGAGCCGAAATCGATGTCGGTGCCGTCCTGGGTCCAGTTCAGGGCGACCGGGACAGAGAAGTCGCGCTTGTCGGCCATCAGCGGTAGCCGGCGGGCGAATTCGTCGGGGTCGTCGATGAATTCGGTGGCCGCGAACAGCGGGTTGGACGCCAATGCATCCTTGCGGCGGCGCAGGTACTCCACCCGATCGGCCGTATGCACGAAGCTGACGTGCGGGATCGGGTTGATGAAGGAGCGCGCGTCGGGCAGCAGCACGCCGTTTTCCACCGCGTACGACCAGAACTGCCGCGACACCTGGAACTGTTCATTGACCAGGACCGCTTTGCTGATGTCGATTGAGCCGTCCGGCCGCTCCGGGGTGTAGTTCAACTCACACAGCGCCGAGTGCCCGGTGCCCGCGTTGTTCCACGGATCGCTGCTCTCCGCCGCCGCGCCGTCGAGGCGCTCGATCAGGGTGATCGACCAGTCCGGCTCCACCAGCCGCAACAGTGCACCCAGGGTGGCGCTCATGATGCCCGCGCCCACGAGCACGACGTCAGTCTTGGCGGTCTTGGTTACCTTGGGGTCAGACACCGGATCGTCAGTCCTTCGTGGTCGCATGGTCCGCTTCGCACGGCTTTACCGGTCCCCAGGTTATCCCGACCCCGCCGGACCTAACCTGGTGACCACATAAGGTAGCTGTCGTGACGACCTGGGAGCCCGATGTGCTGCCCGGTTACTGGCAGCAGACCCTTCCGCTGGGCGCGGATCCCGACGGTGAAGGCGAGCTCATCGCCACGCTGGTGCGTCGCGGTCAGGCCGACCCGGCGCACCCTGCGCCGGCCCATGCCGTGCTGCTCGTGCACGGTTTCACCGACTACTTCTTCAACACCGAGCTGGCCGACCACTTCGCCGCGCGCGGTTTCGCCTTCTACGCGCTGGACCTGCACAAGTGCGGCCGCTCGTGGCGGGAGGGTCAGACGCCGCACTTCACCACGAGCCTGGCCCGCTACGACACCGATCTGGAGCACGCAACCGACATCATCGACGCGGGCAAGATCCTGGTGTACGGCCACTCCGCGGGCGGGCTCATCGTGTCGCTGTGGCTGGACCGGCTGCGGCGACGCGGCCGCACCGCCGAGAAGCGCATTGCCGGCCTGGTGCTCAACAGCCCGTGGCTGGACCTGCAGGGCCCGGCGATTCTGCGCACCGCGGGCACCGCCGCGGCACTCGGTGCGGTGTCGCGGGTCCGCAAGCTGCTGGTCGCCCGTCCGCCCACCGAGGGCGGCTACGGCGCCACGCTGCACCGCGATTACCACGGTGATTTCGACTACGACCTGCGGTGGAAGCCGATCGGCGGCTTCCCGGTCACGTTCGGCTGGCTGCACGCCATCCGGCGCGGCCACGCCACGCTGCACCGCGGGCTCGATGTCGGAGTGCCGAACCTGATCCTGCGGTCGGATCGCAGCGTGCGCGAGGTCAAAGATCCCGACGCCATCCAGCGCGGAGACGCGGTGCTCGACGTCAGGCACATCGCCCGTTGGGCCGGCTGCATCGGCAACCGCACCACGATTGTGCCGATCGTCGACGCCAAGCACGACGTGTTCCTGTCCCTTGCCGAACCGCGGCAGGCGGCGTACCGCGAACTGGACCGCTGGCTTGATTGGTACACGGCCCCCTCGCAAACCGCGGGCACCACAGCACAATCCGAACAAGGATGACCAGCATGGCCCATTTCGACATCGCGATCATCGGCACCGGCTCGGGCAACACCATCCTTGACGATCGGTATGCCGACAAGCGGGTGGCCATCTGCGAGCACGGCGTCTTCGGCGGCACCTGCCTCAATGTCGGCTGCATACCGACGAAGATGTTCGTCTATGCGGCCGAGGTGGCCCAAACCGCCCGAGAAACATCGCGATTCGGGGTCGACGCGCACGTGGACGGTGTCCGGTGGGGTGACGTCGTTTCCCGTGTCTTCGGTCGCATCGACCCGCTGTCGCTGGGCGGCGAGAACTACCGCCGTTCGTCACCGAATGTCACGGTGTTCGACAGCCACACCCGGTTCGGCCCGACATCCTCCGAAGGCCGGTACACGCTGCGCACCGACGGCGACGACGAGTTCACCGCCGATCAGGTGGTGATCGCCGCGGGCTCGCGCGCGACTGTACCCGCCGCCATCGCGGAATCGCGCGTGAAGTACCACACCAGCGACACCATCATGCGGATCGCCGAGTTGCCCGAGCATCTGGTCATCGTCGGTGGCGGTTTCGTCGCCGCCGAGTTCGCGCACATCTTCTCGGCGCTGGGAACGCGCGTGACGCTGGTGATCCGCGGCGCCACGCTGCTGCGGCAGTGCGACGATACGATCTGCGAACGCTTCACCGATATCGCCGCGAAGAAGTGGGAGATTCGCAACCACCACACGGTCACCGGCGCGCGCCAGGACGCCTCGGGGATCACCCTGACCCTGGACGACGGTTCGAGGGCGCACGCCGACACGGTGCTGGTGGCCACCGGCCGGTTCCCGAACGGCGACCTGCTCGACGCCGAATTGGCCGGCGTCGAGGTGCGCCGACGGCCTGGTCACCGTCGACGAATACCAGCGCACCACCGCCCCAGGCATTTTCGCGCTTGGCGATGTCTGCTCGCCGTATCAGCTCAAGCACGTGGCCAACCACGAGGCCCGCGTGGTGCGCCACAACCTGCTGCTGGACTGGGACGACACCGACGCCCTGATGCCCTCCGACCACCGTTATGTGCCATCGGCGGTGTTCACCGATCCGCAGATCGCGATGGTGGGGTTGACCGAAAACCAGGCCCGGGCAAAGGGATTCGACATCAAGGTCAAGATTCAGGACTACAGCGACGTCGCATACGGCTGGGCGATGGAGGACACCACCGGCATCGCAAAGATCATCGTGGAAAGCGATTCCGGCAAGATTCTCGGCGCCCACATCATGGGTCATCAGGCGTCCTCGTTGATCCAGCCGCTGATCCAGGCGATGAGCTTCGGCCTGGCCGGCCAGGACATGGCCCGTGGTCAGTACTGGATCCATCCCGCCTTGCCGGAGGTCATCGAAAACGCGCTGCTGGCGCTGTGCGGCGAGCCGCCCTGGCCGCCGTCCCGCCGGCACTGAACCTCAGCGCATTCATTCTTCTATTCGGTCACCGGCATGCTTGAGACCGACGTTTTGCAGATCGTCCGCGGCGTGTCGTCTGCAAAGCGTAGATGTCGCGCCCAGCTAGTAAACCGTCACCGGGCGGGAACGACGAACCCCCACGGCAACTCCAGCCGGTGCGCCGCAAGCAAATCCGCGTCCGAGAGGATGTCGCTGATCGCGCCGTCGGCGACGATCCTGCCACCGTCCATCACGACAGCCCGGTCGCACAACTGGGCGGCGTAGGGCAGGTCATGCGTGACGATCAGCATGGTGGCGTCCAGCCCCGACAGCGTCTCGGCCAGTCCGCGGCGGGCGACCGGGTCGAGGTTGGCCGACGGTTCGTCGAGGACGAGGATCTCGGGCTCGCACGCCAGCACCGTCGCCAACGCAGCGCGGCGCCGCTGTCCGGCCGACAAGTGAGTGGGGCTGCGGTCGGCCTGCTCATTCAGCGAGACGGCGTCCAGCGCATGCCGCACCCGGGCTGCCAGCGCGTTGCCGCTCAGGCCGAAGTTGGCCGGGCCGAACGCGACATCCTGGGCGACGGTCGGCATGAACAACTGGTCGTCGGGATCCTGGAACACCAGTCCTACGCGCCTGCGGACATCGCGAAGGTTCTTGTGGTTCACCAGATCTCCGCCGATCTGCACCGAACCGCCGGTGGCGGTCAGCACGCCGTTGAGGTGCAGCATCAGCGTGGTCTTGCCCGCGCCGTTGGGGCCGAGTACCGCGACCCGCTCACCCGGGACGACGGTCAGGTCGACGCCGTCGAGTGCGACTTGGCCGTCGGGGTACGCGTAGCGCAGCGCCTCGACGTGCACAGCCGTGGACGTCGTCATGACGTCACCCACGCCATCACCGACACCCCCACCGCGGCCACGGCGGGAATCATCGCAACCGCCCACTGCATTCGGCTGGCCCGCGGCGGCGCACCGATCACCGCGAGGTCGGGCGCCTTGCCGTCGAAGCCCCGCGACAGCATCGCCACATACACCCGCTCGCCGCGTTCGTAGGACCGGAGGAAAAGCAGCCCAACGCCTTTGGCGATGGCCGCCGCCTGGTGCAGCGCACGCGGTGAGTCGCCCCGCGATATCCGGGCCATCCGCATCCGACTGGCCTCGGCCGTCAACAGATCCACATATCTGATCATCAACACCAGCACCGAGGTCAGCACGGCGGGAACGCCGAGTCGGCTCAGCGCGGCGGGCAGTTCGCTCGCCGATGTGGTAGCGGCGACGGTCAGCGCGGCGGCCACTCCTAGGGTGCCCTTGACGACGATGCCCCACGCCGCATACAGGCCGCTCACCGAAAGCTGCAGTCCGGCAACGTCGATCCGCTGACCCCCTTCGGCGAACGGCAGCATCACGGCGAGCACCAGAAACGGAGCCTCGATCAGCATCCGCGGCAGGATCCATCGTGCGGGTATCCGCGCCAACTGCCAGACAGCGACGATGATCGCGGCGTAGACCACGAATGGCCAGAACATCTCGCGGGGAGTGGCGACGACGGCGAGCACGAACACCAACAAGCCGACGATCTTGACCTCGGCGGGCGTCCCGTGCACGACCGAGTCACCGTGGCGGTAGAGCGGGTGCGCACCGGCGCCCATGCTTAGCGCCGACTTCGGGCGATCAGCCAGAACGCCGACCCGGCCACCGCCACCGTGGCAAGGACGCCGGCAAGCCCGGCAATTCCGCCTGTGCCAGCGCGCCCGCCGATCGCGTAGTCGGCCAGCGGCGACGCGGAAAGCGCGTGCTCGCCGGCGTGCTGGGCGATGCAGTCGCCGGTGAGCAGTTCACCGTCGGCGGATTCGACGACCTGGCAGCCGCGCAGGGTGGCCGAGTCCAGGCCGTCCGGGCTGGAGCTGGCGAAGTACGACGCGACCCCGGCGATCACCAGGATCGCGGCAGCGAATGTCACCCAGAATGGCCACCTCCGCCGCGCCGTCATGCCGGCACCTCGGCACGGGTGTGCCGCAGCAGGTACACGAGATCCGGGCGGGCCCGCGCGACGGCCATCACGGTTACCGCGGTGATCACCCCCTCACCGATGCCGATCAGCACGTGGGTGCCGAGCATGTATGCCGCGACGGCGCCCAGCGACGTCACCGCGGCACCGCCGATCGCGTACTCGACCACGAATCCCATTGCCGCGCACACAGTCCCGATCAGCGCAGCGATGAAGGCAATGACGCCTAGCCCGGCGACCGGCAAATGACTGCCGCGGCGGCAGGCGATCGAGTAGAGGGTGACCACTGCCGCGTACCCGGCAGCGACGCCGACGATCGCCATGTTGGTGATGTTGGTGCCCAGCGCGGTGACCCCTCCGTCGGCGAACAGCAGTGACTGCACCACCAGCACGATCGCGATGCACAGCACGCCGGTGTATGGGCCAACCAGGATGGCGGCCAGCGCACCGCCCAGGAGGTGTCCGCTGACTCCGGGCAGGACCGGGAAGTTCACCATCTGCACCGCGAAGACGAACGCGGCGACCAGTCCGGCCAGCGGCACGGTGCGTTCATCGAGGTCGTGACGGGCTCGGATGGCACAAAGGCCAACGGCGACAACGGCAATGAGCCCGAACCCGACGGACGTCGGTGCGTTGACGATCCCGTCGCTCATGTGCATGGCGACGTACTCGACGCTCACACCGAAAGCCTAGGCCCGCCGCAGATCATCTGTCTAGATGAACAGATGTTCAGGTGTGGGTGGGCTCCGTCTTGATGGGTGAAGGTTCCGTGGATCGCGTTCGTGCGCCAGTGAGCAGTTGTCGCAACTCCCCGACCGCGGCAACGGCGGTTTCATGGTCGCTGGCGCACGGAATCACGTTGAAGACCGAGCAGCCAGCCTCGACGTACGGGTGAAGGAATTCGGCGACATCTTGGGGGTTCCCGTAAGGCGAATAGCGCTCAAAAGGCTCGAATGGCATCTGATAGAAACTTTGCATTCCAGCAGCCAGGGGCGCGCGGGCAGCGGCGCGGGTGGCGCCGAAGCCGCACCAGACATTGATGGCATGCTCAAAACTGCCCGAGTCCCTGCCAGCGCGGCCGGCGTGCTCGGCGACCTGTTCGACCACCGAACTGAATCGCCGAGGCGAGACCCAGATGCCCAACCAGCCGTCGCCGAACCGTCCCGCACGCCGCACCGCGGCGTCGGACCGTCCTCCGATGATGAGGGGGATCGGTGGGAACGGCGGCGGGACGATGAGCGCGTCATGCAGCAAGAAGAACTCGCTGTCGAAACTGACCGGTTTGCCATCGGACAGGGCCCGCAGGATCTGCAGGGACTCGTCCATTCGACGCCCGACGGTCCTTGGATCCACACCGCAGATCTCAAGCTCGTGCCGGTCCTCGCCACCGATCCCCACGCCGAGTGTCAGCCTCCCCGGGGCAAGCTCGGCGATACTCGCAAGCTGACGCGCTACCAACACCGGGTGACGCAGCGGGAGCAGGTAAAGCGCCACATAACAGGGCAGCTCCGGGTAATAGGTAAGCAACGACGTCGCGTTGATCAACGCGTCCGACCCGGCACCGATGAAAAAGCTGACATGGTCATTGACGCACACGTGATCGACACCCAATTCGCCGATTCGAGCGAGCTCGACCTTGTGATGCTCAGTCGCACTGGCGAACGGACCGACCGGGGCGAACACCCCTACCCGAATTTCGGCCACGACCTCAATCTCCTCGTCCTTATATGGCCGCTTCTGAGACATGAAGTCAGCCGCCGGTTGATTCATCTGTTGCGATATGCCGGAGTCGGCACCGCATAGCGGCACTTTGGCCGTCCCGCTACCGCTTGGTTGCGGTGAACATTAGGTACTCCGCGTCGCAGGCGGTCCGGCCACCTTCGGTTGACCGGCTCCAAGCAGCCAGGAAACTCAGGAAGTCGCTGTCGAGTTGCTCGACCCGCTCCGGATGGTCTTCGTTGAACCGGTAGACCGCGATCGTCGGGCCGTAGTTGCGCTTCCAATATTCGCGGAACTCAAGCGGATTCGCGCAGTGGTCCATCACAATGCTCTGGCGCCGCATCTGTGGGCCGGTGACCTTGTCTCCGAACAACTTTCGAACGTGCGTTTCATCACCCCACAGCGGCGCCGGGCTGGCGCCGGGCGGCGGCGGTGGCGCGTACAGCTTCATGGTGGCGAACAGCTGGCCGATGAAACCCTGCGGTGTCCAGTTGATCATCCCGATGGTTCCGCCCGGCCGGCACACGCGCACCAGCTCGTCAGCGGTCACCTGGTGGTGCGGGGCGAACATCGCACCGACGGAAGACATGACGATGTCAAAGCTGTTGTCGGCGAACGGCAACGCCTCCGCGTCGGCCTCCACCCACTCCAAGTCGACCCGACGCTCGGCGGCGATTCGACGGCCGGCGTCGAAGAGCTCCGGCGTCAGGTCGCTGGCCGTAACGACGCCGCCCGCCTGCGCAGCCGGAATGGCGGCATTGCCCGAGCCTGCGGCGACGTCCAGGACACGGTGTCCCGGTTGGACCCCGCAGGCCCGGACCAGCTCGGGTCCGAGTTCGGGGATCAGTTCCGCGGCGACGGCCGGGTAGTCGCCCGACGCCCACAACGCCCGGTGCTTGGCCTTGAGCTGTCGGTCGGCATCCTCCGCCGCCGCCGGTACAACTTTCGCTGCGGCAGTGTTCATTTCGTCCTCACCTTCGTTGATCGCCGCAGTACCGGCGAGCTGTCCGTTGACATAAAGAAGAGTCCCTGACGAGCTTTCGATAAACGTTCGCCAATCGTGAAATGCGCTGATCAGCGAGCTTTCGAGGCGTCGCACAAAGGCGAACGCAGCACCGAATTGGACCTGACCGCAGCGGCATGACGTGCGCATTTCACCATCACGATCGCCGAAGCCTGCGCAAGGCAGTCGGACCGTTCCATGACCGGCCACATGGCCCACCAACCAAACGGCGGAAGAATGAACGCATTCAAGACCATCCCGACGCTGATCGGCGGGGCGGCGGTGGTCGCCGCGGCCACCATCGGTTTGAGCGCCGGGCTCGCTCCCCCGCATCCGCGGCCTCGAATCCGTCCGGGGCGCACCTGCTCATCGCCCAGGACCCGGCCAATTCCGAGCGCTACGTTGTGGCCGTGTTCGGAACGATTCCCATGGGCGCCTACGAAGCCCACGGGTTCATCAACAACATCAACACGGGTGCCCGGCCGCCCGGAGGCATGCTGCACTACGTCGTCGGCGACGACGGCAGCCACGGGGTCCCCCGGTACAATCGCTTTTACCCGGGCGCCGGCAACGTACCAGGGGGTGCTTGTATGCCACGGACGAAGGCATCCACAATCGCTGCGACTTCAGCATGCCCATAAGCGATCTCGACAAGGCTGACGGCACCGACGAGATCTACGCCCGGGCTATTTTCCTAGACGCTGACGGGGCAAACCGGGGCGACCAGCACAGCAACGTTGTCATCGGCGACTTCTAGCCCATGAGCATCGGCGGCGCTCAGCGGTATCGGGCCAGGGCTGATCGCGCCCGGACCACCGCTGCGGCGCCGCCGACGACCGGCCCGCTCGGATCGCTGACTTCGGCCGCGCTCAATGGAGAAGGCTTGCCCGCCTTGACGAGTGCGTGGTGTAGCGCAACCGCATCGTCGTCGGCACCGACCCGAACCAGAAACCGCGTCACGTACCGAAGGTTCAGCCACTGTTGGCTCCAGTCCCCGACCCGGTCCCAGTGGTCGAGCACCGCGACGAAATCGCTTGCCGCAGTGACCGGGTCGCCGTGCACACCACGGGTGGCCGCTGCTTCCATGATTGCAATGCCGTGCCACCAGAAGTTCTGCACCGAAGCGGCCATGTCGGCCGCCTCGTCGAACAGGGCAAGCGCCCGGTCCGGCTCGGATTTCTTGAGCACCAGGCCGAGTGCATAGTGGGCCATCGACCGCGCCGTCGGGTTGGCGGTGGTCTCGGCGACGCGCATCGCCTCCTGCGCGGCGGGCAGACCGTTATCCGGATTGCGCAGCACCGCATGGCAGATCGCGACGTAGAACAGCGTCCACACCAAGCGAATCGGGTCGCCGTCGTCGCGTGCGCGCGCCACTTCGTCGTCGTAATGGGTCAACGCGGCGTCGGCATCACCCTCGTAGAGAGCCAAATCGGCGAGCACGTCGGCAGGGTAGGCGACGCGGCCCGTGCCGCGGCCGGGCGTGCGTCCCTCGGCGATCTTGGCCAGCGACCGCGCACGGGTGAAATCGCCGCGGTTCCAGGCGCCACGCGCGGCAAAACCAACGGCGGCGGTGAACAACGGGTTGTCGGGGTCCGCGGGCGCAATCGTGCGCTCCGCCCAGCCTGCCGCCTCATAGCTGACGCGGAGGTGGGCGAGCTCTACTAGCGACGTGACCAGCCGAAGCGCGAGGTCGATGTCCTCATCCGCCATGGCGCGCTCGAACGCCGCGCGCAGATTGTCGTAGTCGGGCAGCATCCGCTCGACCCAATCCCGCTCTTCGGCACTATGCATGCCGCTGGCGGCATGCTCGGCGAGCTCGGTGTAGTACACCGCATGCCGCGCCGCGAACCTCTGTTCGATCCCGTTCTCCCGCAAATGATCCCGGCCGTACGCCCGCAGCGTTTCCAGGACCCCATAGCGGGATCTGTCGGCGCCGCTCTGCATGATCACCATCGACTTGTCGACCAGGCCCGTGAGCAGTTCGAGGGTGTCGTCCTCGGTGGCCGCCTCTTCGCCGCACACGCCGTTGGCCGCGACAAGGTCGAACCCGCCCGCGAAGACCGACAACCGCATGAACAGGGACTGCTCGGGTTCCGAAAGCAACCGGTAGGACCAGTCGATCGTCGCGGCGAGGCTCTGTTGCCGAGGATGTGCTCCGCGCGCTCCACCATTCAGGAGACGCAGGCCGTCTAGGCGCCGGGCTACGTCGAGACTGCTCATCACCCGCATTCGGGCCGCCGCCAATTCGATAGCGAGCGGTAGGCCGTCGAGCCGCCGACAGATCTCGGCCACCGCCCCGACCGGTTCGCGATCGAGGTCGAAGTCCGGGCGGCCGGCCCTGGCCCGGTCGGCGAACAAAGTGGTGGCATCCTCGACGGCCAGCGGCGGGACCGACAAGATGCGCTCGCCTTCGATTCCGAGCGCTTCCCTGCTGGTAGCCAGCACAGACACCCGCGGGCATTGCCGAACGATCTGGTCGATCGACCGCGCAGCCGCGTCCAGAAGATGCTCACAGTTGTCAACGACGAGCAGCAGTTCTCGCGTCCGCAGGTACTCGATCACCGTCGCGTCGATGCCGAGACCCTGCTGCTGCTGTAACTTCAGCGCCGCCGCCACCGCGTGGCCCACCGCGGCACCGTCGTCGAGCGGTGCGAGTTCGCACAGCCACGCGCCGTCGCCGAAACGCTCCTGGTCACGTCCCGCGGCCTCGAGGGCAAGCCGTGACTTGCCGACTCCACCGACGCCGGTCAGTGTCACAAGCGGACCCTCGTGCAGCGCGTCAGCGACGCGCCGCACTTCCCGCTCGCGACCGACAAAGCTCGTCGCGCGGCGCGGCAGACCGGCGTGCGGGCGAGTTCTGACCGGCGCCGGAGGTGCGGCCTCAGCACCAGGATCGCCGTCGAGGATCTGCAGGTGCACCTCGCGCAGCGGCGGGCTCGGATCGACGCCCAACTCCTCGACGAGCCGTTCGCGCATCTGGCGGTAGGTATCGAGCGCCTGTGCCTGTCGGCCGCTGCGGTACTGAGCCAGCATCAGCTGCGCCGCCAGGCGTTCGTCCAGCGAGTGCGCCTGCAAGGCCGCGGTGAGCTCCCCGAGCAGCTCGGCATGTCGCCCAGCACGAAGCGCGGCGTCGTTGCGATCCAGTACGACCGAAAGCCTTTCGGCCTCAAGGGCGGTGCGGACTTCGTTCACCCAAGGGGTGTCGAGCGCCGCGAAAGGCTCGCCGCGCCACAAGTCGAGCGCCTTGTCGAAGAACGCTGCCGCTTCGAGCGGGTCGGCTGCCGCGCGGGCCTGGGCGGCCATGTGCCGGAAGAGGTGCAGGTCGACCGACAAGGCGTTGGTCGTCAGCACGTAGCCACCCGGCTCGCGGACAATCCGCACGTCTCCCGCGCCGGCCAGCAGGTTGCGCAGTCGGGACAGGTAACCCGCCAAAGCGTTGCGGGCCCTATGCGGAGGCTCGTCTGCCCACACCCGATCGACCAGCTGATCCACTGGGATCGGTCGGTTTACGTCGACCAACAGGGCGACGAGGACACACCGCTGGCGCGCGTGACCGGTCTCCAGACGCTGGCCGTCGAGCCGAGCCTCGACGTCGCCGAGTAATCGGAACTCCATCGCCATCGGCTACAGCCTTCACCAGCCCGCGAGATGTGTCTGGCGAATCGCCGCGTCAGCCGTGCCGCGCCCCGATCCAGTGCAGCAGGTCGTGCACGATCTGGTCCTCAAGCTGGTAGCTGACGGACCGGCCGACCCGAGTGGAGCTAACCCAACCCTGCTGCCGGAGCACACGCAGCGCCTGAGAGACGGCGTTTTCCGATCGGCCGACCGCGGCCGCGAGATCGCCCACGCAGATCCCCGGCGCGCGGTGCAGGCCGAGCAGGATCTCCAGACGGTTGGGGTCGGACAGCAGATCGAAGCGCTGGGTCCAACCGGCGGTGTCGACGTCCGCCAGGGCCGACGACGCGCGCTCAACCTCTAACTGGTTCCCGGGCTTGTCCACTACTGACAATCTAATCCAGGAAACCGTGCAAAAGCGCCGCCGAGCCCGCCACATGTGCGCGCATCGCGGCTGGCGGCGCCGTCACCGTCGCCGGCGAGGATGGCGATGACGATCGCCTCGTGCTGCTCGTCGGAATGCGCGATATTGCGTGACAGCAACGGGATCTGGTCCAGCAGGCCGTTGAGGCGCATCCGGTTCTCGGCCACCAGCGGCACCAACGACGGGGAACCGGCCGCCTCGGCGATCGCCAGGTGCAACCGCGAGTCCAGCCGTCGGTAGTCGTCGGCCGGCGCGCCGCGGACATCGGTCAGCCGCGACCACAGCACCTCCCGCTCGGCGGCGGTCAGTGTGCGGCTGGCGGCCATCCGCGCGGCGCCGACTTCGAGAATCTCGCGTAGCCGCAGCGCGTCGTCGATGTCGGCGCGGGTCACGCCGGGGTGCTCCCCGCTGTGCGTCGGCAGTTCCTCGGCCAGGAATGTGCCGCCGTAGCGGCCGCGCCGCGACACCAGGTAGCCGGCTTCCGACAGCGACTTGATCGCCTCACGCACGGTGTCGCGGCTGACGCCGAGCCGGGCCGCGAGTTCCCGTTCGGGCGGCAGGGATTCGCCCGGCTGCAGTACGCCGAGCCGGATGGTCTGCAGCAGCCGGCCGACGGTGTCCTCGAAGGCGTTCCCCAGCCGGACCGGGCGCAGCAGTGCTTTGCTGGCCAGCGGGACGTCCGGGTCGGCCGACATTAGAGCGGCGTGACGTATGCGGAGCTGATGCCGCCGTCGACCAGGAACGTCGAGGCGGTGATGAACGACGCGTCGTCGCTGGCCAGGAACGCCACCGCGGCGGCCAGTTCCTCCGGCTCGGCGAATCGGCCCAGCGGCACGTGCACCAGCCGGCGTGCCGCCCGCTCGGGGTCTTTGGCGAACAACTCCTGCAGCAGCGGGGTGTTCACCGGGCCGGGGCACAGCGCGTTGACGCGAATCCCGCTGCGCGCGAACTGCACTCCGAGCTCGCGCGACATCGCCAGCACGCCGCCCTTGGACGCGGTGTAGGAGATCTGCGAGGTCGCCGACCCCATCACCGCGACGAACGACGCGGTGTTGATGATCGAACCCTTCTTGGCCGGCACCATATGCCGCAGCGCCGCCCGGCACGACAGGTACACCGACTTGAGGTTGACGTCCTGCACCTTCTGCCAGGCCGGCAGCTCGGTGTTCTCGATCAGGTCGTCGTCCGGCGGCGAGATGCCGGCGTTGTTGAACGCGATGTCGACCGATCCGTAGGTGTCGGCGGCGCTGTCGAACAGGTTGTCGACCGCCGCTTCGTCCGAAACATCAACGGGCACAAATGTTCCGTCGAGTTCGTCGGCCGCGGCCTTGCCCGCGGTCGGGTCGATGTCACCGACGACGATCGTCGCGCCCTCGGCGTGCATGCGCCGGCCGGCGGCCAGGCCGATGCCGCCGGCGCCGCCGGTGATGACCGCGACCTTGCCGACCAGCCGCTGAGTGAGGTCTACCGGGCTCATGCGTCTCCAATCGCAATGAAAACGTTCTTGGTTTCGGTGAAGGACAGTGGCGCGTCGGGTCCGAGTTCGCGGCCCAGTCCGGACTGCTTGAATCCGCCGAACGGCGTGTTGTAGCGCACCGACGAGTGCGAGTTGACCGACAGGTTGCCGGATTCCACCGCCCGCGACACCCGCAGCGCCCGCGACAGGTTGTCGGTCCAGATCGACCCGGACAACCCGTAGGGGGTGTCGTTGGCCAGCGCGATCGCGTCGGCCTCGTCGTCGAAGGGCAGCACGGTCACCACGGGGCCGAAGATCTCCTCGGTCACCGTGCGGTCGGTGCGTGTGGGCGTCAATACCGTTGGCGCGAACCAGAACCCCGGCCCGGACGGCGCGTCGCCGCGGAAGGCGACCGGGGCGTCGTCCGGCACGTAGGACGCCACCGTGTTCCAGTGGGTGCGCGACACCAACGGCCCCATCTCGGTGTCCGGTGAGCGCGGATCGCCGACGACCACGCTTTTGACAGCCGGCTCGAGCAGTTCCATGAACCGGTCATAGATGTTGCGCTGCACCAGAATCCGGCTACGCGCACAGCAGTCCTGACCGGCGTTGTCGAATACACCGTAGGGTGCGGTGGCCGCCGCGCGCTCCAGATCGCAGTCGTCGAACACGATATTTGCGCTCTTGCCGCCCAGCTCGAGGGTGACCCGCTTGACCTGGGCGGCCGCACCCGCCATCACCTTGGTGCCGACCTCCGTCGACCCGGTGAACACGATCTTGCGCACATCGGGATGGGTGACGAAGCGCTCCCCCACCACCGAGCCCTTGCCCGGCAGGACCTGCAACAAATCCGCAGGCAGGCCGGCCTCGACGGCCAGTTCGCCCAGGCGGATCGTGGTCAGCGGCGTCCACTCGGCGGGCTTGACCAGAACCGCGTTGCCTGCGGCCAGTGCGGGCGCGAAGCCCCACGAGGCGATCGTCATCGGGAAGTTCCACGGCGTGATCACACCGACCAGGCCGAGCGGCTCGTTGAACGTCACGTCGAGGCCACCCGCGACGGGAATCTGTTTGCCGGACAAGCGTTCCGGGCTGGCGGCGTAGAACTGCAGCACGTCGCGGACGTGGCCGGCCTCCCATTCGGCGTTGGAGATCGGGTGCCCGGAGTTGGCCACCTCCAGCGCCGCGAGTTCGTCCACATGCGCGTCCACCGCCGCGGCGAACGCCCGCAGCGCGGCCGCGCGCTCGGCCGGGGCCAGCCGCGCCCAGTCCCGCTGCGCGACGAGGGCGCGGGCGACGGCGTCGTCGACGCCGGCGGTGTCGGTCTGCTCGACGGTCCGCAGCACCTCCTCGGTGGCCGGGTTGATCACGTCGCTGAGGGTCATGCATCCACCCTTCCGGTCGCATACGCGGCCGCCGCTCGACCACCGCCGCGAACAGCCGCAGATCGTCCAGCCGCTCCTCGGGATGCCACTGCACGGCCAGGACGAAGGGCTCGCCAGGGACTTCGACCGCCTCGATGACGCCGTCCGAATCCTGTGCGCTGACGATCAGGCCGGCGCCGAGGTCGGCGATGGCCTGGTGGTGGTAGCACTGCGCGTCCGATGTTTCACCGATCAGCGCGGCCAACCGGGTACCGGGCACGGTGCGCACCGCCGACGTGTTGAACACCGCGTTGCCCTGCTGGTGCCGGGTGTGGCCGACGACATCGGGCAGGTGCTGGTGCAGCGTCCCACCCAGCGCGACATTGAGCACCTGCGCGCCGCGGCAGATGCCGAGCACCGGCATGCCACGCCGCAGGGCGCCGTCGAGCAGCGCGAACTCCCACGCGTCGCGGTCCCGGCCGGGTTCGTCGGTGGCCGGGTGCGGCTGCTGGCCGTAGCTGGCCGGGTCGACGTCCTTGCCGCCGGTGATCACCAGGCCGTCCAACCCGTCCAGCACCCGGCCGGCGATCTCGCCGTCGACCGGCTGCGGGGGCAGCAGCACGGCGATGCCGCCGGCCCGATTCACCCCCTCGAGATAGATGGCAGGCAGAAAACTGGCGCGGACGTCCCAGACCCCGGTCTGCGCCTGCTGCAGATACGTGGTCATGCCCAGCACCGGACGCACCGCGTCCCGTGGGCAGGAGCGAAGCGACCGGGGAATCGACTCAGAGCCGCTCAAAGCCCCGCATCCTCTCCCAGTCGGTCACCGCGGCGTTGAACGCGGCCAGCTCGACGCGGGCATTGTTGAGATAGTGCTCGACCACGTCGTCGCCGAACGCCTCGCGCGCCACCTCCGACTTCTCGAACAACCCCGCGGCCTCGGCCAGCGTCGTCGGCAGCCGTTCCGCGCCGCTGGTATACGCGTTGCCCTCCAACGCTTCCGGCAGCTCCAGCTCCCGTTCGATGCCGTACAGGCCGCCGGCGATCAACGCCGATACCGCCAGATACTGGTTGACGTCGCCGCCGGGCGCCCGATTCTCCATCCGCATGCCGTGCCCATGACCGACGACCCGAAGCGCGCACGTCCGGTTGTCCATGCCCCACGCGATCGCGGTCGGCGCGAAGCTGCCGTCGACAAAACGCTTGTAGGAGTTGATATTCGGCGCGTAGAACAGCGTCAGTTCGCGCAGCGTCGCCAGCTGACCGGCGATGAAGCTGCAGAACAACGGTGACATGCCGTCTGCGGCGTCGGTGTCGGCGAACACCGCGCTACCGTCCTCACCCCGCAACGAGATGTGGATGTGGCAGCTGTTTCCCTCGCGCTCATCGTATTTCGCCATGAACGTCAGGCTCTTGCCGTGCTGGTCGGCGATCTCCTTGGCGCCGTTCTTGTAGATGGTGTGGTTGTCGCAGGTGACCCGGGCGTGGTCGTAGCGGAACGCGATCTCCTGCTGGCCGAGGTTGCATTCGCCCTTGACGCCCTCGCAGTACATGCCCGCGCCGTCCATGCCCAGCCGGATATCGCGCAGCAGCGGCTCCATCCGGGTCGACGCGTGCATCGCGTAATCAACGTTGTAGTCGGTGGCCGGCGTCAGCCCGCGGTAGCCGGCCGCCCACGCCTCGCGAAAGGCGGTGTCGAACACCATGAACTCCAGCTCGGTACCGACGTAGGGCACCAGCCCCTGCTGGGCGAGCCGGTCGATCTGGTGGTTCAGGATGCTGCGCGGCGCCGCGGTGACCGGGCCACCGTCGGTCCAGGACAGGTCGGCCATCACCAGCGCGGTGCCCGGCAGCCACGGGATGAGCCGCAGCGTGGAGAAGTCTGGCGTCATCACCATGTCGCCGTAACCGGTCTCCCAGCTCGACATCGCGTACCCGTCGACGGTGTTCATGTCGACGTCGACGGCCAGCAGGTAGTTGCAGCATTCGGCACCGTGGGCGGCGACATCGTCGACGAACAGCCGCGCCGACACCCGTTTGCCGGTCAGTCGGCCCTGCATATCGCAGAACGCGACGATCACGGTGTCGACGTCACCGTCGGCCACCAGCCGTTCAAGGTCGGCCTGCGACAACATGCGGGTTCCAGGGCTCATTGCGGACCTTCCTCACACAAAAGACGGCGGGCATGACGAGAAGCCAACCATTGGAGATGACGTTGCCTCGGCGTTCACCCAGATGATTAACCAAACTGTCACATCCAAAGGTATGACGCCAGACCTTTGAGTATTCTATTCTCCTATGCGGCATCCGCAGATCCACCAAGATCAGGTACACGTCGGTCCCCGGGTCAGCACGCTGTCCAAATCGCCAGGAGAGGAAGCCATGACTGTTTACGCGCGACCGGGCGCTGAGGCTCGCTGATGGCCGATGTAATTGTCGTAACGTCTGCTGACCCGGGCAGACGCCGAGGGTGGAACAGGAGCCGCTATGTCTAGCATCGAGCACCCCCATGGGGACAGTCATCGCGTCGGCGCTGATTTCCACGCCGAGAGCAGCGACTACCTGGCTAAACGGACCCTGAAGCGGGGCACTGCGGGCTGGCTGCTGCTGGCGGGTCTCGGTGTGAGCTATGTGATCTCCGGCGACTACTCGGGGTGGAATTTCGGCCTCGGCCAAGGCGGGTTCGGTGGCTTGCTGATCGCCGGTGTGGTGATCGCGGGCATGTATCTGGCCATGGTGCTGGGTATGGCCGAGATGTCCTCGGCACTGCCGGCCGCCGGCGGCGGATACACCTTCGCGCGCCGCGCGCTGGGGCCCTGGGGCGGGTTTGCCACCGGCACCGCGATCCTGATCGAGTACGCGATCGCGCCGGCCGCGATCGCCACCTTCATCGGCGCCTACGTTGAATCGCTCGGGCTGTTTGGGATCACCGACGGCTGGTGGGTGTATCTGGCCGCGTACGTGCTGTTCATCGGCATCCACCTGGCCGGCGTCGGCGAAGCGCTCAAGGTCATGTTCGTCATCACCGCCATCGCGCTGGCCGGTCTGGTGATCTTCGCGGTCTCGGCGATTGGCAGCTTCGACGCCGCGAACTTGACCGATATCGCGCCCACCGACGCCGCGGGCGCGTCGTCGTTCCTGCCGTTCGGCTATCTCGGGATCTGGGCGGCGGTGCCGTTCGCGATCTGGTTCTTCCTGGCCATCGAGGGAGTGCCGCTGGCCGCCGAGGAGGCCAAGGAGCCTGAACGCAATGTGCCCAAGGGCATCATCGCCGGGATGGGCGTGCTGCTGATCACCGCTACCACCGTGTTGTTCCTGGTCACCGGGGCCGGCGGGGCGGCAGCGATGAGCGAATCGGGCAACCCGCTGGTGGAGGCGCTCGGCGACTCGACGATGGCCACGGTGGTCAACTACATCGGCCTGGCCGGGCTGATCGCGAGCTTCTTCTCCATCATCTACGCCTACTCGCGTCTGCTGTTTGCCCTGTCGCGGGCCGGCTACCTGCCCAGGGCGATCTCGGTGGTCAACTCACGCAAAGCGCCGACGCTGGCGTTGGTGGTGCCCGGAGTCATCGGCTTCGTGCTGTCGTTGACCGGTCAGGGCGCGATGCTGCTGAACATGGCGGTGTTCGGCGCCGCTCTCTCGTATGTGCTGATGATGGTCAGTCACATCGTGTTGCGGGTGCGTGAACCGGCCATGCCGCGTCCGTACCGCACGCCGGGCGGCATCATCACCACGTCGTTTGCGCTGGTGGTGGCGGCGCTGTCGGTGGTGGCGACGTTCGTGGTGGACAGCAAGGCGGCGTTTTGGTGTCTGGTGGTGTTTGCGGCGTTCATGGCGTACTTCGCGCTCTACAGTCGCCACCACCTGGTGGCGAACACGCCGGATGAGGAGTTCGCCGCGCTGGCTGCAGCTGAAGAGGAGCTGGAATGAGTGGCCCACGGCTCAAGCAGTACACCGCGCGGGTCGAGGGTGTGACCTACAGCTTCAACGGTCTGGTGGAGCTGATGGCCAAGGCCACGCCGTTGCGTTCCGGCGACGAGTTGGCCGGGTGCGCGGCGTCGTCGGATGCCGAACGCGCAGCCGCCCAGTGGGCGCTGGCCGACACCGGCCTGGAAGTGTTCCTCGAGGAATTGGTGATCCCCTATGAGGACGACGAAGTCACGCGCCTGATCATCGATACCCACGACCGGGTTGCATTCCAGCGCATTTCGCATCTGACGGTCGGCGGACTGCGCGATTGGCTACTGGATGTTACCGGTGGGCCCGATCCGCTTGCCGCGGCGTCCACAATCGCGGGAATCTCAAGGGCGATCACCCCGGAGATGGCCGCCGCGGTCAGCAAGATGATGCGCAACCAGGACCTGATTGCGGTCGCCCGCGCGATCACGGTGACCTCGGCGTTTCGCACCACCGTCGGCCTGCCGGGGACGCTGACCACCCGGCTGCAGCCCAATCACCCCACCGACGATCCGCGCGGGATCGCCGCGGCCACACTGGACGGCTTGTTGTTGGGGTGCGGCGACGCGGTGATCGGAATCAATCCAGCGACCGATTCGCCGGACGCCACCGCCGACCTGCTCGTCCTGCTCAACGACATTCGTGAGCGCTACACGATTCCGGTGCAGTCGTGTGTGTTGTCTCATGTCACCACGACTATCGGGCTGATCGAGCGGGGTGCCCCGGTCGATTTGGTGTTCCAGTCGGTGGCCGGCACCGAGGCCGCCAACGCGGCGTTCGGCGTCCACATGGCCCTGTTGCGCGAGGGGTGTGCGGCCGGGCGGTCGCTGCGCCGTGGCACCGTCGGCGACAACGTGATGTACCTGGAGACGGGGCAGGGAACCGAGCTGAGTTCGGGCGCCCATCTCGGTATGGGCGGTCAACCGGTCGACCAGCAGACGCTGGAGGCCCGGGCCTACGCGGTCGCGCGGGATCTGGAACCGCTGCTGGTCAACACCGTGGTGGGGTTCATCGGCCCGGAGTACCTCTATGACGGCAAGCAGATCATCCGCGCGGGCCTGGAGGACCACTTCTGCGGCAAGCTGCTGGGCCTGCCGATGGGGGTCGACGTCTGCTACACCAACCACGCCGAAGCCGACCAGGACGACATGGACGTCTTGCTGACACTGCTGGGCGCGGCCGGTGTGGCGTTCGTCATCGCGGTTCCGGGTGCCGACGACGTGATGTTGGGGTATCAGAGTCTGTCGTTTCACGACGTGCTGTACGTACGCCAGGTGCTCGGTCTGCGGCCCGCTCCGGAGTTTGAGGCGTGGCTGCGCGGCCTGGGGATGAGCGACGCGGCGGGGCGGGTGCTGCCGGTGGAGGTCGACCAGTCACCGCTGCGTGCGCTGACCGGCAAGGTACGCGTGTGAGTAGCCCGGCGGCGCAACAGTTCTGGGATCAACTGCGGCTGACCACACAATCCCGCATCGGTCTTGGGCGTGCGGGCAACGCGCTGCCCACCACCCGCGTACTGGAATTCAACGCGCATCACGCGGCCGCGCGCGACGCCGTCCACATCCCACTCGATGTGCTGGCGTTCGCGGCCAGCATCGCTGCGGTCGGCATCGGCGAGCCATCTATGGTCGAAAGCCAGGCCAGCAGCCGCAGCGAGTATCTGCGCCGGCCCGACCTGGGCCGGCTGCCCGCCAGCCTGGAGCCGGTGCCCGCCGGCTCCGCCGATATCGGCGTGGTCCTCGCCGACGGGTTGTCGCCGCGCGCCCTGACCGAACACGGCGCGGGTTTGCTGGCCGCCTTGGCGGCGGCGCTGGGTGAGAAGTATTCGATCGCCGCGCCGGTGATCGCCACCGAAGCTCGCGTCGCGCTGGGCGATCACATCGGCGCGCGGATGGGCGTCCGCACACTGATCGTGGTCATCGGCGAGCGGCCCGGCCTGTCGGTCGCCGACAGCCTCGGCATCTACCTCACCCATCTGCCGCGTCCCGGCCGCACCGACGCCGACCGCAACTGCATCTCCAACATCCACCCGCCCGAAGGCCTGGGCTATGCCGCCGCCGCGCGGGTGGTGGCGGGTCTGGTCGCGGGTGCGCGACGCCTGGGCCGCTCCGGTGTCGACCTCAAGGACACCTCGCGCGCCGACGAGTTGACCGCGGCGCCGACGCTCACCCTGGAGTGAACCGGCTACGAGCAGTGATGCCGAACTCCGGCGCCGAGGCCTGCCCTGCGCCGTGGGCGGCGACATCCTCGACGAACAGCCGCGCCCACGCCCGCTTGCCGGTCAGCCGACCCTGCATGTCGCAGAACGCGACGATCACGGTGTCGATGTCGCCATCGGCCACCAGCGCCTCCACCTCGGTTTGCGACAGCATGCCAGTCATTCCGAGAACCCAACCATTGGAAACCGCCTTCCCACTGTCTAACCAAGCAGATCTATCAGTTTGTCACCCCCAAAGGTAGGACATCAGACCTATAAAACGCTATCGCTCGGCTCACGGCCGGTCCCTCCGACCCAGGTCAGCGGCGGCTGAACTACGCCGTCGTCGACGGCGGGGACGTGATCGGTCGCCCAGCGACGGCGTGCGACGTATGGGCAGGGATTGCGTCGCTGTACTCGCCGCGCGTTTGGGCCTTCCGGTTGATCCGGACATCGAATGCTTCGGAAACGTGCCATTCCCGGGACAGCATGACCGGAGTTCCGTCCCGGTCGTAGTCGATCTCCTCGATATACAACAGAGGCTTCCCTCGCCGGATACCGAGCACTTTCGCGGTATGGCTGGTGCTGGCTACGGCGCGCAACGTCGCCGTCGCGTGGTCTGCCGCATGTCCTGAGGAATTCAGCAGCGCGAACAGCGAGGGGTCGAGGTTCCGCAGATCGAGGTCGGTGCGCAGCAGGCGCGCGGGCATGCGATCGTGTGAGTAGATCACCGGTCGATCGTCGGCCGTCCGCACCCGCTCGACCGCCAAGACGGCGTCGCCCGGGCTGAGTTGCAGGAGGCCGTCGTCCTTCGAGCATTGCTCGAACACCGCTTCGAGGACGCGCATCCCGGCACGGACGCCCGCACTCTCGATCATCGCGAGGTAACTCAGTGTCGAGTCGAGTCCATGCGGCATCCGCCGACGCTCGGTGACATAGCTGCCCGAACCGCGACGACGGATAACGTACCCGGCCTCGACAAGCGCACGCACCGCGTCACGTACCGTCGCCCGGGACACCTGGAAGCGCTTGGCGAGTTGGCCCTCACTCGGCAACTTCGTCCCCGGCTGCAACTGCGAACTGGTGATTTCCTCCAGCAACTCGTCGCGCAACCGGTCGGCGAGCAACGTTCGGCCGGACACTCTTCGAGCCTACGTCCGCGTGTCGCGCGACGGATCCGCGTTGGACTCAGCCGTCGCTTCAAGGACGTGACTGACCTGGTCCGGGATGGATGGCGCACCAGGCAGCAGGCCGTCGAAGATGGCGCTGCCGATCGTGTATCCCCACGCGCCCGCCTCGCTGACCGCCAGCACCCGGTCGATGCTCGCGATCGACCCTGCGACGATCACCGGGCCGCTTGAGCGCCGGACCACCCCACGGATGAGAGCGAGGTGATCAGCGGTCGGGTGGCGATACGCCAGCAGGTCGAGCCCGGTGACGTGATCGAGAGCGGTCAGTCGTTCGGCATCGGCCGCGATCTCCTCGATCGTCCCGAGCAGAACACTCGGGTGGTCGACGACCCGGCCGGGGAATGGGCAATAGCCGATCCCCTCCGGCAGGATCCCCGCCCCGTCCGCAGCGTGTGTGCCGCCGAGCACCCAGTCGACCCCGGCCTCGGCCGCCCCATTCAGTGAAGACAGTTCGTCGGCTCTGGTGGTCGAGACGACTTCCATCATCACCTCGAAGCCGGCGTCGTGGGCCAGTGACGTCAGCTCACGTTGTCGCGAAGGGTCGGCCCCGACGTCCTTGAACCCGATGTAGCGAAGACCGGTGCCGGCCAGCGTCGGCACGATCGTGGCCGCGTTGTCCACGGTTCGGTCGCCGTGGGTGAGCATGAACACGAAATGAGACACAGCAGTGCTCCTTTTACTTCATCCGACTGCTGCGGCGTCAGCCACGATCGACCGCGCAGTCTCGTCTGACCAGACACCGAGCAGGTCAGCGAGATCGACGACCGAGATCCGCTCCCGCAACAGGTGCGAATTTCTCAGGGCCCAGAACAGCAGGTCGTCGTCGTAGCTGACTCCGAGATCTTCCGCCCGGGTCGGCAGATCGCTCGCGTGGCTCACCTCGTCGAACTGTTCCGGTGATGGCAGCGTCACTGACCGCATGAAGCCCTCCCAACCTGTGACCACTGCCTCGACATCCGACTGGTGAGCGAGCAGCCAATTCCGTTTCGCGGAGTAGGCCGCCCAGCACTCCTCGACCGTTCGCGCGCCGAGTTCGGCGAAGGCGCGTGCCACCGCGTCACGACTTGTCGACTCGTCCGGTACCCGGACCCGCGCACGATCCGACCCGATCGTCCGGTCGACGAGCTGCCAGACCCGCAGAGCCAGCCGCGTCGCCACCGTCACCTGCATGCCGTGCGGGGCGGTAGGCCCTCGTTGCCGGCCGAGCGCCATCTCGAGCAGGTGGGAGACCGCATGCTCACTGCCCGATGCGGGTGCCGTCGAACCGACAATTCCCATCGACAGGCCGCTCGCCGCCAGCAACCGGGCCAGATCGGCGAGCCCCGCCGGCTCGGCGTCGCGTGCAGCCCGGGCAAGGGTCGGAAGCGCGGGCATCGCGGCAATGACCTGCTCAACGACCGCGGGATCGTAGGAGGGACCGTGCCCGAGCCGCGCTGCGAGTTGCCACTCGGCGACCGCGTTGGGGACCGTGGACAGGTCGCCCACCCCCGCGAGGTTCAAACTCGCGGGCGCCGTGGTGAGGACGTCGGAGTCGGCGACGAGCACGTCCGGCCATCGCGACACAACGGTGCGCTTCGCGCCCGCGACGATGAGGACACTGCGGTCCGCGATGAACCCGTTGATGCTGCAAGCGGTTTGGACCGCCACATGACGGCTACCGGTGCGCTGTGCGGTGACCTTCGCGATGTCAGTCAGCGTGCCGGCCCCCACCGAGATCAGCAGCCGGTCCGCACCGACCTCGGCGACCGCGCGCTCGACGGTCTCCTCGTCGGCGCGTACCGTCCCTGTCCCGAGTTGGACCACCGGACAGTCGCCGAGCTGCTTGGCGAGCCGATCCACGACGGGCCCGGCCGACGTGCGGTACGGCCCGCCGTCGCTGAGGATCACCGGCCCGCCCGCCCCGGGCCTTCCGGAGTTGTGGGCGATCGCGCCGTCCAATACCGAGGCGCCGATGCGGATGTCCACGTCTGGCAGGTCGACATGGCCCCGCTCGCGGAGGGCCGCGAGGATGGCTTGCGGTTCGGGCACGGTGATCATCGGCCGAGCGCTGACTCGACGGCGTCGAAAGCGGCGAGGTAGCGGCAATACGCCTCGGCGTATCGCCGATTCGCGGCAGGGTCGGGGTCGATGGCCGTCGGAGCGAGGTGCACGGCAACCAATGCCGCATTGAAATCGGCGAACAACCCGCTCCCTACTCCGGCGACCATTGCCGCACCGACCGCGGTGGCTTCCTCGGTCAGCACACGCCGCACCGGTCGGCCGAGCACAGTGGCCTTGATCGTCGCCCACAGGTCGTCCCGCGCGCCGCCGCCGACGATGCGTATCTCGCCGCGACCGAGGCCGAGGGCGTCGAGTCGTTCGACGATGTCGCGCAACGCATATGCGCAGCCTTCGAGCACCGCGCGTGCAACGTGCGTCGGCGTGTGGTTCATCGCGAGGCCGAGGAAAGCGCCGCGCATCGAGTCGTTCCAACGCGGTGCAGTCGACCCCGACAGCGCGGGCAGGAACAGCACACCGTCGCTGGCCGGAGGTGCCGCCGCCGCAAGCGGGAAGACCTCGGCCTGTGAAACACCGAGCAGCCCGGCGAGCCACAGTGTGCTGCCGCCGCTGACGAATCCGGGATTCTCGATCAGCCACGAGCCGGGCACCGCGTGGCCGTGGGTCTCCACCACGCCGAGCGGATCGCGGACCGGCGTTGCGGCCGCGGTGGTCACCGGCTCGGCGGTACCGGTGACGTCGACGACGACACCGGACTCGATCGCACCGGCCCCGACCGACGCGGCGTGTTCGTCGCCGGTTCCGACGACCACCGCGCAACTCGTCGGCAGACCGAACTCGGCGGCGACGCCGGGCCGCAGGGTGTCGACCACCTCGGTCGACGGGCGGACCGGCGGGAGCATCGCTGGGTCCAGGCCGGCCGCCGCGCACAGTTCGGCGTCGAAGTCGCCGCGGGTGACGTCGTACACCATCGTGGACGACGCGTTCGCGGCGTCTTGGGCGTGACGGCCGGTGAGGTGGTGTAGCAGATACGACCCGACGGGCGCCAGCATCGCCGCACGCTGCCAGACCGGAGGTTCGTGATCGCGGATCCACATCATCTTCGGTGCACAATGCGACGCATCGGCCACCAGGCCGGTCCGCTCGGCGAGCAGTTCCTCCCCCACCGCGGCGACCAGTCGATCGCACTGCTCGGTGGCCCGCTTGTCCAGCCAGATGATCGCCGGGCGCAGCGGCACACCGTCGGCATCGCACGCGACGACGCCGTCTACCTGGCTGCCCAAGCCCATCGCCACGACCCGCGCCGTGTCGACGTGGGCCGTCGCCGCATGGACGGCGTCGCGAAGTGCGGTGCAGTAGGTGTGCGGGTCCTGCTCCGCCCAGCCGTCGTGCTGGTGCACCATGGTGAGTGGGGCCGAGCCGGTGGCCACGACGTCGCCGCCCTCCTCGACGAGGACAACCTTGATGCTCTGCGAGCCGACGTCGACTCCCAGGACCAGCGACACGGCTCCCCCTCAGGTGTCGGTTCGCGTTGGGTGGCGCCCTATGCGGGGGAGACTGAAGCGTCGGTCCTCCCCCGCAGGTCACGTCATGGCGAGCGAGTCGGTGTGTCGCCCGTGGTGATCTCGGTGACGGAGACCGTGCCGTAGCCCTCCTCCTGCAAGTTCGCTCCGTGCTCCCCCTGCGAAAGCGCGAACTCCTCTTCGGGCGACAGCACCAGCTTGTGCCGCCCTGCGACCGCGAAGTAGGCCAGTCCGATCAGGAAGTAGATGAGCGTCCCGACGACACCGGGGCGGTAGTCCGCGTTCAGGAAGAGCGAGACGAGCGCAACGAGTGCGATGACAGCGGCTATCGCTGCGCCCCAGACACCCACCGGACTGCGGTAAGGCCGCTCGATGTTCGGCAGCCTGCGGCGCAGCATGATGAACGCCAGGCACTGCATGAAGTAGGAGATCACCGCACCGAATACGGCCATGTAGAGCAGCGCGCCGACGATCTTGCCCGCCAGTGCGTTCTCGGTTAGCCCGAGGAAGTAGATGACCAGCGCCAGGATGTACCCGACCACCGCGCCGGCGATGAGCGCGACGTACGGCGTGTGCCTGGTCGGGTGGGTGATCGACAAAACCTGGGGGAAGTATCCCGCCCGGGACAGCGAGTACGTGTTGCGGCCGTAGGCGTAGATGATGGTGAAGAAACTGGCGATGAACCCGGTCAGCACGATCAGCGCGAGCAGGGATGCCGCCGTGCCCTCCCCGAAGACCGCCTTGAAGCCGTCGGCCAACGGGGTCGCCGACGTTCCGATCGTCGCGGCCCCGCCACCCACGCCCGTGTTCAGGAACAGGGTGAGGACGGCGAAGAGGACCAGTGTGTTGAGCCCCCAGATCGTGGCCCGGGGGATGTCCCGCTTCGGATCGTGCGATTCCTCGGCGGCAAGTGGCAATTCCTCGATCGCCAGGTAGAACCAGATCGCGAATGGCAGGGCTGGGAAGATTCCGGCGATGCCCTTGGGCAGGAAGCTGCTGCTGCCGTCTTCCGGCGGGATGTTGGTGAGCAGGCTGCTGTCGAAGGACCGAGTGACGAGAACGGCGATGAAGAAGAACCCGAGGATCCCGAGAGCCAGCATGGTGATCACCACGGTGAACCGCATGGTGATCTCGATGCCCATGATGTTGATCCCGACGAAGATGATGTAGTAGATGGCCCACCACAGAATCGGGTTGTTCCACCACCCGTCGGCTCCGGTCAGGTCGAAAACGATGTCGTGCGAGAGGAACCCCATCGCGCCCACGACGACCGCAGGGGTGATCACGTATTCCATGTTCTCGGCCAACCCGGTGATGAATCCGCCCCACGGGCCCATCGCCGACCGTGAGAAGGAGTAGGCGCCGCCCGTGTGCGGCAGTGCCGGCGACATCTCGGCGATGCTGTAGCACAGGCCGTAGTACATGATCGTGATGACGATGCCGGCGATCAGCAGACCACCGAAGCCCCCGGCGTCGAGGCCGAGGTTCCAGCCGTAGAAGTCCCCCGAGATGACCGCGCCGACACCGAGCGCCCAGAGCGACCAGAAGGCGGCGTGACGGCGTAACTTGCGCCGTTCGAAATAGCCGTGCTGCGCGTCTCGATAGGTGACCGATCCGACTGCCCGCTTGTTCTCCGGCATCGCCCGCTCCTCGGCTTCTTGACGCAAGTTGTCAGACAAGTTGGACAATAACGAAGGGGCAGTTCCATCGTCAAGATCAAACCGGCGCCCGGCATAGCCGGTTCTCGAACGCGGGAAACACAGTTCGGTTGCCCGGCGCGAGGCCGGATTGGTCAGCGACGGGTACCGCGAAGGGCATACCCGCCGCTGCTGGTCGGCGGTGCGCTGCTCCTCCCGCCGCGGTTGAAAACCGCGCACGGCGGAAAGGGCGTCCTCAAGCAGGCCGCCCGCAGGGTGAAGCCGGAGGTCATCGATCGCACCAAGGGTTACTTCCCCGTGCCGGCCCTCACCCATCTCGAAGGCCCTGGACCTGAAGTCCGAGACGCCCTCTACGCGCCGGAGGCCAAGGAGCGGGGCTGTTCCGGCCCGACGCGGTCGACCGGCTGCTCGCCGACCCCAATGGCCGGCTCACCCCGTTGCGCGGCAACGAGCTCTGGCAGATCGGCCTGCTCGAGCTGTGGTTGCAGCGCCACGGAATCACGGGACGAGCCGCGTGACCGCCGGAACCGGTCGGCCGACGACATCAAACCCACCGATCCCGGCGAGAACCATCCCGAAGCCATCACCCTTGGCCTGCACGACGCGTCCCCGCAGCACCTGGTCGACGCGATGGCCGAGAATGTGGTGCCGACTTGGGTTGGGGCAGGCTGATTTTCGGGCAGACCTTCGCCGACCCCGAGGAACTGGCGGAGATACTCCAGCGGGAAGGCCCCGGCCGCCGCGACATCTGCATCTATGCCCGCGAGTCGCATGTGTTGGTCGCACGGTCACCGAGCGAGCTGTTCATCGACCCCAGCCACACCTACCGGCTGCGGTTCACCGGCGAGGAATCGGTCGGCCTCGACGGACCCCAACCGGTCGGCTTCACGGGTGCGGTCCCTGGAAAGCCCCGCGGATGCCGACGAGATGAACCGGGTCTACGTTCGCTGCGCCATGGTGGCCGCGCCGGTCGACAAGATCTGGGAGAACCACAAGAACTCCGAAGTCGTCACCTACCTCGTTGCGGTACGCAACGAGGATGGGACGGTGGTGGCACGGTCACCGGCGTCGACCACGAACTGCTGTTCGCCGACCCCGAGATCGGCTCGAGCCTGTGGTCACTGGCCGTCGACCGGTCCGCCGGACCCGGCGTCGGCGATTCACTAACTCGCGCCCTGACAATACATTTCCGGGACCAGGGTCGCGCCTACACGGATCTGTCGGTCGCGCACGACAACGCCGCGGCCATCGCGCTCTACGACAAACTCGGCTTCCGGCGGGTGCCGGTGCTGGCGGTAAGACGGAAGAACGCGATCAACGAACCGCTGTTCACCCCGTTGCCGGAGACGGTGGACGACCTCAACCCGTACGCCCGGACCATCGCCGATGAGGCGTTGCGCCGCGGGATATGGGTTGAGGTCCTCGATGTCGAGACCGGCGAGATGCACCTGTCCCACGGTGGGCGCAGCGTCATCACCCGAGAATCGCTCTCCGAGTACACCTCGGCGGAGGTCATGAGCCGCTGCGACGACAAGCGCCTCACCCGGCGAATCGTCGGCGAGGCGGGGGTGGTGGTGCCGCGCGGCCGGTTGGCCACCTTCGACGCCGGTGACCACGACTTCCTGGCCGAGGTGGGCGACGTGGTGGTCAAGCCGACGCGGGGCGAGCAGGGCAAGGGCATCACGGTGGGGGTCACGGGTCCCGAAGAACTCGACGCGGCGCTGGCGCGGGCCCGGGAGCACCATCGGGAGGTGCTGATCGAGCAGCGGGCGCCGGGTGACGACCTGCGCCTGGTGGTGATCGACGGCAGAGTGGTGGCCGCGGCCCTGCGTATTCCCCGGACAACCGGCCTGCCGCGGGCCTGGACTCCCGAGGCGCCGCCGCGATAAGCCGAATTCCCCTGTCGCCGCGCGGTTTAGCGCTACTGCGTCTACCAGTTGCTGGTGCGCAGCACGATCTCGGCGGCAAGCTGCGCGGTGGACTCCTGGGCGTTGCGCCGCCCGAGAAGTTCCACCAGCCGGAAGTCGCCGTACACGTAGCGCTGGCTGGCCTTGGCGACCGCGCGCGCGGCGGGTGTGCTGACCAGGGCGGTGGTGTTCATCTCCACCGGCGGGCAGTGCTCGTCGCGGATCACCCCGGTGAGGTCGGCGACGCGCGGGTGGCCACGGTCGATGACCACCAGCCCGATGAACCGGTCCAGCCGGGTGGCCGCCAACTCCCACGCCAACTCGCCGCCAAGGCGGTCGCCGACCAACAACCCCCAGCGCACCTTCAGCGCGTCGAGAATCCCGACCACCGACTTTGCCGTCAACCGGGGGTCGGGGCCGATGACGATGGTGCGCAGCGACGCGGTGTGCAGGCGCTGACACACGGCGTCGTACGCGGACGGCGCATGGTGTGCGGCGCCGAGCACCACCACGACGGAGCCCTTCTCCGGACCCGTCACGTCGACGGGCACCGGGAACCCGTCGACGGTGACCATGGTGGAAGGCATTGAGGTCACGCTACAGCCAGACACCCGCCCGGCGGGCCGTTTCAGGCGGTCTTGACGCACGCATCAGCGCATCCGTGCGCGGTCGGCCTGTTTGGCCGTGATGTCCAGAAACGTCTGCGGCAGCGCACCTTTGACGGAGATCGCGGGATTCGGTGTGGGGAACGCGATCCCGAAAACAGCCATCGTGTCGACGTTCTCGAACGAGAAGTAGACGCTGCTGTCCGTGTTGCCCAAACTCATGGTCTGCTGGTACACCAGCGCGTCGGGGCGCGACGTCTCCAATCGGGTGGTGGTCATCGGAATCCCTTCCGAGGCCGGGTCAAAGAACGCCCGGAAGTGTCCGCAGCGGTCTGCCGCCGCGGCCAACCGGTCGAGGTCCAGCCGCCACGTCAACACCGTCATCATCATCCGCACGCCGTCGTAGGCGACGACGTACTTCGCGGCGCTGCCCGGGCCACGCTGGGCGGAGTCCGCGATCACCCGGGTCAGACCATCGGAACACCCTGACGGCTCGGACAGCATCGCCGGCGGGCCGCCGGCCCCATCGGGCGTGCCCGGCTCCTCGACGAGGCGGTCGTACTGCACTCCCGGTGGAAAGTCCGCGGCGGTAAGCACGGCGTTATCCAGCCGCGCGCCCGGCCAGGTGGCCGTCCCGGCAACCGTGTTCGCGCAGCCGGCGATCACCGCAACGATGAGAACTGCCAGCGCAGGCGCCCCCACCCGCCGTCTGATCATGGGTCTCAGGCTACCCAACCAGCGCCGATACCACCGTCGGTCGCCGCGGTGGCCCGTTCTGAAGCAGGGCGATGACGGCGTCGACGTCGAGGTGTGCCGTCAGCAGGTCGGCCATCAGGTCTAGCTGCTCGTCGCGGCGCGCCGCCACGTCCACGTCATCGGCGACGACGAAACCGTGCCGGCCGGCCGCGGCGGCGACGTCGACGAGCCAGCGCCGACGGAAGGCGTCGTTGTCGAGCAGGCCGTGCCAGTGCGTGCCGTACACCGGGCCCTCCGCGACGCCGTGCGGAACGGACTCGGCCTCGAACCAGGTCGGCGCCGTGCTGCGGGCAAGTTGGCCGTGGTGGATCTCGTAGCCGCGCAGCGGAGCGTCCCAGTGCCGCAGCGTCTTGTCCGGCGCGAAAACGATGTCGGCGTCGAGCAGGCCCAGGCCCTCGACCCGGCCCGCACCGGATTCCACCGGGTCGTCGATGGTCCGGCACAGCATCTGAAAGCCGCCGCAGATGCCGAGCACCGGACGTCCCGACCGCGCGTGGGCGATGACACCGTCGGCCAGCCCACGTTCGCGCAGCCACTGCAGATCGGCCACGGTGGCCTTGCTGCCGGGGACCACCACCACGTCGGCGTCGGCCAGTTCGGCGGGATCGGCGACCCAGCGCACCAGCACCCCCGGCTCGCAGGCCAACGCCTCGAGATCGGTGGAGTTGGAGATGCGGGGCAGCCGTAGCGCGGCCACCCGCAGCCATTCGGCGCCGCGGGGCGGCTGCGGGTCGCCGACCGTCCGGTGGGCCAGCACCGATACCGAGTCCTCGGTGTCGAGCCACAGCCCGTCGGTGTACGGAATCACGCCGTAGGTGGGCCGTCCGGTCAGGCCGTGCAGCTGGGTCAGGCCGGGCGCCAGCAGCGCCGGGTCACCACGGAACTTGTTGACCACGAAGCCCGAGATCAGTGCCTGGTCCTCGGGTTCGAGTACCGCGACGGTTCCGAACAGGTGGGCCAGCAGCCCGCCGCGGTCGATGTCGCCGACCAGCACGACGGGCAGCCGCGCCGCGCGGGCCAGCCCCATGTTGGCCAGATCGGTTGCTCGAAGGTTGATCTCGGCCGGCGAGCCGGCGCCCTCACAGATGACGGCATCGAATTCGCTTCGCAGGGAAGCTAATTCGTCGGCCACCAGATGGGCGAGCCGGTCGCGGTGCGCTACGTAGTCGGCGGCGGCCACCGATTCGGCGACCCGCCCGCGCAGTACCAGTTGCGATGTCCGGTCGCTGCCCGGCTTGAGCAGAATCGGGTTGAACCGGACGCTGGGGACCAGGCCCGCGGCGCGCGCCTGCATGGCCTGCGCCCGGCCGATCTCCCCGCCCTCCACGGTGACCGCCGAATTGTTGGACATGTTCTGCGCCTTGAACGGCGCGACGCGAATTCCCTTGCGGGCCAGCAGCCGGCACAGTCCAGCGACGACCATCGACTTCCCGGCGTCGGAGGTGGTGCCGGCGATCAGTAGCGCCCCGCTCATGGGTGCGCCGAGCGTGCGCACACTGCGAAAATCCACCGGAAAATTCGCAGTGGTTGCACGTTCGCGGTCACAGCTGGGTCAGGACGTCGGCGCCGTCGTCGGTGACCACCAGGGTGTGCTCGAACTGCGCGGTCCACTTGCGGTCCTTGGTGGCGACGGTCCAGCCGTCGTCCCAGATCTCGTAGTCCAGCGCGCCCAGGTTGATCATCGGTTCGATGGTGAAGGTCATCCCGGGCTCGAGGACGGTGGTCACGGCGGGCTGGTCGTAGTGCAACACCACCAGCCCGTTGTGAAACGTGGTGCCGATGCCGTGGCCGGTGAAATCGCGAACCACGTTGTAGCCGAACCGGTTTGCGTACGACTCGATCACGCGGCCGATGATCGACAGCGCGCGGCCCGGCTTGACAGCCTTGATGGCGCGCATTGTCGCCTCGTGGGTGCGCTCGACGAGCAGCCGGTGCTCCTCGGAGACGTCGCCGGCCAGGAACGTGGCGTTGGTGTCGCCGTGCACGCCGTCCATGTAGGCGGTGACGTCGATGTTGACGATGTCGCCGTCGGAGATCACCGTCGAGTCCGGGATGCCGTGGCAGATGATCTCGTTCAGCGATGTGCAGCAGGACTTGGGAAAGCCCTTGTAGCCCAGCGTCGACGGGTAGGCGCCGTGATCGACCATGTACTCGTGGGCGATGCGGTCGAGTTCGTCGGTCGTCACACCCGGCCCGACGGCCTTACCGGCCTCGGCCAGCGCGCCCGCCGCGATGCGACCGGCGACGCGCATCTTCTCGATCACCTCGGGTGTCTGCACCCACGGTTCGCTGCCCTCGCGCGCGGTCTCCTTGCCCACGTATTCCGGGCGCGGAATCGACTTGGGTACCGGCAGCATCGGTGACAGCACGCCGGGACGAAGGGCGGTGCGAACAGGCATGACGTCAGCGTACCGACGAGGGCTTGCGCGAACGTACCAACAGCCAGCGAGAATGAGAATCTCGCTTTTAAAGAATGGTGCTACCGCAGCGGCATGCTGAGTGAGCAGACGCCGGCGACGAGCGAACATGTACATCTGCTGAACCGGATGGGTATGCGGGACGTCGTGGAGAACGACGAGTGCCTGATCATCGAAATGGACAACAGGCCGGATCTCACCAACATTCGCGGTGCCCTACAGGGCGGCCTGGTGGCAACTTTGATCGACATCGCGGCCGGGCGGCTGGCGGGGCGCCGCGTCGGCCCTGCGCAGGACGTCACGATCGCCGACATGAACGTGCACTTCCTCGTGCCGATCGTCGACGGGCCGGCTCGGGCGGTAGCGACGGTGGTGCGCGCCGGCAAGCGCCTCTGTGTGATCGCCGTTGATGTCACCGATGTTGGCCGCAACCGCATCGCGGCACGTGCGACATTGAGCTTCGCTGTGCTTGACCACCGTTAGCCGCGTTCGCGGCCGAACCACGACTTGCGCGGGCCGCGGATATCCACCGAGCCGCAGACGACGCGACCGGTCAGGATCACGTGCGGTGTCCCTTCGGCCGGCGCATCCCTGCGGTGGTCGCTCGCGCTGCCGACGATGACCTCCACGTCGTCGATCGACGCGCTCGCACCGTCGGGTAACCGGATGTCCACGGAGCCGAACTTCATGTCGAGTTCGACAATCACCATCGGCCCGGCGAAGCGAGCCCGGGTCAGGTCCAGATCGACCGAGCCCATCCGCCGCACCAGGGCCAACCGGGTCGGCACGGTCCACTCGCCGTGGCGCTTCAACGAGCCGGCCCACCCGCGCAGCTCCACCCGGTCGGCCGCCGAGGTGACGAGAGCCCCCGGTCCGGGCAGGTCGCCGACCAGTTCGTCGAGCTCAGAACGCAGGCGGGCCCGCGACACCCGCGCCGAGCGCTCCTCGAACTCGTCGATGTCGATCAGCCCGAGTGCCACGGCGTTGTGCAGCCGTCGCAGTGTGCCGTTGCGGTCCGCGTCGGAGATGCGCAGCGCCGCGGATTGCTCATTGATACCCGTCATCGCCTTCCTGCCCTTCAGCGGACAGGCTACTCACGCCGGATAGTCGGGCGGTAAACCGTCGAGCATCAGCTTGCACATGTACACCGCGTACTCCGAGCTGCCGCCCCCCACGATCAGCGCGGCAAACGCCATGTCGCCGCGGTAGCCGGCAAACCAGGAGTGCGATCCGCCCTCGAATTCGGCCTCACCGGTCTTGCCGCGCACGTCGCCGGCCGGAAGCAGATCGTCGGCGGTGCCGTTCGTCACCACCAGCCGCATCATCGGCCGCAGACCGTCCAGCATCTCGGGCGTGATCGGCGTGCGGTCGCCGGTGATGACGGTCTCGCGGCCCTCGATGAGTTGCGGCACGGGCGTTTTCCCGGCCGCCACGGTCGCCGCGGCCAGCGCCATCCCGAACGGGCTGACCACCACCTTGCCCTGGCCGAAACCGTCCTCGGTGCGTTCGGCGAGGTTCACGGTCGGGGGCACCGAGCCGGACACCGTGGTGATGCCCTCGATCTGGTAGTCGGGTCCGATGCCGTACTGCGCGGCGGCCATGGTCAGCGCCCTGGGCGGCATTCTGCTGGCCAGCTCGGCGAAGGTGGTGTTGCACGAACTGGCGAACGCCCGCGACATCGGCACCGTGCCGAGGTCGAATCCGCCGTAGTTGGGGACGCTGCGGTGCCCGATGTCCATGCGGCCCGGGCAGCCGAGAAGGGTGTTGGGTGTGGCCATGTCGCGGTCGATGGCCGCGCCGGCGGTGACGATCTTGAATGTCGAACCCGGCGGATAGAGGCCGGTGGTCGCCGCGGGCCCGTCGGCGTCGGCGGCCGCGTTCTGGGCGACGGCCATGATCTCGCCGGTGGACGGCCTGATCACCACGATCATGGCCTTCTTGCCGGTGATGCTGACGGCGTTCTGGGCGGCGTCCTGCACCGCCCGGTCGAGGCTGATGGTGACCGACGGTGCGGGCTGCCCCGGCACCTCGTTGAGCACGTCGACGTCGACGCCGTTCTGGTTGACGCTGACCACCCGCCAGCCGGCCTGCCCGTCGAGCTCGTCGACCACCGCCTTCTTCACCTGGCTGATGATGTCGGGGGCGAACCCGTCGTCGGTGGGCAGCAGCTCGGCCTGCGGCGTGATGACCACGCCCGGGCGGGCGCCGATCGCCGGGGCCACCCGGTCGTGGTCCGATTGGCGCAGCGTGATCAACCCCAGCGGCTCCTGCGACGAGCTCGCCTCCTCGGCCAGCCGCTGCGCGTCCATGGTGTCGTCGAAAGGCCGCAGCGCGTCGACGACGGCCGTTGCGGTCGGCATCAATTCGCCGCCGGCCGCCTTGGCGTCCAGCGCGTAGTGGTACAGGTTGCCGGGCACCAGCACGTCGCTGCCGCCGCGCTCGTTGACCGACGCCCGCGGTGGCGGGTCGGCGCGCAGCGCAAACGTCTGGTGCTCACCGAGTTTCGGATGTAAGCCGGTTGCGCTCCAGCGGACCTCCCAGCGGCCCTCGTCGCGGACCATGTTCAACTGGCCGTCGTAGGTCCAGGTGCGGTCCTTGGGCAGGTGCCAGGTGTAGCGGTATCTGACGCTGCCGGTGTCCACGGCGTATTTCGAGCCCAGGATCTGGGCGTCCAACCGGGTGGCCTGCAGCCCGGCCCATGCCTCGTTGAGCGCGGCCCTGGCGTCCTCGGGGCGGTCGCTCAGCTGCGAGGCGGCGCCGGTGTCACCGGCGGCCAGCGCGGTGAAAAACTCTCTGGCCGCCGGCTCGGGACCGTTGGGTTTCGGCGTGCAGGCGCTGAGCATGGCGATGGCTCCGACGACCGCCGCGACCGTCAGCAGGCCGCCCGCCCGCGATACAGATGAGGTTTGAGTTGCCATTGGGGCAGATGGTATTTGCGACGGCACCGAAATCGGCGGAGGCACACCGAGACCGAACCGTGACATCTGCCGAGCGCGCGCGGACTCGCTCGGCGCATGCACGGTGGTCTCGGCTTTAGGCTGGCCGTGAACGCCTATCAAGGGGACGACGATGACGCAGCCCGGTCGGCCGAACCAGGTCACCGAACGTGAACTAGTCAGCGTTACCGGCAACCGGATTGCCGTGCCCGATCCGAACCGGTTGGTGCACCTGCAATTCCGCCGATTCGCGGGGTGTCCGATCTGCAATCTCCACCTGCGCTCAATCGTGCAGCGGCACGACGAGATAACCGCGGCCGGCATCCGAGAAGTGGTGTTCCTCCACTCGTCGGCCGACGAACTGCGCAAGTACACCGCGGAGCTTCCCTTCGCAACGATCGCCGATCCCGAAAAGCGCTACTACCGCGAGTTCGGTGTCGAATCGAGCCCCCGTGTATTGCTGCATCCACGGACCTGGGGCGCGGTCATCCGTGGCACTGCGCTGACAGCGCTGGGCCGGTACCGAGCCCCGGCGATCAAGCAGGATGGCGGTCACCTCGGACTACCGGCCGACTTGCTCATCGACACGGAAGGTCGGGTGCTCGCGGCGAAGTACGGCGAGCACGCCTACGACCAGTGGTCGGTGGACGAGTTGCTCGAGCTCGCCGGGGATGTGTCGTCGCACTGACCAAACACCTTCGTTGCGACGGCGAGATCGGCAGACCTAATCCAGCAGGACGGTCGCGAAGGTGCCGACCTGGGTGAAGCCGATGCGCGCGTATGTCGCACGCGCGACGGTGTTGAAGCTGTTGACGTACAGGCTGGCGGTACGGCCACTGCCCACCACCGCGGCCGCCAGCGCGGCGGTGCCGGCGGTGCCGAGCCCGCGACCACGCCAATCGGGGTGCACCCACACTCCCTGGATCTGTCCGACGCCCGGCGACTGCGAGCCGATCTCGGCCTTGAACACCACCTCGCCGCGCTCAAAGCGGGCCCAGGCCCTACCGGCCGCGATCAGCCCGGCGACCCGGCGCCGGTAACCGCGGCCGCCGTCACCGATGCGCGGGTCGACGCCGACCTCACCGATGAACATGTCGATCGCCGCCACCAGGTAGGCGTCGAGTTCGTCGATGCGCACCGGCCGCACCGCCGGGTCGATCGGGCACTGCGGCGCGGTGCTCAACGCCATCAGCGGCTGGCGCTCACGCACGTCGCGCGCTGGGCCCCAGGCGTTTTCGAGCCGGCACCACATCGGCAGCACCAGCTCGGCGCGGCCCACCAGCGACGAGCATCGCCGCGCCGTGGTCATCGCCTTGTCGGCGAACGCCTTCAGGTCGTCCAGTTCACCGCGCAGCGGTATCAGATTGGCGCCGGCGTAGCACAACGATTCTCCTGCGTGCCGCCGCGTCCACAATTCACCACCGATCGCGCTCGGGTCGACACCGTGCTCGGCGACCCGCGAGGCCACCATGCAGGATCCGACGGGATCGGTTTCGAGCACCCACCGCACCGCGGCAGCGTCGCGCACCACCGACACCTGTCGCTCGTCGACGAGGCGAGAAAGCGGCGGAGCCGACATGGGGACTCTTTCAGTGAGTGGCGGCCGTGACCCCGGTCACAGGGTCATGCTCAGCTTACGGTCACGATCGGCGAACCGCCTGCAGAAGCTTCCGGACCGCCTTCCGCGTCTGATCTCAGGAGGCGATTCGCATCGCCTCCTCGATCAATGTCTCGACGATCTGGGCCTCGGGCACGGTCTTGATCACCTCGCCGCGAACGAAGATCTGGCCCTTGCCGTTTCCGGACGCCACGCCGAGGTCCGCCTCCCGCGCCTCGCCGGGGCCGTTGACGACACAGCCCATCACCGCGACGCGCAGCGGTACGTCGAGCCCGTCCAGTCCGGCGGTGACCTCGTTGGCCAGCGTGTAGACGTCGACCTGTGCACGGCCGCACGACGGGCACGACACGATCTCCAGTGAGCGCGGCCGCAGGTTCAGCGATTCCAGGATCTGGTTGCCGACCTTGACCTCTTCGATCGGCGGCGCCGACAGCGACACCCGGATGGTGTCGCCGATGCCCCGCGACAGCAGCGCGCCGAACGCGACCGCCGATTTGATGGTGCCCTGGAACGCCGGTCCGGCCTCGGTGACACCGAGGTGCAGCGGATAGTCGCACTGCGCGGCCAGCTGTTCGTAGGCGGCGACCATGATCACCGGGTCGTTGTGCTTGACGCTGATCTTGATGTCACCGAAGCCGTGTTCCTCGAACAGCGACGCCTCCCACAGCGCGGACTCGACCAGCGCCTCGGGGGTGGCCTTGCCGTACTTGGCCATGAACCGCTTGTCCAGCGAGCCTGCGTTGACGCCGATGCGGATCGGGATGCCGGCGGCGCCGGCGGCCTTGGCGACCTCGCCGACCCGGCCGTCAAACTCCTTGATATTGCCCGGGTTAACGCGCACCGCGGCGCAGCCGGCGTCGATCGCGGCGAAGATGTACTTCGGTTGGAAGTGGATGTCGGCGATCACCGGAAGCTGGCTGTGGCGGGCGATCTCGGCCAGCGCGTCGGCGTCCTCCTGGCGCGGGCACGCCACCCGGACGATGTCGCAGCCGGTGGCGGTCAGCTCGGCGATCTGCTGCAGGGTGGCGTTGACGTCGTGGGTCTTGGTGGTCGTCATCGACTGCACGGCAATCGGATGTTCGCTGCCGATCCCGACGCCGCCGACCATCACCTGACGGGTCTTGCGTCGCGGGGCCAGTGTGGGCACCGGCGGTGCCGGCATGCCTAAGCCGACGGACATGGGGTCTCCTACTGGAACAACCTGATCGGGTTGACCAGGTCAGCGGTCACGGTCAGCAACATGTAGCCGATCACCACTACCAAAATCACGTAGGTGGCGGGCAACAGCTTGAGATAGTTCACCGGCGCCGCGGCCACCATGCCGCGCGCCGAACGAATCATATTGCGGATCTTCTCGAACACCGCAATCGCGATGTGGCCGCCGTCGAACGGCAGCAACGGGATCAAGTTGATGGCGCCGAGCACAAAGTTGATTTGCGCCAGGAAGAACCAGAACGCCACCCACAGGTCGTGGTCGACGGCGTCGCCGCCGATGATGCTGGCGCCGACCACGCTGATCGGTGTCTCGGGATCGCGTTCGCCGCCGCCGATGGCGTGCACCAGCGCGCCGACCTTAGTGGGAATCTTGGCCAGCGACTTGCCCAGCTCCACGGCCAGATCGCCGGTGAAGGCGAACGTCGCGGGCACCGCCGAGAGCGCGTTGTACTGCGTCGGCGGGAACTGAGCGGCGCTGACGCCGATGGCGCCGACCGTGGAAGGACCTGCGTCGGCGCCTTCCTCATTGCCGACCCAACGCTGCGTCTGGGTGACGTCCACCGTGGTGGTGAACTGCGAGCCGTCACGCTCCACCACAAACGGGGTGGGCCCGTCGAGTTTGCGCACCGCGGTGACCATTTCGTCGAAGTTCGCCACATTGGTGTTGCCGACCTTCACAACGGTGTCGCCCGGCCGGATCCCGGCGATGGCCGCGGGGCTCGGTCCGATGCAGTCCCCGAGCTCACCCTTCGTGACTTCCGATTTGAGGCAAGGGGTTTCGCCGACGATCGCGGTGGTGGGCGGGTGCAGGTTGGGCAATCCCCAGATGATGGCGATGCCGTAAATGAGCACCAGGCCGATGACGAAGTTCATGCCCACGCCCGCGGACAGCACGGCCACGCGCTTCCACGTCTTCTGCTTGAACATCGCGTACGGGCGCTCATCGGGTGTGAGCTCCTCGATAGCGGTCATGCCGGCGATGTCGCAGAAGCCGCCCGCCGGGATCGCCTTGATGCCGTACTCGGTCTCGCCAAGCTTGTTCGGCCGGCGCGTCGACCACAGGGTGGGGCCGAAGCCGACGAAGTAGCGGCGAACCTTCATCCCGGTGGCGCGGGCCGCCCACATGTGGCCGCATTCGTGCAGGGCGACCGAAATCAAGATGCACAGCGCGAACGCCGCGATGCCAAGAACGAACATCATTTGGTTGAGACGACCTCCCGGGATACCGCTCGCCCGGCCCTCATCCGGGCCCAGCGCTGCGCGTCAAGTACGTCTTCCACGGTAGCTGGTTCCGCGGACCACTGGTCGGCGGCGTGCAGCACCTCGGCGATGGTCCGCACGATGGCGGGGAACCGGATCCGGCCCTGAAGGAAGGCCTCTGCCGCTTCTTCGTTAGCCGCGTTGTAGACCGCGGTCAGGCAGCCGCCGCGCTGTCCGGCCTCCCGCGCCAGCTCAACGGCCGGGAACACCTCGGCGTCCAGCGGCTCAAACACCCAGGTCGAAGCGGTGGAAAAGTCGCAGGCCGGGGCGGCCGCGGGAACCCGCGATGGCCACCCCAGTGCCAGCGCGATGGGCAGCTTCATGTCCGGTGGGCTGGCCTGGGCCAACGTCGAGCCGTCGGTGAAGGTGACCATCGAATGAACAATCGACTGCGGATGCACCACCACCTCGATGCGGTCGTAGGGGACGACAAACAGCAGGTGGGTCTCGATGAGCTCGAGGCCCTTGTTGACCAGCGACGCCGAGTTCAGGGTGTTCATCGGACCCATCGACCAGGTGGGATGCGCACCGGCCTGCTCGGGGGTGACGTGCTCGAGGTCGGCCGCCGAGGCGCCCCGGAACGGGCCGCCCGACGCGGTGAGTACGATCTTGGCGACCTCGTCGGGCGTGCCGCCCAGGAGGCACTGAGCCATCGCCGAATGTTCGGAGTCGACAGGCACGATCTGGCCAGGTTTGGCGGCCCTGACCACCAGCGGACCGCCCGCCACCAGCGATTCCTTGTTGGCCAGGGCCAGCCGGGCGCCGCTGTTCAGCGCGGCCAGGGTGGGGTGCAGGCCCAACGCACCCACCAGCGCGTTGAGCACCACGTCCGCCTCGGTGTTCTCCACCAGCCGGGTGGCCGCCTCGGGTCCGGCATAGGTGACGTCGCCGACCTGCGCGGCGGCCTCGTCATCGGCGACGGCGATGTTGGTGACCCCGGTCTCAGCGCGCTGGTGGGCGAGCAGGCCAGGGTTGCCGCCGCCCGCGGCCAGCCCGACCACCTCGAAGCGGTCCGGGTTGGCGGCGATGACCTCCAGGGCCTGGGTACCGATCGACCCGGTGCTACCGAGGATCAATACCCGCAGCCTTGTGCTCACCGACCCATTGTGCCGCTTCTTGCGTGTCCAAGAACTACGCGCCGGCCTCGAGATTGCCAACAGGGCTGTGATCGGCGTTCACAACCCTCAATGCAATTTCGACGCAAGAGCGCGCCAAGAAATAACGCAAATATGACGTCGACCCGCGGGCGTCCATCCGTGACCGACGTCACACCGAATCCCCTACGTCATTCGCAGGACGGTGGCGCATGCCGTCCATGACGAGGGAGCGGGAAACAGTGATGAAAACAGTTCACCGGAAGACAGTGGCCGCAGCCGGGCTGGCCGCGCTGGCGATCTTCGGTGCGGGGGCGTGTTCGAACGACAGCTCCACCGAATCCTCCTCGGCGGCCTCGGCGACCAGTCCGGCCGTCGCGGAAACCATGGCGGATCCCGCCGCCAATCTCGTCGGCACGGGCTGCGCGGGCTACGCCGAGCAGGTACCCAGCGGGCCCGGTTCGGTGGCAGGGATGTCGCAGGACCCGGTGACGGTCGCCGCGTCGAACAACCCCGTGCTCACGACGCTGACGTCGGCGCTCTCGGGCAAGCTCAACCCGAACGTCAACCTGGTCGACACGCTCAACGGCGGCGAGTTCACCGTCTTCGCGCCGACCGACGACGCGTTCGCCAAGATCGATCCGGCGACGATCGAAAAGCTCAAAACCGATTCGGACCTGCTGACCAGGATCCTGACCTATCACGTGGTGCCTGGACAGGCGAGCCCCGCGCAGGTTGCCGGCGAGCAGGCGACGGTTCAGGGCGCGACGGTCACCGTGACCGGCGAAGGCGAGGCCATCAAGGTCAACGACGCCGGCCTGGTGTGCGGCGGCGTGCAGACCGCCAACGCCACGGTCTACATGATCGACACCGTGCTGATGCCGCCGGCAAGTTAGACCCCCGCCACAACTGAATAGCCAAGGCAGCCCGGCCATTACGGCCGGGCTGCCTTGCCGTCTACCCACCACCAGGACCCTGACCCATCTAATTCCGTTGCGGCTCCGAATAACTGGCATGTATACCCTCGTACTCATCGGCTTTCTCGGTGGACTCATCACCGGTATCTCGCCGTGCATCCTCCCCGTCCTACCGGTGATCTTCTTCTCCGGCACGCAGACCGCCCGCACCGACCAGCCCGCCGAGGCGCAAGCCGCGGCTGGTGGCGTCGCCACGGCGGTCAAACCCACCCGCACGCTCAGTGAGACCCTGCGCCCGTACCGGGTGATCGCCGGACTGGTGCTGAGCTTCAGCCTGGTCACCCTGGTCGGGACGGCATTGTTGTCGCTGCTGCACCTTCCGCAGGACGCGATCCGGTGGGCGGGACTGGTCGCGCTGACCGCCATCGGTCTCGGCCTCATCTTTCCCCGGTTCGAGCAGATCCTGGAGAAGCCCTTCTCCCGAATTCCACAACTCCAGGTAGGCCAGGGTAAGAGCGGGTTCGGCCTCGGCCTGGCCCTGGGTGTGCTGTATGTGCCTTGCGCCGGACCGGTTCTGGCCGCCATCGTCGTCGCCGGCGCCACCGGCTCCATCGGACTGGACACCGTCGCGCTGACGTTGTCTTTTGCGATCGGTGCCGCCCTACCGCTGCTGTTCTTCGCACTGGCGGGCCAGCGTGTCGCCGAGCGGGTCGGCGCATTCCGACGTCATCAGCGTCGGATCAGGTTGATCGGCGGCATTGTGATGCTGGCGTTCGCGGTGGCCTTGGTGTTCAACGTTCCGGCCAAACTGCAGCGCGCCATCCCCGACTACACCAGCGGGCTGCAGAACAGGGTCGTGGCATCCGACGAGGTCGCCGAAAAGCTCAACCTCGGCGGCCTGGTCAACGACCAGAACAAGGAGCTCTCGAACTGCACCAACGGGGCACGGGAGCTCGAAAGCTGCGGTACCGCACCGGATATCAAGGGCATCGCCGGTTGGCTCAACACCCCGGGCGGCGCACCGGTCGACTTGAAGTCGTTGCGTGGCAAGGTTGTCCTGATCGACTTCTGGGCCTACTCGTGCATCAACTGCCAACGCTCGATCCCCCACGTCGTCGACTGGTATGACAAGTACCGGGATTTGGGCCTGGAAGTCGTCGGCATCCACAGTCCGGAGTACGCGTTCGAGAAGGTCACCGACAACGTCATCAGCGGTGCCGCCGACCTCGGCATCACCTACCCGGTCGCGCTCGACAACAACCTGTCGACATGGACGAACTACCGCAACCGCTACTGGCCCGCTGAATATCTGATCGATGCAAACGGCACGGTTCGCCACATCAAGTTCGGCGAGGGTGATTACGACGTCACCGAGAACCTGATCAGGCAACTACTCACCGACGCCAACCCGGATGTCGAATTACCTGCGCCCACCGAGTCCATCGACACCACCCCGGCGTCCGGCCAGACGCCCGAGACGTACCTCGGCGTCGGCAAGATGGTCAACTACGGCGGCACCGACGTCTACGACGAGGGCACCGCGACGTTCAACTACCCAGCGAACCTGGCCGACGACAGCTTCGCCTACCGAGGTATGTGGAAGTTGGACTATCAGGGCGCCACCGCGGAATCCGACAGCTCCACCATCGCGCTGAAGTACAACGCCAAGAACGTCTACATCGTCGCCGGCGGCGAGGGCACCGTCACCGTCACCCGGAACGGGGAGACCACGACGGTGCCGATCAGCGGGCCACCCACATCCCACCAGATCGTGGAGGGTGACGAGGTTGCGCGCGGAGAGCTCGAAGTGCGCTTGAGCAAAGGACTGCAAGCGTTTTCATTTACCTACGGCTGACCCATCCGCGACCCGACCGGGTCCGAATACCAGATGTAAGTAAGTTCGACGGCCCGCGCCGTCCACATCCAAAGGAGTTGAATGTCAATGAACATCCAGAAAACGGCAGTCGGATTGGCCGGCTTCGCGGCGGCCGCGATCGTGGGCCTGTCGGTGGCCACCGCGACCACCGCCCAGGCGGATCCCGCGGAAGGCCTGGTCGGTCCGGGCTGCTCGGCCTATGCGTCACAGGTGCCTACGGGTCCTGGTTCGGTCACCGGAATGGCGCAGGACCCAGTCGCGGTCGCGGCGTCGAATAACCCGTTGCTGACCACGTTGACCGCGGCGGTCTCGGGCAAGCTCAACCCGAACGTGAACCTGGTCGACACCCTCAACGGCGGCTCGTTCACGGTGTTCGCGCCCACCGACGCCGCATTCGCCAAGATCGACGCGGCAACGATCGACAAGCTGAAGACCGACACCGCGTTGTTGACGAAGATCCTGACCTACCACGTGGTGCCCGGACAGGCCAGCCCCGACCAGGTCGTCGGCACGCACAAGACCGTGCAAGGTGCCAGCGTGACGGTCACCGGCGGCGGGAACGCCATCAAGGTCAACAACGCGTCGGTGGTGTGCGGTGGCGTCCAGACCGCCAACGCCACGGTGTACATGATCGACACCGTGCTGATGCCGCCCGCCAACTAGATTCCGCCACAACCGAATAGCAAGGCAGCCCGGCCGTTGCGGTCGGGCTGCCTTTTGTTCACATCCGGCTGGCCGCCGACGGGTCCACCGTCGCCTCGATCTTCGCGACCAGGCCGTCACGCACCGTCAGCACCAGGACGGCGAAGAGCCGCCGGTCGGCGAAGGCAAGCAGCACCGGCTCCCCCACCGGTCCGCTGACCAGCGTGGCACCGTGGCCGAGGTAGCGCAGCAGGTTCGTCGCGACCTCGTCGGGGCCGTGATTGACCTGCGGTGGTGGCGCGGGGTCGCCGAGGATGGTGGCTGCGCCCCACACCGTCGGATCCAAAACGGCCGTCAGGGTTTGCAAGTCACCGTTGGCGCAGGCGGTGATGAACCTTTCGGTGACGAGTTGATGCTCGGCGTTGGTCACATCGGCCAGCCGTGGCGAGGTGTTGGTGAACTTCGCCCGGGCGCGCCGGGCCAGTTGACGACACGTTCCGATCGGCCGGCCCACCGTCTCGGCGATCTCCTCGAACGGCATCTGGAACACATCGTGAAGCACGAACGCCACCCGCTCGCCGGGGCTCAGCCGGTGCAGGACCTCCAGTAGTGCGGTGCGGACTTCGTCGTCGAGGGTGACCCGGTCGGCGGGATCGGGATCGTTCGATCGGCTGGCCTCGAGGGCTCCGCCATGGTCCGGACGTTCATAACGGGCACGCGCCGAACGCAGTTGGTCGAGGCACAGCCGCCCGGCAACCACGGTGAGCCAGCCGCGGACATCCTCGATCTGCGACGGGTCGGTTCGGGCGAGCCGCAGGAACGACTCCTGCGCGATGTCCTCGGCCTCGCCGACGTCGCCGAGCATCTGGTAGGCGAGATTCACCAGATACGGGCGATGACTACGCCACGCCGCTTCCACCGACGGTGAACCGCTCATGCATTAAGGACGAATGAGCGGCGCGAAAAGTTACGCGAACCGGTTTGTAACTTTCCCGATCGCCGGCCCGTCCTTGTTGTCATGAACGCAATTCTCATCACGGGTGCGACCGGCAACGTCGGCCGCCCACTAGTCGAACAGCTAGCCGATGCCGGCGTCGAGGTACGGGCCGTCACGCGGCAGCCGGCCGCCGCGGAGTTTCCGGCCGACGTGAAAGTCGTGGGTTCCGCTGCGGCCGGCCTGCGCGGTGCGTCCGCGATTTTTCTCAATTCCCGGGCACTGGGTGAGGAACTCGGCGCGGTGGTGGATCTGGCGGTACGGCAGGGAGTGACGCGGCTCGTCGCCCTGTCGGCGATCAACGCCGACGACGACTTCTCGCGCCAGCCGTCACGGTTCCGCGGTGACCGCAACAGGGAGGTGGAACAACTGGCCGTCGGCTCCGGTGTGGAGTGGGTGAGCCTGCGGCCCACCGTTTTCGCGTCCAACTTCGTAGGCATGTGGTCGGCGCAGATCAAAGCCGGCGACGTGGTCAGCGGCCCGTACGCCGCCGCGTCGACCCCGCCCATCGTCGAAACGGACATCGCTGCAGTCGCCGCGCATGCGTTGCTTACCGACGAGCTGGTGAGCCAAAAGATTCCGTTGACCGGGCCGCAGGCGTTCACCAACACGGAACTCTTGGACGTCATCGGTGCGGCCCTCGGTCGCCCACTGCGCTACCAGGAGGTGCCGCCCGAGCTTGTGCGGCAGCGCTTCATCGGTCTGGGGTTTCCGGCCGAGTTCGCCGACGCCTACATCGCCTTCCTGGTCGCGAAGGTCGACAAGCCGGAGCTGGTGACGCACGAGGTGGACAAGATCCTGGGCCGGCCGGCCGAATCGTTCGCGCAGTGGGTCTCCGACCATCGCATGCTGTTCACCAATTAGGTTGGGAGGCAACACATGTCTGATCTTCGTCCACCGCGCTACCTCAAGTCGATGAACAAGTTCGTGATTGGGTTGCAAAAACTCGGTATCCGGACCGGGCCGGCGATGGTGCTGACCGTCCCTGGCAGAAAAACCGGCCAGGCCCGAAGCACCCCGATGACGCCGTTCGAGCACCGGGGCGGCCTGTATACGGTCGCGGGGTATCCCGGTGCCGACTGGGCGGCCAACGCCCGCGCTGCTGGCGCCGGGACGCTCTCCCGCGGCCGCAAATCGCGACGGGTCAAGATCATCGAAATGACCGCCGACGAGGCACGTCCCGTATTGCGATCCTTCCCGGCCCAAGTGCCAGTCGGAGTCGGGTTTGCGAAGCGATCCGGGCTGGTGCGTGAGGGAACTCCGGATGAATTCGAGGCGCTGGCGGGCCGTTTGGTCGTGTTCAGGTTTGACCCTGACGGTTAAGACATTGCCTCGGCGGTCGCGCGGCGCACGATAACGTCACCAGAGCCGGTGCGCGCGTGCACGACGAGGGTCTCGTCGCCGTCGACCGGGCCGTCGGACGGCTGCAGGGCGTTGCGAACGGTGCCCGAGCCGGTGTGCAGATCGAGTTGGGCCGCAGTGCCTTCCGCGATGCCGACCTCGACCTCGCCGCTACTGGTCTGCGCCGAAACCGCGCCCGTGACGGCGGTGGCCACGCTGACGTCACCCGACGCCGTCTGCGCATTGACGTCGCCGTGTAGCCGCTCCACCCTCAGCTCACCGCTGGCGGTCCGGAACTTGACGTCCCCCGTGAGCGCGCCGATGTTGGCGCCTCCGGACGCCGACGAGACCGATACCGCCCCGTTGACCGCACGCACCGAAGTGGTCCCAGACACCGTGTCCGCCTTGATGTTTCCGGTCACAGAACCCACCGAGATGTCGCCGCTGACCGACTCCGCCCGACATTCGGCGTATTCGCCGTCTGCGGAGACATCCGCGGACACAACGGACACCCTCAGCCGGGATCCCGCGGGCAAGGCGATGTCGATGTCGACAGCTCCCTGGCGCCAAAACTGCAGGCCGCGAATGGGTGTGGCGACGGTAAGCGTGTCGTTGCGGAAGTCGACACGCGCCTGCTCGGCGGCCCGCACGTCGTGGGCCCGGGAATCGTCACGGGGCCGCACCTCGACGACGGTGTCGTCGCGGTCGGTCGCGACGAGCCGGACGGAACCGGCGGCGCTCTCCACGGAAGCTGTTATCGGTCGGGGTGTCGGGAAGGTTGGCATCGTTTCTCCTCGTTCGGTTTTCGTTACTCAGCGGACCCAGCCGCTGAAGGATTTGTTGGTGTTGGCACGGGCGCGCCGGGGGGCGCCCAGCGCGGCACTGACGGCGCGCAGCAGCCAGGCGTTGACCGACAGCCCTTCGCCGCGGGCCGCCGCGTCGACGGCCGCCCGCATGCTCTCCGGCAGCCGCAGCGTCACCCGCCACGTGCCGCCGTCGTCGTCGGATTCGCTTGGCGCAATGACCGGCATTTCAGGCGGCTCTTCAACACCCGCCGTGACGGTGAACGCCGGGTCCCGGCCGCGCAACCGCACTTCGACCGAGCCGGGCGCAAGCTCACGGGTAATCTGCTCGGCCGCCTCGGACAGGGCTTCGAGCAACGCGAGGCGGATGGAAGATTCCAGCGGAGCGGTCAACCGATCGGCCAGCGCCTCGGCGTCGGCGCCGCCCGCTGCGGCGGCGATGTTCAGCTCGTGGCGGACGTTATCGACATACGGCTGCAAGTCCATGGTGTCATAGTGACATCATTCTGATGTCGCAGCAAGCGTCAGTTTAGTGGCGTAATGACGTCACTACACCGTCGGCACCGTCCCACCGTCGACGACGTGGTCCGCCCCGACGATCGACGACGCGGCGTCGGACACCAGGAACCCGATCACTTCCGCCACCTCCTGCGGCTGCGCGGGCCGGCCGAGCGGGATACCCCCGAGCGCAGCCATCAGCGATTGCAGGGCCGCCTGCCGCCCAGTGCCTCCGGCCGCGGCGATCCGCTCGACGAGCTGATCGGCCGCGGCAGTTCGGATGAATCCGGGCGACACCGTGTTCACCCGAATCCCCTTGGGCGCCAACTCGTTTGCGAGTCCCTTGCTATACGCCCGCAGCGCAGCCTTGGCCGCGGCGTAGCCAAGCGTGCCGTCGTAGAGCGGCATCCGATTCTGGATCGAACCGACATGCACGATGGTCCCGGCGCCGGCGGCGATCATCGCCGGAACCAGTGCCCGGTCCAGGCGCACCGCGCCGAGCAGGTTCAATTGCAGCTCGCGCATCCAGTCGTCGTCGGTCAGGGCGGCGAACCCGCCCGCGGGCGCACTCGAGCCGCCGGCGACGTGCACCAGAATCTGCGCACCACCGACGGCGCGGGCGTGCTTCGCGACGACCTCTGCCCCGGCGATCGCCGCGATGTCGGCGGCGACGAAGTCGTCGGCGTTCAGTGCCCCGTCGGGCCGGCTGCGAGCCACCGCGGTTACAGACGCACCGGCCCGCTTCAGCCGCGCGACCACGGCGGCCCCGGCACCCTTCGTGCCACCGGTGACGATTGCGCGTCGGCCCTCAAGCGATAGCGGAGCCGGATACCTCATGGCGTCTCCTCCTGGGCGGTCCGGTCCGAGCGAAAGATCGGCCAGCCGATGTCGGTCTCCCAGCGACTCGGATCGGGTGTGTCGCGGGAGTCGCGGATGTAATACTCGCGCAGCGGTCCGTCGACGCTGATCTCGTGCCGGGTGGCGTACGCGCCGAGTTCGCTGTAGGTCAGGTCGACATCGTCCAGCGATCCGTGGTGGCGGATGACCGCGAGCTCGGCGGGCGGGACGGTGAACGGCACGACCCGTCCGACCGCACGGATCGAGCCGTCGACGGGAATGAACACCGTCGCCTCGCCGCGGTCATGCTGAAAGATCTCGCTGGCGTACAGGCCGCCGCTGACCCCGGTTTGGCGCAGCGGCTGGGCCGCGACCATCGCGTGCAGCTCGCCGAGTGCGCCCTGCCACCAGACCAGGATGTCGTCGCGGTCCACGACCTGCTGAATCCCGATCGCGCGAGTTGCCGGCACGGTTCGGTGATCGATCGGCGCGGCGGTGGACGGGCGGTCCAGGATGTTGCGCAGCGCGTCGACGGCTGCGCGGGTGCTGGCAAGCTCGGCCTCCAGCCGGCTCAGGTGGGTGCTGATCAGCTCGTTGCGCGTGTCGGGGTCGGCCACCAGGACGGACCTGATGTCGGCAATCGGCATATCAAGTTCGCGCAGGCGCCGCACCACCTGGGCGGTGGGTATCTGAGCGTGCGAGTAATACCGGTATCCGGTTGCGGGATCGATGTGAGCCGGCGCGACCAGTCCGACGTCGTGGTAATGCCGCAGCGTCTTCACGCTCAGGTGGGTGATCCGCGAGAAGTCGCCGATCGACAAGTTTGACCCCATAGCGCCAGTCTGAAGTCTCCCCCTACCGAAGGGTCAAGGCGCGCAGGACCGGTTGACTCTCCGGTGCCTGGACAGACCAACCTCGGATGTGTCGGCGAGCGCGCCGATCAGCCATCAGCAACAGATGAGGTGTCTCATGTCGAACCAGCTGCCAGCCGTCATCGCCGATCACATCCATGCCGTCAACGCCTTCGACGTTGACCGTGTGGTCGCAACATTCGCCGACGACGCCCTGGTCAATGACAACCTGCGCGAGTTCTGGGGTGTCGAGTCGATCCGCAAGTGGGTCGCCAACGAGATCGTCGGCGACCGGGTCACCATGGACGTCACCGAAGTCATCCGGCATCGCGGGACGACGGTGGTGCGCGCCCGCTATGACGGCGACTACGACAAGACCGACCTCCCCGCCGAGCTGATCCTGACCAATTACTTCGAGGTTGAGGACGGCAAGATCACCACGCTGATGATCATCCACAACTCGCCAGCGCCGTTCTGATCGCGGCATGGCTACGACGACTAGCGCGGCGCGACGTGCGCCGCGCCGCAGCAGTCGACAGGTTTCCGGGTAGCCGAAAGCGGGCAGGATGAATGCGTGCCGACAGTGTTGTGGTTCCGACGGGATCTGCGGCTGCACGACCTGCCGCCACTGCTGGAGGCGGCGGAAGTCGACGGCGATGTGCTCGGGTGTTACGTCCTCGATCCGCGGCTGACGAAGTCGTCGGGGCCTCGGCGACTGGCCTACCTCTACGACGCCCTGCGCGACCTCAGCGACAGCCTCGGCGGCAAGCTGCTGGTGACGCGCGGACGGCCGGAGAAGCGAATTCCCTTAATTGCCAAGATGATCGGCGCATCAGAGGTCCACGTCTCGGGCGACTACACGCCGTTCGGCCAGCGCCGCGACGACGCCGTCCGCGAGGCCCTCGACGACATACGAATGGAGGCGACCGGCTCGCCGTACCTGGTGTCCCCGGGCCGGGTCGCCAAGGGCGACGGAACGCCGTACAAGGTGTTCACGCCGTACTACAACGCGTGGCGTCAACACGGCTGGCGCGCGCCGGCCAGGTCGGGACCGGAGACGGCGAACTGGATCGACCCGGCCGAAGCGCCCGGGGGTGTGGATATCCCCGACGCGGGGGTCGAGCTCGAGTTGCCGGCCGGTGAGAAGGCGGCCCGCCGTCAGTGGACCACGTTCGTTGAGAACGGCCTCGACGGCTACGCCGACGACCGCGACCGGCCCGACCTCGACGCGACCAGCAGGATGTCGGCGCATCTGAAGTTCGGCACCATCCATCCGCGCACCATGGCCGTCGACCTCGGCCGCGGAAACGGCGCACAGGTTTATCTGCGGGAGTTGGCGTTCCGAGACTTCTACGCCACGGTGCTGCACGAGTGGCCGCACAGTGTGTGGTGGAACTGGAACCCATCGTTCGACAGGATCGAGGTCGACAACGACCGCGACGCGAAGCGGCTATTCGAGGCGTGGAAGGCCGGCCGAACCGGGTTCCCGATCGTGGACGCGGGCATGCGTCAGCTCGCCGAAACCGGCTGGATGCACAACCGGGTGCGGATGATCGTTGCCTCGTTCCTGGTCAAGGATCTGCACCTGCCGTGGCAGTGGGGCGCGCGGTGGTTCCTGGAGCAGTTGGTCGATGGCGACATGGCCAACAACCAGCATGGCTGGCAATGGGCCGCCGGTTGCGGCACTGACGCCGCTCCATACTTCAGGGTGTTCAACCCCACCACTCAGGCCGGGAAGTTCGACCCTGACGGCGAATATGTGCGGCGCTGGCTGCCCGAACTCGATGGCGACGACTATCCGGAGCCCATCGTCGACCACGCCCGCGAGCGCACCGAGGCACTGCGCCGCTACGGGAAGATCGGTTGATGGCCCGTGTGCCAGAATATGGCCAGCAGTCAGCCCGACCGTGAGGAGCAGCCGTGGCCAGCACCGAGGTGGAACGACACACCGGCGTCGATGTCGAGGACGTGCCGTCCGCGCACTGGGGCTGGTCCAAGGAGAACTATCGGCTGATCCACATCGGCGGTCTGCTCTCGGCGGCGTTCCTGCTGCTCATGATGCACGGCAACCACGTCGGCCACGTCGAGGACTGGTTCCTGATGGGTTTCGCCGCGCTCATCGTCATCGCCGTCGCGCGCGACTGGTGGCTACGCCGACGCGGCTGGATCAGGTAGCGCGACAAGCCGTGAGCCGCCGGGAAACAGGTCGGAATCCAGCGGGGCGTACCCGCCGCGAAAAAGCTCTTCCGTCGGGCCGACCGACACATCAGTCAGTCCCGTAGCGATGAGGGCATGGCCCGTGAAGACTCGGGCCCCTGCACTCAGCCGGTGCTGGACAGATTCCACCCGTCGCCGGGCTCGCAGTCGCCGCGGATGTATTCGCGAGCGATGAGCACGTTCGAATCGTATGAACGACTCACACACAGCGTGACACTTTTGGTTTAATCTGTAAAGCTGTGTCTGTGACACATTGCACGAAAGGCGGACATGTTGGATCAGATCCACTCCGGCGGGACGCTCCATCCGCCGAGCGTGAAGGCATAGCGAATAATCGCCGCAGATCTCGCAGAGGCCTCACACTCGGCGAGCGACTGACAAACGTCGGAGGTCAAAATGCTGTCAACCAAAGACATTGGGGGCCAACCCTGAGCCTCGTCGCTGCGCGCGGCCCACTCGGCCCCGATCCAGGCGGATGGTTTTCCGCGCCGTTGCCCGACGATCTGGTCTATGTGGAACCCCACCCGCGGCGAGTCCAAGCGATTCGAAACGGGCGTGTGGTCATCGACACCGAGCGGGCGCTGATGGTGCACCGCCGGAACCGGCCGCTGTCATACGCATTCCCCGCAGACGTGATCGCCGATCTGCCGAATGAACCCGAGCCCGAGGCTCCCGGTTACGTTGTGGTGCCATGGGATGCGGTCGACACATGGCTCGAAGAGGGGCGACGACTCGTCCACTACCCACCGAACCCCTATCACCGCGTCGACTGCCGTCCAACGAATCGCCGCCTGCGGGTGGACGTCGGGGCCACCACGCTGGTGGATACGGTGGATACGGTCATCGTCTTCGAGACGGCGCTCGAACCTCGGTTATACGTCGCACCATCGTTGGTCCGGATGGACGTGCTGCGGCGCTCTGAGACGTCCAGCTATTGCAAACTACAAGGGGTTTGCGACCTATTGGACGGCGGTTATCGGGGACACTCTGGTCGAGGACGTCGCCTGGAGCTACGACGATCCACCGCCGGAGACCCTGCCCATCAGGGAATACCTCAGCTTCGACGCAGGTCGGACCGAGGTCTACGCCGATCTGCCGGGCAGCCGCTGAGTCAGAAAGGGAACGCAATTGGCATCGTGACCACGTCTTCGGAGACCGCGTTCACGCAGTCCGCCGAGACGATCTACGACTTCGTCACCAACCCGGCGAACTGGACGAAGACGTACCCCGGCAGCGAACACATTGGCGACTTGCCCGAGGTTCCGCTCAAGGTCGGCGACACGTGGACCGAAGCAGGTCCGGACGGCAACCGAATCTTCACCTGGCACTTGGCCATTGCCATGCGCCCGAGGATGTGGATGTTCAATTCGGTGGGCCGGCTCGGTCACGACCGCGACGGCAACGGCGGCATGGAGGGCCGGATCACGGTCTGCTACCAGTTCACCCGGCGACGCGCATGATGTCTCCGATCCAACCGTACTCACCGGACAAAGGCCGGTAGGCGTTTGATTCCGTGTACGAAGTTGCTCATGAGGTAGTCCGGTTCGCCGAATTCGATGCGGTGCACCCGAGTCAGTAGTTCGCGGAACAGGTTTCGTAGTTCGACCTTGGCGAGCTGGTTCCCGAGACAGAAATGCGGGCCGCCTCCACCGAACCCGATGTGTGGGTTGGGTGAGCGCGCCAGATCGAACTTGCCCGGGTCGGTGAACACGCTGTCATCGCGGTTGCCCGAGCAGTAGAAGAGGCCGAGCTTGTCGCCGGCTCGTATCTGTTGGCCCGCGATCTCCGTGTCCGCCGTCGCGAACCTCGTGAACTGCGTCACCGGCGAAGCCCATCGCACGAATTCCTCGGTGGCTTGGCCGATCCGACCGTCGAAGCCCTCCATCAGCCAGGCGCGCTGGGCCGGATTGTCCGCCAGCGCAATCATCGCGTGCGATGTCGTCTGCTTCGTGGTGTCATTGCCCGGTCAACGGTCAGCACCCGCCCCGCCAGGGCGGTCGCCGCGGCGCGGTCGCCGGTGTTGATCGCTGCCACCGCCCGATCCAGCAGTTTGTCGATCCGGGTACCACGCTAGGAGCCGGGATCGCCGTGCGGTTCAGATCGCGCAGGGCTCTCGCTCACGCCAATATCGTGTCATCCCGGCCGTCGTGACGTGCGTAACGCCGTATGCGCCCAGCATCGGGCCCTGATCGGGTGGCCGACGGGTTGGCCGGTGTTCCTCATCTGCTGAACCGGCTGAGCCCGCTGAGATCAGGGTTCATTAGGCGACGGCAGGCGCTTGATGCCGTGCCCTGGTCATCGGCGGCTTCCGCCGAAGCCGTAAGACGCAGCGATGCGAGTTCGTCTGTGCAGACACACGGCCGTAGCTAGACCTGCGCAAGAAACACGGATAAGACAGGTAGTCCACCACTCGTGCGTGATGGTGACCGCCGGCCATACGTTCCTCCTATAAGCAGCCGGTCTATCCGGTCATGAACGCCACCCGGCGAGGAGCAGACCTGAAATGTCGGATCTGTGCTACATCGTCGTAGCGGTGGTCGCGGCCGTTCAATTCGCATCATCGGTTATATCGTGATCGGCGGATTTCATGCGGTGCGCTGGCCACGGACAAGCTGGCTGCATATCCCCGCGGTGGTGTTGGTGGTCGGCTTCGCGCTGAATCTTCGGTGCCCGCTGACGGGACTGGAACGCTGGGCTCGCGATAGGGCGGGAATGAGCCCACTGTCACCGGAGGGATTCATCGAGCACTACATCACCGGCCCGTGGTACCCGGCCGGGGGGCCGGCATCGGGCAGGTCCTCGTGTTCTCGACGGCCTGTGTGTCCTGGGCAGCCCTTGCGGTGACCGTGGCAAGGGGGTGGAATGGCCGAAATAGAGGACTGGTTCCTCACGACAGCGGAGCGGGGTAACCCGTCGTCCCGGCTTCCCGCCTGGTGCGTGGGCAATCGGCCGGAACCGTTGGTGCATGGCGCAACCTATTTCGACCACGTCGTCACCGAGGTCGAGGCGCTCGAAGCGGGCGACTATGTGTTCTTCACCAATTGGCACGGCGACCCAGACGAGCAACTGCGCCATCATCTACGGGGTTAGCAGAGGGACGCGACGTGTTGCAACGAATCGCACACCTGGCCATTGCCGCACCGCGACGAATCATTGCTGCGGCCGTGCTGGTAATGGTGGCCGCGGGTGTGTTCGGGATTCCGGTGGCCAAGAGCCTGTCCGCCGGTGGGTTACAGGATCCGACATCGGAATCGGACCAGGCCACCAAGCTGCTGGTGGACAAGTTCGGCCAGGGCGATATGGACCTGGTGATCAGCGTGACGTCCGACGCCGGCGCGCAGGGCGACGCCGCGCGGGCGGTCGGCACCGACATCGCCGCCCGACTACAGGCCTCACCCTATGTGGCGCAGGTGACCTCGGCGTGGACCGCGCCGCCGTCGGCCGCACCGGCACTGATCAGCAAGGACGGCAAGACCGGACTGATCGCCGCCGGCATCACCGGCGGCGAGAGCGACGCACAGAAGCACGCCAAGACGCTGACCGACCAACTCGTGCACGACCGCGACGGCGTCACGGTGCGCGCCGGCGGTGAGGCGATGATCTACGTCCAGATCAACGGGCAGAGCGAAAAAGACCTGCTGATGATGGAATCCATCGCCATCCCGCTGAGCTTCCTGGTGCTGGTGTGGGTGTTCGGCGGCCTGATGGCCGCGGCGCTGCCGTTGGCGGTCGGCGGGTTCGCGATCCTGGGGTCGATGGCGGTGCTGCGGGCGGTCACGCTGGTCACCGATGTGTCGATTTTCGCGCTGAACCTGACCGTGGCGATGGGGCTTGCGCTGGGCATCGATTACACGCTGCTGATCATCAGCCGGTTCCGCGATGAGTTGGCCGACGGCGCCGACCGCGACCACGCACTGGTGCGCACGATGGCGACGGCGGGGCGCACCGTGCTGTTCTCGGCCATTACGGTTGCGCTGTCGATGGTCGCGATGATGCTGTTCCCGACGTACTTCCTGAAGTCGTTCGCCTACGCCGGCATCGCGGTGGTGGCGTTCGCCGCCGTTGCCGCGATTGTGGTGACGCCCGCGGCGATCGTGCTGCTCGGCGACCGGCTCGACTCACTCGACGTGCGCCGATTGACCCGCCGGATGTTCGGCCGCCCCGAGCCGGTGCGACCTCCGGTCGAGCAGACGTTCTGGTACCGCTCGACGAAATTCGTTATGCGTCGGTCGATTCCGATCGCGCTCGCGATCGTCGCCCTGTTGTTGGCACTCGGCGCGCCGTTCCTCGGCATCAGGTGGGGCTTCCCCGATGACCGCGTGCTGCCCGCGTCGGCGTCGGCGCGCCAGGTCGGTGACGAGCTGCGCAGCAATTTCGCCGTCGACTCCGCGAAAAACGTCACCGTTGTCCTCCCGGATACGACCGGGGTGACGCCGGCCGAACTCGGCCGCTACGCCGCGCAGCTGTCCAAAGTTCCCGACGTGTCCTCGGTGTCCTCGCCGGGCGGCACGTTCGTCAACGGGACGCCCGCCGGTCCGCCGTCGTTGGCGACCGCGATCAGGGACGGCAGTGCATTTTTGACGGTGGGCAGCAACGCGGCGCTGTTCTCGCCGGCCTCCGAAGCCCAGCTCGACCGGCTGCATGCGGTGAGCCCGCCGGCCGGACAACCGGTGCAGCTGACCGGCATCGCGCAGGTCAACCGCGACAGCTCCGAAGCGATCACCTCCCGGCTACCGCTGGTCCTCGGCGTGATCGCGGCGATCACGTTCATGCTGCTGTTCCTGCTCACCGGCAGCGTGATACTTCCGCTGAAAGCGTTGCTGCTCAACATCTTGTCGCTGACCGCGGCATTCGGCGCGCTGGCGTGGATCTTCCAGGACGGCCACCTCGGCGCGTTCGGTACCACGCCGACCGGCACCCTGGTCGCCAACATGACGGTGCTGTTGTTCTGCATCGCGTTCGGGTTGTCGATGGACTACGAAGTGTTCCTGGTGTCGCGGATCCGCGAGTACTGGCTGAAATCGGGCAAGACCGCCGCCGACAACGACGAAAGCGTCGCGCTGGGGCTGGCCCGCACCGGCCGCGTCGTCACCGCCGCCGCGCTGCTGATGTCCATCTCGTTCGCCGCGCTAATCGCCGCGGAGGTGTCCTTCATGCGGATGTTCGGTGTCGGCCTCACCCTGGCCGTGCTTGCCGACGCGACGCTGGTGCGCATGCTGCTGGTCCCGGCGTTCATGCACGTGCTGGGCCGCTGGAACTGGTGGGCGCCCAGGCCGCTGGCCCGGCTGCACGAACGCATCGGTATCAGCGAATCGAGCACCCCCGAAGCGCACGGCCCGGAATCCAAGCCAACCACTCCTTCTGTCGCGGAAGCGGGTCAGCGTGTCGATCTCCGTTAGTCGGCGGCGGCGCCCGGCGCGGCTCGGGCGACCAGTTGCGTTGACGAGATCCTCGTGCACCAGCCTGCCGTACCACCGATTCGACGCCAACGCGGCAGGGCCGGAAATCCTGCTGGCTGCCACCGATCTCGTGGTTTGGATCCAGCTGATCGGCTCCCCCGATCATCCCGAACTGGCCACCTGTGAGATCGACACCCTCCGATACCGGGTGCTACACGTGCCCGCTCGCATCTCCCGCGGCTCGGCAGATCCGGCTGCGGAACGATGCCACCTCGCCGTGGGCAACCGCCATATGCTTAGGGTGGCAACGACTTCGAGTCGCATTCACCCTGACCGCCCGTCCACCGTCCGCTCACGACACCAAAGACCCCTCGGCCCTGGAACGCCCGCCCACCGAGCGAGACTGGCCGATCTGTCGTACCCAACCGCAATAATCAGACCCACAAGCTGGCCAACACCTAGAGCCTCCATCGACCCGACAGGGCCGCGCCAAAAATCGACGCTCGTGGCCCACCCCGTAGCGGAGCTTCAGTGAATGAACCGCAGATACGCCTCCATCGGCGTGGACGGCCGACCCATTCGCGCGATTGGGTGTTGCCCGGCAACCGAATTCGGCCAGCTGTGTAGCCGCGGGTCGAAAAACGCGACGAATGGTGTGAAGAACGCCGGATCGTCCAGCAGCGCGCCACCCGAGCGGACTCCTGGCCGCCGCTGCAACTCTCCGGCCAGAACCGACTCCCACAACGTGGGGTGATCACCTACAGTACGGAACACGATGGCCTCAATTCCCTTCCAGCACAAGGGCTTGGGGCCATCCTCCTTGCACAACACCCGTCAGCCCACCGACCGGGACTGTCCGACGGGCTGTAATTACATCCAGCTCGCCTCCTAGGAGGCGATCGATGAGGTGAAGACTCATGTCGATTCCGGCGGAGACGCCAGCGGACGTCACAACTTCACCAGTGTCGACATACCTCATGTTCCTCTCGATATGAATAGTGGGGCATCGTTCCTGTAACGCAGATACATCCTCCCAATGCATTGTTGCGACCCATCCGTCCAGCAAGCCCGCTGCCCCTAGGACCAATGCACCATTGCACACAGGTGCGATAATCGGCACGTGTTTAGCCTCTCCGCGAAGCCACGCAAGTACCTCGCCTTTCGCAATCTGCCCCGATATTACTCCGCCGGGAAGGATTAGCAGATCCAATTCCATATCAGGAGCTGCCAGTATCTCCGCCCGCAGTTTCAACCCACCTCGCGCGTGAATGGTATCCTAGCATGAGCAAGAGTAAGAACGTCGACATGCGTATTGTAGATTTGAGTGTTGGTCGAGGATATCCACGCAACGGTCGGAAAAGACCTGGTATAGGCCAGCAAAATCGAGTACTTCTATGCCATCGTATACGCATATTGCTACCTTCATACGGATTCATCCCCTCATCGGCTCAGGTTCGGATCGCTCGTCCAGATGCCCAAGTATGTAACGAATCACTCAATGGAGGCGAGCAAGCCCATTCCGCGTAACATGTCCATTGCCTCTGCGCGCGAGCGAATGATAGAACGCGTATATTCCGGATCCGCTTTCTCTGCGATTTCGATGGAGAACTCCGGCGTTACAGCATCGCCGAGTAACACCCTCCTGATGGTCTGCGAAATTGCCCCTGCCGAAACCGCGACGGTCCCGGCTATTTGTGGCACTCCTGGTATTTCGCTTTTGCACGCGCTCTGGAATGATTCCAGCATCCGCGGCCCGAGGTACTCCGGGTTAACTATGCTAATTATACTTTCAGCATAATTCAGGTTTCGCCCAAGCTGTTTCTCTTTCCGGGACAACCGACCATCAAATAGCGGAAGCGTGGGGTCTAGATCGTATCGTTCGCATCCGATCTGAACAACACCGTCACCGACGTCCATCATCCAAACCACTGGCACACCGTGCTTCCTGCATGCCTCTCGTACTGCGATCTTGCCATCTATGCTATCCATCGCGTCGACGAATACATCGGGCCTCCATGCTGGGGAGAAGATCTCGTCCTCGACCTGCGCGGAATAGCCGCGAATATCGCGTACGACTTTGGCAAATGGATCGATATCCCAAATTTTCTCGGCGACGATGTCTGCTTTCTGGGTGCCGACTCTAGTCAGGGAGGAAGCTAGTCGGTTCAGGTTGGAACAGGATAGGACGTCGAAGTCGGTGAGGTAGAAGTCACGGAAGCCTTCCATCGCAAGCGTGGTGGCGGTCATGCCGCCGACACTGAGTCCGGCGATTGCAATTTTTGCCTCCGAGATTCGCTGTTGGTCAGCAGAAGAGAGGAGGCCGCGGTTCCGAGAAGTCCGTAGCCGATAATGATCGCTCGGTCGCAAAAGATGTGTTATTGTTCCGTCTGCGTAGCGCGCCCAGCTTCCGGCTAATCTGAGCTGGTTTTCGCCAATGTACTGGTGCCGGAAACGGCGCATTCTATCTGGCAGCGAATCCTGGTCGAGTTTGAAACTGGGAAAGTCGACCAGCATTAATTCCAACAGTAGTGGTTCAAAGAGGTCGATTCTTCGGGCCGCGGTGTTGAATAATTCCTCCAAGCGTTGGATCGCCACTACGTCGATCGTGCCATCGTCAGCAATCGGGATAACAATCTCGGGCGGAGAAACGGATGTGGCGAACTCCGCGCCTAATGCTGACTGGAAAAGCTCACGCTCAAGATCGCGCGCACTCTTCATATTACTCCTATTCGTGATCGCTTGGTTCGGCGCCTTGGCACTATGTCTATGGAGCTACTCGCCTGCGGACAGGACAACAGAATCACAATTTCCGATAAGGGGAGTGCTGCTGACGATCTCATCTAGCCTCCACTGCCGCGCGCGACGTTTCAGTTGCTGCGGTCAGCGCCCGGTCGAGGTCGGCGGTCACGTCGATGTAGTCCTCAAGCCCGACGGACAGCCGGAGAAGGTTCGGCTTGATGCCAGCATCGCACTTCTCGAGATCTGTGAGTCGGCCGTGTGTCGTAGTAGCGGGGTGAGTGATCATGGACTTGGTATCACCGATGTTCGCGGAGTTCGACACGAGTTGAAGGCTGTCTATGAACATCCATGCCTCTTGTTTACCTCCCGACAATTCGAAACTAAGCAAGCCTCCGTATCCCGACTGCTGCGTTGTGATCAGGTCGGCTTGAGGATGGTTCTTGCTACCTGGAAAGTGCACAGCTTCGACGTCGTCCCGCTGCTCCAACCACCTGCAGATCCGAGTCGTCGCCTCCGAGTGGGCTTGCATTCTGATGGGAAGCGTCTCGAGGCTCTTCAGGAATATCCACGCGTTAAAGGGACTCAGGCTCGGGCCGACCGTACGCAGGACGCTTCGGATCTCAGCAATTAGGGCAGTACCGCCGGTGACGATTCCGCCCCCACATCGGCCCTGCCCATCGATGTATTTTCCGGCGGAATGGAGAACAAGATCCGCCCCCATCGCGAGCGGCAATTGAAAAATCGGCGTGCACAGGGTGTTGTCCACAAGCAACAGCGCTCCGTGCACTCGGCCGAGATCCGCCAAGAACCGTATGTCGGCGATATGCATGAGCGGATTTGTCGGACTCTCCACGACAATCATTTTGGTTTCGCGACGCAAGGCGGCGGGCCACGCCGTCCTGTCTTGCACCTTCAGGACGGTGGTCGAGACGCCGAACTTCTTGAGATATGTTTTGAACAGGTTGGTCGTGGTTCCGAAGATTCCTTCGGCGAGCAGAACGTGGTCGCCCTGCTTAAGGAATGCTAGTGCAACAGCCATGTACGCCGCCATGCCTGAACTGCTCGCGACAGCATCATCGGCACCTTCCAACGCGGCAACCCGTTCTTCAAACGCTCTGACCGTCGGATTTGTGAAGCGAACGTATACGTTTCCATTTCGGCGAGATGCGAATTTCTCGGCCGCGTCATGCGCGTCGTCGAATGTATAGCTTGACGTTAAGACCATCGCTTCACTGTGTTGGTCATCGACAAATTGGTGCTGGCCTGCTCGTACGGCGACCGTTGCTTGGCCGGCCCGAAGATTTTGAACTTTCATTCCGATTCTCCAGAATGCCACGGTCGGGAACGATGCGCGAGGTGGGAATCATCGGGCAACAGTCGGCCCGCGAGATACTCCTGGTAGATTCCCTCGTACATCTGGTAAAAGAGTTCGCAAGTGTGCGACACACCGAATAGCGCTTCCTTTTGCATCTGGTCCGTGGTGCAGAGGTCCGCTACTAGGTCGAGGCCTTGCTGGACGTGGTGGACGTCCTCTACCTGGTGTACCGAGAAGAATAAGAGGTCTGCTGGCGTCAGACCGTAAACGCGCTCGAACAACACGTCACGTGATTCCGAACCGAGCGTTTCGAGGTTCTGACCCTCGCTAGCGACGGTCACTGCGGCGGCTCCTATATGATACCGTGCCGGGTCCTTCACTGCGTCCATTCGGTACTTGATCAATTCTTGGGTCGCTGGCAGCGCGACAGCGGCGTCGCGGGTCTCGTCATCGATATTCAATGCGCGAAGGAAGTCCTGCATTAGCTTGACGTGGTTCTTGGTCTTCGAGATGCGCCCGGTCTCCTCTTCGTACATATTGTGAAGTAGCCGACGCTTGTGGCGTGGAATCGGACAGTAGAAGAAGAGGTTTTCGATGTACTCAAGAAAATGTTTCGTCAGCTGATAGCCCTGAAGCGCAACCTGACGTAAGAACTCGGGCTGCGGGTTTTTCTCATCGAGAAGCAGACCGAAGATTGGATGGGAGATCGTGAGGTGAGAATGCAATGTCTCTTCGAGTTTGCTCCGGAACTCGTCGCGACCCAGGGACACGGCGGTTGTCCTTCCTGCGGTTGATGACACAGAGGATTGGTGACATCGCGAAACAACCGCGAGGCGTTCCTCGGCAATAGTGCTGAGTTCGACGACCGAGTGGGTCATAAAATGTCCGCGGTATCTCTGGCCATTGATGCGGCTGTAGTCGTCGAGAATGCCGTACGTTTTGAAGCCGAACTTTTCCCACACACGATGAGCTGGCGAGTCCTCGCGCACGTCGATCCGAAGCTGTTCTATTCCGTCCCCGCGCATCCTCTGACACAAGGCCAATACCAGCTCGGTGACTGCGCCGGTGTGGCGCACCCGAGGAGCGAGATAGGCCTTGCTAACCTCGGCGACGTGCCGGCAGTTCGGCATTAGAGGCGTGCCGACGATACACATCGCGAATACGCCCCGGGCGTCCTCGCCAATGAGTACCAGGGCCCTCCCGCAGTCGACCTCGCGCTCAAGGCTGTCGCAGAACGCGACTTCCTGCTTCTTTGTGAGCGGTGATGTGTAGCCGAGAATGCCATCGTCGGCGACGCTCGCGGCCAGCATCTCCGTCAAGTCGCCGCGATACGCCGAGAGGGTGGCCGGCCATTTCCAGGTACGCGGTGCGATTGGCTGAATTGGTTGCTCAGGCATTGACCAACCCGGCGACTCGGCTCGTCCAGTTTGCGGCGAATACGTTGGCCGACGGTTCCCAGGCGTGGCCGAGACCTGGATCCAGTTCCATATCTGGGAACGCGGCCGCCGTCTGTAACGAGCGATTCCGTTTAGCATGCACGCTGAACTTAATCGCGGCTTCGAACGAGGATGATGACAGGTAGTCCCGGGGCACTGTCGGGTATGCCTGAGCCTCCCCGTGGAGGAACCGTCGCACATCGCGCCGGTATTCACGGAGTAGCGTGTCCGCGAAGTACTCTGGGTGACCCTGAAGGAAAACGTAGCGTATGCCGTCTGGACTTGTCGCGATGCCCCAGTCGTCTGTTCCAGTGACCATGAGAGGGTTGACGTTAGACGCTGTCAGATCGGACCGGTGCACCATGTTCCAACGCGAGTGCGGGAACCTCACGACAGACGGCAAACCGCCCGTTAAGGTGCTCGCTTCAGCCGTTACGCGGTGGGCCAGCACGCCGATGCGCTTCTCCGGCAGACGGTGCCGAGGGATCGAGTAGAGCATGTCCAATGCTGCGTGTGCGGAGAGGCACGAAAACACAATCGAGACGGCGCGTGAGTCCGCCACCGTGAGGATCTCTTCGACTATGGCGAAACTCGGATCGCGGGCAAGCGCCGTAGATTTCGGTTCTGCCCCGGTCACAATGAGCGCGTCGAATGAGGCGATGCGGTCCCAATCCGCCCGGGTACCCGCTCGGCGCGGCCAACTGCTTGCAGCATCGAGGTTCACAATGTTGACCTCCGCGCAGAGACTGTTATGACGAAGTGCAGACTCAACCAATCGAGCGAACTGTCTCTGCGCGAGCCCTCGCGCTGTCGTGGCCATTAAATCTACGATGCCGATCCGCGGGATGTCGTGTTGGCCGGGCCGGCGTGTACATCGAATGGCGGTATATTCGTTCCCTTCCCCATCTGCTGACCTGTGGTTGCCTAAGACGGGCAACCCGCTGAAAGCGTGACTTAGCGCAGGCCCACGCAATCCACTGTGTGACAAGAGATCCCGTCCCCCCAGGCAGCACCTCAGACGGTCACCTGTCCGGCCCATGGTCGGGCTCCCTTCTGTCGAAACGGTGACAAGACCCAGGATTCCGCCGCGCGGTCGAAGCCGCACGAGTAGAGGAATACCTGTCTCGAGCCGAGCTGCTTCATCGGGTACTGCGTACCGGTGACGCCGGTGGAGTCGATCGCGTGGGCCTCGCAATGGTCGTACTCGGGTGTCGAGTCGAGGAACGTCCAGCGGATCTCGACGGGCGCTGCCCGGGTTTAGCGTGACGGCGAACGTCGCCTTCGTCCGGCGAAGGACATCCGGGCGTCAACTCGATTTCGCGCATGAATCTTGGAAACGTTTACGTGAACCGTTGCGGGTTTGATGCCGCTTCCTTCTGGGAGAAGGATGCAGATCATGTCCAAGCATTACCCGGTCGAGCAGCGTGAGCGTGCGGTGAAGATGGTGCTCGATCACCTCGATGAGTAGCGGTCGGTGTATGCCCCCATTAAGCACATCCGATCCCGCACATCCCATGCGCATCAACACGCACACATGCCGCACACCGGACTCGCCCACGATGCACGACACACGGAACGAAGCAGGATCTGAACCGCCTCGGCATGTCCGGAGACTTTGATGAGCCGCGATTCTCCTGGAGGTGTGATGGTGAAGACTTCCAAGCGCCCGCGGGCGGAAGGTGATACGGCGTCCGCCAATGGCGTTGTCACGGCCGAAACCGGTTGTGAGGAAAAGATGTTTTGTCTTCCGCCGACGTACGAAGTAGCTACACCACAGGCATTCAGGTATTTCAGATCAAACCTGTCGAGTACTCCGTCATCGACGACATCGCTTCTTCGACATAGGTACTTGGGCGAATTGTCCTGATCCGCAGTCGGTTGCGCGATCTTGAATCTCACTTCAAGTAGTGGGCTACTCGTGTGCACGAGACCCCACCAGGGAAGCATCGATGCCGGGCGGCACCATCGACGCCTTACGTGCACTGCGGGAACTCCACCTCGACCGCGACTGCGGTCCACCGACCCAGGCAAGGGTCGGGTACGAGGCCAAACAACCAAGGAAACGACGAACGGATCCCATCTTTACGGGGGTCCTCAACGCAGATAAGGATGCGACGGTAGTGGTAGATCATCTCAAGTCACTTGCGAGTCTGGATTATCGGTACGCCGATGTGGAACGGCTGGTGGTGCAGCCCGAGGTCGAGTTGTACTACGAGATCCGTGGCAGTGCGGGCCCGGCGCTGGTGCTCGTCAACAACTTCTTCATGCTCAGTCCCGCCTGGCGCACGTTCACTCCGCAGCTGGAATCGAAATACCGAATCCTGTCCTATGATTTGCGCAACCAGGGCGGTTCATCGCGCACGCCCACTAACCCGTCCTGGAACGACCACGTTGCAGACCTGCGTGCGGTTGTCGACAATGCCGGTTTCGAGTCGACCTATTTGCTTGGCACCTCAGCGTCGGCGCTGCTCTGCCGGGACTTCGCCATCCGGTACCCGTCGACCGTAAAGGGCCTGATTCTGGCTGGTCCTGCACTCGGTGCGACTGGCATGGAACGGCCACGGCGTATGACCGAGTCCTGGTTGACCACACTTGACAATCTGGGCATGCCTGCGCTGTTCGACCAGATGTACCCATCGGTGTTCGGGAGCGGATTTATCGAATCCGTCGGCACGCCGGGCTATCTCGCCCTCCGGGAGGGCTTCCTCATGCTGCATTCCCGCGAGGAGATTCGCTGCGGCCTCGCGGGTGCGCTCCAGGCGTCGCCGGATGTCTCGTTACTCGAGGAGTTGACGGTACCGACCTTGGTGTTGGTGGGCGACGACGACTGCTTGGTCAGCGCTTCTGCCGCCGAGGAGATCGCCGAACGGATCCCCATGGGACGCAGCAGGATCATCCGCGGCGCGGGTCATCTGCCGTTCCTGGAGGCCACCGATGAATTCGAGCGGCTCGTCGACGAGTTTGTCGACGAGATCGAAGCACGGGGGTGACGGCATGAGCATTGACTGTAATTGTCCTGCTGCGCGGTCTACTGGCAACGAAGTTGCTTTAGATGACGGTCGACGAGATTACTGATGGCACCCGCTGCGGGACGTCGGCCAGTCCTCGGTCAAGTTGATCACACTGTTGATCGCCATGCAGAACGAATTTCGCATCACATCGGACGACGACGTGGATACGAGTGTATTCGTGTCGATCCGATGCTCGCGGACTACGTGCAGGCCCAGCTTCAAACTACGAAAGGTGCGCAGTGAGTCGCGATAACATCTTTGTCACCGGCGCTACGGGATTCTTGGGCGGCGCAGTGAGTTTGGAACTGCTGACGCGAATCGACGGTCGCATCTATTGCCTGACCAGAGGCGCAGATCAGACTACGGCGACCCAGCGGTTGCACGGCGCATTGCGGGCTGCGGCACGCGCCTACGATGCGACCGATCTCCTCGACGATATTGCAGGGCGCTGCGTGGCCGTTCCGGGCGATATCGCCGACGGCAGCTGGATCGACGAGTGCGACGTATCGGCCGACGTGTTCGTCCACGTTGCGGCGAGCCTGAAGTACGCCGAACGAGACGAGGCGGAAATTATCCAGGTCAACGTCGGTGGAACCCGTATGGCACTGCGGCTCGCGGAACGATTGCGAGTCAACAGGTTTTGCCAGGTCAGCACGGCGTATGTCGCCGGCGAGCGCACTGGGCTCATCGCAGAAGATGACCCGGCGCCGCCATACACACGGTTGAACAACGTCTACGAACGCAGCAAGGTGATGGGTGAGCGCCTACTGCACGAATCGGCGATTCCCTCGATGGTCGTGCGCCCAAGCATCATCATCGGACATAGCCGGACCCATCAGGCTACAAGCTTCAGCGGTATGTACGGACTACTCGACGAAGTCAACAGATTCAAGCGACACGTCTCCCGAAAAATGGGCAACTACTTGCAGTACAACGCGATTCGCCTACTCGCGGAACCCAACATGCAGTTGAACCTGCTGCCGATCGATGACACCGCCCGCGCGATTGCCGCCCTCGCAATGAGAGATGGGCCGGAGGCCACGTATCACGTCACAAACAACACCCCGCCCACACTGGGCGATTGCATCGGCGTCGGTTTCAACGTCCTTGGGTTGCCCACGCCGAAGTATGTCTCCAGTGACAGCCAACTGACCGATTTGGATCGAATGTTGCAGACGGAGTTCTACGAGGCGTACATGAAGAATGGCAAGAAATTCTCCGCCAAGAACACCCTCTCGGTGCTCGGGGAGGGCGCGCTCGATGTCGAGGTGAGCAGTGCGGACGTCGAAGCGCAGCTCCGGTGGTACCTCGAATCCGGGTACCGCAAAGGACAACGTCTGGCGGTGGGGTGAGTGCTTTGCGCGGCTGCCTGGCAAAACCGTCCGTACCGGATGACTGGGAAGAACCCTGATGCCGGCCATGTGGTCGCCGATGCCGCCGCGCTGGAAGGGCGGGGTGTCGCCGGGACGGGTCAGCAGATGCGCCACGCCGGCACGAGCCCAGAACGCCGCGACGTCGTAGGCGGCCCGATCGGCATCGGGTCCGGTCATGCCGTACCCGGTGATCAATCCGTAGACCAGACGCGGATTGTGTGGGCAGCCACCGTCGCGTAGTCGAGCCCAAGGCGTAACAACGCGGCTGGGCCTGACATTCGTCAAGAAAACGTCAGCGTCGGCGAGCAATTCGAGCGCGGTATTGCGGCCATCCTCCGTGGTGAGGTCCAGCACGATGCTGCGCTTGGACCGGTTGTCCATCTCGAACGGGGGATTCGCCCCGTCGACAACCCCAAGCATGCGACCGAACATCCGCGCCGGGTCGCCGGTCGGTGGCTCGATCTTGACGACGTCTGCGCCCCAGTCGGCCAGTATTCCGCCCCGCGGCCGGGGCCGCTACCCATACGCCGGCTCGACGACCTTGATGCCCTCCACTGGTCCAGGCATAGAAGAAGTTTGACAGAAACGCTTTACACTTTGTCTGCGATTTGTAATCGTGGTGGATTCGCGTGAAAGGTTGAGGATCGTGGCACAGAATGCGGGACTGCGGTCGGCAGTCGGTCAGGTCGCGCGTCGCGCAGCTCCGGCCGTTGGTTTGGCCGCCCACCTCGGCCACGGGGTGCAACGCGTCGCAACGGACGCGGTCATTGGCCGCGCCAGATGGCTGCCGCGGAAGATCGAGGATCTCGATGCCGGATTCCTGTCGCGGATCATGGGCCGCACGGTGACCTCGGTGTCGGTCCTCGGCGGCGACGCGGGAACGTCATCCCGCGCCCGGCTGGCGCTCACCGGCGACGATGTCCCGGAGTCGGTCTTCGTCAAGATGCCGGCCGAGACGGTCGCAACTCGGCTGATGGGCGAACTGGGTCGGCTCGCCCAAACCGAAGTGCACTTCTATGACCAGTTGTCGCCGGAACTCACCGGCGTGCCTAAGGCATACGGGTCGGCTTTCGACGCCCTGATCGGCCGATTCGTGTTGGTGCTGGAAGATCTCGCGGTCGAGCCGTGCGAGTTCCCCGACACGTTGCATCCGCTCGGCAGACAAAGCGAGCCTCGTCGTCGAACTTCTGGCCCGACTGCACGGCACATTCTGGGGCCGCCTTCCGCTCAGCAGCGATGGTCCGCTCGGATGGGTTTACTCCCCCTCGGCGATCACACCTCCCTACTCACCGGGTCCTTGCTGAAAACCTCGGCCCGCCGGCTGGCCGGTCGGACCGACATACCCGTCGAAACCGGCCGCTTGATCGACGAGAACTACCGCGCCGTCGCGCAACTCATCGACAAACCGCCGCACACCGTCATGCACGGTGACGGCATCCCGGAAACACCTATTTCCGCAACGGCGAGGCGGGCCTGTTGGACTGGCAGGCCGTACGTCGCGGCCACCCCGGCCGCGAGCTGGCCTACACGCTGGTCACCAGCATGACCACCGCCGATCGCCAAGCCAGTGAACGTGAACTGCTCGACGACTACCGACGAGCGCTGGCCGCCGTCGGCGGTCCTGAGCTGGATTGCGACGACTTGTGGGACCGTTACCGGCAAGGCGCGTTGTACGCCTATGTCGCGCCCTTGATCACCGCGGGGATGGGTGGCATGCAGGCCGAAGGCATCGCCATGGAGGGTCTGCGCCGAGGGGTGGCAGCACTCGACGACCTCGAGACCGTGCCACTGCTGCAGAAGTCGTTGTGATTGCGATGCCATCACCATCGCCGGGGCGGCGCCGACACCTGCGGTTTCACGTTTACAGTGACACCAGGACAGCGAGACATCATCACAACGACTTGCAAGGCATTGGACGTGACTGAACCATTGCCCGCCGAGCGGGATGCAGTTGGTGTCATCGACGACACGTCGACGAGGCACCGGATTCTCGTGGCCACCGCCGAGGTGCTCGGTCGCAGCGGCCAAACCAAGCTCAGCCTGTCCGAAGTCGCCCTCCAGGCGGGCGTTTCGCGACCCACACTGTACCGATGGTTCGCCTCCAAAGAGGAGCTGCTCGACGCCTTCGGTATCTACGAGCGGCAGATGTTCGACACCGGCATCAGCAAGGCGACCGCCGGCTTGCGCGGGACCGAAAAGCTCGACGCCGCACTGCGTTTCATCGTCGAGTATCAGCAGTCCTACTCGGGTGTGCGGCTCGTCGACATCGAGCCCGAGGTCGTCATCGCCCAGCTGTCGCACGTGATCCCCGTCATGCGCGCGCGCCTGCAACGCCTTCTGCCCGGGCCCAACGGAGCGATCAAGGCGGCGACCGCCATTCGCGTCGCGGTATCGCACTACATGGTGCGCAGCGACGACGCCGAACAGTTCCTGGCGCAGCTTCGCCATGCCGTGGGAATGAAGAATCCGGCCTCATCAAACGGCTGACACTTCCGCGACAATTTGTAAAGCTGTCTCCTGTGACCGGAGTGCAGAGCGAGACCGGTGTATTTGGCCGGCGACGAGCGGATGCTGACCGACGGCGAGTTGCAGCACACCGGCAGCGGTGCGAAATTCGACGTGATCCACCCGGCCAGCGAGGAGGTGGCGGGTCAGGCCACCGACGGGACCGTGGCCGACATGGAACGCGCCGTCGGCGCGGCGCGCAAAGCCTTCGACACCACCGACTGGTCGCGCGACGTCGAGTTCCGCTACCACTGCCTCGCCCAACTGCACCACGCGCTGGAGGAGGACAAGGAACGGCTGCGGCGGATCCTGGTCACCGAGGTCGGCTGCCCGGTCACGGTGAGCGGAAGCCAGATCGAGAGCCCGATCGACGAGGTCAAGCACTGGGCCGAACACGGCCGCGACTTCGAGTACCTGCAGGACACCGGCCTGCATGACACCCCGCTGGGCCCCGCCCGCCGCAAACTGCACTACGAGCCGGTCAGCGTCGTCGGCGCGATCACTCCGTGGAATGTGCCGTTCTACCTCAACATCGCCGAGACCGTCCCGGCGTTGATGGCCGGCAACACCGTGGTGCTCAAGCCGGCGCAGCTCACGCCGTGGTCAGGCAGTGAGTACGGCCGCATCGTGGCCGAGGAGACCGACATCCCGCCGGGGGTGTTCAACGTCGTGGTGTCCAACGCCAACGAAGTCGGTGCTGCACTGTCGGCCGACCCGCGGGTGGACATGATCACGTTCACCGGTTCGACCGCGACCGGCCGGGCGATCCTGGCCGCCGGTGCGCCGACGGTGAAGAAGACGCTGCTGGAGCTGGGCGGCAAGTCCGCCCACATCGTCCTCGACGACGCCGACTTCAATTCGGCCCTGCCGATGGCGGCGATGATGGCCTGCGTCATGTCCGGGCAAAGCTGCATCCTGCCCAGCCGAATCCTGTTGCCGCGCAGCCGTTACGACGAGGGCTTGGGGATCCTGAAGGCCAGCATGGAGGGCTTCCCGGTCGGCGACCCGTGGACCCCTGGCAATATGCAGGGCCCGCAGATCAGCGAAACCCAGCGGCGGAAAGTGCTCGGCCTCATTCATTCCGGCGTCAATTCCGGCGCCCGGCTGGTCACCGGTGGCGGGGTGCCCGAGAATCTGCCGACCGGCTATTACGTGCAACCCACGCTACTGGCCGACGTCGACCCTGATACGCGGATCGCTCAGGAGGAGATCTTCGGGCCCGTGCTCACCGTCACGCCGTACGACACCGACGACGAAGCAGTTGCGATCGCCAACAACTCCATCTACGGCCTGTCCGGTGAGGTGAGCAGCGCCGACGTCGACAGGGCCCTGGGCGTCGCCAAGCGGATGCGCACCGGCAACGTCACCATCAACGGCAAGAGCCACTTCGGGATCTCCAGCCCGTTCGGCGGCTCCAAGCAGAGCGGCCTCGGCTATCGCAACGGCGAGCAGGGCTTCAGGGAGTACCTGGAGATCAAGACCATCGGCCTGCCGGACTAGCGAGCCATGGACATCCAGCAGATCAGCGACGAACGCGAAATCACCGCGCTGCTCAACAGATACGCTCGCGCCGTCGACACCAAGGACTGGGCACTGTACCGGTCGGTGTTCACCGACGACGCCCACATCGACTATTCGTCGGCGGGCGCGATCGCGGGCACACGCGACGAGGTTGCGGACTGGCTCAGTCAGGGTTTCGCGGCGATTCCGATGTCCATGCACTACATCACCAACATCGAAAGCCAGGTCGATGGCGACATCGCGCACGTGCGGGCGATGTTCTACAACCCCATGCAGCTGCCGGGGATGTCAGAGCTCAGTTACTGCGGCGGTTACCACCACCACGAACTAATGCGTACCCCCGACGGCTGGCGCAGTCGCAATCTGCGCGAGGAGAACGTCTGGTTCGTCAACGCGCCGGCCGAGGATCGGCCTGCGGCCGCCACCTGACGACGTTACCTAGACGCGCTCTTACTCGGCGCCGATCTCGTGGCTGTCGGCGAGGGGCTCATCGGAGCCCGGGTCACCGCCGCCGTGTATTCGGGTTCGTGCAGATGGTGCCCCGTAGCCGATCATGTCGCGCGGATAGTCAACTGCGCTTGGCACCGGGCTTATGCCGGCCTCCTGGCAGCCGGCGGTGCGATCGGATAGGTCCTTCGGGACGCCAGGTGAGGATCACCGTCCCGCCGTGACGCTGTTGGAGGACAGATCCCGGCGACAGATTGTCGATGAGGCGAGCGAAGTCCGAGCGTAGTTGCTCGGCAGCTTCAGTACCGTCGTCCGGATCCTCGGCGTCGAAGAACGACAAGGTGCCCGACGCGGGATCGCGCGACTCGAAATCGATGCGTGCGGCGAAGATCCGAGCTCTGTTCTGGTTTCCGAACACGAGGATGACTTGTTGCTGCTCAATCACACTTTTGACGTAAAACCCAGCCTCGCCGTTCGGCACGGTGCGTCCCCAGCGCTTTTCGATCCCGTCAATCACCCGTTGCGCGGATATCGATGTCGTGAACTCATACTCGTTTCGATAGACCTGCCGAGCATCTATGAGCTGAAACTCATGTTTTACGGCCGCCACGATAACCGATCGCCGCCGCACGAACCGCACCACGACCACTACCACCAACACGATCGCCACGACAACGCAGACGCCTATCAGGATTTCGATACCCTCCACAAGTCGCCCTTCTCGCAGGTCGGATTGAAATAACGCCATCATCTCAGACAGATTCACGTACCGAAGAGATTCATTCGGTTGGGTCAATGCATTCCGCCAGTCGGTTCGTGCGCCAACGATCAATTCGCGAACCAGGCAATAGATGCGGGGTCCGCAGCGCCGATTGCCATTTGGGGTCACCCGGGCAGGATCATGCTGGCCTTGCGCCAGCCGACCGCCCAGTTAGCGGGCTTCGGCGCTGAGCCCCGGGCCGACATGCCAGAACGCGACACCTTGGTCCCCCTCGTGGGGCGCGACTGTGGCTGCGCCGGACCGACTGGATCAGGTAGCGGCCGCCAATTGACCACAGGCAGCGTTGATTTCACGCCCGCGAGTGTCGCGCACCGTGCACGACACTCCCCGCGCGCGGACCCTCTTGACGAACTCCCGTTCGGCGGGCTTGGGACTGGCGTCCCATTCGCTGCCCGGGGTCGGATTGAGCGGGATGACGTTGACGTGAACCAGCGGTCCCAGCGCGCCGTGCAGGCGCTTGCCCAACAGGTCGGCCCGCCACGGCTGGTCGTTGACATCACGGATCAGCGCGTACTCGATGGACACCCGGCGACCGGTCGCGTCGGCGTAATACCTTGCGGCATCGAGGGCTTCGGCGATCTTCCAGCGATTGTTCACCGGAACGAGCGTGTCGCGCAGCTCGTCGTCGGGCGCGTGCAGTGAGAGCGCCAGGGTGACGCCGAGCCGTTCGTCGGCCAGCTTGCGGATCGCCGGGGCCAGCCCGACCGTCGAGACGGTCACGGCGCGGGCGGAGATGCCGAAGCCACGCGGCGGGGCCGCCGTGATGCGCCGCACCGCGGCCAGCGTCCTGTTGTAGTTGGCCAGCGGCTCACCCATGCCCATGAACACGACGTTCGATAGCCGACCGTGATCGCGATCTCGTAGCTCGACGGCCGCGGCTCGAACTTGCTCGAGAATCTCCGCAGGCGACAGGTTGCGCGTCAAGCCACCCTGACCGGTGGCGCAGAACGGGCACGCCATCCCGCAGCCGGCCTGCGACGAAATGCAGACCGTATTGCGCTGCGGATAGCGCATCAGCACCGACTCGAACGTCGTGCCGTCAATAGCGCGCCACAGCATCTTGCGGGTGTCGCCGGCGTCGCACTCGATCTCCCGCACCGCATCGAGCAGCCGCGGAAACAGTGCGTCGGCGACCTGCTCGCGCACCGCCGCCGGCAGATCGGTCATCTGGTGCGGGTCGGCGATCAACCGGCCGTAATACTGGTTGGCCAACTGCTTTCCGCGAAACGCGGGCAGTCCTAACTCCGCAACGGCGGCCGCGCGCCCGGCCTCGTCGAGGTCGGCAAGATGCCGCGGCGGCATGGCGCGTCGCGGGGCATCGAAAACCAGAGGTAAGGGGTTGGGCATGGTGTTGTGCCAGTATCCCATCGAAATACCGGCGACGACGCCGCGCTCCGGGCGCGCCCTTCAGCGAATGGTCTGCAGGTCGTCGGACACGCACCGGTGGATCGGGCTCCGACATCGTGCGGGTGATGACCTCGTCGGGCATGGTCATCAACTTCACGTACAACGCCTCGTCGGCCATCACCCGGTGCGGTTTGGATCAGTCGATCGGCGGGTTCGGCACCCGCCCGGCCCGATCGTGAGTTGCTAGGGACAAACGGTACCGGGCAGCCGCGTGGGAGATGGCGGTATTGAGGGCGTTCCCCGAGCCGGTGTCACGCCAGCAGCGTCAGCACGATCCAGGTCGCGACGGCCGAGGGCAGCACCGAGTCGATACGGTCCATCAGCCCGCCATGCCCCGGTAGCAACGTGCCCATGTCCTTGATCCCGAGGTCGCGCTTGACCTGTGATTCGACCAGGTCGCCCAGCGTGCCGGTGATCACCAGCATCAGCCCGAGCGGAACGCCGACCCAGGCAGGCTTGTCGAGGAGGAATGTCACGGCCAGCACCGATGCGGTGATGCCCAACACGAGCGAGCCGGCCAGACCTTCCCAGGACTTCTTCGGGCTGATGGCCGGAACCATCGGGTGCCTGCCGAACAGCACTCCCGCGATGTACCCGCCGATATCGGAGAAGACCACGCCGAGCATCAGACACAGCACCCGCCACCCGCCGTCGTCGGGATAAACGAGCAGCACGCCGAAGGCGCCGAACAACGGGATCCATGTCGCGAGGAAGATCGTCACCGATACGTCGCGCAGGTAGTTGACCGGCGCCTTTTTGAGGCCGCCGCTCAGCAGCCGCCAGATCAGGCAGACCACCACGGTGCCACCGAACCCACCGAGAGCGCCGGCCGTGCCAAACGGCCAGGTCAACCAGATCATGGCCTGGCCGCCGATCAGCAACGGCACCACCGGGATGGCGAACCCGGCGGCGCGCAGGCGCCGCACGACCTCGTGGGTGGCGACGATCATCGCCACCGCGACAACACCGATCCACACATACGGAACGAACACCAGGATGGCGATGACGCTGAAACCAAGCACCGACCCTACGGCGATCGCGGCGGGCAGATTACGACCCGCCCGCGATTGTTTCTTCGCCGGCTCGGCGGGGCCGGCGTCTGTCTCTGCCACGGGATTGGCCTGCTGATCGGCCACTAGACCTCCAGCAGTTCGCCTTCTTTGTGCTTGACCAGTTCGTCGATCTGGTCGGTGTACTGGTGAGTGGTCTTCTCGAGGTCTTTCTCGGCGCGACTCACCTCGTCCTCGCCGGCTTCGCCGTCCTTGCGGATGCGGTGCAGCTCCTCCATCGCCTTGCGGCGGATGTTGCGGACCGAGACCCTGGCGTCCTCACCCTTGGCTTTGGCCTGTTTCACCAGGTCCCGGCGGCGCTCCTCGGTCAGCTGCGGGATGGCGACGCGGATCAGCGTGCCGTCGTTCGTGGGGTTGACGCCGAGATCGGAATTGCGGATCGCGTCTTCGATCGGCTTCAGCTGCGACTGTTCGTACGGCTTGATCACGACGAGCCGCGCCTCGGGCACGTTGATGCTGGACAGCTGGGTGATGGGCGTGGCCGAGCCGTAGTAGTCGATTGTGAGGCGGGAGAACATGCCCGGATTGGCCCGGCCGGTGCGGATCGACGACAGGTCGTCACGCGCCACCGACACCGCCTTCTCCATCTTCTCTTCGGCGTCGAAGAGGGTTTCGTCGATCACGGCATTCTCCCGTCAGGTGGTGACCAGTGTTCCGATCTTCTCACCTGCGACCGCCCGGGCGATATTGCCGTCGATCAGGAGATTGAAGACGAGGATCGGCATGCCGTTGTCCATGCACAGGCTGAACGCGGTGGCGTCGGCCACGCGCAGGCCCCGGTCGATGACTTCGCGGTGAGTGATCGCGGTGAGGAGCTCTGCGGTCGGGTCTTCCCGCGGGTCGGCGGTGAAGACGCCGTCGACGGCCTTGGCCATGAGCACCACCTCGGCGCCGATCTCGAGCGCACGCTGCGCGGCGGTGGTGTCGGTCGAGAAGTACGGCAGGCCCATGCCCGCGCCGAAGATCACCACGCGGCCCTTCTCCAGATGCCGACGTGCCCGCAGCGGAATGTAGGGTTCGGCGACCTGGCCCATCGCGATGGCGGTCTGCACCCGGGTGGCGATGCCTTCCTTCTCCAGGAAGTCTTGCAGCGCAAGGCTGTTCATCACGGTGCCGAGCATGCCCATGTAGTCGCTGCGGGTCCGTTCCATGCCGCGCTGCTGCAACTGCGCCCCGCGGAAGAAGTTGCCGCCGCCGATCACGACGGCGACCTGAACGCCACTGCGGACAACCTCGGCGATTTGTCGGGCCACAAGCGCGACCACGTCGGGGTCCAGACCCACTTCCCCGCCGCCGAACATCTCCCCGCCGAGTTTGAGCAGCACTCGCGAGTAGAGCGGCCGGATCGGAGGAGATGTCTCGGCGCCGTTGGTGCTGGTCGGCTCGGCCATCAGTATCCTCGGACTCCTCGCATGAGATCGCCATCCCGGCGATCGTCAGGGACGGCATCCCCAATCCTGCCTCATGGCGGACATGCCGGTTTGCCCGGGGGCGGGCGTGTCGAGGAATCCGGGCGGGTCAGCCCAGGTGGGCCGTCAACAGCCAGGCCGGCACCGACTTGCGGCCCTTGGGCTCATCGCGCAGGTCGCCGAACGGCAGCACCGCAAACCCCTCCGGCAAGTTGGCGTGGATGCGCGCGGGCTCGATCTCGTCGACGATCCAGAATTTGGACACCACCTCACGCAGCTCATCAGCTGTGACCGGGCTGGCCGGACCCTCGGGCATGCCGGCCCGGTCGAACACCAGCACGAAATAGGACGCACCCGGCGCTGCGGCCCGCACGATCGACTGCTGGTACCCCTCGCGAGCCTCCACCGGGATGGAGTGGAACAGCGTGCTGTCGACGATCGTGTCGAACCGAGCGTCGTAGCCGCTGAACGAACTGATATCGGCAACCTCGAAGGTGGCGTTGCTGAGGCCACGCTTGGCGGCCTCAGCGCGAGCGAGCTCGATGGCGGTGGGCGAAAGGTCCAGCCCGACCGTGGTGTAACCCAATTCCGCCAAGTGCAGGGACACGGCGGCCTCGCCGCAGCCCACGTCGAGAACGTCGCCGTGGAACTTGCCCTGCTCGATCAGGGCGGCGATTTCCGGCTGCGCTTCGCCGATGCTCCATGGCGGCTTTGCTCCCGCGCCGAGCTCGGGAACCTCTCCCCGGTAGGCGGATTCGAACGTGAAGTCTGGTGGTGTAATCATGCACCCATGTATATCAATCTGGTTGATATATGTCAATATACTTGATATGAACGGACTCGAGGACCAGCCGCTTGGCTATCTGCTGTATCGCGTGACGGCGGCGTTGCGCCCCGAGGCGACGGCTGCGCTGAAACCCTTCGGGTTGGCGCTGCCAGAGTTCGTCTGTATGCGGATCCTGGCCATGCGTCCTGGACGGTCCAACGCCGAACTCGCCCGGGACATAAACGTCTCACCGCAGGCGATGAACATGGTGCTGCGAGGATTGCAGGAGAAGAGCATGGTGACACGGCCGGCATCGGTGCCGTCGGGGCGTGCGCTGCCCGCCCAGCTGACCGCCGAAGGCAAGACACTGCTGAGGCGCGCCGAGGCGGCCGTGAAGATCGCCGACGAGCGGGTGCTGGCCAACCTGACCCCGGCCCAGCGCCGTGAACTCAAACGCCTGCTCGCCGCGGTCAGCGCAAGCTAGAGGCGTTTCGCTACACCGCCTCCGTGAGCAGTAACCGCAATGCCGGCGCACTCGTCGTATGGGCATGCTCAAGCACGGCGCGCATAACGCGACGCGCTGAGAACGGGTTGGCCGAGGCCGGCACCACATACAGCACCGCGTCCCGGGAGTGGGTACCGAGCAGGTAGATGGTGTCTCGCGAGACCAGCCGGTATGCGTCGACCGGTATGGCGGTCGCGCCCCGGATCACGCGGGACGGCGCCGAGCGCCAGATGCTGGCGTCGTACACCACCCGGCGCACGGGGCCGATCAAGGTACCGAAAACGGCGATCAAGTCGGGCAACTCGTCGCCCATGTCGGCGGTTCTGGGCCACCACGCCCCGTCGACCGCTCCCTCCACCGAGATCCGAGGGCACAACTGCAATCGGCTTAGGGGTTCGAGTTCGGCGGCAACGTGCGTCATGAGCGACGCTCCGATCAACTATGCGAGCATCGCAGACGGCAACCGACAGTGCGGGCACGCGACAAACCTACGACTCTTCGAGCGTAGTCCCACCGAAATACAGCCGCCGCCCCGCCCGTCCACGCGGCCGCAATGGATTTCGTCGTCGAGTCGGGCGGTCGCGCGTCATGCCTCGGATTGGATCCGCGGCCAGGGCCGCGCCTCTTCGAGTTCGTAGGCCAATTCAAGCAGCCTCGCCTCGTGGCCGATATCGGTGGCAAACATCATCCCCACCGGCATTCCCTCCGCGGATTCCGCAAGCGGCAACGAGATCGCGGGCTCGCCGGTGGCGTTCTGCAGCGGCGTGAACGCCACCCACTCGACGAGCCGGTCGATGATCTGCTGGTAATCGGCGGCCGGGTCGAGGTGCCCGATGCGTGGCGTCATGTCGGCCAGCGTCGGCGTCAGTATGGCGTCGTAGGCGCCGGCAAGCCGGGAGGTGATCCGGCGAACCCGGGACAGCCGCGCAATCGCCTGCGGAAGCCGATGCAGATTGCGGCTCGCGAAGCGGTCCAGGCCCAGCGTCAGGTTGTCCAGCCGGGTGCGGTCGAAGCTCGCGCCGAACGAGCGACGCCCGCCGCGCACCAGCGTCAACGCCAGGAACGACCAGTACAGCAGGAAGTCGGCCACGAACTGCTGCGGCACCGGGTTTTCGATGGGCGTGACCCGATGGCCCAGTTCCTCCAGCAGCGCGGCGGTCTTGAGCGTCAACTCGCGGACCTCTGGGCTGGACTCTCGGGCGATCGAGTGGGTGCAGACGGCGATACGTAGCCGCTGCTTGCCCGGGTGCGTGACGTCGCCGATTGGTGGCAGCTTGGGGTTGCGCTCCACGCGATCCATCTCGCGATAGAACGCGGCGGTATCGCGTACCGAACGGGTCACGACGCCGTTCGTTACGATGCGCAGGGGCATCTGCCGCATGTACTTGTCGAGTGGCAACCGGCCCCGCGACGGCTTCAGCCCGACCAGCCCGTTGCACGACGCCGGAATCCGGATCGAACCGCCGCCGTCGTTGGCGTGCGCGATCGGCACGACCCCGGCGGCGACGAACGCGCCCGACCCAGACGACGACGCGGCCGCCGTGTAGTCGGGATTCCACGGGTTGCGGACCGGGCCGAGCCGCGGATGCTCAGCGGAGGCGCTGAACCCGAACTCGGACATCTGTGTCTTGCCGAGCGGGACCAGTCCGGTCGACAGGTACGCGCGGGCGAACTCGCCGTTGACCGGCATCGGCGTCGGATCCCACGCGTCGGTGCCCTGCATCGTGGGCATGCCCTCGACCGCGACGTTGTCCTTGATGAACGACGGCACTCCGTCGAAGTAGCCGCCGTAGCGGCGTGGCGCGCGGGCGCGGGCCCGTGCCCGGTCGAACGCCTCGTACGCCAGACCGTTGAGCGTCGGGTTGACGGCCTCGGTGCGGGCGATCGCCGCGTCGACGAGATCGGGTATCGACACCCGGCCGGCCCGCAGCGTGTCGACGAGCCCGACCGCGTCCAGGTCACCGAGGGCGTCGTCACCGAAGGCGTGTGTACGGGTCATGAACCCGACGGTACCAATTCGTACCGTCGCTGTTTAGGGCTGGCCGACCTCGAACCGGACGAACCGGGAAACGGTCACCCCGGCCTCGTCGAGCAGCGCCTTGACGGACTTCTTGTTGTCGGACACCGACGGCTGGTCCAGCAGCACGACGTCTTTGAAGAAGCCGGTCAGGCGGCCCTCGATGATCTTGGGCAGCGCCTGCTCGGGCTTGCCCTCGTTGCGGGCGGTCTCCTCGGCGATGCGGCGCTCGTCGGCGACGATGTCGGAGGGCACGTCGTCACGCGTCAGGTACTTCGCCTTCAGCGCGGCGATCTGCAGCGCGACGGCGTGCGCCGCGTCCGTGTTGTCGCCCGTGTACTCGACGAGCACACCCACGGCCGGCGGCAGGTCGGCCGACCGCTTGTGCAGGTAGGTCTCGACGGTGCCGTCGAAGTACGCGACGCGGCGCAGTTCGAGCTTCTCGCCGATCTTGGCCGACAGGTCGGCGATCGCCTGCTCGATGTGAGACGCCTTGAGCGTGTCAACGTCGGCGGTCTTAAGGGCCACAGCAGCCGATACGATCTTGTCGGCGAGCGCCTGGAACTCTGCGTTCTTCGCGACGAAGTCGGTCTCGCAATTGAGCTCGATGAGCGCGCCGTCCTTGGCGGCGACCAGGCCCTCGGCGGTGGCCCGCTCGGCGCGCTTGCCGACGTCTTTCGCGCCCTTGATCCGCAGCACCTCGACGGCCCTGTCGAAGTCGCCATCGGTCTCGGCCAGCGCGTTCTTGCAGTCGAGCATGCCGGCGCCGGTCAGTTCCCGAAGTCGCTTGACGTCGGCAGTGGTGTAGTTCGCCATATCAGCCTTCCGTGGTCTTCGGTTCGGTTGGGGTCTCGGCCTCGGGAGCTCCCGCGGGGGCCGACGCCGTGGCGCTGGCCAGCAGCTCCTGCTCCCATTCGGCCAGCGGTTCGGCACCCACGGTCTCGGGCTTGCCGTCGCCGCTGCCCACACCGGCGCGCGCCTGCAGGCCCTCGGCGACGGCCGAAGCGATCACCCTGGTCAGCAGCGCCGCGGAGCGGATGGCGTCGTCATTGCCCGGGATCGGGTAGTCGACCAGGTCGGGGTCGCAGTTCGTGTCCAGGATCGCGATGACCGGGATGCCCAGCTTGCGGGCCTCGCCCACGGCGATGTGCTCCTTGTTGGTGTCGACGACCCAGATCGCCGAAGGCACCTTGGCCATGTCGCGGATACCGCCGAGGCTGCGCTCCAGCTTGTTCTTCTCGCGGGTCAGCATCAGGATTTCCTTCTTGGTGCGACCCTCGAAGCCACCGGTCTGCTCCATGGCCTCGAGCTCCTTGAGGCGCTGTAGGCGCTTGTGCACGGTGGAGAAGTTGGTGAGCATGCCACCCAGCCAGCGCTGGTTCACATAGGGCATGCCGACGCGGGTCGCCTCCTCGGCGATGGATTCCTGCGCCTGCTTCTTGGTGCCGACGAACATGACCGATCCACCGTGGGCGACGGTCTCCTTGACGAACTCGTACGCCTTGTCGATGTAGGTCAGCGTCTGCTGCAGGTCGATGATGTAGATGCCGTTGCGGTCGGTGAAGATGAACCGCTTCATCTTGGGATTCCAGCGACGGGTCTGATGCCCGAAGTGGGTGCCGCTGTCCAGCAGCTGTTTCATGGTCACGACGGCCATGGATATGCCTTGCCTTCAGTTGTCGGTTGTCGCCCGGCGTCGGGTGATGCCGGGCCCTGGTGCCTGCCGGCTGCCGGACCCGCCCTCGGGCGAGACCGCCGGCATCCGTGTTCGACCCCTCGATGGGATGGTCGTGGTGCAGACACGCGAAGTCAGCCCGCTTGCACGAGCTGCGGGTAGCAGTTTACACGCTGGACAGGGGTGCTTTTTCCACAGTGACCTGGCCATCCACAGTCTGGCGACTGGACATGGCGGTGAACGGCGTCCGTGCGCTGAGCTGGGTAGATGCGGGCGGCGGTGTTGATTCTGGCGGTCGCGCTGCTGTGCACGGGTCCCGCGCAGGCCGATGAGGGGCGGCTGGACTGGCCGCTGCGGCCACGACCTGCGGTGACGCGGCTGTTCGACGCGCCGTCACCGAACTGGAACCGCGGCCATCGCGGCGTCGACCTGGCAGGAGCCCCCGGGCAGCCGGTGTACGCCGCCGCGCCGGGCACCGTCGTGTTCGCCGGGGAGCTGGCCGGTCGACCGTTGGTGTCGGTCGCCCACCCGGGTGGGCTGCGCACCAGCTACGAACCGGTGCGGCCCTCGGTGCGCGCCGGGCAGCTGGTCGCCACGGGCGCAGTGATCGGTGAACTGGTGGCAGGTCATCCCGGCTGCGCGGCGCCGGCGTGTCTGCATTGGGGTGCGATGTGGGGCTCCGCGGCCAATGCTGACTACGTCGACCCGCTGGGGCTGGTGACCAGCACGCCGATCCGTCTCAAGCCGCTATCCGGCTGAGCTGTCTACCGTCGAATCCATGACGGCCACCGAAGCTCACCAAAGCCGCCCCATGCGGTTCGGGCTGCATACCGCGATGCCGCGCGGTCGGCAGTTCGCTAGCTTCGCGGCGAGGGTCGAGCAGGCCGGGTTCGACGTGCTGACGATCCCGGACCACCTGGTCGCTTCCGTGTCGCCATTCGCGGGCGCGGCCGCGGCGGCCTCCGCCACCACCCGGCTACACACCGGCACGCTGGTGTTGAACAATGACCTGCGCCACCCCGTCGACACCGCACGGGAAGCCGCGACCGTCGGCGACCTTTCCGGCGGCCGGTTCGAGCTCGGTATCGGCGCAGGCCACATGAAGTCCGAATACGACGCCGTCGGCCTCAGGTTCGACTCGGGCGCGACGAGGGTCGACCGACTGATCGAGTCCGTGAACGTGCTTCGGCCACTGCTGGCCGGCGAGCCGGTCGATGTCGACGGCGCGCACTACTGCGTGCGCGCCGACGCCGGGGCGCTCGTCGCTGCTCCCGAGGCGCCCGTCCCGCTACTCATCGGCGGCAATGGAACCCGGGTGCTGCAGCTCGCCGGCCGCGTCGCCGACATCGTCGGCTTGGCGGGCTTCAGCCACAACCGTGGCGCCACCGAGGTACGGCTGACGCATTTCGACGCCGCGGGTCTCGACGATCGGATCGCGGTGGTGCGCGAGGCCGCGGGCGACCGATTCGACGGCATCGAGCTCAACGCGCTGATCCAGGCGGTGGTGCACACCGACGACCGAGAAGCGGCCGCGGTCCAGCTGGCCGAAACCTTCGGTGGGGCCACACCGCAATACCTGCTGGAGTCACCGTTCGTCCTGCTGGGCACCCACGAGCAGATGGCCGAGACGCTCGCGGCGCGCCAGCAGCGGTTCGGAGTGAGCTACTGGACCGTGTTCGACGCGTGGGGTGATCGGCCGTCGGCCATGCCCGATATCACGAAAGTCATTGCGCTGCTTCGGTAGACGCGATTTCGGCGTGGTTGGTAGCGCTCAGCGCGACCCATCACGCCGAAATCACCATCACGCGCGAGGATGGGCCTGGTCGTGCACCGCCCGCAGCCGCGCAACCGTGACGTGGGTGTAGAGCTGCGTCGTGGCCAGCGTCGAGTGGCCGAGCAGTTCCTGGACGATGCGCAGATCGGCGCCGCCCTCGAGCAGGTGGGTGGCCGCGCTGTGGCGCAGCCCGTGCGGGCCGATGTCCGGTGCCCCGTCGACGGCGGCGATGGTCTGGTGCACGACCGTGCGGGCCTGCCGTTGATCGAGGCGGCGGCCGCGGGCACCGATCAGCAGCGCCGGGCCAGACTGCGCCGTAGCCAGTGCGGGGCGCCCGTCGGCCAGCCACGCCGTCAACGCCGACTGGGCAGGCTCGCCGAACGGGACGGTCCGTTGCTTGTTTCCCTTGCCGAGCACCCGCAGCAGCCGGCGGGATGTGTCGACGTCATCGATGTCCAGGCCGCACAGCTCGCTGACCCGAATGCCGGTGGCGTATAGCAGCTCGACAATGAGCAGGTCGCGCAGCGCGAGCGGATCACCTTGCTGCGCACCCGAATTGGCGGCGGCCATGGCATCCAGCGCCTGATCCTGACGCAGCACCGCGGGCAGCGTTCGACGCGCCTTGGGGAGTTGTAGCCGGGCGGCCGGATCGCTCGGCAACAGACCACGTCGGGATGCCCAGGCGGTGAAGGTCTTGACCGCCGAGGTGCGGCGCGCCAGCGTGGTGCGGGCCGCGCCGGCAGATGCCTGGGCGGCCAGCCACGACCGCAGGATCGGCAGGCTCAGGCTGATGATGTCGGCGTCGGGTACCCGTTGACCGATGAATTCGAACAGCGACCGCAGGTCGCCGAGATAGGCGCGGCGGGTGTGCTCGGAGCGGCCGCGTTCGAGCGCGAGGTACTGGTCGAACGCCTCGAGGATCGCCTCCACTCTCCTACCGTGGCAGACGGTGGGGTCCGGCCTCAGCTGACGCGCCGCAGTGCGTCCGGCCTCAGTTCTTCCAGAGAGCGATAGCCGTCGACGGCCATGGTGACGTCGGCTTCGGCCAGTAGCGAGCGCAGCACGTGCACGATGCCGTCGACGCCGCCGAGCGCAAGGCCGTAGGCATAGGGCCTACCGATGGCAACTGCGGTGGCGCCCAGGGCGATGGCCTTGACGATGTCGACCCCGCTGCGGATGCCGGAGTCGAACAGCACCGGAAGCCCGTCGGCGGCTTCGACGACCGCGGGCAGGCAGTCGATCGCAGGCACGCCGCCGTTGGCTTGGCGCCCGCCGTGGTTGGAGCAGTAGATGCCGTCCACGCCGCCATCGCGGGCGCGCCGCGCGTCGTCGGGGTGACAGATGCCTTTGACGAGCAGTGGCAGGTCGGTCAGAGAGCGCAGCCACGGCAGGTCGTCCCACGTCAGTGGGTTGCCGAAGACCTGGATCCACTGCAACACGGCGGCCTGCGGATCTTCCTCGGGCGGGCGCTGCAGGCTCGCGCGGAAGACTGGATCACTGGTGTAGTTGGCCAGACACAGGCCCCGCAGAAATGGAAAGTTCGCGGTGCTGAGGTCGCGAGGGCGCCAACCCGGGAGCCAGGTGTCCAGGGTGACGACGATGCCCTTGAAGCCGGCCGCCTCGGCGCGGGCGACGAGGCTCGCGGCCAGGTCGCGGTCCTTCGGTGTGTACAACTGGAAAAACCCTGGCGTATCGCCGAATTCGGCGGCCACCTGCTCCATCGGGTCGGCGGAGGCCGTCGACGCGATCATTGGCACACCGGTTCGGGCGGAGGCCTGCGCAGTCGCCAGATCGCCGTGGCCGTCCTGGGCGCACAGGCCGATGACGCCCACTGGTGCCATCAGAATCGGTGAGGGCAGCGTCATCCCGAAGAGGTCCACGGACAGATCGCGGTCGTTGGCCCCGACGAACATCCGTGGCATCAGCCCCCAGCCCTCGAAGGCGGTGACGTTGACCCGCTGCGTACGTTCGTCGCCGGATCCGCCCGCGACGTAGGACCACAACGACGGCGAGAGTGCGGCCTGTGCTCGCTCCTCCAGCTCCGCGAAGGACATGGGCAGCGACGGCAAGACGCCGGACAGGCCGTGAGAGTAGATCTCGAGTTGATAATCAGCGAACGCCATGGGGCTAGCGTGCCATCCGACCCTGGAGTCTCCTGCGCAGCCCCTTGACGATGAATTTTGTGAACTCGCTGGTGGTCAACAGCACCGGTCGCACTTGTAGGGAGCTGACCACGGTGTCGATCAATCCGAACGGCATTGCCGTCAGCGTGGGGCCGCGCCGTATTCCAGATGCCAAGAGCCGGCTTGAATCTCGAGACCCCGGGCCTGTCCCTTCTTCAGGCAGCTGACATCTCCGGGTCGAACTTGTAAGCCACGGCTGCGGACGTTACCTGGCTGGCGTGGCGCGCCACTACGCGTCGGCTTCGGCCTTCGCCAATTCGGCCTTCCACTGCCGAAATGTCTCCTCGGTGCGGCCGCGGCGCCAGTATCCAGAGATGGACGACGCCCACTTGGCGTCGATGCCTCGTTTTTTGCGGACGTAGGGGCGCAGGTTGTGCATGACGGCCTGCGCCTCGCCGTGGATGAAGACCTGCACCTGCCCAGGCAGCCAGTCGGTCTCCTTCATCGCAGCGATCAGCGGTGCGTTTTCGCCGGCCTGATCCTCGGGCACCAGGTCGGCGCGGCCACCGCGATAGATCCAGTTCACCTCGACGCCCGGCGGCGCGGTCAGCGGGATCTCATCGTCGGGTCCGCCGATCTCGATGAAAACCTTGCCAATCGCGTTGTCGGGCAACGCTTCCAGCGCCGCGCCGATGGCGGGCAGGCCCGCTTCGTCGCCGGCCAGCAGGTGCCAGTCCGCCGCTGGGTCGGGCGCGTAGGCACCGCTGGGACCCATCAGGTAGGCCGGTTGACCCGGTATGGCCGCGACGGCCCACGGCCCGGCCACGCCGTGGTCACCGTGCACGACGAAGTCGATGGCGACTTCGCGGCGGTCTTCGTCGACACACCGGACGGTGTAGGTGCGCACGACCGGCTGCTGCTCGGTGGGCAAGGTCTTGAAGCTGTCCAGGGTGAGCGGCTGCGGCAGCGAGTGGACGTCGACGCCGTCGCTGACGAACACGATCTTGACGTGGGCGTCGGTGAAGTCATTGGGCTTGAACGTGTCGAACCCGCCGCCACCCAGAATGACGCGGACGAGGTGCGGCGCCAACTGCTCGCTACGCACCACTTCGAACGTGTGCACCGGACGCCCTGCCACGTCACCTCCCGATTTGTTAGCCAACCTCATCGACTATACGAGCGCGGACGGCGCGGTGGCGGGCTACCGGCGGACGAGCTTCCATCGGCCGTCCTCGCAGACCACGAGACCGGAAACCTCCAGCATGGCCAACGGACCCAACACCTGCGTGGGCGGCAGGCCGGATGCGACCGCGATCTCGTCGGCCGTGCGTGCGCCGCGGGCCGGCAACGCGTCGTAGACCCGCTGCTCGGCGTCGGCCAACCCGTCGAGTGGCGTGCAGGGCCGTTGCTGGTCCGGCGCGAGTTCCCCCGCACGCCCGACCAGTTCGATGATGTCCTCGGCCCGGGTAACGAGTTCTGCGCCGTGGCGCAGTAGCGCGTGGCATCCGGCCGACGCCGACGACGTCACCGGGCCCGGCACCGCGCATACGACACGACCGAGCGCCCGCGCCCACGCCGCGGTGTTCGCGGCACCGCTGCGGAGGCCGGCCTCGACAACCACCGTGGCACCCGCCAGTGCGGCGACCAGACGGTTGCGGGTGAGGAATCGGTAACGGGCCGGACGCACGCCGGGTGGGTACTCGCTGATCAGCAGTCCGTTTTCACGGATCCGGTGCAACAGCGCGGAATGCCCAGCCGGGTAGGGAACATCGATGCCGCCGGCCAGCACCGCCGCGGTGCACCCGTCACCGGCCAGCGCCGCGCGGTGCGCGGTTCCGTCGATGCCGTACGCCCCGCCCGACACCACGGCCACGTCGCGCCCGGCCAATCCGGCTGCCAGGTCCGCTGCGACGTGCTCGCCGTACGCCGTGGCCGCCCTGGTGCCGACGAGCGCCGCGGCCCGCTCCGCCACCTCGTCCAGCTGCGCAGGACCCACCGCCCACAGCACCATCGGCGGATGTGCCTGCGGCCTCCGTCGGGTGTCGGCACCACCGAACGCCGCGAATGCCAGCAGCGGCCATTCGGCGTCGGCGGCGGTGATCAGTCGTCCGCCCATCCTTGTCAGAATCTCCAGATCCTTTGCAGCGGAATCGATCCCGTGTCGCGCCTCGGTCCGCAGCGCCAGCGCGTCGCCAACCTTGCCCAGTCTGACCAGCTCGGCGGCCTCGATCGGTCCGAGGCGCGCCGCCAGCGCCGACAACTCGGGACACGGCGGCTCGACGACCCGCGACAGGTAGGCCCACGCGCGAAGGACGTCGTCGGTCATCGCGCACCGCCGGCCTGCCGGAAGCTCAACGCCGCAGTGACTTCGGCCAGCCCCGGCGAATGCCGGCCGGCGAGGTCGCAGAGCGTCCACGCCACGCGCAATGTTCTGTCGACCCCCCGGATGCTGAGCAGGCCGCGGTCCAGCGCCGTTCGCAGGGGTTCCATTGCCTTTGCGTCGGGCCGAAACTTGCGTCGTAGCAAGGAACCGCTCACCTCGGCGTTGGTACGGATGCCGTACGGTTGCCACCGCGTCGCGGCGGCATCGCGCGCCGCCGTCACGCGTTCGCGGACGAGCGCGGTGGACTCACCGTCCTGGGCCGAAATGGCGCCTGCCCGTACCGGGTGCATCTGCACACGCAGGTCGACGCGGTCCAGCAGCGGGCCGGACAGCCTGCCCAGGTAGCGCCGCTTGGCGGCAGCCGCGCAGATACAGTCCCGCGGATCGGCCGGCGCGCATGGACACGGGTTTGCGGCCAGCACCAGCTGAAACCGTGCCGGGTAGCGAACCACACCATCGCGGCGGGCCAGCCGGATCTCGCCGTCCTCCAACGGAGTTCGCAGGGCCTCGAGCGCACTCACCCCGATCTCGGCACACTCGTCGAGGAACAACACGCCCCGGTGCGCACGACTGACCGCACCCGGACGAGCCAATCCGGTGCCCCCGCCGACCAGTGCGGCCACGCTCGACGTGTGGTGCGGCGCCACGAACGGCGGCCGGGTGATCAGCGGCGCGTTGCCCGCCAGCAGGCCGGCCACCGAATGAACGGCCGTCACCTCCAGCGACTCGGTGTACGACAGCGACGGCAGGAGGCCCGGAAGCCGTTGTGCCAGCATCGTTTTACCGACACCGGGCGGACCGGTCAGCATCAGGTGGTGGGCTCCCGCGGCGGCGACCTCGACCGCGAAGCGGGCGTGCGACTGGCCGACGACATCGGCGAGGTCGACGGCCTGTTCCGGCGCCGACTCCGGGGCGGTGAGCCTGTCGTCGAGGTGTGCCTTCCCGGCGAACCACGATTGCAGCTGACCCAGCGTCCGCGCGCCCCAGACCTCGATGCCGTCGACCAGGCTGGCCTCGGCCAGGTTCTCCACCGGGACCACCACGGCCGGCCAACCCTCACGCCTGGCGGCCAGCACGGCCGGCAGCACCCCCTTGACCGGGCGCACCCGCCCGTCGAGCGCGAGTTCGCCGAGCAGCACCGTCTTCTCCAGCCGCTCCCACGCGCATTTGCGCTCGGCCGAGACCACGGCCGAGGCCAGTGCCAGGTCGTAGACCGAACCCACCTTCGGCAAGGTGGCCGGCGACAGCGCCAGCGTCAGCCGCGCCATCGGCCAGCTGTTGCCGCAGTTGATGATCGCGGCCCGGACCCGATCGCGCGATTCCTGCAGCGCCGCGTCGGGCAGGCCGACCAGATGCACACCGGGAAGCCCGGAGGTGATGTCGGCCTCGATCTCCACGATCTCGCCGTCCAGGCCGCGCACCGCGACCGAGAACGCCCGACCCAGCGTCATCAGCCGACCCCCCGCAGATGGGTGATCTCCGGAACCGGCCGCCGCCCGATGCGCACCCCGATGACATCGATGCGTACCGCCGCCCACCGACCGTCCTGGCCGGCCAGCCACAGTCCGGCCAGCCGCCGCAGCCGGCGCACCTTGTCCGGCGTCACGGCCTGGGCCACGCCGCCGAACTGGTCGCTGGTGCGCGTCTTCACCTCGACGAACACCACGATGCGGGACGCGAGGTCGGCGGCGATCACGTCCAGCTCGCCATATCGGCAGCGCCAGTTGCGGGTCAACACCCGCAGTCCCAGCGATATCAGATGGTCGACCGCCAACTGCTCACCCAGCGCGCCGATCTCGGCACGCGACAAAGTTGTCATGCCGCCACCGTCCCGCTCCCCTCTGACAGGCGGTGCCGACGAAACCCGGTTATCCCCAGTCACGACTTCATCCACAGCATCCGCGGTTTCGCCGTCGTCAAAAAGCGGGTATACGAGCCATCGCACGAGCGCGCTCTGCAACGCCGCAGGAGGATCTCATGATCGACAAACCGGTACAGGGCGCGGTCGACAAAGCAACGGACAACAGCGCTTTCGAATTCGCGGCGCGCGCCGGATTCGCGGTCAGCGGTGTCCTGCACCTGCTCGTCGCGTACATCATTCTGCGGATCGCGTTCGGTTCGGGTGGCAGCGCCGATCAATCCGGTGCCCTGGCCACACTGGCCGGCCAGACCGGCGGGGCCGTGATGCTGTGGACCGCTGCGGTCGGACTGCTGGCTCTGGCGCTGTGGCGGCTTGCCGAAACGGTGGTCGGCCCCCATCCGGGCGAACGGTCTCACGGCGACCAGGACGACTCGCCGCTGTGGAAGCGATTCAAGGCCCTGGGTCTGGCCATCCTCTACCTGGCCCTCGCGTTCTCCGCCGCGCGGTTTGCGATGGGTAGCGGCAAGTCGAGTAGCCAACAGAACGCGGGGATGAGCGCACAGTTGATGCAGTCCGGTTGGGGGAAGGCTCTTCTGATCGCGGTCGGGTTGGTCGTCCTCGCGGTCGGCGGCTACCACGTCTACAAGGGCATCTCGGAAAGGTTCCTGAAGGACCTGCGTGTCTCGGGAGGCCGCGGCATCACCGCGATCGGCGTGGTCGGCTACGTCGCCAAGGGTTTGGTGTTGGCAGGGGCGGGCCTGCTGGTGATCGTGGCGACGCTGAATTCCGACCCGTCGAAGTCGACCGGCATCGACAGCGCGGTGAAGACGCTCGGCGAGGCACCGTTCGGAAAGGTGTTGCTCGTCGTTGCGGCGGCCGGGCTCGCCGCCTTCGCCGTCTACAGCTTCGTGCGCAGCCGCCACGGCCGCATGTGACAAGACCGCCGCCGCGGCACGGATGCCACGGCGGCGGTCGTGTTGCCGGCGACGGGGTCAGGCGGCGGACAGCGCCTCAAAGAGGGTGGCGATCTCGATCGGCGACACCGCGGTGTTGCATTGCCTCCGCATGTCGATCAGTGGCTGCGCGATGCCCCTCAGGTCGGTGAGCTCCTGTGGATGGCCGACGAAGTAGTCCCGAACCGAAGCCTGGGCGTCTGCACCCTGCACACCGGCATTCGTCAGCACCTTGTCGGCCTCGGGATGGGTGTCAAGGTAGCCGCCCGCCTGGCTCAGCACGACGCTGGCGGTTGTCGCGAACGCGCTCGCGTTGCATGGCGCAGCGTTGGCCGTCGGCAGCGCGATGGTGGCTGCGGCAACGCCTCCGAGCGCACAGGTGGCAAATGCGCCGTAAAGTCCGCGGCGCACCGAAATTGCAGACATTCTCATTGGTGTGTTCCCTCAGTGTTGTTGCGAACGGGTCGTTTCCCCCACACCCGAAGTCAACCTACCCGAAGCAATTCAAATCAACCCGGCATTGAGAATCGCAAGGCCAGACAGGGAGAGCGTTACACCATATCGAGTGAGTTTCGCCCCAATAGCGGCGCCTTTGGTAAGACCGCAATAAGGTGCTCCCAACATTCATAAGAGATCGCGCAACGCGCCTTAAGACATCGTGACCACTCTGTGACAGCAACCAGACGACGAACCGCCGCTGTCGTCGCGTACAGCGCCGTTTCCGGCAGTCGCACTAATCCATGGCGGCCCGGCGGGTAGATTGGTTAGGCAAACCTCAGCTAACAGCCCCGGCGGCCTGGCCCCGGAAAGGATCGCCTGGATGCGAGCACGTTGGATCGTCGCCCTGGTCACGCTCATCGTCGCCTTTGCCGCCACGGCCTGCTCCACCTCCGATGACGGCGACGAACTGCTCATCTACAACGCCCAGCACGAGTCGCTGACCAAGGAATGGATCGACGCGTTCACCGCCGAAACCGGCATCAAGGTGACCTACCGCCAGGGCGGCGACACCGAGCTGGGCAACCAGCTGGTGGCCGAGGGCGCCGCGTCGCCCGCCGACGTCTTCCTCACCGAGAACTCGCCCGCCATGGCCGCCGTTGAGCGCGCCGACCTTTTCGCCGACCTCGACGCCGAGACCATCAACCAGGTGCCGCCGCAGTACCGCCCGGCCAGCGGCAAGTGGACCGGGGTCGCCGCCCGCACGACCGTCTTCGCGTACAACAAGGCCAGGCTGCCGGCCGACCGGTTACCGGCGTCACTGCTGGACCTGCAGCAGCCGGCGTGGCAGGGGCGGTGGGGCGCACCGCCGGCGAAGGCGGACTTCCAGGCCATCGTCGCCGCCCTACTTCAGCTGAAGGGCGAAGCCGCGACCGCGCAGTGGCTTGCCGGGATGAAAGCCAATGCCAAGATCTACAGCGACAACATCGCCACGCTCAAGGCGGTCAACGCCGGCGAAGTCGACGGTGGCGTGATCTATCACTACTACTGGTTCCGCGACCAGGCCAAGACCAAGGAGATCAGCGGCAATACCGAACTGCACTACTTCCGCAACGGCGATCCCGGCGCCTTCCTGTCGCTGTCCGGCGGCGGGGTGCTGAAGTCGAACGAGAAACAGCAACAGGCACAACAGTTTTTGCGGTTCATCACCGGCAAGGGCGGCCAGGAGGTGCTGCAGAAGGGGACGTCGTTCGAGTACCCGGTGGCCAGTGACGTGGCGGCCAACCCGGCGTTGGTTCCGCTGCGCGATCTGCAGCCGCCGGTGATCAACCCTTCCGACCTGGAGACCCAGCAGGTGTCGGATCTGATGACGAAGGCTGGCTTGCTATAGGTGGTTGCTCCCCCGGTTTCGCGCCCCGCAGCGCCGGTTTCGCGGTCCGCTACCGCGACCCGGCCGGGTCCGCTGGTCACTGCGACCGTCGCGATTCTCGTTGCCGCCACCTTCATCCCACTCGGCTACGTCGGCTGGGCGTTCGCAACAACTGGGTGGACTCAGGCCTATGAACTGCTGGCACGGCCCCGTGTCGGTGAACTTCTACTCAACACCGTCGGTTTGGTCGTCATCACCGTGCCGCTGTGTGTGGCGATCGGGGTCGGCGTGGCCTGGTTGGTGGAGCGGACCGACCTGCCGGGCTGCGCGGTATGGCGCCCGTTGTTCGTCGCGCCACTGGCCATACCGGCCTTCGTGAACAGCTACGCCTGGGTCGGCATGGTCCCTTCGCTGCACGGCCTCGGCGGCGGGGTGCTGATCTCGACGCTGTCGTACTTCCCGTTCGTCTACCTGCCCGCCGCGGCGACGCTGCGTCGGCTCGATCCGGCCGTCGAGGAGTCTGCGCGCGCACTGGGATCCGGTTCGGCCGGTGTGTTCTTCCGGGTGGTTGCACCACAGTTACGACTGGCGATCCTCGGCGGTGGCCTGCTGATCGGGGTTCATCTGCTCGCCGAATTCGGGGCGTTCGCGATGCTGCGCTTCGACACCTTCACCACGGCGATCTTCCAGCAGTTCCAGGCGACGTTCGACGGCGCGGCGGGCAGCATGTTGGCCGGCGTGCTGGTGCTGTGTTGCCTAGTGCTTCTGGTCGCGGAGGCCTCAGCGCGGGGGCATGCCCGATTCGCCCGCATCGGTTCGGGCGCGCCGCGCGTGGCGACACCGATTCGCCTGGGCCGCATGACATTACCGGCACAGGCAGCGCTGGCGGCATTGCTGATGCTGGCCGTCGGGGTGCCGGCGTGGACGATCCTGAGGTGGCTGTGGATCGGCGGAACCGAGGTCTGGGTGCTCGACGATATCGGCACCGCACTGGGCCAGACCATCGGACTGGCCACCGCGGCTGCGCTGCTGACAACGCTGCTGGCCTTTCCGGTCGCCTGGGTGGCGGTGCGGTCCAGTGGCGTACTGGCACGCCTGGTGGAGGGGGCGAACTTCGTCACCAGCGCACTGCCCGGCATTGTCACCGCGCTCGCACTGGTCACCGTCACCATTCGCGTCGCGCCGCCGCTCTACCAAAGCGTCGTTCTCATCGTCTGTGCCTATGTCCTGCTGTTCATGCCCCGCGCCTTGGTGAGCGTGCGGGCCGGCCTTGCCCAGGTCCCGACAAGTCTGGAGGAGGCCTCGCGCTCGCTGGGCATGTCGCCGTCGGCCACGTTCCTCCAAGTCACCCTGCGGCTCACCGCGCCGGCCGCCGCAGCCGGTGCATCGTTGGTATTCGTTGCTGTGGCAACCGAATTGACGGCGACACTGTTACTCGCCCCGACAGGCACCCGGACCCTCTCGATGCGGTTCTGGTCGCTGGCCAGCGAACTCGACTATGCGGGAGCCGCACCGTACGCGCTGGCGCTGGTGGTACTGGCGATACCGGTCACGCTGGTGCTGTTCCGGCAATCGACGAAGGTGGCCGCGCTATGACGACCCCCGCCGACATCCTCGTGGCGCACAATCTCGCGAAATCCTTCAACGGCAGCATCGTGCTCGACGACATCGACCTGCGGCTGCCACCGGGCAGCATCACGGCCGTGGTCGGCTCGTCGGGTTGCGGTAAGACCACACTGCTGCGGCTGATCGCGGGGTTCGAGTCACCCGACGCCGGGACGGTCACCATCGCCGGGCGGCAGGTGGCGAGCCCGGAATGCGCTGTGGCGCCGCACCGTCGGGGTGTCGGCTACGTCGCGCAGGACGGGGCGTTGTTCCCCCACCTGACCGTCGGGCAGAACATTTCCTACGGCCTGCCCGGCACGGCCCGCAGCGCACCGGTACGCGCCCGCGTCGCCGAGCTTCTCCAGACCGTGTCGTTGGACCCCTCGTACTCGTCGCGCCGACCGCATCAGCTGTCCGGGGGCCAGCAGCAGCGCGTGGCGCTGGCCCGGGCGCTGGCCCGTCAGCCGGTGCTGATGTTGCTCGACGAACCGTTCAGCGCGCTCGACACCGGCCTGCGGGCCTCCACCCGCAAGGCGGTCGCACAGTTGTTGGCCGCGGCCGGTGTGACAACGCTGTTGGTGACGCACGACCAGGAAGAGGCGCTCTCGATCGCCGATCAGGTCGCGGTCATGCGGGACGGCCGGTTCACCCAGGTCGGCACCCCGCAGCAGGTTTACCTGCAACCCAACGACCGCTTCACCGCCGAATTCCTCGGCGACTGCGTCCTTTTGCCGTGCACCGCGGCGTCCGGGTTCGCCGACTGTGCGCTCGGCCGCGTACCCGTGGGGGCGCACGCCGTCGACGGGCCCGCCACGCTATTGCTCCGGCCCGAACAGCTTGTCGCGACGGCGGTTTCGGACACTGAACGGCGCGCGGGCGTCGGGACGGTGATAGCGACGGAGTTCCTGGGATCCGACGTGTTGTTGACCATCGACCCGGCCGGTGACGCCGCCCCGATCACTGTGCGGCAGCACAGCGTCAACCCGCCGCCGGTCGACGCCAAGGTGCGCATCGACGTGGTAGGCGACGGAGTGGTGCTGCGGTGAGCGGACTCGTCGACCATCTGCGGGCTCACGGCGAGCGTGTCGCCGTGCTGACCGAGACAGGACAGTTGACGTACCGCGCGCTCGCCGACCGGGTCGCCGCGGCAGCTGGCGAGTTCGGCACAAGCCGCCGCCTGGTCATGCTCGAAACACGTAATGACATCACCACTTTGGTGCACTATCTCGGCGCCCTGGCGGGCAACCATGTGGTGCTGCCGGTCCCTGCCGGGCGCGACAACTCGCCGATGCTGGCAACCTACCGACCGGATGTCATCGTCGACGCCGATGGCGTCCACACCCGTCACTCCAGCAGCGGCCACCGGCTACACGACGACCTCGCGTTGCTGCTGTCGACGTCGGGCAGCACCGGCTCACCGAAGCTGGTGCGGCTGTCGCGCAGCAATCTGATCGCCAACGCCTCCGCCATCGCCGAATACCTCGACATCCGGCAAACCGACAGGGCGGCAACCACATTGCCGATGTCGTACTGCTACGGCCTGTCGGTGATCCATAGCCACCTGCTGCGTGGCGCGGGCATCATCCTCACCGATCGCTCGGTGGTCGACGACGAGTTCTGGGACCTGTTCCGCCGCCACGGCGGCACCACATTCGCCGGTGTGCCCTACACCTTCGAACTACTCGACCGCATCGGCTTCGACGCCATGGACCTCCCGGCTCTGCGCTACATCACCCAGGCCGGCGGCCGGCTGCCCCCTGAGCACGTACGCCGATTCGCCGCACTCGGCGCGCGCAAGGGCTGGCGGCTTTTCGTGATGTACGGAGCGACCGAAGCCACCGCCCGAATGGCCTATCTGCCACCGGAACTCGCGTACTCCCGACCCGCCTCGATCGGCCGGCCGATCCCCGGCGGATCGCTCACCATCGAGCCGCTGGACGGATGGCCCTCCGACGCCGGTGAACTCGTCTACCGCGGGCCCAACGTGATGATGGGTTACGCACATAAGCCCGCCGATTTGGCGCTCGGCAAGACCGTGGACACGTTGCGCACCGGCGATATCGCCCGGCGTGGCCCCGATGGGCTGTACGAGGTGATCGGCCGCAGCAGCCGTTTCGTGAAGCTGTTCGGCCTGCGCATCGATCTGCAGCGGCTGGAGACCTCGCTGCGCGAACAGGGCGTCACCGCGCTCTGCACCGAGGCCGACGACCGGCTGGTGGTTGCCGCGACGAACAAGCGCGACGAGCATGCCGTGCAGCACGCCGCCGCCAGCGCATCCGGGCTTCCGGCCGCCGCGGTGCGGGCCGTCACCGTCGCGGAGCTGCCGCTGCTGTCGTCGGGTAAACCGGACTACCAGACGGTGCGCGAGCTTGCCCGTCGCCGGGATGCTCCCGCGCACAACGTGACCGGGCTTGACGGGTTGTTCGCCGAAGTACTCCAGATCGACGCGGCCACCATCGATCCGGATGCCAGCTTCGTCGACCTGGGCGGCAATTCGCTGTCCTACGTCACTATGTCGGTTCGACTGGAGCGCGCGCTCGGCCGGCTGCCGGCCGATTGGCATCGGCTGTCGCTGCGCGAGCTGGAGCGCATTCCACGGCCGGCGCGTCGATCGTGGCCGTGGTGGGCGGCGACACTGGAGACCAGCGTGGCGTTGCGCGCCGCGGCGATCGTGCTGATCGTCGGCTCGCATGCGGGCCTGTTCGAGCTGTGGGGCGGCGCGCATCTGCTGCTCGGCATCGCCGGCTACAACTTCGGCCGGTTCTGCCTGACCCCGGCGCCACGCGCGGACCGGGTGCGACACCTGCGCAACACGATCGCTTGGATTGCGGTGCCGTCGGTGGCCTGGGTCGCGCTCGCGCTGATGCTCACCGACGACTACGGCCCGACGAACCTGCTGCTGGCCAACAAGTTCCTCGGCCCGCACGACAGCATGACCGCGGGACGGCTGTGGTTTGTCGAGGTGCTGGTGTGGATTCTGATCGCGTTGGCGGTGGTGTGCTCTTTGCCGGCCGCGGATCACCTCGAGCGCAAGCGGCCGTTCGCGTTTGCGGCCGCGTTCCTGGCCGTCGGGTTGGCATTGCGATACGACGTGCTCGGCCTTGATCTGGGACGCGAGGCGTGGTTCACGGTGCTCGCGTTCTGGTTCTTCGCGGTCGGCTGGACGGCGGCGAAAGCATCGGCGACGTGGCAGCGCATCGCGGTGACACTGGTGCTGATCGTCGGTCTGCACGGTTACTTCGGCAGCACGCTTCGCGAAGTCCTGGTGCTGACGGGCTTGGTGCTACTTATCTGGCTGCCCTCCATTCGCTGCCCGGCCGCGCTGACCGTCGTCACCGGCGTCGTCGCGGAGGCCTCGCTGTACACCTATCTCACCCACTATCAGGTGTATGCGCTCTTCGACGCCCATCCCGTTCTGGGTGTCATCGCGTCGATTGCGGTAGGCGCGCTGCTTACCCAACTGGTGACGGTGCTGCGCAGGCGGATGCGTGACCGGGTGAACGCCCCGCTCCGTAAGCTGTCGCCGGCCAGGCGGTAGCGTCCCCAGACCGACGTTTTGCAGATCCGCCCTCGCAATTTCGCGCCCAAACGTTGGTTTGGGCGATGTCAGTGCCTCGGTTCCCGCGCTGCGATGAGACCCTCCTGCACCAACGTCGCGGCGATGACGCCGTCGGCGCGGATCAGGCTGGCGGTGACGACACCGCGTCCGCGCGCAGCGGCCGGTGAGGTGGACTCCAGGAGATTCCATTGATCGGCGCGCACCGGCTGGTGAAACCAGATCGACGAATCGGTGGTGCCACTGCGATGGCTGCGGGCCCTCATCGAATGCCCATGCACCTGCAACGCGGGATCGATCATGTACACGTCGGTGACATACACCGCGATCAGCGTGTGAAGCAGTGGCTCCTCGGGCACGGGTACGGTTGCCCGCCACCACAGTCGCCGCACGAACCCGCCGCTCGACACGTCGTCATCGATCCTGATGTCGAGTTCGTCCAACGGCATCGACGGTGCCGAACCGGCCGGCCCGGTGTGCGGCAGCATGCTGGGATGGGTGGGCATCGTCGAGCGCCGACCATGTTGGGGACCTGCCGCGTCGGCGGCCAACGATGCGGTCGCCGTGGTCAGCAGCCGCCCGTTCTGACGCGACTCGACGCGGCGGGCGGCCGCCGTCCGGCCGTCGAAAACCCGCGCGACGGTGTACTCGACGGGTTCGGGGGCGTCACCGCCGCGCAGGAACTGCAGATGCATGTTGGTCGGCAGCCGTCCCGCATCGACGGTGCGGCAGGCGGCGGCCAGGCTCTGCGCGGTGAACTGCCCGCCGAAAGCGCGCTTGCCTGCCGGGCCGTTGCCTTTCCCGATCCAGGTATCGGGGGCGCTGCCCGGCTGCAGGTCGAGCAGTTCGAGCAGCGTGCTCATCCGCGCGGCACATCGGCGGAAGCGGTTGCCACCGTTCCCGATTCGGTGAGCCGGCCGATCGCGTCCGGTCCCATCCCCAGCCAGTCGGCCAGCACGGCGGCCGTGTCGTCGCCGAGCGCGGGAGCAGCTACCGCCGGCGGATAGACGCCGCCGATCGCCATCGGCAGGCCCGGCGCCAGGTAGTCCCCGATCCGCGGTTGATCCAACCGGGTAAACAAGGCGTTGGCGGTGACCCGGTCATCGCCGACGACGTCGCTGAAGGTGCGGTAGCGCTCCCACAACACGGACGTCGCCGACAGCGCAGCGCAGATCTCGGACGCCGTGTGTTCGGCGAACCACTCGGTGAACAGGCCACTCAATGCGTCACGGTGCCGGTACCGGTCGCCCTCGTCGGTGAAGTCAGCGCCCAGCGCCTCGGCCAGTGCGGCAACGGCTTTGGTGGTTCCGGTGATTTCGGTCAGGTCGCGGAAGTGGCGACCGGTGAGCGCGACGACCATGAACGAGGCGCCGTCGCTGCTGGTGAAGTCCTGTCCGTATTGGCCGTACACCGAATTGCCGATGCGCTCGCGTCCGGTTCCGTTCACCATGACCTCGGTGAGGAAGCTGAGGTTGCCCGCCGTCGCCAGCGCGACGTTTTCCAGTGGGATGCTGATCCGCGCGCCCTCGCCGGTGGCATCGCGATGGCGCAGCGCCGCAGTGACCGCCAGCGCGGCGTAGATCCCGCACGCGACATCCCAGGCAGGCAGCACATGATTGACCGGGGTGGCCAGTTCGGCCGGTCCGGTCACCGAGGGAAAGCCGATGCCGGCGTTGACGGTGTAGTCCACGCCGGTGGACCCGTCGGCACGCCCGGAAATCTCGACATGGATGAGGTCAGGCCGCTGCTGCACCAGGTTCTCATACGAATGCCATTGTCGCCCAACCACATTCGTGATGAACACACCGCTCTCGGCGATCAGGCGCTTGACCAGGTCCTGACCGTCGGCCGAGCGCATGTCCGCCGCAACGGATCGCTTGCCCTTGTTCAGCCCCGCCCAGTAGATGCTGATTCCGTCCCCGGTGAGCGGCCACCGGTGATAGTCGGCCGCACCGTCGATCGGGTCGACGCGGATCACCTCGGCGCCCAGCTGGGTCAGGGTCATCCCGGCCAGTGGCACGGCGACGAAGCTGGAAATCTCCACAATCCGCACACCGGCCAGCGGCCTCGTTGCATCCGGCCTCTCGCTCATCCGCTCAAATTATCAAGGCCGTTGGTGCAAGCCCGGAGTAGCGTCCTGCGCTTGGCTAGGCCGAATGTTCTCACGTACGCATGCCCGGCAAGTCGCCGGTTATGCGGTCGGAATGTCGCGCAGCCGCACCGACAAGCACGTCACGCAGCCCTCGAGCTTCTCAAACTCGGAAATGTCTACCGGCACAGGCGTATAGCCGAGATCCGAAAGAAGGTCAGCACTGCGTGGTGCGTTGGCAGCCATTAGCACCGATTCTCCGCCGAGAAGTACGACGTGCGAGCCGGACTCCTCGGGCATCGGCATGAAGTGCGGGAAGAAACCGGGATCGTCGAGGGCTGGGGGCCAGCCGATGATCGTGCCGTCCGGCAGGGCTGTGACAGCGGTCTTCAGGTGCAACACCTTGGTGAGCGGCACTGCGATGACGCGCACGCCGAGCGGTGCGAACGCCGCCCGCAGCTGGCGAATGCCTACGCCGTTCGTGCGTCCGCCCCGCGCGACATACATGATGTCGCCGACCTTGAGGACGTCGCCGCCGTCGAGAGTGCCAGGGGCGGTGATTCGGTGCACGTCGTAGCCAAACCCGGAGATGGTCTCCTCTGCGGCGGTGGTCTCAGGTTGACGGGCGGGCGTACCCGGTCGCGAGATGACCACCGTCCCGCCGAACACGACCATCGTGTCCTCCACGAAGACGCTGTCCGGGCAGTCGTCGGCAGGTGGCACCTCGACCGTGCGCCACCCCGATCTCCGAAGCGCGTCGCCGTAGGCATCCCACTGCTCGGCCGCGCGCGCGACGTCGACCGGCTCGCGTTCGATGTGGGAGACGATTCCTTCGGTGAGGCGCGAACTCGGGCGGCGGATCAATGCGGTCGCGCTCATCTGTCAGTTCCCTTTCGCCCAGTGACGCGCCCGCTGCCGCCAGCCGGGCTCCGATACTTCGTTCCAGCTCGCTTCGGCCCGAATCGACGCCTGTCTCGGAAGCAATCTCGCCCACGGGTTTACGTCGCAGAAGCTTGCTTCGCAGCGAACTCACGAGTCCTCCCCGGCCCGTCCGGTGACGGACATCACACTACCCGCGGGCGCCACCCGGCCGATACGAGCGCCGTGGCAGTACACCTTTCCAGCCCAGCGCGTCGCGATCGATGACCGTGGTGAATTCATATGACACCGGTCTAGACCGTGTTCCACCCGACGGGGCCGGCAGGTTCACCCGCTCCCCTTTTCTCGAACCTGGCACGCGCATGCTGGCGAGCCCCGGCGAGAATCCGCTCGTCGTGTCATCCAAGCGGTCCACACGATCTTGTCCGAACTGCGCAACAAACTGCCGAGACTCTACGCTTCGCGCAAGAAAAGATGAGTCAACACGCAATACATGGCGATTGATTGCAATACCGCCCCAAAATATCATCGGATTCGTAATGAATCAGGTGTCGCCGGCATCCGGCACCCGTGTATGGACACCGTCATGCCCGGCGGTGTCGATCTGTCAGAGCAGCTTAAGAGCGGCGCATCTCGTGCAATGCTGCACGATGGAGGTGCACTGGTGACATTATTAATGTGGCCCGCAAGTGGGGCACCGACGTCAAGGGCGTGCCGCCGTGCCGGGCCAATATTGTGGTGGCAGACAACGACTTTCACTCTCGCACGATCGGCGTCATCAGCTTCTTCTCCGACGAGATCACGCGCGGAGGATTCGGGCGCCGCCGACGGCTATGCCCGGCCGATTGGACGACCCGAGGTTGCCATGGTCGCCAGTGACCCGGCGATGCTCGCGGACACGACGATCGGACAGTACGGCGACTCTGTACCGGCATTGGTCGTCTCTCCAGGTCTGCCGCTGCGGCATTCCGCCACCGGCAATGGACTCTTGGGCAAGACCTGCGACGTCCTCGCGGCCGACGGATCCACCGTCATCCGTGGCGTCCTGCGGGAAGGGGACACCGAATGAGCTCCCTCCTCGAGATCATCTGGACCGACCCGGTGACCTCGCGCAAGGGCTTCGTCGTCATCGACACGCTGGTGGAGGGCCTTGCCAGCGGGGGCCTGCGGCTGCGGGAGGGCTGCACCCTCGAGGAGGTCCGCGGCCTCGCCCAGGGCATGACCCGCAAGGAGGCACTCGTCTACGACCCGGCGGACAGGTACCTCCCGCTCGGTGGCGGCAAGGGCGGCATCGACATCGACCCCGCCGACCCGCAGGCGGAGGCGGTGCTCGGCCGGTTTCTTTCGACCCTGCTGCCGGTAGTGCGCACGCAGTGGAACACCGGCGAGGACTTCGGCCTTCGGCAAGAGACGATCGCGAAGGTCGCGGCGGAACTTGGCCTGCCCTCCACCGTTGAGGCGGTGTTCGCCACGCTCGACGACGCCCCCGCTGCCCGCAAGCGGCTCGCCGACGCGTTCGCCGAGACGGTCGGCGGCATCTCGCTCGGCGACCTGGTCGGCGGATACGGGGTGGCCCAGGCGTGTGTGGTCGCCGCGGAGCGCGTCGGGCTTGCACCGTCGTCGACAACGGCCGTCGTCCAGGGCTTCGGCTCGATCGGCGGCGCGGCCGCGCGGTATCTGGCCAAGGCGGGGGTGACCGTCGTCGCTGTCGCGGACCGGGACGGGCTGATGCGCGACGACTCGGGTCTCGACGTCGAAGCCATGATCGCCGCCCGCGACGGCATGGGTGTGGTCGACCGCTCCGCCCTGCCCGCGACCGTGCAGCTCGAACCCCGCGACATGTGGCTCGATGTGCCGTGCGACCTGCTCGTCCCCGCGGCGATGTCGTATGTCATCGGGCGCGAGGAGGTCGACCGAATCCGAGCACGTGCGGTCGTCGAGGGTGCCAACATGCCCACCCTGGCCGACGCCGAAGCCGTCTTGGCCGCCCGTGGTGTGCCGGTCGTCCCAGACTTCCTGGCCAACGTGATGACGAACGCGTGGTGGTGGTGGGTGGTGTTCGGCGACATCGTGCCGACGGCCGAAGCGTCCTTCGCCAAGATCGATTCGGTCATGCGCCGCCTCGTCACACAGGTGGCTGACGAGGCCGACGCAACGGGCCGCACGCTTCGCGAGTGTGCCCTCGAGTTATCCGCCCGTAACTCGGCGATCCTCGCCGCCGGGGCAGGGGTAACGCGGTGAGCACGCGCGACGTCAGGGCCCGGGCCCGACGGCTTCGTCGACGGGGTCTGGCGTCGCCGATCGGACCTGGGACCCCGTACCGGGCAAGTCCGGCGTTGTCGACGAGGCGCCGGCGTGCCGCGCGGGCGTCACGTTGGTGTCGTTCACCGGTTCGACCGGTGGCGGTCAGCAGTTAGTGCAAACCACGCCGACCGGGGCGGTCCCGGCCGACGCTCGAGGTGAAGGAGGAACCGTGGCATCGTTTCGAGAACAGGCGTTGAGAACCAAACCGGTGCGGGACATGAACGCCGAAACCGGCGCGGACACCGGACGCAGTGAGCTCAAGCGCACCATCGGCCTGTGGAGCCTGTCGGCGATCGGCATCGGCGGCACCATCGGCACCGGTATCTTCTTCATCCTCAGCGAGGCGGTACCGATCGCCGGACCGGCCGTCATCTGGTCCTTCGTGCTGGCCGCGGTCGTCGCCGGACTCACCGCGGTCTGCTACGCCGAGCTGGCCGGCGCGGTCCCGGTGGCCGGCTCGTCGTACTCCTACGCCTACACCACCCTCGGTGAGCTGGTCGCGGTGATCGTAGGCGCCTGCCTGCTGCTGGAGTGGGGTGTGGCCGGCGCCGCCACGGCCGTCGGCTGGTCGCAGTACCTCAACCAGTTCTTCGGCAACGTGTTCGGCTTCCAGATGCCCGAGGCGTTGTCCAGTGCCCCCGAGGAAGGCGGCATCGTCAATCTGCCGGCGATCATCCTCATCGTGATGTGCGCGCTGCTGCTGATCCGCGGCGCCAGCGAGTCGGCGAAGACCAACGCGATCATGGTGGCGATCAAGCTGGCCGTGCTCGTCATGTTCGTCGTCGTCGGCGCCCAGGGCTTCGATTCGGCCAACCTGCAGCCGTTCAGCCCCTACGGCGTCGGCGGCATCGTCACCGCCACGGGTCTCATCTTCTTCTCGTTCGTCGGGCTGGACGGCGTGGCCGCCGCCGGTGAGGAAGCCAAGAATCCCCACCGCAACCTTCCGCTGGCAATCTTGATCTCGCTGCTCACCGTCACGGTGATGTACGTGCTGGTGGCGTTGGTCGCGGTCGCGGCGCAGCCGACCAGTGACTTCGAGGGTCAGGAGGCCGGGCTGTCGCAGATCCTCGAGAACGTCACCGGGTCGTCGTGGCCGGGTACCGTGATCGCGGCCGGCGCCATCATCTCGATCTTCAGCGTCACCCTGGTCTCGATCTACGGCCAGACCCGCATCCTGTTCGCGATGTCGCGCGACGGCATCATCCCGTCGGTTTTCCACACGGTGAACCAGCGCACGCTGACCCCGATCCACAACACCATCATCGTCGCGGTGGTGATCTCCCTGCTGGCGGGCCTCCTCCCGATCAGCTTCCTGGCCGAGATGACCAGCGTCGGCACCCTGGTTGCGTTCATCACCGTCTCAATCGGTGTCATCGTGCTGCGGCGCACCCAGCCTGACCTGCCGCGCAGTTTCAAGGTTCCGCTGTTCCCGGTGATCCCGATCCTGTCGATTGTCGGCGCCCTGTGGATCATCTACAACCTGCGGGTGGTCACGCTGTACGTGTTCGTGATCTGGGTCGGTGTCGCCGTCATCTGGTACCTGATCTATGCCCGTGGCCACTCGCATCTGGGCAGGCACGAACATGTTGGACTGGAAGCGGAGGACACCCAGCAATGACGATTCTCGTCGGGTACCCCCTCAAGCGACGAGCCAGGGCGGTGCTCAGCCTGGCCGGCATGCTGGCGCGGACCAGCGGCGAGGACCTCGTCGTCTGCACGGTCATCCCGGCACCATGGATGCCCGGACTGTCCCGGGCGGACCAGGGGTACCGCGCCTACATCGACGAACTCGTCGACACCGCAATGGCCCAGGCCCGCGAGGACATGCCCAGCGACGTGTCGGCGGAGTTCACCACGACCCTCACCCGGTCGGCTCCGAGCGGTTTGCTGGAGGCGGCCAAGAAGTACGACACCAGCGTCATCGTGGTCGGATCCTCCGATGCGGGCCAGTTCGGGTACATCTCGCTGAGCAGCGTCGCCGACCGACTGCTGCACAGTTCCCCGCTTCCGGTCGCGGTGGCCAACCGCGGATTCCGCGCCGCGGGCGGCAAGATCAAGCGGATCACTCTTTCCTTCACCGGCGGTAAGCACAGCTCCCTGCTGCTGGTCGCCGCCCGGACGATGGCGGCTCAGTACGACTGCCAGCTACGGCTGGCGTCGTTCGCCGTCGAGCTCTCCCCACCGGAAACGGCCCGGTTCCGCGCCGAGGGCGCGGCGGTGGTGGCCGAATGGACAGAGAACATTTACGCCGCCGCCGAGAAAGCCCTGACGCCGGACGGGCAGCCGCCGGCGGCCCAACCCGAGATCGTCATCGGGCACGGCCGCGACTGGGAAGAGGCCTTTGAAAGCGTCGAATGGCAAGACGGCGACGTGCTGGTGATCGGCTCGAGCGACTCGGGACCGGTCGCGCGGGTGTTCCTGGGATCCCAAGCCGCCAAGATCATCCGGCACTCCCCGGTCCCCGTCGTGGTCGTCCCCCGCGGCACCGCGGAGGCGCTGTCCCAGGAGTGACGACGCCCGGAGGCTCATATGGATCGAACCACGCCACCGGTGTCCCACGCCGGTCTGCACGTCTTCCGTGATCCCGCGTCGGTGGCGGTGGTTGGCGCGAGTTCCGACCCGGCGAAGTGGGGCTATTGGCTCGCCGAGGGCGCGTTGGCGGGCCGGCACCGGCGCGAGGTCTACCTCGTCAACCGTTCCAGGGGCGAGATCCTCGGACGGGCCAGTCATCGCTGTCTCGGCGAACTCCCCGCGACGCCGGAATTGGTTGCACTGTGCGTGCCGCCGCCCCACATCGGGGCGGTCGTCGACGAAGCCCTCGCCCTCGGGGTCCGCGGGTTTCTCGGTATCACCGCCGGCGTGCCCGACGAGGCCGCGATCGCTCGACGCATCGTCGATGCCGGCGCCCGACTCGTCGGCATGAACAGCCTCGGCATCTATGACAGCTCCACCGACCTGAGGTTGGCCTGGGGTCGGTTCACCCCCGGCTCGATCGCGGTGATCTCCCAGAGCGGGCAGTTGGGCTCCGAGATCGCGACCCTGGCCGCCCGCGCGGGGCTGGGCGTCTCCCGGTTCGTCTCCATCGGCAATCAGACCGACGTTCGGGCCGCCGAACTGCTCGTCGACCTGATCGGCGACGAGGCCACCCGGATGGTGGCGCTATACCTTGAAGGCTTCTCCGCGGGTGAACACCTCACTGAGACCTTGGCCCGGCTGCGCGAGGCGGGCAAATATACCCTCCTGCTCACCGTCGGCGGCAGTGAGGCGAGCACGCGGCTGGCCCGCTCGCACACCGGCTCGCTCACCTCCAACCTGGACGTCGTGGACGCGGCGGCCCGCGCGGCCGGGGTAGTGAGGGTCAACACCCCCAGCGAACTGGTCGAGGTGGCTCGTCTGCTACTCGCGTCGGCACTTCCGGCGGGCAACCGCGTGGCCATCGTCGGAGACAGCGGCGGCCAGACGGGCATTGCCGCCGACGTCGCCGCCGCGGCGACCCTGCGCGTACCGCCGTTCTCAGATCGGCTGGAAATCGCACTCGCGCAGCTGCTCCCGGATGGCGCCGCCTGTAGCAATCCGGTCGACCTTGCTGGCGCCGGCGAGAAAGACCTGGCCTGCTACGCCGATGTGATTTCGCTGCTGTTGGATTCCGACGAGGTGGACTCGGTGGTGCTCACCGGCTACTTCGGCAGCTACGGCGTGGACACCCCCTCCCTTGCCGGTCGCGAATTGGAGATCGTGGACGCGATGGGCGCCGCTGTCACCGAGGCGGGAAAGCCGCTGATCGTACAGACGATGGTCGACGGCAGCGCGGCGACCGACGCGATGTGGAAACAAGGGATCCCCGTCTATGGCAACATCGAGACGGCCATCCGTGCGCTGGTGGACGCCGACCGGCTCGTCCGGGCAGGACGTCCCTTGGCCAAGCCCGCGGCCCGCACCGACCCCATCGGTGTCGGCTATCTTGCCGCCCAGAAAGTGTTGACCGAGGCGGGAATCCGCTTCCCGCACGGGGTTCCGGTGCGTAGGCGCACGGACCTCGACGCCGCGCGCGCGCAGCTGAACGCGCCCTACGTGCTTAAGGCCAGCTGGCTTGAGCACAAGAGTGAGCTCGGCGGCGTCCGCGTGGGACTCGCCGACATGGATGCGCTCACCGAAGCGTTCGACACCATGTACGCCTCGCTCGGCGAGGGCGACTACGTAGTCGAGGAACTCGACGCCCGCCGCCACACTGTGGAGATCCTCGTCGGCGCGCGTCGTGACCCCGATCTGGGGCCGATCGTGGTGGTCGGCGCGGGGGGGACCGAGGCCGAGGTGTACCGGGATGTCGCCGTTGAAATGGCACCGGTGGACGCCGCCACCGCCCGCGCCATGCTGGGTCGCCTTGCCTGCGCGCCGCTGTTGCGGGGTTGGCGCGGCAGGCCCGCCGTCGATGTCGATGCGCTCACCGAGGCCGTGGTTGCGGTCTCCGAGGTTGCCGCATCCCATCCACGCATCAGTGAAATCGACGTCAATCCATTGCGAGTGGGCCCCCACGGCGTGCTCGCCGTCGATGCGCTGATCGTCGAGGACCGTGAAACCCGCTTCCCCTCAATGACTTCCAGACGCACTGATTCAGAGGATTAGTTATGACGGAATCCGACATCAGGACCGAGTTCGCCGACCACGTTGCCGTGGTCACCCGCGAGGTCCTCGCCGTCCACGGCGAACGGGGGCTCGGCACGACCGACTACCCCGACCCCACCAAGGGAGCATGAGCTGAGCACCATCCGGCAGTCCGGGGGGCAGGCCCTGGTGGCCGCGCTCACGGCGCACGGCGTCGATACCGTCTTCGGCATCCCAGGCACGCACAACCTGCCCGTCTACGCCGCGCTCGCGGAGTCCGGCATCACCCACGTCTTGCCGCGCCACGAGCAGGGCGCCGGCTACGCCGCGGACGGCTACGCCCGGGTCAGCGGACGGCCCGGGGTATGCATCACTACCACCGGTCCGGCGATCCTCAACGCGGCCGCCGCTGCCGCGCAGGCCTATTCGGACTCGATCCCGGTGCTCTTCGTCGCGCCCGGCCTGCCCCTCGGGCACCCCGGCAACGGCAACGGATACCTGCACGAGCTGAAGAATCAGCTCGGCGCGATGGACTCGATCGTGGGCCACAGCCAGCGGGTCACCAGTGTCGAGGAGATCCCGCTCGCCGTGGCGCAGTGCTTCGCTGCGATGACCACAGGGCGCCCGCGCCCCGCGTACCTCGAGATCCCGCTCGAACTGCTCGACGCCGTCGGCGAGGTCAAACCCGTGACCCCTGTCCATGGCGCGGTCGCGCTGCCCACCGCCGATGCGGTGCGTAGCGCCGCCACACTGATCGCCGAATCCCGGCGACCGCTCGTGATTGCCGGGGGCGGTTCGTGTACAGCGGCTGCCGAGCTGCGCGATTTCGCCGAAGCCCTTGGCGCGCCGGTCATAACGACCGCGAACGGCAAGGGCGTACTGTCCGAGCACCATCCACTGTCGCTTGGTGCGGGGCTGCACCATCCCACGGTCGCCGAGCTGGTCTCCGACACCGACCTGTGCGTCGCTGTCGGCACCGAGCTCGCGCCGTCTGACCTGTGGTACGGCCCGTTGCGGGCCGAGGGCAAGCTGATTCGCATCGATATCGACCCCACCGCTGTGGCAACCAACGCGCGACCGACCGTTGCGCTGGTCGGGGATTCCGCCGCAACCCTGCGCGAGCTATTGCATTTCGAATCATCGAACGGCCGGGGCGACGGTGCGAAACGCGCAGCAGTCTGGCGCTCCCGGCTGCAGGCCGACGCCAAGCGCGAAGGCGCACGCTACGTCACGCTGTGTGCCTCGCTCGACAAGGCGCTCGACCAGGACGCCATCCTGACCGCCGATAGCGCAATGGCCTGCTACTACGGCGCACTGTCGAACCTTCCCCTACACCGGCCCCGCTCGTTTCTCTATCCGACCGGGGTCGGCACGCTCGGTTACGGGCTGCCCGCAGCGATTGGCGCCAAAGTCGCGGTCCCGAATCGGCAGGTCGTAGCGATGCTCGGCGATGGCGGGGTGATGTTCACCATTCCCGAGCTCGCCGCGGCCGCGCAGGCCAGGCTCGCGATCCCGGTCATCATCGTCGACAACGGCGGCTATGGCGAGATTCGCAACGAAATGGCAGACCGCAACGAGGCGGTGCACGCGGTGGAGCTCGGCACGCCCGACTTCCCCGCACTCGCACGCGCCCTGGGCTGCCACGCGGTCGCCCTCGGCTCGCCCGCGCAGGTGGGCGCCGCAGTCGCCGAGGCCCTCGGGTCCGACCGGCCCACCGTGATCCACGTGCGCGAAACCGATGAGGCCAATCGATGAGCTGGGTGCGCGAGGATGGGCACCGGCCAAGTCGACGTGAATGGGCGGCACTCAGTCCCGTTGCACCCTTTGGTGGTTGGAAGACCTCCGGGCTTGGGCGCGAACTGCGATCCGTCGACGTCGAGGAGTTCACCGAGCCGACTGCGGTGCAACAGTGACCCGCCATCCGGCACGGCGCGCCAAGGGTGCACCGGGGGGAGGTGCACAGCGCAACCTGATCTCGCCGTACCACATCACACGCCCACAAATATCGACAAAGATTACCGACCAGCCAACCAAGAAAGGCTCTGTGCAATGGCCACCACACAGTACGACCCCTGGCCCGTGACCACCGAGCAGCGTGAGATCGTCAAGCTGTGCCGTGATTTCGCCGAGAAGGAGATTCGACCGCGCGCCCGCGAGGTCGACGAAGCCGATGTCGTCACCCCGGTCGACATCTTCAAGAAGGCCGCGCAGGTCGGCATCACCGATTTCATGATCGCCGAGGAGTTCGGCGGCGGCGGCTTCACCGACGTCTACACCCAATGCCTGGTTCAAGAGGAACTCTGCTGGGGTGATCCCGGTATCGGAAACCTGGTGTGCTCCAACGGTTTCTTCGCCGACCCGCTGATGGCGCTCGGCACCCCAGAGCAGAAGGAGAAGTGGCTGCGCCCGCTGACCGGTACCGATCCGCCGATGACCGCGCTCGCCACCACAGAACCCGGCTCCGGCTCGGACGCCGCGTCGATCATCACCACCGCCACCCCCGTGGACGGCGGGTACAAGATCAACGGGCAGAAGGCGTGGATCTCCAACGCCGGCGCCGCCGACCAGTACGTGGTGTTCGCCAAGACCGACCGCAACGAGCGCTCGAAGGGCGTCACCGCCTTCCTGCTGACCAAAGACACGCCGGGCTTCAGCTGGGGTGAGCCGATGAAGAAGATGGGCCAGCGCGCGATCGTCTGCCGGGAACTGTTCTTCGACGACGTATACGTCCCCGAGGAGAACCGGCTAGGCGAAGAGGGCCAGGGCTTCTACGGGCTTATGGAGACCTTCGACATCTCCCGCATCGTGCTCGGGGCGGCCTCAATCGGTGCCGCCCGCGCCGCATACGAATACGCCGTCGACTATGCGCGCACCCGCAAGCAGTTCGGCAAACCGATCATCGATCATCAGGCAGTCGGGTTCCGGTTGGCGGACATGGCCACCCGGATCGAGACGTCGCGACTCATGGTGCACAACGCCGCGCGCATGATCGATGCGGGCGCCGACGCGACGAGCGCCGCGGCCATGGCGAAACTGACCGCCTCCGAGACCGCAGCGTTCGTGACCTGGGCGGCGGTACAGACACTCGGCGGCTGGGGCTATTCACGCGAGTATCCCGTCGAACAATGGATGCGCGACGCCAAACTCGAGGAAATCGAGGAGGGCACCTCCGACATCATGCGCCTCATCATCTCGCGGAGACTCGCATGACAGGTCGTTGACGAGGCGCCTGGGGCGCGCATTTCGGCTTCCACCCAGACCTGCCCAGCAACGCCCTGCACTTGGGTGCCTATATCGTTGTGTCCAGCACCCACAAGATGGCCGGGAGCCTGACACAGTCGGCGATGCTGCACCTCGGTGAAGGCCCGTTGGCAGACCGCCTTGAGCCCCTTCTCGACCGTGCATTCCGGGCGATGCAGAGCACAAGTGCGAGCGCATTGCTCATGGCGTATCTGGATATCGCTCGCCAGCGACTCGTCACGGGCGGTTCGAAAGCCATCAGCGAGTCCCTCAGCGCGACGGCCCACCTGCGGGACGGCGTGACGACGCACGGCCGGTTGATGCATCCGCTCGCCTCAGCGCAGCGGAGGGTGTGGTAGCTCTGGACCCCATCGTGATCGACACCAGGCCAGGTGGGCTGTCTGGGCACGAGGCTCGCGAACGGCTCTTCAAAGAGAACCGTGTCCACCTCGAGATGTCGACGGCGTCCGTCGTCGTGGCGGTCATCGGTGCAGGCGCCGCGCCCGACGTCGAGCGGTTCCTCGATGCGCTGCATGCACTACCCGAGATCGGACACCGGCAATTGGGTCCGGACACCTTGCCGTCGCCCGGACCACGAGCCATGAGCATCAGAAAGGCCTTCTTCTCCAGCACCGAGGTAGTGCCCGCACGGGACGCGATCGGCCGCGTATCGGCCGACACCCTCAGCGCCTACCCGCCGGGTATACCGAACCTGATGGCAGGAGAGGTCATCACCCCATCAAGCCCGCCCAACACTCACCGGCCGGCCAAGCCAACGACTCCCGGCGGTCGCAGGCGATGCGGCGCCTGCCGCGTCATCGCCGCAGTCATTGCATCAGACCTTGAGGCTCTTGCCGGTGCTATCGGCGAGATCGACATCAGGGCTGTGGATTAGCCCCACAACTGCCCATCAACAACCCTGGTGTAGAAATGGGCGATAGCTAGTGTGCGATGGTCACCACCTCCCCGGGCTCACCATCAATCAGCCTGACGTAGGGCCATTGTTCAGGGCATTCCTAGACCGTCAACCTTCACGGGGAAAACCAGATCGGCGACCTCGGCTGCCGGCGATAATATGTGGTTCACGCGGGAGTCGGCTGTAGAACTCTCCGGTTCCTTTGCGCACCAGCGATGGAGGGTCCTGGAGCATGGCGAACGAATTCACTTCTGCGGCAGGCAGCGCGCAGCGGCCGGTCACAATTTTCGGTCCCGACTTTCCCTTTCCCTTCGATGACTGGATCGCGCACCCGGCCGGGCTTGGTTCGATCCCCCAGGAGCGCCACGGCGAGGAAGTGGCCATCGTCGGGGCTGGTATGTCCGGCATGGTCGCGGCGTATGAACTGATGAAACTGGGCCTGCGGCCCGTCGTGTACGAGGCTTCTCACCTGGGTGGCCGGTTGCGTTCACAGCAATTCGAGGGTGCGCCCACCGGGGTGATCGCCGAGCTGGGCGGGATGCGTTTCCCGGTCTCGTCGACCGCGTTCTATCACTACGTCGATCTGCTGGGGCTACCGACTGCGCCGTTTCCCAACCCGCTGACGCCCGCGTCCCACAGCACGGTTATCCATATTGAGGGTATGACGCATTACGCCGAGCAGCCCGGCACACTGCCGACGCTATTCCAGGAGGTCGCCCAGGCTTGGGCCGATGCGCTGGAAGGCGTGGAGTTCACCAAGATTCAGGATGCGATCCGGGCCCGTGATGTTGCGAGCTTGAAGTCCCTGTGGAACACGCTGGTGCCGATATGGGACGACCGGACGTTCTATGACTTCGTGGCCAGTTCGGAAGCGTTCTCGAAGTTGTCCTTCCATCACCGTGAGGTGTTTGGTCAGGTCGGATTCGGGACCGGGGGCTGGGACTCCGATTTCCCGAACTCGATGCTGGAGATCTTCCGGGTCGTGATGACCAACTGCGACGAAAACCAGCGCCTCATCGTTGGCGGCGCCGAGCAGGTGCCGCGTGGCCTGTGGGAACACGCGCCGTCGAATCTTATCCACTGGCCGGCGGGCACCACCCTGGCATCGCTGCACTCTGGCGGCACCAGGCCGGGTGTAGCTCGAATAGCCCACGCCGACAATGGGTTTGAAATCACTGACGTTTGGGGAGTGGTCCGGCGAATTCCAGCAGTGCTCGTCACGTGCCAGGGCTGGCTCCTGACCACCCAGATCGAGTGCGACGAGAGTCTGTTTCCGTACAAGCTGTGGACGGCGCTGGACCGGACGCGATACATGCAGTCGTCGAAGACTTTCGTGATGGTCGACCGACCGTTCTGGAAGGACAAGGACCCCAGCACCGGGCGCGACGTCATGAGCACGACGCTGACCGACCGGCTGACCCGCGGGACGTACCTCTTCGACAACGGCGACGACCAACCGGCCGTCATCTGCCTGACCTACTCCTGGATGAGCGACGCCCTGAAGATGCTGCCGCACACCGTCGAGCATCGGGTTCGGCTCGCACTTTCGGCGCTCAAGCAGATCTACCCCGACGTCGACATCGCCAGCCACATCGTCGGCGACCCGATCACCGTCTCCTGGGAGGCCGATGAACACTCCCTCGGCGCGTTCAAGGGTGCGCTACCGGGACACTACCGATACAACCTGCGGATGTACTCGCACTTCATGCAGGACGACTTGCCCGCCCATCAGCGGGGCATTTTCCTCGCCGGAGACGACATCTCGTGGACCCCCGCCTGGGTGGAGGGCGCGGTACAAACCGCGTTGAACGCGGTCTGGGGTATCGAACGGCATTTCGGTGGTCGCACCCATCCGGACAATCCCGGTCCCGGCGACGTCTTCGCCGAGATCGGGCCAATGGAACTGCCCGACTGACGTCCAGCGGTGTCATTCTGATGCGAATCGCCATCTATCAATGCGTACCCGGTCCGGCGCAGGTCGATCGGAATCTCGAGCGGCTGGCACGCGTCGCGGAACAAGCTTCGGCGGAGGGCGTCACCCTGCTGATTTGCCCCGAGATGTACTTGACCGGGTACAACATCGGGATCGACGCGGTTCGTCAGCTGGCGGAGTCCAGCGATGGCACGTCGGCGCACGCCGTGGCCGAGATCGCCAGCGAGAACAACGTGGCGATCATTTGCGGATACCCCGAACGTAGTGCCGAGGATGCCATCTTCAACTCGGCGCAGCTGTTCACTGCAGACGGGACCCCGCTCGCAAACTACCGTAAGACCCATCTTTTCGGCGATCTCGACAACTCGATGTTCCGCGCATCGGATGCCGACTCTGCCGTGGTCAACCTGCACGGATGGCGGGTTGGAATGCTGATCTGCTATGACGTCGAATTCCCGGAGAATACGCGGAAACTCGCGCTGCAGGGTACCGATCTCATCGTCGCCCCCACCGCAAATATGGTGCCGTTCGACGTGGTTGCCACAACCATCGTGCCGGCTCGTGCCTACGAGAACCAGGTGTATGTGGCGTACGCCAACTACTGCGGTCACGAGAATGGGATCGAGTACTGCGGACTGAGCTGCGTGGCAGCACCAGACGGTTCCGACGCGGCACGAGCGGGGCGTGACGAGGAGCTGATCTTCTGCGAGCTCGATCACGGGCTCCTGACCGCGTCACGCCAAGCCACCACCTATCTGGCCGACCGTCGCCCCCGGCTCTACGCGGCATTGTCGACTCCAACTCCCGAATTCGACGCGTGAGAGCCGAAAGCGTGTCAGCCCCAGAATCTGCCATTCCCAGGTTCGTGGGAGAAGAGCCGATTGTGTTACCGGGGCAAGGACGCCGTGTCCGCACTAGGTTCGGGCGCCATCGATGCCGGTGAGTTCGGTGCGGACCCCGTCGGCGTTATCGACGATCTGCGTTTTGTAGCCGAACTCCATCGGCTTTCCCAGCCCTCCCTCGCGGATCGGGCGGCCTTGATCCGCGCCACGGTGCGAGCCATCGTGCCGATCGCCTTGACCAGTAGACCTGAATCGGTCGGATAGGCCACATCGGCCTCCACCACGGTGGTGTCGACACGAACTAGGTTGGTGCCCACCAGTTTCGCCTCCACCGCCTTGACCAGCAGCGCCTCTGAGCTCGGCCGCCGCGCCGTCTCCGCAGCGGGTCGTGATCTTCATCAACGTCGTCGGTTGCGGCACCTGCCCGTCCAGCGGGGTCCGGCAAAACCGCCGCCACGAGATCGAATCAGTGACCTAACCTCGATTTTTCGTGCAGCCTGGCTGGGTCGGGCGGAGGCGGTCGCGGGCTGGCTTGTGGGGTTGATTGTGGTGGGCGGGTATGACAGGTCGCCCGGTGTCGCTCCGGTGGGGCGGGCTTTCCTAGGGCCGGTGGGGTCTTTCGTCTTGTCGGGTCAGGGCCAGGAGTCCAGGTGTTAGGTGAAGGCGGTGCGGATCCGGGTCCAGGCGGTGGCGATCGCCGGCGCCCAGCGCCAGGTGGAGTCGATGCGCAGCCGAAGTTGTCGGGCGCTGCGGGTGATGCGGGCGGCAATGTGCAGGACCCGGTAGCGGAACGTTTCGATCTCGCAGCGCGCCAGGTCGGGGTTGTCGGTGAATCCGATGAGTTTGGTCCAGGCGATCAGATCGGTTGCGGCCATGATGATTTCGAGCCAGGCCGCGTTGGCGTCAAAAGAGTTGAACGGCAGGTTGGCTAGCCCGGTGGCCTTGGCTTGGCGGATCCGGTCCTCCACGCGGGCGTGTTGGCGATGGCGCAACTCCAGGCCGGCAAGCTGGCCCGCGATCACGCCGTTGGGGGTGTCGGTGAGAAACCCGGTGACCCGGTGCCCGTCGGCATCGGTGAACCGCAGCTGCGCGCCGGGATGCGGGCGCTCCTTGCGCAGGATCAGTCGGGTCCCGGCAGGCCCTTTCGACAGGTCCACCAGATCGGTGGCCTCGGCCACCCAGGCGCCGTCGCGGATGCCGCCGTCGGCCTGCATCGCCGGATACCACCCATCGGCGGTGTTGAGGGTGTCGACCGCGTCGCGGATGGGCGCGTCGATCGCGCAGCCCAGCGAGAACCCCACCCTGGCGTGGCGGCACGCGGCGGCGAACCCATGGGTGGCGCCGGCGGAGTCCGAGCGGATCAGGATCTGTGGCGCGCGCGGGTTATCCGGGCCCGGGCGGTAGTGCGGTGGCAGCGAATCCAGTGCCTGGCCCAGCACGGCGATGTGATCGGCGGTGGTGTTACTGCCGGCGTTGCCCGCCCGCAGCAGCCCGGCCAGGGCCTCCCCGGCGGCGATGTCGGGGCGATCCAAAAACATCAGCAGCGAGTGAAAGCCGAAGGTGTGCTTCCAGGTCGCGGCCGCGTTCTCCTTGTTGTCGGAATGATCGACGGTGATGGTGGCATCGACATCGATGTGCAGCCAGCCATCGTGGGCCGGGGCGGCCCCTGCGGCCCAGGCCCGCTCCCGGGCGTGCGCTCGCGCCGCCCGGATCCGCGGCAGCCGGGCGGCGCCGATGCGCTCATCGACCAGCCGCCACAGTGTGGTCGTCGAGGCGACCGGCCCGAACGCGTGCTCGCGATCCCCCCACAACTGACCGACCCCATCGACGCGGTCCGCGCCGTCGGCCACCGCGGCGGCCAGATCGGCGAACACATCCCCGGGCGCATGCGTCCACGGCCCCCGGTAGGTGTCCGCCAACGCGGCCGTGACCTGCCCAGACAACCCGCTCAGATCGGCTACCTCGCGCAACATGCCCACCCCGGTGTGCGACACCACGCCATGGCCGTCCGCCGACACTTTCACCCGACAAACCGCTGCGCTACCCTTCACCTAGAAAGTGCCTTCCCGCTCGGAATCATGAACTCTCGACAAGCCTCATCATTCCTTGCAGGACAGGCACTTTCACCAACTCAAGCGCCGTGTCACGCCGAGTTTCGCGGAAAATCTAGGCTAACGGGCATAGCGACTCATAGCCCAGCCGGTAACAAAACTTCAAGAACATCAGCTGCAGATAGGTATCCATCGGCGACGATGGCCGACCCATCCCGGGATCAAAGAACGGCACAAACGGTGTGAAGAAAACCGGATCATCCAGCAGCGCATCAACGCGAGACAACTCCTCGGGCAGCTGCTGCAACTCCTCGGCAGACCCCACTCCCACAACGACGACTGACCGCCTGCAGTGCTGAACACGATGGGCTCAATCCCTTCCAGCACAAGGGTTTGAGGCCATCCTCCCTGCTAAACACCATCCGACCACGGATCAACGCGCGAGTATTTCAGGTCGAAGTAGCTAGGTTGCGGACCGGGTGAGTTTTATTGCTGCCGCTTCGATGGTGTCTTCGGACAGCAAGACCTCAAGGGCGGCGTCGCCCAGCGGGATGAAACTGTCCTTGCTCGCGACTCGGTCCACGGCGCCGACGAAGCCTTGTTCGACGAACGCGGCAACCACACCTTCGCCCACTCCCCCGGTCTCGCGGGTTTCGTCGACGATGAGGACCCGGCCGGTGGCGGTGGCTTCGCGGAGCATGTCCTCCACGGGCAGCGGTGCCAGCCACCGCAGGTCGACGACGCGGGTGGCGATGTCGATGCGCTCGAGCCTGCGGGCGACACGCAGGCTCATGCGGACCCCGTTGCCGAACGTGAGGATCGTCAGGTCCCTGCCGTCGCCATAGGTGCGGGCTCGCCCGATCGGTGCGGGCTGGTCCGGGTAGGCGGCGAGCCACCGATCGTCGCCGTCGTCGTACAGATCCCGGGTGTGGTACAGCGCAATGGGTTCGAGGAAGATGCACACCACTCCCGCCGCGCCGGCCGCGGCGACGCAGGTGTGCAGCATGGCGGCGGCGTCGTCGGGACGCGCCGGCGAGGCGATGACCACCCCGGGGATGTCGCGGATTGCGGCGATGGAATTGTCGTTGTGGAAATGCCCGCCGAACCCCTTCTGGTATCCGTAGCCGGGGATCCGCACCACCATCGGGTTGCGGTACTGCCGGTTTGAGAAGAACTGCAGGGTGGCGCCTTCACCACGAATCTGGTCCGAGGCGTTGTGAAAGTAGGCGAGGTACTGGATCTCCGGGATGGGAAGCAGCCCCGACACCGCCGCGCCGAGGGCAAGCCCGAGGATGGCCTGCTCATCGAGCAAGGTGTCGAAAACCCGGGCGGGGCCGGCCATGTCGAGCAATCCGCGGGTGACGCCGTACACACCGCCCTTGCGGGCGACGTCTTCCCCGAAGATCAGCGCCTCCGGGTGACGCTGCAGGACATCGCGCAGCGCGCGGTTGATGGCCAGCGCCACCGTCAACGGCGGATCCTTCCCCGGACTGTCCAATGTCACCGAGATCGCCATGGCCTCGTCCAGGCCTGCCCGCAGGGGCCTCATCACCTCCGCCGCGCTGTCGAGTTGCGGCAGTTCGGCGACTTCGCGGGCGACGTCGAGCACCTCGGCACGTGTGGCCTCATAGCGCGCGAGCACCTCGGCCGGGGTGAGATGACCGTGGGTGATCAACAGTTTCGCGGTGCACAGCACCGGATCTCGGTCGTATTCGGCGGCGATCTCGCCGGGTCGTCGATAGGCCGGTTCGTAGTCGGAACCCGCGTGTCCCATCAGCCGGACCATGCGCAGATGTAGGAAGGCCGGACGGCGATGGGTGCGGACCCATGAGACCGCGGCCGCCGCGGCGGCGTACGTCGCGGGCAGATCGGAGCCGTCGGCATCGAAGTATTGCAGTCCGTCCCGGTGACCGTACGTCTGTGCGATCCATCCCCGCGCGGTCTTGGTGCTGATTCCGATCCCGTTGTCTTCGCAGACGAACAGCAGCGGCATCGGGAGGCCCTGATACGCGGAGTACAAGGCGGCGTTGATGGCGCCGACCGCCGTCGAGTGGTTCGCCGAGGCGTCACCGAAGCTGCACACCGTCACCGCGTCATCGGGCCACGGGCAGGCCACGCCGAGCTTGCGGGTCCGGGCGATCGAGAACGCAACGCCGAGGGCCCGCGGAAGGTGTGACGCGATGGTCGAGGTCTGCGGAATGATGTTCAGGTCGTGGCGGCCGAACACCTTGTGCCGCCCGCCCGAGATCGGTTCCGCGGCGGCCGCCACCAGCCCGAGCAGGACGTCACGCAACGGGTCACTTCCCGTCACCTGCTGCGCGCGGGCCAGGAAGAACCCACCGGACCGGTAGTGCAGCAGCGCCGGATCGGTGGGTCGCAGCGCGGCCGCGACGGCGACGTTGCCCTCGTGGCCGGACGAGCCAATCGTGTAGTAGCCCTTGCCGTTTGACCGGAGCCAGCGCGCGGCGAGGTCGAGGTGACGGCTGCCGAGTTGGGCGTCGAACAGGGCCAGGCAGTTCGGCAGGGTCAGCGATGATCCATCGGCCAACGGGTGCTCGGTCATCGCCGAGACCGTTGCGGTGAAGTGTTCGTCGATGGGCTCGGCCATGGGCGCTACCTGCTCTCCCGGTAAGCGGTGAACGCATTCCGGACGAAGTCCACGATATTGGTCGCGTCCGTGCGGTCGGGGTCCTGGTCGGGGTCGTAGATCGCGATGCTGAACCCGACGCAGGCACCGGTATCGAGGAATGCCCGGACGAGGTCGGTGAGCTGGGGCCAGGTCAGGCCGCCCGGTTCGTCCTCGACATCGGGCAGGCCCTGAGCCCGGAACTCGACGGGATCCAGCACGTCGAGGTCGATGTGCAGCCACCAACTGTCCACCGCCCGGGCGAGGTGCCCGGTCGCGCGGCGCCCGGCGCCGGCCGGATCGCCGGCGACTTCGGCCAGCGGCGCCAGCCAGACACCGCAATCGGCCAGGGTCCCGACGTTGAACTGCCGACGCCAGGCCTCGTCGCGCGGTCCCAGCATGACCAACTGTTCCGGCCGCAGCGCCGGAAGCCGATCGCCGAGCGGCCCGGCCAGCAGGCGACCGGTCAGCCCGAGCAGCAGGCCGATCTCGGTGTTGGCCGCCTCGCCGTCTTCGGACACATCCAGCGGCATAGTGTCCTCGTGCCCGTCGACGAACACCAGCCCGACGTCACCACCCAGGCCCGTCACGATGCCCAGCAACGCCGAACAATCGCCGCCGTAGACGAACGGGAACCGCCCTGCCGTCACGGCGGACCCGACTCGCTCGTTGAGCGCATCGGTCATCGCGAGCAGCGCCGCCTCGTTGATCAGGCCGGTCGATGTCCCACGCTCCGGGTTCGGGTCGGGCAGGTCGAGGTCGTCGTGTTGGACAACACGGTGATGGTTGAACGCGTCGAGCAGTCCGGCGTCGCGCAGCGCGCTGGCCGCCCGCGCCTGATTGCCGGTCCGTCCGTAGCCGTCGAACGGAACGCCGATCAACTCGACCTCTTGCGCAAAGTCAACGGGCGTCACCTTTGCATCATGCGCCCGGTTCGTGCGATTTCGGCGTGCTGGGTCGCGCTCAGCGCGACTCAGCACGCCGAAATCGCGGTTAGAGGAGCACACAGCTCGTGTTCGGGGCTGTGCTCAGATGAGGTCGATGGCCTCGGCGATGGACGGCAGCACGCGGCTGGGACGGAACGGATACTTCTCGACATCCTCGACGGTCGTCGATCCGGTGAGCACGAGGATGGTTTCGAGCCCCGCCTCGATACCGGCGACTACATCGGTGTCCATCCGGTCGCCGACCATCATGGTGTTCTCCGAATGCGCCTCGATCCGGTTCAATGCGCTACGGAACATCATCGGGTTGGGCTTGCCGACGAAATACGGTTCGTGCCCGGTGGCCTTGGTGATCATGGCCGCAACCGAACCCGTGGCCGGCAGCGGTCCCTCGCTCGACGGCCCGGTCACGTCGGGGTTCGTCGCGATGAACCGGGCACCGCCCAAGATGAGCCGGATCGCCCTGGTGATCGCGGTGAACGAGTACGTGCGGGTCTCGGCGAGCACGACGAAGTCCGGCTCGATATCGGTGAGCGTGTAGCCGACCTCGTGAAGCGCAGTCGTCATTCCCGCCTCGCCGATGACGTAGGCCGAGCCGCCGGGTAACTGGTCACTGAGGAAGGTGGCCGTGGCCAGCGCTGAGGTCCAGATCGCGTCCTCCGGCACGGTGAGACCGGATCGGGCCAGCCTCGCCGACAGATCGCGTGGTGTGTAGATCGAGTTGTTCGTTAGGACGAGGAAGCGTCGCTTCTTCTCGACGAGCCGCTGGAGAAACTCTGCAGCCCCCGGCACGGCTTGTTCTTCGCGTACCAGGACGCCGTCCATATCGGTGAGCCAGCACTGGGCGGTCGCACGCACGTGCCCAGTGTTTCAGATCGGCCGCGCATCGGGGAGATCGTTTCGGATTGGCTGGTTTCCATCTTACATACTCGTGGTAGGTTATTACCTACCTCGAGTATGTAAGATTGCTCGTCTCTCGATTGGAGGCACCGATGTCCCGAGCCACGACCCAAGACCTCAAAGCGATTTCAGAGCGCTACTTCGCCGCGTGGGCGGATCGCAACCCTGACGCAATCGTCGCGCTGCACACCGATGCCACCCAGTTCTGGACCCACCTCGGCGCCGGACCTGTCGTCGGCCGCGAAGCGGTGTACGAAGTGTTCACCGAGCTTTTCGACCGGTTCCCCAACTTCTCGTTCGAGACCTACCGCGTGCTCTACGGTGACGATCACTGGATTCTGGACTGGGCACTCATCTCCGGCGACATCCGCTTCGACTGTCTCGACGTCGTCGTAGTGTCGCCGGACGGTCTGGTGGCTCGCAAGGACACGTTCGTCGACATGGTGCAACTGCAGGCGGCAGTTCCGGGTTCCGATGTGCGGGCCGAGCACGACTCCAAAGTCGTTGGGGCGGTGAGTAAGTGATGGCCGTAGCGACGCAGAGCAGCAACCCCGCCGATCAGCTCCCGCTCGTCAGCGCGCTGCCCGTGGAACACCTGTTCGACATGCACGTCAATCTCCAGCCGGGGCAACCGATCTCGACTGCCGTCGGCAACCGGATGACGTTCATCACGACAAGCGGTGTAATCCACGGGCCGAAGCTGCGCGGCGAGATCCTCCCCGGCGGGGGCGACTGGCTGCTCGTCGGTAACGATGGCATCGGACGCGTGGATGTCCGTGCCACGATCCGCACCCACGACGAGGCGCTGATCCACTACGAGACCCGTGGCATCATCAAGATCCCGGCCGACGGGCTCGCGCGCCTTGCCGCGGGCGAGGTGCTGGCCTTCGATGAGACCTACGTGCGGACGACGCCGCAGTTCGAGACCGCCGACCCGCGGTACGCGTGGCTCAGCGAAGTGGTAGCTGTCGGCTATAACGTGCTCTCCCCCAACCACATCGACTACCGCATCTACCGGGTGTTGTGACGATGGCTGCCGCGCCAAGCCTTGGCGAACTGAAAAGCACCACGGTCGACGGCGCCCGTCTTGCATATCTCGAGGCGGGTCTCGTCGACGGCGAGCCGGTGGTTCTCGTACACGGCTACCCGGCGAACCACCGCTCCTGGCGCCACCAGATCCCTGCGCTGGCCGAGACCCACCGTGTGCTGGCGCTAGACCTCATCGGCTGGGGGGCATCGGACCGGCCGCTTGGCCTCGACTTCGACTACGACACCGAGGTCCGCCGACTCGGTCGAACGCTGGATGAACTCGGAGCTGCGGCAGGGCCTGGCGCAGATCGCGTGCCCGACGACAGTCATCTGGGGACGCCGCGACGTCTACCTGCCGTATGCGATCGCCGAGGAACTCGGCACCGAGATTCCCAACTGCGGGCTGACGATCATCGACGACGCCGGCCACTTCGTGATGGAAGAGCGGCCGCAGTCGGTGACCGACGCGCTGTTGCGGCTACTGGAGCGGTCGTGAGCGCCCGGTGATGGTGCTGGAGACGATCGGCCGCGCTGATCGTGTTGGAACCAGCTAAGTGATCACCAGTGGCTATCGTCAATCCGTGCCGACGAAGCAGTCGAGACGATCCCAGGCCGAGCGCAGCGAGGCGACCACCAGCGCCCTCGTCGAGGCGGCTCGCGAGCTGTTCGCCCGAGACGGTTTCGAGGCAACTTCACTAGACGCGGTGGCGGCCAGGGCCTGCGTCACGAAGGGCGCCGTCTACCACCATTTTGACGGCAAGCGGCAGCTCTTCGAGGCGGTGTTCGCGCGCGAGGTCGAGCAACTCACCGCGACGCTGGCGGCGGTCTATGCGCGCAAGAAGGACCCGTGGGACGCCTTCGAAGCCGGCTGCCGGACCTTCCTGGAGGCGTGCCTCGAGGACGGACTGCGACGGATCGTCCTCTTCGACGCGTTCGCGGCAATCGGCTGGGAGGCGATGCGCCAACAGGAAGCCCCACTTCTCAGAGGAATGGAGGCCGCCATCGCGCGCGCGGTCGATGCGGGCCGGATCGCGCCGCGTCCCGCCGGTCCCCTCACCCACTTCCTCTTCGGCGCCCTGTGTGAGACGGCGATGATCGTCGCACGGGCCGAGGACCAGAGGGCCACCCACCGCAAGGCGGTCACCGAGCTGGGCCGTGTCCTGAACGCGCTGGCCAGCGCCCCGGCGTGAGCCTCGCTGGCTGGATTGCCTCCGATTCACCCCACCGCGCTGTCAGCGACCTCCCAGGATGACCGCAGTACCCCGACAGCTAGCTTCGCGACCCTAGAACCATGGTCCGGTAAGCGGAAGGGCGGTAATGATCGTTTCGACGTCGGGCATCGCGCAGTCTGGACTGACCGACTTCATCCGCGATAGCACGTCCTTCGACGACGTTCCTCTCCAGCTGCTTCCCGCTCTGGCCGACGACCTTGATGCGCGGTCCGCCGGTTTTTACCGGGTGATAAGCGATGGCGGCACGGTTCGACTCGGGCAAAGCTCCGCCCACCGGATGAAGGCAGACAGCCAGGACACCTGGCGGCAGCAATTCCACCGCCTCAACCCGGTCGGGGTGGCCGCGCCGATACCGGGCGGGACCGGCCAGGCGTTTTCCCTCGACGAATGGCTCGACTTCCCCAAGTACCTTCGCTCACCGGCCTACGAAACGTTTTGGGGACCGATCGGGATCCATCACGTACTCCTAGCGCGACTCGCCCACTCCGACACGGAGTGCTTCGTGCTCGGTTTCCACCGAGCGGCCGGTGAGCGTCGCTTCTCCGACGCGGACGTTGCCCGGCTGGCTGGGTTGCTTCCGCTATTGGGCTCGACGTTGAGCAGGGTGCGGCTGGCGGAGGAGCTCAACAAGCCGCGCGGCCACGCGACACTCGTGCCGAAGTTCGCCGCGCTCACCCTTCGCGAGCGGGAGATCGCCGCCGACGTCGCTGAAGGCTTGGCCAACAAGCACATTGCCCGCCGCCGAGGCGTCAGTGTGCACACGGTGGAGAACCACCTGCGGTCGATCTTCCGCAAGACGGGTGTGGACAGCCGCACGAAGCTCGCGCTCGCAACCGGTATCGACCGCTCGTATCCAATTCCTGCGTAGTAGTATCTCGACTGCCTCGATCGGGTTCGGCGTCGATGCCGCCAACCCCGCGGCCGGTTTGGATAGCGAATGCCAGTCGCCCGGCAATGTACAAATCAACGACTCTATTCCTGCTGATCCCGTCCCCTTCGGAGGCGACGAATACCTCATTGGTGGCTGGGGGCTAGGCGGTCACCACGGCGGGGGCGGACATCGGTAGAAATGGCGACGTTCCCGCAATCGCATTGAACGATGGTGCGCACATCCCGCAGCTTGGATTCGCCGCCTTCCAGATCGAGCCGGAGAAACGCCGCAGCGGTGAAGTCGGCGCTGGACATCGGGCACGTGACATGTCACTCAATGGCTTTGCTGCGTGGGCATCGTCACAGCGCCACAGCGGGACATTCGCAACGACTTTCAGCATCGGTGACTGGTACCACACAGGTGGAGCTTGTCCTCACTAGCGGCCACAACGGCGGACACCGGCTCTGTCGTAGTCGATTTCGACCATGGCTGCCGGCAACACGCGATGGCTAGCGTGGCGAGTAGCGGGCCACCGGTCGAAGTGATTGCCAGATTTGCGCTTCACCGTGCCAGACGGGCGGTCGACGCGGCACCAGCTGACCGAACCAAGGGAGCCGAGGATGGAGCGCCGGATCACGGTCACTAATCGACGCGAGCGCACGTGTGGCGCCCGCGACCACCTCACCCGTCGCGCGGCGCAAGACATTGAGTTGAAGGACCCCGATGCCGACAGGATGCGGGTGCTCTACGCCGAGCACGCGGCCGCATTATGGCGCTATGCCCTGCGGCTGACCGGTGACGGCGCCCGCGCCGAGGATGTAGTGCAGGAAACGCTGCTGCGCGCATGGTGCCACCCACAGGTCGGCGGCGATAGCGAAAGACCCGCGCGGGCCTGGCTTTTCACCGTCGCCCGAAACATGATCATCGACGAAACCCGCACCTCACGATTCCGCAACGAAGTGAGCGTGCTGCACGGCTCGTGTGCACCCGAGCCGGCTCGGCCAGACGATACAAATGCCGTGCTGGACCGGCTGTTGATCGTGAAGGCAGTGGCACAACTGTCGCACGAGCACCGGGCGGTGATCCTGCGCTCCTACTACCTGGGCTGGACGACACGCCAGATCGCCGACGACCTCCACGTCGCCGAAGGCACCGTGAAGTCGCGGCTACATTACGCGCTGCATGCGCTTCGGCTTTCATTGCGGGAACTGGGCGTCACACGATGACGCCATTCCGGGGCCGCCACTACTAGAGCGCTTTCTCATCAGGTAGGTCGCGGATCGACGAGGCCATCTGGTGCCGAGTGTGCTGCACGCTTGCTATCGGCTCGACGGTCCACCACGGTGAAAATCGGCGCTCGACTTCCCCGGCTCGACGTTCACGCCGCCGAGCGGGGTGGCCCGGGTCAGCCAGCGCTCCCAACGGACCGGCGGCCATTCGAAGCACCAGAGGTAGAGCGTGGCTCGTTCCGCGGCGATGCGGGTCGCCGTGTCGACATAGCGCTCGCGGTCGCCGGGTCGAGGTCGTCGAATGTTCCGTGGTCGACGAGAAGGTCGAATTCCCCGGGTATCGCCGTCGGTGACGTGAAATCGTCGACGAGGACCGTAGCGGTGACCTCCGCATCCGCGGCCGCCGCCCGCGCGCGTGCGATGGCGGCCGGCGCAAAGTCGACCCCGGTGACCTCAAACCCGTGCGATGCGAGGTAGATGGAAGTGGCGCCGGTACCGCAGCCGATGTCGACCGCCCTGCCTGGCGCGATCCGTCCCGACTCGACGAGGTCTACCAGGTCGGCGCCGACGGTCCGCCCCACGGCGGGGTCCCGAACCGATACCACGCCTGGTAGAAGGACTTCACCGGTACATCATCGGCCAACTCGTCAACCAGGGTCCATTCGGCACTTCGCGCTACTACTGTTTAGTTATCCGATGACTAGCGAGGTGAGGGCCATGAGTGAGCGTCCGGTTCGATCGAGGCGAGGGTCGAAGGCCACCGCCAAGAAGGCCAGCGCCGCCAAATCAACTCCCGCGCGGCGCACCGCCGCAAAGCCTGCCGCTGCCGACAGCGCCCCCAAGGCCAAGCCGCGGGAAGTCAGCGTCGGAACCGATGCGGCCTTCGCCTCCGGCTCGGGACAACCACGGCGCCGGCTGAAGAACATCTCGGAGGTACGGCACTTCTTCCGGACCAACGACGTGCCGATCTACTTCTTCGGCGCGACGCCGTTCAACCTGTTGGGCCTGGACCGCTGGGTCCGCAATTTCTCCTACGTCTCGTACTACGACGCCTGGGACGGTGCGCATCCCCGCGTCTTCACGCCCAGCGACAAACCCTACACGGAGTTCGAGAGCGGCGAGGAGATCAACAACTGGCTGCTGACCAATCCCGAGGTGCGGGCCTTCATCGATGGCGGGACTCCGCGGGGTGTGCGCCCCAAGATCGTGATGGTCTTCTTCGACCGAGAGACCGAGGACATCTGCAAAGAACTCGGCTACGACCTGATCCTGCCGCCGGCGAGCCTGCGGGAGCACCTCGACTCCAAGATCGTCACCACCCAACTGGGCAACGAAGCGGGCGCCCCCAGCGTGCCGAACGTGCTGACCCGGGTCGAGGACTGGGCCGGACTGACCGCGGCGGCCGAAAAGGCCGGTCTCGGTGACGAACTCGTGGTGCAGACACCGTACGGCGACTCCGGCAAGACCACCTTCTTCATCTCCTCGGAGGCCGACTGGCGCAAGCACAGCTCCGATATCGTCGGCGAGGAGATCAAGGTGATGCGCCGGATCAACAACCGTCCCGTTGCGGTCGAGGCCGTGCTCACCCGGTGCGGCACCGTCGTCGGACCCTTCATGTCGGAGCTGATCGGTTACAAGAATCTGACCCCGGCGCGCGGTGGGTGGTGCGGCAACGAAATGTACCCCGAGGTCCTGGGCGCCGAGAATCGGCGCACGGCAACACAGTTGGTGCGACGGCTTGGTGACCGGCTGGCCAAGGAAGGCTACCGGGGTTTCTTTGAAGTGGACGTTCTCGTCGACACGGATACCGGTGAGGTGTACCTCGGTGAGCTCAACCCCCGCGTCAGCGGGGCGTCGTCCATCACCAATGTCACCGCCGGCGCCTACGCCGACATCCCGCTATTCCTCTTTCACATCCTCGAGTACATGAACGTCGACTTCGACCTCGATGTCGACGAGATCAACGAGCGCTGGGAAGAGCTCGCCTCGGCCGACGTGTGGAGCCAGATGATCCTGAAGGAGACCGACGATATCGTGCAGCGGCTGACGGCCACGCCACGCACCGGGCAGTACTCGCTGGATGGCAGCGGCGCGCTGGTGTTCCGCCGGGCCGCGCTGGACTGGCACCAGCTGCAGAACGAGTCGGAGGCGTTCTTCCTGCGGATCTACGGTCCCGGGGACTACCGCTGGAAGGGCGCCGACCTCGGCGTGGTGGTGACCAAAGGTCGGTTGCAGGTCGACTCCGGCGACGGCAAATCCGCCCTGGCCATTCGGGCGGGCCACCTGATCGACTCGATCCGCGCCGAATTCGCAGGTACACCGATTGCCGAGCCCGCGGCTCCCCGGACGAATGTTGGGGTGAAGTCGGGCTGAGCTAGGGTCGTCTGAGGGCACTCACCCCCACCCGACTCAACGGCAAAAGTTTCAGGAGGCAACGTGCTCGGCGGCGACCCCGGACGCGTGCCGTCAGAACTGACGCTCGAAAACTGGCAGTCGGCCCCTCATCTGCACTGGACCTTCCAGCACATCGCCGATTTCCTTCCGACGGCGGTGATTTCACGTGGTACGGGCCCGGTCGCCGAGCTGCCGTCGGCGCCGCAGGAGCTCTCGGACGTCCCGCTGTACGACCAGACGAATCGCAAGCGGACCACCGTCGGCGATGTGATGGCCGCCACGGCGACCGACGGCTGGATCGTCATTCAACACGGCAAGGTGCTGGCGGAGCACTACTACGGCGGCATGGTCCCCGACACCCCGCATCTGCTGATGTCGGTGAGCAAGTCCCTGATCGGCGTGGTGGCGGGCGCGCTCGCCAGCGACGGCGCGCTGGACGTGGATGCGGAGCTGACCACTTATGTGCCGGGCCTGGCCGACTCGGGTTATGCCGGCGCGACGGTGCGAGATGTGCTCGATATGCGTTCGGGGATAGCGTTTTCCGAGGATTACCTAAATCCGATGGCCCAGGTGCGGCTGCTCGAGCAGGCCATCGGGTGGGCGCCGCACACCGTGCCGGATCTGCCGTCCACCATGTTCGACTTTCTGCTGACGCTGCGGCAGGCCTCCCCACATGGCGGGCCGTTTCAGTACCGGTCCTGCGAGACCGACGTGCTCGGCTGGATCTGCGAGGCCGCCAGCGGGCTGCGGATGCCCGAGCTGATGTCGCAGCTGCTCTGGAGCAAGCTGGGTGCCCAGAATGACGCGACGATCGGCGTCGACCCGGTCGGCACCGGAATGTTCGACGGCGGCATCAACGCCTGCCTGCGCGATCTGGCCAGATTCGGGTCGCTTTTCCTCAACGGCGGAGCATCGTTGACGGGCCAGCATGTGGTGTCGCTGTCATGGATGGCCGACACCTTCACCGGTGGCATCGACTCGCGGGCGGCATTCGCCGCCAGCCCCGGCGACAACCGCATGCCCGGTGGGATGTACCGCAACCAGTGCTGGTTCCCGTCCTCAGGCAACAACGTACTGCTCTGCCTGGGGATTCATGGCCAGATGATCTACGTCAACCGGGCCGCCGATCTCATCGCGGCCAAGCTGTCGAGCTGGCCACTGCCCCAGGACGCCACCAAGCTGTTCCCGACGATCGCTGCCTTCGACGAAGTCGCCGCCAATCTGTCCTAGTTACCGGCCTACTTGATCGGTTTGAACTCGATGTGCAGTTCGCTCAACCCTCGCATGATGAAAGTCGGTTCGTAGGTGTAGCGACGCGCCTCGGAGGAACCATGGTGCTCCTCGGAGATCCTGATGTCAGTCATCCGGTCGAGGATCCGGTTCAGCGAGATCCGTCCCTCCGTGCGCGCGAGCGGTGCTCCGGGGCACGAGTGAACGCCGCGGATGAACGCGATGTGCTCACGCACGTTGCGCCGGTCGGTGCGGAACATGTTGGGCTCGTCGAACTTCCGCGCATCTCGGTTACATGCTCCCGGCAGCAGCATCACCGTCGTGCCTGCCGGCACCTTCACGTCGCCGACGGTCGTCGATGTGCGTGCCATCCGGAAGTGGGCCTTGACCGGGCTTTCCATCCGCAGTGTCTCCTCGAGGAAGGCCGGTATGCGGCTGCGGTCCTCCCGCAAGTACGTCTCGAACTCCGGGTTCTCGCCGATCATCCGGACCGCGGCGCTGACCGGCTTCGTCGTCGTTTCGGTTCCGGCCGCGAACAGAAATGTCGACAGGTTCATGACGTCGACGATTTCCGGAGTCGACCCGTCTTCGTACTTGGCTTGCGCCAACTCGGTCAGCACATCTTCGCGGGGCTCACGCCTGCGGTCCTCGATATGGCTGTAGAACTTGTCGTTCAGCCATTCCAGGGGATTGTGCGAAGTAGGTGACTCTTCGCCCAGGGCACCGAACTGTTCACTCGCGAACGCTGCGCGGAATTCGTCGTGATCCTCGGCCGGCACCCCCAGCAGATCGGCGATCACGAGCAGCGAGAACGGCTTCGCGTAATCCTCCAGGAACTCGCATTCACCGCGGCTGATGAATTTGTCGAGTTGCTTGTCGGCCAAGACCCACATGAAGTCTTCGTTCTCTTTCAGCCGCTTGGGAGTGATGAGCTTGTTCAACAGGCCGCGGGTGCGGGTGTGCAGTGGTGGATCCTGCGAAGTGATGTGTTCGGCCATCGGCACCTGCGCGCGGTGTTGCTCGATGAGCTCTGTGACATCGTCACCGTCCGGCCCGAACGGCAGCCCGAGAACGGGCCCGCGACCGAGACACACGAGGAGAACGCCGGGTCCTTGTAGACGGCAAGCGCCTCCTCGTATCCGGTGACGGCCAGCACACCGAATGGAGAAGCGGGCGTCGCCGGGCACTTCGACCGTAGATAGTCGAAGTACGGATACGGGTCGGGAACAAGGGATTCGTCGGTGAAGAAGTCCACTGATTCGAAATCGGTCACAACACGCTCCTGGTGGATTCGGTCACGTAGGCGTCGGTGAGATCCATGACTTGGTCGAGATTTTGCGCGATGTCCTCCACGGTCAGCGGAGACTTCGCAATCCCCTGTGAGCGCACAACGGCAATGCGGGCAACCGTGCCCATGCCAACCTGCAGGACCTCGCCGTTGAGCAGACAGGACTCGTGGGCCAGGAATACCGCTGCGGGAGCACATAAGTCAGGCGGCATGCTTGCGTTGATTTCGTCCATTGCGTCCTTCGGCATAGCGAAGAACTCGGACAACGCATCGGCCTGCGATGCCGACATCCGCGTGTAAGCCCGTGGCGCAAGAGCGTTGACGCGAATCCCGTGCGCGAGCCCCTCAGTGGCTAGGTTTCGGGTGAGTCCGAACACGGCTCCTTTCGTTGAGCCGTAAATCGAACTGCCCATTACCAATCAAGGCTCCCCTTCGCGGTGGACAACTGGCGGCGGTCAATGAGATCAGTCGAAGGCGTGGCGCGGCAACGTGTTCGGCATATCAAGCGAGCTGAGCAGGCTTCGGCCTGCAGCACATATCAGGACTGCACCGGCACCGTCGCCAGCGATCAGGGCTGGACCGCCGACTTGGTCTACGTGAGCGGGCGGTGGCGCGTCGTGCGAACCATCGACAACTGGGAGCCGTGTCCCGATGGCACCGCCGCGCCGGGAGAACAGTCGTTCACGTTCTGGGCGGCGCGTAACGACGCTGCCGATAGATACACCCACCTCGCCGGTTGGGACCGAACCGTCGGCCCCAGCGGCGCTTGCGGGATCAACAGGTGGCGCACCGTCACGATGCCGTTCCGCCTGACCAGGATCGGTTGATCGGTCGGCCCCAGCCGTGAAATCACCCAGGCTCGCGACTTTTCATCACGACGCAGGCGTCGGCCGGGCAGCTCAACTGGCGGCTACTCGGGCAGCCGCAGCTCAGGCTTTTCCACCTCTTCGATGTTGACGTCCTTGAAGGTGATCACCCGCACCTGCTTGACGAAGCGGGCCGGCCGGTACATGTCCCACACCCAGGCGTCGGCGAGGCGCAGTTCGAAATAGACCTCACCCTCGGAGTTGCGCGGCACCAGCTCGACGCTGTTGGCCAGGTAGAAGCGCCGCTCGGTCTCCACCACGTAGCTGAACTGGCCGACGATGTCCTTGTATTCGCGGTAGAGCGAGAGCTCCATCTCGGTTTCGTACTTCTCGAGATCTTCGGCACTCATCGGCTCAGCTGTCCTTCTTGTTGGTCTAGCTCCATCTTCCCTTACCCGACTTCGCCGCGCTGATCCGGTGCGATCAACTCCGTCACCAGCCTGATGCCGGTCGCCGTGGCCACGCGCCGGACATTGATGAACGAGTAGCGGTGCGCAGGACACGGCCCGCGTTCAGCCAGCGCCGCGGTGTGCGCCGGGGTGCAGTAGCCCTTGTGCTCGGCGAAGCCGTAACCGGGATGCTCGCACTCCATCGCGACCATCAGCCGGTCTCGGCTCACCTTGGCCAGCACGCTGGCCGCCGCGATACAGGCCGCGGCGGCGTCGCCGCCCACCACCGGCAGCGACGGCATCGGCAGCCCAGGAACGCGGAACCCGTCGGAGAGCACGTAGCCGGGGCGTACCGCCAGGCCCGCCACCGCACGCCGCATGCCCTCGATATTGGCCACATGCACCCCGCGCCGGTCGACCTCCGTGGACGGGATGAACACCACGTGGTAAGCCACCGCATACCGGCGGATCAGTGGAAACAGCCGCTCGCGCTCCTTCTCCGTGAGCTTTTTGGAGTCGTCGAGGGCGGCCAGGCTCTCCAACCGGTTCGGGCCCAACACACACGCCGCGACCACCAGAGGACCCGCGCACGCGCCTCGACCGACTTCGTCGACACCGGCCACCGGGCCCAGCCCGCCGCGATACAGGGCCGATTCCAAGGTGCGCAGGCCAGAAGACTTCCGGATCACCGTTCGGGGCGGCCATGTCGCCGGCACTCAAGCACTCCTACGAGGTTGTCTGCGGGTTCACCGATCGCACCAAACCCCATCGTGATGGCGGCCAGGCGATGAACCGTGCCTTTCCGATGACATTGTCTATCGGCACGGTCCCGGCCATCGGGTCGCCCGTGCACAGCAGCCCCTTCTGCGCGTCGGCCGGCGTATGGGCACAGTGCGCGCGCGAATCCGCCGAATGGGTGCGGTTGTCCCCCATCGCCCACACCCGGCCGTCGGGCACCGTGACCGGCCCGAACTCACTGCCCAGGCAGGCGGCATAGGGGTTCGTGGAGTCGACATTCATGGTGACGAAGTTCAGATACGGCTCATCAAGCCGCTTGCCGTCGACCGTCAGCCCGGTGTTCGTGCGGCACTCGACTGTCTGCCCGCCCACCGCAATGACCCGCTTGACCAGGTCGTTCTCGTCCGGTGGGACGAACCCGATGAACGACAGCGCGTTCTGCATCCACCGCACCGCGGTGTTGTCCGACCGGATCGACTTGTAGCCGATGTTCCAGTTCGGCGGACCCTTGAAGACAATCACGTCGCCCGGTTGCGGCTCGGAGAAGTCATAGGTGATCTTGTCCACCATGATGCGGTCGCCCACGCATCCGCTGCAGCCGTGCAGGGTGGGTTCCATCGACTCGGACGGAATGAGATACGGCCGGGCGACGAACGTCAGCATGATGTAGTACAGGACGAGCGCGATGGTCACCAGGATGACGCCTTCGCGCAGCGCGGTGCGCTTACGCTTCGACAGGTCCGCTTTGGCGCCGTCGGCGTCGGGAGCGTCCGAACCTTCGGTGTCGAGCGTGCGCTCGGATGACTCGTCGGTGGAGTCCGTGGGTCCGGTCACGGCATCAGCGTAGCCAGCACGACGCTTGCCGCTGCGCGGTGCGCGTCGCAACCGTCAGCGCTTTTCCTTGATCTTCGCCTTCTTGCCGCGCAGTTCGCGCAGGTAATAGAGCTTGGCGCGTCGCACGTCGCCGCGAGTCGCGACGTCGATGTGGTCGATATTCGGGGAATGCACCGGGAAGGTCCGCTCGACACCCACGCCATAGCTTTCCTTGCGAACCGTGAAGGTCTCGCGGATCCCGCCGCCCTGGCGGCGAATGACGACACCCTTGAAGACCTGGATGCGTTCCTTGGAGCCCTCGATGACCTTCACGTGCACGTTGACGGTGTCGCCGGGGCTGAAGTCCGGGATGTCGTCGCGCAGCGACGTCTGATCGACGAAGTCCAGCGTGTTCATCGGTGACACTTCCTTGCTGTTGGCGGCTGCGGGCAGGCGTTCGCGGTGTTATCCGTCGCCGAGCCGATGTGTTCGGGTGTATCTCGCAGCAGGCGGTCCTACCCGTCCCGCGCGGACAACTGCTCAATTGTGCCAGATGGGCGGCCATGCAGTGAAATCGTCGGCCAAATGGGCGCCCAAAACGCTGAGGAGGTCTAATTACGCGGACCGGTAGTCCAGGCGTTAGGCTTGAATAACGGGCTGAGCAGCGCCGCGAGCCCCTGAGCCCGTTTAGCCAATCTGTTGAGGAGGGGTCATGCGACGCCAGCCGTCGAGGCTGATGACGGCTTCCGCGGCTGTCCTGATCGCGGTGCCGGTCGTCGCTGGATGCGAAGCCAAGGTGTACGGCACGACACCCGAGCCCCCCGCGGGTGCGCAGCTGATCATCGTCGCGCCGCAGGGCAGCTTGGCCCCGTTGCCCGAGGCTCCGCCCAACGAGCCGGCGGCGACATTCGAAGGCCTCGAGGGCCGCGCCCGCCAAGCCACCACGGACGCCGCGAAGGCCGGCGCCGACATCTCGGCGGTAGTGCTCGACCGCAACACCGGCCAGATCGTCTCCAACGGTGACAACCAGGCCTTCCCGATCGCGTCCGTGGTGAAGCTGTTCATCGCCGACGACCTGCTGCTGCAGGAGTCCAAGGGCCAGACGACGCTCTCTCCTGCCGACCGCAAGTCACTCGACGTCATGCTGCGGTCCTCCGACGACAGCGCGGCCCAGAACTTCTGGAACCGCAGCGGCGGAAACGCTGTCATCTCCCGCGTCAAGGCGCGGTACGGGTTGACGGGCACGACGGCGCCCTACAACGGGCACTGGGACGTCACGCTGAGCACCGCAAGCGATCTGGTCCGCTACTACGACATGCTGCTGGACGGTAGCGGCGGACTGCCGCCCGAACAGGCCAACGTCATCATGGGCAATCTCGCGCAGTCAACGCCGACCGGTATCGACGGCTACCCGCAACGCTTCGGAATTCCCGAGGGGCTTTATGCCGAGCCTGTCGCCGTCAAACAGGGCTGGTTTTGCTGCTGGAACGGCGCCAACCAGTTGCACGTGTCCACCGGCGTGATCGGACCAGACCGCCGCTACGTGATGGCGATCAGCTCGCTGGAACCCGGTGACTACGCCGCCGCCCGCGCGACGATCACGCAGGCCGTCAAGACGATGTTCCCCGGCGGGCGGATCTAGTCAGTCCAGTAGATCTGGCCGCCGCTCGCGGGTGCGCTGCAGCGCCTGTTCGTGTCGCCACGCCGCGATCTTGGCGTGGTCACCGGACAGCAGCACGTCAGGAACGTCCAGCCCGCGCCAGCTCGGCGGTCTGGTATAGCTAGGACCCTCCAACAGGCCGTCCGAGTGCGAATCATCCTGGTGTGACGCGGGATTGCCCAGCACGTCGGGCAGCAGGCGAACCACTGCCTCGATCATCACCAGTGCCGCCGACTCGCCGCCGGGCAGCACGTAATCGCCGACGGAGACCTCTTCGACCCGCATCCGACGGGCCGCGTCGTCAACCACGCGTTGGTCGATGCCCTCATACCGCCCGCACGCGAACACCACGTGCTTTTCGGTGCTCCAGCGCTGCGCGTCCGTCTGGACGAACAGCCGGCCCGCGGGCGTGGGAACAACGAGAAGCGTTTCATTGCTGCAGATTTCGTCGAGTGCCTCACCCCACACCGGTGCCGTCATAACCATGCCGGGCCCGCCGCCATACGGTGCGTCATCGACCGACCGGTGCACATCGTGGGTCCAGCGCCGCAGATCGTGCACCGTCAGCGCCACGATGCCGGCATCGATAGCCTTGCCCGGCAACGACTCTCGTAGCGGCTTCAGGTATCCGGGGAAGATCGTCACCACGTCAATACGCATGGTCAGCCCAGCTCCAGCAGACCCTCGGGCGGGTCGATCTCGATGGTTCGGTCCGCCAGTGAAACCGAGGTCACGATGGCGCTGACGAAGGGCACCAGCACCTCGCCGCCGCCACCTTCCGCGCGCACGGCGAGCAGTTCGCCTGCGGCCGTGTGCAGTACCTCGGCGACGGTGCCGACCAGCGTGCCCGCGGTGGTCTGAACCCGCAGACCCTCGAGCTGATGGTCGTAAAACTCGTCGGGATCCTCGATGGGCGGCAGATCGCCGGAGTCGACGACAAACACGGTGCCGCGCAACGCGTCAGCGGCGTCACGGTTGGCAACGCCCTCCAACCGCATCAGCAGCCGGCCGCCGTGGTCGCGCACCGAATCGACGACATAGGTACGTTCGGGGGCGCCGCCGGATGGCTTGGCGCGCAACGCCGTACCCGCGGCGAACCGGGTCTCGGGGTCGTCCGTGCGGATCTCGACGACGACCTCGCCGGTGACGCCGTGCGCTCTGACGACCCGCCCGACTACCAGGTCCATGAGACGCCGCTACTGGTCGGTGTCCACCACGTCGACGCGGATGCCCCGGCCGCCGATGGCGGCGACCAGTGTGCGCAGCGCGGTCGCGGTGCGGCCGCCACGGCCGATGACCTTCCCGAGATCGTCGGGGTGCACGTGAACCTCGACGGTGCGCCCGCGGCGGTTGGTCACCATATCGACGCGGACATCCTCGGGGTTGTCCACGATTCCGCGGACCAGGTGTTCGACGGCGTCGACGACGACTGAGCTCACAGCCGCGCTCAGCTCTCGGTGGTCGGCTCGGCCGACTCGGCAGCCGCAGGGGCCTCGACCGCCTCGACGGGCTCTTCGGCCTCGGCGGGCTTGGCGGGCTCTTCGGCCTCGGCGGGCTCTTCGGCCTTCTCAGCCTCGGCCTTGGCGGGCTCTTCGGCCTTGGGGTGGGCTCTTCGGCCGTGGCGGGCTCGGCGGGCTCGGCGGGCTCTTCGGCCTTCTCAGCCTCGGCCTGGCGGGCTTGGCGGGCTCTTCGGCCGGGGTGGGCTCGTCGGCCGTGGCGGGCTCGGCGGGCTTGGCGGGCTCTTCGGCCGGGGTGGGCTCGTCGGCCGTGGCGGGCTCGGCGGCCTTGGCGGGCTCTTCGGCCGGGTGGGCTCGTCGGCCGTGGCGGGCTGCTTGGCGGGCTCTTCGGCCGTGGCGGGCACTTCGGTCTTGGCGGGCTCTTCGGCCTTCTCAGCCTCGGCCGCCTTCTTGGCGGGGGCCTTCTTCTTCTTGGGCGTGGTGGCCTCGCCGGACGGAGCGCCCTCGGCGGCGGCCAGCGCCGCGTTGAATAACTCCAGCTTGCTCGGCTTCGGCTCCTTGACCTTCAGCGTGCCCTCCGCGCCGGGCAGACCCTTGAACTTCTGCCAGTCGCCGGTGATCTTGAGCAGCTTGAGCACCGGTTCGGTGGGCTGGGCGCCGACGCCGAGCCAGTACTGGGCCCGCTCCGAGTCGATCTCGATGAGGCTGGGCTCTTCCTTCGGGTGATAGCGGCCGATGACCTCGATCGAGCGACCATCGCGGCGGGTGCGAGAGTCGGCCACGGCGATGCGGTACTGGGGATTGCGGATCTTGCCAAGCCGCGTGAGCTTGATCTTGACAGCCATGGTTGGGCGAATTCTCCTGTGTGTGTCACGCTGCAATTCAGCGATGCGGGCGGAGGTGCCCACAACCGGTTTTGCCTCGCGTGTGTGACCGCCGAGCAGCACGTAGTCGCGCGGCAGACAGCCGCCCATTGTGCCAGAACGCGGGCCGTCCGGGAAAATCCGCACCTCGGGACGCCGAGTATGGCGATTGTTGCGGCGAACTGCGTGCGGGTCGAGACCACGATGTTGACCCCCCGGTCGCCGGGCAACTCAGGCGCCCCCACTGATTGCTGAGGCCCCTTAGTCGCACGTGTGCTCAACCGTGGCAACGGGCGGGCGATTGCGGCGGTGGTGGATAGCCCCTCAACAATTAGCCCGAGCACAATGCCGCGGCCGACGCGCCCGTTCCCCCGATCAGGGGACGTCAGTTTCCACCGCTCAACGTCCGATCGGTGGATTCTTCGTGAGGGCCGACGCCCCTACGGTTCCTGTTATGCCTACGACGACTTCGCTTTTGTGCGCACCCGTCGCCGCCAGCCGGGATGCGGATCTAACGGACCTGCATCTGCAACAGGTCGCTGATGAAGACCGCGTCTTTGTCGATTCCGAAACCGGAGTCACAGACGCCAGCGTCAACGTGCAACAGCAATCGTCGGCCACTGACAGCGATGTTGCTCTTGTAATGAACGCCGGCACCGATACCGGCTGCCGGCTTGCCGCCACCCACGCGGTGGGGGTGTGACGTGCTGGGCGACCTCTACGAGCGGGCGCTGCACGGCGAACGATGCTGGATCCGCGACGACGACGGCCGCGTCCACCGGCTGCCGGTGCATAGCTGGCTCGGCGGCCACCGCGGCGATCAGGAGTTCGACCACACGGTCGTCGAGCTGTGTCACGGTCCGACGATCGACTTGGGTTGCGGCCCCGGACGTTTGGTCGCGCGTTTGGTTGAGCGCGGGGTGCCCGCGCTCGGCGTCGACCAGTCGGCAACCGCGATCGAACTGGCCCGGCGCAGGGGCGCGCCGGCCCTGCGCCGCGATGTGTTCGAACCCCTGCCGGGGACGGGAGGCTGGCAGACGGTGCTGCTGGCCGACGGTAATGTCGGCCTGGGCGGTGACCCGTGGCGCATCCTGCGGCGAGCCGGCGAACTGCTGAGCCGCGGCGGCCGGTGCGTGGCCGAATTCGACTCGGCCACTGAAGGAATCCGCGTCGGATGGGTGCGGCTGGAGTCATACCGCGCGGTGGGGCCGTGGTTCCGGTGGGCAACCGTCGGCATCGACTGCGTGAGCAGGCTCGCCGACGATGTCGGCCTCGCCGTGACCGGAATCCACCCGATCGGGGATCGTGTAGTGGCGAGCTTGGCGGCGACATGAAGACCACGACCCTGCGCGGCACCGCGATCACCGCATGCAGTTGGCCTTTGGGCTCGGCGTCGCGGTGGCGATGTGTTACATCACCGGATTGATCAGCCACCTCATCCAGCACCCGCAACCCTGGTTCGTCTGGCCCACCCGGCCCGTCTGGCTGTACCGGGTCACCCAGGGCCTCCACGTCCTCTCGGGCATCGCCGCGATACCGCTGATCGTCGTCAAGCTGAGGTCGGTGTGGCCCAAGCTGTTCGAGCGACCGATCATCGGTGGACTCACCCCGCCAGATCGAACGGGCGTCGATCCTGGTGGGATCGATGCTGTTTCAGCTCACCACCGGGCTGCTGCTCAACATCGCGCAGTGGCCGTGACCACTGTCGCTATCGCGACCGCCATCCAGGTTCCGTGCAACACCGTCTGACGGCTCGGGCCGGTGAGCTCTCCGGTGGGGATGTCGTCGAGCGGCTCGCTCAGTGCCCGGCGGATGATCGGCAGCTTTACCGCGATGTGCACCAGCACCGCCTGCCGCGACATATGACATCGCGTATCGACGCGAAGCTCATGTCGCGCTACCTCATCGTGGGCCGGCGTTCGCTGTGAGACGTCACACCAGTTTGTCGAAGCATTTCGTCTCGACGCGGCGGGTCATCCGCCAGCCGTCGGGCGTGCGGACGAACTCGTCGTCGTACCAGAGCGCGCAGAACAGCACCTGCTTGGCGACCTCGTCCAAAACCATCGGGTTGAAGCAGATCGTCCGCGACGAGGCGGTGTCGCGGTCGATGCGGACGTCGAAATTGCCGAGCATGTGGGCGTAGGCCGGAAAGTTCGGCAGCACCTGGGCCAGCCAGGCCTTCACTTCCGGATAGTGCCCGTCGATCCCGCCCATGGCCCGGTAGTCGATATAGGCGTCCGGCGTGAACACCCGATCCAGGTCGTCGAATCGACGCTGATCGATGGCCGTCGAATAGTCGATCAGCAGTTGCTGGATCTCGAACCGGTCCGAGATTTCCGCCAGGCTCAGCATGCGTCGATTGAACACGATCGTGCCGCCGGGTTAGGCTCAGCGGCCATGCGCAAGGTTTTCGCGTGCATTGCTACCGCGATCTGCCTGCTCGCCGGGGGGGCCGCCACTGCAACGGCCGCGCCGGTGCCGGGCATCAGCCAGCCCGTGGGCTCCGTCCCTGTTCCCGAGGGCCCCGCCCAGGCGTGGATCCTCGCCGACATGGACACCGGCCAGGTGCTTGCCGCCCGCGACGAGTACGGCCAGTACGCGCCCGCCAGCACGATCAAGGTCTTGTTGGCGCTGACGGTCCTCGACGAGCTTCCCCTCGACACCACGATCGTCGCCAACGAGGCCGACACCAGGGTCGAATGCAACTGCGCCGGCGTGGCGCCCGGCCGGACCTACACCGCCCGCCAGCTGCTGGAGGCGCTGCTGCTGGTGTCGGGCAACGACGCGGCGAACACGCTGGCCAGCATGCTCGGCGGCCGAGATGTCGCGGTCATGAAAATGAACGGCAAGGCGGCACTGGTGGGTGCCTACGGCACCAACGTCGGCTCGCCGTCCGGGCTGGACGGTCCCGGTATCGACATGTGGACCTCGCCGCACGACCTTGCGATGATCTTCCGGGCCGCGATGGCCAACCCGGTGTTCGCGGAGATCACCGCGCAGCCGACTGCGGTGTTCCCCACCAAGACCGGCGACAAGGTGCTGGTCAACCAGGACGAACTGCTCAAGCGCTATCCCGGCACCATCGGCGGCAAGACGGGCTTCACGAATATCGCGCAGAAGACGTTCGTCGGCGCCGCGCAGCGAGATGGGCGCCGGCTGGTCGTCGCGTTAATGTTCGGGATGGACCGACCCGGTGGCCCAACCTACTGGGACCAGGCGGCAAGCCTGCTGGACTGGGGCTTCGCACTGGACCGCAGCGCAAGCGTCAGCGCCCTCTAATCGCCCTGAATGACCGCGAAACTGTATTCCGCTACCCATTTAGTCGAAAATGCGTAGCGGAATACAGTTTCGCGGTCAGTTGAGGACGCGGCCGTGCAGGATCACCAAGGCGGGATTGTTGAGCACCTCGGCACCCCGCCGCGGGTCATCGGTGTAACACACCAGATCGGCCGGCGCGCCGTGCTCCAAGCCCGGACGGCCCAGCCATGTCCTGGCGTCCCAGCACGCCGCACCCAACGCCTGCGTCGGGCTCATGCCGATGCCCTTGAGTGCGTCGATCTCGTCGGCGATGCGGCCGTGCGCGATGGTGCTGCCCGCATCGGTTCCCGCGTACACCGGCACGCCCGCTTCCCGGGCCGCCGCCACCCGGGGATAACACCGGTCGTACAGATCGCGCATGTGGCGGGCATATTTCGGGTACTTCGCGGCCGCGTCGGCGATGCCGGGGAAGTTCTCGATGTTGATCAGTGTGGGCACCAGGGCGATGCCGTGCTCGACCATCGCCTCGACGGTGTCGTCGGTCAGCCCGGTGCCGTGCTCGATGCAGTCGATACCGGCATTGATCAGGCCCGGCAGCGCGTCTTCGCTGAACACGTGCGCGGTGACCCGGGCACCGTTGGCGTGAGCGGCGTCGATGGCCGCCTTGAGCACGTCGTCGGACCACAGCGGCGCCAGGTCGCCGGTGTCGCGGTCAATCCAGTCGCCGACGAGCTTCACCCAGCCGTCACCCCATCGCGCCTGCTCTGCCACCGCATCGGGAAGCTGCCATTCGTCTTCCAGTTCGATCGCGTACCCACGCTGGTAGCGCCTCGGGCGGGCCAGGTGCCGCCCGGCCCGGATGATCCGGGGCAGGTCGTGGTGGTCGTCGAGGCTGCGGGTGTCCGTAGGCGACCCGGCGTCGCGGAGCAGCAGCGCACCGACGTCTCGCTCGGTTTCGGCCTGCCCGATCGCCTCGTCAAGGTCGACGGCGCCGTGCGGCCCGAGGCCGACGTGGCAGTGCGCGTCGACCAGGCCGGGAAGGATCCATCCACCAGCCCCTTCAGCACCGAAGACGGTGTCCGCGCCGCTGACCGGCTCGGCGCTCAGGACGCCGTCGACGATCCACCACTGGGCCGGCTGCTCGTCGGGCAGGCCGCGCCCGCGAACGTGCAGCCGCACGTTACTGCTTGCCCGGGAAATTCAGTTTCGAAAGGTCGATATCTGCCAGACCCGGCGGCAGCTCGTCGAGGCCCTTGGGCATCTGCGACAGGTCGGGGAAACCGGCAGGCATGCCGGGCATCCCGGCGCCCAGCGGGTTGCGCACCTTCGGCGGCGTCGACCCGCGTCCGCCCTTCTTGCCCTTCTTGCCCTTGGCCTTTCCAGCCTTGCGCGATGAGCCTTTGCGCCCGAACGGCATGCCCATCTGCCCCGCCATCTGCGACATCATCTTGCGGGACTCGAAGAACCGGTCGACGAGCTGGTTGACCTCTGACACGGTCACACCAGACCCGTTGGCGATCCGCAACCGCCGGGACGCGTTGATGATCTTGGGGTCGGCCCGCTCGGCCGGCGTCATTCCGCGGATGATGGCTTGCAGCCGGTCCAGTTGCCTGTCGTCGACGGCGGCCAGCGCCTCTTTCATCTGGCCCGCGCCGGGCAGCATGCCGAGCAGGTTGCCGATCGGACCCATCTTGCGGATGGCCAGCATCTGCTCGAGGAAGTCCTCCAGCGTCAGCTCGCCGGACCCGATCTTGGCGGCGGCGGCCTCGGCCTGCTGGGCGTCGAAAACCTGCTCGGCCTGCTCGATCAGGGTCAGCACGTCGCCCATGCCGAGGATGCGGCTGGCCATCCGGTCTGGATGGAAGACGTCGAAGTCGTCGAGCTTCTCGCCGGCCGACGCGAACAGGATCGGCACGCCGGTGACCTCACGCACCGACAGTGCCGCGCCGCCGCGGGCGTCGCCGTCGAGCTTGGTCAGCACCACGCCGGTGAATCCGACGCCTTCGCGGAACGCCTCGGCCGTGGCGACGGCGTCCTGGCCGATCATCGCGTCGAGCACGAACAGCACTTCGTCGGGGTCCACGACCTGACGGATCGCGGCCGCCTGGTTCATCAGTTCGTCGTCGATGCCGAGTCGGCCGGCGGTGTCGACGATCACGACGTCGAAGTGCCTGGCCCTGGCCTCGGCGAGACCGGCGGACGCGACCGCGACCGGGTCGCCGGGACCCACGTCGGCCGAGCCTCCCGACGACACCCCCGGATGAGGCGCGAAGACGTCCACCCCGGCACGTTCGCCGACGATCTGCAGCTGGTTGACCGCACCAGGTCGCTGTAGGTCGGCCGCTACCAGCAGCGGCGTATGTCCTTGTCCGCCAAGCCATTTGGCGAGCTTGCCGGCCAGCGTCGTCTTACCGGAGCCTTGCAGGCCGGCCAGCATGATCACGGTAGGCGGGGTCTTGGCGAACGCCAGCTGGCGGGTCTCGCCGCCGAGGATGCCGATCAGTTCCTCGTTGACGATCTTGACGACCTGCTGGGCGGGGTTCAGCGCGCCGGAGACCTCCGCGCCCTTGGCGCGCTCCTTGATCCGGGCCACGAATTCACGGACCACCGGCAGCGAGACATCGGCTTCCAGCAGCGCCAGCCGGATCTCGCGGGCCGTCGCGTCGATATCGGCGTCGGTCAGCCGGCCCTTGCCGCGCAGCCCCTGCAGGGCACCGGTCAACCGGTCGGACAGGGATTCAAACACGGGTCAAGACTAGCTGGCTTCGGATACCGGCTTCGCGGGCGCGGGCGACGGCAGCACCGCGAACAGGTCACGCTCGAGTTCCTCGCGCACGGCGGCGCAGTCGGGACCTGCCTCCGCGTCGCTGGACGCCAGGGCGGGCACCACGACGCAGAACGCATCAAGCACCGACGAACCCAACGTGGTGACCTTTGCCCACGCGATATCCATGCCGTCGCGCTCGAACACCGCGGTCAGCATCGCGAGCAGGCCGGCGCGGTCGATGGTCCGGATCTGAACCACCAGCTCGCCCGGCGAGGTGCCGTCGAACCACAGCACCCGCGGGGGCGCCGGCACCGGGTTGATCGGAACCGCGGCAGCCACCTCCCCGACCCGGGTCGTGCCCTGATGCGCGGCGTCGCGGTCACGGCTTTGCAGCGAGGCGATGACGTCGAGTTCACCGTCGAGGGCCAGGATGAACTGCTGGCGCAGTAGCTCTGCCGCCGGCGGTGAACCGAAATGCGGTGACACCACGAAGGTGTTGATGGCCGAACCCTCGTGGCTGTTGACCGACGCCGAATGCACCCGCAGAGAGTTCAGCGCCAGCACGCCGGCCGCCTTGGACAGCAGACCCCGACGGTCGGGGGCGATCATGATGACGTTGTAGATGTGCGGGCTGTCACCAGGGGTCATCTCGACGTGCACACCGACCTCCGACGCCAGCGAAAGATACCGCGGGTCAATGGGGTCGGGCTGCGGCAACGGCTCTCCCGACATCACCAACCGACACCGGCGGACCAGGTCACCGATCAGCGACGCCTTCCAGTCGCCCCACACCCCGGGCCCGGTGGCCAACGAATCGGCTTCGGCCAGCGTGTGCAGCAACTCCAGCAGCACCGGGTCGCCGCCCAACGCGTCGACGACCGAGGCGATGGTCTTCGGGTCCTGCAGGTCACGGCGGGTCGCGGTGTCGGGCAACAACAGGTGATAGCGCACCACCTTGGAGAGCAGTTCGACATCGGAGGGCCACAACCCCAGCCGGTTGCCGATCTGGGTGGCCAGTTCGGCCCCGATGACACTGTGGTCACCGCCGCGGCCCTTGCCGATATCGTGCACCAGCGCGCCCAGCACCAACATGTCCGGTCGGGACACCCGCGTGGTGAATGCGCTTGCCCGCGAAACGGTTTCGACCAGGTGGCGGTCCACCGTCCAGATGTGCACCACATCACGGGGCGGCAGGTCACGCACCGCGCCCCACTCCGGAAAAAGCCTGCCCCACAAGCCCGTTCGATCCAGCGCCTCGATGGTGGCCACCATGCTTGGACCGGCGGCCAGCAGCACCAGCAGATCTTTGACCGCCTGGCGCGGCCACGGCGTGCGCAGTTCGGGCGCCGAGGCGGCCAACCGGCTCAGCGTCGACGCGGACAACGGCAGCCCGGTGGTGGCCGAAGCGGCCGCCACCCGAAGGATCAACCCCGGATCGCGTTCGGGTCTGGCGTCGCGGGCCAGGATCACCTCACCCGCGTACTCGATAACACCTTCGTCGAGGGGGCGGCGCACGGGGCGACGCAACGCGGCAAATCCGCGGCGCGGCAACGCATTGGCCGCGGTTCGCAGACCGGCGTCCACGTAGTAGCTGATCGTTCGGGCCGCGTCACTGAGTGTGCGGGCCAGGTCGAATCGGTCGCCGATGCGCAAGGCCGCGCCGATCTCGTCGGCGTGCTGGGCCAGCAGCAGTTCGCGCCCGCGCCCAGACACCCGGTGCAGTTCGGTTCGCACGTTCAGCAGCGCCAGATGCGCACCGCCGAGCGATCCCGTCGGTGACGCGAGTGACGGGCTGGGATACACGTCGGCCAGCTGTGCGATTGCCAGGGCGTTGAGGAGCTGGACGTCACGCAGCCCGCCGCGGCCGCATTTGAGATCGGGCTCGGCGCGGTGGGCGATCTGGCCGCTGCGCTGCCAGCGCGACTGGGTGTGGTCGACGAGTTCGTCGAAACGCGAAGCGATTCCGGTGCGCCACTGCCTGCGTGCGCCGCCGACCAGAAGCGACGCCAGGTCCGAGTCGCCGGCGATATGCCGCACCTCCAGCATGGCAAGCCCCGCCGAGATTTCTTCCCCGGCGACCTTCAGCGCTTCGGGCACGGTTCGCACGCTGTGGTCGATTCGAATGTTGGCGTCCCACAACGGGTACCACAGCATCTCGGCGACCTGACTGACCACAGCGGCGGGCATGTTGTCGTGCAGCAGCATCAGGTCGAGATCCGAGAACGGGACCAGTTCTCTGCGGCCCAGCCCCCCGGTGGCGACGATCGCGAAGCCACTGGTGGCCGTGATGCCGATCTCGGCGGCCTTTGTGGTGAGCCAGAACTCGTGCAAGTCGAGCAGCGCGTCCCGAAGCGCGACCGAATCAAGTTGACGTGAACCACCGGTGAGCAGCTGTTCGGCTGCGGCGGCCAGATCGGTTGCAGGGCGCAACGAGACCGTCGCCGGGGCCTCCCATCGAGAGGCTCCGGCGGCGGAATCTGGTTTCTGCTCTGTCATTTCGAATCCTCCCCCGGCCCTACCCAACAACGCTCACACGGTGCATGGCCGGGAGGCGACATCTCAACTCACGGTAGGACTCAAAGGGCGTCGGACCCCCGCTCGCCGGTACGAACCCGAACCACGGTGTCAACGGGGCTGACCCACACCTTGCCGTCACCGATCTTCCCGGTACGCGCGGCCTGCACGATGACGTCCACCACCTTGTCGACGGCGGAATCATCGACCACGACCTCCACGCGGACCTTCGGCACGAAGTCGACGGAGTACTCGGCGCCTCGATAGACCTCGGTGTGGCCCTTCTGGCGGCCATAGCCTTGAACTTCGCTGACGGTCATTCCGAGAATACCCGTCTGCTCAAGGCCGGTCTTGACGTCTTCGAGCGTGAACGGCTTGACGATCGCAGTAATCAGCTTCATTTTCTCTCATACCTCCGCGGCGGAACGGCCAAGAACCGAGCTGCTACCGACAGTCGTGAAGTCGTATCCGGTTTCCGCGTGGTCGGCCTCGTCGACACCGGACGCTTCGTCCTCCTCGCTAAGGCGTAGCCCGATTGTGTATTTCACGATCAACGCCACGATAGCGGTACCGATCGCCGAATAGAGCAGAACCGCACCGGCACCGATCGCCTGGCGCCACAATTGGTCGAACCCGCCGCCGTAGAAGAGGCCGGAAACCCCGGCCGGCGCCTCGGGTGCGGCCACCAGGCCCACCATCAGGGTGCCGACGAGGCCACCGACCAGGTGTACGCCGACGACGTCGAGCGAATCATCAAAGCCGAGCTTGTATTTCAGCCCGACGGCCAGGGCGCAGAACACGCCCGCGCACAAACCGATGATCAGCGCACCGAGGACGTTGACCGACGAGCAGGACGGCGTGATGGCCACCAGGCCCGCGACGATGCCCGAGCCCGCGCCCAGAGACGTGGCGTGACCGTCGCGGATGCGTTCGGTGAGCAGCCAGGCCAGCATCGCCGTAGCGGTCGCGATCGTGGTGGTGATAAACGTCGCCCCGGCAATGCCGTTGGATCCCACCGCGGAACCTGCGTTGAAGCCGTACCAGCCGAACCACAGCAGACCGGCGCCGAGCATGACGAACGGGAGGTTGTGCGGCCGCATCGGGGTGCCCGGCCAGCCAATCCGCTTGCCCAGGATGATCGCCAGAACCAGGCCGGCGGTGCCGGCGTTGATGTGAACCGCTGTGCCACCGGCGAAGTCGATGGCCGCGAGCTTGTTCGCGATCCACCCACCGGTCTCGGCCGTGACACCGTCGAACGCGAAGACCCAGTGCGCGACCGGGAAGTAGACCACGGTCGCCCACAGCCCCGCGAACAGCAGCCAGCCACCGAACTTCATGCGGTCGGCAACGGCCCCCGAGATCAGCGCCACCGTGATGATCGCGAACATTAGCTGGAATGCGACGAACACCGTCTGCGGGATCGTGCCGGCCAATGGGATCGCAACCTCGGCTTCGGCCGGGTCGAGCTGCAGATAGGTGCCGCCGATCAGACCCTTGAGACCCCAGTACTGCGTCGGGTCGCCGAACAGGTTGTTCACGTCGTTGCCGAAGGCCAGCGAATAGCCGTACAGCACCCACAGCACGGTGACGACGCCCATGGCGCTGATGCTCATCATGATCATGTTGAGGACGCCCTTGGCGCGAACCATGCCGCCGTAGAAGAACGCCAGGCCTGGCGTCATCAAAAGCACGAGCGCGGAGCTGGCCAGCATCCACGCCGTGTCACCGGTATCGGGGATGCCCAGTGTTGGGAATTGATCCACTCGCGGTTTCCTCCTTCGACACGCCACAGCCGCAACGTTTTACGACCGTTGACCTGGTCCAGAACAATGCTGAGTGGTTGTTTCGTCTAAGACGCTGGCGTGTTTCGCTCGTGTGAACGGATACGCCGGATGCGTTTCGCGGGTGTTACATCGCGCGGTTTTGACGCGTGTGCGTTAACCGAGAAGGGCGTCGACGAATGCGGCCGGCTCGAACGGAGCGAGATCGTCGGGGCCCTCGCCGAGCCCGACCAATTTGACCGGCACACCCAATTCCTGCTGGACGTGGAAGACGATTCCGCCCTTTGCCGTGCCATCGAGTTTGGTCAGCACCACGCCGGTGATGTCGACGACTTCGGCGAATACCCGGGCCTGCGGCAGACCGTTCTGTCCGATCGTCGCGTCGAGCACCAGCAGCACCTCGTCGACCGCGGCCCGCCGGCTCACCACCCGCTTGACCTTGCCGAGTTCGTCCATCAGGCCGGTCTTGGTGTGCAGCCGGCCGGCGGTGTCGATGACGACGACGTCCGCGCCCGATTCGATGCCCTCGTCCACCGCGTCGAACGCCACCGACGCCGGGTCGGCGCCTTCGGCTCCGTGCACGACTTGCGCGCCAACCCGCGACGCCCAGGTCTGCAACTGGAAGGTGGCGGCGGCGCGGAAGGTATCGGCGGCGCCGAGCACGACGCGGCGGCCGTCGGCGACCAGGACGCGGGCCAGCTTGCCGACCGTGGTCGTCTTACCGGTGCCGTTCACGCCGACCACCAGCAGCACCGACGGTTTGTCCTCATGCGGCAGCGCCTTGATGGAGCGATCCAGCTCCGGCCGGAGCTCCGATATCAGGACCTGCCGGAGCACCGCGCGGGCATCGGTCTCGCTGCGCACCCGGCTGCTGGCCATCGCCGAGCGCAGCGCGGTGACCACCGAGTCGGTGGCGACCGGGCCGAGGTCGGCGATCAGCAGGGTGTCCTCGACCGCCTCCCACGAGTCCTCATCGAGATCGCCCGCGCCGAGAAGCCCGAGCATGCTGCGGCCCAGCGCGTTCTGGGATTTGGCGAGCCGGCCGCGCAGCCGGTCCAGCCTGCCTTCCGGAGGCGCGATGGTGTCCAGGGCGGGTGGCGCCTCGGCCGTGACTTCCGGTGGCGCCTCGGCCGCCACTTCCGGTGGGGCCTCGGTCGCGACTTCCGGTGGCGGCCTCGGCCGCGACTTCCGGTGGGGCCTCGGTCGCGACTTCCGGTGGGGCTTCGGTCGCGACTTCCGGTGGGGCTTCGGTCGCGACTTCCGGTAGTTGCACATCGGCGATCGGACGCTTGGGCGCGTCGCGCGGGATGGTCGCGTCGTCGCCGACCGCCGGCAGGCCGTCGGTGTCGATCCGTTCGGGGGTTTCGGGTGGGGCGGCCGGCGGTGCCGACTGGCTGAATGTGATGCCCGACGATGCGGTGTACCCGCCGGAGCGGTCGATCGGCTTGGTGGTGTCTCGGTCTACCGCGGTGGGCGAGCCGAGGCTGATTCGCCGCCGCCGGTAGCGCACCAGCCCGAACACCAGTGCGGCAACAACCAGAACGGCAATGACCGCGATTGCGATCCACACACTCGTCGACACCACGCCATTGTCTCAGGCGCCGGGCGCCAGCCCTACCCGGTCGAGCTGCCCACCAGTTCCTGGCCACGCATCCGCTGCGAGATCACCGCGGTGATGCCGTCGTCGCGCATGGTCACGCCGTACAGCGCGTCGGCGACTTCCATCGTCGGCTTCTGGTGGGTGATGACGATGAGCTGCGACTGCGCCCGCAGCTGCTCGAAGAGCCCGAGCAGACGGCGCAGGTTCACGTCGTCGAGGGCGGCCTCCACCTCGTCCATCACGTAGAACGGCGACGGCCGGGCCCTGAAGATCGCCACCAGCATCGCCACCGCGGTCAGCGCCTTCTCGCCGCCGGACAGCAGCGAGAGCCGCTTGATCTTCTTGCCCGGCGGTCGGGCCTCCACCTCGATGCCGGTGGTCAGCATGTTGTCGGGGTCGGTGAGAAGCAATCTGCCCTCGCCGCCGGGGAACAGCGCGGCGAACACGTCGCGGAACTCACGCTCCACGTCGGTATAGGCCTCGCTGAACACCTGCAGGATGCGATCGTCGACGTCGGCGATGACGTCGAGCAGGTCCTTGCGGGCCGCCTTGACGTCTTCGAGCTGGGTGGACAGGAAGTTGTAACGCTCTTCCAGCGCGGCGAACTCCTCGAGCGCCAGCGGGTTGACCCGCCCCAGTTCGGCGAGTTCCCGGTCGGCGCGCTTGGCCCGGCGTTCCTGCGTCGGCCGGTCGAAGGGCATGGGCGCGGGCGCGGTCACCTGCTCCCCACGCTCGCGGGCCTGCTCGTATTCGGCCATCTCCAGCTCCGACGGCGGCAGCGCCACGTCCGGCCCGTATTCGGCGACCAGGTCGGCCGGCGCCATCCCGAATGCCTCGAGCACATGGGTTTCCAGCTGCTCAATCCGCAGCGCCGCTTGGGCTTTGGCGACTTCGTCGCGGTGCAAAGCATCGGTCAACGACGCGATCTTGGCGGCCACCTCGGCGACCTCCTCGCGGGCCCTCGCCAACGCGCCCGCACGCTGCTGGCGTTCGGCGGCCACTCGGTCGCGGGCGCGCGACGCGACGGCGACCGCCGCGCTCAATCGCGCGGCGACCAGGCGGCCGGACTCGGCGACCGCGGCGGCTACCGCGGCAGCGTGTTCGCGTGCCTCGCGGGCACGCTGGGCGCGCAGCCTGGCCTCCCGTTCCGCCGCGGCGGCTCGGCGAAGCGAATCCGCCCGCCCGCGAACGGCATTCGCGCGTTCCTCGGCGGTGCGCACGGCCAGCCGGGCCTCGACTTCGGCGGCCCGGGCGGTCTCGGCGGCGGCCATCGATCCCTGCCGGTCCACGGGTTCTGCGTCGAACATCGGTGCCTGTTCGGCGTTGTGCAACCGGGTCTCGAGCTCGGCGAGTTCCTCGACCGTCTGCGCCCGCCCGGCCTCGAGTTCGTTGCGCTGCTGGATCAGCCGCTGCCACTCGTCGTCGGCGGCGCGGGCGTCCTGGCCCAGCCGGCCCAGCTGCTCATAGATCGCCGAGATCGCGGCGTCGGATTCGTTGAGCGCCGCCAGCGCCTGCTCGGCGCCGTCCTGGCGGGCGGCCTGCTCGGCCAGCGCACCCGACAACGCGGCCGTCAGCTCGCCGGCCTGCTTCTCGGCAGCGGTCAGCTCGTCGCGCGCCTTGTCGATCTCCGAGGTGATCTCCAGCGTGCTGGGCTTGCGATCGGATCCGCCGCTGACCCAGCCCGCTCCGACCAGATCACCGTCGGCGGTGACCGCTCGCAGCTGCGGCCGCGCGGCGACCAGGTCCAGTGCCGTTGACAGGTCTGCCACCACCGCGACACCGGAGAGCATCGCGTTGATGGCACCGCGAAGCCGCGACGGCGCATCGACCAGATCCGCCGCCCACACGGCGCCGTCGGGCAGCGCCGCCGGCGGGGTTTGCGGGTGCGCCGGCCAGTCGCCGAGCACGATCGCCGCGTGGCCGCCGTCGGATTCCTTCAGGGCCGCGACCGCCGAGCGGGCGGCGCCGAAGTCCTCCGCGGCAACGGCGTCCGCCGCCGCACCGAGGACCGCCGCCACTGCTGCTTCATAGCCCGGCTGGACCTTGACAAGCTTGGCCACAGAGCCGAAAAGCCCTGCGCCGCTGCGGTTCTTCTGCAACCAGGCGGCGCCGTCCTTGCGGTCCAGGCCGACCGACAGCGCATCGATGCGGGCCCGCAGGGATGCGACCTGACGCTCGGCGCCGCGCTCGGCGGACTGCAGTTCGGCGACGCGTTCGTCGGCCAGCCGAAGCGCTGCCACCGTGCGGTCGTGGTGCTCGTCGAGACCGACTTCGCCGGCGTCGAGTTCGCCGACCCGGCCCTGCACCGTCTCGAAATCGCCCTGGGTCTGCTGCGCGCGGGCCGCCGCCTCGTCGATGCCTACCGACAGACGTGCAACGGTCTCGTCGATGGACTCGACGCGGGTGCGCATGGTGTCCACCTGGCCGGCCAGCCGGGCCAGCCCTTCGCGGCGATCCGCTTCGGCCCGGACCGCGGCCAGGTGGGCGCGTTCGGCCTCGGCCGCGACGCGGGCGCGTTCGGTCAGTTCGGTGCGGGCGGCCTGCAATCGGTTCCGCGACCCGGCCAGCTCGGCGAGCAGATGCTGTTCCTGCGCCGCGACCGCGGCGGCCTCGGCCTCGAGGGCTTCGGGGTCCGCGCCCGTCGACAATTCCGGTTCGGCGTCGAGGAGCTGTGCCCGCTCGGTGGCAATGCGCACCGTCGCACTGACCCGTTCGGCCAGGGCCGACAGCCGAAACCAGGTCTGCTGGGCTGCTTCCGCGCGCTCGCTGAGGGTGGAGACCGCCGACTCGTGAGCTGTAAGCGCGACGGTCGCGGCATCCAGCCGGTCGGTCAGTTCATCGTGTTCGCGGCGCAGCGTCGTTTCGGCGTGATTGGTGTCGTCGAACTCGGCCTGCCGGGTGACCAGGTCGTCGGCGGCCAGCCGCAGCCGGGCGTCGCGCAAATCGGCCTGGATGGTCGCCGCGCGCCGGGCCATCTCGGCCTGCCGGCCCAGCGGCTTGAGCTGGCGGCGCAACTCGGTGGTCAGGTCGGTCAGCCGGGCCAGGTTCGCCGACATTGCATCGAGCTTGCGGACCGCCTTTTCCTTGCGCTTGCGGTGCTTGAGCACGCCGGCGGCCTCCTCGATGAAGGCCCGCCGGTCCTCGGGCCGCGATTCGAGGATCTCGTTCAATTTGCCCTGGCCGACGATCACGTGCATTTCGCGGCCGATGCCCGAGTCGGAGAGCAGCTCCTGTACGTCCATCAAACGGCAACCGCTGCCGTTGATTTCGTACTCGCTGGCGCCGTCGCGGAACATCCGCCGGGTGATCGACACCTCGGAGTATTCGATCGGCAGCGCGTTGTCGGAGTTGTCGATCGTCACGATTACCTCGGCGCGACCCAGCGGGGCCCGCGACGACGTGCCGGCAAAGATGACGTCCTCCATCTTGCCGCCGCGCAGCGTCTTGGCGCCCTGCTCGCCCATCACCCAGCTCAGGGCATCGACCACGTTGGACTTGCCCGACCCATTGGGGCCGACGACGCAGGTGATTCCGGGTTCGAAGCGCAGAGTCGTCGACGAAGCGAAGGACTTGAAGCCCTTGAGCGTCAGACTCTTGAGGTGCACGACGTGCCAGACTACCGCCGAGAGGGCTATCGCTCGCTGAAGCCGTCGATCGGGTCGCCTACTTCTGACCAATCCGCGACGACTTTGTCGACCGAGCCCGGCGTCCTGCCGCTTTGTAGCAGGTCAAGCAGTCGCTGGCAGGCGTCGCGCGGTCCCTGGGCGATGACCTGCACGCGGCCGTCGGGTCGGTTGGAAGCAAACCCCGTCAGGCCGAGCTCCAGTGCCCGCGCGCGGGTCCACCACCGGAAACCCACGCCCTGGACGTAGCCGTGCACCCAGGCCGGTCAGCCTGACGTCAGGTTCGGCGAACATCAGTGACCCCAAATGTCACTTTGGTGCCGGATTTCAGCGTGCGCCCAACCGTGCAGACCTGGTCGACGGCGCGCTCCACGACGGTGAGCAGCCTGGACACCTGGTCCTCGGAGAGCCCCGAGAGGTCGAGGTGCAGGTTCTCCTCGAGCAGCGGGTAGCGTTCCTGCTCGCGATCGGCCGCGCCGGACACCGTGATCGTCGCCTGGTAGCCGTCGCCGAGGCGGCGGCGAATCGGCTGGTCGCTGCTCATCCCGCTGCAGGCCGCCAGCGCGATCTTCATCAGCTCGCCCGGCGTGAAGACGCCCTCGACGTCCTCGGACCCGACGAGCACCTGTGCACCGCGTGAGCTGTGCCCGGTGTAGCGGCGCACACCGGTGCGCTCGACCCACAGTTCCGTCATGGCTCTCTTTCTACCTTGCACCGCCCAAACTCACGTTTCGCAGGAAGTGCGAGTAGCGGCCGCCATTTCGTCGATCTCGGCGAGAATTCAGCTGCGCCGCACGCGCGGGCGGGGCTGGCATTTCGGGCAGTAGAACGACGAGCGGTTCATGAACTTATCCCGCCGCATCGCCGCGCCGCAGCGCCGGCAGGGCTCACCTTCGCGTCCGTAGGCGTCCAGCGAACGCTCGAAGTAGCCCGACTCGCCGTTGACGTTGACGTAGAGCGAGTCGAACGACGTGCCGCCCTGTCCGAGCGCCTCGGCCATCACCTCGGCCGCGGCATCGAGCACCTCGGCCAGCTGTTTACGGCTCATCGATGACGCGACGCGGGCGCCGTTCACCTTGGCCCGCCATAGCGCCTCGTCGGCGTAGATATTGCCGATGCCCGACACCACGGTCTGGTCCAGCAGTTGGCGCTTGATCTCGGAATGCTTGCGCCGCAACACCGTAACGACCGCGTCGCGGTCGAAACGCGGGTCGAGCGGATCGCGCGCGAGGTGGGCGACCGGTTCGGGGACATCGGTTCCGTCGATGGTGATCATGTCGGCGAGCATCCAGCCGCCGAAAGTGCGCTGGTCGACGAAACTCAGTGCGGTGCCGTCGTCGAGCAGCGCGGCGATGCGCAGGTGATCCTCCCTCGGCAGCGGCCCGAGCAGCATCTGTCCGCTCATCCCGAGATGCACCACCAACGCCGAAGCCCCATCGTCGAGCGTCAGCCATAGGTACTTGCCGCGCCGTCCGGTGCCGGTGATGCGCGCGTTGAGCAACCGCGCCGTCAGATCAGCCGGGCCGGCCTCGTGACGCCGGACGGCGCGGGGGTGATGCACCCGCACCGCGGTGATTCCTCGACCCGCAACATGGGCCTGGAGTCCCCGCCGAACGACCTCGACCTCGGGGAGTTCAGGCACTGTCCAACGCGGTCCACGCCGCCGCGGCGGCCTTGAGCTCGGCCTCTTTCTTGGTCCGGCCCACGCCCGCGCCGTACTCGGTGTCGTTGACGATCACCGTCGCGGTGAATTCCTTGTCGTGATCGGGGCCCGTCGAGGTCACCACATAGGACGGAGCGCCCAGACCGCGGGCCGCGGCCAGTTCCTGCAGACTGCTCTTCCAGTCCAGGCCGGCCCCCAGGGTGGGCGCGGTGTCGAGCAGGTTGCCGAACAGCCGCAGGATCACCTCACGGGTCACCGAGATGCCGTGCTCCAAATAGATTGCGCCGAGCAGAGATTCGACGCCGTCGGCCAGAATGCTGGATTTGTCGGCGCCGCCGGAGTTCTCTTCCCCCTTACCGAGCAACAGGTATGCGCCAAGGCCGTCGTCGCCCAGGCCGCGTCCGACGTCGGCCAGCGCCTGGGTGTTGACGACGCTGGCCCGCAGCTTGGCCAGGTCGCCCTCGGGGCGGTCCGGATGCCGGTGGTAGAGCTCCTCGGTGATGGTCAGCCCCAGCACCGCGTCACCAAGAAACTCCAGCCGCTCGTTGGTGGGCAGCCCGCCGTTCTCGTAGGAGTAGCTGCGATGCGTCAGCGCGACGGTGAGCAGTTCGTCGGGCAGGTCAACGCCAAGCGCTTTGAGCAGCGGAGCCCGGTCGTCGGTCATGACGACCCTCCAGGCTCCTCGGTCGCCGGCTGTTCGGGCAGCAGGGCGGTCAGCTTCGCCCAGCGCGGGTCGATCTGCTCGTGGTGGTGTCCCGGTTCGGCCGTGGCGAGCGGGATCCCGCACTGGGGGCAGAGCCCCGCACAGTCCGGCCCGCAGGTCGGGGCGAACGGAAGGGCCAGCCCGACGGCGTCGATGATGGGCTGTTCGAGGTCGACCGTGTCGTTTTTGACGCGTCCCACCTCGTCGGCTTCGGTGGTCGCGTCGGTGGCGCTGTCGGGATAGGCGAACAATTCGGTCAGGTCGATTTCGACGTGTCCGGCGATCGGCGTCAGGCAGCGCGCGCACTCCCCCGATGTCGGGGCCGACACCGTCCCGGTGACCAGCACGCCCTCCGATACCGACTCGACCCGCAGGTCCAGTTCGAGCGGCGCGCCCTCGTCGATCGCGATCAGGTCGAGCCCGATACGCGACGGGCTGGACACCGACTCGTGCACGCTCAGCATCGAACCTGGTCTGCGGCCGAGCCGGGAAATGTCGATCACAAGTGGTGATCGTCGACCGCGATGCGCTGCCGCTTTCGCATGCGTCGCCATGAAAGCAATCCTACGGCGACCCCACCAGCGAACTCAGGCACATGAGGTTGCGCTCAGTGGCGCCGGCGGTCAGCGCTGCGCGTAGTCGTGAGTGCCGGCCGCGGTGCGTAGCTGGTGACGACCGCGCCCGACCGAACGCAGGGTTCCGTTGAGATAGTCCTCGAATTCGGCGAGTTTGCTGTCGACGTAGATGTCGCACTCGCCGCGCAGCCGGTCGGCCTCGGCGTGCGCGGAGTCGATGAGCCGGGTGGCCTCGGCGGTCGCGGTGGCGACGATCTCCGTCTGCGCCACCATCCGCTGCTGCTCCTTGATGCCCTCCTGGACGGCCTTCTCGTAGGACAGGTTGCCGTTTTCGATGAGCCGGTCGGCCTCGGCCTTGGCCCGCGCGGTGCTGGCCTCGTACTCGCGCTTTGCGGTTGCCGCGATGCGGGCCGCTTCCTCGCGGGCCTCGCCCGTCATCCGCTCGGAGTGCTGGCGCGCTTCGGCAACCATCCGATCGGCCTGCGCCTTCGCGTCGGCGAGCAACCGGTCGGCCTCGGCGCGGGCGTGGTTGAGCATCGAGTCGGCCTCCGCGGTGGCCGTCGACACCATCGAGTCGGCGTGCTCCTTTGCCTCACGCAGCAATGAATCGCGCGCGTCGAGGACGTCCTGGGCATCATCGAGTTCGCCGGGGATCGCGTCCTTGATGTCGTCGATCAGTTCGAGGACATCACCGCGCGGGACCACGCAGCCTGCCGTCATCGGCACCCCGCGCGCTTCTTCCACAATCGCGCCCAGTTCGTCGAGCGCTTCAAAAACTCGGTACACGGCACACCCTCCAGGCGTAGTTGTTAGTTACCAGTGTGCCTGGTGTTACGCCTGTGACTCAGTTTCTCGACGCCGGTGTGTCGCCCTCGCCTCAGCCAAACACGTCTGGTCTGATCCAACGGCGTGATTATGTCAAGAAGCGACTCTGCCGGCAGGGTGGGGCCGGAAATCAGCGGAGCGCCGCACCGATGGCGTCGCGGGCCCGGTCCAGCATCGAGGCGAAGGGGCCGAGCGCGAAGTTCAGCTTCGCCGACTCCACGCCGGGATGCGGACGGGTCGGCGCGATGGCCTCGGCGGCCAGTACAGCTGAGACCATTTTCTTGCGGTCGTCGGCATCGAGTTCCCGACGGAGCTTGGTGAACTCCTCGGCTTCCTCGTGCTCGGCGTGTTCTAACACCGCGTCCCGGAATTTTGTGAGCTCATCGATGAACTCCTGGGAGCTGATGTCCATGCTCTCCAGCTTCGACAGCTGCTCCTTCGCCTCATGCTCCTCGTGCAGGCGGGCGTCGACGATCTCGTCGCCGGTCGCGATCTCGCGGCGCACACGCGGATGGACCACCATCTCCTCGGCGGTCTCGTGCACGGCGAGCAACTGGCGCAGGTCGACGAACGCTTTTTCACGCGCTTCATCGCTCGATGCGGACAGCACTTCCTCGAATAGGTCCTTGATCAGGTTGTGCTGATCCCGCAGAAACTTCACGACATCATCGGTCGACTGAACAAACGTTTCGACCACGGCAGTAACCTCCGGTATTCATCGGTTGGGGCGCTGGGCTGTGCGCCGCCAGTGGCCTACCCGCCGAACGGGGAGATTAATCCTTCAGCTTCGCCTGCAGCCGCACGTTGACCGGCTTGGGCAGCAGTTCCGACACGTCGCCGCCGAGCGTCGCCACCTCCTTGGCCAACGACGAGGACACGAACGAGTACCTGGGTGTGGTGGCGACGAAGAAGGTGTCCACGCCGGCGATGTGCTTGTTCATCTGCGCCATCTGCAGCTCGTATTCGAAGTCGGTGCCGGTGCGCAGGCCCTTGACAATCGCGGTCAGGCCGCGGGCCTTGACGAAGTCGACCACCAGGCCCTCGCCCGCCTCGACCCGCAGGTTGGGCAGGTGCGAGGTGGACTCGACGATCATCGCGATGCGCTCGTCGAGGCTGAACATGCCCTCCTTGTTGGGGTTGACCAGCACCGCGACCACGACCTCGTCGAACTGCGCGGCGGCGCGCTCGAAGATGTCGATATGGCCGAGGGTCACGGGGTCGAATGATCCTGGGCATACAGCGCCGCTCATGGGTGACGACGCTAGCAGGGCCGGTCAGGCCCGTTCGGCCATCTCCAGCCGGGTGTCACCATAGCTGCGGTCTGGCCACGCGGTCCAGCCATCCGGCCAGGTCAGCGGCCGGCTCGAGGTTCGGCGTTCGACCACGACAACCGTGCCGGCCGTCGTCCATCCGCCGGTGGCCAGTGCGGCCAGCAGCGCGTCGATCTCGCCGGCGGCGACGTCATAGGGCGGGTCGGCCAGCACCAGGTCCACGGGCCGCTCACTGCCGGCGGCCAGCACCGCAGCCACAGGGCCGCGGCGCAGCGTGGCACCTGTCACGCCGAGTTCCGCGATGTTCTTGGCGATGACGGACGCGGCGCGCGCATCGGACTCCACGAACGTCGCCGATGCCGCTCCCCGCGACAGCGCCTCCAGGCCAAGCGCTCCGGAGCCAGCGTAGAGATCGAGCACGGCCGCGCCGGTGAGATCCAGCCGCGCGGCCAGCACGTTGAACAGCGATTCGCGTACCCGATCGGTGGTCGGGCGGGTGCCCGTGCGCGGCACCGATATCCGCCGCCCGCCAAGCGTGCCGGCGACGATGCGGGTCAGCTGACCACCACCAGCAGGTCACCGCCTTCGACCTGCGCGGTGGCCGATACGGCCACCCGGCTGACGGTGCCGGCCTTGGGCGCGGTGATGGCGGCCTCCATCTTCATGGCCTCGATGGTGGCGATGGTCTGGCCGGCGCTGACCTTGTCACCGACGGCCACGCCGACGGTGACCACCCCGGCGAACGGCGCGGCGACGTGGTCGGGGTTGGACCGGTCGGCCTTCTCGGCGGTGGGGACTTCGCTGGCGATGCTGCGATCTCGCACCAGCACCGGCCGGAGTTGACCGTTGATGATGCACATCACCGTGCGCATGCCGCGTTCGTCGGCTTCGGAGATCGCTTCCAACCCGATCAGCAGCTCCACGCCCCGCTCCAGCCGGACGCGGTGCTCCTCGCCGTGGCGCAGGCCGTAGAAGAACTGATTGGCGCTCAATCGTGAGGTGTCCCCGTACAGTTCACGGTGCGCATCGAATTCCTTTGTCGGACCGGGGAATAGCAGACGGTTCAACGCCGCCTGCCGCTTGACGCCGGCCTGCGCCAGTACCGCCTCGTCGTCGGCCGTCAGCTCCTGGGTCGGCTTGGCCGGCGGGCGACCGGCAAGTGCCTTGGTGCGCAACGGTTCCGGCCAGCCGCCCGGCGGGTCGCCCAGCTCGCCACGCAGGAAACCGATCACCGAATCGGGGATGTCGAATCGCGCCGGGTCCGAAGCGAATTCATCGGCGCTCACGCCGGCGCCGACCAGGGCCAGCGCCAGATCGCCTACCACCTTCGACGACGGGGTGACCTTGACCAGGCGACCCAGGACCCGATCCGCGGCGGCGTAGTTGCGCCTCGATCTCTTCGAACCGGTCGCCGAGGCCCAGGGCAATGGCCTGCTGGCGAAGATTGGACAGCTGGCCGCCCGGGATCTCGTGATGATAGACCCGGCCGGTCGGCGCGGGAAGGCCAGACTCGAAGGGTGCGTACACCTTTCGCAGCGCCTCCCAGTACGGCTCGAGATCACATACCGCGGTCAACGACAAGCCGGAGTCGTATTCGGTGTGCGCGGCGGCCGCCACGATCGAGCTCAGCGCGGGCTGGCTGGTGGTGCCGGCAAGCGGAGCCGCGGCGCCGTCGACGGCGCTGGCACCGGCCTGCCAGGCCGCGACGAGCGTGGCAAGCTGCCCGCCCGGGGTGTCGTGGGTGTGGACGTGCACCGGCAGATCGAACCGGCTGTGCAGCGCGCCGACCAACGCCGTCGCGGCCTGGGGGCGCAGCAGACCGGCCATGTCCTTGATCGCCAGCACATGCGCGCCGGCGTCGACGATCTGGTCGGCCAGCTTGAGGTAATAGTCCAGGGTGTAGAGGTTTTCGGCCGGGTCGGACAGGTCGCCGGTGTAGCTCATCGCGACTTCGGCTATCGCCGTGCCGGTTTCGCGCACCGCGTCGATAGCCGGCCGCATCGACTCGACATTGTTGAGCGCGTCGAAGATGCGGTAGATGTCGATGCCGGTCGCCGTCGCTTCCTCGACGAACGCCGAGGTGACCACCTCTGGATAGGGGGTGTAGCCGACGGTGTTGCGGCCCCGCAGCAACATCTGCAGGCAGATGTTGGGCACCGCCTCGCGGATCGCTGCCAACCGCTCCCACGGGTCTTCCTTCAAAAACCGCAGCGCGACATCGTATGTGGCGCCGCCCCAGCATTCGATGGACAGCAGCTGCGGGGTCATCCGCGCGATATAGGGCGCCACCGACAGCAGGCCGGTGGTGCGGATGCGGGTCGCGAGCAGCGATTGATGCGCGTCGCGGAACGTCGTCTCGGTGACCCCCACCGCCTTCTCATCGCGCATCCAGCGCGCGAAGCCCTCCGGGCCCAGCTCGACCAGCCGCTGCTTGCTGCCGGGAGGCGGGGGTGCGTCCAGGTCGATTTCCGGCAACTTGTCGTGCGGATAGACCGCCGAGGGCCGCGGGCCGTGCGGCTGGTTGACGGTGACGTCGGCCAGATAGTTCAGAATCTTGGTGCCCCGGTCGGCCGGTGTGCGTGCAGTAAGCAGGTAGGGCCGCTCGTCGATGAACGACGTGGTGACCCGCCCGGCGCGAAAATCCGGGTCGTTGACCACGGCCTGCAGGAACGGGATGTTGGTCGACACGCCCCGGACCCGGAACTCCGCCAGCGCGCGGCGGGCCCGAGCGACCGCCGCTGAGAAATCGCGTCCGCGGCAGGTGAGCTTGACCAGCATCGAATCGAAGTGGGCGCTGATCTCCGCACCCAGATTCGTGCCGCCGTCCAGCCGGATCCCGGCACCGCCCGGCGACCGGTAGCCGGTGATGCGCCCGGTGTCGGGGCGGAAGCCGTTGGCTGGGTCCTCGGTGGTGATCCTGCACTGCATCGCCGCGCCGCGCACCTGCAGCGAGTCCTGCCGCAGCCCCAGCGCTTCGAGCGTCTCCCCGTCCGCGATGCGCATCTGGCTGGCGACCAGGTCGACGTCGGTGATTTCTTCGGTGACCGTGTGCTCGACCTGGATGCGCGGGTTCATCTCGATGAACATGTGGTGGCCCCGCTCGTCGAGCAGGAATTCCACCGTGCCGGCATAGGAGTAGTCGATCTGGCGCGCGAACGCGATCGCGTCGGCGCAAATCTTCTGCCGCAGCTCCTCGGGCAGGTTCGGGGCCGGGGCCAGCTCGATGACCTTCTGGTGCCGGCGCTGCACGCTGCAGTCGCGCTCGAACAGGTGCATCACGTTTCCGTGGATGTCGGCCAGGATCTGCACCTCGATGTGGCGCGGGTTGAGCACCGCCTGCTCGAGATACACGGTCGGGTCGCCGAACGCCGACTCGGCCTCGCGGCTGGCGGCCTCGATGGCCTCCGGCAGCGCCGCGGGATCGGTCACCCGGCGCATACCGCGCCCACCACCGCCGGAGACCGCCTTGACGAACACCGGGAATTCCATGGCCGCCGCGGCGTCCACCAGCTCGTCGACCGATGCCGAAGGCTCCGACGACCTCAACACCGGCAGTCCGGCCGCGCGGGCCGCCGCGATCGCCCGCGACTTGTTGCCCGTCAGCTCGAGCACCCCGGCGGCGGGCCCGATGAACTTGATACCCGCCGCGGCGCACGCGGCCGCCAGCTCCGGGTTCTCCGACAGGAACCCGTATCCCGGGTAGACCGCGTCGGCGCCGGCGTGCTGTGCGACGCGGATGATCTCGTCCACCGACAGATAGGCACGGACCGGGTGGCCCTTCTCACCGATCTGATACGACTCGTCGGCCTTTAGCCGGTGGATGGAGTTTCGATCCTCGTACGGGTACACCGCGACCGTGGCGATGCCCATCTCATAGGCCGCGCGGAAAGCGCGGATCGCGATTTCGCCGCGGTTTGCGACAAGGACTTTAGAAATCACGAGAAATCACGCGTCACCTTAACCGCCGCCGTTGTGGTCTTTAGATCAGGGTCGACCAATAACTCCAGAACCGCACCAGGATCAGCAAAATCAGTCCGGTGAACCACAGCGCGGTCAGTGACCACCGGAAGTCATAGAGCATTCGGACGACCGCATACCGCCGCAGCGGCTGCAGCGCGATCGACGACACCACGACCAGCAGCGGAATCGTGACCGCCCACACCACCATGCAGTACGGGCACAGCGCGCCGATGCGGTAGAGGCTCTGGAAGATCAACCAGTGCACGAACGCGGCGCCCAGCAGTGTCCCGGCGGCCAGGCCGGCCCAGTACCAGCGTGGCAGCGCGACCCTGCCGAGTGCGAGCACACCGGTCACGATCACGACGGTGAACGAGACGATGCCGATCAGCGGGTTGGGGAAGCCGAAAGCCTCGGCCTGCGGGGTCACCATCACCGACCCGCACGACAGCACCGGGTTGATGCTGCAGGACGGCACGTAGTCGGGATTTTCCAGGATCCGCAGTTTCTCCACCGTGAGCGTGGCGGCCGCGGCCAGTCCGACGACCCCGGCGATCAGCACCCACACCGCGCTGGCCGTCCGCACCCGGACACCCGCCCGGTCCACCGATTCGGCGGACTCGACGGGACCGGGCGCGGTGACGGTCATGACGCCGCCGGTGCCGGCACCGCCGCGTCCAGGCCCGGAACGTCGCCAACGATCTCTTTGATCTTGGCCACCAGCGCGTCGGGCGTGCTGAATTGGTAATCCTCGCCGTTGATGCGCACGGTCGGCGTGCCCGTGACCTTCGTCGCCGCGGCCATGCCCTGCACCATCTCGGTGTACTTACCGCTGTTGATGCACTCGGGGACTCCGCCGGCCGCCCCGGCCTGACGGGCGAGTTCGATCAGGCGGGAATCGTCGGGGTAGATCCCGCCACCTTCGGCCGGCTGCAATTCCTTGGTGAAGAGGGCGGCGTGGAAGCGGCGGAACGCGTCCTTCGACTCATCGGCGACGCAGTACGCCGCGTTGCCGGCCCGTGACGAGTAGCCGTCTCCCCTGGAATCCAGGATGGCGACAATGTGGTAATCCGCAGCGACCGCGCCGGTGTCGATGAGCTTGCTGATGGTGGGGCCGAAGCCGCGCTCGAAGTTCCCGCAGGCCGGGCACAGGAAGTCCTCGTAGAGCGAGAGCACGGCCTTGGGCTCGCTGCCACCGTCCTTGGTGATGAGCTTGCTCGACGTCACCCGGATCGACTTCGCCTCACCGGAGGCGGCCTTGTCGCTGGACATCACGATGTAGAGCACCAGCGCGACCGCGAACAGCACCACGATCGCGGTCAGCCCGATCTGGATCGCCAGGTTGCGCTTGCGATCGGCTGCCTTCAGGTCATAGCGCGCGGTCTTCTTCGGTTTGGTGGCCACGGGTGTGCTGATCCTCATCTGGGTGGTTGCGATTGTCTTCAGGGTACCGGCGGTGCGACCGGCGGCGGTCAGTCATGGGTGAGATGGGCCCGCAACGCCGAGATCATTTCCGTGGTCGCGGTCGCGCTGCCGCCGCCGAGTGGAAAGAAGGGGGCGAAGGAGTGGATCAGCGAACCGAACTCGCGCAGGTCCACCGTGACGCCCGCCGCGCGCATCGCCTCCGCATAGGCATTGCCCTCATCACGCAGCGGATCAAATCCCGCGGTCAGTACCAGCGCCGGCGGCAGGCCCGACAGGTCGTCGGCCAGCAGCGGCGACAGGCGCGGGTCGGCCGCCTCGAGCCCCGACCCAACAAGGTAGTGGTCGGTGAACCAGTCCATATTCTGCTTGGTGAGCCAGTACCCCTCGGCGAACAGCGTGCGCGATCGAGTATCGCCGCAAAGGTTGGTGATCGGATAGAGAAGCATCTGCAGGGCCGGCGACCCCACGCCCTCGTTTCGGGCCCGGTGGCACACCAGGGCGGCGAGGTTGCCGCCCGCGCTGTCGCCACCCACGGCGACGCGGTTGGGGTCGGCGCCGAGTTCGGCGCCGTTGTCGAGCGCCCAGCGGTAGGCGGCGAAGGCGTCGTCGACCGCGGCCGGCGCCTTGTGCTCCGGGGATCGCCGATAATCAACGGAGAGCACATGTACTCCGGCGTCGCGGCAGATCAACCGGCACAGACCGTCGTTGGTCTCGATGTCGCCCAGTACCCAACCGCCGCCGTGGAAGTAGACGAGCAACGGCGAACCGCTGTCGGCGGCCCGGTAGTGCCGTGCGGATAACGGCGCGGCCGGGCCGGGAATCGACAGGTCGGTGGTCGAGACGTCGATGTCGTGTTTGAGCTGCCTCGACAGGATGCGCAGCTGTGATCGCGCGACGGCCACATCGTCGCTCGCGACCAGCTTCCCCGTCCCGGATATCCGCTCCGCGGCGAGCATCAGTTGCAGTGTGGTGTCCAGGGTGTTGCCGTCGACGGTGACGGAACGCCCGCCCAGCAGTAATCGCTTGAGCCCGTTGGGTATCCGTGGAATGGCGCTCAGGGTCACCCCCGCCGCGGTGTTGAGAACGGCGTCCTTGGCGCGACCCGCCGCCCGCGGCGCCTGTCCTGGCAGACTCTGAGTCATGGCGGCTCCCTTGTCACGCTCAACGACGGTAATTCGATACCCGAGGTCGGATCGGGTGTTTGGCATAGCCGGCCCAAGACACCCGAACGGTGCGCGCCAGGTTAGGGCTGAAACCGACCGTCAACGGCGTCGCCGAGGCGCACGGAAAAACCGCCCCACAGGCACTGATTAGGTGGCGTAATCCAACTCGGTAATATCGTCATCCCCAAGTCGGTGACCCCCGAACGAATTGTGAAGTAACTTCGACGTGTTCGATTTCGAGCTGAGCGAGCAGGATATCGCGTCCATATCCTCCCTCGACAATGGAACACGACTGGGTCCCGACCCCCGAACCCTTCAATTTCACAGGCAGGTGACATGACGTCGGCGGCTGCGATCCCCACCGTCACTCTCAATGACGAGAACACCATCCCGGTTGTCGGACTCGGCGTCGGAGAGCTGTCGGACTCCGAGACCGAACGGGCGGTCTCGACCGCGCTGGAGGCCGGCTACCGGTTGATCGACACCGCCGCCGCGTACGGCAACGAGGCCGCCGTGGGCCGCGCCATCGCGGCCTCGGGATTACCCCGCGCCGAGGTGTTCGTCACCACCAAGCTGGCGACTGCAGATCAGGGATTCCAATCCTCGCAGGACGCCTGCAAGGCCAGCCTCGAGCGGCTCGGCCTGGATTACGTGGACGTCTACCTCATCCACTGGCCCGCCGAAGAACGCGGACTCTATGTCGACAGCTGGGGCGGCCTGATGAAGGCCAAGGAGGTCGGCGACGCCCGCTCGATCGGCGTGTGCAACTTCACCGCTGAGCATGTGTCAACCGTGATCGACCTGGCGTTCTTCGTGCCGGCGATCAACCAGATCGAACTGCACCCGCTGCTGAATCAAGCAGAGCTGCGTGCCGCCAACGCCGAGCACAACATCGTCACCGAGGCCTACGGTCCGCTGGGCATCGGCAATCTTCTCGACAACCCGACCATCGCCGGCGTCGCCGCCGCGCACGATAAATCCCCGGCCCAGGTGCTGATCCGGTGGAGCATCCAGCTGGGCAACGTCGTCATCCCCCGCTCGTCATCACCGGAGCGGATCCGCGAGAACCTCGACGTGTTCGACTTCGAGCTGACCGACGACGAGGTGGCCACCCTCAACGGGCTCGACGACGGCACCCGCTTCCGGCCCAATCCGGAGACCTACACCGGCACCTAAGCGGCGGGGCAGGTCGCCGCGGTGTCGCGCAGCACCGCGGCCGACGGGGAGTCGATCGGCAGGCCGTAGCCGCGCAGCACCGCGACGAACTGCACCGCGTACTGGCAGTGAAACGCGGTGTTGGGCGGCATCCAATCCGCCGGCTCCTGGTCGCCCTTGTCCTGGTTGACCTGACCTTCCACCGCCAACAGGTTCGCCGGATCATTGGCGAAGCGCAGCCGCAATTCGTCGGTCCAGCCGCGCGCGCCGAGGTCCCACGCGTACGCCAGCGGGACGATGTGTTCGATCTGAACAGCCGCGCCGGTCAGGGCGCCGCGCACGAACGGCACCACGGCGTTGGTGTACGGATCATGCAGGGTGCCGGTGGCAACCGCGGTGGGACATCGCTTGATCGACACGTAGGTCTTGTCGACGAGATCCCGGTCCAGGATGTCGTTGCGGGTGTCGCAGCCGTTGTGGCCGCCGGGGGCATTGTTGTCGTCGGTCCAGCTGTCGCCGAACGCGGCCCGGCGGTAGTCGTGGCCGCGGATTCGCACCGGCACCTCCGCCACGCCGGCGAGCACGTCGATGCCGGGCACCAGGGTCGGGATGTCGGCCTGCGCCACGAACCACGCCGCCCGCTGACCCGACGCCGCGGTGACCTGGTAGGCGACCAGCACCGCGAGCGTGACCGCCGCCGCCAGCCACGCCAGCCGCCTGCGGGTCATGCCTTGTCCAGATATTCGACGCGGTCGGTATCGGTGAATTGCGCTGCCAGTATGGCCATTCCGGGATGTCCGGGGTTTTCCTCGTAGACCGACTCGCACAACGCGCGTGCCGATTCGATGACTTCCTGATGGTCGGCCAGCGACAGAAATCGAAGCGTGATCGGCCGACCGGACTGGCTGAGCCCCAACACATCTCCCTCGCGACGCTCCGTGAGATCGAGGTCGGCGAGCTTGAAACCGTCCAGCGTGCCGGCGACCGCCTTCAGCCGCTCCCCCGCCTTTGATCCCTCCGGCAGTCGCGTCGCGAGCAGGCACAGACTCGGGTGGGAGCCGCGGCCGATGCGGCCGCGCAATTGATGCAACTGGCTGATGCCGAACCGGTCGGCGTCCATCACAAACATCACGGTCGCATTCGGCACATCGACACCGACCTCGATGACCGTGGTGCATACCAAAACGTCGATCTGGCCGGCCCGGAATGCGGCCATCACGGCGTCCTTCTCGTCGCTGGGCAGCCGGCCGTGCATCAGACCCAGACGGAGCCCGGACAGCGGACCGTGACGCAGGTGTTCAAACACCTTCAGCACCGTCGTGGCCGGCGGGCCGCTGTCACCCTTGGCGGGTTTGTCGTTCTCGTCGATGCGGGACGCCACGACGTAGGCCTGCCGCCCGGCGTGGACCTCTTCGATGATGCGCGCCCACGCCCGGTCCAGCCATTTCGGCTTGTCCTTGACGAAGATCGTGTTGGTGGTGATCGGTTGGCGGCCGCGCGGCAGCTCGCGCAGTGTCGACGTCTCGAGGTCGCCGTAGACCGTCAGCGCGACTGTGCGCGGGATAGGGGTGGCCGTCATCACCAGCAGGTGTGGCGTCAACCCTTCAGGAGCCTTGGCCCGCAGGCGATCTCGCTGCTCCACGCCGAACCGATGCTGCTCGTCCACAACGACCATGCCGAGCCGCCGAAACTCCACGGCGTCGTGCAGCAGCGCGTGTGTGCCGATCACGATTCCGGCATGACCGGCGGCGACGTCGTCGCGCACCTGCCGTTTCTGTTGCGGCGACATGGATCCGGTCAACAGGGCCACCCGCGTTGCCCCCTCGGCGCCCCCGAGCTGGCCAGCCATCGCCAAAGGACCGAGGACGTCGCGCACCGACCGGGCATGTTGGGCGGCAAGGACTTCCGTGGGAGCCAGCAGTGCGCATTGGTAGCCGGCATCGATCATCTGCAGCATCGCCAGCACCGAAACGATCGTCTTGCCCGATCCCACCTCACCCTGCAGCATGCGATTCATCGGCCGGGTGGCGGTGAGTTCGTCGGACAGCATGTCGAGCACCTCGCGCTGGCCTTTGGTCAGCTCGAATGGCAGCTGCCGCAGAAGTGCTGCGACGAGCCCGTCGTCGTTGCGCGGTGCGGGTGCGCCGGTTTCGCTCAGTTCGCCGTATCGCCGCGCGACCAGGGCCCATTGCAGCCCGACGGCCTCGTCGAGGGTCAGCCGGTCACAGGCACGGTCACGCTCGACCGCGTTCTCGGCGAGGTGGATTGCCCGCAGCGCCTCGTCCTCGGATATCAGGTTCCGTTGGCGCAGAAACGATTCCGGCAGCGGTTCCACGATGGGGTCGAGCATGCCGAGCACCTGACGCACACACGCGTAGATGTCCCAGCTCTGCACCTTGGCGCTCGCGGGATAAATCGGGAAGAACTCTTGCTCAAACGCCGATAACAGCTCATCACCGGTCGCTCCTGACGCCGCCGCGATGGTCTTCAGCGACTTCGTGCCGATGTTCTTGCCCAGCGGTGACTCGAGGACGAGGAACGCCGGATGGGTCAATTGCATTGTGCCTTTGAAGTACCCGACCTCGCCCGAGAGCATGATGCGGGTTTGTGAGACCAGTTTGTCGATCATCCAGTCGGCGTTGAAGAAAGTTGCGGTCACCTTGGGCCGATGGTCGCCGAGGGTGACTCGTAGCCACTTGCGTTTCCTGCTTCTGCCGGTTTTCTTGTCGAACTGCGGCCTCATATCACCGATCTTGGTGTCGGTGATGATGTCGACGAAAGTGACGTGCTCTCCCTCTTCGAGGCTCAGGTCCTCGTCCTCACCACGAACGGTCATCCCCTCGCTGTACTTGCGCGGGTAATGCCGCAGGAGGTCGTTGACGGTGCGTATCCCGAAGTTATCCTCGAGTTTTCTCGCGTTCGATCCGCCAAGGATGAGGTCGAGGCGATCCGAGAGCCCGACCACGGCTACTCGACCCCGATCAGCAGCGCGTCACCGCGGTGCCCGGTGTGATAGGTAACCAGCTCGGCGCCGAGGTGTTGGCGGTGCACGTACTCCCGCAGGGCGTCACCGACACTGGAATCGACGCCGTCACCGGTCAGCACGGTGATGAGTTCGCCGCCGGCGGCCAGCAGCAGGTCGATCAAACCCGCGCCCGCGGAAGCGATGTCGTCCCCGACGATCAGCACCTCGTCGCCCGCGATGCCCAACCCGTCGCCGGGCTTACAGGTGCCGGCCCAGGTCAGCGCGTCCTCGGTGGCGATCCGCACCGAGCCGTGCCGGGCGGACGCGGCGGCGCGGGCCATGGTGTAGCCGTCGTCGACGGCTTGCCGGTCCGCGTCATGCACGGCCAGCGCGGCCAGTCCCTGCACCATCGACCCCGCGGGTACCGGCACCACGTCGATACCCCAACCGATCGCGGCCGTGCACCCGGCGACGAGTTCCTCGGCGGCCACATACCCGTTGGGCAACACCATGATCTGTGCGGCGCCGGCGTCGACGAGGGCGCGCAGTAGCTGCTTGGCGCTGACCGGCTTGTCGGCGTCGGGCCGCAACACGTGCGCGCCCTCGCCGGCGAACAGTTCCTCCGCGCCGTCACCGTCGACGATGGCCAGAACCGCGCGCCGGTGACTCCAGCCACCCGGCGCTGGGCTGCTCGCGACCGCAGTGAGCGCGGTGATCTGAATCCGACTCGGCGTGCCGACGGCCAGTGCCGCCTCGACAGCGCCCCCCGCGTCGTCGGCGTGCACATGAACCGAATAGTGGCCGGCGCCCTCGGCGCTGGATGCGGCGATGGCCACCGATTCGCCCAGTTGCTCGAGCTGATCACGCAGCCGCTCGACGCCGTCGTGGTCGCAGCCGCTGAGCAGGTACATCACCTCGAACTGGGGCGGCGCGGGTGTGGTCGCGGCGACCTCGACGTCGGGTGGGGCCGGCAGGTACTCGTGCCGGTGCGGCACGTGGCCGGTGAGCGTCCGCGTCATCGCATCCAGCAGCACCAGCAGTCCGCGGCCGCCGGCGTCGACCACGCCGGCCTCGGCCAGCACGTCGAGCTGCTCGGTGGTCTTGTCCAGGGCGATGACCGCGGCGTCCGCGGCCGCGCACACCACGTCGGCGAGGTCCGTGGTGTCGCCGGCCGCGTGTTCGGCAGCACCCGCCGCGGCCTGCAGGACCGAGACGATCGTGCCCGGCACGGCCTCGCCCATCGACGCGACGACCAGGCCGATGGCATGCCGCAGCGCCGCGCCGAAGATGACGCCGTCGATATCGGGCAGTTGGCCGCCGCGCTCGGCGGCAGCGGAGGCGGTCACGTCGGACAGGCCCCGCAGGATCTGCGACAGGATCACCCCCGAGTTGCCGCGGGCGCCCTGCAACGCGCCGCCGGCCAGCGCCGCAGCGACTTCAACCACGTCGCCGGTGCGTGCCGAGCGGTCGGCCTGCGCCCACGCCGAGCGCATCGTGAACAGCATGTTTGTCCCGGTATCGGCATCGGCGACCGGGAACACGTTCAGCCGATTGATCTCATCGGTATGCGCGATCAGATCCCCGACGGCGGTGTGGGCCCAGTCGCTTAGAGCGGAGGCATCGAGCCGCCGAGCCGACATCGGAACCTCCAACCCGTTGTGCCGCGGTGGCGCCAGCCTAGCCAGTGGTGGCGACATCATTTGTCACAACATCAGCGCGTTGTGGACACCGCGGCTGAGCGCTTGCGCGATGCCCACTGACACATTTTTGGCGATACTTCGCCCGCCCGGTATTCTGGTCAGGTTGTCGGGTCACCCGCCTGCGGTTGTTGACCCCCAGGACTGATCCGAGGAGTTCTACATATGGCTGCCGTGTGCGATATCTGCGGGAAGGGCCCCGGCTTCGGCAAGTCGGTGTCGCATTCCCATCGCCGGACAAGCCGTCGGTGGGATCCGAACATTCAGACCGTGCGCGCCGTGACCCGCCCCGGCGGCAACAAGCAGCGCATCAACGTGTGCACGTCGTGCATCAAGGCCGGAAAGGTCGCCCGCGGCTAGCTTTCGCGTCCTAGCCGCCGCGCCCGGCGTACCCCGCCAGCTTGCCGGCGCTGTATGCGATGTCGACGGTCCCGTCCGTCGCGACGTCGTTCATGAACACCTCCGCGTCATCGACGTCGAACACACCGAGTTCCACTCCGTTGATGTGTAGAAACGTCCACGCCGCCGCCCATGCCGTGCGCTTATTGCCGTCCACGAATGCGTGGTTGCGGGCCAGCGACTGCAGCAGCGCCACCGCCTTGGCGAACTCATCCGGATACGCATCAACGCCGTAGGCGGTTGCCCGCGGTCTGGCCACAGCGGCGTCAAGCAGACCGTAGTCACCCACCGTCGGCGCATGGCCGACCGCGGCAGCGCCCGCGGTCAGAACGTCATCACGATCGAGATACTCCGTCACGCCAAGCGTCGGTTGAGCTCGGCCGAGCGCTCCGCCACGACGCGCGCAGCTTCGGCGACCCGGCGCTTGTGCTCGCTTGCGGCGGCCAGGACGGCTCGGTGGGCGAAGGTGCGCAGCGACACGTCATCGCCAGCCGCGGCAGCCCGGACCGCATCCAGCTCGGCCTCGGTAAAGGTGATGTTCAACGACGGCACAAATTCATAGTACTGGCCTTGGTACCAATCTTGGTACCGCTGACGGGGTGGTTTAGCCCTCTCCGTGTCGGGTAAAGGCCTGTCGACTGGGCACTGGGGCCTAGTCGTTTAGCGAAAGCGGGCACCGATGTGACCTCTCGTAGATTCTCCATATCCGCCCTCGGAGCGCTTGCCGCCGGACTAGCGGCGGGTTCGCTGGTGACGGCGTGCGGCGACGACGATTCCGGCTCCGAGGAAACCACCACCACTACGACCACGACCGAGACCACGACGGCCGTCACGACAACTGTCGAAACGTCCGCCCCCGTGACGACGGCCCCGTCTCCGGAGGTGCCGCCCACCACCGGCGGGGATGGCTCGATCACCATCCCGGTTCCCGACATTCCGTCTCCCCCGGCCATTCCGTCGCCGCCCGCCATCCCGTCACCCCCGCCGATACCGTCGCCGCCGCCGATTCCGACCCCCTGACAACGGGGTCGCCCTCCCCCGCGAGCAGACACGTAAGTACCCGACATCGCGTGAAATGGGCACCTCTGCGTCTGCTCGCGCTGGAAACTAGGGCAGTCGCCAGTCGATCGGCTCGGCGCCCATCCGGGCGAGTAGGTCGTTGGCGCGGCTGAACGGGCGCGAACCGAAGAATCCACGCGACGCCGACAGTGGCGAGGGGTGCGGCGATTCGATCGCGACGCAGTCGCTACCGGCCAGCATGGGTTTCAGCGTGGACGCGTCGCGTCCCCACAACACCGCCACCATGGGCTGCGACCGGGCCGCCAATGCCCGGATCGCGCATTCGGTGACCGTCTCCCAGCCCTTACCGCGATGCGATGCCGGGTTGCCCGGCCGCACGGTGAGCACCCTGTTGAGCAGCATTACGCCGCGCTGCGCCCACGGCGTGAGATCACCATTGGTGGGTTCGGGATAGCCGAGGTCGGTGGAGTACTCGGCGAAGATATTGGCCAGGCTGCGCGGCAGCGGCCGCACATCGGCGGCAACCGAGAAGCTCAGCCCGACCGCGTGCCCAGGGGTGGGGTACGGATCCTGCCCGACGATGAGCACCCGAACGCCCTCGAACGGGAAGGTGAAGGCGCGCAACACGTTCGCACCGCCGGGCAGGTACCGGCGGCCGGCCGCGAGCTCCGCCCGCAGGAACTCGCCCATCTGCGCGACCTGAGGGCCGACGGGCTCCAGCGCGCGCGCCCAGCCCTCCTCGACGAGTTCGTGCAGCGGACGTGCGGTCACGAATCGCCAACATAGCGTGAGGCGTTGGTCAAAACGACTGCCAGCCCGGATTTCCCTGCCATTGCGCGCCGTCCACCAGCACGCGTGGCGGGCCGGCGAGGACGTGGCCGATCACCCGCCAGCCCTCCGGAGTCTGCCCGGGAAACGCCGCGACCAGGGCGTGGTCCTCGCCACCGCCGAGCACCCAGGCCCAGGCGTCGGCCCCGGTCGCGGCGGCGGCGCCCGCTAGTTCCTCGTAGTCGGTCTTCAGCGCGGCGGTGGACACGTCGATACCGACACCGGATGCCTGTGCGACATGGCCCAGATCCGCCATCAGGCCGTCGGAGACGTCGGTCATCGCGGTGGCACCGGCATCGGCGGCGACGCGGCCCTGACCGTAGGGAGGTTCGGGCACCAGGTGCCGACGGCGGAGCACCTCGAACTCATGAATGCCGTTGTGCCACAACGTATACCCCGCTGCAGAGCGACCCAGTTCGCCGACGACGGCCACCACATCGCCGGGTCGGGCGCCGCCGCGGCGCACCGGCTGGCGGCCGCCGAGGTCGCCCAGCGCGGTCACCGAGATCACCCACTGCGGGGCGCTGACCAGATCACCGCCCACGATCCCGGCCCCCAGCCGTCGCGCCTCTTCCCACATGCCGTCGGCGAGCTCGAGCGCCTGCGACGTCGGGGTGTCACCCGGCGCGCCGAATGCGACGACGAAGGCGGTCGGCAGTGCTCCCATGGCCTCGATATCGGCGGCATTCTGTGCAATGGCCTTGCGGCCGACGTGATGTGGGCTCGACCAGTCCAGCCGGAAGTGACGTCCGGCCACCAGCATGTCGGTGGACACCACCGTTCTGCCGTCAGCGGCGAACAGCACCGCCGCGTCGTCACCGGGCCCGAGCGCGACCGCGGCCGGCTGGTCACGGCCCGCCACGAGCCGGTCGATCACCGCGAACTCGCCCAGCCCCGCCAGAGTCGTTTCGGCGGGGTCATCGGTCGCCATGTCACCTCCTGCCCACTGCCTTCGTGGCGCGAACACCGGCCCGACCTGCGGTACGTTTGGTCCCTGCGGCGTGGAGTCTATGCAGCGAGAAGGAGGAGGTGGCGGGTGGCCGAGGCTTTCATGCTGATCCAGACCGAGGTGGGCCGCGCCGAGGTCATCGCCGAACAGCTTGCCGCTCTTCCCGGTGTGGTGTCCTCGGAATACGTCACCGGTCCATATGACGTCGTGGTTCGCATCGGTGCGGACAGCCTCGACGACCTGCAGGCCAATGTGGTGCCGAGCGTGCAACAGGTCACCGGCATTACCCGCACGCTGACGTGTCCGATCGCCAACGGAGCGCCGCCTTAGAGTTGCGCGTGTGACAGACCGTGGACAGGAGGGCCCGCCGCGGGCGCTGTTGATCACGGCGATAGCGGTGGCCATCGCGGCGATCGCCGCGGTGCTGGCGATAGCGGCGATCCGGCAACCGCCGCAGCGCCAACAGGTCCCCATCGCCGCGGTCCCCGCGCCCAGGGCGGACAGCTCCGGGTGTCGGGCCCTGCTGGCCGCCCTGCCCGAGGACCTCGGCGACTACCACCGGGTCCCCGCCGCCGAACCCGCACCCGAAGGCGCGGCGGCCTGGCAGGCGGCGCCCGACGCCGAGCCGGTCATACTGCGCTGCGGGCTGGACCGGCCAGCCGAGTTCGTGGTGGGCGCCCCGGTCCAGGTCGTCGACGCGGTGCAGTGGTTCGAGGTCGCCGACTCCGCCGTTGGGCGCAGCACCTGGTTCGCCGTCGACCGGCCGGTTTACGTCGCGCTGACGCTGCCGCAGGGGTCGGGGCCGACGCCCATTCAGCAGATCTCCGACGTGATCGCGACGACCCTGCCGGCCACGGAGATCGACCCGGCGCCGGCGCGTTAACGCCCACAGACACCTCACGCGCCGAACGTGCGGCCACTGCGAAAAAAGCGCCCGAAATCTCGCAGCAGGTTCACGCTCGGCACACACGCATAGCCGGCGCCGGCACGTTAACGCAGGCCGGTGCCGCGGGCCAGCGCGGTATCGACCATGGCCGCCAGCAGTGTCGGATAGTCCACGCCACTGGCCGCCCACATCCTCGGGTACATCGAGATCGTGGTAAACCCGGGCATCGTGTTGATTTCGTTGACGACGGGCCCGTTCTCGGTGAAGAAGAAATCCACCCGGGCCAGGCCCTGGCAGTCGATGGCGTGAAACGCCCGGATGGCCAACTGGCGCACCTCGTCGCTGACGTCGTCATCGATCTTGGCCGGCACGTCGAGCTCGGCGGCGTCGTCGAGGTACTTGGTCGCGAAGTCGTAGAACGCGTCCTCGCGCCCTCGCACGCCGGCCACCCGGATCTCGCCCACGGTGCTGGCCTCGACTCTGCCGTCGGGGAACTCGAGGACGCCGCACTCCAGTTCGCGACCCGGCACGGCCGCCTCGACGATTACCTTCGGATCGTGGCGGCGGGCGTCGGCGATGGCCGCGGGCAGCTGATCCCACGCCGACACGCGGGTGACACCGATCGATGAACCGCCGCGCGCCGGTTTGACGAACACCGGCAACCCGAGCCGTTCGCGATCCTCGAGCTCCACCGTTGCCTGATTCGGCCGCAGCACGACGTGGTCGCCGATCGGCAACCCTTCGGCGACCAGCAGCTTCTTGGTGAACTCCTTGTCCATCCCGGCGGCGCTCGCCAGCACGCCCGCACCCACGTACGGCACCCCGGCCAATTCGAGCAGGCCCTGGATAGTGCCGTCCTCACCGTAGGGTCCGTGCAGCACCGGGAACACCACGTCGACCGCGGTCAGGATCTCCCCCGCGCCACGCCCCAATGACACCAGCTGACCACAGTGACGCGGGTCGGCCGGCAAGGCGAGCTCGGTGCCCGACGTGCCACTCACCTCCGGCAGCCGGCCGTCGGTGATCGCCAGCGTCTCCGGCCGGGCGTCGGTAAGCACCCACGATCCTTCGGGCGTGATGCCGACGGCGACCACCTCGAAGCGTTCCGGATCGAGGTTGCGCAGGATGCTACCTGCCGAAACACACGAGATCGCGTGCTCGGAGCTGCGTCCGCCGTAGACGACGGCGACACGCGTACGGGCATTCACAACCTAGAGAGGCTACCGCCCCGACCGAATGCCGCACGACGCCGCGCGACGACCTGGGGTTTTACGACAGCGCCTGGTCGATATCGGCGATCAGGTCGTCGGTGTCCTCGATGCCCAGCGAGATGCGGGCAAAACCGTCGTCGACCGGGTCGCCCCAGCGGGCCCGTCGGTCGACGGACGTGTGGATGCCGCCGAAGCTGGTGGAGGCGATCAACAGGGCGCTGCGCTGTACCAGGGCGTGCACCGCCGCCGCGTCGGCCAGCTCGACGGCGACCAGCCCGCCGAAGCGCTTCATCTGCAGCGTGGCGACCTGATGCGACGGATCGTCGGGCAGTCCCGGGTAGCGCACCGAGCGCACAGCCGGGTGCGCCCGCAGCATCACCGCCAGCGCCTGGGCGTTGTGGCACTGGCGTTCGTACCGCAGCCCAGCGCTGCCCAGGCTGCGCAGCACCAGCCACGCCTCGAACGCGCCCAGGATCGGCCCGGCGAGCAGGCGGTCCCGTTCCACCGCCGCCATCAGCTCGGCGTGGCTGCCCGCGACGTAACCCGCGACCAGATCGCTGTGTCCCGACAGCGCCTTGGTGGCGCTGGCCACCACCAGATCGGCGCCCAGCGACAGCGGTTGCTGGCCCAGCGGTGTGGCGGTGGTGTTGTCGACCACCAGGATGGCGCCGCGGCCGCGGCACGTCATCGCCAGGTGATGCAGGTCGACGACCTCCAAACCGGGGTTGACCGGGGTCTCGGCCAGCACGACGTCGGCGTCAACCGCTGCATCGCAGATATCGGAACTGTTCGCCTCTATGACCGTTACCCCTTGCGGTGCAAGGTATTCCGCGGCATACCGGCGCACCTGGTAATAGCCGTCGGCGGGTACCACCAGCTTCGAGCGGGGCTTGGCCAGCACCCGCAGCACCGAGGTGATCGCGGCCATGCCGGAGCCGAACGTCAACGCCGCAGCGGCCCCCTCCAGTTCGGCCAGCGCCGATTCCAGTTGGCGCCAGGTCGGATTGGAGCTGCGGCCATAGCTGTCCAGCGGCTCCGCCTCGTCGGGCGAAAGATGATACGTCGACGCCGGAACCGGCGGCGGCGCGACAGGCGCGCCCGGGATCGCTTCCGAGCCAACGGCTTTCACGCTGCGAGTCGAGTCGCCGTAGGTGCCGTCCATGATGGCTTACTCCGGCTTGGTGCTGCGTCCCAGCAGCAGCGCGACCGCCTCGTCCACCGACAGGCCCCGGTGGCAGACCCGGTGCACGGCGTCGGTCAGCGGCATCTCGACGTCATAACTCGATGCCAGCGCCAGCACCGATTCGCAGGACGACACCCCCTCGGCGATGTGACCGCCCGCCGCCCGCAGAGCGGATTCCATGGTGCCGCCCTTGCCGAGTCGCTCGCCGAACGAGCGGTTGCGGGAATACGGTGAGGTGCAGGTGGCGACCAGGTCGCCGACACCGGCCAGGCCGGCCAGCGTGGCGGGCTTGGCACCCAACGCGATTCCGAGACGCATGATCTCGGCCAGCCCCCGGGTGATGATCGCGGCCGCGGTGTTCTCGCCAAGCCCGACGCCAGCGGCCATGCCGCAGGCCAGCGCGATGACGTTCTTGCAGGCCCCGCCGACCTCGGCGCCGATGACATCGGCATTGGTGTACGGGCGGAAGTATCGGGTGGACAGCGCGCGCTGCAACGTCACCGCGCGGCCGGAGTCGGCGCACGCGACGACGGTGGCGGCCGGCTGTTCGTCGACGATCTCACTGGCCAGGTTGGGACCGGTGACCACCGCGACCCGTGACGGGTCGGCCCCGGTCACCTGCACCACGACCTGACTCATCCGCATCAGCGTGTCCAGTTCGATGCCCTTGGCCAGGCTCACCAGCGTGACATCGTCGACGATAAGGTCCGTCCATTGCGCGAGGTTGCCGCGCAGCGTCTGCGACGGCAGCGCCAGCAGCACCGTGCATGCCCCGGCCAGCGCCGCCACCGGGTCACTGGTGGCGCGGATGGACTTCGGCAGCTCGGCATCGTCGAGATACGCGCTGTTGCGGTGGGTGTCGTTGATTTCATCGGCCAGCTCGGGGCGACGCGCCCACAACGTGACGTCGTTGCCCGCGTCCGCCAAGACCTTGGCCAGTGCCGTCCCCCACGCACCAGCGCCCATCACCGCCGCCTCGACCACGAGTTCACCCTAGCGTGGGCCGCTCGACTGGCAGGATGGCGCACATGAGCGGCTCGCAGACGGCCAGCACCGCGGACGTGGGATTGGTGATCGCCGTCAAGAGGCTCGCCGCCGCCAAGACGAGGCTGGCGCCGGTGTTCTCGGCGTCCACCCGCGAGAACGTGGTGCTGGCCATGCTCATCGACACCATCAAGGCCGCGTCCGCGGTCGCCGCGCTGCAGGCCATCACGGTCGTCACTCCCGACGAGGTTGCTGCTGATGCCGCCCGTCAACTCGGCGCGCAGGTGATGGCCGACCCGACCCCGGACGGCCACCGCAACCCCTTGAACAACGCCATCGCCGCCGCCGAAGCCACCGTGCGTGAGGCAACGCCGAATATCGTTGCGCTGCAGGGGGATCTGCCCGCGATGCAACCCCAGGAACTGGCCGAAGCGATTGTGGCCGCCCGCGGATACCGGCGAAGCTTCGTCGGTGACCGCCACGGCACGGGCACCTCGGCACTGTTTGCCTTCGGTGTCGCGCTGAATCCCCGGTTCGGGCCCGATTCGGCTCAGCACCACCGGCATTCGGGGGCCATCGAACTGACCGGCGCCTGGCCGGGGCTGCGGTGCGATATTGACACACCCGACGACTTGCTGGTGGCGCGCCGGCTCGGCGTGGGCCCGGCGACGACGCAAGCGATCGGCCGTCCCCGGTGAATAAGCGTGGATATCCGTTCTCGGTAGCCGGACGGCCAGTGAATGAGGAATGATCTATGAGGTGACCGAAGCCGAAGTTCGACCTGACGACACCGAATGGGCGTCCGGAAGCTCGGCGCCGGAGGCTCCGCCTGCGGCCACCGCGGAAGCCATTGACAATGCACTGCCCGAGGACCGCTACCTCAACCGCGAGCTGAGCTGGCTGGACTTCAACGCCCGGGTGCTCGCGCTCGCGGCCGATACATCGCTGCCGCTACTGGAGCGTGCCAAGTTTCTTGCCATTTTCGCGTCCAATCTCGACGAGTTTTACATGGTCCGGGTCGCGGGCCTGAAACGCCGCGACGAGATGGGGTTGTCGGTGCGGTCGGCCGACGGCCTTTCGCCACGCGAGCAGTTGCGCCGCATCGGGGAACGCACGCAGCAGATCGCCAGCCGGCACGCGCAGGTTTTCATGGATTCGGTGCGGCCGGCGCTGGCCGACGAGGGCATTGTCATCGTCACGTGGAGCGAACTCGATGACGCCGAGCGCGACCAGCTCTCGACGTACTTCCACGAGCAGGTGTTCCCGGTGCTGACACCACTGGCCGTCGACCCGGCCCACCCGTTCCCGTTCGTCAGCGGGCTGAGCCTGAACCTGGCGATCACGGTGAAGCAGCCCGACAACGGCGGGCAACATTTCGCCCGAATCAAGGTGCCCGACAACGTGGACCGGTTCGTCCAGCTCGCCGGCCGGGAGGGCGATTCCAAGTGCGTCCGGTTCCTGCCGTTGGAGGAGCTGATCGCCGCCTTCCTGCCGGTGCTGTTCCCGGGCCTGGAGATCGTCGAGCATCACGCGTTTCGGATCACCCGCAACGCGGACATGGAGGTCGAAGAGGATCGCGACGAGGACCTGCTGCAGGCGATGGAGCGCGAGCTGGCCCGGCGGCGGTTCGGCTCGCCGGTGCGACTGGAAGTCGCCGACGACATGACCGAGAACATGCTGGAGCTGTTGCTGCGTGAGCTCGACGTCCATCCGGGCGACGTCATCGAGGTGCCCGGGCTGCTTGACCTGTCGTCGCTTTGGCAGATCTACGGCGTGGACCGTCCGGCCCTGAAGGACCCGCCGTTCGTGCCGGCCACCCCGCCGGCGTTCGGCGAGCGCGAGACGCCCAAGAGCATCTTCGCCACGCTGCGCGACGGTGATGTGCTGGTGCATCACCCTTACGACTCGTTTTCCACCACTGTGCAACGCTTCATCGAGCAGGCGGCCGCGGACCCCAATGTGCTGGCGATCAAGCAGACCTTGTACCGCACTTCCGGCGACTCGCCCATCGCCAACGCGCTGATCGACGCGGCCGAGGCCGGAAAGCAGGTCGTCGCGCTGGTGGAGATCAAGGCGCGTTTCGACGAGCAGGCCAACATCAAATGGGCGAAGGCATTGGAAGATGCCGGTGTGCATGTGGTCTACGGGCTGATCGGGTTGAAGACGCACTGCAAGACGGCGTTGGTGGTGCGCCGCGAGGGTTCGGTGATCCGGCGCTACTGCCATGTCGGCACCGGCAACTACAACCCGAAAACCGCGCGGCTATATGAAGATGTCGGCCTGTTGACCGCGGCGCCCGACATTGGCGCCGATCTGACCGACCTGTTCAACTCGCTGACCGGTTACTCGCGAAAGGTGTCCTACCGCAATCTGCTGGTGGCCCCGCATGGTGTCCGCAAGGGCATCATCGAGCGCATCGAGCGCGAGGTTGCCGCCAGTCGCGACGGCGCCGCCGCGCTTATTCGACTGAAGGCCAACGCGTTGGTGGACGAGCAAGTGATCGACGCGCTCTACCGCGCGTCGCAGGCCGGGGTGCGGGTCGAGGTAGTGGTGCGCGGCATCTGCGCGCTGCGACCCGGCGCGCCGGGATACTCGGAAAACATCGTCGTGCGCTCGATCCTCGGCCGGTTCCTCGAACACTCGCGGATTATTCATTTCCGCGCCATCGACGAGTTCTGGATCGGCAGCGCGGACATGATGCATCGTAATCTCGACCGACGGGTCGAGGTGATGGCTCAGGTCAAGGATCCGAGGTTGACTGCTCAACTGAACGACGTCTTCGAATCCGCGATGGACCCCGCCACCCGCTGCTGGGAGTTGGGTTTCGACGGTCACTGGACGGCATCGCCGCAGGAGGGACAGACCGTCCGCGACCATCAGGTGTCGTTGATGGAACGCCATCGGCATCCGTGACTGGGGCCTGCCGGCAGGCCCGAATGACCTGCAGGAGTTGAGGTGCCAAAGGAGATCCCGCCAAACGCGGTCCCGGTGAGCAAGGCCGTCCTTGCCGCCGGTGCGGTGCTATGGCGATCCAACGGCGACTCTGCGGCGCCCGAGGTGGCGATCATCCATCGTCCCCGCTATGACGACTGGTCGCTGCCCAAGGGCAAGGTCGACCCCGGCGAAACGGAACCCGTGACCGCCGTGCGCGAGGTGCAGGAGGAAACCGGCTACACCGCTAGACTGGGTCGCCGCCTGGCGGGCGTGAGCTACCCCGTCGAACAGGGCACCAAGAAGGTGCGCTACTGGGCGGCGCGCAGAATAGATGGCGACTTCGCGCCCAACGCCGAAGTCGACGCGCTGGTCTGGTTGCCCGTTGCCGACGCGTTGGACACACTGGGCTACCCACACGACCGGAAAGTGTTGCGCCGGTTCGCCAAATATCCGGTCGACACGCAGACCGTGCTGATCGTGCGCCACGGCACCGCGGGCAGCAAGTCGCGCTATAGGGGCGATGACCGCAAGCGTCCACTGGACAAACACGGCCGCGCGCAGGCGGAATCGCTCGTCGGTCAACTCCTCGCCTTCGGTGCCGGCGAGCTGTATGCCGCCGACCGGGTGCGCTGTCACCAGACGCTCGAACCGTTGGCCGAGGAATTGGGAGTGAGCATCCACAACGAGCCGGCGTTGACCGAGGAGGCCTATTCCGACGATCGCAAGCGCGCCCGGCAACGCGTCCTTGAAATCGCGGCTGCCGGTGGTACACCGGTGATCTGCACGCAGGGAAAGGTGATTCCCGACCTCATCGCGTGGTGGTGCGATCGGGATGGCGTACGACCCGACAAGTCACGCAATCGCAAGGGCAGCACATGGGTGCTGTCGTTGTCGGAGGGCCGTCTTGTGGCCGCCGACCACATCGGCAGCCCGTTGGCAGCCAAGAAGTAGCACGCTCAGGCGCGCGAGCAGATCTCAACTTTCACGCAGACACGCCGCGGATCGAGTCGACCCGCGGCGTGGCCAATGCCGAAACTTACTTGCGGCCCTTCTTGGCCGGGGCCTTGCGGGCCGGGGCCTTGCTGGCCGACTTCTTGGCGGCTGCCTTCTTGACGACGGCCTTTCGGGCCACAGCCTTGGTGGCGGCCTTCTTCACGGCGGCCTTCTTGACGGCTCTCTTGGCGGCAGCCTTTCTAACGGTCTTCTTGGCGGCAACCGTCTTAGCGGCCTTCTTGCCGGCTGCCTTTCTAACGGCCGTCTTGGCGGCAACCGTTCTAGCGGCCTTCTTGCCGGCTGCCTTTCTGACGGCCTTCTTCACCGCGGCCTTCCGAACAGCCTTCTTCACCACGGCCTTCCTAACGGCCTTCTTCGCCGGGCCGCCCGCCGTTACACCACGCTTCACTGCCGGTCCTTCCGCCGGGAGGCGCTGTGCGCCAGAGACAACCGCTTTGAATTGAGCACCGGGCCGGAATGCCGGTACGGATGTTGGCTTCACCTTGACCGTCTCGCCGGTGCGCGGATTGCGCGCGACGCGGGCTGCGCGACGGCGCTGCTCGAATACGCCGAAGCCGGTGATGGTCACGCTGTCACCCTTATGGACCGCACGCACGATGGTGTCAACGACGTTTTCCACCGCGGCGGTGGCCTGCCGACGATCCGAGCCCAACTTCTCAGTGAGTACGTCGATGAGCTCTGCTTTGTTCATGCAAAACCTCCGAAACCAGTGGTCCACCTTGGACCGACTAGAGGACACGGTAAACCCAATGACCACTGATTTCCAAGAGCCACGCGCAATTTCAGGTATAGCTGGCGAGTATTTCGGCAATCCGCTTGCCCCACTTGGCCGGTGGCGGGCGGGGTGGAGAACCGATTTGAAGGGCCGCGAATTCGGCCTTTTCGGCGCCTGTAGTCAGGTCGGCAGAGTGTGGGGTTTCCACACCGGCCGGCGCGCTTCGTAGGACTCGATCTCGTCGAGTTTCCGCAGCGTAAGGCCTATATCGTCGAGTCCTTGGAGTAACCGCCAGGCGGTGTAATCGTCAATCGTGAACGGCAGCAGGACCGTTCCCGCGGCGATATTCCGATCTTGAAGATTCACAGTGATTTCCATGCCGGGATGCTGCTCGATCAGCTTCCAAAGCAGTTCGACATCGTCTTGGGCGACTTCGGCCGCCAGGAGTCCCGCCTTACCGGCGTTGCCCCGGAAAATGTCGGCGAACCGAGATGAGATAACCACCCGGAAGCCGTAGTCCATTAGTGCCCAGACCGCGTGTTCGCGCGAGGATCCGGTGCCGAAATCCGGCCCGGCGACCAAAACCGAGCCCTTGTCGAACGGCGCGAGATTGAGCACGAAGGACGGGTCGGTGCGCCAGGAGGCGAATAATCCGTCCTCGAAACCCGTTCGGGTTACCCGTTTCAAATAGACCGCCGGGATGATCTGGTCGGTGTCGACATTCGACCGCCGCAGAGGCACGCCGATTCCGGTGTGGGTGCGAAAGGCTTCCATGAGTGTCTCCTCTAGCGGGTCAGATCGTCCGGCGACGACAACGTGCCGCGGACGGCGGTGGCGGCGGCGACTGCCGGCGACACCAGATGGGTACGGCCGCCTTTGCCCTGTCGGCCTTCGAAGTTGCGGTTGGACGTCGACGCACAGCGTTGGCCGGGAGCCAATTGGTCGGGGTTCATACCAAGGCACATCGAGCAGCCGGCCTGCCGCCACTCGGCGCCGGCGGCGGTGAAGATCTCGCCAAGTCCTTCCGATTCGGCCTGCGCACGCACCCGCATGGAGCCGGGCACCACGAGCACCCGCACGCCGTCGGCGACCTTGCGCCCGCGCAGAATCTCGGCGACCACGCGCAGATCTTCGATGCGGCCGTTGGTGCAGGACCCGACGAACACGGTGTCGACGGCGATGTCACGCATCGCCGTCCCGGGACGAAGATCCATGTACGCCAACGCCTTTTCGGCGGCCTGGCGTTGGGCGTCATCGAACATCAGCTCGGGGTCGGGAACCGAGCCCGAGAGCGGCACGCCCTGGCCGGGATTGGTGCCCCAGGTGACGAACGGGCTGAGCGTCGAGGCGTCGAGGTATACCTCGGTGTCGAACTCGGCGCCGGCATCGGTGCGCAACTGGCTCCACGCCGCGACCGCCGCATCCCAGTCGGCGCCGGTGGGGGCGTGCGGGCGTCCGCGCAGAAACTCGTATGTGGTCTCGTCGGGTGCGACCATGCCCGCCCGCGCGCCGGCTTCGATGCTCATGTTGCAAATCGTCATCCGGCCCTCCATCGACAGCGATTCGATGGCGCTGCCCCGGTATTCGATGACGTGGCCCTGGCCGCCGCCGGTACCGATCTTTGCGATCACGGCCAGGATGATGTCCTTGGCGCTGACCCCCGGCGGCAGTTGGCCGTCGACGTTCACCGCCATCGTCTTGAACGGGCGCAGCGGCAGCGTCTGCGTGGCGAGCACGTGCTCGACCTCGGAGGTGCCGATACCCATCGCCAGCGCACCGAACGCGCCGTGGGTCGAGGTGTGGCTGTCACCGCAGACGACCGTCATGCCGGGCTGGGTCAGCCCGAGTTGCGGACCGATGATGTGGACGATGCCCTGTTCGGCATCACCCATCGGGTGCAACCGGATGCCGAATTCGGCGCAGTTGCGCCGCAGCGTCTCGACCTGGGTGCGCGATACCGGGTCGGCGATCGGCTTGTCGATATCGATCGTCGGCACGTTGTGGTCCTCGGTGGCGATCGTCAGATCCGGCCGGCGCACGCCGCGTCCGGCCAGCCGAAGCCCGTCGAACGCCTGCGGGCTGGTGACCTCGTGGACGAGATGGAGGTCGATGTAGATCAGGTCGGGCTGGCCCTCGCCCGAGGCGACCACGTGGTCCGCCCATACCTTCTCCGCCATGGTGCGTGGTTTCACGGAAGTGGCCATCGTAGACTTCTCACAATCTGGGACGCTAGTATCTCCTTGTGAGACAGGATAGCGGCATCGGCGTGCTGGACAAAGCGGTGGGGGTACTGCGCACGGTGGCCGAGTCGCCGTGTGGTCTGGCCGAATTGTGCGAGCGGACCGGCCTGCCCCGGGCCACCGCACACCGCCTGGCCGCCGGACTTGAAGTGCACCGGCTGCTGGCCCGTGACGGTGACGGGCGCTGGCGGCTCGGCCCGGCGCTGACCGAGTTGGCCGGACAAGTCAACGATCCGCTGCTCGCGGCCGGTGCCGCCGTTCTGCCCCGGCTGCGGGAGATCACCGGCGAGAGTGTGCAGCTCTATCGGCGCGAAGGCACGTCGCGCATCTGCGTGGCCGCACTGGAACCGCCTGCCGGCCTTCGCGATACGGTGCCGGTCGGCACCCGCCTGCCGATGACGGCCGGATCGGGCGCCAAGGTGCTGCTGGCCTACTGCGATACCGCCACGCAGCAGGCGGTGTTGCCGATGGCGAAGTTCACCGATCGAACGCTGGCCGAGGTGCGCAAGCGCGGCTGGGCGCAAAGCGCCGCCGAACGCGAGCCCGGAGTGGCCAGTGTCTCGGCGCCGGTGCGCGACGGCCGTGGTGGGGTGGTCGCCGCGGTGTCGGTGTCCGGACCGATCGACCGGATGGGCCGACGGCCGGGAGCGCGGTGGGCCGCGGATCTGCTGGCGGCGGCCGACGCGCTCACCCGCCGGCTGTGACGCGAGGCACCCAGGATGCCGAGCAGCGCCGACAGTGCGATTTCGTACGCGACTCGCCGCGAGTGGTGTACCAAAAGGCGCAGTCGCGGACACGCGGTCACCCATTCTCGCGTCAGACGCAAAATCGCCCATCTCGAGACGAGATTGGGCGATTTTGCTGCTGCTCGCGCAGGGATCTGGTTGGTAGCCCCGATGGGATTCGAACCCACGCTACCGCCGTGAGAGGGCGGCGTCCTAGGCCGCTAGACGACGGGGCCAGAACCGAATTGTCAGCATAACGCACGCAACTATGCCGACCTAATCGCTGTAAGCAGCTGGGGTACCAGGACTCGAACCTAGAATGGCTGAACCAGAATCAGCTGTGTTGCCAATTACACCATACCCCATTGGCCGCCCGTAACCGCAGGTCACGAGCTATTTTCGGGCCCGGCGGGCGGTGGGGAGCCCCCGCCGCGTGTCCGTTCGGGCCGACGTGCAGACTACCAAAGATTCGCCGATGCCTTGTCACGCACCGGTGGCGGCCGCCGCGGCACGGTCCCGCCCGGCGCGCAGCCGGCGCAGGCCGCGGTCGCGGCCGAGAAGTTCCAGCGACTCGAACAGCGGTGGGCTGATCGATGCGCCGGTGGCGGCGACCCGGATCGGGCCGAACGCCTTCCGCGGCTTGAGGCCCAAATTCTCCAACAGCGCGACCTTCAGGGCCATTTCGATCTGGGCCGCATTCCACTCGCCCACATCCTCGAGTGCGGTCAGGGCGGCGTCGAGCACCGGGGCGGCGTCGGGTCCCAGTTCCTTGGCGGCGGCCTTCTCATCGATCGTGTACTCGCCCTCGTTGAGGAACTTCAGCAGATCCCACGCGTCACCGAGCACCACGATGCGGGTCTGCACCAGACCCGCCGCCTCGGCGAACTGCTTGTCGTCGAGTCCGGTGTCATAACAGTGGGTGGTGAAATACGCGTGCAGTCGCGTGGTGAAATCGTCGGCGGTCAGCAGCCGGATGTGTTCGGCGTTGAGCGCGTCGGCCTTCTTCTGGTCGAACCGGGCGGGATTGGAGTTGACGTCGACGACGTCGAACGCGGCCACCATTTCGTCGACGCTGAACACGTCGCGGTCGTCGGCGATCGACCAGCCGAGCAGCGCCAGATAATTCAGCAGGCCCTCGGGGATGAACCCGCGATCGCGGTGCAGGAACAGGTCGGATTGCGGGTCGCGCTTGGACAGTTTCTTGGTGCCCTCGCCGAGCACCGCGGGCAGGTGGCCGAATTCGGGAATCGCCTCGGCCACGCCGATCCGGATCAGCGCCTGATACAGGGCGATCTGCCGCGGCGTCGACGGCAGCAGGTCCTCACCGCGCAACACGTGGGTGATCTTCATCAGCGCGTCGTCGACCGGGTTGACCAACGTGTACAACGGATCTCCGCTGCCCCGGGTAAGTGCGAAATCCGGCACCGTGCCGGCCGCGAAGGTGGTGTCACCGCGGACCAGGTCGTGCCAACTCAGATCCTCGTCGGGCATCCGCAGCCGCAGCACCGGCCTGCGACCCTCACCGAGAAAAGCCGCACGCTGGGCGTCGCTCAGGTCGCGGTCGAAGTTGTCGTAGCCCAGCTTGGGATTTCGGCCGGCGGCCAGATGCCGCGCCTCGACTTCCTCGGGTGTGGAGAACGCCTCGTACGCCTCCCCCGCTGCCAGCAGCCGCTTCACCACCTCGTGGTAGATCTCGCCACGCTCGGACTGCCGATACGGTGCGTACGGTCCACCCACCTCGGGGCCTTCGTCGTAGTCCAGTCCGAGCCAGCGCAGCGCGTCCAGCAGCGCCAGATAGCTTTCCTCGCTGTCTCGTTCGACGTCGGTGTCCTCCAGCCGGAACACAAATGCGCCGCCGGTATGGCGTGCGTACGCCCAATTGAACAGCGCGGTGCGGATCAGACCGACGTGCGGAGTGCCGGTTGGCGACGGGCAGAACCGGACTCGCACTGTCATGACTTTCCTCTGCGGACAACGGGATTGGAGAGCGTCCCGATGCCCTCGACGGTGATGCTGACGGTGTCGCCGTCCTCGAGTGGGCCGACACCCTCGGGCGTACCGGTCAGGATCAGGTCGCCGGGCAACAGCGTCATCACCGCCGAGATCCACTCCACGATCGCGCCGACGTCATGAACCATCAGCGACGTCCGGCTGCGCTGCTTGACTTCGCCGTTGACCTCGGTGCGCAACTCGAGGTCGGCCGGGTCGACGTCGGTGACGATCCACGGCCCCACCGGACAGAACGTGTCGTGACCCTTGGCCCGGGTCCACTGGCCGTCCTTCTTCTGTTGGTCCCGCGCCGACACGTCGTTGCCGATGGTGTAGCCAAGGATGTTCTCGGCGACCCGCGCGGCGGGTACGTCCTTACACGGCCGGCCGATGACCGCGGCCATCTCGCCCTCGAAGTGCACCGGGTTCGCGTCCGCCGGCAACTGAATCGGCACATTCGGCCCGATGATCGCGGTGTTGGGCTTCATGAAGATCACCGGGTCCGGAAAGCTGCCGCCGCCCATTTCCTCGATGTGCGCGGCATAGTTCTTGCCGATGCAGACCACCTTGCTGGCCAGGATTGGCGCCAGCAGCCGCACATCGGCCAACGGCCACTGGCGACCGGTGAACTCCGGCGTGCCGAACGGATGCTCGGCGATCTCCCTGGCGACCGCCTGGTTCGGATCATCGGGCGGTCCTTCGACGCTGACGAAGGCGACCCCATCGGGACTGGCGATTCGACCAAGGCGCATGGTTTCACCCTAGTGGCCGTGGTTGCGGCCACTGCCAGCCGCTCCCCGACGTGGTCCATCTCAATAGCTGAGATCAGCATTCAGCATCATGAGAAGCCTGTGCGACGATGATCGGGTGTCCGTCGAATCGATCAGCACGCTGCGGCGCTGGTCGATGCTGGCGATTGCGCTGACCGCCACGCTGTGCGCCAACGTCTTCATCAACGGCGCGGCGTTCCTGATCCCGACCCTGCAGACCGAACGCGGACTGGATCTGGCCCAGGCGGGTCTGTTGTCGTCGATGCCGAGCTTCGGCATGGTGGCGACGCTCATCGCCTGGGGCTATTTGGTGGACCGGGTTGGCGAACGGATCGTGCTGACGCTCGGCTCGGCATTGACCGCCGCCGCGGCGTTTGCGGCGGCGTCGGTGGACTCGCTGGTGGCCGTCGGCGCGTTCCTGCTCCTCGGCGGGATGGCCGCGGCGAGCAGCAATTCCGCCAGCGGCCGCCTCGTCGTCGGCTGGTTTCCGCCGGAGCGACGCGGTCTGGTGATGGGCATCCGGCAGACAGCGCAGCCGTTGGGTGTTGCGTTGGGCGCGTTGGTGATCCCCCGACTGGCCGAAAGTCACGGAGTCGCTGTGGCCCTGTTGTTTCCGGCGTCGGTGTGCGCGGTGTCGGCCGCCGTGTGCGCGGTGGGTGTGCTCGACCCGCCGCGGCCGCCGCGTTCCGAGGCCGCCGAGGAGGAGCTGGCCAACCCCTACCGGAGGTCGGGGTTGCTGTGGCGCATTCACGCCGTTTCGGTGCTGCTCGTGGTTCCGCAGGTGGTGGTGTGGACCTTCACGTTGGTGTGGTTGATGAGTGACCGTGGTTGGTCGGCCGCGTCGGCGGGCGCCATGGTGACCGCCGCGCAGGTGCTGGGGGCGGCCGGCCGCATCGCCGCGGGCCGGTGGTCGGACGTGGTCGGTTCGCGGCTGCGGCCAATTCGGTCGATCGCTGTTGCGGCGGCCGGGGCCATGGGGCTGCTTGCGCTGACCGGCTACCTCGACTCCCCGATCAGCGTCGCGGTGATGGTGGCCGCGTCGGTGATCACGGTGTCCGACAACGGGTTAGCGTTCACCGCCATAGCCGAGATCGCCGGCCCGTTCTGGAGCGGCCGCGCGTTGGGCACCCAGAACACGAGCCAGTTGCTGACGTCCGGCATCGCGCCGCCGCTCTTCGGTGGTTTGATCGGCGTCGCCGGTTATCCCGCCGCATTCGCGGTGTGCGCGTTGTTTCCGCTCATCGCGCTGCCGCTGGTGCCGGTGGAGCGCAGCATCAACTCCTAGCGGACGGCGACCCGTAGAGCCTGGTCCGGTACGCGGCAAATATGCGGTGACCGAAGAGCTGCAGCAGAACTCGCGGCGGCAGTGGTAGGCCGGCAATGAAACGTTGTCCCTCCTCGGTGGAGGCGTCTTCGAGCACGAAGCCGCCGAATGCGAGTGCGAACCTGACATTTCGCGGCGTCAGAAACGCCGCGCCGCGGTCGAGGCACTCCTGCCATTCGTCAGCGGTGATGTGCGCGTTTATGAGTGGGACGATGTGCTGCTCTTCGTCGTTGAGATGTGCGTCGACATCGGCCGACAGCTCGTTCAGCACGCCGATCATTCTCGGCCAGCTCGGGATCGGCCGTGGCCGCCCACCGCGTCGTGATGGCTGCGACCTTCGCGATCGACTCGGCGATGGCGGTGTGTTCCTCCTGCATCCGCGCCACGTCCTGCACGCGCAGAGGAAGCCGTGCCCGCAGCGTCGGCCACAGTTGATCGTCCTCGGCCGCATGATGGTGGTGCAGCACCGAGAAGACGTTGCAGAGATGAGCGGATACCACCTTGGACCGCTTGGTGTCGCCGGCCACGACGCTGCTAATCAGATCCGGAGCGTGTGCCAATTCGCGACGGAACACCCGGTGGATGAGCGCCATCTCGAACGCGTCGGTCGCCATCGCCGACTTCCCTCACCCGTGGACCAGAACAATCTGCCAGTGTCTCACCGCTTGGCTGCGCATGCGGGATATTCGGCTATGGCAAATGCACTACAGCTTCGCCGCGATCCGGTCGCCGACCGCCGTCGTTGAGAGCTTCTCGTCGCCGCGCGTGGCGAGGTACTCCGCGACGGCTCTGTCGACGCGGGCCGCGGCGTCGTCCTCGCCGACATGGGACAGCAGCAGCCCGACCGACATGATGGCCGCGGTGGGATCGGCGATGCCCTGCCCCGCGATGTCGGGTGCGCTGCCGTGCACGGGCTCGAACATCGACGGGTTCGTCCGTGTCGCATCGATATTGCCGCTGGCGGCCAGGCCGATGCCGCCGCACACCGCTGCGGCGAGGTCGGTGATGATGTCGCCGAACAGGTTGTCGGTGACGATGACGTCGAACCGGCCGGGGTCGGTGACGATGTGGATGGTGGCCGCGTCGACATGCTGGTATGCCACCTCGACATCGGGATACTGGGCGGCAACGTCTTGCACAGTGCGCCACCACAATCCGCCGGCGAAGGTCAGCACGTTGTTCTTGTGCACCAGGGTCAGGTGCTTGCGGCGCTGCTGCGCCCGCTCGAATGCGTCGTGCACCACCCTGCGCACCCCGAACGCGGTGTTCGTGCTGACCTCGGTGGCGATCTCGTGCGGTGTGCCAACCCGGATCGCGCCGCCGGTTCCGGTGTATGGCCCCTCGGTGCCCTCGCGCACCACCACGAAATCGATATCGGGGTTGCCCGCCAGCGGGCTGCTGACACCCGGGTACAGCCGCGCCGGGCGCAGGTTGATGTGGTGGTCCAGCTCGAACCGGATCCGCAGCAGCAGGCCGCGTTCCAGCACCCCGCTGGGCACCGATGGGTCACCGATGGCGCCGAGCAGGATCGCGTCGTGGGCCCGCAACTCGTCGAGCACCGAGTTGGGCAACACTTCACCGGTGGCGTGGAATCGCCGCGCTCCCAGGTCGTAGCTGGTCTTCTCCACGTCGGGCAGCACCGCGTCGAGCACCTTGACGGCCTCGCCGACCACCTCGGGGCCGATGCCGTCACCGGCAATGATCGCCAATCTCACGACAGGTCCACCACTTCCAGCAACTTGGCGCCGACGGCCTCGGAGATCGCAGTCCGCACGTCGTCGGGCACATCGCGGTCCAGGCGCAGCAGGACCGTCGCACCCGGCCCCTCGGCGTCCTCGCTGAGTTGTGCGGCGTGAATGTTTATTTCAGCGGCGCCGAGCAGTGTGCCGATCTTGCCCAAGGTTCCCGGCCGGTCGATGTAGTTGATGATCAGGTTGACGCCCTCGGCGCGCAGATCGAAGTTGCGGCCGTTGATCTGGACGATCTTCTCCACCAACTGCGGTCCGGACAGCGTGCCCGCGACGTTGGTGACCGAGCCGTCGGAATAGACCGCCCGGACGTCGACCACGCTGCGGTGGTTGGGACTCTCGGTGGCGGTGCTGATATCGGCGGCCACGCCGCGTTCGGCGGCCAGCGCCGGCGCGTTGACAAACGTCACCTGGTCCTCGATGACAGCCGAGAACAGCCCGCGCAGCGCCGAAAGCCTGAGCACACCAACGTCTTCCGATGCTAGCTCGCCGCGGACCTGCACCGACAGCGAACCCGGCAGCTCGGCCGACAGCACGCCGACCAACAGGCCGAGCTTGCGGACCAGATCCAGCCACGGCGCCACTTCTTCGCCGACGACTCCGCCACCGACGTTGACCGCGTCCGGCACGAATTCCCCGGCCAGCGCCAGCTTGACGCTCTCGGCGACGTCGGTGCCGGCCCGGTCCTGCGCCTCGGCGGTGGAGGCGCCGAGGTGCGGGGTGACAACAACCTGGGGCAGGTCGAACAGTGGGCTATCGGTGGTCGGCTCGCTGGCGAACACGTCGATGCCCGCGGCTCGCACGTGTCCACTGGCGACAGCCTCGGCCAGCGCCTCCTCGTCGACCAGCCCGCCGCGCGCGGCGTTGACGATGATCACGCCCGGCTTGGTCTTGGCCAGCGCCTCCTTGCCGATGAGGCCGGCGGTCTCCGGCGTCTTGGGCAGATGCACCGAGATGAAATCGGAGCGGGCCAACAGCTCGTCGAGGGAGAGCAGTTCGATGCCCAGCTGCGCGGCCCGGGCAGGTGACACGTAGGGGTCGTAGGCCACCACGTGGGTGCCGAACGCGGCCAGCCGGGCGGCGACGAGCTGTCCGATACGGCCCAGCCCCACCACGCCGACGGTCTTGCCGAAGAGCTCGGTGCCGGAGAACGACGACCGCTTCCAGGTGCGTTCGCGCAGCGACGCGTCGGCCGGGGCGATCTGGCGCGCGGCGGCCAGTAGCAGCGCCACCGCGTGCTCGGCGGCGCTGTGGATGTTCGACGTCGGGGCGTTGACCACCAGCACACCGCGCGCGGTGGCGGCCTCGACGTCGACGTTGTCCAGGCCGACACCGGCGCGCGCGACGATCTTGAGCTTGGGCGCGGCGGCGAGCACTTCGGCGTCGACGGTGGTCGCGGAGCGGACCAGCAGCGCGTCGGCCTCGGGGACGGCGGCCAGCAGCTTTTCTTTGTCCGGGCCGTCGACCCAGCGGACTTCTACCTGGTCACCGAGGGCGGCGACGGTCGACTCGGCCAGTTTGTCGGCGATCAGTACGACGGGGAGACTCACCCGGCCAGCCTAATAGGCTCTGATGGCCGGGTGGACGTCACCGTCGTCGGCAGCGGACCCAACGGTTTGGCCGCCGCCGTGATCTGCGCCCGGGCCGCTCTTGCGGTGCAGGTCTTGGAGGCCGAACCGACTCTCGGCGGCGGCGCGCTCACCGCCCCCGACCCCGAATACCCCGAGGTGTCCCACGACATCTGCTCGGCGGTGCACCCGCTCGCGTTTGGCGTCGCCGTTCCTCGCCGAGTTCGACCTGCCGGCCCGAGGCGTGACGCTGCGGGGCCCCCGAAATCGCATACGCCAACCCGCTGGAGGGCCGCCCGGCCGCGGTGGGCTACCACGACCTCGACCGCACCTGCGCTGAGCTGGACGACGGCGCGTCGTGGCGGCGACTGCTGGAGCCCCTGGTGCAGCGCGACGACGGTGTGATCAAGCTGTTGCTCGGCGACAAACGTCCCGTCCTGACCGACCTGCCGGTCGCGATAGCGCTGGTACGCCGGTTGGTCGAGCAGGGGCACCCCGGCCTGGCGCATGCTGTCCGGCGTAGCCGCCCGCGCTCTGTTCAGTGGCGTTGCCGCACATACGATTTCGCAGATGCCGTCGCTGGTGTCCTCGGGTGCCGGGCTCATGCTGGCGACGCTGGCGCACACCGTCGGCTGGCCGATACCCGTCGGTGGCAGCCAGGCCATCCCGGACGCGCTGATCGCCGATCTGCGCACACACGGCGGAAGCGTGACGGCCGACTGCGAGATCTCCGAACTACCTGGCGGGGTGGTGCTTTTCGACACCGCGCCCACCGCGCTGCTGTCGATCTACCGCGACGCGCTACCGGCGTGATATGCAAAGGCGTTGCGGCGCTATCGATTCGGTCCTGGCGTTGCGAAGGTGGATTTCGCGCTGTCAGGCGAGATCCCGTGGTCGGATCCGCGACTGGCCACTGCGCCCACGATTCATCTGGGCGGCACCCGCGAACAGATGGCGCGCGGAGCGCGAGGTCGCCGCCGGACGGCACGCGGATTGGCCCACGGTGCTCGCCTCCTCGCCGCATCTCGCCGACCCTGGCCGCATCGACGCGCAGGGCCGTCGTCCGCTGTGGAGCTACGCGCATGTACCGTCCACTCGCCCGTGGACCAGACGGCAGCCGTGACAGCAGTTTTCGAGCGCTTCGCGCCCGGGTTCCGTGACATCGTCGTTGCCGCCCGCAGCATTCCCGCCGCGCGGATGACCGAGCACAACGCCAACTACGTCGGCGGCGACATCGGCGTGGGCGGCAACAACTTGTGGCACGCCCTGGCCGGGCCGACGCCGCGGCTGAGCCCGTGGTCGACACCGATCGATGGGGTGTAACTGTTCTCGTCGGCCACCCCCACCGGGCGGCGGCGTGCACGGCATGGCCGGCTACTACGCGGCCCGAACTGTGCTGAGCCGCGAGTTCGGCATCAAGACGATGCCTAAGCTGTCCCCATCAGCAAGCTGTCGATCATCTATTATTCCGCGACCGGGCACGGCACGGCGATGGCCCAACGGGTCGCCACGGCCGCCGAGGGCGCGGGGGCCGAGGTACGGGTCCGGCACATCGCCGAAACCCGCGATCCGGCGTCGTTCGCCCAGAACCCGGCGTGGTCGGCGAATTACGAAGCGACCAAAGACCTGCCCGCGGCGACGGGAGACGACATCATCTGGGCGGACGCGGTGATCTTCGGCTCACCGACGCGATTCGGTTCGCCCTCTTCGCAATTCCGGACCTTCATCGATTCGCTCGGTGGCCTGTGGGCTCAGGGCAAGCTCGCCGACAAGGTCTACGCCGGGTTCACCTCGTCGCAGACCGCACACGGTGGCCAGGAGACGACTTTGATCAATCTGTACGTCTCGCTGATGCACTTCGGCGGCATCATCGTGCCGCCGGGATATACCGAGGGCCTGAAGTTCGCCGACGGTAACCCCTACGGCGTCAGCCACATCACCGGACCGAAGAACCAGAACGAGATCGACGACGCCACCGGCGCGGCGCTGGAGCACCTGGCCCGCCGCGTGGTCAGCGTCGCCGACCGCCTCACCTCCTTGCGATTTCGGCGCGCTGACGTGCGCTGAGCGCATGTTTCCGCGCCGAAATCGCATACGGAGACGGCTAGGGCCCGCAATACTTTGGGGAAACACCGGCGAATACCGGTCGAGGAAGAAGTATTGAGAGGACCGATGCTGTGAGCCGAATACTGGCGAGCTCAGCAGCGATCTGCGCCTCGACGATGTTGCTCGGCGGCAGCCCGGTCGCGCAAGCAGACCCGCTACCCCCCTGCGGTCCCGACCAAGCGACGGCGGTGGACGTTGTACTCGCGCACGAGCCTCATGAGATTTTGACTGGGCGGGTGTTCAGTCCCAGACCTGTCGCCAGCAATTACGACCCCTGCGCCAACCTCTCCGCGATTCTGATGACCGTTGATCCCCCCTTGTCGATTCCACCACCGGTCCAGGCGATGCTGTTTCACCGCGGCACCTACATGGGAAAAGCAACCATGAGATCGCACGCGGGCACAATGCTGAATCCGGCATCCACCAAGGACACCGTGGTACTCGACTTCCATTTCGACGACGGACGCAGCAACACCGCCCGCTTCCACTGGGACGGCGCCAGGATCATGCAGCTCGATCCGCTTCCCCCGGACCAGCTGAAGATTCCGTCCTAGCGATTTCGGCGTGCTGAGTCGCGCTGAGCGCGACCAGTCACGCCGAAATCGCCTTTAGGCGGTGTCCGTGAGGGGGCGGTCGACCCAGCTCATCAGGTCGCGCAGCTTCTTGCCGGTCACCTCGATCGAGTGTTCGGCGTTCTCCTTGCGCAGCCGCTCGAGTTCCTTGTTGCCGCCCTCGACGTTGGCGACCAGCTTCTTGACGAAGCTGCCGTCCTGGATCTCGGACAGGATCCGGCGCATCCGCTCCTTGGTGCCCGCATCGATGATCCGCGGGCCGGACAGGTAGCCGCCGAACTCCGCGGTGTCAGACACCGAGTAGTTCATCCGAGCGATGCCGCCCTCATACATCAGGTCGACGATCAGCTTGAGTTCGTGCAGCACCTCGAAGTACGCCAACTCGGGCGCGTATCCGGCTTCCACCATCACGTCGAAGCCGGTCTTGACGAGTTCCTCGGTGCCGCCGCACAACACGGCCTGCTCACCGAACAGGTCGGTCTCGGTCTCGTCCTTGAAGGTGGTCTTGATGACACCGGCCCGGGTGCCGCCGATGCCCTTGGCGTAGGACAGCGCCAACGCCTCACCCTCCCCGCGCGGATCCTGGTCGACGGCGATCAGGCACGGCACGCCCTTGCCGTCGACGAACTGGCGGCGCACCAGGTGCCCGGGCCCCTTGGGCGCGACCATACCGACGGTGACATTCGCCGGCGGCTTGATGAGGTCGAAGTGGATGTTCAGCCCGTGACCGAAGAACAGCGCGTTGCCGTCTTCCAGATTCGGCTCGATCTCGTTCTTGAAGATGTCGGCCTGCGCGGTGTCCGGCGCGAGCAGCATGATGACGTCGGCCCACTTGGCCACCTCGGCTGGCGTGTCCACCTCGAGGCCCTGCTCGGCGACCTTCTCGCGCGACTTCGAGCCCTCCTTGAGGCCGACTTTGACCTGCACACCGGAGTCGCGCAGGCTCAGCGAGTGCGCATGACCTTGGCTGCCATAGCCGATGACGCCGACCTTGCGGCCCTGGATGACGGACAGGTCGGCATCGTCGTCATAGAACATCTCAACTGCCACGTGATTTTCCTTCTCTTCTAACTGATTTGGGCTTACTTTACCGTGCCGATGCCACGCGGACCGCGCGACAGCGACACCACTCCGGACTGTACGAGCTCACGGATTCCATACGGTTCCAGCACCCGCAGCAAGGCTTCCAGCTTGCCCGGGGTACCGGTGGCCTCGATGGTCAACGACTCCGGCGAGACGTCAACGACCTTGGCGCGGAACAGGTTCACGGCTTCGATGACCTGGCTGCGAGTGGTCGCGTCTGCGCGCACCTTGATCAGCGCGAGCTCGCGGGCCACCGCGTTGTCCTCGTCCTGCTCGACGATCTTGATCACGTTGATCAGCTTGTTGAGCTGCTTGGTGATCTGCTCGAGCGGGGAGTCCTCGACGCTGACCACGATGGTCATCCGCGACATGTACTTCTGCTCGGTGGCACCGACCGCGAGCGACTGAATGTTGAAGCCGCGCCGTGAGAACAGCGCCGCCACCCTGGCCAGCACGCCGGGTTTGTCCTCGACGAGCACCGACAGCGTGTGGGTGGAAACGGTCATCAGGCGTGCCCTTCGGACTCGTCGTCGAACAACGGGCGGATGCCGCGCGCGGCCTGGATCTCGTCATTGCTGGTGCCGGCGGCCACCATCGGCCAGACCTGCGCGTCGGCGCCGACGACGAAGTCGATCACCACCGGGCGGTCGTTGATCGCACGGGCCTGGGCAATGACGTCTGCCACATCCTCCCTACGCTCGCAACGCAATCCGACGCAGCCGAGCGCCTCGGCCAACTTGACGAAGTCCGGGATCCGGTGGCTGTGCGTGGCCAGGTCGGTCTGGCTGTAGCGCTCCCCGTAGAACAGCGTCTGCCACTGCCGCACCATGCCCAGGTTCCCGTTGTTGATGATCGCCACCTTGATCGGCGCGCCCTCGACGGCGCAAGTGGCCAGCTCCTGGTTGGTCATCTGGAAGCAACCGTCCCCGTCGATGGCCCACACCTCGGCCTCGGGCCGTGCGAACTTGGCGCCCATGGCCGCCGGGATCGCGAAGCCCATGGTGCCCAGCCCGCCGGAGTTGATCCACGTCCGCGGATTCTCGTACGAGATGAACTGTGCGGCCCACATCTGGTGCTGGCCTACACCGGCGACGTAGACCGCGTCCGGTCCGGCCATCTTGCCCAACGTTTCGATGACATACTCCGGCGACAGGCTGCCGTCACTCTGCGGCCCGTAGCTCAACGGGTACGTCGACTGCACGCCGCGCAGGTATTCCCACCAGTTGTCGATGTTGACCGCGCCGAGTGTGCCGTCGCGGCGCAGCGCTTCGATCAGGTCCGTGATGACGGCCTTGACGTCACCGACGATCGGGACGTCCGCATTGCGGTTCTTGCCGATCTCGGCGGGGTCGATATCGGCGTGGATGACCTTGGCTTCGGGCGCAAAGGAATCCAGCTTGCCCGTCACGCGGTCGTCAAAGCGGGTGCCCAGTGCTATCAGCAGGTCGCTGCGCTGCAGCGCGGCCACCGCCGCCACCGTGCCGTGCATGCCGGGCATGCCCATGTTCTGCGGATGGCTGTCCGGGAAGGCGCCGCGCGCCATCAGCGTGGTGACGACGGGAATGCCCGTCAGCTCGGCCAGGTCCAGCAACTGGTCGGTGGCCTCGCCGCGGATGACGCCGCCGCCGACGTAGAGCACCGGCTTGCGGGCCGCAGCAACGAGCTTGGCTGCCTCACGCACCTGGCGGCTGTGCGGCTTGGTGTTCGGCTTGTATCCGGGCAGCTCGATCTGCGGCGGCCAACTGAACGTGCACTGGCCCTGCAGGATGTCCTTGGGGATGTCGACGAGCACCGGACCCGGACGGCCGGACGCCGCGATGTGGAACGCCTCGGCCAGCACCCGCGGGATGTCATTGCCGTCGCGGACCAGGAAGTTGTGCTTGGTGATCGGCATGGTGATGCCGGAGATGTCGGCTTCCTGGAATGCGTCGGTGCCGATCAGCCCGCGGCCCACCTGGCCGGTGATCGCCACCACGGGAATCGAATCCATGTGCGCGTCTGCCAGCGGCGTCACCAGATTGGTGGCACCGGGGCCCGACGTCGCCACGCACACGCCGACCCGACCGGTGGCGTGCGCGTATCCACTGGCGGCATGCCCCGCGCCCTGCTCGTGGCGGACCAGCACGTGGCGCAGCTTCTGCGAGTCGAAAAGCGGGTCGTAGACCGGCAACACGGCGCCGCCGGGGATGCCGAAGATGACGTCGACATCGAGCTCCTCCAGCGACCGGATGACCGCCTGTGCGCCGGTGAGTTGTTGCGGTGCAATCCGTTTCGGTCGATCGGAACCGGTCTTCGATGCGGCTTTCGCGACAGGCGACGCGGCATCTCCCTCGTTCGGCGATGTCGCCGACCGCTGCGGTGGTCGCGTGGTGGGTGCGCTCACGGTGTCCTCATCCATCTGTCTATCTGTCTGGCGTTTTCTATGGGCTCAAATCTGTGCTGGGGCAAGAAAAAACCCCCGTCAGCGAAAAGCTGCTGTACGAGGGTTGCGCGTCGATGCTGGTGGCTATGCCCGGCAGGGGGCTAGCGCGGCATCAACGCGCAACCCAATTACTACGAGCAATCCCGGGGTTTGCATAACAGTTGACGGTAGCCTCCGCACTGGTCAACCGTCAAATTCCGCCTCCCGGCGGCCAGCGACTCGGCGGGTGCCCGCGCGGCAATGGGAGGATGGCGGTGTGAGCTCGCGATCGCCCTCGGCGCCGCCCGCCCCGGTCGTGATCCGGATTTCCCCGATGGCGCATTTGGCGGTCGGTTTCTTCACCCTGGGCCTGCTGTCTCTGGTGTTCGCCTGGCCGGCCTGGTCCGCGCCGCTGCTGGTCATTCCGGTCATCGTGTCCGCGTTGATCATTCGGTTGCGGACGGTGGCCGACCGGGAGACGGTGACCGCCCGCACGCTACTGAGCAGCGAGACCGTCGCGTGGAGCGATATCGAGGGCCTGCGGTTCGGCAAGGGTTCGTGGGCCCGCGCGCAACTCACCGACGGCCGCGAGTTGCTGCTTCCGGCGGTGACTTTTTCGACGTTGCCGCTGCTGACGGAGGCCAGCGGGGGCCGGGTGCCAAACCCCTACGCCTGACCGGCTACGTCAACGGGTTGGTCCCGTTGAGCAGCACCCAGACCGCGATTCCGACGCCGATACCCAGCAGCAGAGCGGCGAAGGAGCCGATGAACGGGCGGCGGGCCCAGCCGCGGCCGGCGTCGAACCCGTAGCGGCCCGGCCCGATCAAGATGATCGCCGCGGCCACGACGATCAGGGTGAGCTCGAACTCGTGCCCGTCGGGCAGAAAGAACGGGAAGTATCCCGGATCTTCCTGCGTGGCGATGCCGGCCAGTAACGCGTTGATCAGGTAGGCCAGTGCGGCCGCGGCGGCCAGCGGGGTGAACAACCCGAGAACCAGCAGCACTCCGGCGCCGATCTCGGTGCCGGCGGCCAGGTAGGTGAGGATGTCGGCATTGCGATAGCCCAGGTCTGTCAGGGAGTCCTGGAAGCCGCCCAGGCTCCGTCCGCCCCACCAGCCGAACGCCTTCTGCAGGCCGTGTGCGATCAACAGGGCGCCGAAACCGACCCGCAGCAGGAGCAACCCGAGGTCCTGGGTGCCGCGCCGCCCGTCCCTCCGGACCTCGTCGTCGGTCGGCTCACCGGGCCCGATTGCGGCCGGTTCGGCCGAGTAGGGCGCGACCGCGTGCTGCGCGCCCGGCTGTACGTATGGCAGCGGCTCGGGTTCGCCGATCAATCCGAAAGCGGGCTGATCGGTCGTGTGTTTGCCGGAGTCATATTGCGGGATTTTGGTGGTCTCGAAATCCCCAGCGTAGGTAGATGAGGGAAGGTCGTCTTCCGGATCGACCAGGCTTGCCGACGCGGAGGGGGCCGGGTCGTCGGGCCGTTGCCAAGTGCGTGGGTCCTGGGAGTGACTGGTCACGCTGCTCAGGGTAAGTGCTAGTCACCCTCTAATCGCGGATTTAGGGCGGCGCTTCCGCCTCCGTATTGGCGCGGCTTGGAAAGCGGCGCGGAAATGGGCGCGTGGCGCGTTCGGCCAGACAATCCGTAACCTGGCCTGCATGAGACTGCGCCGGCCGATGCGGGGTGCGCTGGCGCTGCTGTGCGCCGCGTTGCTCGTCGCCTCGGGATGCGCCCGGTTCGACGACGCCCAGTCGCAGCCGTTCACCACCGAACCGGAGCTGAAGCCGGGTCCGACGTCGTCTCCGCCACCGCCACCGCCGCTGCCACCCAAGCCGTTCCCCAAGGCCTGCCCCGCGCCCGGGGTCATGCAGGGCTGCCTGGAAAGCACCAGCGGGCTGATCATGGGTCTGGACAGCCAGTCCGCGGTGGTCGCCGAGCGCACGACCGGCGCGGTCAAAGAGGTCTCGGTGAGCGCCGAGCCCAAGGTCAAGATGGTAATTCCGGTCGATCCGTCGGGCGACGGCGGATTGATGGACATCGTGTTGTCGCCGACGTACGCGCAAGACCGGCTGATGTACGCCTATATCAGCACCCCGACCGACAACCGGGTGATCCGCATCGCCGACGGCGACATCCCCAAGCCGATCCTGACCGGGATCCCGAAGGGAGCCACCGGCAACATGGGCGCTCTGATCTTCACCAGCCCGACCACGCTCGTCGTCCTCACCGGCGATGCAGGCAATCCCGCACAGGCGGCCGATCCGGGTTCGCTGGCCGGCAAGGTGTTGCGCATCGAGCAGCCCACCACCGTCGGCCAGGCCCCACAGACCACCGCCCTGACCGGGATGGGAGCCGGCGGCGGCATGTGCATCGACCCGTCCGACGACTCGCTCTACATCACCGACCGCACCCCGACCGCCGACCGCCTGCAGCGCATCACCAAGGACTCCAAGGTCGACTTGGTGTGGACCTGGCCCGACCGTCCCGGTGCGGCCGGCTGCGCCGCCCTGGACGGCACCGTGTTGGTCAACCTGGTCGACTCCAAACAAACCGTCGCCGTGCGGCAGTCGCCGGACAACCATGCTGTCACCGGCGATCCGGAGGTGGTCCGCAAGGACGTCCGCGGTCATGTGTGGGCGCTGGCATTGTCGCCGGACGGCAACGTGTGGGGCGCCACCGTCAACAAGACCGCAGGCGATGCCGAAAAGCTCGACGACGTTGTCTTCCCGCTGTTCCCGCAGGGCGGCGGATTCCCGCGCAGCAACGCCGACAACACCTGATTCTGCGCTGTCGCTTCCAGACAGCCAACCTAGCGCTAGCTGCAGGCCTGCAATACCAACTCGCGCACCCGTGCCGCGTCGGCCTGGCCCTTGGTGGCCTTCATGACGGCGCCGACGATGGCACCCGCCGCCGCCAGCTTGCCACCGCGAATCTTTTCCACCACATCGGGATTGGCGGCCAGCGCTTCGTCGACGGCGGCCTGGATCAGTGAGTCGTCGCGCACCAGCGCCAGTCCGCGGTCGGTCATCACCTGTTCGGGTTCACCCTCGCCGGCCAGCACACCCTCGACGACTTGGCGCGCCAGCTTGTTGGACAGTTTGCCTTCGTCGACCAACTTGACCACCGCGGCGACCTGCGTCGGGGTAATGGCGAGCGCGTCGAGTTCCACGCCCGCCTCATTGGCCTTCTGCACCAAGAAGTTTCCCCACCACGCGCGGGCGGCCTCGCTGGACGCGCCGTGCTCGACGGTGGCGGTGACCAATTCCACGGCGCCGGCATTGACGAGGTCTCGCATGACCTCGTCGGAAATTCCCCACTCCTCCTGAATCCGCTTGCGGCGCAACCACGGTAGCTCCGGAATCGTTGTGCGCAGCCGCTCAACCAACTCAGCGCTGGGCACCACCGGTTCGAGGTCGGGCTCGGGGAAGTAGCGGTAGTCCTGCGCGGTCTCCTTGCTGCGGCCCGGCGAGGTGTAGCCGTCCTCATGGAAGTGCCGGGTTTCCTGGTGCACTCGGCCACCGGCGGCCAGAACCGCCGCCTGCCTGCGCATCTCGTAGCGGACAGCCACCTCGACGCTCTTGAGCGAGTTGACGTTCTTGGTCTCGGTGCGGGTGCCGAACTCGGTTTGGCCGATCGGCTTGAGCGACACGTTGGCATCGCAGCGCATCGACCCCTGATCCATCCGCACATCGGAAACACCCAGTGCGCGCAACAGGTTTCGCAAGGCGGTGACATACGCGCGGGCGATCTCGGGTGCACGCTCGCCGGTGCCCTCGATCGGCTTGGTGACGATCTCGATCAGTGGCACCCCGGACCGGTTGTAGTCGATCAGCGACGTGGTCGCGCCCTCGATACGTCCGGTCTCACTGCCCAGGTGGGTCAGCTTGCCGGTGTCCTCCTCCATGTGCGCGCGTTCGATGTCCACCCGCCAGGTGGTGCCGTCGTCGAGCGGCACGCCGAGGTGGCCGTTGATGGCGATCGGCTCGTCGTACTGCGAGATCTGGTAGTTCTTCGGCATGTCCGGGTAGAAGTAGTTCTTCCGGGCGAACCGGCACCACGGCACAATGTCGCAATTCAGCGCCAGGCCGATCCGGATTGCCGATTCGACCGCCACCTGGTTGAGCACCGGCAACGATCCGGGCAGCCCCAGGCACACCGGGCATACCTGTGTATTGGGCTCGGCGCCGAACTTGTTGGCGCAGCCGCAGAACATCTTGGTCGCCGTGGACAGCTCGACGTGCACCTCGAGGCCGAGCACCGGTTCGTAGCGCGCCACCACGTCGTCGTAATCGAACAGATCGGCAGCGGAGGTAAGGGCCACACACCGATTTTACGGGCGGCGACCGGTTCGCCCCGGGCCGGGCTGAGCCCGCACTGCCCTTCAGGTCAGTCTGGGGTGAACGCCGGGGATGAGACCGACCGCAGCCGACATTCGCCGCAGCATGCCCAGTAGTGACGCGCGTTCCGCGGGCGTCAGCGTCGCGGTCACCTCGTCCTCCATGGCCCGCGACTGCTCTTCCAGCGCGGGCAGCAGGTCACGGGCCTTCTCGGTCAGTGTGACCGCGAACGCGCGACGGTCATTCGTGTGCGGCATCCGCGTCACGAGCCCCTGGGCCTCGAGCGTGTCGATCAGGCTCACCATGACATTGCGATGCACGCCCAGGCGTGCCGACAGCTCGCGCTGCGATTGTCCGTCGCTACCGGCCAGCGCGACCAGCACCGCGTTCATACGCGGATGAACTCCGAGCGGAGCCAGCCGGCGCTTGAAGTCGTCGGCCACATGGGCGCCGAGCTGTGACAGCAGGAACGGAATCCGCTGGTCGAGTTCCGCTATACCGGTCGCGTTATCAGTCACACATCGAGACTAGCATTGGCAGTGATTGTCTATTAAAGTGATTATCACTAATAGTGACTATCTAGGAGGCGGACATGAACATCGTGATCTTCGGCGCCAACGGCGCGACCGGGCGACTGCTCACCCGGCGCGTGCTGGACGCCGGCCATTCGGCGGTGGCGGTGACCCGGCGACCCGGCGACTTCCCGCTCACCGACCCCGCGCTGTCGATCGTCGGGGCGGATGTCCATGACGCCGCGGCGCTGGTCGACGTTGTCGCCGGCGCCGACGCGGTGATTTCGACGTTGGGGGTGCCGTTCACGCGAGAGTCGGTCGACACCTACTCGGTCGGCACGGCCAACATCGTCGCGGCCATGCACGAGGGCGACACGCGGCGGCTCGTCGTGGTCAGTTCGACCGGTGCCTTCCCCGCCCCGGGACGTATCGATGCGCCGTTCGCGTTGCGGATCTTCGAACCGGTCATCACCCGCACCATCGGCAAGACCGTGTATGACGACATGCGTCGGATGGAAACCATCGTGCGCGACAGCGGTTTGGGCGCAACGATCGTGCGCCCGTCGGGGCTGTTCGACCTGCCGTATGTCGCCGAATACGTTGCCGGAGAGGGTGATCCGGTCGGCGCGTTCACATCCCGCAGCGACCTGGCCGACTATCTGCTCGCCCTTGCCACAACTTCCGGCGGCCCCCGCACGGTGACGATCTCGACGATTACGGACACCCCGACGATGTGGCAGACGATCCGCCGCGAGGCGTTCAAGAGCGCTTGACGGGAGCCATCCGATGCCCACTGCCTCCGTCGCAATAACACTGATCGCTGTCGCCGCCAACGGTTTCTCTGGAATCGCGGCTCTGCTTCACTTCAGGCCAATCCTCCCTGGCATGGCCAAGGCCGGCGTCCCCGAGTCCTGGCTGACCTTTCCCATCGGGACACTAAAGACGGCCGGCGCGCTCGGACTCGCCGTGGGGCTGGTCTTTCGCCCACTCGGCATCGCCGCCGCGATCGGCCTCGTCCTGTTCTTCGTGTGCGCCATCTATACCCACATCCGTGCGAGTGATTACGGACCGCAATTCGGGCTTGCGAACGGCTTCCTGGCGCTCAACGTTGGCGCCCTTGTTCTGACGCTGATGAACGCAGGGGCGTTTGGGTGAGCGCGCCTAACACTCGAGGGCCTAGCAGCCACATCAGCCACGTCAGCACCGCTGAAGGTCGGCACGATGGTTCGAAAGCGATGACGCATGTGATACCACACCTGAATCCATGCACGCACCCCTCAGGTGCCCAGCGGCTGGCCGGCGTTTTTGCAGGCTCCTAGCCGAAGAATTCGGCGGCGTCGTCGTACCGGCTCTGCGGCACCAGCTTCAGCTTGCGGGTGGCATCTGCCAGCGAGACCCGGCCGATGTCCTGCCCGCGCAGCGACACCATCATCCCGTACTCGCCGGCGTGGGCCGCGTCGGCCGCGTTCACGCCGAACCGGGTGGCCAGCACCCGGTCGTAGGCGGTCGGGGTGCCGCCGCGCTGCACGTGCCCGAGTACGGTGACCCGCACTTCCTTCTTGATCCGCTTCTCGACCTCGATCGCCAGCTGCGCGGCGACACCGGTAAAGCGCTCATGGCCGAACTCGTCCATCCCGCCCTGGCGCAGCTGCATGGAACCTTCGGCGGGCTTGGCGCCTTCGGCCACCACACAGATGAAAGACGCGTCGCCGCGCACGAAACGCTGCTTGACCAGCCGGCAGACCTCTTCGACGTCGAACGGCTGCTCGGGGATCAGCGTCATATGCGCGCCGGAGGCCAGACCGGCGTTGAGCGCGATCCACCCGGCATGGCGGCCCATCACCTCGACGAGCATCACGCGCTGATGCGACTCGGCGGTGCTGTGCAACCGGTCGATGGCGTCGGTCGCGACCTGCAGCGCGGTGTCGTGACCGAATGTGACGTCGGTGCAGTCGATGTCGTTGTCGATGGTCTTGGGCACCCCGACAACGGGAACGTTCTCCTCGGAGAGCCAGTGCGCGGCGGTCAGCGTCCCCTCGCCGCCGATCGGGATCAGCACGTCGATGCCGTTGTCATCGAGGGTCTGCTTGATCTGCTCCAGCCCGGCCCGCAGCTTGTCGGGGTGGACGCGGGCGGTGCCCAGCATGGTGCCGCCCTTGGCCAGCAGCCGGTCGTTGCGGTCGTCGTTCTTGAGCTGGATGCGACGGTCTTCGAGCAGGCCGCGCCAGCCGTCGAGGAAGCCGACCACTGACGATCCGTAGCGGGCGTCGCAGGTCCGCACCACCGCCCGGATGACGGCATTCAGGCCAGGGCAGTCACCGCCACCCGTAAGTAATCCGATCCGCATGGCTTTATCTTCCCCCGTTACAGCGCCGTCGGCAGTGGACCGCGGGCGGCTTCGTAGGCGGCGCCGACCCGGTAGAGCCGGTCGTCCGCCAGCGCCGGCGCCATGATCTGCAGCCCGACCGGCAGATTGTCGTCGGGCGACAGACCCGACGGAACCGACATGCCGCAGTGCCCGGCCAGGTTCAACGGAAGCGTGCACAGGTCGAACAGGTACATCGCCAGCGGATCATCGACCTTCTCCCCCAGCGGGAACGCGGTGGTCGGGGTGGCCGGCGATATCAGCACGTCGACTTTCTTGTACGCCTCGTCGAGGTCGCGGGCGATCAGCGTGCGGACCTTCTGCGCCTGGTTGTAGTAGGCGTCGTAATAGCCCGCCGAGAGCGCATATGTGCCAATCATGATGCGGCGCTTGACTTCCGGACCGAAACCCGCCGCCCGCGTCAGCGCCATGACCTCCTCGGCGCTATGCGTTCCGTCGTCGCCGACGCGCAGTCCGTAGCGCATCGCGTCGAAGCGGGCCAGGTTCGACGACACCTCCGACGGCAGGATCAGGTAGTAGGCCGGCAACGAATAGTCGAAGTGCGGGCAGTCGACCTCGCTGACTTCGGCTCCGAGCGCGGTCAGCTGATCGACCGCGGCGTTGAACGACGACAACACGCCGGCCTGGTATCCCTCGCCGCGCAACTGCTTGACGACGCCGACCTTCACCCCGCGCAGGTCGCCATCGGTTCCCGCCCGGGCGGCCGCGACGACGTCGGGCACTGCCGCCTCCACCGACGTGGAGTCCTTCGGGTCGTGCCCGGCGATCACCTCGTGCAGCAGCGCGGTGTCGAGCACGGTGCGCGCGCACGGCCCGCCCTGGTCCAGCGACGACGCGCAGGCGATGAGGCCGTAGCGCGACACCGTGCCGTAGGTGGGTTTCACCCCGACCGTCGCCGTGAGCGCCGCGGGTTGGCGGATTGATCCGCCGGTGTCCGAGCCGATCGCCAGCGGCGCCTGGAATGCGGCCAGCGCCGCGGCGCTGCCCCCGCCGGATCCGCCGGGCACCCGCTCGACGTTCCAAGGGTTGCGCGTCGGGCCGTAGGCCGAGTTCTCGGTCGACGACCCCATCGCGAACTCGTCCATGTTCGTCTTGCCCAGGATCGGTATGCCCGCGGCCCGCAGCCGCACGGTCACGGTCGCGTCGTAGGGCGAGCGCCAGTCCTGCAGGATCTTCGAGCCGCAGGTGGTCGGCATGTCGATGGTGCTGAACACGTCCTTCAGCGCCAGCGGGACTCCGGCCAACGGGGACGGCAGCTCCTCGCCGGCGGCGACGGCGGCGTCGACACGAGCGGCCGCGGCCATCGCCGGCTCCTCCGCGACGTGGAGGAAGGCCTGGTAATGACCGTCGGTCTCGGCGATCTGATCCAGGCAGGCCCGGGTGACCTCGGCCGACGACACCTCCTTGGCGGCGATCCGGGCACCCAGTGTCGCCGCGTCGAGCCGAATCAAGTCCGACGTCATTCCGCCTCCCCCAGAATCCGCGGCACTGCGAAGCGGCCCTCGACCGCCTTGGGCGCCTCGGCCAGCGCTTCGTCCTGGGTCAGGCACGGCTCGACGGTGTCCGGGCGGGTGACATTGACATCCTTGAGCGGATTGCCGGTGGGTTCGACGTCGGTGACGTCAACGGACTGGATCTGGCTGACATGGCCGAGGATGGCGTCGAGCTGGCCGGCGAAGCTGTCCAGCTCGCTGTCCGTCAGGGCCAACCGGGCCAGACGCGCCAGGTGGGCGACGTCGTCTCTGGAGATCTGGGGCACGGTGGACAAGCGTAAAGGGTGTGATCCCGGTCCTCCCGTCTGCCAAAGCCGGCGGGGGTGCCGGGCGCGCACCGGGCGGGTCCGGATTCGAGCTTCTGCTGGCCGGCGCGCTGCTCACCGTCGCGGTTGTCGCCATCGTGGTGCGCCTCGTGGGCGAGGTGGGCCTGTTGACGACCCCCGTGCTCGTCGGCGTATTGGTTGCGGCCGCCATTGGCGCGACGATCGTGCTACGCGCGCGGGGCCTGTCGTGGCGACTGCCGTGGCGCCGCGGGGTCAGCCTGGAGACGCTGCCGTTGCTTGCGGTGGCCACCGGCGCGATCGCGCTCGCCATTGCGGCCCTCTACCTGTTGCCGGTCTGGCAGTGGGATGCGCTCGGATATCACCTGCCCTACGTCAACTTCGCACTACAGCGTGGGACGTTCGCGGACATCCCGGACGACGTCGCATACCTGTCGACTTACCCGCACATCGTCGAGTACGCGTTCATCGCCTGGCGGGCGCTGCTACCCGATGATCGGCTCGTCGAGCTCGCCCACGTCCCGTTCGGCCTGCTCGGGGCGCTCGCCATCGCGACGATCGCTCGCCGCCAGGGCGCCCGCGCCGACCACGCCGTGGCCGCGGGGGCCGCGTGGCTCACGCTGCCGGCGGTTTTCCTGCAGCTGCCGACCAACTACACCGACGTCGCGTCGGCGGCACTGCTGCTGACGGCGGCCGCGTTTGTGCTCGGGCCGATGGACCGCACCCGCATCCTGCTCGCGGGCGTCGCGATCGGGCTGTTTCTCGGGTCCAAGCCGCAGGCGCCGATCGCCACCGTGCTGATCCTGCTAGTGCTCGCCGTCCGCTCCTACCGGGCCGGGTTCCGCGCCGTCATCCCCGTCGCCGCAATCGTCGCGCTGGTCCTCGGCGCGGAGTCCTACGTGGTGAACCTGGTCCGCCACGGCAACCCGGTCTGGCCTGTGCGGCTCTCGCTCGGGCCCATCAACCTCCCGGGCCGATACGACATGTCGGACCTGCTGCAATCCGGCGCCGCCGCCCCGCGCACACACGGCAACGTGTTCGAGCGCGTGGCCGAATCATGGCTCACCGTCGTCCCGCCGCATCCCGTGTTCGACATGCGCATCGGCGGGCTCGGCCTGCTCTTCCTGGTCGCCCTGCCGATCGCCGTCATCCGCGCTGCCCGGGCCAGATCGCCGGCGATCGCGGTAGTGGCGGTGGCCACGCTGGCCACACCGGATCCCGCGGTGGCCCGGTACATCCTGGCGTTTGCAGGCTTGGTGCTGGCACTGGCGGTGCCGGCAGTCGGGGGTCTGCGGCGAGGGACACGCTTCGCCGTGTTCGGCCTGGCCGCGCTCGCCGCCGCGCACAACCTCGTCGTCGCCTACCCCGGACTGTCGGGCGACGGTCCGCCGCTGACCGCGTACGTTGGCATGACCTCGGCGCAGCGCCAGCGGGCGGTCGGTGCCGACGGTCCCCCGACCGCCTACCTCGACGCCATCGCCGAGGTGCGGCCGGGCGAGATCACGGTTTTCGACCGATGGGCCGACTTGCCTTACCTCGCTTGGCCTTTCGACCTGTCGCGCGCCGCAGCGAGGATTCCTGATGACGTGACAGCCGAACAGGCCCGGCGCATCGTCGAGGCTCCGAATGTGCGGATGCTGATTGTCGGAGACAACACCGTCACCGGCTCGGTGGTCCGGCGGAACCCGCAGCGGTTTGCCCCCCAGTTTCACTGCAAATCATCACCTTGCACTGTCTATCTTCGACGGGATTGATCCGCTGCCACGCTGGTCGGCCGGAACACGCCGGAATGCCGGGCGTCGAGGCCTGTGCGACAGTGTTGCGCGTGCCTTCCTATCTGCTGCGTCTCCAGCTGGAGGATCGGCCGGGCAGCCTCGGCTCCCTGGCCGTAGCGCTCGGCGCGGTCGGGGCCGACATCCTATCCCTGGACGTGGTGGAGCGGGCGTCGGGATATGCGATCGACGACCTCGTGGTCGACCTGCCGCCGGGCGCGATGCCGGACATGCTGATCACCGCCGCCGAGAACCTCAACGGCGTGTACGTGGACAGCATCCGCCCGCACACGGGTCTGCTCGAAGCGCATCGGGAGCTGGAGCTGATCGACCACATCGCGGCGGCAGACGAGAAGCTCAAGAAACTGCAGGTGCTTGCCGACGAGGCGCCCCTGGTGCTGCGTGTCGGGTGGTGCATCGTGGTCCGGTGGACCGAGTCAGGCTCGCAGCGCATCGTCGGCAGTCCCGGAGCGCCCGAGACCCAGGCGGAGGTCGCGCCGTGGCTGCCGATAGACCAGGCGGAGGCGCTGGACGCCGCTGCTGACTGGGTGCCACAACTGTGGCGCGACATGGACACCACCCTGGCCGCCGCGCCGCTCGGCGATCAGCACGTCGCGATGGTGCTGGGCCGGCCCGGCGGACCGCAGTTCCGGCCGTCCGAGGTGGCCCGGCTGGGCTACCTGGCCGGGATCGTCGCGACCATTTTGCGCTGACGCGCCGCCGTCACGAACTCCTCGGTGCCTCGCCGACCGGTAGACCGAACCGCTGCTGCCCGCCCCACCGCCGCTCGCCGCCCAGGAACGCGAACCAGCCGAGTACCGCACCCACGTACAGGACAAGCTGGTACGTGAAGGGCTCGACCACTGTCAGCACCACCTCCGAGGCGAGGTTTGCCCGGCGCGGATCGCCGACCCAGCGCCGGTACATCTGCACCGACCACACCCGGAATGCCACATCGATGACGAGCTTGCCGACGACGACCAATGCCACTGGCCCGAGGATCCCCACCCGCCCGGTCACGACGAACACGATCAGCAACACGAACGCGGTCAGGCCGTAGAGCGGCTGCACCGTGTCGATGGCCTTGATCGGCAGCATCAACGTGCCCAGACGGCCCATTCTATGGTCGCCGACCATCGCGCGGTACCACCACTGTGTCTGCAGGAACCCACCGAACCAGCGCCGCCGCTGACGCAGAAGCGCCGGCACCGATCCCGGTGCCTCGGTGCGGGCCTGCGCGTCGCCGAGGACGCGGAAGCGCCAGACGAGACCACGCTCACCGGCGTAGCGGCGCATGCGATGGACCAGCTCGTAGTCCTCGACGAGGCAGACGTCGTCGAACCCGCCGACATCGATGACGGCGCGCCGCCGAAATCCCGAAAAAGCCCCTGAGATCAGCTCCAGGCAGTCGATGCGCATCCACGCGTACCGGCCGAGGAAATTGCGAATGTACTCGTAGGTCTGAAACCACTGCAGCACCCGGCCCGAAAGCGACGGCCGACAAACCGGTGTAATGATCCCCGTGATACCGGCCAGTTCGGGTTCACCAGAAAAGGCTTGGCGCACAGCACCAATGGCCCGTGGTTCCGGGACCGTGTCGGCGTCGACGGTCAGCACGACGTCAGCAGTGGTCGCAATGAGGGCAGCATTCAGCGCGTGGGCCTTGCCGCCGTGGCGCAGCCGCAACCAGATGATCGATGTCGCTTTGACCACCTTCGGAGTGCTGGCCCCTTCCAAGTCGGGTGCGGTGAGACCGAATTGGGCAACAAGCAGATCGGCAGTGCCGTCGGTGGATCCGTCATCGGCGATGAGGATCTCGTCGGGTGGATCGTCCTGGTCGAGCAGGGCGGCCAACGTCGCAGGCAGTGCGGTCGCCTCGTTGTACGCGGCCACGATCACCGCCAGTGTGCTGCGCGCAGTGTCCTGCGGCGCGGCACGGGCTGCAGTGATTCGTCGTATCTGCCAGCCGGTGAACACCTGCAGCACCGTGTCATACACCAGGTACGCCAGCCCGACCGACCACGCGAAGACGCCACCCTGGCCGAAGGCGAGCAGGAACAGGGCAACCCACACGACGACCACGCCGGCGTGAATGACCATGCTGACGACCGGCGTCGGCGGTGGAGCGAGCCGGGAGGAGGCGCGGACCAGCGCCGGCGCGAGGGGATCTGTCAACGATTCAATGATAGGTAGACGATCGGGGGCGAACGGGTTCGATGACTGGCCGCCCCGGTCAGTCGTCGTCGATGCCTGCGGCATGGTCGCGCTCGGCTTCGGCGTTTGCGCGCTCGTCGGCGCTCAGCCGCGCACCGAGGTACCCGTTTTCCACGAGGGTGGCAAGGGTGTCCATGATCACCCGGGCGCCTAGCTGGGAGGTGCAGTCGGCAACATCGTAGGGCGGGGAGATCTCGACGAGATCCATGCCGACGAGACCCTCCTGCGCCACCATGCGAACGGCCTTCAGCGCTTCGCGCGGTGACATGCCACCGGGTTCTGGCGTGCCCGTGCCCGGTGCGTAGCCGGGGTCGACAACGTCGATGTCGAAGGACAGATACACGGCCTCGACGTCCTTCCACGCTATCTCCAGGGCGATTTCCATAGCGTGGTCGACGCCGAGCTCCTCGACATCGAACATCGTGATGACCGTGGTGTCGCGTTGTTCGGCCACTTGTACGCCGGAATGGTTGCCGATCCAGCCGCCGATGCCGATCTGCACAAGATTCGACGCCGGCACGTTGGGCAGGTCCGTAGCGTGCGACCAATGCGTGGTGTGCATGCGTTCGTCCATCGTCGTGACGGCTGTGTCGATGTGGCGGTCAAAATGGATGATGCCCAGCCGACCGTCGACATGCTTGGCGAGCGCCTTCGTGTCGGGGTATCCGATGGAGTGGTCACCGCCGATGATGACGGGAAACGCTCCAGCGTCGAGAATGTGAGAGATCCCCAAATCGATCTGGTCGAACGTCTTCTCGATGTTGGCCGGGATGACAAAGATGTCGCCGGCGTCGCCGATCGTGATTTCCTCGAGCAGGTCCATGCCAAGGTCGGGGCTGTAGGAGTCGTAGAGAGCAGAGATCCGGCGCACCGCCTGGGGGCCGAACCGGGTCCCGGAGCGATACGTCGTCCCCATGTCGAATGGTGCGCCCACGACGGCGACGTCGAATTGGCCGATGTCGCGGATGTTCTCCACGTACGGAGACTTCAGGAATGTGTTTATTCCGGCGAACATCGGATCCAGCCCGCGGGAGAACAACGAGATGTTGCGGTCATTGATGGACCGCGCCGCTTCCAGACCCAGATCGAGGCTGCGTTCGACCAGTTCGCGACGCTTGACCTCCGGGACGTCCTTGAGGCGGCGACGCGCCCGCATACCAGACAGTCGACTGCGCTCGGCGGCCATATCCTCTTCCGAAAACTTCTGGCCCCCAGAGCTATTCGGTCCTTCGGGTCCGTTCGGGCGCATCGGGTTGCGATGGTGGTGTTTGTTGCTCATGATGCCTCGCTCATGTGCGCCCCGAACGTGCTGGCCCCAAGTCGAGTATCACAACTCGCGCGGAAGGCCCCGGCAGTTTCGCAATTTCGGCGGGTGAGGATCGATCAGTCCTTCGGCGGGCCCTGCTCCAATAACTGGCGGAAGCCGTCCTCGTCGAGGATCGGCACGCCGAGCTCGACGGCCTTGTCGTACTTGGAGCCGGGTGAATCGCCCGCCACCACGTAGGCGGTCTTCTTCGATACCGAGCCGGCCGCCTTGCCGCCGCGCGCGACAATGGCCTCCTTGGCGTCGTCGCGGGAAAATCCGGTCAACGAGCCGGTCACGACGATCGACAGCCCGTCGAGCGTGCGCTCGACGCTGGCGTCGCGCTGGTCGGCCATCCGCACCCCGGCGGCGCGCCACTTGTCGACGATCGCGCGGTGCCAGTCGACGGTGAACCATTCCACGACCGCCGCGGCGATCGTCGGGCCCACGCCCTCGACCGCGGCCAGCTGCTCCTCGGAAGCGTCGACGATCGCGTCCAGGCTGCCGAACTCCGTGGCGAGCGCGCGGGCGGCGGTCGGGCCGACGTGCCGGATGGACAACGCCACCAGCACCCGCCACAGCGGTTGCGACTTGGCCTTCTCCAAATTGGCCAGCAGCCGCTTGCCGTTGGCCGACACGCCGCCACCCTTGGTGGTGAACAGCTCGGTGCGCAGCAGATCGTCCTCGGTGACGGTGAACAGGTCACCCTCGTCGGTGATCACTGGAGCCTGCAGCAGCGCGATCGCCGCCTCATAACCCAGTCCCTCGATATCGAACGCCCCGCGACCCGCGACGTGGAACACCCGCTCCCGCAGCTGCGCCGGACAGGTGCGGGCGTTGGGGCACCGGATGTCGGCGTCGCCCTCCTTGGCCGGCGCCAACGTGGTGCCGCACTCGGGACATGTTGTCGGCATGACGAATTCGCGTTCGGATCCGTCACGAAGGTCGACGACCGGGCCCAGTACCTCGGGGATGACGTCACCGGCCTTCCGGATCACCACGGTGTCCCCGATCAGCACACCCTTGCGCTTGACCTCCGACGCGTTGTGCAGGGTGGCCAGCCCCACCGTCGAGCCCGCCACCTTGACCGGCTCCATGTAGGCGAACGGGGTGACCCGACCGGTTCGTCCCACGTTGACCCGGATGTCGAGCAGCTTGGTGGTGGCCTCCTCGGGCGGGTATTTGTAGGCCACCGCCCAGCGCGGCGCCCGCGACGTCGAACCGAGCCTGCGCTGCAGTGCGACCTCATCGACTTTGACCACCACACCGTCGATTTCGTGCGCGACGTCGTGGCGGTGCTCGCCCCAGTAGGCGATGCGCTCGGTGACCGCGTCCATGCCCTGCACCCGCGCGGTGTGCTCGGATACCGGCAGCCCCCAGGCCTTCAGCGCCGTGTAGGCCTCGTGCAGCGTCTTGGGGCTGAATCCTTCGGCGTGGCCGAGGCCGTGGCAGATCATCCTCAGCTTGCGCCGCGCGGTGACCGCGGGATTCTTCTGCCGAAGCGAACCGGCCGCGCTGTTGCGGGGATTGGCGAACGGCGCCTTGCCCTCGGCGACCAGACCGGCGTTCAGTTCTTCGAAGTCGGCGACCCGGAAGAACACCTCGCCCCGCACCTCCAACACCCGCGGCACCGGGAAATCCTTGGCGTCGGCGAGACGCTCCGGCACGTCTGCGATGGTGCGGGCGTTCAGCGTGACGTCCTCACCGGTGCTGCCGTCGCCGCGGGTGGCGGCCCGCACCAGCCGGCCGTCGCGGTAGACCAGCGCCAACGCGACGCCGTCGATCTTGAGCTCGCACAGGTAGTCTGCGTTGTCGCCGATCTCGCCGCGGATGCGCGCGGCCCAGGCGGCCAGTTCCTCGGGCGCAAACACGTTGTCCAGGCTCAGCATCCGCTCGAGGTGCTCGGCCGGGGTGAAGTCGGTGGCGAATCCGGCACCGCCGACCAGCTGGGTCGGCGAGTCGGGGGTGCGCAGCTCGGGGTGTTGCTCCTCCAACGCCGTCAGCTCGCGCAGCAGTTTGTCAAACTCGGCGTCGGAAATGATCGGCGCGTCCCGCACGTAGTAGCGGAACTGGTGCTCGCGCACCTCGTCGGCGAGTTCCTGCCAGCGGCGGCGCAGGTCGGCGTCGGGGGCTTCGTCGGCCTGCTCCGCCAGCGCCGTCTCCGGGTCCGGGATTGCCTTCGAGCTCACCCTCGCAGGCTAGCCGAGCACGCCGACACGAAGCCCTTGACATTATGCAGGTAAATACCTGCATAATGAGGAGGTGGCGGAAGACGCGATGGACCGGGCCTTCAAGGCGCTGGCCGACCCCACCCGACGGCTGTTGTTGGACCGGCTCCGTGAGGACAACGGCCAGACCCTGGGGCAGCTGTGTGAGCACCTGGACATGGCGCGCCAGTCGGTCACCCAGCACCTGTCGGTGTTGGAGTCGGCGAATCTGGTCAGCACCATCCGTCGGGGTCGGATGAAGCTGCACTATCTCAATCCCGTTCCGCTACACGAGATTCAGGACCGCTGGATCCAAGCATTCGAATATCCACGACTTCAGGCACTGGGTGCGCTGAAGCACAAGGCCGAGGAGGCGAAGATGGCAGACAAACCGACATTTGTGTACGTGACCTACATCGAGAGCACCGCCGAGAAGGTGTGGGAGGCGCTCACCGATGCGGATCTCACCGCGCAGTACTGGGGACACCGCAATATCTCGGACTGGCGGCCGGGTGCCCCCTGGCAGCATCAGCGCACCGATGGCTCGGGAATCGCCGACATCGTTGGCGAGGTGATCGAAGCGGAGCCGCCGCATCGGCTCGTGATCACCTTCGGCAGCCCCGAGGCGCCCGAAGGGCAGCGACCGTCGTTGGTGCGGTTCGCCATCGAGCCGTACCAGGACATCGTTGCGCTCACCGTGACCCACGAGGATCTCAACGTGCCCGGCGACTACGAGGCGGTATCGGCCGGATGGGCGGCCGTGCTGTCCAATCTCAAATCGCTCCTGGAAACCGGGCACGTGTTGCCCCAGGCGCCGTGGGAGGTGCACGCCGAACTGCGAGCCGAGAAGATGTCGCGGTAGCCGCGATGACCGGGTGCGGCGATGTCGTTACCCTGGCGGCATGCCGCACCCGATCATGTTCCGCGACGACGACTTCGGGCTGGCGGACCTGCGCAAGATCGCGCTGGGCTTTCCCGAGGCGTTCGAGAAGATCTCCTGGGGCCGGCCGGTGTTCTGTGCACCGAAGATCTTTGTCATGTACGGCGGCAACGCCAAAGGCGACAAGCCCGGCGGGAAGACACCGTTCCCGTACTCGATGCTGGTCAAGGTCGACGAGAGCGACCGTAGAGCCTTCGAGCAGGACCGTCGGTTCTTCTACCCGGCGTACATGGGTCCGTCCGGCTGGCTCGGGCTGGACTTCACCGCGGCGAAAGTGGACTGGGACGAAGTGCGTGAGCTCGTCGACTCCTCCTTTCGGATGATCGCGCCGCGCAAGCTGATCAAGCGACTCGACGAGGTTTGACCGGACGAGCGTTTCTCGCCCGACCCGGTAACCGGAGGACTACGCTCAGCCGCGCGCACTAGGCGCGTCGCCCGACGACAGGACTCGCATGAGCACCGAGACCGCCACCATTCCGGACACCTTCACGTTCGCCTCGCAGGTCGATCAGGCTCCGATATTCGTTCGGAAGTGGCTGCCGCCCTGCGGGATCCGCCCACGCGCACTGGTGCAGATCACTCACGGCATCGCCGAGCACAGCGGACGATACGACCGGTTCGCCCGATTCCTGGCCGCCCAGGGCTTTGTCGTCTACGCCATCGACCTGCGCGGACACGGCCACACGGCCGGTCCGGACGATCTTGGGCGGGCCGGTCTGACCGCCTGGCACGACATGACGGCAGACATCAAGCAACTCTCCGACATCGCCAAAACCGAGTACCCGGACCTCTCGCTCATCGCGTTCGGCCACAGCATGGGCTCGGCGCTGACCCAGTCCCACATCGAGAACCACGGCGACCTGCTGGCCGGCGCGATCCTGTGCGGCACGATGGGCGCCATGCCGGGGATCGACGAGGCCCAGTACGACAACGTCATTGGACAACTGCACACCGTGGCTACGGGCGCCCAGGCCGAGCAACCCAGCCAGGTCTTCGGCGGCCTGCTGGTCGCGTTGAACGCCCCGTTCGTGGCAAACGTCGCCAACCCTACGGGTTCCGAATGGCAAACCAACGACCCCGAGGAGATCCGGAAGTTCCAAAGCGATCCGCTGTGCGGCAAGCCATTCTCGAACAGCATGTCGTACTCGGTACTGACGGGCTTCCACGACCTCTGGCTCACCGACAACGAATCGCGGATCCCGCTCGACCTGCCCATCCTGATCGTCGCCGGCACCGAAGATCCGGTCGGCGACAGGACCGCGACGATCCAGCAGCTCATCTCCCGCTACATGGGGCGGGGCCAGCTGGCGCTCGAGTACAGGTTCTACCCCGGCGGCCGCCACGAGATCCTCAACGAGGCCGAGAAGGACCGCGTCCACCGCGATATCGGACATTGGTTGTCACAGATTCTGGACGGCTAGAACCGTGACCGAGATGACGGCATTGCGCGCGCACCAACCAGGCGGTCCCGAGGTCCTGCTCGTCGAATCCGCGCCCGTTCCCATGCCGGCCGACGAAGAAGCGCTCGTCGCGGTTCGGTCGGCCGCCATCACATTTGATGAACTGACGTGGGTGGAGACCTGGACCCGCGACGGCGTCAGCCGGACTCCAACCATCCCGTCCCACGAAGTGTCCGGTGTCATCGCCGACATCGGATCCGGTGTCACCGATTTCAGGCCCGGGGATGAGGTGTACGGGCTCATCCGGTTTGACCGCGACGGCGCCGCGGCCCAGTACGTCACGGTGCCCGCCGCTGATCTGGCTGCACGGCCAATGACGGTGTCGCATACCGTCGCCGCGGCCCTGCCCCTCGCCGGGCTCACCGCGCTGCAGGCCCTCGTGGATCACGCCAAGGTGCGGCCGGGCGAAGACGTGCTGGTGCTCGGGGCGGCCGGCGGGGTCGGTGCGTTGGCGGTCCAACTGGCCAACATCCTCGGGGCGAACGTCACCGCCACGGTGCGCACCGACACCGGAGACCTGGTTCGCGACTTCGGCGCCAAACGGGTGATCGATGTGCGTAGTGAAGCGTTCGACGATGGCGGGCCCGCCTACGACCTCGTCATCGACACCGTCGGTGGAGAGACACTGGACCGCTCCTATTCGGTGCTACGTCGCGGCGGTCGGCTGATCACCCTGTCTGCGCCCCCTCCCGCGGGCAAGGCCGACGAATACGGCGTCACGGCAACATTTTTCATCGTCACGCCAAATCGGCAGCAGCTCGCCGAGCTTGCCGACCTGGTGGATCGCGGCCGGCTGCGCGTTGAGATCGCAGCGACTTTCCCCCTCGCCAAGGGCCGGGAAGCCTTCGAGAGCCGGCATTCGAACCGGCGCGCAGGCAAGACCGTCATCGTCGTCTCCGACTGAGCTCCGAGCGCGTCACTCGGTGCGGGCCAGCACCTCGCGGACCAGTTCCAGCCTGGTGTCCGGATGCAGGAACGCGAACCGGCCGACGGTCTCGCCCTCCCACTTGGTCGGCGGGATGAATGCCACCTGGTCCTGGTGCAGGCGCTGGGCCCACGCGTCGTAATCCTCGGGCTTCCAGCCGATTCGGCGGAAGAGCACCACGCCGAGGTCGGGTTCGCGGATCAGTTCCAGTTGCGGTGCCGCCTTGATCAGCTCCGCAGTCTCAATGGCCAGCGAAGCGGCGACTTCGATGGCCCGGCGGTACGCCTCCAGTCCGTACACCGCGAGCGAGAACCACAGCGGCAGTCCCCGCGCCCGTCGGGTCAGGTGGTAGGCGTAGTCGGACGGGTTCCACTCGCCGTCGGACGTGTGGATGACGTCGAGGTACGACGCGTCCTGGGTGTGCGTCGCACGCGCCAGCTGCGGGTCGCGATACAGCAGAGCGCAGCAGTCGAATGGCGTGAACAACCACTTGTGCGGGTCGAGGATGAACGAGTCCGCCTGCTCCAGCCCGTTGTACTTCGGCCGCAATGAGCGGGCGAAAATGCCGGAGCCGCCATATGCGCCGTCGACGTGGAACCACCACCCACGCTCCCGCGCGATCGCGCCGACGCCGGCCAGGTCGTCGACGATCCCGGCGTTCGTCGTCCCCGAGGTACACACCACGGCGGCGATGCCGGATGCACCTTCCGGCACCGCATCCCGGACGGTTTCGGCGGTGAGCCGGTGGTCCGCGGTGTCGACCACCAGCGCGTCCATCTCCAGCAGTCGCAGCGTGTTCACGATCGACGAGTGCGCATCCGACCCGACCACCACCCGTAGCCGGCCGGTGGCGCCCCGCGTCTTTGCCGTCTCGCGGGCCACGGCCAGAGCCGAGAGGTTGCCCGCCGAACCGCCGGACACGAAGCACCCGCCTGTGGTCGGAGGAAGTCCGGCTTCGCGGGCGATCACCCGTAGCACGCTGTTCTCGGCCGCGATCGCGCCGGAGGCCTCCAGCCAGGAGATGCCCTGGATCGAGGCGCAGGACACCAGCATGTCGAACAGCAGGCTGGCCTTGGTCGGTGCCGCCGGGATGAAGCCGAGGAACCGCGGACTGTCCGCCGAGATCACGCTGGGCGCAATCACCGACGTGTACACGCCGAGCACTTCGTCGGGCGGGCGCGGTGCCTCCCGGATCAACCCGTCGAGGCGGTCATACAGCTCGTCGGCGGGCAGCACACCCTTGTCCAGGGGTACCGGGTTCATCCGCAGCCGGTTCTCGGCGTACGCCAACACGCTGCGCACCATCTCCTCTGTGGTTTGGTCGACCTCGTGCATGGCACTTCACCCCTTTGGCGATCGTCTCGGCCTGGTCGGTGTCCTATGACATTGCGAAACCCGCCTTGCCACAGAACGTTGCTGGAATACGGCGCACCCCATCATTGGAGTCTGGCACCACAGGCGATTTCGGTCAGCCAGTCGTACGTTCCGGTCCGGGATCAAATGGCCGCGATATCGCTCTCCGCCCAGGCCTTCCGCACGCTGGCCGTGGCTTACCGCCTGATGGCAACCTGTCGGCCGCCCACCCGGAAGGAAGGGCCGGATCGTCGCTCCTAAGCGGTTGCTTATTTCTAAGCGCCCGCTTAGTATCGACTTGTGTGGAGGATCCGGTGAGCGAGGCAACGGCGTGTGTCGTCAGCTGTTCGAAGGCGGCCGCGCGGATCAGGGCGGCCGCGATCGAGGCGTTCGCCGAGAAGGGCTACAACGGTACGACGACGCGAGACATCGCGGCGCGGCTCGGTCTCAGCGCAGCAGCGATGTATCCGCACTACAAGTCGAAGGAAGAGTTGCTCTACGCCATCGCGTACGAGGGTCACCACAAGACGGTTGCATGGCTTGAAGAGGCCGATCCGGTAACGGAGTCGCCGGCCGATCGCTTGCGGGCGGTCGTCGCAGAGTTTGCCCGGACGCACGCCCAGTATCACGCGCGGGCACGGGTGGTCGAGTACGAGTTGGCGGCGCTCTCAACGGACCACTACCGAGTGATCGTCGGGCTGCGCCGCGAACTGACCCGGCACGTGGGGCGGATCGTGGAAGCCGGCTCCGCCGACGGGTCGTTCGTGGTTCCTGACAGCGAGGGCGTCACCCTCGCGATCATTTCGCTCTGTGTCGACGTCTGCCGCTGGTTTCCCGCGGGGCGGTACACCGATCCCGACAAGGTGGCCAAGCTGTACTCGGAGTTGGCAATTCGCCTCGTCGGCGCGGACGAACGGGTAGGACAGAGTAGGTGACGCACCCACAGCTGGCCCGGCCATGGGGAGGTACCAGCCAATTCAGCGACCTCGATGGCCCCATGCACTGGGTGGATTTCGGTGGGCCATCAGGAGTTCCGCCGATCGTCATGGTGCACGGATTGGGTGGATCGCACCTGAACTGGGTACTGGTGGCGGGGGCGCTGGCAGAGCGCAACAGGGTCATCGCTGTCGACCTGCCCGGATTCGGGTTGTCACCCGCTGCGGGCAGAAGAACCACCATCGACGCCAACACGGAGCTTCTCGACCGCTTCATCAACGTCGTGGTCGGCGCCCCGGTGATCTTGATGGGCAACTCAATGGGCGGCACCATCACGATCCTCCAAGCGGCCGCACGCCCGCAGGCTGTCGCCGCGGTGGTACTGGTCGATCCGGCGGTGCCAAGACCTCGTCAGGTTCGCAACCCTCGGGTCGCCGCACAGTTCCTGATGTATGTGCTTCCCGGGGTCGGCGAGTTGTTCGTCGACATCGGCACGCGATTCAGCACCGACCGCGAGCTCGTCGAACGTATCGTGAACCTGTGTTTCGCCGATCCGCACCGATCCTCCCCCGAGGTGATGGATGCAGCCACCGAACTCGTCGGATTACGCCGCCGGCTCCCGCCCCAGGACGACGCATTCCTGCAGGCCACGCGGTCGCTCGTGCGCGCGGGTTCCAGGCCGCGTCGCTTCCAGAACATCATGAGGTCGCTCACGCAGCCGGTTCTGCTTATCCACGGTGATCGCGATCGGCTGGTGCCTGTGGCTGCCGCGCGCAAGGCGGCGGCGGATAACCCCAAGTGGGACAGCGTGATTCTGCATGACGTCGGACATACACCCCAGCTCGAAGATCCCGAGCCAGTAATCCGCGGCGTGTCGCGTTGGCTCGATCGCCATGAACTCGGCGCTGGCAGCGCCCCAGTCCACACGACCACACCAGATGAGGACAATCGATGAAACAGCTCTCCGGCCTGGACGCGGCCTTCCTCACGCTCGAAACCGACAACTCCACCGGGCACATCGGCGGTCTGTGCATCCTCGATCCGAGCGAGTCCCCCACACCGCTCGATCTGGCGGCGCTGACAAGGCTGATGAGCGAGCGTGCACCCTTAATCCCACAGCTGAGGCAGCGGTTAAAGTACGTGCCACTCGGCCTGGATCAACCGTATTGGATCGATGACGTGAACTTCGACATCGAGTTCCACGTCCGCGAAATCTCGCTCCCCACACCGGGCTCGGACGCGCAACTCGCCGAGCAGGTCAGCCGGCTGCACGCACGCCCGCTCGACCGACGGCGGCCGCTGTGGGAGATGTACCTCATCTCCGGGCTCGCGGGCGGGCGGGTCGCGGTGTACACCAAGATGCACCACGCTGCCATCGACGGCGTCTCGGGTAATGAGCTGATGTCGGTCCTGCTCGACCTCACGCCCGAGGGTGACAAGCGCCCTCCGGTAACCGATTTCAAGCCCGAACTGGCGCCCAGCGCAACGACACTGCTCGCGCGCACGGCGGCGTCGATGGTGACGCGCCCCTTGAGCGCGGCACGGATCGCGACCGGGCTGGGCCGATCGCTCCCATTCGTCGGCAGTTATCTCACGCAGTATGTCGGTGCGATCCTGGGTGGCGGACACGGCGACGGCGAGGTCATCTCAACCGCGCCCGGGATTGCCCCCCGGACGCCGTTCAACAACGAGGTCACCCAACACCGGCGGTTCGCCATGCGCAGCGTCGACCTTGGTGACGTGAAGACCGTCAAGAACGCGTTCGGGACATCCGTCAACGACGTCGTGATGGCGATGTCGGCCGGCGCACTTCGGCACTGGCTGATCGACCACGACGCGCTCCCGGAGGTCCCACTGGTCGCGATGATTCCCGTCTCGGTGCGCGACGAGGCCAGCAAATCGAAGATGGGCAACAAGGTGTCGGCGATGTTGGCATCGCTGCCGACCCATCTCGACGACCCCGTACGCCGCCTCACCGCAGTGCACGAGGCGACGAAGGTCGCGAAGGCCCAACAGGCTGCGATCCCGCCCGGACTCGTCGAGAACGTCACGGATTTCGCGCCGCCCGCGCTGGTCGCCCGGGCCGCCCGCGTCGCGTACGCGATGGGCCTGATGCGCCGGATCCCGCCCTTTAACCTGGTGATTTCGAATGTTCCGGGCCCAAACGTCGACACTTACCTCGGCGGCGCGAAACTGATTGCCATCTACCCCGTTTCGGTGGTCACGGACGGTCAGGGATTCAACATCACGGTCAACAGCTATGGCGGACAGATGCATTTCGGGTTGATCGGCTGTCGCGAGCTCGTTCCCGACATCGATGTCATCGCGGGCTACCTCGTCGAGGAACTTGACAAGTTGCTCAAACTCGCGCGCGATGTCCAGGAGACCGTCGATAACGGCGATCAAACGCGTCCGAACTCATCGCCGGGCGCGACAAAGATGCGCTCGACTACGTCAGATGGTGGTGATTAAGCCGCCGTCGATCCTCAGATCGGATCCGGTGATGTTGGCCGCCCGATCACTGGCCAGGAACACGACCAGGTTGGCAACTTCTTCCGGGGTTGTGAACCGCCCCGTCGCTGCGGCACCGGCCGTCGCGGCCCTGACCTCTTCCGCGGTCTGCCCGCTCGCACCGGCGATCGTATCGGCGACTCCGCCTTCATCCAGCCACATCGGGGTCGTCACAGGTCCGGGGCTGATGGAGTTGACTCGAATGTTCTTCGGACCCAATTCCTTCGACAAGGCTTTGGCGAAGTTGGTGACGGCGGCCTTGGTGGCACAGTAGTCGTAGATGCCGGGGTCGGGGTAGTACGCGTTGACGGATCCGACGATCACGATCGATCCGCCGCCACGGCGGTACATCTGCGGCAGGGCAGCCCGGGTCGGCCGCACGGTCCCCATCACGTTGAGGTCCCAGGACGCCTGCCACTCGTCGTCGGTAACGGTCTCGAAGCCGCCCGGATGCACGGCGACCGCTCCGACGTTGTTCACGAGCACGTCGATTCCGCCTCGGTCGGCCGCTGCGGCGACGAGGTCGTCGGCGCCGTCTGATTGCGATAGGTCGACGGACACGAACGTCACTTTCCCCGCCTCCTCCAGCGGCCCAAGATCGGGACCGCGACTGCGTGATCCGGCGACGACGTGGGCGCCTGCGTCAACCAGCGCCTGGGTGATCGCTAGTCCGATGCCCTTGCTCGCGCCGGTGACTACGGCGGTCTTGGCCGATAGATGTAGATCCATGCTGTTGCTCCTCAGCGCTCGCGTGGCAGTACGGTGAGAACGCGGGTGACGAATAAGGCGAACGCCTCCATGTAGTCACGGAGGAACCGCTCGGTTGATTCATCGGTGACCTCACCGCCGTCGGTGATCAGTCCCGGGGTGAACTGGATGTAGGCCTCGGGTGAACTCATCTGCGGCGAGTTGCAGAAGCTGAGCGCGCCGCGCAAACTCTGTTGCGCCACGGCGGTTCCGATCTTGCCCGGCGAGGCGCCGATCACGGCCGAGGGTTTGCGGTCGAATGAGTTCGTCCCGTATGGCCGGCTCGCCCAGTCGATGGCGTTCTTCAGGCCGCCTGGGATGCCGCGGTTGTACTCGGGCGTCACGAACAGCACCGCGTCGACCGCGGCGATGGCGTCCTTGAGCGCCCGGCCTGCCGGCGGGTAGTCGCCATCGAAATCGTGGTTGTACAACGGGAGGTCCCGAATTGAGATCTCTTGGAACGCAAGGTTGTCGGGGGCCAACCGGATCAGCGCCTTGGACAGCGTCCGGTTGATCGACTCAGCCGACAGGCTGCCGATGATGTAGCCGACCGTGTAGTTACTCATGTCTAGCGGTGCACCTTCTTCCTGTTGTCGTCATGCTGCGAAATCCTCAGGCGCGCTGGCCGAGTCGCCGTTGGAGCTCAGCATCGACCTCGCTAAAGTCACGATGACGACGGCCCAGCGCCGGATGCAGCGCAGACCCGCTCCGGGCACCTTCACCAACGGGCCTTCGCCGATTTCCCTATCGGTGCCACACACCTCGACGGCCATCCCGCTGACGAGCAACTCGTTGGGTCCTGGCTCATGGTCTGCGACCGTTTCGACCCGCGGGGATCCCGCCTCGCGGGGATCGACGGTCAAAGCACGCATATCGGCTGCCTCGGCGATGAGTCGGTCAGAGCACGCAACCGAGTACCTCGCGGCACGCTGGCATGTGCGCCACGACGAAGCACCGGCGGGCTCATGGGTACAACAATATGACGTCGGCAGTGCACGCAGAGCGTTGTCGGCCGCCGATCTCAAATGTCAGTCCGAAGACCGATTCGACGCCCGAGGTTTTCTGTTGCGCGCTGATCAGCGACACCGTGGCACGGATTTTCGCACCGACTGGCACCGGCGCCGGGATCCGCACTTTGTTGAGCCCGTAGTGCAACGCCGACGTTAGTTCCCGGATTCGCAGCACTTCCGAAATCACCAGCGGGGCAAGCGATAACGTGAGGTAACCGTGCGCGATGGTGCCCTTGAACGGGCCGTTGGCGGCGCGTTCCGGGTTCGTGTGGATCCATTGGTGGTCACCGGTGGCGTCCTGCGAACAAGTCCACCTGCTGCTGCGTTACCGTCATCCAATCGGTGGTACCCAGACGCTGGCCTATCACGTCGAGCAGACCAGCCGGGTTGACACGATGGGTTGTCATTGAAGGCCTTTCACCGCACACGACGCGGGTCTGCTCTTCGCGATACCTCACGGCCATGGCACCGGTGAAGATGTCTTGGGCGGTGAGCAGTTTCGCTGTCAGCCTGTACAACGCGTCGCCGTTCGTGTGCTCGCGGGTCGCCAACTCCTCGGCTACGGCCTCCCACAGTCGACGAAAGCCGACTCGGTACACGTCCATCACCGATGACAGGGGCACGCCGTCACGGGCGCGCTCCACTCCCAACTGGGCCGCGGCCCTCGGGTCGAATTCCTCCTGCCAGCGATGGCGCTGAGGGGCCGCATGTTCGCCGCGCCGCCCCGCGCGACCACGTCAAACGGCACCTGGTAGGGCCGTACTTCCTGAGTGATCGCCTTCGAAAGCAGGATCGCGAGTTCATCGGTTCGCTGCGCAAGCGTCTCCACCACATCGGCAATCTGCTCCTGCACGACTTCGCAACTCATGCTGCGGAGATTAAGCGCGAATTGGGAGGATGCCATTGTTGTCGCGGAACGAAGACCGCCGACATCAATGTTGTCTGGCAATGACGGGACGGACGGTCGGTCGGACACTCGCTATCTTTCCGATGCTGAGCCCAGGACGGCGTCGCCGAACCTATTGCAGACGAGTAAGGCGAGTTCAACGTCGAGCCGGTCTTCACCGATAGGCCGACCGCGGCGTTCGACAGCCCGCTGGACGCGATACTTCACGGAATTGAAATGCAGGTTGAGTTGGTCGGCGGCGGCCTTGTAGCTGGCGCCGTGGTGCAAAAACACTCGCAGCGTCTCTCGCAGGCGGGCGTCGTTCTCGGTGTCCGAGGACAGCGGTCCGAGCACCTCCCGCATCCATATTCGGGCTTCGTCGAGGCTCTCGCCGAGCAATGCTGCTGCCGCGAGGCCGGGATCGTCGGCGGCGGTGACCGACGCCGTTGCGGCTCCGGCCGCGATCGCCACGTCACGTGCGCGCTGCGCCTGCCGGTGCGACCGACGGAATCCGTCCACTCCGGGCAGCGACGACCCGAGCGCCACCGACGGCGAGTCGTCATGGTTGGCGACGTAGCGCCGAATCTCGGCGACCACCGTTGCCGCGGCAGCCGGGTGCAGCGGAATCCATCCCCAAGCGCTCACTCGATCAGCGGCGACAAACAGCGAACTTCCTTGCGTCTGTAGCGACTCGGTGAGTTCGCGAAGGAACCTCTCCAGGCGGACGAGTTCGTCGCCCTGTGCCGTCTCCTCGGGCAGCCACAGGACGAGGCCGAGATGAAGCCGGCGCATCGGATAGTTAATCGCGGACGTGATCGCGTCGAGGTCGACGTCGGTGGTGCCGAGCACCTCGCGGACGCGGACCGCCCGGAGGCTGTTGCGGTGCTCGAGCCACCGCTCGCGCTCGCGCTCGTACTCGACTACCACCTCTTGCGATATCCAGTCGACGTACCGGAACGAAAACTCGGTGATCCGCTCAAACACGGCGAGGCCGATCCGCGGTTCGAGCGCCCCGCCGCTGATCTCCTCGCGGACGAACTCCAGCACCATTTCGTGACCGAGCCGGTATGCCCGCACCAGGGGATTCATCGACACGCCGCGCTGAGCCATTCGGCGGGTGTACTCCAGTGCGGCCGTCGGCGGTTCGAGCTTTTCGATGGGGATCTCATATCGCAGGGCCTGGAAAACCGTGTCCACGTTGCTCTCGACGCTCGCGCCCAGGAGTTCAAGCAGTGCCGGATCATCGCGGAGCTCGGGGACGTCGCCAGCGAGCCGCTGCCGGATCGCCCGCGTGACCTCGCCCAGCCGATCGCTCAGCCTCGCCATGACCACAGCGGAGTTCTCGCTGATGGCTGCGTCGTCGTAGCGGGCAGGCGCGCCCATTCATCGACCCTAGATCGCGCGGCGCACCTGGGCGAACAATTTCGCCGACTATTTGTCTCCCGGCGACAAAAACGGCGTGTGACTTCATCTGTGCGAAATGGTGTGGACACGGCGGCCGGATTCCTACGCTTACTCCGTCAACTTCAGAAAACACCCAGCCAGGACCCTGACATGAACTTTTCGGCACTGCCCGATCTCCGCGCCGCCAACGCGCCCGACGCGCCAGCGGTGGCGGACGACGACACCGATCTGAACAACACCCAGTTTCTCGATGCCGTGCTGCGAGCCGGCACGGTGCTGCGCGAACGCGGGGTGTCGGCTGGTGACGTGGTCGCGATCATGCTGCCCAACCGGGCCAGCTTCGTCGTGGCGATGTTCGCGGCGTGGCGGCTGGGTGCCGCGGTTACGCCGATAAGCCCGACCTTGGTGCCGGCCGAGGCGGCCTATCAGATCACGGACGCCGACGCGAAGGTGGTCGTCGTCGACGCGCCACTGGAGATCGACGCACCCGTGACAGTTCTGTCGACGGACGACCTGGGTTCCTGGCCGGCCGCGGACGACTACGAGCCCGTGGAGTGCCTCGACGACGCGCTGGCCCTGCTGATCTACACCAGCGGCACCACCGGCCGGCCGAAGGGCGTCATGCTCGATCACGCCAACCTCAATGCCATGTGCCGCATGAGCATCGACGCGTTCGAGATGACCAGCGACGACCACAGCCTGCTCATACTGCCGCTGTTCCATGTCAATGGCATCGTGGCGGGCACGCTGTCGCCGCTGCTCGCCGGCGGCCGCACGACCGTCGCGGGCCGGTTCAGCCCCAAGACGTTTTTTGACAAGCTGGAGCAGAGCCGGGCGACATACTTCTCCGCGGTTCCCACGATCTACACGATGCTCGCCGACCTGCCCGCCGAGGTGCAGCCTGACACGTCGTCGGTCAGGTTCGCCATCTGCGGCGCGGCGCCGGCGAGCGTGGAGCTACTGACCAAGTTCGAGACCCGCTACGGCATCCCGCTCATCGAGGGCTACGGACTTTCCGAATGCTCGTGCGCCTGCACCATCAATCCCCTGAACGGTAAACGCAAGGCCGGCACCGTCGGACTTCCGCTGCCGGGGCAGCAGATTCGGATCGTCGATGCCAATGGCGACGAAGTTCCACGCGGAGAGCCCGGTGAGGTCCTGGTGGCAGGACCCAACGTCATGCGCGGCTACCTGAACCGTCCCGAGGAAACCGCGAAGACCGTCATCGACGGCTGGCTACACACCGGAGACATCGGTCGACTCGACGAGGACGGCTACCTGGTGCTTGTCGACCGGGCCAAGGACATGATCATCCGCGGCGGCGAGAACATCTATCCCAAGGAGATCGAGACCGTCGTCTACCAGATGCCGGAGATCGCCGAGGCCGCCGTCATCGGCCGCGCCCACCCGCTGTACGGCGAAGAGCCGGTGCTCTTCGTGTCCTTGAATTCCGGCGCCACCATCTCCACGGACCGCATCCACGATCACATCCGCGCGTCGCTGTCGAAATTCAAGCATCCCGCCGAGATCACGATTCTCGACGATCTTCCCAAGAACCCGGTCGGCAAGATCGACAAGCCCACACTGCGGAGGTCGATCGCTGAAAAACAGCCACAGACCCTAACTTGAAACCACCAACAAGGAGCCATCATGGGATTCACAAAACCGAACTTGCCCGCGGTTGAGCCCGAAACCTTTCTGCAGCAACCGTTTCTGGAACGCGTCAAGACCCTCGCCCTGAACTGGGTCGACAACGGCTACGGCGTGCCGCGAATGATTCACACCATCTACATCGTCAAGCTCGTCCTCTTCTATGCGTTGGGCGGCATCGTGGTGGCCACGGTGACCTCCGACCTGCCGGCGTTCTGGCATGTCTCGCAATGGTGGAATGAGCCGATCGTCTACCAGAAGGCAATCCTGTGGACGGTGCTGCTGGAAACCATCGGGGTCGCCGGGTCCTGGGGGCCGCTGGCCGGCAAGACGAAGCCGATGATGGGCGGCATCCTGTATTGGGCCCGGCCCGGCACAATCAGGCTGCGGCCCTGGCGGCGAGTTCCGTTCACCTCCGGCAATCGTCGGACCTGGTTCGATATCACGGTCTACCTGGCCCTGATCGTCAGCGTGATCGTGGCGCTGGTGTTGCCGGGTGTGCGCAGCGATTCGCTGTCGGCGGCACTGCCGGACAACACATCCGGCCTGGTGAACCCCGCACTGCTGATCGCCCCGATGATCCTGCTGGTGTTGATTGGGCTGCGTGACAAAACCATCTTCCTGGCCGCGCGCGGCGAGCAGTACCTGCCGGCGCTGTTCTTCTTCACCGTGCTGCCGTTCGTCGACATGATCATCGCGCTCAAGCTGCTGATCGTTGTGGTGTGGATCGCTGCGGGTGTCTCCAAGTTCGGCCTGCACTTCACCAACGTGATACCGCCGATGGTGAGCAACAGCCCGTCCATTCCGTTCAAATGGCTCAAGCGGGCGCACTACCGCAACTACCCGAACGACCTGCGTCCGTCGCACATCGCCAGCTTCATGGCGCACGGGCCAGGCACCGTGGTGGAAATCGTTGCCCCGCTTGCCCTTCTGCTCTCACCCTGGCCGTGGCTAACGATGATCGCGGTGGCGATCATGGTCGCGTTCCACCTGTTCATCATTTCGACGTTCCCCCTCGCGGTGCCGTTGGAGTGGAACGTGCTGTTCGCCTACGGCGCGATCTTCCTGTTCCTGGGTTTCCCGAACTGGGACGGCTACGGCATCGCGGACATGTCCTCGCCGTGGCTGACCGTCGCCATCGCCGCCGGCCTGCTGTTCTTCCCGGTGCTGGGCAACCTGCGCCCCGACCTGGTGTCCTTCCTGCCCGCGATGCGGCAGTACGCGGGCAACTGGGCGTCGGCGGTGTGGGCGTTCGCGCCCGGCGCCGAGCAGAAGCTGAACCGGGTGACACGCTCGTCTCCCAACCAGGTCGACCAGCTGATCGCCTTCGGTTACGAGCCGCAGTGGGCGGAGATCTTCAACCAGCAAACCATCGGGTGGCGGTCCATGCACAGCCAGGGCCGGGGCCTGTTCTCGGTGCTGGTGAAGAACCTTCCGGATATCGACACCCGCACCGTGCGTGAGGCGGAGCTTGTCTGCAACTCGCTGATCGGGTTCAACTTCGGCGACGGTCACCTGCACAACGAGGATCTGATCGCAGCGGTGCAGGACGAGGCGCAGTTTCTGCCGGGCGAACTCGTGGTGGTGTGGGTCGAGTCGGAGGCCATCGGAAGCAGGATCCAGAGCTACAAGGTCATCGACGCTGCACTCGGTGTGATCGAGCGCGGCACGTGGAACGTGGCCGATGCGGTGGCCGAACAGCCGTGGTTGCCCAACGGACCCATCCCTCTGCAGGTGACTTGGTCCCGGCCGACTACTGACGGCCGGTTCGGAGCGGTGGCGTGACCACCGCGCTGGTGGTGGGCGGCGGGCCCAACGGGCTCGCCGCCGCCATCGCCCTCGCCATAGAAGGGGTGCAGGTTACGGTGCTGGAAGCCGCCGACGAGGTCGGCGGCGGCGCCCGCTCGAGCGAGGCCATCGTGCCCGGCCTACTGCACGACCACTGCTCGGCGTTTCATCCCATGGCGGTCGGGTCCACATTCCTGAACAGCCTCGGACTGGACCGCTATGGCCTGCAATGGCGCTGGCCGGAGATCGACTGCGCACACCCGCTCGACGGCGGTGACGCCGGTGTGCTGCGGCGCTCGCTCGACGACACCGTCGCCGGGCTTGGCGTCGACGGTCCCCGGTGGCGGGCGGCCTTTGGTGCTACGTCGGAGAAGTTCGATGCACTCGCCGAGGACATCATGGGACCGCTGCTGCGGGTGCCGAAGCATCCGTTGACGCTGGCCCGGTTCGGACTGCCAACGGTGCTGCCCGCCTCGACATTCGCCCGACTGTTCCGCACCGAGCGGGCGCGAGCGCTGTTCGGCGGGGTCGCGGCGCACACGTTCCGACCGCTGCACTACCCGATGACCTCCGCGATCGGGCTCGGCATCATCACCGCCGGCCACCGCTACGGCTGGCCGGTCGCGGCCGGCGGCTCGCAATCGATCACCAACGCGCTGGTGGCGCTGCTTGGCGATCTCGGCGGCAAGATCGTAACCGGTGTCCGGATCAAATCGGCATCGCAGTTATCGCCTGCCGACGTAACGATGTTCGACTTGGCGCCCGGCGCGGTCGCCGACATCCTCGGTGATCGGCTGCCGGCGCGGGTTTCCCGCGGTTTCCGGCGCTTCCGTTACGGTCCCGGCGCCTTCAAGGTCGACTTCGCGGTGGAGGGCGGCGTGCCCTGGACCAATCAGGATGCGCGCAACGCTGGGACGGTCCACCTCGGCGGCGACTACCCAGAGATCGCCGCCAGCGAGCGCGATATCCATGCAGGGCGGATGCCGGACCGGCCGTTTGTGCTTGTCGGTCAGCAGTACCTGGCGGATCCGGATCGCTCGGTGGGTGGCGTCCACCCGCTGTGGACGTATGCCCATGTCCCGCACGGCTATACGGGTGATGCCACCGACGCGATCACCGCACAGATCGAGCGATTCGCACCCGGGTTCCGGGACCGCATCGTCGGGTTGGCGGTGCGCTCAACCACCCAGATGGCGGTGTACAACCCCAACTACGTGGGCGGCGACATCGTGACCGGTGCCAAGGACATTCGTCAGCTGGTGTTCGGGCCGCGGACCACGCTGAACCCGTACCGGCTCGGGATACCCGGAATGTACATCTGCTCAGCGGCTACTCCGCCGGGACCCGGTGCACACGGGATGTGCGGTGCCAACGCCGCCACCGAGGCGCTCAAGCACCTCCGGCAGCGGAGCTGAGTTCGAAGCAGGTGACGGGTCTTTGTCCTGCGACGACGAGAGTCACCGGACAATTCGGCGCCGCAGACCAAAGACGCGCCTCCTGGGAGGCCATAACGTTCTCGGTAGGAAGTAACCAGGAAAACAGAGGATCGAGATGGCGACGAAAATAACACTCGCGCAGCCGTTTACGCTCGCGGATCTCAGCGGACGCCGGACGCTTATCACCGGCGGCGGCCGCGGCATCGGGTTGGCGATCGCGCGCCGATTTGTCGCTGCCGGCGCGTGCGTGGCGATCGCGGACGTCGACGAAGGCGGTGCACGCGCCGCAGCCGAGGCGCTCGGCAACGGCACGATTGCGCTGCGGTGCGACGTACGCTCATCCGCCGATGTGGATGCCGCCGTGGCTGCCGTTGTCGCAGAGTTCGGGGGGCTGGACGGCCTCGTCAACAACGCAGGCATCGAGATCACCAAGCCGATCGCCGAACTTTCCGATGAAGAGTTCACGAACCTGTTCGACATCAACGTCACCGGGACGTTCCGGTGCACCAAGGCGGCGATTCCTGCTCTTGCGGCCGCCGGCGGTGGTGCCATCGTCAACCTGTCGTCGGTCGCCGGCACTGCCGGTGCGCCGCTGTTGAGTGCCTACTGCGGCTCGAAGGCCGCCGTCATCCGCTTCACCGAATCAGCTGCAATTGAGCTACGGAGCATCGGCATCCGCGTCAACGCCGTGTGCCCCGGCATCATCGCCACCGAGATGGGCGAACGTCTTGTCGCGCCCATCGAAGGGATCGCACCGATGCCGTTCGATGAACTCATCAAGCTCAAGCAGGGCCGGTGGGGCACGCCCGAGGAGGTCGCCGAGCTTGTCGCCTTCCTCATCTCGAACGACGCGCAATTCGTGACCGGTGCGCACTACATGGTCGACGGCGGCCTCACAGCGGGCCTGCTCTAAGGAGAGAATGCATATGTCACTGCAAGCGGAATCTCAGCCGGCCGGCCGAACCGCGGCGACGGACCTCGAAGGAAAGGTCGCGGTGGTCACCGGTGCGGCGCGCGGCATCGGACGGGCGATCGCCGAAGCACTCGCCGCCCAAGGATCGACAGTTGTCGTCTCCGATTTGGCGCAGGACGCCGCGAGTGCGGCCGCCGCAGAGATCGATGGCGCGGATGCGCTCGCCTGCGACGTAAGCGACGAGGACCAGGTCGCCGAGCTGTTCGCTGGCGCCGTCTCGCGACATGGTCGCGTCGACATCGCCGTGGCCAACGCCGGGATCAGCGGTTTGGGCCCGCTCGCTGAGTTGTCCTTCCAGGACTGGCGCAAGATCATGGCCGTCAACCTCGACGGCGTCTTCCTGACCGTCAAACACGCCGCACGCGCGATGGTTGGTGCCGGCGCCGGCGGCTCGATCATCACGATGGCGTCGGTGACCGGACTTGCCGGTGTCCCGCTCGTCGGGCACTACGCCGCGGCCAAAGCCGGCGTCATCAGCCTGACCAAAACGGCAGCGCTCGAACTGCGTTCAGCCTCTGTTCGTGTCAACGCGATCTGTCCAGGATTCGCCGATACGGAATTGGTGAGCGCGCAGAAGGGCGGATACGAACAAGCCCTGGGCTTGCCGAGCTTCGACGCGCTTATCCATCAGGCCCAGGGCGGCTATGTGACCCTCGACGATATCGCTCGACTTACCGTGTTCCTGGCATCGGAACGATCGCGCTTCTGCACCGGCGGCGCGTTCGTGGTCGATGGGGGCCTCACGGCTTCACTGCTGTGACCCCGCGCGAAGAATCCCATGCATCGGCTAGTCGGCTCGCGCCGATGAGCTGGCGACTACCGCTGTCAAACCCAGCTCCGCGAACCACGATTCGCCGGTTTATCGTCTCGCCAAGACGACCAGCGCGCGGACTGCTGCGCGACAGTGAGTATGTCATCGAAGCGACCGCAACTCTGCGGCAGAACAACATTCACCTTCAATACCCAAACCCGAAAGCGCATCACGAATGGACGCCCTGAAATCTCAGAAACCGGCTCGCGCCGAGGCCAAACGAGCCTATCCGCCGCCAATGATACGAAGTGCCGACGAGATCGCGGCACCGCTGGACATGTTGCTCATCAGGTCAGCAACGGGCTTCGGTCGCCGCATGGTACCGAACATGTCCTGGGCGCACATGGCGACCAACCTGGCCAAGCAGCCAAAGACGGTCGCGGGCCGCACCGGCTCGCTGGCCCTGGAGTTGACGGACATAGCCCGCGGCAACTCCGAGCGGATGCCGGCCAGAGCTGATAAGCGGTTTGCCGACCCGGCGTGGAGTCAGAATCCGATGCTGCGGCGCATCATGCAGGCATACCTCGCCGCGTCGGACACAGTCGAAGCGCTCTACGGGGACGCCGATCTCGACTGGCGGGACAGCGAGCGGATGCGGTTCGTGCTGGACAACCTCATCGAGGGCAGCTCGCCGACTAACAATCCGCTGATAAGTCCGCTCGGCTGGAAGGCACTCATCGACACCGGCGGCCTGAGCGCCCTTCGAGGAGTGCGAAGCTTCCTGCGCGACATGCAGTCTCAGCCGCGCGTGCCGGCGATGGTGGAGCCCGACGCGTTCGTGGTTGGCGAGAACCTGGCGACGACGCCTGGATCGGTCGTACTGAAAACGCGTATGTTCGAGCTGATCCAGTACGCGCCACAGACCGAAACCGTCAGCGCGATCCCGTTGCTGATGATTCCACCGGTGATCAACAAGTTCTATGCGATGGACATCGCGCCGGGGCGCAGCATGATCGAGTATTTCGTGCAGCAGGGCCTGCAAGTCTTTGCGATCTCGTGGCGTAACCCCCATGCTCGGCATCGTGATTGGGGCTTCGACGCCTATGGCGGGGCGATCATCGAGGCGCTTGATGCGGTGCAGACGATCGCCGGCACCAAGAGCGCCCACCTGCTGGCCACGTGTTCGGGCGGCATCCTGGCGGCCATGCTGGCGGCGCACCTAACCGAGATCGGCGAGGGCGACCGGCTGGCCAGTCTGATGTTCGCAGTGACCGTGCTCGACCAGGCCAAGGCGGGATTCGCTGCGGCGGCGATGGATGAGAAAGCGGCGAAGGCCGCGATCCGGATCTCGGCCAGGAAGGGATACCTGGACGGGCGCGCACTGGCCGAAGTGTTCGCCTGGCTACGCCCGACGGATCTGGTGTGGCGCTACTGGGTCAACAACTATGTGCAGGGACGGTCTCCAGCGGCGTTCGACGTGTTGTTCTGGAATGCGGACACCACCCGCATGACAGCCGCGCTGCACCGCGACATGGTGATGATGGGGTTGAACAATTCGCTTGGCACGCCCGATGCGACAACCATGCTGGATACCGCGGTCGACTTGTCGAAGGTCACGACGGACACCTATTTCGTCGGCGGCATCACCGACCACATCTGCCCGTGGCAGGCCACCTACCGCAGCGCCCGGTTGTTCGGCAGCAGGGATTCGCGATACGTTCTGTCGTCCAGCGGGCACATCGCGGCGCTGGTCAATCCACCCGGAAACCCGAAGGCCTCCTTCCGATTCGGGTCGCCGGACGATGCGAGCCCCGAGGCGTGGGCGGCGTCGGCCGAAGAGGAGAGGGACTCGTGGTGGCCCGACTACGTCGCTTGGTTCAAGGAGCGCGGCGGACCGCAGAAGAAGGCGCCGGCAACGCTTGGCACCGACAAGCTGGTCCCGCTCAGCCCCGCCCCGGGAACCTACGTCAATGAGCGCTGAGTCAGATATCGTCGATTCAGAGACACGTATGATGCGCGTTCTGGGACAACGGATCCGGGTCGAAGTCCGTCCCGGCACGGGAGTGCCGCTGGTGCTGTGTAACGGCATCGGCGCCGGGCTCGAGGTGCTCGACCCGTTGGTCGATCGGCTGCCGGACCTCCCGGTCGTCCGCTTCGACGTGCCCGGAACCGGCGGTTCGCCAAACTCTCCCCTGCCCTACGGGTTTCCCTATCTCGCATGCGTGCTCGGACGGGTACTTACGAAACTTCGCATCGACCGTGCCGACATTTTGGGGGTGTCCTGGGGCGGAGCGCTTGCGCAGCAGTTCGCGTTCCAGAACCCCCGGCGGTGCCGACGGCTGGTGTTGGTGTCGACGGCGACCGGTGTGCTCATGGTGCCCGCACACCCAAGGGTGCTGCTAAAGGTAGCGACACCACGTCGCTTCGGCGACCCGGAGTACGCCGCGGACATCGCCGCAGAGATCTACGGCGGCACGGTTCGCACCGATCCCGAACCGGTTGCCGACCTGTTCTACCAGCAGGCCGCCGGCGGCTCCTGGCGCGGATACGCGCATCAACTCGCGGCCGGAGCGGTGTGGACGAGCCTGCCGGCGCTGTGGGCGATCCGACAGCCGACGCTCATCGTCGCTGGCACCGATGATCCGATCGTCCCGGTCGTCAACGCCAAAATCATGCACTACCTGCTACCGCATTCGACGCTATACCTGCACGCGGGTGGCCACGTCGACATCGTCACCAATGCCGCCACGCTTGCCCCGGTAATAAGCCAATTTCTCCGATCGGATGAAGGAAAACCGAAATGACAACCGCAATGGATATCGACAAGACCGACTTCTACTCGTTCGAGCTGTTGCTTGACGACGACGAACGCGCCGTGCTGCACGCGGTGCGCGACTTCATGCAATCCGAGGTCGTACCGATCGTCAACGAGCACTGGTCGAAGTCCACCTTCCCGTTCGAAGTCGTTCCGGGTCTTCGGCAACTCGGCATCGCCGGCCTGCCCTACAGGGGTTACGGCTGTGCCGGCCGGTCGTATCTGCTCGACGGGATGGTGGCGATGGAGCTCGCGCGGTGGGACCCGTCCATCGCCACCTTTAACGGGGTGCACGCCGGTCTCTCGATGGGCTCGATCTATCTGTGCGGCAACGACGAACAGCGGGAGCGGTTTCTCCCGGAAATGGCGCGCTACGAGAAGATCGGGGCGTTCGGGTTGACCGAGCCTGACGTCGGATCGGGGACGTCCGGCGGTCTGACCACCACCGCGCGGCGCGAGGGTGACACCTGGATCCTCAACGGGCAGAAGAAGTGGATCGGCAACGCCACCTTCGGCGATCTCACGGTGATCTGGGCCAAGGACGAGGCCGACGGCCGGGTGAAGGGCTTTGTCGTCGATAACAAATCGCCAGGCTTCACCGCCGAAAAGATCGAACGAAAGATCGCTCTGCGGATCGTCCAGAACGCCCTGATCACCATGAAGGATGTGCGTGTTTCGGAGGCCGACCGGCTGCAGAACGCCGATTCGTTCAAGGACACCGCCGAGGTGTTGCGGATGACCAGGGCCGGGGTGGCCTGGATGGCCGTCGGTTGTGCACTGGGCGCCTACGAGAACGCGTTGGAGTACGCCGTGACGCGCGAGCAGTTCGGCCGACCGATCGGCGGCTTCCAACTCGTGCAGGACCTGCTGGTGCGCATGCTGGGCAACGTCACCGCGTCGATGGCTTTGTGCGTTCGACTGTCGCAGCTGCAGGACCAGGGCCTCGCCCATGACCGGCACTCGTCACTGGCGAAGGCGTTCTGCACGGTGCGGATGCGTGAGACCGTCGGGTACGCACGGGAACTGCTCGGCGGCAACGGAATCGTGCTCGACTACAACGTCGGCCGGTTCGTCGCCGACGCCGAGGCGATCTACTCCTATGAGGGCACCCGCGAGATGAACACGCTGATCGTCGGCAGGTCGTTGACGGGACTGAGCGCGTTCGTCTGAGTACTACGCCCAGGCCCGCATCGACCAGCAGACGTGACAGACCCACGTTGGACCGCCCGGCACATATATCTGCCCAGCAGCCACCCACCCGGCCCTCCACGGCATGTGCGGATACATCGCCGCCCAATCCGCGGTAGCCGAACTCAACCAACGACCGAGGCAATGTCGAAAGTCATTCTGAAATTCCACGATAGGAGACGGACCCGATGACAAACATTCTCGAAAGCGAACCGTTGTCCTCGAACGCACGCACCACACCCAAGCTCGCGGGCCGGGTAGCCTTCGTCACAGGCGGCACCCGGAGTATCGGCGCCGCGATCGCGCACAGCAGATGACCGCCGGCATTCCCGACAAGGTGATGGCCAGACTCACCGGCCAGATCCCTGCTGGCCGCACCGGCCGGCCCGAAGAGGTCGCCCGCGTTGTCCACTTTCTGGCCGCCGATCCGTCGTCCTACATCACCGGACAGGTTTGGAGTGTCAACGGCGGCATGGACATGTGATGCCGACAAACGCATCGATCTCATACTTGACCCCAATGATTGGCGATATCGTGTGTGTTTACCAGTTGTTCAATTGGAGGCGACTAGCCTCCGGCCGAGGATAGTGACCGTCGATGGCAGACGTCGATCCGCTTGGGACACAGCGGGATCTGGTCCCGGACATTCCCGCGGAACTGCATCAGGCAGGATTTGACGACGTCGTGGAGATCGGACACGGCGGTTTCGGCGTCGTCTACCGCTGCGCTCAGCCAATGCTCGACCGCACCGTTGCCGTCAAGGTGTTGACCTCCGATCTTGACCCCGACAACCTCGACCGGTTCCTGCGTGAGCAGCGCGCCATGGGCCGCCTTTCCGGACACCCGCACATCGTGAACATTTTGCAGGTCGGCGTCATGGCCAGCGGCCGGCCTTTCATCGTGATGCCGTATCACGCCAAGGATTCGCTGGAGGTACTGATCCGCCGGCACGGGCCGCTCGACTGGTGCGAGACGATCAGCATCGGCGTGAAGCTGGCGGGTGCGCTCGAAGCCGCGCATCGCGCAGGCACATTGCATCGTGACGTGAAGCCCGGGAACATCCTGCTGACCGACTACGGTGAACCGCAACTCACTGACTTCGGAATCGCCAGAATCGCCGGGGGCTTCGAGACGGCGACGGGGGTGATCACCGGTTCACCGGCTTTCACCGCGCCCGAAGTGCTCGCGGGCGCATCGCCGACGCCGCGGTCGGACGTGTATTCGCTGGGCGCGACGCTGTTCTGCGCGCTGACCGGCCATGCCGCGTTCGAGCGCCGCACCGGCGAGCAGGTGGTCGCTCAGTTCCTGCGGATCACTTCAGAGCCGCTACCGGACCTGCGGAAGGCGGGGCTGCCGGCTGACGTTCCCGCGAGTATCGAACGGGCCATGGCTCGGGATCCGGCGGATCGTCCGGCGACGGCCGCCGAGTTCGGCGACGAACTTCGTGAAGTTCAGCGCCGCAACGGTGTGCCAGTCGACGAAATGGCCCGTCCCGTCGAGCTGGGCGTGGAGCGCCGAAAGACGACCGCGGCGCGGCCAGTTCGTCGGGATGGCAGCGGCACGACAACGCCCCCGACACCTGCAACGAAGTATCGTCCTCCTGTTCCCACCAGATCATTGGTCGCCCGCGGCCGACTCACCGATATCCTTCGCGCGGGGGGTCGGCGACGGCTCGTCTTTATTCACGCGCCTTCGGGGTTCGGCAAGAGCACGTTGGCTGCCCAGTGGCGTGAGGAACTCTCGCGCGGCGGCGTCGCGGTCGCCTGGTTGACGGTCGACGACGACGACAACAACGTGGTGTGGTTCGTGGCGCATCTGCTCGAGTCGATCCGGCGGGTCCGTCCCGCCCTCGCAGAGTCATTGGGGCAGGTGCTGGAAGAGCACGGCGATGACGCCGCCCGCTATGTGTTGACCTCGCTCATCGACGAAATCCATGAACAAGACGACCGGATCGCGGTGGTGATCGACGACTGGCAGCGCATCTCGGACACCCGAACCAGCGCCGCCCTCGGTTTCCTGCTGGACAACGGATGCCATCACCTGCAGATCATTGTGACCAGCTGGTCTCGCGGCGGAGTGCCATTGAGCAGGTTACGGATGCGCGACGAGTTGATCGAAATCGATGCCGCGGCTTTGCGTTTCGATACCGACGAGGCGCTCTCGTTCCTGAACGACGTCGGCGGCTTACAACTGTCGCGCGGCGAGGTGGAGGCGTTGACCACATCGACCGACGGGTGGGCCGCGGCCCTGCAGCTGGCCTCACTGTCGCTGCGGGGCGGCGGCGATGCGAAGACCCTGTTGGGCCGACTGTCCGGTGCCAGCGACGTGATCGGCGAGTTCCTCGCGGAAACCGTGCTAGATACCCTCGAACCCGATGTGTGCGAGTTCCTACTAGTCACATCGATCACGGAGCGGACCTGCGGCGGGCTGGCTTCCGTGCTGGCGGGAGTGGCTAACGGCCAGGCGATGTTGGAAGACGTCGAGCAGCGCGGCTTATTCCTGCGGCGAATCGACGACGACCCGAATTGGTTCCGGTACCACCAGATATTCGCCGAGTTCCTGCGCCGTCGACTCGAATGTGACCAGCCCGACCGGGTCGAACAACTCCACCACGCGGCATCGGGGTGGTTCGCCGAAAACGGCTACCTCAACGAGGCCGTCGACCACGCGCTGGCTGCGGGCGATGCCGCTGGCGCGGTCGATCTTGTCGAGCAGGACGAGACGAACCTGCTCGAGCAATCGAAGATGACGACGCTGCTGGGGATCGTGGAGAAACTGCCGCCGCAGTTGGTGGTTTCGCGGGTTCGGCTGCAACTCGTCATCGCCTGGGCGAATATCCTGTTGCAGCGTTCGGCGCCTGCAAACGCCGCGCTGAATCGCTTCCAGGCCGCGCTGGGTCGCGCGACCCTGCCCGATGCGACGCGCGCGGATCTGCGAGCCGAGGCGGATGTGCTGCGAGCAGTCGCGGACGCCTTTGCCGATCGGACCGACGGCGTGGACGATCTGGTAGCCGAAGCGATGTCGAGACCGGACACGCTGCATCCGTGGGTGCCCGGGGTCGCCGGAAATGTCGCGGCGTTCGCCGCGATCTACCGCTTCGACTTCGATGTTGCGCACCGCCTGCTTGATTGGGCCGCACCCTACCAGGAGATGATGGGACCGTTCACCACCGTGTATGGACGATGCTTGGGCGGCATCGCCGCCAGGTATCAGCTTGACGTTTCCGCTGCCCTCAAGAGCTTCCGAGAAGCATTCGAGATCGCCGCGGGAGTCGGAAACCAGTCGCACGCGGCGCGGCTCGCGGGTGCGCTTCTCAGCGAATTGCTTTACGAGACAGGCGATTTAGCCGAGGCCACCCGCCTCCTGGACGAGAGCGATCTGCTCGGAGCCGACGGTGGCATGGTGGATTACTTAGCCGCCAGATATGTGGTCGGCGCGCGGATCAAGGCAGCACAGGGGGATCACGGGTCTGCAGTCGATCGTCTTGCCGCCGGCGAGAAGGCCGCGCACAACGTGCGCCTGCCGCGGCTCGCCGCCCGGATCAACAATGAGCGCATCCGGCTGGGCATCGAGCTCCCGCAGGCGGTTGCCGCAGGATTGCGATCGCCCCGCACCATTCCCCGCGGCAACGGAATCGCCACCATGACAGCCGAACTCGACGAGGACTCCGGAATCCGGCTGCTATCCACGAGCGATTCTGCGGACGACCGCGAGCAGGCGTGCCGACGGGCGGCCGATCTGGCCGCGGGAATCGACGGCGCGCGCAGACCCCTGGCGGCGCTTCAGGCGCAACTGCTCCAGGTCGAAACGCTCATCGCCGCCGGCCGGGCTGCAGACGCCCGAAACGAATTTGCACCGGTTACGGCCAAGTGTGCCGAGCTCGGCCTGTCACGGCTGCTGGTGGATGCCGGACTCGCGTAGCACTGAGGCAAGTCCGCGCTCACGACGGCGGACGGAGCACCATCGCTGATCGCGGCCCGACCTCGACTCGCCCGCTAGCCGTGGATGTGCATTCCCGTCGTCCTCGCTGGCGCCCATTAGCCACCCCGCTAGCAGGAATCCGCGGCTGGCCGTGTCCGGAGGACGGGAAGTACCGTGATCGGCCGACAGCGCTGAATCCACCTCGCGGATTGTGGCTGACGAGTCGTATCGGGCCTTCAAGGTTGTCTCCGGACCAAAAAGATCCATCTTCGGCCACACCAGCACCACAACGCCGGCGATCGCAGACAGGACCCCCGGGCACCCTGCCCAGACCTTTCGACCCATATGAATTTTTGGTGAACACAACACATATCGGCGTCATTGAGGTCGTCATCGCGCCATCGCGGGCCGTACGCGAATGACAACTCTCAGTATCGAGACGATTTCGAAAGTCACTCTGTACAAAGAAGATCACTCGTAACGTGGTCGTTCATGGGCTTTTATCGCTTCATCGGCCGGGGCCGGGCACCAACAATGTCCAGGACGGCTCGCTTGCGCGGCGAATCGGGTGAGCAGCATGGCGAAGGTGTGTCGTGAGGCGAAGCGATGGTCGGCTGACATCGAGAGTCGCAGAGACCGCGGCAGCGATCGGTCGCGGTTGCTCGCGTGGTCTGATTCAAATACGGTCCGCGATTTTGACGGCTTCATCGAGGTAGCCGGCGTCGACCTCGACGGTGTAGCGCCTCGCGACCAGGTCGTTGACGCTGGAGAAGTCACGGCGGCCACCGGTGGTCCACTGCGCCACGAAGCCGAAAATGGCGCCCCAGATCGCCCCGATGACAAGGCCGAGGGCCAGCGCGGTGATCATGCCGGAGGCGCTGACCGCAAAGATGGCCAGCAGCAAACCGATCAACAGGCCCCACCAGGCGCCGCCACCGGCGCCTAATAGCGCGGCGCGGCCCTTGGTGAGCCGACCGGTCACCTGCTCGACGCTGTACATGTCGTGGCCGATGATCCGCACCCGCTCGACCGGGAAGCCGGCGTCGGACAGCCCGTCGACCAACCGTTGTGCCTCGTCATAGGTGGTGTACTCGCGCAGCACCAGCGACTCCGGCGGTCTTACGCTTCGCGTTTCGGTCATTTTCGTTTTCCAATCTGGTCCGGTTGCCTCGTAGACAACTCCATCGTGAGATGAGCCATCGAAGGTGTCGATGTCGTCGCGTACAACGCCGTACCCGCTCCGGTGTCTGTGCGTACAGCGATCAGTCATCGGATGAAATGGAAACTTGTTGGCGGCCACGCTCTCGGCCGCTTATGGGCGGGATGGGTGTACGCGCGTCAAGGCGGTTGTCTACGGGTCGTCAGTGCATGAGCTGGCGATGCACTTTCGAATGCCAGACATAGTTCGGCGACATCCATTGGACGGGAAAGCGATCGGCCCGTTTGTTTCTCGATCTGGCGGAGCCGGTGGCTGTTGCGCGTCACTCAGGATGACGATGATGGCGTCATTTGGGTTGACGCCGATCCGATCATGAGAACGGCCCCGCTCGGCGTGCTGAGCGGGGCCGTGGTGGGCGTGGTGACGGCGTTGCGGTCGGGTTGATGTGGTCCTGGTCGGGTTGACGCGGCATCTCCGGGTTCCTTCCACTTCGGGTTTCCTTCGGACGTCCCTCGTCCGTGGGACCCATCGTGCGGCGCCCGGCCGGCCCTTCCGTGCGCTGCGACACACAGCCAGCGTGCCCACCGTGACGGGGCCTAGGGTGATCGGATGGACGTGCCGTCCGAGGTCGTCGAGGCCGCCGACGCGTCGGGGTTCTCGGGCATTGCGGCGAGCGACGGCGAGTCCCCCGGTGATCGGTGGACGCTCGTACGCGGACTCGCTGACCGGGCGCACGGCGTCCCCGTGGCGCTCGCGACGCGCTTCGGAATCGCGAGCGGCAGCAAGGTGTTCACTGCGCTGACCGTCATCGCCCTCGTGAGCGACGGGCGGCTGAGCCTGGACACAACGGCTCGGGAAGTGCTCGGCTCGGACCTGCCGCTGATCGACGACGCCGTCACTGTCGAGCACCTGCTGGCCCATCGCTCCGGGATCGGCGATTACCTGGACGAGGACGTTGTGGGCGCGATCACCGACTACGTGATGCCCGTGCCGGTGCACCGCCTGGAGACGACAGAGGACTTCATCGCGGTCCTCGACGGTCATCCCCAGGTGTCGACGCCCGGTGAGCGATTCGCCTACAACAACGGCGGCTATGTCGTGCTCGCGCTCCTCGCCGAGCGAGCGTCCGGCGTGGCGTTCCACGAACTGGTTCGCCAGCGGGTGTTCGACCCCGCCGGGATGGCCGGCGCGGCGTATCTCCGCAACGACGAACTGCCCGGCGACGTGGCGATCGGCTACCTGTTCGCCGACGGGTTGCGCACCAACGCCTTGCACCTTCCGGTCCGGGGCTCCGGCGACGGTGGCGCGCACGTCGGCCTGACCGACATCGACGCATTCTGGCAGGCGCTGTTCGCCGGGGCGATCGTTCCGCACGACGTCGTCGCCGAGATGACCAGGCCACGCAGCGAAGACCCGTCGGATCGGTTGCACTACGGCCTCGGGTTCCGGCTGACACCCGAGGGCGCCGTCGAGCTCGAGGGCTATGACGCCGGCGTGTCGTTCCGCAGCACACACGATCCCGCGGGTCGCCGGACACGCACGGTCGTGAGCAACTGGAGTGACGGCGCATGGCCGATCTGTCGTGCGCTCGAGGGTTGAGCCACCCCCCAGCGAGGTCCATGGGGGTGGCGGATGGGGCAAGTGCCCGATGTGCGCCTCCGCCCGTGAGCGGATGATCTCCTCGTGCCGTCGAGCGGCGGCACGGCATCGACACACAAGGAGATCGAGATGCAACGTTTTCTCATCGAGCGGTACTTCCCGAAGCCAACGCCGACCGGCCCCGGCGTGTGTACATCTCCGCGAGGCCAAGCATCGAACCACCCCGGCTTCTCGACGAGTCCCGGCGGGGCAGTTCAAGGGAAAACCCAACCGTCGCGGTCTCGGAGCTAGGGGCGCTGTGGGTTCACGGTGCACCCAGAACCGGCCTGAGCTTCCCCCGGTTTGTGGATTGGGTTCAGTCCGCAGCGGTTTCGGCGAGGGCGATACGTGCTGCCTTCTCGTCGACGATGGCGTGATCGGCGGCGAACGCGGCGGTCTGCGCATGCAGAGCCAGGTTGTTGACCGCGCGGGGGTGACCGCGGGAGGCGTTGTGGATCAGCCCGATCGCGTCCTCGGAGAACAGGGTGTCGGCCCGTCCGGCGATTTTGCAATGATGCCGTATGTAGTCGGCGGTGTCGGCGCCGCCCACCCCGGCAATCGCGTAGCGGACCGCGATGCGCTGATCCAACGCGGCCAGCACACCGAGCCGGAGCCGTTGGCGCAGCATGGGTTGGCCGACCAGGATGACCGCGAACGGGGACCCACTGTCCATCTCATGGTTGGTCAACAGCCGGATCGCTTCGAGCTGATGGTTATCCAGCAGATGCGCTTCGTCGACGACCAGCACGGGATTGCGGCCCCGTTCGGCGTGTTCGGTGGCCAGCGCCTCGGCGGCCTGGGGGGCCAGGGCGGATTTGTGGTAGGCGGGGGTGTGCCCGAGCGCGGCCACGATGTGGGTAAGCATGCCGCGCACCCCGATGGTGGGGTTGGCCAGGTAGATGAACACGTGCCGAGACGGATCCCCGTCGGCGGTGGCCGCCCGCACGGCCACGGTCTTGCCGGCGCCGACCTCGCCGGTTGATCACCCCGATCGCACTTGGTCCACACACCAGGTGATGCGGGGAGGGCCTCACCGTGGCCGGCTTGGCGGTGCAGCAAGGCGGGTGCCAGGTCACGTCCGAATGGCATCCGGGCGAATCCCCAATGTGATTGCAGCCGTGGAATACTCACGCCGACACCTCACCCTCGTGATCGACGTCGACACTGGGCTGAAGGTCGTCGATGGATAGCTGGCCGGAGATCTGGCCGTCGTCGCTGCTGCCGTAGAGGGCGTGATAGCCGATGCGTTCGTCGCGGCGCAGCTGCTCGTGGTGGGGTGCCGCGCACCCATCAGTTCCTCGTCACACTGACGGTGCACACGAACAAGATCAACCCCGCGACCACACCGACCGCCAAATCGGCAGCCTCAATGAAGAAAGGGCACCCCGTGAACGTCATCCAGAGAGACGGTCAACAGTGGCGCACTGTATTGGGATGGCAAAACAACGCTTCACCGACAGCGCTAATTGACGCGTCGTTCTCCAGCCAGGCCTCAAACGTTTGAAAGATTACGTCGCGCTGTTCAGCGGGCAGTTCGCCGAAGCAATCCAATGTGCGGGTGACGAGTTTTATCATCACCTCGGGCGCACTGACCGCGGCCGTGGCCAGAATGGCTCCATCGAAAGTGGTGACCGCCGCCGTGCGGTCAGCGCTGGCCCGTATCGCCATCCTCGCCACCAACACCCCGGTAGTGGGACCGAGCAGCGGCGTCAACAGCGGAGCGGAGACCAGCGCAAGACCCGTCCCCGCTGACGCGTTGCAGAACAAAACCGATCATCACGCGAAAGCACCGCCGTGGCGACGGATGAATGGCAACGCTCAACTCACTCATACAGTGATCAGAAGGAGAGACACACGATGACTGACCACGTGATCGCGCCGCCGGCATTGGCTTCGCTTCCCGTGAGCACCGGCGCCCTGCGCTTCCCCATCCGTCGGGTCTTCTGCGTCGGACGCAACTACGCAGCTCACGCCCGCGAAATGGGCAAGGATCCCGATCGCGAGCCACCGTTCTTCTTCATGAAACCAGCCGATGCCGTGGTCGACGCCAAGGGCATGATCCCGTACCCGTCCCTCACCTCGGAGTTCCATCACGAGATCGAAATGGTGGTGGCATTAGAAGCCGGCGGCACCAACGTACCGCCGCAAGAGGCACTGAATCTCGTCTGGGGCTACGGCGTCGGGGTTGACCTCACCCGCCGCGACCTCCAGGACGAGGCGAAGAAACTGAGCCGGCCCTGGGACTGGGCCAAAGGCTTCGACGCATCAGCGCCATGCAGCCCCATCCATCCCGTTGAGGTCGTCGGCCACCCCGACAAAGGCGAAATCTGGCTGAAAGTGAACGGTGTCCGCAAGCAACGCGGTGATCTGCAGGACATGATCTGGTCCGTCCCGGAAGTGATCAGCTACATCTCGCAAGCGGTCGCCCTTGCGCCCGGCGATCTCATCTACAGCGGAACCCCCGCCGGTGTAGGGCCGCTGCATCCAGGCGATGACGTGGCAGGCGGCGTCGAGGGTGTCACCGAGTTCGACTTTACCGTCGGCCCGCGTCCAGCCTGACTTGCCGTCGAGCGGGCCGTCGGCGTGGCGGCTTGTCGAGGACACTACAAAGTTCCACGGCCGCGTCTTGGGTGTGCGGCAACAAAGAGTCCGGCGCCCCTTATCGTGGAGAACTGAACTACTCCGGATTTAGTTCTTAGGTTGATGCGAGGGCTGACTGACCCTACGCCAGCGCCGCGTCGATCAGCAGGCGTGTCAGACCGAGTTCAGTGCAGGTCGCCACTACTGGCCGCGCTTCGATTTCCACCTCGGCCACCCGCCCTGCGGCAGTGAGTGTTTCGACCACGAGCAGCCGCGCGCGCAGGGCAGCCCAGGGCCGTCTGTCGCCGTCGATTCCGGCCACCAGTTGGCTCGCCCGCTCGCAGGCCTGGGCGCGTTCGGCAGGAGAATCGCTAGCGGACAACAGCCGCACCCCGGAATCCTCGTCAAGTTCCGCGGTGGCTGTGGCGATCCCGTCGTCGTGTGGGATCGCGCGTACCGATCGCAGCCGTGCGGCGTCCGCCGATGCGATAGGGATCCCCAGCCGAATCCGCTCGTTGGTGATGCGCGCGGTAAGGCGCGGCAGTTGCAGATTCTCAGCCGCCCTCATCCCGTCGGAAAGGCGCTCCGCGGCCGAATCGCGGTCCCCCGCGGCGGCCTTGAGGAGCGCGCCCGTCACATATCGGGCCGCCATGTAGTCCACCGTGCCACCTTCGGATCCAAGCGCATAGCTTTCCTCCAGCAGCTTGGTTGCCTCGGTGAGTTCGCCAGTCTCGTATAGCAATTCGCCGAGTAGCGCACCCGCGAGGCGCACACCGTGAGAGTGCGCCCCGCCCCTGGCCGCCATCTGGTAGGCCTGTCGGAACTCTTTCATCGCCGCCGGTATGGCGAGCTGATATTTCGCGACGATGCCTGCGTTGCAGCGCGCGTAGATGGCGGCGAACGGACCCATCATCTCGTGGTAGGGCGCGGCCCACTCGAGGTATTCACGCGCCGCGTCGTAGTCGAAACGGTAGATAGCCGCGGCAGCAGCGATATTGGCGGCGGCTCCGGCGACCCGTGGATGCAGCGTGTCCGGTCTCGACAACGCCTCGGACACCAAAGCATCGACGGTTTCGACCCGATCGCCGAATATCTCGGCGATGCTTCGCACCACGTTGGCCTCTGCGCGCATGTCTGCTCTCACCGCGTCGGACAGGTCGGCACCTTCCACGGCCGTCTCGAATCGATTCAGCGCGGCGTAGGTGGGTGCGGGATGTTGCAGCAGGATATTCGCCCAGCCGACGAGAAGTTGGAGCGGCGCTCGCGAAACCACCAACTGCGGCGGCAACTTCCGTACGATCCCGAGCAGCGTCGTCATCTTCCCCTGCTCGATAAGGTTTGTCTCGTCTTGCTCGACGAGGTCGATCGCCATGGTGGGATCCCCAGCGGCCAGCGCGTGGTCGACAGCCTCGTTGAGGTAGCCATGTTCGGCGAACCACGCCGACGCGGCGCGGTGAAGTTGTTCGACCCGGTCTGGCCGGTCACGCTCCAGCCGACGACGGAGAAATTCGGCGAACATCTGATGGTAGCGGAACCAGTTCCGGTCCTCGTCGATGTGCTGCAGGAACAGACCTCGCCGCTCGACCTCCTCGAGCATGGCCTGCCCGCGCGTCATATTCGCCAGTGCGGAAGCGAGCCCGGCGCAGGTCCGTTCGGTGATCGAAGTCAACAGCAGGAAGTCGAGGATCTCCGGTTCCAGTGTGTCCAGCACATTCTCGGCGAGGAATTCGCCGATGACGTCGTTGCGGCCCGACAGCCTGCTGAGCAGGCTCGCCGCGTCATCGTCACCACGAAGCGACAGGCTCGCGAGCTGAAGCGCTGCGACCCAACCGTCGGTGGATGTTGTCAACGCGTCGACGTCGCGCCGCGACAGATCCAACCCGCCAACTTCTAAGAAGAATGACCGTGCCTCCTCGGCGTCAAAACGCAAAGCGCTGGAATCGATTTCGATGAGCTCGTCACGGATCCGCATCTTGCTCAGCGGTAGCCCCGATTGTGACCAGCTTGTCACGATGATCTGTAGGTGGTGGCATCCGTTGTCGAGCAGGAAACCGAGCGCAGCGATCGTCCCGGCGTCCGATACGCGGTGCCAGTCGTCGATGACGACCGCCACCGGGTGATCGCCGGCATGTATCTCGTCGATCAGTGAGGTTAGGACATAGCGCTCGGCGTCCTCGCCGTGCTCTTCGAGGGCCGGTGCCCAGGGACTCGGCCAGTCCAGGACGGACCCGGCGGATTGATTCAAGCAGGTGCGCAAGGAACCAGACGACATTGTTGTCATCGTCGTCGACGGTCAACCAGGCTACCGCGACCCCGTCGCGTGAAAGCTCCTCGCGCCACTGGGCCGCCAATGTGCTCTTGCCGAACCCGGAGGGCGCGTGAATCAAGACCAATCGTCGGCGTCCACCTGCGCGCAGAACATCTGTCAGCCGAGGGCGCGGCACCAGGCCCCTGGTGGGAACCGATGGCCGGTATTTTGTCGCGGGTGCAGGTGGAGTTGTCGTCGTGCTCCTGCGGTACGTGGATGCAGGCGTGGCTGGCGTCCTTCGCTCACCACCAAGATCGACGGGTCGGGCCATGTCGTCGACGCTGACGTGGTTGCGGCGCTGGACCTCCCGAAGCTCGTCACCGAATTCGGCGGCGCCGCCGGGTCGCTCCGCGGGATCTCGGGCCATCGCTCGTTCCATGACAGCCGCGACATCGTCGGGCAGGCCTTGTTCACGCAGATCCGGGATCGGCTGCGAGGTGATCCGCAGGAACTGGGCGACGACCCCTTCACTGCTGCGCCGTTCGAAGGCGGCGTGTCCGGTGAGTGCGCAGAAGAGCGTCGCGCCCAGCGAGTACACGTCCGATGCCGCCGTCGGGGCGTTGCCCTCGAGCACTTCGGGGGCCGTGAATGCGGGTGAACCGGTGATCACCCCGGTCGAGGTTTGGAATCCTCCGGCGATCCTGGCGATGCCGAAGTCCGTCAGCAGCGGTTCGCCGTAGTCGGACAGCAGGATGTTGCCCGGCTTGACGTCACGATGCAAAGTCCCCGTGCGGTGGGCGGCGTCCAGCGCACCCGCCAGCTTGACGCCGACACTGAGCGTTTCGACCCAATCAAGGGGTCCGTGCTCCCTGATCAGCGCCTCCAGGGAGTTCTTCGGAAAGTAGGGCATGACGATGTACGGGCGGCCGCTCGCTGTCGCGTCAACCTGCAGGATGGTCACGATATTGGGGTGCCCGCAGAGCCGGCCCATAGCGCGTTGCTCGCGAAGAAAGCGGTCGAGACTGTCCGGGTCCAGGTCGGAGTGCAACACCTTTACGGCGACGGTGCGGTCAAGCGTCGGCTGCACGCATCGGTAGACGACGCCGAAGCCGCCGCGGCCGATCTCGTCCACGTCATCGAAACCCGCCGCGCGAATTTCCGCAGCGATGTCCGGATTCAGATCCCGCTGTGTCCCAAGCGGACTGCCATCGGCCATCTACGCGTTCCTCAGCCCACAGGACCAAGCGACCTTGTCGTCGGAAGACGAGAACGGGTCGATGGTTGGTCGGTTGGCGACTCCATCAGGCATCGTGGAACACCACGTTCTTGTCGATGGCGTGGCGGCTGACACGAATGTTGTTGGCGGGGAAGGTCGGGTCGGGGTAGCCAACCGCCAGGCCGCACAGGATCGAATAATCCGTCGGGATCGCGAGCTGTGCGTGGACGATCTCGGGATAGCCCGCGATCGAGACCTGAACGCACGTGCCCAGACCCTGTGCGGTCAGGGCCAAGACCAATGTCTGCAGAAACATGCCTACGCCGAGGGCGTCGACCTTGCCGAGCTCGCGGTGCATGCAGACGATGCCGGCTAATGGTGCACGGAAGAACTCCCAGTTGCGCAGGACCGCAATCCGCCTGCCCTCGGTGTCGTCGCGGGTGATTCCCATCGACCCATAGACCTGAGCGCCCAGCTCCCGTCGCAGGTGCGCGAAGACATGGGGCAGCGGCGGGATTTTCGGCGGCCTGCTCCGGGCTTCATGGAGCAAGGCGGACACTAGACGGTCCCGGGCGGCTCCGGATGCGAACTCCATGTGCCACGGCTGGATGTTGGAGTTCGACGGCGCATGGACGGCGAGGTCAAGCGCCTCATCCACCAAAACCCTCGGCACCGGGCGATCGGGGATGAACATCCTCGTCGAACGGCGCCCCCTGATCACTTCCTCGAGGTCGAACATGAACCTCCTCCAATCCGGGTACGGACGGATCAGCCAAGTTAAGCCCCGCAAGGCCGTGGAGGCAACGACCGACGTTGGCCCGACTAGATCGCGTCGGGATCGTCGGCGAACGCGTCGGCCGCCTTCTGAGCCAGTTCGATCGCGGCGCGCGCCCATTCCGGCGTGGCGCCGGCCAGACCACACGCAGGGGTGATGCCGATCTGTTCGCGCAGCGCTGACCGCGGGAATCCGAGACGATCGGTGATGCTCACCGCTGATTTGGCCACCGCCTCGGCGGAAGGCCGGGTCGCGGGCGTGGTTGACGGCACAGCCCCCAACATCACCGTGCGACCGGATTCGACGAACTCGCCGACGCCGTCCAGGTCGGCGGCTGTCAGCGTCGACACGTCGATCGATACCGCATTAATAGCACTGCGCTGCAACATCTTCCATGATAGCCCGGCGGCACAGCTGTGCAGCACCACCTCGGCGCCCACCGCCGCGACGCACTCGGCCAACAGCCCGATGGCCACCGACTCGTCGACCGGGTGCACCGGCGTCAGGCTGGTCACGCCGGTCAGCCGGCCCTCCAGCGCCGGGGGCAGCGACGGCTCGTCGAACTGCACCACGACGGTGGTATCCAGCCGCCTGGCCACCTCCGTGCGGTGGACGGCCACGCCCTCGGCCAGCGACCCGGCCAGGTCGCGCAGCGCACCGGGATCGGTGATGGCGCGGTGGCCGCCGGGCAGTTCCAGCTGCGCGGCCAACGTGATCGGGCCGGGCGCCTGAACCTTCACCTTGCGCGTTCCGCCGCGCAGTCCCGCCTTCTCCCAGGCCTCTTCGAGCGCGTCGATGTCCTCGTCGAGCAGGCTTGCCGCGCGTCGGGTCACCGCGCTGCGGCCCGCCGCGATGCGATAGCCGCGGGGCACCGTGTCGATGCCGATGTCGACCAGCAGCGCGCCGGCGCGGCCGATCATGTCGGCTCCCACCCCGCGGGCGGGCAACTCCACCACGTGCGCCAGAGTGTGCAGTTCGCCGACGACCACTTCGGCGGCCTGTCGCGGCGACGTCCCGGGCCACGAACCGATGCCGGTCGCTGCGGCGAAAACACTCACTCGTCCAACAGTATTTGATGACTGATCCGACCCGTTAATCTCCAAACCAGGAAGGGGGCCCGCCATGCCCGCATTGGCCAGGCACCTACTGGTGTTTGCGGCGGCCATGCTGGCGGCGGGGTGCACACAGACCGTCGATGGCCGGCCAATGCGGGCCGCGCCCGGCATCGACGACGACTCGCTCTCGCCCGTCGACGTCGAGACCCTGATGCTCGACCAGGCGCAGATGCGGGCAATCACCGGGGCCGGCGACGACCTCACGATCATCCCGAGTATGGACGGCAAGTTTCCCGTCGACATCGATCAGCTGTCGGAGAGCGCGCCGCCACAGTGTCAGTGGATCTTCGCCGAGACCCAGACGTTCGGTCCCGACGTCGAGGAATTCCACAAGACGACGTTTCAGAATCCGCCTGATGGCGGGCTGATCTCCGAGGGCGCCGCGGCCTACCGGGACGCTGACACCGCTCGGCGCGCGTTCGACGATCTGGTGGATCTGGTCGAAGGCTGCGGCTCGACGGCGTTCGGTCCGATGTTCGTCGGAGACTGGACGGTCACATCCGACTCCGTGCAGACCCGTCCCGGCGCCTGCGGACGCGACTACCGGGTGAAGTCCGTGGTTCTCGTCGAGGTGACGTTCTGCGCGTTCGGGCCGTCGGTGCCCGACATCGTGATGGCCAACATCCTGGCCAAGGTGCCCGACTGATCGTTGACTCTGCGGCCAGGGCGAGAAAACGCGAGTAGACCGCGCCCTGTGCGCAGAGCCAACGCAACACGCGTCAGCGCAAACCGCGTTAGCGCGCGATCGTCGCGCTGCCGAGCACCTCGTCGCCGTCGTTGTCGGGCCGGTAGAGCACCATCGTCTGCCCCGGCGCCACACCCCGCAGCGGGGCGCGCAGGTCGACGACCAGCTCGCCGTCGCGCAGTTCGGCGACGGCGTCGGCGATGCCGCCGTGCGCACGCACCTGCACCGCACACTCGACCGGGCCGGAGGGCGCCACGCCGGAGGTGAAGACGGGCCCCTCGCCGGTCAGGGACCAGACGTCGAGGTCGGCGGCGTCACCGACGTGCACGGTCGCGGTGTCCGCGTCGATCGCGGTGACGTAGCGGGGCCGCCCGTCGGGTCCCGGCCCGGCGATGCCCAGCCCCTTGCGCTGACCGATGGTGAAACCGTGCACGCCGTCGTGCTCGGCCAGCACGGTGCCGCCGGCGTCGACGACCGCGCCGCGACGCACCCCGATGCGCGCGCCGAGGAAGGCTTGGGTGTCGCCCGACGGGATGAAGCAGATGTCGTGGCTGTCCGGCTTGCCGGCGACGGCCAGGCCGCGGCGGGCCGCCTCCTCGCGGATCCGCGGCTTGGGGGTGTCGCCGATCGGGAACACCGCATGGCGCAGCTGCTCGGCGGTCAGCACGCCCAGCACGTAGGACTGGTCCTTGTCGTGGTCCACCGCGCGGCGCAGCCGACCGCCGGACAGCCGGGCGTAGTGACCGGTGGCGAGGGCGTCAAACCCCAGCGCCAAGGCGCGGGCGGCCAGCGCGGAGAACTTGATCTGCTCGTTGCACCGCACACACGGGTTCGGGGTCTCGCCGCGGGCGTAGGAGGACACGAAATCGTCGATCACCGCTTGCTTGAACCGATCGGCGAAATCCCATACGTAGAAAGGGATGTCGAGAACGTCGGCGACGCGGCGAGCATCGCCGGCGTCTTCCTTGGAGCAGCAGCCCCGCGATCCGGTGCGCAACGTGCCCGGCGCGGCCGACAGCGCCAGGTGCACCCCGACCACGTCATGGCCGGCGTCGACCATCCGGGCGGCGGCGACCGACGAGTCGACGCCGCCGCTCATCGCGACGAGCACCCTCATTGGCCGGTGGCTCCAGAACTGGCCAGCGCCGCCAGCCGCGCCCGGTCCACCGCCGCCGGCAGCACCGCCAGCGCGGCGTCGACGTCGGCGTCGGTGCTGGTGTGCCCAAGCGAGAGTCGCAGCGACCCACGGGCGCTGGCCGAGTCGGCACCCATCGCGATGAGCACGTGCGACGGCTGCGACACCCCAGCCGTGCACGCCGAGCCCGTCGAGCATTCGATTCCCTTGGCGTCCAACAGCATCAGCAGCGAGTCACCCTCACAACCGCGGAACGTGAAGTGCGCGTTGCCCGGTAGCCGGCGCTCACCCCGCGGGCCGCTGAGGTGGGCGTCTTCGACGGTGGACAGTACGCCCTCCACCAGCCGGTCGCGCAGCTCGGCCACCCGCGCACTGTTGGTCTCCAAGCCCTCTACCGCGATCCGCGCGGCCGCCGCCATGGCAACCGCGCCGGCGACATCCGGTGTGCCCGAACGCACATCACGCTCCTGGCCGCCACCGTGCAGCAGCGGAACGCACGCCGTATCACGCCGCAGCACAAGGACGCCCACGCCGGTCGGCCCACCGAACTTGTGCGCGGCGACGCTCATCGCCGACAACCCGCTTGCGGTGAAGTCGACGGGTATCTGGCCGACCGCCTGAATCGCGTCGCTATGCATCGGCACACCGAATTCCGCGGCGATCGCTGCCAGTTCGGCGATCGGCATGATGGTGCCGACCTCGTTGTTGGCCCACATGATCGACACCAGTGCCACGTCGTCGTCGTCCTGCAACGCCTCCCGCAGCGCGGCCGGCGCGACGAATCCCTTCGAGTCGACGGGCAGCCATGTCACCTCGGCGCCTTCATGCTCAGCGAGCCACGCCACCGCGTCCAGTACCGCGTGGTGCTCCACGGCGGTCGTGACGATTCGCCTGCGGCGCGGCTCGGCATCTCGGCGGGCCCAGTAGATGCCCTTGACCGCCAGGTTGTCGCTTTCGGTGCCGCCTGCGGTGAAGATGACTTCGGAGGGCCGGGCGCCCAGCAGTTTCGCCAACGTCTCGCGCGCCTCCTCCATCCGACGACGCGCCACCCGGCCGGTGCCGTGCAGCGATGATGCGTTGCCGACCGTCGCCAGCACGGCCGTCATCGCCTCGGTGGCAGCGGGGTGCATCGGGGTAGTGGCGGCGTGATCGAGGTAGACCGGCTTCTGCGAGGTCATAACCAATCCAGAATAGCCGCCGCGGACTAGCGGCCCTGACCGCCCGGTCAGGCCACCAGGGCGTGCCCGGGTGCGCGACGCGACTCGCCACGAACCGCGGCCTCACAGCGCGCGGCCAGGACGCGGCGGTCGCTCCCCGGTAGCTGCAGCGACTCGACCTGCACGTGCACCACCGTGCGCCGCGCGGTGACCAGCCGGCAAATGGATGCGAACAGCGTGTCATCGCCGATGAAGGCGGGGACGGTCGACGGTCGGCCGTCACGGTGGTGATAGGCCAGCCGCAGCGGCTGGACCGGCCTGCCCGCGTCGATGGCGGCCTGGAACATCGCCGGCCGGAATGGCCCGAAGGCGAGGCCGCACCACGTAGTGCCCTCGGGGAACGCGACCACGGTGTGCCCGGCGCGCAACCGGTCCGCGATGGTGCTCACCACGTCCGGCAACCGCCGCAAGCTGGCCCGATCGATCGGAATGACTTTCATGAAGCGGGCCAGTACGCCCAGCGCGGGCCAATCGATGAGCTCGGCCTTGGCCACGAAGGAGCCGGGCAGCACGGCGCCGATGGCGAAGATGTCGACCCACGAGACGTGGCCGCTGACCACCAACACGCCGCGCAGGTTGCGAATCGGTCCCCCCGACACCGTGATTCGCACGCCCAGGAAGCGCAACATCAGGCGGCAGTAGGCGCGCTGCACGTGGGAGCGCCCGGGCAGCGGCACCGCCAGCAGCGGCAGCGCAGGTATGAGCAGCAGGGCCAGGGATGCGCGCATGGCGGTGCGCAGCGCGACGATCACCGGCCGCCCGGCCTGCGCTCCCCCGGCGCGCATGCAGCTGGCATCGCACGACGCCCGCGGCAGCCAGGGGTGCTCGATCGTCACGATGCGATCCCGTCGGCCATTGCGGTGGCAGCCGACACCGACCGCAGTCTTCGTAGATAACGGGTGTCGGCCCGAGCGCTTGTCGAGAAGCGCCAGGAAGTCGCCGACGCCGAAATCCGGGTCGTGCGCCGGGTCGCCGCATACCTGCGCACCGAGCCGCAGGTATCCGCGCATCAGCGCCGGCACGGCGATCCGTGGCGCCGGGTCGATGTCGTCGAGGCCGTTGCCCTCGATGGTCACCGGCCGGTACGGGTACACGGTGTAACGCGGCGGGGCGGCGTGGCGGCGAAGCACGAAGTCTCGCACGCCGCGGATCTGACTGCCCGGTGTTTCGTCGGCCGACCCATGAATGGGCACCGACACGCAGCCCGTCACGTAGTCGTAGCCGCAGCGGTCCAGGTAGGCCAGGATGCCGGCCCACATCAGCAGCACCACACCGCCGTTGCGGTGATCCTCGCGGACCACCGCGCGGCCCATCTCGACCAGCGATCCCCGCAGCGGGTCGAGCGCACGCACGTCGAATTCGGTTGCGGTGTAGAGCCCTCCGGCGGCGATGGCGCCGGACGGCGGCAGCATCCGGTAGCAGCCGACGAGGTCGCCCGATTCGTCCTCGCGGACCAGTAGGTGATCGCAGTATTCGTCGAACCGGTCGGCGTCTTTCCCGTCGCTTGCGCCGGCCAGCGCGAATCCCGGCTCGGAGGTGAATACATCGTGACGAAGGCGCTGCGCGGCCTCGATGAGCGCGGGATCGGTGGACAGCAGCAGGGTGTAGCGCGGCCCGGGCGTACTGTCCGCCGGGCCGCCCGATTGATCAGCGGCTATCAGGACTGAAGCGGTGCTCATGGCAGCACGGTCGCCCAGCCGAGTCTCGGGACGGCATCATGCGCGTGACGTGTCCGTGCACGCTAGGTGACGAAATGTGGCGAGCAGCGGCAGAAACCCCCGACACGCCGTGCATGCGGGGGTTTTTGCGTCTTCTCAGCGCGGAAAATTACCCCTTCCGGGCCTTGACCGCCTCGGTCAGCTGCGGGGCCACCTTGAACAGGTCGCCCACGATGCCCAGGTCGGCGATCTCGAAGATCGGCGCCTCTTCGTCCTTGTTCACCGCGATGATCGTCTTCGACGTCTGCATGCCGGCGCGGTGCTGGATAGCCCCGGAGATACCCAGCGCGATGTACAGCTGCGGCGACACCGTCTTACCGGTCTGGCCCACCTGGAACTGGCCCGGGTAGTAGCCGGAGTCCACCGCGGCGCGCGACGCGCCGACCGCGCCGCCCAGCGCGTCCGCCAATTCCTCTACAACGCTGAACTTCTCGGCGCTGCCGACGCCACGGCCGCCCGACACCACGACGGTGGCCTCGGTCAGCTCCGGGCGGTCGCCGGCCACGGCCGGCTGGCGGGCAGTGATCTTCGTCGCATTTTCGGCCTGCGCCGGCACCTCGACGTTGACGACCTCGCCCGCGCCATCGGCCGGCTCGGCCTCGATCGCGCCGGGCCGCACGGTGATCACCGGGGTGTCACCGGGGACCTGGGCCTCAACGGTGTAGGCGCCACCAAAGATGGAGTGGACGCCCACTGCGCCTTCTTTGACCTCGACGACGTCGACCAGCAGGCCCGAGCCGATCCGGGCGGCCAGCCGGCCGGCGATCTCCTTGCCGTCGGCGCTGGCGGCCAGCAGCACGCCCGCCGGGGCGGCGGACTCGACCAGCGACGCCAGCACGTCCACCACCGGGGTGATCAGGTAGCTCTCCGCGTCGTCGGACTCGGCGACGTAGATCTTGGCGGCACCGGCCGCCTTCAGCCCCTCGACCAGCGGCTCGGCCGTGCCCGGTGCGCCCACCACGACGGCGGCGGGCTCACCCAGGACACGGGCGGCGGTGATCAATTCCGCGCTGATCTTCTTCAGCGCACCTTCGGCGTGCTCGACGAGCACAAGTACTTCAGCCATGCGTTCTGTTCGCCTCTATGTCTCTATTGGGGAGTGGGGACGGTCTAGATGATCTTCTGGGCAATCAGGTACTCGGCGATCTTGGTGCCGCCGTCGCCCTCGTCGGTGACCTTCTCGCCCGCGGTCTTGGGCGGCTTCGGCGTGGACGAGAGCACCTTGGAGCCCGCGTTCGCGACGCCGACCTCGTCGGCCTCGACCCCGATCTCGGCCAGCGTCAGCGTGGTGACTTCCTTCTTCTTGGCGGCCATGATGCCCTTGAAGGACGGGAAGCGCGGCTCGTTGATCTTCTCGTTGACGCTCACCACCGCCGGCAGCGGAGCCTCGACTGTGAACACGCCGTCATCGGTCTCCCGCTCGCCGGTGACCTTGCCACCCTCGACAGCTACTTTCCGCAGGTGCGTGAGCTGCGGCAGGCCCAGATACTCGGCGATGACCGCGGGCACCGCGCCCCCGACGCCGTCGGTGGCCTCGTTGCCGGCGATGACCAGTTCCACGCCCTCGACGGTGCCCAGCGCACGCGCAAGCGCCCATCCGGTCTGCACGACATCCGAGCCGTGCATGCCGTCGTCGAGCAGGTGCACCGCCTTGTCGGCGCCCATCGACAGGGCCTTGCGGATCGCCTCGGTGGCGCGCTCGGGGCCGGCCGTCAGGACGGTCACGGTGCCCTCGACGCCGTCGGCGGCTTCCTTCTCCTTGATCAGCAGCGCTTCCTCGACGGCACGCTCGTTGATCTCGTCCAGCACGGCGTCGGCGGCCTCGCGGTCGAGGGTGTAATCGCCGTCGGTCAGCTTGCGCTCCGACCACGTGTCTGGGACCTGTTTGATCAGGACCACGATGTTCGTCATGACTCTGGTTCGTCCTCCTCGACGGGGCCGGCGGCCGGCCTGCAATATCACGTTTGAAGCAATTACCACCATGTTACTCGCGGGTAACTTTAGGTGGTTCGCAGGAACACCATAGCTGGTCGAAGTTTGCCTTCTGGCTCCCCGTAGGCGGTGAACTGTTCGTCAAGCGGCCGATACGGGTTAGCCTGCGTTGCAATGAGCGCATTCGTTACCGACCCGGCCGGCAGGAGCGCAGCGACCGGGGGAATGACCGGTCCCGTTGAGGGCGGGTCACCCGACGCCCCCCTGCCCCTCACCGGGGAGCGCACGGTGCCCGGCCTGGCGGAGGAGAACTACTGGTTCCGCCGCCATGAGGTGGTCTACCAGCGGCTGGCAGACCGCTGCGCGAAACTCGATGTGCTCGAGGCCGGCTGCGGTGAAGGGTACGGCGCCGACCTGCTCGCCGATGTAGCGCGCAAGGTGATCGGGCTCGACTACGACGAGTCGGCGGTCGCCCATGTGAAGGCCCGCTATCCGCGGGTGGAGATGCGCCACGGCAACCTCGCCGAACTGCCGCTGGCCGATGGTTCCGTCGATGTGGTGGTGAACTTCCAGGTGATCGAACATCTCTGGGACCAGCCGCAATTCGTCGCCGAATGCCAACGCGTCCTGCGACCGGGCGGTGTGTTGATGATGTCCACCCCCAACCGGATCACCTTTTCCCCCGGTCGCGACACCCCGGTCAATCCGTTCCACACCCGTGAGCTCAATGCCGCCGAGCTGACCGAACTGCTGACCGGCGCCGGTTTCAGGATCGACGGCGTATACGGGGTTTTTCATGGCCGCCGGCTGGTCGAGTTGGATGCCAAGCACGGCGGCTCGATCATCGACGCCCAGATCGCCCGCGCGCTGGCCGATGCGCCGTGGCCTGAGGACCTGCTCGCCGATGTCGCCTCGGTGACCATCGAGGACTTCGATCTCGTGGAAACCGGAGGACGAGACAACCGAGATATTGACGACAGCCTGGATCTGGTCGCGATCGCGGTGCGGCCGTGACCGAACCTGTTCCCGGGCTGTTCACCCTCGTCCTGCACACCCACCTGCCGTGGCTGGCGCATCACGGCCGCTGGCCCGTCGGCGAGGAATGGCTCTATCAGTCGTGGTCGGCGGCGTATCTGCCGCTGATGCGAGTGCTGCGCACGCTGGCCGCCGAGGACCGCCGCCACCTGGTGACGCTGGGCATGACGCCGGTGGTCACTGCCCAGCTCGACGACCCGTACTGCTTGACCGGCATGCACCACTGGCTGGCCAACTGGCAACTGCGGGCCTTGGAGGCGGCCACACAGCATGAACCGAAGACGTTGCGGGAGTTCGGGATTCGCGAGCATGCAGAAGCCGACCGAGCGCTCGACGAGTTCGCAACGCTGTGGCGGCACGGCGGCAGCCCGCTGCTGCGGGAGCTGATCGACGCCGAAACGATCGAACTGCTCGGCGGCCCGTTGGCGCATCCGTTCCAGCCGCTGCTGAATCCGCGGCTGCGCGAGTTCGCACTGCGCGAGGGCCTGGTCGATGCCCAGTCGCGTTTCGCGCGCACACCCACCGGCATCTGGGCGCCGGAGTGCGCGTACGCGCCCGGCATCGAGATCGACTACGCCGCAGCGGGTGTCGGCCACTTCATGGTCGACGGCCCGTCGCTGCACGGCGACACCGCGCTGGGCCGGCCGGTGGCCGGATCCGATGTCGTCGCGTTCGGCCGCGACCTGCAGGTCAGCTATCGGGTGTGGTCACCGAAATCCGGCTATCCCGGACACGCCGCGTACCGCGACTTTCACACCTACGACCACCTCACTGGGCTCAAGCCGGCCCGCGTCACCGGTCGCAACGTGCCCTCGGATGCCAAGGCGCCGTACGACCCGCAGCGCGCCGACTCCGCCGTCGACGTGCACGTCGACGACTTCGTCGAGGTGGTGCGGCAACGGCTCATCGGCGAGAGCAAGCGCATCGGCCGGCCCGCCCACGTGGTCGCGGCCTTCGACACGGAGTTGTTCGGCCATTGGTGGTACGAGGGGCCGGTGTGGCTGGAGCGGGCGCTGCGGGCACTACCGGAGGCCGGCATCCGCGTCGGCACGTTGTCCGACGCCATCGCCGACGGATTTGTCGGCGCATCGGTCGAATTGCCGCCCAGCTCTTGGGGTTCGGGCAAGGACTGGCAGGTGTGGGCCGGCGAACGGGTGGCCGATCTGGTGCAGTTGAACAATGAGGTCGTCGAAGCCGCGCTGACAACCGTCGACAAGGCGCTGACCCACACCGCATCGGTGGGCTCACCCACACCGCGCGACGCCGTCGCCGACCAGATCCTGCGCGAGACCCTGCTGACGGTCTCCAGCGACTGGCCGTTCATGGTGAGCAAGGACTCCGCCGCCGACTACGCGCGTTACCGCGCGCACCTGCACGCGCATGCCACCCGCGAGATCGCCGGTGCGATGTCGTCCGGCCGTCGCGAGCACGCCCAGCGGTTGGCCGACGGCTGGAACCGCGCCGACGGCCTGTTCGGCGCCCTGGACGCAAGACGGCTGCCAAGGTGACCCGTCCCCCACTTCCCGCGAGCGCGCGTGTCTGCACGTCAACACGCCGCGAAACCCAGGCATTTTGCGGACGCTCGCGCGCGACGAGAGTGCGTTCATGAAGGTCCTCATGGTGTCCTGGGAATACCCGCCGGTGGTGATCGGCGGGCTGGGACGCCACGTCTATCAACTGGCGACGGCGCTGGCCGCGGCCGGACACGAGGTCGTGGTGCTCAGCCGTCGCCCCTCGGACACCGATCCCGCCACGCACCCGTCGACCGACGAGATCGCCGAGGGCGTGCGGGTGGTGGCCGCCGCGCAGGACCCACACGAGTTTGACTTCGGCTCCGAGATGATGGCCTGGACGCTGGCCATGGGACATTCGATGATCCGCGCGGGGCTGGCGCTGAAAACACGCGGTTCGCACCGGGCCTGGCGGCCGGACGTCGTGCACGCCCACGACTGGCTGGTTGCCCACCCGGCTATCGCGCTCGCCGAATACTTCGACGTGCCACTGGTGTCGACCATCCACGCCACCGAGGCCGGGCGGCATTCCGGTTGGGTTTCGGGTTCGATCAGCCGCCAGGTGCACTCCGTGGAGAGCTGGCTCGCTCGCGAATCCGATTCGCTCATTACATGTTCGGCGTCGATGAGCGACGAGATCACCGAATTGTTCGGGCCCGGTCTGGCCGAGATCCGCGTCATCCGCAACGGAATCGACGCCGCGCTATGGCCTTTCGCATGGCGGCATCCGCGACAGGGTCCGGCCCAGCTGCTCTACCTGGGACGGCTGGAGTACGAAAAGGGCGTTCACGACGCCATCGCCGCGCTGCCGCGCATCCGACGCACCAACCCGGGAACCACTCTCACCATCGCCGGCGGAGGCACGCAGCAGCATTGGCTGGTCGAACAGGCCCGAAAACACAAGGTGCTCAAGGCCACAACGTTCGTCGGCCGGGTGGATCACGCGGGCCTGGTGCGGCTGCTGCACACCGCCGACGCCGCCGTGCTGCCCAGCCATTACGAGCCGTTCGGCATCGTCGCCCTGGAGGCCGCGGCGACCGGCACACCGTTGGTGACGTCGAATGTCGGTGGACTGGGCGAGGCGGTGATCAACGGGCAGACCGGCGTGTCGTTCGCACCCCGCGACGTCGCAGGGCTGGCCGCGGCGGTCCGCACGGTGCTCGACGATCCGGCCGCAGCACAGCGCCGCGCGGTGGCAGCGCGCGAGCGTCTCACGTCCGACTTCGACTGGCACACGGTGGCCGGCGAGACCGCGCAGGTCTACCTGGCCGCCAAACGTGCCGAACGCCAGCCGCAGCCGCGTCGGCCCATCATCGAGCAGGCGCTGCCCGGTCGCGGCTAGCTCATGGCGTGGGCGATCGCGATATGTCCTTCGAAGCCAAGCGATTCCGCCATGCTGCGGTACCGATCCCGAAACTCCTCATACGTCGGCTTGTCGCCGTGCGCCCGCGCCAGTAGCGCCCGCAACCGCAGTAACGGCAGTTCGTGCAGAACGAATCCCGGATCGGTTCGCACAGCGGCGAGCCGGTCGATAGCGGCCTTGGCCTCCGCGAGGTCAGGATCGGCGCCACGGCGCAGAAGCGACTCCACCAGCGCGGTGACGGCGGGCCCGCGCGTGGTCATCTCACCCGAAGTGAAGGGGAAGTCGACGGCCACACGAGCCAGCTCAATGGCGCCGTCGACATCCCCCGCCCTGACCTTCTCGTTCACGGTCTCGATGTCCACCCACCGCACCGAGTCCGTCGTGTACCGATGGCGCAAGCAGGCCTCACGATACTGGGCCAGCAGCTTCAAACCGGCCGGGCGGTAAGGGCCCGCTCGAGTGACAAGCACCATGCCGTGGCTCAGGCGGGCCGAGTCGAGAGCAAAATCGTCGCCGCACCGCTCGGCGATCTCCCGTGCGTCGGCTGTCTCCGCCATCGCCGTCGTGTCTGGCAGCAGCGCCCCGTTGTGGATGGGTATGCAGTACTTGTACAAGATGCCTGCGACATAGGAAGTCGTGTCGAAGGACTGGCCATTTTCGTTGCGCGGTCGAGGTCATCACGCCAGCCCGCAGTTCCCAGGGCGAGCCGATTGAGGCCACGCAATCCCAAGGCCAACGCCAACGGTGAGCCGACAATGGCATTGTCCTTCGTGGGATCGCCGTCGGCCAGGTCGATCGCGCGCTGGGCCAACCGCAGACCTTCGGTCACCTCGCCGGCTTGGAACTTGGCATTGCTTGTCGCGGTAGACAGCATGACCGTCAAGCTCTGATCGCTTATCGACTCCAGCATTCGGTTGCACTCCGATGCGACACGCGCGGCATCGCGGTACCGATGGTGAAAGATCAGCACGGTCAACATCCCGGCCGTGCCGATATCCAGTGACAGTTTGTCTCCAGCGGACAGGCACAGGTCACGGAGTTCGTCGAAGCCGGTGTCCTCGACACTGCCACTAAATCTCCACGTACTAGCGCAAAGGACGGTGCGGGGTGCGATCCGCAGGGCGGTCACGCCCGGGTCGTCGACGCAGAGCCGGTCAGCGACCTCGCGTGCGCGCTGCCAGCTTGTACGAGCCGCCCCGATGTTGCGGAACTGTGCCCAACCTCCCGCCCGCATGTGCCAATCGAAGGCGACACGAAGGTCGCCCGCCGCTTCGAGATGTTGGGCAACGAGTGCGGCGTTCGAATCCACTGACTCCGGGTCACGTTCTTGGATCGCCATCGCGAGTCGCCGATGCAGGTGAGCGCGATCAGACTTCAGCTGTGATTCATATGCCACCGTGCGGATCAACGGGTGCCGGAACACATATTCGCCGCTCGAAGCGAACGTCACTTGATCGATGAGTTCGGCGGCCATCAATTCGGCCACTTCGATGTCGTCCACCAAGCAGGCGAGCAGATCCACATCGAATTTCGAACCGATGACCGCCGCTGCGTTCAACGTGCGTTTGGCAGTCGGGCGGAGGCGATCGATGCGGGCGGCGATGGTTGCCTGCAGGGATGGGGGTAACCGGCAAGTCGGCGGCGTCGCGGCGAGACACATAGTCGCCGGGTTTACCGTCCAATACGCCCCGTTCGGCGAGGTCTCGAACGATCTCCTCGGCGAAGAAGGGGTTGCCGGCTGCCCGTTCGGCGACCTGCGCGACGAGCGCGGCGACCGAAGCATCAGCACCCAACAGCTCGGCGGCCAACGCAGTCGATTCCGAATCATCCAGCGGTGCAAGCGCAATGCGGTGCGAGCTCGGTAGCTGGTCGAGCACCCCGCGATATTCGGGCCGATACGTGACGAGCAGGAGCAAGCGCGTCTGCGGTACCACCGCCACGAACTGCGCGATCATGACATCACTGACCTCGTCGATCCAGTGCGCGTCCTCGATCACGTAAACGGCCGGTGTAGGCCGGGCGGCGGCCGCGGCGTTCAGAAGCGCCGCGAGCCGCCGCCCGCGTGCATCGGGCTCGATGGCAGGCAACGGCATGTCATTGTCACGAATGCCGAGCAAGTCGTCGAGCAGGATGAGGTCTTCAGCATCGGCGGTCTGCATGCGGGCCCGGACGTTCGCCCGTGCGGCGTCGTCCTCGAGACGGCCGATCGCGAAGATGTCACGCAACAGGCCGGCGACCGCGTGGAACGGGATCTCGCTGGCATGGGATTCGCAGTGCGCAGTGAACACCTGAACGGACCGTTCGGCGGCGATCGATGCGATCTCCCCCACCATGCGGCTCTTGCCAATTCCGGGCGGCCCCACCAGCCCGACAATGCGGCCCTTGCCGGTCATCGACTGGTCGAGCATCGCTGCGATGGTGCTCATCTCCCAATCACGCCCCACCAGCGTCGACACTCGTCGGGCCCGCTGTCCGCCCTCGGGGGCCATTGCCAACAGGCGGCGGGCGATCACCGGCGATTGCGCGCCCTTAATGCGTACTTTTTCGGGTTCGCCCAGGTCGGTCGCGTCCTCGACCAGCCGTGTCGTGGACTCACTGAGCATCACCCCGCCGGGCGGCGCGACCGATTCCATCCGCTGCGCCAATCCGACCTGTTCACCAACCGCGGTGTAATTCAAACGGCCCGAACCGATCTCACCGGCGATCACCGCGCCGGAATTCAATCCGATGCGCAGAAGCAGGGCGAGACCATGGTCGCGCTGTTCCACCTCGGTCGCGATGCGCTGCACCTCCCGCTGGATGTCCAGCGCCGCCAGGCACGCCCGTAATGCGTGATCCTCCAACGCAACCGGCGCGCCGAACACCGCCATGAGGCCGTCACCGGTGAATTTGTCGACGGTCCCGCCGTAGCGCAGTACCACCGCCGACGAGCGGTCGAACAACGCGGTCATGATCTCGCGCAACCGCTCCGCACCCACCTCCGCTGCGATGTCCATCGAATGCACCACGTCGGCGAAAAGCACGGTCACCTGCTTGTACTCGGCTTCCGCATTGACGTGTCCAAGCGGCGTACCGCAGGCGTCGCAGAACCGTGCGTCCGCGCGCGGCTCGGCGCCGCAGCCGCGGCAGGACGCCGCTACTGTCATCCCAAACCGCCGGTCACGTCAATATCGTGCCACTCTCCCTATCGCTGAGCGGTCGAACACGTCGACGAGCACTGCACACTCACGGCCGCCGAGCGTGCGCCGTTGCGGGATGAAACACGGCGTGTTGCACAACAGAACGCACGCTCGCCGGAATGGGGCTAGTGAGTCGCCTTCTTGCGTTCGATATCGGCAAGCGCGGCCGCCAGCTCGGCGCGCTGGGCGGCCGACGTCTCCCAGGCCAGCTTGCGGTTCTTGACGACCTTGGCCGGGGCGCCGACCGCGATCGAATAGTCCGGGATGTTGCCCTTGACCACCGCGTGTGACCCCAACACGCAGCCACGCCCGATCGTGGTGCCCCGCAGCACGGTGGCCTTGGTCGCGATCCAGGTATCCGGCCCGATCCGCACCGGGCTCTTGACGATGCCCTGGTCCTTGATCGGCATGTTGATGTCGTCCATCTTGTGGTCGAAGTCGCACACGTAGCACCAGTCCGCCATCAGCACCGAGTCGCCCAACTCGATGTCGAGGTAGGTGTTGATGACGTTGTCCCGGCCCAGCACCACCTTGTCGCCGATGCGCAGCGAGCCCTCGTGCGCGCGGATGGTGTTCTTGTCGCCGATATGGACCCATCGGCCGATCTCCAGGTCGGAGAGCTCCGGAGCGGCCTGAATTTCCACACCTTTGCCGAGGAAGACCATGCCGCGGGTGATGATGTGCGGGTTGGCGAGCTTGAACTTCAGCAGCCGCCAATACCTGACCAAATACCACGGCGTGAAGGCGCGGTTGGCCAGCACCCACTTCACCGAGGCCAGCGTCAGGAACCTCGCCTGGCGCGGATCACGCAACCGTGAACCCCGCCACCGCTTGTGCAACGGTGCGCCCCACATGGTCGTCATGGCCGGAAAGCCTACGCGAGCGTTCACGCGCGCTCAGTTACCCTCACGTGGGCGTCGAAGGAAGTGACCGGCAGAAAGGACATCGTGTTCCGGCGATTCATCGTGCTGGCGGCGACGGCGCTGATCACGGGCGTGCTGGCCGGTTGCGGGAACACCGATTCCTGGGTGGAGGAACGCGCGGCGTCGGGTTGGCCCGCGCAGTACGGCGACGCCGGAAACACCAGCTACGCCGGGGTTGGCGGCGCCGACGTGCTGCGGCTGGAATGGACACGATCGGTCAAGGGTGATCTGGCTGCCCAGGTTGCCCTTGGCTCAGGCAGCTATATGGCCGTCAACGCCCAAACCCCCGGCGGCTGCTCGCTGATGGTGTGGGAGGCCGACAACAACGCCCGCCAGCGCTGGTGTACCCGGCTGGTTCAGGGCGGTGGCCTGTCCAGCCCGTTAATGGACGGGTTCGACAACGTCTACATCGGCCAGCCAGGTCTCATGCAGTCGTTCCCGCTCACCCAGTGGGTCCGGTGGCGCCAGCCGGTGTTTGGGATGCCAACGACCGCAAGGATTCTCGCTGACGGCCAGCTGCTGGTGGTAACGCATCTGGGCCAGGTGCTCGTCTTCGATGCGCACCGCGGCACCGTCGAGGGCACGCCGCTGGATCTGGTCAGCGGTGTCGACCCGACCGATTCTCAACGCGGACTTTCCGACTGCCGGTTGGCGCGACCGCGCTGCCCGGTGGCGGCGGCGCCCGCGTTTGCGCCCTCGACCGGGATGATCGTGCTCGGGCTGTGGGAGCCCGGCGCCGAGGCGCCGATTCTGATCGGACTGCGCTATCACCCGGGCCAGCGGCCGCTGCTCACCCAGGAGTGGACAAGTGACGCCGTCGGCGGCGGGGTTTTGGCCAGCCCCGTGCTGTCCGCCGACGGATCGACGGTGTACGTCAACGGGCGCGACGAACGACTGTGGGCGCTGAACTCTGCCGACGGCAAGCCGAAATGGTCTGTGCCGCAGGACTATTTGGCGCAGACCCCGCCGTCGGTTTCGCCGGACGGCCTGATCGTCGCAGGCGGAGGCCCAGGTGCCAAGCTGGTGACCGTCCGCGACGCCGGCGACCGCGGCGACGTGGTGTGGACCCGCGACGACGTTGCCCCGTTGTCCACGTCGAGCCGGGCGGGCGACGACGTGGCATACACGGTCGCACGCGACGGCGAAAGCGGTCAGACGTTGGTGGTGTTCGATCCCGCAGACGGACACACGGTCAATAGCTATCCGCTACCCGAGGCGACGGGGTGGCCGGTAGGGGTATCGGTCGGCCACGACCGCCGCGTGGTCACTGCGACCAGCGACGGACAGGTCTACGGCTTCGCGCCCGACTAGGTCCACACCCGGTCGCGCCAGCGCCAGGGACTGGAAGTCGATTGCTCGGAAAGTGAGCCGCGCCGCCTACGCCAGGATCGGCGCGAGCGTGGTGCGCGGAACCGCCGCCTGGGTGGCGCCTGCAGTTTCCGGAAGCAGCTCACCCTGACCGAAGAAGAAGATCACCGCATCGTCGGTCAGTGCGAAGTTCTGGTAGTTCGCCGGATCGAGCCCGTCGCCGGGCGGGACTCCGTCCTCGAGTCCGCTCTGCTTCTGCAGTTCGGCCTGTACGACCGGAAAGATGACATCCAGCGGCTTGGTGCCCGGTTTGAACAGGGTGTCGAAGGTGACGGGCGCGCGCTTGGACAGGTCGTAGTTGAACGCTTTGTACCAGGTCTGCGGGCGCGTCCCGCCAACATTCTGGTACACCTCGAACACCACGCTCTGGGTGCCGCGCGGCGGCGTCTGCGAACGGTACGCGGTCCCCTTCGCGTCGAGCACATAGGGCTCATCCCGCGAGTCCGGCATCTCGGAGACGTTGATGAAGCCCTCGCGGGTCTGGGTCAGATAGTCGGTCAGCGCCTGCTGGTCGGGGTAATCGACGGGGAAGCTGAAGTCGAGCATGTACGCGGAGTTGGCGGCATGTCCGCGGCAGATCTGGTCACCGCCGACGGTGCCGTCGAGGTCGGCACATGCCGACTGTGCTCCTGCCGGCGCGGTGCCGGGCCAGCCGAAAAGAATGCCGGCCGCAAGCAGCGCGGCCACCATGAGAATTCGCATCGTCGGGTCGTCCTCGCAGGCGATCAACGGCACCGGCGCCGACACCGGCACATCAGTGCCAGCGTACGCGGCGCGTCACCGCGACGGCCGACAAATGAATGCCGTTGCACGGCTTGCGGCCCCGGACCCGATCCGGGCGATGACCACCGCGACCCGTTGCGTCCCGCGCAGCCGCAGGCGCAACCGCAACGCGTCGGGGTCCACGTCGACACCGCGAACCAGTATCTCGGTTGCACCCACGTCGCGCGCCGAAAGCGCCTGACGCAGGCGCCGTTCGCTGTAGCTCAGCTCCTCGAGCACCTCGAATCCCCGCACGCCGTCGGGCAGCCGGTCGCCCGAGAGGTAGGCGATGTCGGGGTCGAGCTGCCACAGTCCGTGCCGCGCCGCGTAGTGGCGAACCAGGCCGGCCCGGATCACCGCGCCGTCGGGCTCGACGATCCAGCGACCCGCGGGCGCGACGGGGCAGTCGTCGGGTTCGGCGTCGGTAATCTCCTCTGACCCGTCCAGCACGCTGGCGCGGCGGGTCACGCCCGGCCCGGCCAACCCGAGCGGCCACAGGCATGCCTCGCGGACGCTGCCGGCCAGCGAGGTCACTTCGATCTCACCGCTGAAGCCCAGCTGGCTCAGCTGCTCGAAATCGATTCCGGGAGCGACCTTTACGACCAGCTCACGGTGACGGTACACGTCGAACAGCCGGTCCAGCGCGGGCGTGTAGTCGCGCAGGTCGAATCGGCGCCTGCCGGCCTGGCGGCGGGCCGGGTCGGCGATGACGACGGTGTCGCGGCTGACCGGGTGCAGCGCGTCGGCACGGCATAGGTCGACATCGAAGACGTTGTGCCGGGCCATCGCGAGCCGCACCGGGTCGATATCGCTGCCGACGACGGACGCCGCCCAATCCCGCAGTGCCGCAAGCTCTGTGCCGATCGAGCAGGTCACGTCGTGCACGCTCGCTCCGGCCAGCCGCCGGGCTCGGTGTGCTGCCACCTGCTCGGCGGTGGCCTGCTGCAGCGCCTCGTCGGTGAACAACCAGGAAGCCGGGTCGGCGAACTTGGCCGTCGCCTTGCGCCGCAGCAATGTGGTCTCCACCAGGACGGTGGCCCGGTCGCCGAATCGCGTTCGCGCCGAAGCGATATCGGCAACCAGCGTGGCGTCGGTAAGCCGGAAGTCGGCCACTTCGCGCAGAGCCCGCGCCCCGGCCTCCGACCGTAGATAGGCGACGTCGTCGACGCGGAAATCTACGACGGCTTGACCCCGGTCACCATGACGTTGTAGAACCAGCCCTTCGGTACGACCCGCCGCCACACGTTGGCGTCCACCCAGCTCAGTGTCGTCCAGCCGTTGAACGCGAACTTGGCCCAGCCCCAGCCGAGCTTGCCCGGCGGCACTGTCGACTCGAATGTGCGGACCGGCCAGCCCAGCATCGCCGCGGTGAACTCCTCGGTGGCGGTGCGGACCTCGACGGCGCCCGCGTTGGTCGCCATCTTCTCCAGGTCGCTTGGTTCGAAGGTGTGCAGGTCAACGACCCACTCCAGAGCCGCGGCGCGCGAGTTCTCGTCGAGCTCGGCCTGCGGGCGTCGCCAGCTGCCGAGCCCCGGCAGCTTCATGGCGCGGATGGTGACGTTCCAGGTCAGATTCGCCAAAGTGCGGGCGTAGGCGTTGCCGATGGTGGTGGGTTCGCCGGCGAAAACGAACCGTCCACCGGGCTTGAGCACCCGGATGACCTCGCGCAGCGACAGCTCGACGTCGGGGATGTGGTGCAGCACGGCGTGGCCGACCACCAGGTCGAAGGTGTCGTCGTCGTAGGGAATGCCCTCCGCATCGGCGACCCGGCCGTCAATGTCCAGCCCCAGCGACTGGCCGTTGCGAGTGGCAACCTTCACCATGCCCGGGGACAGATCGGTCACCGAGCCGCGCCGGGCAACGCCGGCCTGGATGAGGTTCAGCAGGAAGAAACCGGTACCGCAGCCCAGCTCCAGGGCGCGGTCGTAGGGCAGGTCCCTCACTTCCTCCCCGGGGACGATGGCGTCGAAGCGACCCCGCGCGTAGTCGATGCAGCGCTGGTCGTAGGAGATCGACCACTTGTCGTCGTAGGACTCGGCCTCCCAGTCGTGATAGAGCACCTGCGCGAGCTTGCTGTCGTGCCGCGCCGCCTCCACCTGTTCGGCTGTCGCGTGCGGCATCGGAGCCGGATCTGTACTCGTCATGCAGGGCAGCCTAACGGTCGCCATCGATGGCAGCCTTGGCGGCGGCCAGTACATGCGCCGGAGCGTCGACGAAGCGTCGTGCCCACGCCACGGCGGCGTCGTAGACCGCGTCGGGGGCCACCATCTCGTCGATCAGGCCCAGCGCCAGCGCTTCCCTGGCGTCGACGAACCGCCCGGAGAACACCAGGTCCTTGGCCTTGCTCACGCCGATCGTCCGGGCCAGCCGGACCGACCCGCCGCCGGCGGGAACCAGGCCGGCCAGGATCTCTGTTGAGCCGAACCTGACGTTGTCGCCGCTGACCCGCCAGTCCGCGGCAAGCGCCAACGTCAGACCGGCGCCCAGCGCGTAGCCGGTGATCGCGGCGACGGTCGGCTTGGGGATGGCGGCCAACGCGTCGACGGCCTCACGGCACACCCGCTTGGCCGCGTCCGCCTCGTCCGGGCTGAGCGTGCGCAACTCGGGCACGTCGTCGCCCGCGGAGAAGATCTCGTGCCCGCCGAACACGATCACCGCGGCGATATCACCGCGCCGCCCGAGGTCCGCGGACGCGCCGACGATCTCGCGGTACACCTGGCGGGTCATCGCGTTAGTCGGCGGCCGCGACAGCACCAGCGTGCCGATGCCTGGCCGGTCGTCGCTGACGTGGACGGTGACGAATTCGTTCACGGCGAGCGGTGGCGCCGCGCCTCGTTGTAGCGGTCGCTGTTGAAGAACTCGATCTCCCAATTGCCCTTGGTGGCGTCCAGGTGCGGCTCAACCGGCACGATCTGGCGTTCCACCGCGAGCACGTCACCGACGGTGTGGCCGGCCAGGGAGTCCAGCTGCGTCCAGGTCGGCGGCAGCAGGAACGTGCGCCCCTCGGTGAAGTCGTCGAGGGCGGCCTCGGGCGTGGTCCAGTCGGCCTGGTCGGTTTCGGTGTTCTCGCCGTCGGCGCGCTGACCTTCCGGCAACGCCCCGACAAAGAAGTAGGTGTCGTAGCGGCGGGTGCGCTCCTCCTTCGGCGTCACCCAGTTCGCCCACGGGCGCAGCAGGTCGGCGCGCAGCACCAGGTTCTCGGTGCGCAGGAACTCAGCGAACGACAGCGAGTTGTCCACCAGCGCCGCGCGGGCATCGCGATAGACCGAGGCGTCGCCGACGATGCCGTGCGGTTCATCCGCGGGGCCAGCGAACAGCACCCCGGACTCCTCGAACGTCTCGCGGGCAGCCGCGCACACCAGCGCCTCCGCCAGGCCGGGGTCGACGCCGAAGCGCTGCGCCCACCACGACGGCTCCGGTCCGGCCCAGGCGATGTCCGCGTTCCGGTCGCGGTCGTCGACGCCACCGCCGGGAAACACCATCACGCCGGCGACGAAGTCCATCGCGGAGTGCCGCCGCATCAGAAACACCTTGATTCCCTGCGTGGTGTCGCGCACCAACATGACCGTCGCCGCCGGCCGCGGGACCAAGGGATCAGTCATGTGCGCCTCCTGTGCGCCGCGCGGATTCTGGTGCGGCGGGCGAAGTAGCGGCCGTCAATGACGTCCAGCGCGATCGACTGGCCGAACGCCGTGGACAGGTTCGCGGCGGTCAGCACGTCGGGCAACAGCCCGGCGTCGACGACTCGTCCCTCGGACAGGATCATGCAGTGGGTGAAGCCCTGCGGGATCTCTTCGACGTGGTGGGTGACCAGCACGATCGCGGGGGCGTCGGGATCGGCGGCCAGATCGGCCAGCCGCGCCACCAGCTCCTCGCGACCGCCGAGGTCCAGCCCGGCCGCGGGTTCGTCGAGCAGCAGCAGCTCCGGGTCGGTCATCAGCGACCGTGCGATCAGCACCCGCTTGCGTTCGCCCTCCGACAGCGTGTCGTAGGTGCGCTCGGCCAGATGCTCGGCGCCGACACTTTCCAGCATGTCGATGGCCTGGGCGTAGTCGACTTCGTCGTATTTCTCCCGCCAGCGGCCGAGCACCGCGTATCCGGCCGACACCACGAGGTCGCGTACCACCTCACCGTCGGGGACCCGCAGCGACAGCGCCGAGCTGCTCAGGCCCACCCGGGCGCGCAGCTCGGACATGTCGACCCGGCCCAACCGTTCACCGAGGACATAGGCCGTGCCCGACGACGGGTGCTCCATCGCGGCGGCGATGCGCAGCAGCGAGGTCTTGCCCGCCCCGTTCGGCCCGATGACCACCCAGCGTTCGTCGAGTTCGACCGCCCACGTGACCGGGCCGACGAGAACTTGGCCGCCGCGCCGCAGCGAGACTTTGGCGAAGTCGATCAGCAGGTCGGGGTCGGCTGCATCGTCTCCGGGCACGGCACCATCGTGCCGTACTTGGGCGGCGGCGCGCCTCGCGGGTCGCCCTTGCGATTTCGGCGTGACCGGTTGCGCTGAGCGCGACTCGGCACGCCGAAATCGCTGGCGTCGGTGACGGAGGCCCACCCGCTGCGGGCCAGCAACCGGCGCGGCGTGATCCGCAGGAACATCTGGACCAGCGGGCCGATGCCGAGCGCGTAGACGACGGTGCCGACGCCGACGGTGCCGCCCAGCAGCCAGCCGATGCCCAGCACGGTCACCTCGATCGAGGTGCGGACCAGCCGCACCGACAGGCCGGTGCGCACCACCAGACCGGTCATCAGCCCGTCGCGCGGGCCGGGACCGAGACCCGCGCCGACGTAGAGCACGGTGCTGAACGCGTTGAGCAGCACCGCGCCGGCCATCAATGCGATGCGCACCGGCAGCGACGTCGGCGTCGGCAATATCAGTAACCCGGCGTCCACAGTGACGGCGATGACGATGACGTTGACTATCGTGCCGACGCCGGGCCGGTTGCGCAGTGGGATCCACGCCAGCAGCACGGCCACACCGACGACCGCCGACGCGATACCGATGGTCATGCCGGTGTGCCGCGCCAGACCCTGATGGAAGACGTCCCAGGGGTCGAGGCCCAGCCCGGCGCGCACCATCAAGGCCATCGACAAGCCGTATCCGGTCAGCCCGACCAGCAGCGCGGTTCCCCGCAGCGTTGTCACGAGTGGTGCGGGAAGCGCAGCCGAATGAGTTCCAGCTCGCGTCGCATACGTTCCGCGTCGCGATCGGTGTAGTCGATAAAGCAGGTCGGCGCCTGCCAGCTGAACAATTTGGCGAGCGCATGTGCCAGACGAGATATCCAATGCGTCCTCATGCTTCGATAATGCGAACAACTGGCTTGTCTATCAATAGCCAGTTGGCGCATACTGGCATGCAAATGACGGTAGAACTGGCTGGACGAGCGCTCGATGTGGACCTTTTGGCCCGCGAGCTCGGCAACTGGCGGACCTCGAACCGGACTGGACCGGCCTACGTTGGCCTGGCCGACGGCATCCGGATGCTGATCATCGACGGACGTCTCCCGGTCGGGGCCCGGCTGCCCAGCGAGCGCTCGCTCGCCGAGCGGCTGCGGCTATCCCGCACGACGGTCACCACCGCCTATGCCCATCTGCGCGACGACGGCTACCTCAACGCCCGCCGCGGCGCCCGCAGCACCACCGCCCTGCCCGTCGCACCCAGCACCGCGCCCGACGCCGCGCCGGCTTCGGTGAACCTGGCCACCGCCGCATTGTCGGCACCGGCCGCCGTCGTGCTGCAGGCCTTCAACGAGGCGATGCACCAGTTGACGCCCTATCTGCACGACACCGGCGTCGAGCTCATCGGGGTTCCTCCCCTGCGTGCCGCGATCGCCGAAAGATATTGTGCGCGAGGGTTTCCCACCGAGCCGGATGAGATCATGGTGACCACCGGCGCACTGCACGCGATCGGCCTGATCCTGGCGACGTACGTACAACCCGGTGACCGGGTGCTCGTTGAACAGCCCACCTATCACGGCGCACTGTCGGCCATCACCACCGCGGGTGCACGACCCGTCCCGGTCGCCATCGCCGACGACGGCTGGGAACTGGGCGCGGTGCACGCCGCGGTGCGCCAACTGGCGCCCAGCCTGGCCTACCTGGTGCCCGACAACCACAACCCGACGGGGTTGACGCTGAACGCCGAGGCACGAAAGCGGTTGGCGCAGATCATCTCCGAGACACGTACCCGCACGATTGTGGACGAGACGATGACCGAGGTGTGGCTCGACGAGCCGGTGCCGCCGCCGCTGGCCGCGGCGATGACGACGCGTAGTGACCTGGTATTGACGATCGGCTCGATGTCCAAGTCGTTCTGGGGTGGTCTGCGAATCGGCTGGATTCGCGCCGAGCGCAGCACGCTGGCGACCATCGCAGCGCTGCGCCCGGCCATCGACATGGGTACCGCGATACTCGAACAGCTCGCCGCGGCAAGGCTTCTCGCCGTCGCCGACGACGTATTGCCGGAACGACGCGAGATCCTGCGGGCCCGGCGTGCGCTGCTGCTTTCGCTGCTGCGCCAACACCTTCCGGACTGGCGGCCCGGACCGGGTGACGGCGGGGTGGCGCTGTGGGTCCGGCTACCGGCGCCGATGAGCTCGGCGCTGTCTGCGGCCGCGTCGCGACTGGGCCTCGACGTGCCGCCCGGACCCCGATTCGGCGTCGACGGCACGTTGGAGCGTTTCATCCGCATTCCCTACACGCTGCCCGAGGAGCAACTCGGCGAGGCGGTCGAACTGCTGGCGCAGGCCTGGCGGGCGGTCACCGGGGTCACCGCGCCCGAACCGCACGCGGTGGTCGTCTGACCGCGAGCTAACTGTCCGGAATCTCGACCCGGCGCAGCAAACCGTCGACGGCGTCGGCTGCCTCGATCTCGCCGCGGGTGACGCCGAGAATGAACAACACGGTGTCCAGGTAGGGATGGTTCAGCGACGCGTCGGCGACCTCACGCACCGCGGGCTTGGCGTTGAACGCCACCCCCAACCCCGCGGCGGCCAACATGTCGATATCGTTCGCGCCGTCGCCAACGGCGACCGTCTGCTCCATCGGAACGCCAGCCTGTTGCGCGAAATCCCGTAACGCCTTGGCCTTTCCGGGCCGGTCGATCACCGGGCCGATGACCCGCCCGGTCAGCATACCGTCGACGATCTCGAGCTCATTGGCGGCGACGAAGTCAAGCATCAGTTCGTGCGCAAGCGGCTCGATGATCTGGCGGAAACCGCCGGACACCACGCCGCAGTGAAAACCCAAGCGCCGCAACGTGCGTAGTGTGGTGCGCGCCCCAGGGGTCAACTCCAGTTGCGCGCCCACCTCGTAGAGCACCTCGGCGGGCAACCCGGCCAACGTCGCCACCCGGCGGTGCAGTGATTCGGCGAAGTCCAGCTCGCCACGCATCGCGGCCTCGGTGACCTCGGCGACGGCGGCCTGCGCCCCGACCCGCGCGGCCAGCATCTCGATGACCTCGCCCTGGACCAGCGTCGAGTCGACGTCAAACACTATGAGCCGCTTTGCCCGTCGCGCCAGGCTGTAGTCCTCGAGCGCAATGTCGACACGCTCGTCGACCGCCACCCGTGCCATCGCGGTCTGCAGCTGCCCATAGGCTGCACCGGGTGGCACCGAGACCCGTAGCTCCAATCCCGTCACCGGATAGTCGGAGACGCCGCGGATGAAGTCGATGTTGACACCCAGGGCAGCCACCTCGCGGGCCACCACGCCGAACGACTCGGCGGTGATCGGCCGACCCAAGACCACGATGGTGTGGGTGGACGGTTGACGCATCACCGGCAGGTCGTCACTGCGCTCGATCGTCACGTCCAGGCCGACCCCGTGGATGGCGGCTTGCACCTCGTCGCGCAGCTCGGTGCCGCCGGCCACCTCCGCTTGGCCCGCCACCAGCACGCCCAGCGTCAGCCGGCCACGGATGACGACCTGTTCGACGTTGAGCAGCTCGACTTTGTGCCGGGACAGGACCTCGAACAGTGCCGAGGTGACGCCCGGTTGATCGTGTCCGGTGACAGTGATCAACACCGACACCTTCGGCGTGCTCACCCCCGGATCGCGCGGCCGCGACGGACCATCAGCTGGATCGGTCCGCGGCCTCGAGCTCCGCCGGATGGTGGTCGCGGCCCACGTGGGCCTCGGCGCGCATCCGGTCCACCATGTGCGGATAGTGCAGCTCGAAGGCCGGCCGCTCCGAACGGATGCGGGGCAGTTCGGTGAAGTTGTGCCGCGGCGGCGGGCAGCTGGTGGCCCACTCCAGCGAGTTGCCGTAACCCCACGGATCGTCGACCGTCACCGGCTCGCCGTAGCGCCAGCTCTTGAACACGTTCCAGGTGAACGGGATGGTCGACAGGCCGAGGATGAACGCGCCGATGGTCGAGACGACGTTCAGCGTGGTGAACCCGTCGGTGGGCAGGTAGTCGGCGTAGCGGCGCGGCATGCCCTCGTCGCCCAACCAGTGCTGCACCAGGAATGTGGTGTGGAAGCCGATGAACGTCAGCCAGAAGTGCAGCTTGCCCAGCCGCTCGTCGAGCAACCGGCCCGTCATCTTCGGGAACCAGAAGTAGATGCCGGCATAGGTCGCGAACACGATGGTGCCGAACAGCACGTAGTGGAAATGCGCTACCACGAAGTAGGAGTCGGTGACGTGGAAGTCGATGGGCGGGCTGGCCAGCAGCACACCCGAGAGCCCGCCGAGCAGGAAGGTCGCCAGGAAGCCGACCGAGAACAGCATCGGTGTTTCAAATGTCAACTGGCCCTTCCACATCGTGCCTATCCAGTTGAAGAACTTGATTCCGGTCGGGACCGCAATGAGGAACGTCATGAAGGAGAAGAACGGCAGCAGCACGGCGCCGGTGGCGTACATGTGGTGCGCCCACACCGCGACCGACAGTGCGGCGATGGACAGCGTCGCGTAAATCAGCGTGGTGTACCCGAAGATCGGCTTGCGGGAGAACACCGGGAAGATCTCGCTGACGATGCCGAAGAACGGCAACGCGATGATGTACACCTCGGGGTGGCCGAAGAACCAGAACAGGTGCTGCCACAGCAGCACGCCGCCGTTGGCCGGGTCGTAGACGTGCGCGCCGAGGTGACGGTCGGCGGCCAGCCCGAACAGCGCCGCGGTCAGCAGCGGGAAGGCCATCAGCACCAGGATCGACGTCACCAGGATGTTCCAGGTGAAGATCGGCATCCGGAACATCGTCATGCCGGGCGCGCGCATGCAGACCACCGTGGTGATCATGTTGACGCCGCCGAGGATGGTGCCCAGACCGCCGACCGCCAGGCCCAGGATCCACAGGTCGCCGCCGGCACCCGGCGAATGGATGGCGTCGGTCAGCGGGCTGTAGGCGGTCCAGCCGAAGTCGGCGGCGCCGCCGGGTGTGATGAAGCCGGCGATGGCGATCGTCGCGCCGAACAGGAACAGCCAGAACGACAAGGCGTTCAGCCGCGGGAAGGCCACGTCCGGCGCACCGATCTGCAGCGGCAGCACCAGGTTGGCGAACCCGAACACGATCGGGGTGGCGTAGAACAGCAGCATCACCGTGCCGTGCATGGTGAACAGCTGGTTGAACTGCTCGTTGGACAGGAACTGCAGCCCGGGCATCGCCAGTTCGGTGCGCATGAACAGCGCCATCAGCCCGCCGATGAAGAAGAAGATGAAGTTGGCGACGCAGTACATGATGCCGATCAGCTTGTGATCGGTAGTGGTCACCAGCTTGTAGACCAGGTTGCCCTTGGGGCCGAGCCGCGCCGGGAACGGACGCCGGGCCTCGAGTGGTCCCACTGGGGGTGCTTCGGCTACCAAGAGCTCCTCCAACCATCGATCCGGGACATCCCCGCAGTCTTCACTGAAGAATCCTATCCCTCGGCGGCCGCCGAAGTCGGTGTGGTCCTACAAACCGTCGTAATCGGTTTCCGATATTGCCAGGTCGCCGCCTGACCAGCCCGGAACTGCCCGGGTGTTACCGTCGGCGACGTGCTCAGGAGGCGACTTAATGCCGCTGCCGCGACCGTGGCCGCCGCCGCTTTGGTGACCACGCTGGCCGGCTGCGGTTCGCCCGACGCAACCTCGAGCGCCCCGCAGCAGACGGTGATCACCAGCACCACCAAGATCGCCGGCGCGGGCGTGCTGGGCAATCAGCGCAGGCCCGACGAATCCTGCGCACCGGAGCCGGCGCCGCTCGACCCCGACAGGTCCAACCGCGGGGTCCGCCACGCCGCCGGTGACACCGAGGTGCCCGCCGATCCACAACGCATCGTGGTGCTCTCCGGCGACCAGCTCGACGCCCTGTGCGCGCTCGGTCTGCAGTCCCGCATCGTCGCCGCAGCAGTGCCCGACGGCCCGCCCGGCCAGCCGTCATATCTCGGCACGGTCGTGCATGACCTGCCGGCGGTGGGCACCCGCAGCGCGCCCGACCTGGCCGGCATCCAGGCCGCCGCGCCCGACCTGATCCTGGGCTCGCAGGCCCTGACCCCGGAGGCGTTCCCGGAGCTGTCGGCGATCGCCCCGACGGTGTTCACCGGGCCGCCCGGCACCGCATGGCAGGCCAATCTGCGGACCGTGGGCGCGGCAACGGGGCGTTTTGATGCCACCACCGCGCTGATCGACGACTTCACCGCCGCCGCGGAGAGGACCGGCGCCGAGAACGACGCCGCGCACTTCCAGGCGTCGGTGGTGCAGCTGACCGAGGACACCATGCGGGTCTACGGTGCCGATAACTTCGCGGCCAGCGTGCTGAGCCAAGTCGGCGTGGATCGTCCTGCCGCGCAACGGTTTACCGACAAGCCTTACGACGAGGTCGGCACCACCGACGCCGACCTGGAGGCGTCCCCCGATTTGTCGATCGCCGACGGCGACATCGTCTACGTCTCGTTCGCGTCACCGGCGGCCAAGGATCGCGCGCACGCGGTGCTGGAGAGCGACGCGTGGCGCGACTTGTCCGCCACCAGAGACAACCGCGTGTACGTGGTCAACAACGAGGTGTGGCAGACCGGGCAGGGGATCGTCGCGGCGCGCGGCATACTTGCGGACCTGCGCTGGGTCAACGCGCCGATCAACTAATGTCGCACAGGTGTTCCACGTCCTCACGCTGACCTATCTGCAACCGCTGGATGTCATCGACCGCGATCCGTATCAGCAGGTCGGACTGGTGGCCTACGAGCGGCTCACGTTCAACGGCGCCTTCCGCGCCCCGAGCTTGTCAGGGTGATCCACGTAACCCGGATCGGGGACTAAAGACCGCGTCGTCTGCGGTTATCCATCTGTAGGCCGCACTGTCGCGGCATAGTTCGCACGCCAGCAGACGACAAAGAGGCTGTTGATGACCATCGTTTCCGCATACGCCGCGACATCGGCGACCGCACCGCTGTCCAAAACCACCATCAAGCGCCGCGACGTCGGGCCGCACGATGTCGCCTTCGACATCCACTTCGCGGGCATCTGTCACTCCGACATCCACACCGTGCGCGGCGAGTGGGGTACACCCGCATATCCCGTCGTGCCCGGCCACGAAATCGCCGGCATCGTCACCGCGATCGGCTCCGACGTGACCAAGTACAAGGTGGGCGACCGCGTCGGCGTTGGCTGTTTCGTCGACTCGTGCCGAGAGTGCAGCAGTTGCCTGGCCGGAGACGAGCAGTACTGCAAGCGCGGCCTGATCGGCACGTACAACGCGGTGGGACGCGACGGCCAGCCGACCCAGGGCGGCTACAGCGGCGCGATCGTCGTCGACGAGAACTATGTGCTGCGCATTCCCGACAGCGTGCCGCTGGATGCCGCGGCGCCCCTGCTGTGCGCGGGCATCACCACCTATTCCCCGCTGCGGCGCTGGAACGCCGGCCCCGGCACCCGGGTCGGTGTTATCGGTCTGGGCGGGCTCGGCCACATGGCGGTCAAGCTCGCCAGTGCGATGGGCGCCAACGTGACGGTGCTGAGCCAATCGCTGAAGAAGATGGAGGACGGCCTGCGGCTGGGCGCCCGCGAGTACTACGCCACCTCCGATCCCGAGACGTTCATCAAGCTCGCCGGATCGTTCGATCTGATCCTGAACACCGTGTCGGCCAACCTGGATCTGGGCCGCTACATCAACCTGCTCGACGTCGACGGCACGCTGGTGGAGCTGGGCATGCCCGAGCATCCGATGGAACTTCCGGCGGCCCCGCTGGTCTCGATGCGGCGTAGCCTGTCCGGCTCGATGATCGGCGGCATCGCCGAAACCCAGGAGATGCTGGATTTCTGCGCCGAGCACGGCGTTGCGTCCGAGATCGAGGTCATCGAACCGGATTACATCAACGAGGCCTACGAGCGGGTGCTGGCCAGCGATGTGCGGTACCGCTTCGTGATCGACACCGCGTCATTGCGGTGACGTCTACGGCTGGACGGCGGTCTCGTCGCAGCCGGCCAGCGGCCACCCGGCCGCCGCAAGCTTGGCGGCCACCCGCTTGATGTCGTCCGGGTCGGCGTCGTGGTGGGCGACGTCGCGGATAAAGACCTCGATCTCGTCTTTGTCGATCTTGCCATCGGCCAGCGCGGGCGACTCCTCGGCGGTGAGGTTGCGCACCACCTCTTTGATCTGGTCCTCGGTCAGCGGGGTAGAGCGCAGCAGCGCAAGAAGCGGTACCCGGTCCGCGCCAGGAACGCCCTCGGGATAGCCGCCCCGCAGCCAGTTCAGGATGGAGGCCGGAAGCGAGGTGTTGGACACGCGCTCAGTGTCGTGGCTGCGCTGCACCGGCGCCACAAGCCGGGCTCACAGTTCGTCGGGCATTCACCGGCCGTTTACTCGGAAAGCTCCACCCGGATGAACGCAGCCGGGTGGCTACCCCGGGTGCGAATTAGGCCGGAGGGACGAAATGGCAAGTAAGGCAACACTATCCTGCATCTGCATCATGACCGTGATGGTTCTGACGGTGGGTTGCGGAGACTCTACGAAGACGAGGGAGATCTCCCCACAACCACCACAACGACGCCAGCACCCGCCATCGGTCCCAGCCCCCGGCACCACCGTGCCGCGCCTGCTCGAGGTGCGGGTTCGCGTCCACGAGAGAGAAATTTGAAACTTGAAGTAGCGCCAGAATTAATTTGCAAACCGTCGTACCCGTCACCCGGCGGTCGTCGGCGGCGCCGCAGACGTCACTCGGCCACGCTTCGGCGGCGATGACGTTGGACATCTACGCCGACCTCTTCGACGACGATCTGGAACACGTCGCGACCGCTCTGCACGACGCTCGCAGTCAGGAAAATGTGGGCACGGGGTGGCGGGCCGACCAATCGAGGGCTTGCTGACCCGGCGAAATTGAGCCCGACAAATGAGGCCCAATTAGGGCCGTTGACCTGCGGGTTTAGAAGTCCCAGTCCTCGTCGGTGGTGTTGACGGCCTTGCCGATCACATACGACGAGCCGGAACCGGAGAAGAAGTCGTGGTTCTCATCGGCGTTGGGTGACAGCGCCGACAGGATCGCCGGGTTGACGTCGGTCTCGTCGCGCGGGAACAGCGCTTCGTAGCCGAGGTTCATCAGCGCCTTGTTGGCGTTGTAGCGCAGGAACTTCTTGACGTCCTCGGTCAGGCCGACCTCGTCGTACAGATCCTGGGTGTACTCCACCTCGTTGTCGTAGAGCTCGAAGAGCAACTCGTAGGTGTAGTCCTTCAGTTCGGCCTTCTTGACGTCGTCCTCGAGGGCAAGACCCTTCTGATACTTGTAGCCGATGTAGTAGCCGTGCACGGCCTCGTCGCGGATGATCAGCCGGATCATGTCGGCAGTGTTGGTCAGCTTGGCGCGGCTGGACCAGTACATCGGCAGATAGAAGCCGGAGTAGAACAGGAAGCTCTCCAGCAGCGTGGAGGCCACCTTGCGCTTGAGCGGCTCGTCACCGCGGTAGTACTCCATGACGATCTCGGCCTTGCACTGCAGGTTGGCGTTCTCTTCCGACCAACGGAAGGCGTCGTCGATCTCCGCCGTCGAGCACAGCGTGGAGAAGATAGAGCTGTAACTCTTGGCGTGCACCGACTCCATGAACGCGATGTTGGTATAGACGGCTTCCTCGTGGGGGGTGAGCGCGTCGGGGATCAGGCTGACGGCGCCGACGGTGCCCTGGATGGTGTCCAGCAGCGTCAGCCCGGTGAAAACCCGCATCGTGAGTTGCTTTTCGCTGGCCGTCAGCGTGCCCCAGGACGGGATGTCGTTGGATACCGGCACCTTCTCCGGCAACCAGAAATTGCCGGTCAACCGGTCCCAGACCTCGGCGTCCTTCTCGTCCTGCAGCCGGTTCCAATTGATCGCCGAGACGCGGTCAATCAGCTTCAATTTGTCGCTCACAAGCCACCCATTTCATCGGCCCTGACGTATGCCACGACACTACCCCTGGGGTGCGACAACCTCCGGGACCGCAACAAGTTGTGTTTTCGTGTCGGCGCGACCGCCCCAGAACCGGCCTGCTCTGCATCGTCGTTCGGCCCTTCTTCCTGGGCACGCCGGTAGCGGACACCGGATAGTGTCTCGGTCGCCCGAGGCCCGTGTCAATGAGCCATCAAGCGGCGCGTTCCGCGGCGCGGCCGCCCCAGAAGCGGTATTCCGACGGCATGAAACTGCGCGTCGCCAACCAGTACTCCGAGGCCGAGCCGGACCACAGCGCGCGGTTGACGCCGTGTTCGTCGAGATAAAAGCTGCGGCAGCCGCCGGTATTCCACACCGTTGTCGACAGGTCGCTCTGCAGTTTGTCGTTGAACTGATCTTGCGCGGCGCGGGTAGGCGCCAGCGCCTGCACACCCTTACGATCCGCGGCCGCTATCGCGGCGGCCACGTAACGGATCTGCGACTCGATCATGAACACCACCGAGTTGTGCCCGAGCGCGGTGTTCGGACCGAGAAGGAAGAACAGGTTCGGGACGTCGGCGACCGTAATGCCGCGGTGCGCGACCATTCCTTCACGGGTCCAGCGGTCCGCCAGATCTACGCCGTTGGCACCCTTGATCTCGACATATTTAAACGAGTCGGTGACATGGAAGCCCGTCGCCAACACGATCGCGTCCACCGGCCTCTCGGTGCCATCGACGGTGACAATGCCGTGCGGAGTCACTCGCGCGATGCCGTCGGTGATCAGCTCGGTCTTCGGGTCGGCGACGGCTTGATAAAAGTTGTCGGAGATAAGAATTCGCTTGCAGCCGGCGCGGTAGTGCGGTGTCAGCTTGGCCCGCAGTTCCGGATCGCTGATGTAGCGCCGCATGTTCGCCTTGTACATCCACTCGGCGACCTTCATCAGTTGCGGTCGCTTTGCCAGTGCGACCGCCCTGCTGTCCAAGGTCCAGTACGTCGCCGTTCGCAGTGCCGCACGCAGCCCGGGAACCACCGCGAACGCGCGTCGCACCGCACGGGGGAACGCGAAGTTGATCCGGGGCTTGATCCAGGCGGCCGTGCGCTGATACAGCTGCACCTGGCCGGCGGTCTTCACCAGTTCGGGTACGACCTGGATGGCACTGGCGCCGGTCCCGATCACCGCAACCCGTTTCCCGGTCAAGTCGGCGTCGTGGTTCCACTGAGCGGTGTGAAAGGCCGGTCCGCGGAAGTCTTCGAGGCCGGGGATATCGGGCAAGAACGGAATATGCAGTCCGCCGGCGCCGGAGATCACAAACTGCGCGACGTACTCCTGTCCTGACTCGGCAAAGACATGCCAGCGGTACTCGTCGTCGTCCCAATGTGCCCGCGTCACATGGGAGTTGAATCTGATGTAGCGGCGCAACCTGTACTTGTCGGTGACGCCTTTGAGGTAGTCGAGGATCTCGGGCTGGTAGGAGAACACGTATCGCCAGTCCGGTTTCGGCGCAAAAGAGAACGAGTACAGGTGTGACGGTACGTCGCAGGCGGCACCCGGATACGTGTTGTCCCGCCAGGTGCCGCCGACCTCGTCGGCCTTCTCCAGGATCAGGAAGTCCACACCCTGCTGCTGCAACGCGACACCCATCCCGAGTCCGGAGAACCCGGTCCCGATGATCAGTGCGCGGGTGTGTACCGGCCGCTTATTGGCCTCGAGTTCGGCCTTCTGGTCGGCAACGGTCATGACAAGTCGATCCTTCCTGGGAACGCCGGTACCGGATATCCACAGTGTCGCGGCCGTTCGTCGACGCTGTCAACGAACGGGTCAGGCGACCGGTTCCCGGCGCCGGACGCCTTTGTGCAGCGGCAGCTCAGGGTCGATCTTGATGCCGAGCAGCTCACAGGTGCCATTGATGGCGCCGACCATGATCGTGGTCAGGTGGGCGACGAACTCGTCGGGTGGCATGCGGCGCGGGCTGTCGGGCGTTGGTCCCAGCCACCAGTCGGTGGCCGAGGCGGCCGAGCCGAACGTCGCGAAGGCGGCCAATTCGATCGCCACGCCGTCGAGTTCCATCTCCCGCAACTCGTTGCTGAACATGTCGGCCATCGCCAGGGTGATCTCGCGGCCCTCATTGAGCGCGCGCATGGTCGATTCGCTCTGCTCGGCGAAGCGGCCCTGGATCAGGAAGCGAAGGACGTTGGGGTGCTGGTCGACCAGGCGCACGTACTGCTCGACGCTGCGGCGAATCACCTCGCGGGCAGGATCGGTGCTCAGATTGATCGACGGGAAGATCGCCGCCCACAACATGTCACGGAGCCGCTCGCCGATCGCCTGGAACAGGTCCGACTTGTCGGTGAAGTGCCGGTAGATCTTCGGCTTGGCCGTTCCGGCTTCCTCGGCGATTTCTCGCAGGGACAGCTCCGGTCCCAATCGGTCGATCGCGCGGAAGGCGGCGTCGACGATCTCCGAGCGCACCTTCTTGCGATGTTCGCGCCAGCGTTCGCTGCGGGCGTCAACCTTGACGCCCGCTTCCCCGCCGGCACGGGACCTGGACCCTCGTCGCACGCGATTACTGTACCGCCCGGACCGCGCTGACCTGGCCAGACCGTGCCGCAACGGGAACCCCAACCGTGCCGGCACCCAAATTCGCCTACGAGATCCAGTGGTCGGCTTCGGTACCATCGGTGCGACAGCGCAATCCATGAGAGAGGCGAATGACTCAGCGATACGACCTGGTCATAGCGGGTGGGGGGCCCTCGGGTTCGGCCGCCGCATGGCAGGCCGCGCAGACTGGCGCGAAAGTACTGGTCCTGGACAAGGCCGAGTTCCCACGCGACAAGCCCTGTGGTGACGGTCTGACGGCGCGCGCGGTGAGCTACCTACAGAAAATGGGGCTCGCCGACGAGGTCGCGAAGTTCCACCGCGTCAACAAGGTGACGGTATTCAGCCCGAGCCAGTGGGAGCTGTCGTTCCCGCGCCGTCCCGGCATGCCCGACCACGGCCACACCGTCAGCCGCACCGAGCTCGACACCGTGCTGCTCAAGCACGCCGAGTCGGCCGGTGCCGAGGTGCGCCAATCGTGCGAAGTGACCGGCCCCGAACTCGACGCCAGCGGCCGTGTGATCGGCGTCGCAATCAAGAGCGGCGAAAAGATATACGGCGACGCGGTCATCGCGGCCGACGGCGCCTACTCCCCGATCAAGCGGGCGCTCAAGCTGGATTCGGAGTACAAGGGCTACTCTGCGATCGCCATCCGCGCCGAGATGCAGGCCAATCGCCCAGACTCCGATAGCCTCGACATCTACCTGAAGCTGCAGTTCCAGGCGGACCAACTGCCCGGCTACGGCTGGGTGTTCCCCATGGGGTCCGGCCGATTCAACATCGGTCTGGGCTACGTCAACAGCTACAAGAACTGGCAGTCAATCAACGCCACCCAATTCCTCGGCGAGTTCCTTGCGACGCTGCCGCGTGATTGGGAGCTCCCGCCCATCGAGGAGCTGAAGAAGTCCAAGAGCGTGCGGGCGTGGCGGTTGCCGATGGGCTTCACCGCCTGGCCGCCGTGGCGGCCCGGTGTGTTGTTCACCGGCGACTCGCTCGGTGCGGGCAAGCCCGCCAGTGGCGCGGGCATTTCCAAGGCGCTGGAGTCCGGCCTGGCCGCGGGCGAGTGCGCGATCGCGGCGTTGCAGAACAGCGGACCCGACGACTTCACCAACTACGCGCAGCGAATGGAAGCGGCGTGGGGCAAGGAGTATCGCCGCGGTCGTTACTTCCACAAGCTGCTGGGCTACCCGGCGGTCGCCAACGCCGGTATCAAGCTCATCGACAATGCGCGCTTCCGCGATCGCATGCTCAAGGCGCTCTACAAGAAGGCGCAGGGCCCACAGCACACCTATAAGTGAGCTCCGAACCGTCGACTGTGTGGGTTGTGTGCGAGACTTCGCCGGTTTCGCGATCACAAGTCGCACACTCGACACGTCCTGCCCTGCCGCTACAGCATGCAGGACACGCAGCCCTCGACCTCGGTGCCCTCCAGCGCCATCTGACGTAGCCGGATGTAGTAGAGCGTCTTGATTCCTTTGCGCCAGGCGTAGATCTGCGCCTTGTTGACATCGCGCGTGGTGGCGGTGTCCTTGAAGAACAGCGTCAGCGACAGGCCCTGGTCCACGTGCTGGGTGGCCGCGGCGTAGGTGTCGATGATCTTCTCGTACCCGATTTCGTAGGCGTCCTCGTAGTACTCGAGGTTGTCGTTGGTCATGTAGGGCGCCGGGTAGTAGACCCGCCCGATCTTGCCTTCCTTGCGGATCTCGATCTTGGAGGCGACCGGGTGGATCGACGACGTCGAGTGGTTGATGTAGGAGATCGACCCCGTCGGCGGGACGGCCTGCAGATTCTGGTTGTAGATGCCGTGGGCCTGCACCGATTCCTTGAGCCGGCGCCAATCTTCTTGTGTCGGAATGCGAATCTCGGCATCGGCGAACAGCTGGCGAACCTTGTCGGTCTTGGGTTCCCACAGCTGCTCGGTGTACATGTCGAAGAACTCGCCCGACGCGTACTTGGATTTCTCGAAACCCTTGAAGTGCGTACCGCGTTCGATCGCGATACGATTCGACGCCCGCAGCGCGTGGTAGAGGACCGTGTAGAAGTAGATGTTGGTGAAGTCGACGCCCTCTTCGGAACCGTAGAAGATTCGCTCGCGCGCCAGGTAGCCGTGCAGGTTCATCTGCCCCAGCCCGATCGCGTGCGAGTCGTTGTTGCCCTGCTCGATCGACGGCACCGACCAGATGTGGGTCTGGTCACTCACCGCGGTCAGCGCCCGGATCGACACCTCGATCGTCTGGGCGAAGTCCGGTGAGTCCATCGTCTTGGCGATGTTCAGCGACCCGAGGTTGCACGAAATATCCTTGCCCACTTGGGCATACGTCAGGTCTTCGTTGAACACCGAGGGCGTGGACACCTGCAGGATCTCCGAGCACAGGTTCGAGTGCGTGATCTTGCCGTCAATGGGATTAGCCCGGTTCACCGTGTCCTCGAACATGATGTACGGATAGCCCGACTCGAACTGCAACTCGGCCAGCGTCTGGAAGAACTCGCGAGCCTTGATCTTGGTCTTGCGGATGCGGGCGTCGTCGACCATCTCGTAGTACTTCTCGGTCACCGAGATATCGGCGAACGGCACGCCGTGGACCCGCTCGACGTCATACGGCGAGAACAGGTACATGTCCTCGTTATTCTTGGCCAGCTCGAACGTGATGTCCGGGATCACCACGCCAAGGCTCAGCGTCTTGATCCGGATCTTCTCGTCGGCGTTCTCCCGCTTGGTGTCCAGGAAGCGGTAGATGTCGGGGTGATGAGCATGTAGGTACACCGCGCCGGCGCCCTGCCGCGCGCCGAGCTGGTTGGCGTAGGAGAACGAGTCCTCCAGCAGCTTCATGATCGGAATGACGCCCGAGCTCTGGTTCTCGATGTTCTTGATCGGCGCGCCGTGTTCACGAATGTTGCTGAGCAGCAACGCAACCCCGCCGCCGCGCTTGGACAGCTGCAGCGCCGAGTTGATGGAGCGGCCGATGGACTCCATGTTGTCCTCGATGCGCAGCAGGAAGCAGCTCACCGGCTCCCCGCGCTGCTTCTTCCCCGAGTTGAGGAACGTCGGCGTGGCCGGCTGGAACCGGCCGTCGATGATCTCGTCGACGAGCTTCTCGGCGAGCGTGGTGTCGCCGGCGGCCAGCGTCAGCGCCACCATGCAGACACGGTCCTCGAAGCGCTCGAGGTAGCGCTTCCCGTCGAAGGTCTTCAGCGTGTAGGACGTGTAGTACTTGAACGCACCCAAAAACGTTGGGAACCGAAACTTCTTGGCATACGCGCGGTCGAGCAGGGTCTTGACGAAGTTGCGCGAATACTGGTCGAGAACCTCACGCTCGTAGTAGTTCTCGCGGATCAGGTAGTCGAGCTTCTCGTCCTGATTGTGGAAGAACACCGTGTTCTGGTTGACGTGCTGCAGGAAGTACTGATGCGCGGCTTCCCTGTCCTTCTCGAACTGGATATCGCCATTCGGTCCGTACAGGTTCAGCATCGCGTTCAGGGCGTGGTAGTCCGTCTCGCCCGGTGCCGCGGTGCGGCTGGCAGCCGCTACAGGCTCTGCAGTTGCGACGGTCGGTGGCACGTCTCGTCCTTCCAGAAGTCAGCCAGACCCGCGCGGACGGCTTCCACGTCCTCGGCGGTTCCCATCAGTTCGAAGCGGTACAGGTACGGCACGCCGCACTTGCGGGACACCACGTCCCCGGCGTAGCAGAACTCGGCGCCGAAGTTGTTGTTGCCGGCGGCGATGACACCGCGCAGCAGCGATCGGTTGTGTTCGTTGTTGAGGAACGCGATGACCTGCTTGGGCACGTACCCGCCGGCATCCGGATCAGGCGTCTTGTGGCCACCGCCATAGGTAGGCAGCACCAGCACGTACGGCTGGTCCACCTCGATGCGGCCGTGGAGTGGAATCCGGGTGGCGGGCAGCCCCAGCTTCTGCACGAAGCGGTGGGTGTTCTCCGACACGCTGGAGAAGTACACCAACGTGTGACCGCTCCCCGAATTCACGACAACCTCCTACGAAAACCTGGACCGGCTATGCGGTGAGTACCCCGGCCCCGGCCAGCGCCTTGATCCGATCGGGACGGAAACCCGACCAGTGGTCACCACCGGCCACCACGACCGGCGCCTGCAGATACCCCATCGCCATGACGTAGTCACGGGCCTCGGTGTCCAGGGTGATGTCGACCTTCTCGTAGGCGATGCCCTGCTTGTCCAGCGCCTTGTAGGTGGCGTTGCACTGAACGCATGCGGGCTTGGTGTACACGGTGATGGTCATCTGCGGTCCGGCTCCTCAGCGAAACTTGACATGGACTGGCAACTGGTCGGGTACTGCATATCGCTTTGTTTCAGCGGCCCGCAGGCCCTCAAAATTCCTGACCGGCCGGGGCCGCTTCCTGGGTGGTCTTGAAGCCGACACCACCGGATTCTGCGCTCCGGCCGACCTCCGAACCGTGGGGGTCTGTCGGTGTTCGAAACACTACACCTAGTGGCCGACAATCAGAAGAGATACCAGATGTTCTGAACAACATTTGTGAAATTCCCTGGTCGTAAGCAGGCCGTCATCGCGTCGTTCGGCGTGTCGTACGTCACATTTCGCGACATGTTGCACTATATGGTTCTGTCTACCACCGGGCACCGACAGCCACCGCCCACCGCCCGGTGGCCATGGGATAACAGCAAAGCCGCCGGCGGGTCTCGACGGACCCTCCGGCGGCCTTGTTGTAGTGCTGGAGCTCAGCCGACTTCCGTGGCGAGCTTGGTCAACACGTCGTTTAGGTCGGCCACCACGTCATCGTTCTCCCGCGGATGCCGGCCGTTCAGCCGGCCGATCGGCAGCGAGAAGGCGGCGGCGTCGACGACGTCGGCCCCGGCGATCCCGAACGATTTGCGGGTCTCCTCGTGGGCCCATACCCCGCCGTACTGCCCATGTGCAGCGCCGATAACAGCCAGCGGCTTGCCGTTCAGCACACTCTGTCCGTACGGCCGGGACAGCCAGTCAAGCGCGTTCTTGAGAACCCCGGGAATGCTGCCGTTGTACTCCGGGGTCACGACAAGAACGGCGTCGGCTTCAGCGACGGCGCTGCGCAGCCTGGTCACCGACGCGGGTACGCCGGCCGGGTTGTCGATGTCCTCGTTGTAGAACGGCAAGCCGCCAAGGCCGCCACCGACACCCTCGTACACAGTCACCGACATGGCGGTCGGGGCCGTCTCCGCCGCCAGCTCGGCGATCTGACGGTTCACCGACGCCGCCCGTAGGCTGCCGACGAGCGCCAGCACCTTGATATCCGACATTGACCTTCCTTCCGCTGTTCGACTCTTGGTCATACGAATCAACCGGACCACGGTCCGGAAATAATCCCGCCGAGTTAAAGTGCTGATATGACCGTGCCTGAGTTACTGGTGTCCGGGCAGGTGGCGCAGGAAAGGGTTGACGCGGCCCGAAACCGCCTATTGCTGCTGGATGCGGCACGCCGACTCATCGCCGAGCGGGGACCCGACGCGGTATCCATGGACGACATTGCGGCTGCGGCCGGGGTGGGCAAGGGAACGCTGTTCCGTCGGTTCGGCAGCCGCGCCGGCCTGATGATGGTGCTGCTCGACGAAGACGAGCGCCGCCTACAGGAAGCGTTCCTGTTCGGGCCCCCGCCACTGGGTCCGGGGGCCGCGCCGTTGGAGCGGTTGCTGGCCTACGGGCGCGAACGACTGAAGTTCGTCCAGGTACACGGCGCGCTGCTCAGCGTCGCCGACCGTGATCCGCAGACCCGTTATAGCGCGGTGGCCATGCTGCAGCGCAGGCACGTACGTGTCCTGTTGGAAGAAGCCGGCACGACCGGCGACCTCGATGCACAAACCGAAGCGCTGTTGGCCTTACTCGACGCCGACTACGTTCACCATCAACTGCTCGACCTGGGCGCAACGCTCCAGTCTGTCGGCGACGCGTGGGAGAGCCTGGCGCGCAAGCTCTGCGGCCGATGAGCACCTGGGTTCTGCACGTCGACCTGGACCAGTTCCTGGCCTCCGTCGAGCTGCGCCGCCACCCCGAACTGGCGGGGCTGCCCGTCATCGTCGGCGGCAGCGGCGACCCAACCGAGCCGCGCAAGGTGGTCACGTGCGCGTCGTATGAGGCCCGCGAGTTCGGGGTGCACGCCGGCATGCCGCTGCGCACGGCCGCACGGCGATGCCCGGACGCCACCTTCCTGCCGTCGGACCCCGCCGCCTACGACGAAGCGTCCGAGGAGGTGATGGGCCTGCTGCGTGACCTCGGGCATCCCGTGGAGGTGTGGGGCTGGGACGAGGCCTACCTCGGCGCCGACGTCGAGGATCCGTTCGAGCTGGCCGAACGGATTCGCACCGTCACCGCGGCCGAAACGGGACTGTCGTGCTCGGTGGGCATCAGCGACAACAAACAGCGCGCCAAGGTCGCCACCGGGTTGGCCAAGCCTGCCGGGATCTATCAACTCACCGACGGCAACTGGATGGCCGTGATGGGCGACCGCGATGTTGACGCGCTCTGGGGCGTGGGACCCAAAACCGCCAAAAAGCTTGCCGGACTGGGGATCACGACGGTCGCCGACCTTGCCGCCACCGACGCCACCGTGCTCACGTCGACGTTCGGTCCAACGACGGGGTTGTGGATCCTGCTCTTGGCCAAGGGTGGCGGCGACACCAACGTCAGCGCCGAGCCGTGGGTGCCACGCTCGCGCAGCCACGTGGTGACCTTCCCTCGCGATCTCACCGACCGCGCCGAAATGGAGGCAGCGGTAACGGAATTGGCGCAGCGCGCGCTCGACGAGGTGGTGGCGCAGTCCCGGGTGGTGACGCGGGTGGCGGTTACGGTACGGACCAACACGTTCTACACCAGGACCAAGATCCGCAAGCTCGAACAGCCCAGCGTCGATCCGAGCGTGATCACCCCGGCGGCGCTGCGGATCCTTGACCTGTTCGAACTGGACCGACCGATCAGGCTTCTCGGCGTGCGCCTGGAGCTGGCCATGCCGGCGACGCCGGCTGTCACACCAACCCAATAGCATCCAGGTCATGTTGCGGACCGTCGGCGTGCGTGGCTATCGCTCACTACGCGAGGTGGTGCTTCCGCTTGGCCGGCTCACCGTCATCACCGGCGCGAACGGCACAGGCAAGTCCTCGGTGTACCGGGCGCTGCGGCCGCTTGCCGACTGCGGTCGCGGCGAGGTAATCGGCTCGCTTGCACGCGAAGGCGGATTGGAGTCGGTGCTGTGGGCCGGGCCCGAGCAACTCCAAGCTGCCCGCCGCAGGGGCGGGCCGAGCCGACGCTGCGAACCCGATCCATTTCGCTCGAGTTGGGTTTCGCCTCAGACGATTTCGGCTACCTGGTCGACCTCGGTATGCCGCAGGACGCCGGCCCGCGTTCGGCGTTCGGCCGGGACCCGGAGATCAAACGCGAGGCGGTGTTCGCCGGACCGGTGCTGCGCCGCGGTTCGACGTTGGTCCGCCGCACCCGACCGTTCGCCGAGGTGAGCGCCGAGTCCGGGCATGGCTTCGACGAGCTGACCCGGTCACTGCTCACCTACCGCAGCGTGCTTGCCGAATTCGCCCATCCTGCAGCTCATCCAGAACTTGCCGCGGTTCGGAACCGACTGCGAGGCTGGCGGTTTTACGACGGCTTCCGCGTTGATGCGGCCGCGCCGTCCCGCCTACCACAGGTGGGCACCCGCACGCCGGTGCTGTCCGACCACGGTGGCGATATGGCGGCGGCCGTGCAGACCATCATCGAAGCTGGATTCGACGACCTCGAGCGCGCAGTTGCCGACGCGTTCGACGGAGCCACCGTGTCGGTGGCCGTCAACGACGGCCTGTTCGACCTGCAGCTACAGCAGCGCGGCATGTTGCGACCCTTGCGCTCGGCCGAATTATCCGATGGCACATTATGTTTCCTGCTCTGGGCGGCCGCGCTACTGAGCCCCGAACCGCCGTCACTGATGGTGCTCAACGAGCCGGAGACCTCTTTGCACCCCGACCTCGTCCGGGCCGCTCGCCGAACTGATGAAGAAGGCGGCCGAGGCCACTCAGGTGGTTGTCGTCACGCACTGGCCTGCGCTACTGGACTCTCTGGGCAAAGACGCCACCCACCTGGAGTTGGTCAAGGATTTCGGCGCGACGAAACTGGCCGGCCGTGGCCCGCTCGACACGCCGCCATGGGACTGGGGTAAGCGCTAAGGCTGACGCGCTTGCGGCGTCGGCCGCAGCGTGCGGGTGAACACCACGTTGGCTCGCCGCATGGCGACGCTGTAGGGCCACCACATCGTGCGCTTGAACAGATACAGCGCACGGATGTCGGCCGAGGTGTACACCAGGAAGCGGTTGCGGCGCACGCCGTCCAGAATCTTGTCGGCCACCCTCTCCGGCGACACCGCGTGCCCGCTGAACCTGTCGGTCCAACGACGCACCCGCGGATCGCCACGGTCCACGCCCGCGATCTCAACCGTCTGCACCAGAGGGGTTTTCACCGCGCCCGGCACCACGACCGACACGCCGATGCGGTGACGGGCCAGGTCGAACCGCAACACCTCGCTCAGCCCGCGCAGCCCGTATTTGCTTGCGCTGTAGGCGCTGTGCCAGGGCAGCGCGACCAGGCCGGCGGCCGACGAGACGTTCACCAGGTGTCCACCCCGGCCGGCGGCCACCATCGGCGGGACGAACGTCTCGATGACGTGGATCGGGCCCATCAGGTTGATGTCGATCATCGACTTCCAGTGCTGATGGGTGAGCTGCTCGACAGTGCCCCATGCCGACACCCCGGCGATGTTCATCACCACATCCATGGCCGGATGGCGGGTGTGAATGTCGGCGGCGAAGTTGGCCACCTCGTCATAGTCGGAGATGTCCAGGGCCCGGTGCTCGGGCACCTGGGCACCCAGCGCGCGGGCATCGGCGACCGTCACCTCGAGCCCCTCGGCGTCGCGGTCGGTCAGGTACAACTCGGCGCCCTCGGAGGCCAGCTTCAAGGCGGTGGCGCGGCCGATGCCACTGGCGACCCCAGTCAGAAAACAACGCTTACCCCTAAAGCCGCTCCCCTGCCCCATGGCCGTGACCCTACCTAGCGGGCAGAGTCACCCCACAGCGCCGTCAGCCACAGCCGCTCGAGCACATCGACAGCGCGCCGGGGATCTTCGCCGCGGCCGACGAACGCGCTGTCATGCGAAAGCGTCATCGCCGTGGTCGCCGTCAGCATCCGCACCAGTGCGGGCAGGTCGTCGGAGACCGGCGAAGCGCCGGCGTCCTGTCCGATGAGACCGACAATCTTGTCGATCACGGTGTCCTCGAAGTCGTTCATCAAATCGCGGATCTGGGCGTCGGTGTTCTGCGCCAGGGTGCAGGCTCGCATCACCGGGTCATTGCTGGCGAACATCGCCGCCGCACTGCCGACCATCCGCGTGGCGAAGGCCTCCGGCGTCTCGTCGGCCTCGCGCGGCGCGAAATCATGGGTCAGTTTGTCGAGTTCTTCCATCGCGTCGGACAGCATCACCGCAAGCACCGCGTACTTGGAGTCGAAATAGAAGTAGAAGCCCGAGCGGGCGACGCCGGCCCGCTCGCTGATCGTGCTGACCGACAGATCCGCGAATGCCTGCTCCTGCAGCAGCTCACGCACCGCGGCCACGATGGCGTCGCGCTGCCGGTCGCCCCGGCTGCGACGGATCTCCTGTGGTGCCGATTCGGCGGTCATGGCTGTAGACCATTACACCCGCGCCACGCCAGAACAAAACTTGACATGCGTCAAGTCGGGCAGAGAGTATGAGTTGAGTGACATCGACCACAGCCCCTTCCCTGTTCGAGGAGCATCCAGATGGCGGCAATCAGCACCCCGGAGTATCTGCTCGACCAGGCCAAGCGACGGTTCACCCCGTCGATCAATAACTTTCCGGGTCTAGGAGCGGTCGAGAAGAAGCTGCTGCAAACCGACTTCAAGCAAATGTCGCTGGCGGAGCCACCACCCGGCAGCGACCTCAAGCAGGTGATGGGCGATGCCGGGTTACCGGTTTTCGGTCACATGATCGAGATGTTCCGAGGTGGTCCCGAGTTCCTGATGCATCTGTACAGAAAAAACGGACCCGTATCGTTCGCCGATTCGCCGGCCCTGCCCGCGGTCGTGGCGCTGGGCCCCGACGCCGCCCAGACCATCTACACCAACCGCAACAAGGACTACTCACAAAAGGGCTGGTTGCCCGCCATCGGGCCGTTCTTCAAGCGAGGCCTGATGCTGCTGGACTTCGACGAGCACATGTACCACCGGCGGATCATGCAGGAGGCGTTCACCCGCACCCGACTGACCGGCTATGTCGGCCATGTCGACGACGTCGCCACCCAGGTGATCAACAACGACTGGGTGGCAAACGACGCCCGTTTCCTGCTCTATCCGGCGATGAAGGAGCTCACCTTAGACATCGCCTCGATGGTGTTCATGGGCCACGAACCCGGCACCGACAAAAAGCTGGTGACCACGGTCAACAAGGCCTTCACCACGACGGTGCGGGCGGGCAACGCGGTGATCCGCACCAGCGTTCCGCCGTTCACGTGGTGGCGCGGTCTGAAGGCCCGCGAACTGCTCGAGGACTACTTCGCCGAGCGCGTCCAAGAGGCCAGACGAGCCGAGGGCTCCGATCTGTTGTCGGTGTTGTGCCAGTCCGAGGACGAAGACGGCAACAAATTCTCCGACGAGGACATCGTCAGCCACATGATCTTTCTGATGATGGCCGCCCACGACACCTCGACGTCGGCCTCGACGACGATGGTCTATCACTTGGCCGCCAACCCCGAGTGGCAGGACCGCTGCCGTGACGAGTCCGACCGGCTCGGCGACGGCCCGCTGGATATCGAGGCGCTGGAGAAGCTGGAGGCGCTCGACCTGGTGATGAACGAGTCGATCCGGATGGTGACGCCCGTGCAGTGGGCGATGCGCCAGGCCGTTCGCGACACCGACCTGTTGGGCTTCTACATTCCGGCCGGGACAAATGTTATCGCTTATCCGGGGCTCAACCATCGGTTGCCGGAGATCTGGACCGATCCGATGAAGTTCGACCCGGACCGGTTCGCCGAACCCCGCAACGAGCACAAGCGGCACCGCTATGCGTTCACCCCGTTCGGCGGCGGCGCGCACAAGTGCATCGGGATGGTCTTCGGCCAGCTGGAAGTCAAGACGATCCTGTATCGGCTGCTCCGCAAGTACCGCCTGGAAGTGCCCCGGCCCGGATACAAGGCGACGTGGGACTACGGGGGCATGCCGGTGCCGATGGACGGCATGCCGATCGTGCTGCGCCCGCTGCGCTGACTGCCTCAGGCCGCGGTCAGCAGCCGGTTGGCGCACGCGATCACCGCGCGCAATGCCGACTGCGTCGGATCGTCCGACCAACCCATCGCCCACTCGGTGCGGGCGCCGTCGCAGCCACGGATGAACGTCGCGGTGTGCTCGCCGGCCGGGATCTGGTGAAAGGCCACCATCTCCACGGCGATACCGCGGTCATAGAGCATGGCGGTCAGCGCCGCCACCGGACCACTGGCCGCCGCGGTGGAGGTGCTGATGCGGTCACCGACCGCCAGTGTGGCCTGGTAGTTGCGGGCCTGCGGCCCCAGCCGCGTGGCGGGTCGCTCGGCGTCTGTGCAGGTCCAGTGGCCCAGGCGCAACGGCCCGGACGTCGACGCATACGCGGTGAGAAATGTTTCGAAGGACATCTCGTCGGCCTCCTCGCGCAGACCGCGTGGCAACGGTGTGTCGAAGCGGGTAGCGGCCTGGTGGTGCGGGCCTGCGCTGGTAGCAGATCGCGTTGTTGAGGGGGAAAACATGTGCCGGTCTTCTCTTGCCAGAGGAATTGACCGACGGTGTAGCAACGACCCACAGCGAGGGGTCGGTCCAGATCAGACCCCGCTGCGGGTTGCTACTACGAGTCGCTTCGGCACGATCGCCGATGCTAGACGGTGCCGGGCGGCGTGTGCAAGCCGATTCCGCATGATGATGACGAATTAGCGCAGCGCCCGGACAGACAGCGGTAGGAACGGCCGGTGATTGGCGTGGCCGTCGCGGCGAAACGGCATGCTGTCCGGCGAGGCCGCATACCACTCGTCGCGGGCTGCTGCACCGGCTGCGCGGGACCAGCCTGTCCTACGGGCCGCCGATCATGAACCTGGGCAAATGGGGCATCCCGGTGAACCTCGTCGCCGTGGTGATGGGCGCCATCTTGGTCATCATCATCGGCTGGCCGCGCCAGGAGGTCTACGACCCCGACGGCACCTCGTGGAGACTGCAGTACTTCGCGCTGATCTTCGTGGGGCTCACGCTGATCGTCGGTTACCTGGCCTACCGTGTGGTCAAGGACCGCGAAGGCGCCCCCGATCCCGTCGACGCCCTGGTGCTGCGCAAGAAGTAGATGCCGAGAAGACGCGAAATCGCCCAAAGTCGTTGATTTTAGCCGATTTTGCGTCTTCTCGGCATGAGTGGCTACCCGAACGGGTTGTCGCCCTTGGCGACCCGGGTGCCCAGCTCGATCAGATTCTCCGCCGACAAGTGCAGTCGCTCGCCGGCCTCCCAGCTCGCCTGCCCGGCCAGATAGCGCGACCACGTGCCCTCGATGACGATGCCCAGCTTGAAGCACGCCATCGTGAGATACCAATCCAGCCTGGAGGTTTCGCGGCCACCTTCCGCCAGATACGCATCGAGCAGTTCGCCCCGGCTCGCCAGCCCGTCAAGCGCGGCCAGTTCAGAGCCCGCGTTGATGGGGTTGGGGTCGAGTGGCCAACAAATCAGCATCCAGCCGAGGTCCAGCAGCGGGTCGCCGACCGTGCACATCTCCCAGTCGATGAACGCTGCCAACTCCGGTGTCTCGCGCCGGAGCAGCACGTTGTTGAGGTGCGCGTCACCGTGCATGATCCCCGGTTCGGTGTCCGGCGGCCGGTTCGCCTCCAGCCACTCCGCCAACTCGGTGACAGCCGGAAAGGATTCGGGCGCGTAGTTCTCGTGCCGATAGCTTTCCAACAGCCGGAGGAACTGCGGAACCTGGCGCGCCAGAAAGGAACCCGGCCGCTTGATCGCCGCGAGCGGGCTGCCCTCCCACGCGACGTTGCCGAGCCGCGCGAGGCCGCCCGCGTAGGACAGGCCGACCTGATGCCGCATGCCGGCGTCCCGCACATATGCCTCGGCCATCTCGTTACCGGGGTTGAAACCGTCGACCTCCTCCATCAGGTAGAACACCACCCCTAGGACGTCGAGGTCGTCGCAGCCGGCGATAAAGCCGGGGTGCGGCACCGGTGTGCCGGCGAGGGTGCGCAGCACCGCGATCTCCCGCAGCATCGTCTTGTCGCTCGTCGGCCGCGGGTGCGCGGGCGGCCGCCGCAGCACCATAGGCCGGCCGTCGAGGCGCAGCCGCACCACGATGTTCTGCGAGCCACCGGTCAGCGGCCGAACATCGCCGACCGTCGATCCGATGCCCTGCTGCTGCACCCAATGCTGCAACGCCGCCTGGTCGTCATCGCTCAGTGTCGGTAACTGCACGTCGTCGGGCATGCAGACATGGTGCCAGCCGGTGTTCAGCGCTTTCGCGCGACCAGCAGCAGATACTCCCACTCCATCTTCGACGGTCCGACCAGGAACCTGTCGCCGACGCCGGCGATGGCGGCGTCCAGCGCGGCGGCGCGTTCCGCATCGTCGCCGATGGCGCGGTACGCCGAGATCGTCGGCCCGTATACGGACTTGAAGTAGTCACGGAACGCCGCGCCGTCGGCGAAGTGGTTGACGGGCAGCGTCCGTCGCTCGGTTAGCACATAGTCGACCCGGTCGGACAGCAGGTCGCGGACATGGTCCTCGTTGCCCCACAGCGGCGGCGGTTGCACGCCCGGCGGCGGGGGCGGAACGTGAGGCTTCATCGCCGCGAAGAGCTGCCCGATGTGACCCTCGGGTGTCCAGCTGATGAGGCCGATGGTGCCGCCGGTCTTGCACACCCGGACCAGCTCGTCGGCTGCGGGCTGATGGTGCGGGGCGAACATCACGCCGATACAGGACATCACCGTGTCGAATTCGTTGTCGGCGTACGGCAACGCCTCGGCGTTCGCCTCCTGCCACTGCAGATCGACACCGCGCTCCGCGGCGACGGCCTTGCCGTGCTCCAAGAGTTCCGGCGTGAGGTCGCTGGCGATGACGGTGGCTCCGGTGGCCGCGGCGGGAATCGCCGCGTTCCCGGTTCCGGCCGCGACATCGAGGACGCGGTCGCCGGTCCCGATCCCACAGGCCTCGACGAGGACGGGACCCAGCGGCGCCACCAGGTCGGCGGCGAGCTTGGGGTAGTCGCCCGTCGCCCACATGGCGCGGTGCTTGGCCTCCAGCTCACGGTCTTGTATGACGGCGTTCATCAACAACTCCTTGGTCGCAGGTGAAACCATCGTCGCGCCCGCGATCGCGCCGATCCAGTGCCAGATCTGTACCGCCGCTGGTTCTGTATCTGTACTGGGCGTCGTGCCTGATAATGCTTGTATCGGCCCACAGGCGGAGGTGTTTGCAATGTCCGGATACGGCCAGTTCTGTCCGGTGGCCAAGGCGATGGAGCTGCTCGACGAGCGGTGGACCCTGCTGGTGGTGCGCGAACTGCTGCTGGGCAGCAGGCACTTCAACGATCTGCGTCGCGGGGTGCCGAAGATGTCGCCGGCGCTGCTGTCCAAACGGCTGAAGTCGTTGACCCGCGCCGGCGTGGTCCAGCGCGACGAGATCGACGGCCGCACCACCTATTCGCTGACGCAGTGCGGGCAGGAACTCGCCACGGTCGTCGACGCGCTGGGCTCCTGGGGTGTGCGCTGGATCGGCGAACTCGGCGAGCAAGATCTCGACCCGCACCTGCTGATGTGGGACATCCGCCGGACAATCCCCATCGACGCCTGGCCCCGGTCCCGCACCACGCTGGCCTTCCAACTCGACGGGGTGGCGCGGAAGGCGTCGCGCTGGTGGTTGGTGGTGGCCGAGGGCGAGGCCGATGTCTGCGACTTCGATCCGGGTTACGAGCCGGCAGGCACCGTCCAAACCAGCCTGCGCACCCTGACCCGCATCTGGCGCGGGGACGTGGGTTGGTCGCACGCACTGCTCGACGGCAGCGTCGCGGTGTCCGGTCCGGCCGATGTTCGCCGCGCCATCCCGTCCTGGATCGGTCAGGGGTCGCTGGCCGCCGTGCCGCGCCCGGCGTGAAAGGCTGCCCCCTGCGATTTCGGCGTGATGGGTCGCGCTGAGCGCGACCCATCACGCCGAAATCACCCTACTTGGGGGCGAAGCGCTGGCCCGCATCCAGGCGGATGCACTGGCCGTTGAGCATCGGGTTCTCCACGATCGCGAGTGCCAGCTTGGCGTACTCCTCGGGCCGGCCGAGGCGCTTGGGGAACGCGGCATCCTTGGTCAGCTGCTTGGCGAACTCGTCGCGAATGCCTTCAGTCAGTCCGGTGGCGAACAGGCTCGGGGCGATTGCCAGCACCCGAATTCCGAGGCTGCCCAGGTCCCGCGCCATCGTCAGGCACATGCCTGCGATGGCCGCCTTGGACGCGGTGTAGGCAACCTGTCCGATCTGCCCTTCGAACGCCGCGATGGACGCAGTGTTGATGATGACGCCGCGCTCCTCGTCCTCCGGCTCATTCTTGCTCATCTGCCATGCCGCCAAGCGGCTGATGTTGAAGGTGCCGATGAGGTTGAGGTCGACGCTGGAACGGAACGAGTCCAGGCTGTGCGGACCGGTCTTGCTCACCGTGCGCTCGGCATTGCCGCCACCGGCGGTGGTCACGGCGATGTGCAGTCCGCCAAGCGCCTCGATCGCCTGCTGCAACACCTGCTCGGTGCCGGCGAAGTCGGTGACGTCCACCTCGTGGAAGGTCCCGCCGATCGAATCGGCTACTTCTTTGCCTTTTGACTGCGGCCGGTCCAGCACGGCCACGCTCGCGCCGCGCTTAGTCAGTGCCTCGGCGGTCGCCCGCCCGAAGCCCGACGCTCCACCGACGATGACGGCTTTCTTGCCCTCGATCTCCATCTAGCTCCCTTTCAAACCGTGATAGCACCGCCATGGAACTTGTCGGACGTCACCATACTGTAAGCCTTTCGGGGACGGTGCCCGGGTAGCGTGGCCTCATGGCCGAACCGGCCCGCGGCAGCCGGGCGCTGTGCGGCATCGCCGCCGCCGCCGTCGCACTGGGGGTCACCCAGCTGCTCGCCTGCGCGTTCGGACCGCAGGCCGACGCCCGCACCGCGGTTGGATCCGCCGTCATCGACCTGACGCCCGGCCCCGTCAAGGAATGGGCGATCCAAATCTTCGGCATGGCCGACAAGCTCGTGCTGTCGGTGCTGGTGCTCGCGGTGATCGCCGCTATCGCCGCGTTCACCGCCACATGGGAGACCCGGCGGGTTCCGATGGGCAGCATCGCGATCGTCGCCGCCGGAATCGTCGGCTGCGCGGCGGTGTTGTCCCGCGCCGGAGCCACCGCGTCGGATACCGTGCCGACGCTGGTGGGCACCGCATGCGGCGTCATCGTGCTGCGCTTGCTCACTTCCGGGCGGTTCACCGACGGGTCGGATGACCGCGCCGATGACGCCCCCGACCCCGGGCGAAGGCTGTCTTTGATGACGCTGGGATTCCTCGCGGCCGGGGCGCTCGCCGGCGTGACCGGCCTCGTACTGAACCGCCGACTGTCCTCGGTGGCCGGTGACCGCGAGGCCTTCGCACTTCCCACAGCCGATGTCGGCGCGGCTCCCGTGCCGCCGACGGTGCAGCCGAAAGGTGTTGCGCTGCCGTCGTTCATCACACCCAACGCCGACTTCTACCGCATCGACACCGCATTGAGCGTGCCCCAGCTCAGCCGAACCGACTGGCAACTGCGGATCCACGGCATGGTGGACCGCGAGATCACCTACCGTTTCGAGGATCTGGAACGGTTCGACGTCGTCGAGAAGGTGGTCACGCTGACGTGTGTGTCCAATCCGGTCGGCGGCGATCTCATCTCCAACGCTGCGTGGTCCGGGTATCGGGTGCGAGACCTGTTGGCAGAAGCGGGTATTCACCGAGATGCCGACATGGTGCTGTCGATGTCGATCGACGGCTTCACCGCCGGCACACCCGTCGAGGTACTTACCGATGACCGTGATGCGCTGCTGGCGTTCGGCATGAACGGCGAGCCGCTGCCCACCGAGCACGGGTACCCGGCGCGTCTGGTCGTGCCGGGTCTGTACGGCTACGTGTCGGCGACCAAGTGGGTGGTCGACCTCGAGCTGACGCGTTTCGACCGGGCCGAGGCGTACTGGACGCGGCTGGGGTGGTCGCCGCGCGGACCGATCAAGACGCAGTCCCGCATCGACGTGCCGCGCAGCGGCCAGGACGTGGCGCGTGGACCGGTCACATTCGGCGGTGTGGCGTGGGCGCAGAATCGCGGCGTGCGCGCCGTCGAGGTCCGCATCGACGATGGTGACTGGCAACCGGCCCAGCTCGGCGCAAGCTACTCCAACGACACCTGGCGGCTGTGGAGCTTCGGCTGGCAAGCCGCAGAACCCGGATTGCACACCATCACGGTGCGGGCCACCGACAACACCGGCGCCGTCCAGACCTCCGAGCAGGCCGACCCCGTGCCCGACGGGGCGACCGGTTGGCACACGGTGTCCTTCGCGGTGAAGTAGCGCCCTCCTTTTTTTCCGCGAGCGTGCGTTCTGTTGGCCGCCACGCCCGGAAATTGGGGTGCAAATGCGCACGCTCGCGCCTAGTTTGGCGTGGCATGACCCCTGCTCAGGCTTGGCGCCAACAACTGCGCGATGCGCTGCTGGCGGCTCGCAAGGAGCGCGACGCCGTCCGCACCGCGGCGCTGCGTTCGGCCTTGAGCGCCATCGACAACGCGGAGACACCCGACGGTGTCGAGGTCGACGCGCCGGCGAGCGGAAGGATCGCCAACGCCGTGGCGGGCCTCGGCGCCGCCGAGGTCGCCCGGCGCGTGCTGGCCGATGAACAGATTCGCGACCTGCTACACGCCGAGATCGACGAACGCCTGTCCGCGGCCGAAGAGTTCACCACCGGCGGGCACGCCGAGCACGCCACGATGCTGCGCGCCGAGGCCGCCGTCCTCACCGAGCTGCTGGGAGATGTCTGACGGCCGTGTAAGGGTGGGCACGTGCTGCTCATCGACGTCGCGACCGCGTCGGCCGAGGTCGGCGCCGCCTCGGCGCGGATTGCCAAGATCGCCCGGATTGGCGACCTGCTGGATCGCGCCGCCGGCGAGGGGGATCCCGAACTGGTGGCGGTCGTCGTGTCCTGGCTGTCCGGCGAGCTGCCACAGCGGCAGATCGGCGTCGGCTGGGCCACATTGCGCGCGTTACCGGCGGCGGCCGCCGAGCCGTCGCTCACCGTGACGGCGGTCGACACCGCATACTCCGAAATCGGCGCGGTCGCCGGGAAGGGGTCACAGGCGCGCCGGGCCGAGTTGGTCGCCAACCTGTTCGCCGCGGCGACCGAGGTCGAACAGACCTTCCTGCGGCGCCTGCTCGGCGGCGAGCTGCGGCAAGGCGCCTTGGTCGGAGTGATGGCCGACGCGGTGGCCAAAGCAGCCGGCATCCCCGCGACGGTTGTGCGGCGCGCCGCGATGCTGGCCGGGGACCTTCCGGCGGTGGCGGCCGCGGCGTTGACGGGCGGACAGCCGGCGATGGAGCAGTTCACCCTGCATGTCGGACAGCCGGTGGGCCCGATGCTTGCCCAGACCGCCACCGGCGTCGTCGACGCACTCGAACGCCTCGGTGGCACAGCGATTTTCGAGGCGAAACTGGACGGCGCCCGGGTGCAGCTCCACCGCGCGGGCGACCAGGTTTCCGTCTACACCCGCAGCCTCGACGACGTCACCGAGCGGCTGCCCGAGGTTGTCCACGCCGCGCTCCAGCTACCGGTCACCGATCTGATCGCCGACGCCGAAGCGATCGCGCTGCGGGCCGACGGGCGCCCGCACCGATTCCAGGTCACCGCGTCGCGGTTCGGTCGCAGCGTCGATATCGATGCGGCTCGGGCGGCGCAGCCGTTGTCGGTGTTCTTCTTCGATCTGCTGCATCTCGACGGCGCCGACCTGCTGGACCAACCGACCACCGAGCGCATCGCAGCGCTGGACGCGATCGTGCCCGCCGCACAGCGCGTCGACCGGTTGATCACCTCGGACACCGACGCCGCGCAGCGCTTCCTGGACGTGACGCTGGCCGCCGGTCACGAGGGTGTGGTGGCGAAGTCGCCGACGGCGCCGTACGAGGCGGGCCGCCGCGGCGCCGGCTGGCTGAAGGTCAAGCCCGTCCACACCCTCGACCTGGTGGTGCTGGCGGTCGAATGGGGGTCGGGCCGGCGCACGGGCAAGCTGTCCAACATCCATCTCGGCGCGTACGACCCCGCGACGGGCGGATTCGTCATGCTGGGCAAGACGTTCAAGGGCATGACCGACGCGATGCTGGACTGGCAGACCACCCGCTTCATGGAACTGGCCGACGGCCCGACCGACGGCTACGTGGTCAGGCTGCGGCCCGAACAGGTGGTCGAGATCGCGTTCGACGGCGTGCAGGGTTCGACACGCTATCCCGGGGGTATGGCGCTTCGTTTCGCCCGGGTACTGCGGTATCGCGACGACAAACGCCCGGCCGAGGCCGACACCATCGACACGGTGCGGACGCTGTACGAGCGCGGTGCGTGACCCGATCGAAACCCCGGTTTCGCCCCAACACGGTTTTGTAGTGGAAGGATCACCGAAGGGCATCTGACACAGTCGAGCCGACGAGGGAGAGACCGTGGCCACACCCACCGCCGCACCATCGGACCGCATCGAAGAGCACGACGGCGACGTCACGTATATCCGGACGGACAAGGATCTGCCGCCGGTAGCGATCATCGACCGATCGCCGATCACCACCCGGCACAAGATCATCTTCGGCATCATCGCCATCCTCGGCGCGATCGCGTGGGCGGTCATCGCGTTCTTCCGTGGGGAGACGGTCAACGCGGTGTGGTTCGTCATCGCGGCGATCTGCACCTATGTGATCGGTTTCCGGTTCTATGCCCGATTGATCGAGCTGAAGATCGTCCGCCCGCGCGACGACCACGCAACACCGGCAGAAGTGTTCGAAAACGACACCGACTACATGCCGACCGACCGGCGGGTGCTGTTCGGCCATCACTTCGCCGCGATCGCGGGCGCGGGTCCACTGGTCGGCCCGGTGCTTGCCATGCAGATGGGTTATCTGCCGGGCACCATCTGGATCATCATCGGCGCGGTATTCGCCGGATGTGTGCAGGACTACCTCGTGCTGTGGATCTCCACCCGACGACGGGGCCGCTCGCTGGGTCAGATGGTCCGCGACGAACTCGGCGCCGTCGGCGGCGCGGCCGCCATCATCGGGATCATCACGATCATGACGATCCTCCTGGCGGTGCTCGCGCTGGTGGTGGTGCAGGCGCTCGCGCAGAGCCCGTGGGGTGTCTTCTCGATCGCGATGACCATCCCAATTGCGCTCTTCATGGGCGTCTATTTGCGCTTCTTGCGTCCCGGTCGGGTGTCCGAGGTGTCTGCGATCGGCGTCGCGCTGCTGCTGCTGGCCGTCGTCGCGGGCGGCTGGGTAGCCGAAACATCCTGGGGTGCTTCATGGTTCGGCCTGTCCGCGGTGACGATCGGTTGGTGCCTCATCATCTACGGCTTCGCCGCCTCGGTGCTGCCCGTGTGGTTGCTACTCGCGCCGCGCGACTACCTGTCGACGTTCATGAAGGTGGGCACCATCGCCCTGCTCGCGATCGGCATCCTGATCGCCCGACCGGTCATGCAGGCACCCGCTGTCTCCGAGTTCGCCAGCAGTGGCCAGGGTCCGGTGTTCGCCGGCTCGTTGTTCCCGTTCCTGTTCATCACCATCGCGTGCGGTGCGCTGTCGGGCTTCCACTCTCTGATCGCCTCCGGCACCACGCCGAAAATGCTGGAGAAAGAGAGCCAGATGCGGCTGATCGGCTACGGCGGCATGATGACCGAATCGTTCGTCGGCATGATGGCGCTGATCACCGCGGCGATCCTAAACCAGCACCTGTACTTCACGCTCAACGCACCCGCCGCCCAGACCGGCAGCACCGCCGCGACGGCCGCCGAGTACGTCAACAATCTGCCACTCACCGGCGACCCGATCACCGCTGAGCAGATCGAGCAGACCGCTCGGGATGTCGGCGAGGAGTCGATCGTCTCGCGCACCGGCGGCGCGCCCACGCTGGCGATCGGCATGTCGGAAGTGTTGCACCGCGTGTTCGGCGGTACTGGCCTGAAGGCGTTCTGGTATCACTTCGCGATCATGTTCGAGGCCTTGTTCATACTGACGACCGTCGACGCCGGCACGCGGGTCGCGCGGTTCATGATCTCGGATGGGCTGAGCAACCTCGGTGGGCCGCTCCGCAGGCTCCGCGATCCCAGCTGGCGGGTTGGCGTATGGACGTGCAGCCTGGCCGTCGTCGCGTTGTGGGGCAGCATCCTGCTGATGGGTATCACCGATCCGCTCGGCGGCATCAACTCCCTGTTCCCGCTGTTCGGCATCGCCAACCAGCTGCTCGCCGCGATCGCACTGACCATCGTGACCGTGGTCGTGGTCAAGAAGGGTTACCTGAAATGGATGTGGATACCGGGTATTCCGCTGCTGTGGGATCTCATCGTGACCCTGACCGCGTCGTGGCAGAAGATCTTCTCCGGCGACCCGAGGGTCGGATTCTGGACCCAGCACTTCCAGTACCGGGACGCGCTGGATGCCGGTGAGACCACGTTCGGCTCGGCAAAGAACGTCGACGCGATGGAAGCGGTCATCCGAAATACCTTCATTCAGGGCACGCTGTCGATCGTGTTCGCATTGATGGTGGTCATCGTGTTCGGCGCCGGGTTGATCATGCTGATGCGGGTGCTGCGCGGCGGTGGCAGCCCGCTGACCGAGGACGAGCCGGTAGCGTCGACGCTATTCGCTCCATCGGGCCTGATCCCCACCAAGGTGGAACGGGAGGTGCAAAAGCAATGGGACGCGCTACCGCAGTCGCACGCCAGATCCGTTGGTACTGGGGCTCATTGATGGGTGACAACCACTACCGCCGCTACGTCGAGCACCGAACGGCGGCCCATCCCGGCGAACCGATAATGTCCGAACGCGAATACTGGCGGATGCGGCACGACGCCATCGAGTCCAATCCCAATCCGCGCTGCTGCTAGTGATCCTTGGCCGCTAGCTTCGCTAGGTCGGGGTGAAGTTCACAGTCAGACCAAGTCTTCCGTTGTGACGTCAAGTGACCGGGGCGTAGCGTTGGCATTGGCTCCTTCGGATCACCAACGCTGCGACCAGCCACTTTGTGTGGCCTACAGCCGGTCTTTCGGGCCGGTGTCCTTGTTGAAGAGAGCCGGGGACGTGATCTCCTAAGCGGGAGCGTCCATAGGTCGGCCAGGTTCAGCCTGGTCGACCGTGGGTGATGTACGCCCAAAGACCTGCTCGTCGACTTGGCGGTATGAGGTCGCTCGCTACTAGTAGTGTGCCCCCGGGATTTCTGCACCAGGGCTGTGGCTGCCGCTAAATCTACGACCCCGATGCAGAAATCGGCGCAAAGCCGCCGCGCTGAGCAGCTACTTGACGTGCTCACCGCCGACCATTTCGTCAAACCTGTTTGATCCGTCGGCCACCTCGCCGGACATATCGGTCACCGCCTCGCCGACGGCGGCGATGAAAACCTTCGGAAACGGGTGGGCCAGCGGCGCCGGCGTGAACATCGGCGTCATGAGCTTGTGCGTGTAGAACTCGCCCTCGAAACGGAGTTGCTCCCCGTTTTGCCAGGACGACCAGATGGCCCGCATCGCGAGAATGAATTCACGCATGCGACGTACGGGATGACTCCACGGCATGCTGAATCGCTTTTCGATGTGCGCCATGTACCTGTGTTCCGAGGCCCAGGATGAACCGACCCTGGGAATACGACTGGAGGTCCCAGCCGAGATTTGGCGACGGTCATGGGATTCCGCGCGAACGCCACAGCAATGCTCGTCCCGAGTTCGACTCGCGACGTGTGCTCGGCGGCCAGGGCCAGCGGCAGAAACGGATCGAGGTTGATCTCGCCCGCCGAGCAGCCGTCGTTGCCCTGGCGCTCGAGCGCGCGGGCGGCATCCGGGACGCGCCCGAGTTGGCCGGGATTCCCTCTGTCGATCTTGAGGACAGCACCGGGCGTTGCGCTCATACCTCGAGGCCGCCGCCGCTCCGCATGATGGTAGACGCTACAGTAAGCAATTCAGTATGGTCAACGCACGCCGGCGCAGCATGGGCTACGTTGGGAACGATTCAATTTCGACGAGTAGGACGGGTCCCTTGCGTGCTTACATACTCGTCGATAGATCTGCCGAAATATATACTGTAATGTCTTCGATTGCGCACCGGGTTGGCGAGGAATAGGAGGTGCCGGCGTGAAGGTCCCGTTTCACCTGGAAGGTCACCGGCTGGTTCATGATCGGCTGGTCAGCCGAATTTTCTATGGCCGATGTACGCCCGCTTCGGTACTTCGGCGAGGACCTCGTGGTATACCGCGATGAGTCCGGTGAATTGCACCTGCTGTCCGCCCATTGCCGACACCTCGGCACTCACATAGGCCACGGGGCAAGGTCGTCGACGATTGTGTCGAGTGTCCTTTTCACGGCTTGCGCTGGGGACCCGACGGCACCAACCGCTACGTCCCGTATCAGACCGATCGGCCCAATCGTGCGCTGCGACTACAGGTGTTCCCCGTGCGCGAGCAGTACGGCTGCGTGTTCATGTGGCATCAGCCCGACGGCAAGGATCCGCAGTGGGAACTGCCGGACCTCTTCCACAAATTCCCGCAGTTCGAGACCGACCCCAACGCCCACTACCGGCCCTATCCAGAGTTCTCCCGGCGCGCCGAGAACGAGCCGGTGCACCCTCAGGTCGTCGCGGAGAACGGCCCCGACAGCTCACACTTTCACTACGTACATGGCGCCACGGTGACGCCGGTCTGCCTGAACTGGGAGGCCGCCGACGAGGAGTGGCGGTTCCTCACCGGTTGGCCGGACGCGCGCAGCGATGATCCGAACAAGATGGCACTGCGGATTCACAGCCATTTCTCCGGACTCGGGTTTGCGATCAGCGCGTTCGAGGGCTCCTCGAACCATCGCCTGATCTTTGCGTGCACGCCCGTCGCGACAAGTGCTCGAACATGTTCTATTCGATCTGGTGGCCGCGGCTTTCCGGAGACACCTCCGACGTTCCGCCCGACAAGGTGCGCGAGCAGGTCGAGAGACAATTCCTCGGAACCGTGTGGGAGGACCTGGACATCTGGCGCTATCAGGAGTACATCGAGCGCCCTCCGCTGGCGACGGTCGACGCGAAACCGTATATGGCCATGCGGAAGTGGGCGACGCAATTCTACGAAGTGCCCGCGAAAGAGGCGGTCGCCTCCGCGTGACGGTCGACCTTGCCGAGCTCGCGGCACCCGAACACACCGCGATCGTCACCCAGGAACTCCAAGGCGCGCGTCGTCGGGCCGAACGCCGGGTTGCCCGTTCTTGCCGAGGCTGCCCGCCGCGAGGCGCTGCCCAACATCAGCCGGCTGCTCCCCGCTGCCCGCAACGCGGGCGTGAAGGTGATGCACTGCCTGGTGCACGCCGACCCGACGGCCTCGGCTCCAAACATCATGGTTAGACTGCTCCCCCACCAGCCATGAATACCGATGTGGAGTCGTGATGCCCGACATCGCTGCCACCCCTGAAACAGCTAAGGCAACAATGCAATTCACAGTGCCCGCCGTCGCGGACGCCGTCGCGGCGGCGATTGGCGATCGCGACCTGATCATTCAGGGCGACAAGCGCTACACCTACGCGCAGATCGTCGAGCGGGCAAACCGGCTCGCCGACTACCTGCGCTCCCGGGGACTGGGCTGCCATACGGAGCGGTCCGCATTGGCCGGACATGAGGTGGGCCAGGACCTGCTCGGGATCTACGCATACAACGGCGGCGAATACATCGAGTCGATGCTCGGCGCGTTCCGGGCGCGCGTGGCCCCGTTCAACGTCAACTACCGCTATGTCAAGTCCGAGTTGCAATATCTGCTCGTGGACTCCGGCGCGACCGCGCTGGTTTACCACGCCGCGTTCGCGCCGCGGGTCGCCGAGGTCCTGCCCGACCTTCCGCAACTGCGGGTGCTGATCCAGATCGCCGACGGCTCGGGTAATGACCTGCTCTACGGCGCGGTGGACTACGAGACGATCGTCGCGTCGAAAGCGCCCACGCCGCCACCGACGGCGCCGGATCCAGACGACCTCTACGTCCTATACACCGGCGGCACGACGGGTATGCCCAAAGGCGTTTTGTGGCGCCAGCACGACATTTTCGTGGCCTCCTTCGGCGGTCGAAACCTCTACACCGGCGAGGTCGCCGAGTCCTGCGAAGAGATCGCCAAGCGCGCGGCGGACGGTCCGGGAACCAAGCTCATGGTGTTGCCACCGCTGATGCACGGCGCCGCCCAGTGGGGCGTGATGACCGCGCTCACCACCGGGCAGACGGTGGTGTTCTCGGCGGTCACCGACCGCCTCGACGCCGACGAGGTGGTCCGCACGATCGAGCGCGAGAAGGTCACCGTGGTGACGGTGGTCGGCGACGCGATGGCACGGCCGCTCGCCGCCGCCATCGAACGCGGGACCGCCGACGTGTCATCGCTGTCGGCGGTGGCCAACGGCGGGGCGCTGCTGACTCCGACCACCAAACAGCGCCTCATCGAGGCCGTGCCGGGGCTCATCGTCGTCGACGGCGTCGGCTCTTCCGAGACCGGTGCGCAGATGAGCCATATGTCGGCGTCCGGCGCGGTCTCTACCGGCACGTTCAACGCCGGGCCGGAAACCTGTGTGGTCGCCGACGATTTCAGCACCGTTCTCCCCCCAGGCCACGATGGGATGGGTTGGCTGGCGCAGCGCGGAACCGTGCCGTTGGGCTACAAGGGCGACGCAGCCAAGACGGCGGCGACCTTCCCGTTCGTTGATGGCGTGCGATATGCGGTGCCCGGTGACCGGGCGCGCCATCTGTCCGACGGTTCGGTCGAGCTGCTCGGTCGAGACTCGGTGACCATCAACTCCGGCGGCGAGAAGATCTTCGCCGAGGAGGTCGAGGTGGCTCTCGCGTCGCATCCGGCGGTGGCCGACGTGGTGGTCACCGGCCGGCCAAGTGAGCGCTGGGGCCAGGAAGTCGTGGCGGTCGTAGCACTCGCCGACGACGCCGGTGTCGACGCGGTCGAGCTGATCGCTCACGCCGCAACGTCTTTGGCCCGCTACAAGCTACCCAAGGCCGTCGTGTTCCGGCCGGTGATCGAGCGCAGCCCCGCCGGCAAGGCCGACTACCGCTGGGCCCGGGAGCAAGCCGTCAACGACGCCTGAGTCGGCGGCGTGTTCGATTCCGCGCCATCCGCAGAGTGACGTCGGCGTAGATGCGCATCGGACGGCGGAACGGAGGCGCAGCCGTCCCCGTCACACTGAACGGAAGGTCGGACCCCACCAGAGGCCGTTGATGGCTGAAGGTGACGAAGCCCGCCTTGCCTCGATAGGCGCCTGTCCAGGATCAGGGCAAGCAACCGGTCGATGCGGTTGCGCCGAACGGCGACACTGGGCGGTCCGTCGGCGACGAAGGATCGCCGCTGTACTTCCAGATGCTCGCGTAACGCGACGCTGTGGACCTCGACCGCGGTGTCGATCTCCACATCCGCTGTGCTCATACCCGCACCGCCGATCTAAACTATGGTCTACTGTAATCGTTACAGTAATATTATGCATACCCGAGACCTGTCCGTTCGTTCGACTGTCGCCCTGCTGGTTAGAAAAGCTTACTATAGGACTTACAGTAGAAGAGTGAAACGGTACTGGAAGCCATTGATCGGATGGTTCCCGGTAAGGTTGACAGTAAGGTCGAGCAGCGACACGCATGCATAGACGCAGTTCAGACGATGGCTCCCGGTAGATTCGAGTCCACCAACCCCATGCGGGGCTGCGTGCGCAGCAATGATTTTGATGGAGGTGCCCTCAGTGGCAAAGCAAGCAACCGCCGAGAAGCGTCAACGACGCGAGCGCGGGTCCATCAATCCCGACGACATCATCAACGGCGCGTTGGACCTCGCCGAGCAGGTGGGCATCGACAACCTGAGCATGCCGCTGTTGGGCAAGCATCTCGGTGTCGGAGTGACGAGCATCTACTGGTACTTCCGGAAGAAGGACGATCTCCTCAACGCGATGACCGACCGCGCGCTGCGCCAGTACGTCTTCGCCACGCCGTACGTCGAAGCCAGGGACTGGCGCGAGACGTTGCGCAATCACGCCCGCACGATGCGAAAGACGTTCATGGGCAACCCGATTCTGTGCGACCTGATCTTGATTCGGTCGGCGCTCAGCCCGAGGGCGGCGCGACTGGGTGTTCAGGAGGTGGAGAAGGCGATCGGCAGCTTGGTGGAGGCGGGGCTATCCCCGGAGGACGCCTTCGACACGTACTCCGCGGCGTCCGTGCATGTCCGCGGATCGGTGGTGCTGCAGCGGCTCCGGGAGAAGAACGGGGCGGCCGACGAGGGTCCGAGCGACATCGAGGAAACGATGACGATTGATCCCGAAATCACGCCGCTCCTCGCCCTGGTGACGGAGAAGGGTCATCACATCGGAGCTGCGGACGAGAAGAACTTCGAATACGGCCTCGAGTGCATCCTCGACCATGCAAGCCGGCTGATCGAGCAAGGTAAGAAGCCGGCCAAGCCGGCACGCAAGACAGCTGCACGACCGCGGCGAAAGGCGACCGCAGCTCGTTAGATCACCGCGCGTGCGTCCACTGCGAAATGCGGGCCAGAAATTTCGCAGTGGTTGCACGTTCGACGCAGACGCGGCGTCTGACCTCGATGACGACGGCACCGCCCTGGCCGCCGCCGCCGCACATCGCCGCCACGCCGATCCCGCCGCCACGCCGCTGCAGCTCATTGACGAGGGTCGTCACCATCCGCGCGCCTGAAGCCGCAATGGGATGTCCAAGGCTGCAACCGCTTCCGGAGAAGTTCACTCGCTGCTCGTCCAGGCCGTACTCGCGGCATGCCGCGATGGGCACGGACGCGAAGGCCTCGTTGATCTCCCACAGTGCAACGTCTGAGGGCTTCAACCCGGCCCGCTGAAACACCTTGCCGATCACCTTCACCGCGCCGAGCCCGGTGTCCCTGGGTGCCACACCGGCGGCCGCCCAGGCCTTTACGGCGCCCATCACGGTCAGCCGCTCCGCGTCGGCGTAGTCACGGTCGACGAGTGCCACCGCCGCGGCGGCGTCATTGGTGCCGCTGCTGTTCCCCGCGGTGATCGAAAAGCCTTCGATCTCCGGATGCAGGACCTTCAGAGCGGCCAGCTTCTCGATCGTGGTGTCGCAGCGCGGATGCTCGTCGACGCTGAAGTCGGCCACCGATCCGTCGGGCAGTTGCACCTTCAGCGGGATAATCTCGTCGACGAACTTGCCGTCGTCGATCGCCGCGATGGCGCGCTGGTGTGACCGCGCGGCCCAGGCGTCCATCTCTTCGCGGGTGATCCCAACCGCCTGCGCCGTGTTCCATCCCACGGTGATCGACATGTCGCGAGTCGGTGCGTCCGGTGCCTCAACATGAATGGGCGGCAGCCACGGTTCCTCGAACGTCAGCTGGGGTCCGGGCACTCGCCACTTCATCACCGGCATCATCGACAGTGACTGCACTCCGCCCGCGACGAGGACGCGCTCCATACCCGAACCGATCTGCGCCGCGGCGTTGCCGATCGCCGTCAGGCTGCCCGCGCAGTGCCGGTTGACGGACTGGCCGGGGATGTCCTCCATGCCGCATGCCGCGGCCGCATACCTGGCGAGATCGCTACCGCCGTAATGCGATTCGGCGAAGATGATGTCGTCGATGGCGGCCGGCTCGATGCCTGAACGGCGAACCACCTCGGGCAGCACGGTGGTGAGCAGCGTCTCGGGGGCCGTGTTGACCAGTGTTCCCTTGAATGACCGCGCGATCGCTGTCCTGGCGGCACCGACGATGACGGGTGTGGGCATATCAGACCTCGGGTTGATGTTGAACGACTTTACAAAAGTAGCAGATACTGTAGTGCTGAATGCAGCGCCGCTACAGCGGCTTTGGTTCCGGGACATGGAAGTGCTCGTCGCGCAGCCGGAACGTTTCCTTGGCGATGACGACTCCGTCGGCCGGCATCTTCGCCGCCTTCTCCGCCCAACACCGGGCGCGCGCCGGCACCGACTCGGCATCGCAGGTGTCGGTGAAGATGCCGAGGTGCTCGATCGCACCCGCCTCGATGATGTCGCCGGTGAGCAGCATGCGCCGGGCGGGGACCGGACCGAGGCGGTGGAAGAACATGTGCAGGCGCCGAGCGCGGGACCCAGAAACCGCGTCGCCGGCACGCCGATTCGCGTGTCACGCGCGATGACGGAGATATCGGTCATCAGCGCCATCTCGAAACCGCCGCCAAGTGCATAGCCGCTGATCTCCCCCACCGTGACCTTCGGGAAGCCCACGAGGTTGTGGTAGAAGCCGAACGACTTGCGGTCCACCGTGAGACGGCGACGCTGACTGGGCCGGCTGTTCGCGCCGCTCTCGCCATACCAGCCATACGCGTTGTTCATGTCCGCTCCGGTGCTAAAAACCCCTCCCGCCCCGCGCAGCAGCACGACAGTGAGGTCGTCGTCCTCGGCGACCTGATCCAAACAACGGGCGATGGCGTCACGCATGGCGGCGTCATAGGAGTTGCGCTGCTTGGGATTGTTGAGCGTGATCGTCGCGATTCGTTTGTCATGGTCCACGTCGATGAGAACGCGATTGTCCTGGGCGTCCGAGGTTGCCATCAATCATCCCCTTAGGGTCGCCCTTAGTCGGCGTGTGAAATCAGCTGCGCCTCAATGGTTCTGTCCGTTCCGAAGGCCAGTGTCTTGCGGCGCGCGACGGCGAGGTGGTCCTGCGCCAGCCGGACCGCTCGTGCGGAGTTGCCGTCGCGGATGGCGTCCAGGAGGCGTTGATGGTCGCGCAGTGCGGCGCGCATGGTCTTGTGCGCCATGGGTGAGTCGACCGACGAGTGGCCGTCATCGCTCCACACCGACGACTCATGCGCGGACCAGATGAGCTCCAACGAGCCGATCAGCAGAATCATCGGTTCGTGCCGCATCGGGAGACCAGCGCTTCATGGAACCGCCGGGCATTCGGCACATATTGCGACACATCGTCGAACCGCTCGGCTGATAATTGATTTCGGTCTGCAGGTAGGGCACCACTTCGGTCATCCGGTCCTCGCGCCCGGCGCACATGCCGGCGCAGATCGGCTTGAGATGCATCGGTGCTCCGCTGACGTCGGCGGGAGTTGCGGCCCGCGCCTGCAGCACCATGCTGATCATGTGGGCCGTCCGCTCCGCCGAGGGTAGGTGAACGACCGCCCCCCCGACATTGCCGCGGCGGACGGAAACCAGTCCGTCTGATTCCAGGATGTGGATGGCCTCGCGCAGCGCCGGGGGGCTCACACCGAACTCGCCGAACAGGCTCTCCTGAGGCGGCGGGACGTCACCCTCCTTCAGGCGCCCGGACAGGATGTCGTCGCGCAGCCGCGACGCCACGATTTCGGCTACCCGCGGTTGCCGAATCCGCTGCAGCCGAGTTGTCGGCATACAAGATCCCCAAACACATTGTCGTGCTGCCACCTTCGGAGGTTCCGCTGCTGTCCAGTGGCAAGGTCGACATCCACCAACTGAAGAGATTGTTCGATGTCTGACGGCGCGGCGGTGACGCCAGCCACCATCGACCAGCTGGTGAGGCTTCACGCCGCCCACGACGGGTCCAAGCCGATGGTGATCGACCCCGTGGGGCGGGTCAACTACCGTGAACTCGACGAGACCACGCGCGTAATGGCCGCGTCATTCGTCGAAGCCGGTGTCGGCAAGGGCATGCGGGTCGGACTGATCATGCCGAACAGCGTGCGCTGGGTGCAGATCGCGGTGGCGCTGACACGCATCGGCGCCGTCCTGGTTCCGTTGAGCACCCTGCTGGCGGCGCGGGAGTTGGTCGCGCAACTGCGGGTCGCCTCGGTACAGTTCCTGGTGAGTGTGGAGGAGTTCCGTGGGCACCGGTATCTCGACGATCTCGGGTCGGAGCTGGGATCGCCCGCGAAATTTCCTGCGCTACGCCAGGTCTGGACGGCCGGACAGCTCGAGCACGCCGCTGCGGGTGAGGCGGCCACCCGGCTAGTCGATGCACTGACCGAGACGGTCACGGCAAGCGACCCACTCGCCATCATGTTTACCTCCGGAAGCAGCGGTCCGCCCAAGGGCGTGATTCACTCGCACGGTAATGCCCTGGGCGCCGTGCGATCCGGGCTCGCGGCCCGCTGCATCGACTCGGACACCCGGCTTTATCTGCCGATGCCGTTCTTCTGGGTAGGCGGCTTCGGCAGCGGTGTGCTTTCCGCGTTACTGGCCGGCGCCACCCTGGTCACCGAGGAACTTCCCCAGCCGGAGACCACACTGCGGCTGCTGGAGCGCGAGCGAGTCACCCTGTTTCGCGGCTGGCCCGATCAGCCTGAAGCCTTGGCGCGGCAGTCGGATTCGATCGACGTAGACCTGTCGGCGTTGCGAACGGGCAGTCTGGAGGCGCTGCTGCCGCCAGCACAACGTGCCGAACCCGGCGCCCGGGCCGAATTGTTCGGCATGACCGAGGCTTTCGGCCCGTATTGCGGCTATCCCGCCGACACCGACATGCCGCGATCCGCGTGGGGTAGCTGCGGCAAGCCCTTTGAGGGCATGGAGGTCCGGATCGTCGACCCCGACAGCGGCGTGCCGGTGCCGGCAGGGACCGTCGGCATGATCCAGATCCGGGGTCCGCATACCCTGCGCGGCGTGTGCCGCCGCAGCCGGGAAGACCTGTTCACCGTCGACGGCTTCTACCCCACCGGCGATCTCGGCCACCTCGACGACGAGGGTTTCATGTTCTACCACGGCCGATCTGACGACATGTTCAAGGTCAGCGGCGCCACCGCCTTCCCCAGCGAGGTCGAGGCGGCGCTGCGTACCATCGACGGCGTCGACAACGCCTTCGTCACCAGCCTGCCCGACCCGCGCGGCGACCGGGTAGCCGCGGCGGTGGTGTGTGACACCGCCAGCATGACACCCGAGCTCGTACGCGGTCGCAGCCGAAAGCTGCTCAGCTCCTTCAAGGTTCCGACGGTGTGGCTTTTGTTGGACTCGGATGACGCCATACCGCGAGGATCCACCGGAAAGGTCGACGTTCGTCGGTTGCGCGACATGCTGGCCCCGTTCGTGTCATGAGTCGTCAATTCGCCGTCCCAGAGGCTTGCAGTTCAAGGCCGGACAGCACGGCGCGAGCCGCGGCGGTTCGCTGTCGAGGACCGCGGATCGAACCTCGCCGGCTTCGACGGCTGCCATCGAGAGTTGAAAGTCAAGCCGCGAGCTGGAGGAGTGGGAGACGCAAGGTGCTCGTCGTAGAGCAGGCCGGTTTGCAGGCAGTGGTGAAGTTGACCGAGGAATTTGTTGAACAGGTGTCGTTGGGCTTGGTGGTTCCAGTCTCCGGCGGCGCGACGGCGTCGTAGTGGGACGTGCCCCTGGCGAGGCGCGCAGCGATCCCAGGGCCCAGATCGGGCCGACAGCGGCCAGGCGCCGGTTCTTGATATGTCGGTGCAGGCACGGCCGCTTACCGCTGGCGCGGGTGATGGTGATCCGGCGAAGGCCTTCAACCCGCGGGCATCAGCGAAGCGGGAGCGGTCATCGCCGATCGGCCAATCCCGGGCCCCGGCCAGCGTCCAGGCCGGGAAGCTGGTGATGATTTCGGCGTCCGGGTGTGCTGAAATGGGCGATCGCCGCCTCGGCGAGTTCTTCGGAGCGGTGCAGGCGGCCTCGAACTGGCCCGACAGCGCCGCGAGGTGGATGCCCATCGCGTTCTCCACGGCCGGTGGTTGGTGCAGGTAGGTGTCGGTGAAGATGTCCCGCAGGCGCTGCACGTCGCGGTCGAGATGGCGTTGACGGCCGGCCTTGATCAGCAGCCGGCGCAGCCGGGCGGGCGTCAGTTTGGCTGCTTGGGCTGGGGTTGGCGCGGCGGCCAGGATGGTGCGTGCGTCGCGGCGGGCCAGCCCGCGTAGGGCAGCTCGGCGAACGCGACCAGGGCGGCCGGGTAGAAGTCTTTGAGCAGGTCGCGGATCTGATTGCCGATCTGCTGACGCGCCCATACCGCGTCCTGCTGAGCCCGGGCCAGTACCCGGATGGCTTTGGGCGGCCTCGGTGTCGGCGGGCAGCAGCCGGTGTGCCGCGGCGTCAGTGCGCACGATGTTGGCCAACAACACCGCGTCGGTGGCATGGAGTTCGGCTCCCACACCGCGTACCGTGCCCGGTACCGCGAGGCCGCCAGCGGGTTGATCGAGATCACCCGACCGGTTTCGCGCAAGGCGGCCACCCACAGGCCGCGATCGGTTTCGATGCCGACCGGGATCGGATCGGCGGCGCTGTCACCGGCCTGGGCCAGCAACGTCAACAAATCCGCGAACCCAACCGCGTCGTTGCTGACCCGTGCGCGTGCCACCACACGCCCGTCGTCGTCGACGACGGCGATATCGTGATGGGCTGTGGCCCAGTCGATTCCGCAATACAAGCCCAAGGTGTCACCACTCCTTCGATTGATCGTTGTGCCCTTACCGGTGGACTCACGCGGCGCCCTAATCGCGGGACTCTACGGTCCGTCATCTCACTAGCCGTCCGTGACTCCAGCACGCCGCAGGACTTCGTTCTGTCGAAGAGCTCAAGGCTCGGGAACAACCATCGGGAAGTCAACCCTGCAGCGGGCTCAGGGCAACGGCATCCCACCACCGCATCACGTGATCTGCCGCCAGGCGCGCCGTTCTTTCTCAAGTCGTCGAACGACAGGAGCACAACATCACCCTGGCGGCAGACCCGTCAGGAACAGAACCCGGTCAACGACCGGTAACCCATCCACAACGATTAGGAGTGACGGTTTCGGCGATCAGCCTTTCCCGTTGTCGACCACCCCGTGGGAGACCAGGTGATCGATCAGCGGCGCCACCCCGGCCACGAAGTGCGCGGACATCGCGCTGCGGGCACGCTCCGCGTCACGTTTCTTCAGCGCGGCCAACACACGGCGATGGTCTTTCGTGGACTGCTTCGGCCAGCCCGCGACGGTCGGGAACACCGCTTCGGGCGCGTACCGGGTGATCTGCGACATCAGTTGCGAGAGCTTCGGTGAGTCGGCGGCGAGGTTGATCGCCCGGTGGAACTCGTGGTTCAAACGCACGGTCCGCTCGTGGTCGTCACCGGCGTAGGCGGCCTCCAACTGGTCCTGAATCGCCTCCAATTCGGCCAACTGCTCGTCGCTGATCTTGACCGCGGCCCGCGCGGCGAGTTCGCCGCCGATGTGCGCTTGCACGCTCGACACGTCGGCGATGTCTCGGTCAGTGACAGGCAGCACCACGAAGCCGCGCCGTGGCAGTTGTGCCAGCAGTCCTTCCGCACGCAGCTCGAACAGCGCCTCACGAACCGGGGTGACGCTGATTCCGAGTTCGACCGCGAGCTGATCCAGGCGAATGTACTTCCCCGCGGTGTAGGTGCCGTCGAAGATCCGCCTACGAACGAAACGCGCCACGTCCTCGGAAAGTTGTGGTCGCGCAGCGAATTCCGAAACGGTCACGGCTCAGATCCCGTAGTCGGCCAGTAGTCGCTTGCTGATGATGCTCTTCTGGATCTCGCTGGTTCCTTCGCCGATGAGCAGGAAGGGTGCGTCGCGCATCAACCGTTCGATCTCGTACTCCTTCGAGTAGCCGTACCCGCCGTGGATGCGGAAACTCTGCTGGGTCACCTCGGAGCAGAATTCGCTCGCCAGGTACTTCGCCATTCCCGCGGCGACGTCGTTGCGTTCGCCCGAGTCCTTCAGGCGGGCGGCGTTGACCATCATCAGGTGCGCCGCCTCGACTTTGGTCGCCATTTCGGCCAGCTGGAAGGCGATGGCCTGATGCTCGGCGATCGGCTTCCCAAAGGTGCTGCGCTGCTGGGCGTACCGCACGGCCAGTTCGAAGGCGCGAAGACCCACGCCGCACGCTCGGGCTGAGACATTGACGCGTCCGACTTCGACGCCGTCCATCATCTGGAAGAAGCCCTGGCCGGGGGCCTCCCCCAGAATGTCGGATGCCGCTGCGACGTAGCCGTCGAAGATTAGTTCCGTGGTGTCGACCCCCTTGTAGCCCAGCTTGTCGAGCTTGCCGGGGATCACCAATCCCGGTGCGACTTCGCCGAATCCGGTCGGCTTCTCGACGAGGAACGCGGTGAGGTTGCGGTGCGGCTTCTCGGCACCTTCGTCGGTTCGCACCAGCGCCGCCACCAACGTCGAGCTACCGCCGTTGGTCAGCCACATCTTCTGGCCATCGATTGTGTAGGTGCCGTCCGAATTGCGCTTGGCGCGGGTGCGTATCGCGGCAACGTCCGAGCCGAGCTCCGGCTCCGACATGGAGAATGCGCCGCGCACCTCACCCGTCGCCATCCGCGGCAGATAATGCTCTTTCTGCGCCTGTGTGCCGTGCTGACGGAGCATGTACGCCACGATGAAGTGCGTGTTGATGACCCCGGAGACGCTCATCCAGCCCCGCGCCAGCTCTTCGACGCACAACGCGTAGGTGAGCAGGGATTCGCCGAGCCCGCCGTATTCTTCCGGAATCATCAGTCCGAACAGGCCCATCTCACGCATCTGGTCGACGAGGGCTTGAGGATAGGTGTCGGTGCGCTCGAGTTCGGGCGCGTTCGGAATGACCTCCTTGTCGACGAACTGCCGCACCGTAGCAAGGATTTCGGTCTGAAACTCGGTCATACCGAGCGTTTGGGCGAGTCTCGTCATGCCCCAACCCTTTCGAACACCGCGGCCAGCCCCTGCCCGCCGCCGATACACATGGTTTCCAGCCCGTATCGCGCCTCTCGCCGGGTCAGTTCGCGCGCCAGCGTGGCCAGCATTCGTCCGCCGGTGGCACCGACCGGATGGCCGAGCGAGATCCCCGAACCGTGCACGTTGGTCCGCTCGCGGTCCGCGGCGGTGAACGTCCACTCCTTCATCACCGCGAGGGCCTGTGCGGCGAACGCCTCGTTGAGCTCGATCAGATCGATATCGCTCAGCCCCAGACCGGCCTTGGCGAGCGCCGCCTCGGTCGCCGGCACCGGACCGATGCCCATGACATTCGGTGCGACACCGGCCAGCCCCACGACACCAGCCGAACCAGCGGGGTCAGTCCCAACTCGTCGGCCCTTTCCGGCGTAGTCACGACGCACATGGAGGCTGCGTCGTTCTGCCCACTGGCATTGCCGGCCGTGACGGTGGCTTCTGGATCATCCTTCAACAGAACGGGTTTGAGCTTGCTCAGTGATTCCATCGACGCATCGGCACGGGGATGCTCGTCGGTGTCGATCAACTCATCGCCGTGCCGGGTTCTCACAGCAACCGGGATGATCTCCTCGGCCAGAATGCCGTCTTCTGCGCGGCGACCGCCCGCTGATGCGACGCCACCGCGAGTTCATCTTGTTCGGTGCGCGAGATGCCGTACTCCCGACGCAGGTTCTCGGCGGTCTCCAACATCCCGCCCGGCACCGGGTAATTGCGCCCACCCGCGGTGGTGCGGCCGCGGGCGAGTCCGTCGTGCACCTTTACGCCGCCGCGGGCGCCGCCCCAGCGCATGTCGGTCGAATAGAAGGCGACATTGCTCATGCTTTCCGCGCCACCGGCAATAACGAGATCATTGTTACCGGTACTCACCTGCAGGCACGCCTGGATCACTGCCTGCAGACCCGATCCACACCGGCGGTCGACCTGCATACCCGGAACCGTTACCGGCAGCCCGGCGTCCAACGCCACCACGCGCCCGATGGCCGGGGCCTCACTGCTGGGATAGCAGTGCCCGAGGATCACGTCCTGCACCGCCTCGGGCGCTATCCCGGTCCGGTCCAGCAGTCCTTTCATCGCGGCGACACCGAGATCGATGGCGGTCAGGGACTTGAACATGCCGCCGTAACGGCCGATCGGGGTCCGAACCGGTTCGCAGATCACGGCCTCGCGCATGCTTGCTCCTGTCGCCGAAACGAACAAACGGGCGGGAAAGTGCGAGTAGTTCTCG
>CAWCXH010000026.1:0-33932 GCA_963799495.1 uncultured Actinomycetota bacterium
CTGACTCGGGCTACCTCGACCGTGGGATGCTGCTCGTCGTGATGCTGCACAGGACCGCCCCCACGGCCCGGTCATGACCCTGGCCAGTACGCCACCGTCAGAACGAATCCCATCACAGGCGAGTTGAACTACCTTGTGCCGGCGGCGGAAGCCGACTGCTGACGCCAGCGCTCCAGCAGCGCCGGGATCTCGCCGAGCAGAAACGCGTAGAAGTCGCGCATCTGCGTGAGGCGTTGACGGGCCAGGCTGTCGGGACCGGTGACGGCGATCCCGGCGTCGGCGGCCTCCTGCATGGCCGAGATCGTGACGTTCTGATTGGTGAACAGCACCGCCCAGGCGTTGTCACGCAGTCGGTAGTGGTCCCGGCGGCTAGAGGGCGCCGGCACCCGCTCGGCAAGCCCGACGGATGTGAGCATCTTGAGGGCGCCGGAGATCCCGCCCGAGCTGGCCTGCAGCCGATCGGCCAGCTCACCCATCGTCATGGTGGGCTGCTCGGTGAACAGCAGCGCAGCCAGTACCCGAGCGGTCATCCGTTGCATCCCGAGCGTGGTGAGAACCAACGCGAGCTGCTCGGCGACGTCCTGCAGGTCAGGTGTCTCGGTCACCCGCGCCCTCCATTTCCTTCAGAGTCTTCAAAGATCTCTGAAAGTTTAGTACACTGGGCGTCGGCGCTCCGGGAAGTCTGGTCGGAAACTTGGTAACCGTATTCGCGCGGTGACGACGGCCGACCGGCGCACCGCGCTCACCCCGGAAGGGACCGAGCGAGGCATGCAGACCGTCACGACGGCAGCCGTATCGTCGAACGTCATGACCGAGGTGATCCGCGTCCGCGGGCTCACCTTCACCTATCCGAAGGCCACTGAGCCGGCGGTGCGCGGTATGGACTTCACCGTCGGCCGGAGCGAGATCTTCGGGTTCCTCGGCCCGAGCGGCGCCGGCAAGTCCACCACCCAGAAGCTCCTGATCGGACTGCTGCGCGGCCACGGCGGCGAGGCCACGGTGTGGGGCAAGGACCCGCTGGCCTGGGGACCCGACTACTACCAGCGGATCGGCGTCTCGTTCGAACTGCCCAACCACTACCAGAAGCTGACCGGGTGTGAGAACCTGCGCTTTTTCGCGTCGCTGTACGACGGCGAGACGGCGGACCCGATGGAACTGCTCGACGCGGTCGGCCTGGCCGACGACGCCAACACCCGGGTCGGTAAGTACTCCAAGGGCATGCAGATGCGACTTACATTCGCCAGATCGCTGATCAACAACCCGGAGCTGCTGTTCCTCGACGAGCCCACGTCCGGCATGGACCCGGTGAACGCGCGCAAGGTCAGGAACATGATCCTGGGCCTCAAGGCACGCGGCCGCACGATTTTCCTGACCACCCATGACATGGCGACCGCCAACGAGCTCTGCGACCGGGTGGCGTTCGTCGTCGACGGCCGGATCGTCGCGCTCGACACACCCGCGGAGCTGAAGATTGCCAGAAGCCAGCGGCTGGTTCGCGTCGAGTACCGCGGCGAGAACGGCCGCCTCGACACCGCCGAGTTCCCGATGGATGGACTGGCTGACGATCCGGCGTTCCACGCGCTGCTGCGCGACCACCACGTCGAGACCATCCACAGTAGAGAAGCCAGCCTCGAGGACGTCTTCGTGGAGATCACCGGAAGGCAGTTGTCATGACGCGGCTGGCGAGCGCGCTGCGACTCGAGCTGACTCTCCAAGTGCGCCAGCGGTTCCTGCACGCAGCCATCTTCTCCGGACTCATCTGGCTGGCCGTGCTGCTGCCGCTGTCGCACGGCCTGCGCCCGGTCGCCGAGCCCTACATCCTTCTCGGCGACACCTGCATCATCGGGTTCTTCTTCGTCGCGGGCACGGTGTTCTTCGAAAAGCAGGAACGCACACTGAGCGCGGTGATCTCCACCCCGCTGCGGTTCTGGGAGTACCTCGCCGCCAAACTGACCCTCCTGGTGCTGATCTCGCTGTTCGTGGCCGTGGTCGTTCCCACGATCGCCCACGGATTCGCTTACCGCCCAATCCCGTTAGTGGTCGGCGTGGTGCTCGGGACGCTGCTGATGCTGCTGGTCGGTTTCGCCTCGTCGCTGCCGTTCGCCTCGATCAGCGACTGGTTCCTGGCCGCGACCATCCCGCTTGCGGTGCTGACCGTGCCCCCGGTTCTGTACTACTCAGGTGTGTGGCCGAACCCGGTCCTGTACCTCGTCCCCACGCAGGGACCGCTGTTGCTGCTCGGGGTGGCCTTCGACCAGGTCACGCTGGCCCCGTGGCAGGCCGTGTACGCGGTGGCATACCCCGCGGTGTGCGTGGTGGGCTTGTTCTGGGTGGCCAAGGCGATGTTCGTCCGCTACGTCATTGCAAAGTCGGGAGGCATGTGATGGTGCTTTCCGGAACCGCCACCGCCAAGGCGTGGACCGCATTCGGCCGCAACGACATTCGTGGCACCTATCGCGATCCGCTACTCATCATGATCGTCGTCGCACCGGTCATCTGGACCACCGGCGTCGCGGTGCTCACTCCTCGGTTCACCGCGATGCTGGCCGACCGCTACCAGTTCGACCTGGTTCCGTACTACCCGTTGATCCTTACCGCGTTCCTGCTGTTGACCAGCATCATCATCGTCGGCGGGCTGGCCTCATTCCTCGTGCTGGATGAGGTCGACGCCGGCACGCTGACCGTGGTGCGGGTAACTCCGGTGCCTCTCACTACGCTCTTCGCGTATCGCGCGGCGACGGTGATGCTGGTGACCACCGTTTATGTGATCGCGACCATGTCGTTCAGCGGCATACTGCAACCGGGCCTGGTGTGGGCCCTGATCCCGATCGGGCTGCTGGCCGGGCTGACGGCAGTGGTGACGATGCTGCTGATCCTGGCCATGGCCAACAACAAGATTCAGGGTCTGGCCGCGGTGCGCGCGCTGGGCATGCTCATCGCCGGCCTGCCCTGCCTGCCGTGGTTCATCGACTCCGCGTGGAACCTGGCCTTCGGCGTGTTGCCGCCGTACTGGGCCGCCAAGGCGTTCTGGGTCGCCAGCGACGACGGCACCTGGTGGCCCTACCTCCTTGGCGGCGTCGTGTACAACCTGGCGGTTGCCTGGCCGCTGTTCCGCCGTTTCCTGGCCAAGCACGCATAGACCCGACTTCGCGTCGCTCAGTCCGTCGACTCGACCAGTCTCACTGTCCACGTCGACGTGCCCGGCGCGGGCTGGCCGTGGTCACGGCACACTTCCAACATGGCGCGTTTCGCGGTCCGCGAGGTGGGGATGGTGATCGCCGTCCAGGTTGGCGTGTTGACCGCATTGGCCGGCCGGTACGGATTTCACCGCGACGAACTCTACTTCCGGGCCGCCGGCAGACGGCTCGACTGGGGATACGTGGACCAACCACCGTTGACGCCGCTGCTGGCCCGGCTGTTCTCGGTCGGCGACTCGCCGTTCACGCTGCGGATCGCCGCGACGCTGGTCGGTGCGGCGATCACGGTGGTGGTCGCGCTGACCGCGCGTGAGCTGGGCGGCGGCCGCGGCGCGCAGGTGGTGGCGGCGGCGGCGACCGCGTTGTCGGTATTTCCTCTCGCAGTCACGCATATGTTGTCGACGGCGACCGTGGACTTGCTGCTGTGGATAGTCGTTGGTCTGTTCATGATCCGGTTGCTGCGGACGAGTGACGGCCGGTTGTGGGTGGCGATCGGCGCGGCCGTCGGGCTGGCGATGACCAACAAGTGGCTGGTGCCGCTGCTGGTGCTGGCGCTGGGTCTCAGCCTGCTCGCGGTTGGTCCGCGTGCGGTGCTGCGGACCTGGTGGCTGCCGGCGGGTGTCGCGGTGGCCCTTGTGGTTTCGGCGCCGGTCCTGGCCTGGCAGGCCGCGCACGACTTTCCGTTGTTGACCGTGGCTCGCGGGATCAGCGACGCGGACGGTGCGGAAAACCGGTTGCTGTTCGTGCCTCTGCAGGTGCTGTACCTGTCGCCGGTGTTGGTGCCGGTGTGGGTGGCCGGGTTTGTGGTGCTGTGGCGGGACCGGCGGTTCCGGTCGATCGCGCTGGCGTACCCGGTCCTGTGCGGGGTGACATTGGTGCTGGGCGGCAAGCCCTATTACACGATGCCGCTGCTCGCGTTGCTGGTCGCCGCGGGCGCTGAACCGGCGTGGCGGTGGGCGCCGCGACACCGGGCGTTGGCATCGGTCGCGGCGTTGGCCGGCGCCGTGACGTCGATTGTGGTTGCGTTGCCGGTCTTGCCCGTCAGCGCGTTGGCGCCGGTGTTGGCGGTGAACAAGGAGCAGGGCGAGCAGGTCGGGTGGCGTGAGCTGACCGCATCGGTGGCACGCGCCTGGGCGCAGGCCGGCCCGGATGCGGTGATCTTCACCCGCAATTACGGACAGGCGGGCGCGCTGGAGCGGTACGGGCCGGAACTTGGTCTGCCGCAGCCCTATTCGGGGCACATGTCCTATGCGGAGTGGGGGGCGCCGCCGGATTCCGCAGGTGGCCGGGTCGTCGTTGTTGGCGTGCGCCACCCGGTGTTCACCGGTTGCCGTGTGGTCATGACGCACCAGGCAGTCATCGAGAACGAGGAGGACGGCACCGAGGTGGCGGTATGCGACCCGGTGAGTTGGTCACGGGCGTGGCCCGATCTGCGTCGCTTTTACGGCTGAACGACAGCCGTTCGCCATCACAGGCGTTCACCGGAAATTGTCAAGCCGTTTCCCCTGGCCCGGTACCACCGATGTGTGGTCGAAATTGCGGACTCAGCCCTCTCACCGGCCGTCCGCGGTGCCGACCCGTGGCTCCAGGTCGGGCGAAGCGGTGCGCCGCGGGTGGGCGGACTGCATCTTCAGTTCGGCGGGAACGCCTCCACCGAGCTCGTGGCGTCCTGGCATACCACCGAGGCGGTGGGCCGTCCCCGCGTGATGCTGGGCATCCCGACCGGCGGGTTCGGCCGCACCATCGAGGCGGAGACCCGGACCTACCGGGACGCGCTGTCGGGCAACGAGGTCCGGGTCAATCACGCTCGCCTGACGAATCTGACGCCCGACACCGATTACATCTACGCCGCCGTCCACGACGGCGCCAGCCCCGCCCTCGGAACCGTCCGGACCGCTCCCGCGCGACGAGTTCCGTTGACGTTCACCAGCTTCGGTGATCAGGCCACCCCGATGATCGGTCGGTTGGTCAACGCCACCATCGCGAGGGGGGCGATCGGATCGCCGGCGGCCGGCGATATCACCGCCGCGATAGAGCGGATAGGGCCGCTGTTCAACCTGGTCAACGGCGATCTGTGCTACGCGAATCTGGATGCCGACCGCATCCGCACGTGGTCGAACTGGTTCGACAACAACTCGCGCTCGGCGCGGCACCGCCCGTGGATGCCCGCGGCGGGAAACCACGAAAACGAACTGGGCAATGGTCCGATCGGCTATGCGGCCTACCAGACGTATTTCGCGTTGCCCGAGTCCGGCGCCGACCCTGAGCTGCGCGGGTTGTGGTACTCGTTCACCGCCGGCTCGGTGCGGGTGATCAGCCTGAACAACGACGACGTGTGTCATCAGGACGGCGGTGACTCCTACGTGCGCGGCTATTCCGGCGGCGTGCAGAAGCGTTGGCTGGAAACAGAACTCGCGGATGCGCGCAGCGATCCCGCGATCGACTGGGTGGTGGTGTGCATGCACCAGACCGCAGTCTCGACGGCGGACCGCACCAACGGTGGGGACCTCGGAATCCGCGAGGACTGGTTGCCGTTGTTCGACCGCTACGGGGTCGATCTTGTCGTCTGCGGGCATGAACACCACTATGAGCGGTCACATCCGATTCGCGGGGCGCTGGGGACTGACACCAGGACCCCGACACCGGTCGACACCCGTCCCGACGTCGTCGACACCACCAGGGGAACGGTGCATCTCGTCATCGGGGGTGGCGGGACGTCGATACCGTCCAACGGAATGTTCTTCGCGCAACCCCGCTGCCGAGTGCTGACCGGTGTCGGCGGATGCGATACTGCAATCGGTCGTCGAACCCCGATCTACGTCGAAGAGGATGCGCCGTGGTCCGCATTCCGTGATCGCGAAAACCCATACGGATTCGTCGCTTTCGACGTTGACCCGGGCACAACGGGTGGGCGGACCTCGATCACAGCCACGTACTACGCCATCACCGGCCCGTTCGAGGAACTCACCGTTGTGGACCGGTTCACGCTGACACGGCCGCGGGCCGATTCACGCTACGCCAGGACGAAGTAGCGCAGCCAGAGGTAGACCGCGGCCAATGCGATCGACACCGCGGTGACCAATGCGCCCTTGCGGGTGAACTCCCAGAAGGAGATGGGATTGTCCTCGCGGCGGGCGATTCCGAGCATGACGACGTTAGCGCTGGCCCCGACGGCGGTCAGGTTGCCGCCGAAGTCGGCGCCCAGGGCCAGGGCCCACCACAAGGTGTTCGGATGGGCCATGTCCGGCATGGCCGCGGACAACTCGCTGACGATGGGTGTCATCGTGGCGACGTAGGGAATGTTGTCGATGATGCCCGACACCGGCGCCGAGACGCCGAGGATCAGCATCACCGTCAGCAACTCGTTCCCGCCGGTCGCCTGGGTCGCAGCGCGGGCCAGCTCGGCGACGACCCCGGTCTTCACCAGCGCACCCACCATGATGAACAGCCCGGCGAAGAACAGCAGCGTCTCCCACTCGACGCTGGACAGGTAGTCCGGATGCTCGAGCCGGGAGAGCAGGATCAGCATGCCGGCGCCCAGCAGTGCCACGATCGCAGGCTCGATGTGCAGCACGGGATGGAGAACGAATGCACTGAAGACCAGCACCATGACCATCCCGCACTTGACGAGCAGGGCCGGATCGCGGATCGCCTCGCGTTCCTCCAGCAGCATCACGTCGGCGACCCGATCGGGATCGACGGTGAACGACCCGCGGAACAGGCGCGGCAACATGGCGACGAAGACCACCATGACGATGACGACGATTGGCGTCATGTGGATCAGGAAGTCGTTGAACGTCAGGCCCGCCCGGCTGGCGATGATGATGTTGGGCGGATCGCCGACCAGTGTCGCCGCGCCGCCGATGTTGGAGGCGAACACCTCGGCGATCAGGAAGGGAGCGGCGTTGATCGCCAACCGGTCGCAGACCAGAAGCGTGACCGGCGCGACCAACAACACCGTGGTGACGTTGTCGAGCAACGCCGACGCGAAGGCGGTGACCAGAACCAGCAGGATCATGATTTTCAGCGGGGATCCCTTGGCGCGCTTGGCGGCCCAGATCGCGATGTACTCGAAGACACCGGTCTGCCGCAGCACGCTGACGATGATCATCATGCCGAGCAGCAGAAATATTACGTCCCAATCGATTCCGGTCTCACGGGAGAAGAACACGTCGTCGGAGCTGACGACCCCGAAGCCGACCACGATCGCCGCACCGGCCAGCGCCAGAAATGTCTTGTTGACGCGGTCGCTGGCAATGAGCGCGTATGCGACCACGAATGTGGTGATCGCCAGGACGGACATCGGTTGATCAGTGCGTCAGCGCCGCGGCGAGCAGGCGCGATGCGGTGATCACCCCGTGCAGCTTGCCGTCCTTGATCACCGCTATCAGCGGGCTTCTCAGCCTGGCCATGAGTGCGGCCACCTCGATGATGGTGTCGTCCGCGTGGGCGGCAGGCACGTCGAGCAGGTGCTCGGGCAGCACGTCACGGACCGTCTTGCCGCCCAGCTTCTCCGCGGCGCGGTCGGCCATCGATTCGCTGAGCACCCCGGCGAGCGACGGGTCGTCCTGGATGTAGCGCGGCACGATGAATCGCACCACCTGAGACGCGGGTAGCACCGCGTAGGGCTGGCCGGATGAATCGGTGACGACGATGCCGGGCAGCCGGTGCTCGGCGAGCGTACGGGCGGCCTCCAGGGCATCGGAGTCGATGGTTATCACCGGGAAGTCCTCTGCGATGTCCTCGGCGTGCATATCAGCACGATACGGCCAGATCAACGCAAGGGTTGCGGACGACTGCCGTTGGTGCCGCGGACACGGGAGGACCTTTCACGAGTCGAGCCATTGACCGCCGACCCGACTTCCCGGCACACCAGGAGAAACCCTACTAGCACAGGCCAACTCGCACCAACGCATTTCCAGCTCCGCGAGGGCTGTCACCCGGTGCCTTTGTTTGTCAGGCTCAGGAGCACTGACGCAGCCATCGGTGCGTACACTATCGGAATGCTTGAACAGATCCGCGGCCCCGCTGATCTGCAGCACCTGTCCCAGTCGCAGCTAAGTGATCTGGCGCACGAAATACGTCAGTTCTTGATCCACAAGGTCGCTGCAACCGGCGGGCATCTCGGCCCCAATCTGGGTGTCGTCGAACTCACGTTGGCGCTACACCGTGTATTCGATTCACCGCACGACCCGATCATCTTCGACACTGGTCATCAGGCGTATGTGCACAAGATGCTGACGGGGCGCTGCCACGACTTCGACACGCTGCGCAAGAAGGGCGGGCTGTCGGGCTACCCCTGCCGTGGGGAGAGCGAGCACGACTGGGTGGAGTCCAGCCACGCCTCGTCGGCGTTGTCCTACGCCGACGGGCTGGCAAAGGCCTTCGAGCTGACGGGGCACCGCAACCGCCATGTGGTCGCCGTCGTCGGCGATGGCGCGCTCACCGGGGGCATGTGCTGGGAGGCGCTGAACAATATCGCCGCGGCGCGTCGCCCCGTGGTCATCGTGGTCAACGACAACGGGCGCAGCTACGCACCGACCATCGGCGGTTTCGCCGACCATCTGGCCGCGCTGCGGCTGCAGCCGGGCTACGAGAAACTGCTGGAAAAGGGCCGCACCGCGGTGCGCGGCATGCCGGTCATCGGCGAGCTCTGCTACCAGTGCATGCACAGCGTCAAGGCCGGCCTGAAGGACGCGCTGTCCCCGCAGGTGATGTTCACCGACCTCGGGCTGAAGTACGTCGGACCGATCGACGGCCACGACGAGCACGCGGTGGAGGCCGCGCTGCGCCACGCGCGGGGCTTCAACGCGCCGGTGATCGTGCACGTAGTCACCCGCAAGGGCATGGGCTACGCGCCGGCCGAGAACGACGAGGCCGAGCAGATGCATTCCACCGGCGTCATCGACCCGCTCACCGGGATGGCTACCAAGATCGCCGGACCAGGCTGGACGTCGGCGTTCTCCGATGCGCTGATCAACTACGGGGCCAAACGCCGCGATATTGTGGCAATCACCGCGGCCATGCCCGGCCCCACCGGGCTGAGCGCATTCCGTCAGCGGTTCCCCGACCGCTTCTTCGACGTCGGCATCGCCGAGCAGCACGCGATCACGTCGGCGGCCGGCCTGGCGATGGGCGGACTGCACCCCGTCGTCGCGATCTACTCGACGTTCCTCAACCGCGCGTTCGACCAGATCGTCATGGACGTTGCGCTGCACAAGCTTCCGGTGACGATCGTGTTGGACCGCTCCGGTGTCACCGGTCCAGACGGGGCCAGCCACCACGGCATGTGGGACCTGTCGATGCTGGGCATCGTCCCGGGCATGCGGGTCGCTGCGCCGCGTGACGCCGCCCGGTTGACCGAGGAGCTCGGCGAAGCACTCGACATCGACGACGGGCCCACCGCCATCCGCTTTCCCAAAGGTGATGTGGGCGAAGACATTCCGGCTGTCGAGCGACGGGCCGGTGTCGACGTGCTCGCGGTGCCCGCGGCGGGGCTGTCCGACGATGTGCTGCTGGTCGCGGTGGGGCCGTTCGCGTCGATGGCGTTGGCGGTCGCCGAGCGGCTGCGCAACCAGGGCATCGGCGTGACGGTGGTCGACCCGCGCTGGGTGCTGCCGGTGCCGGACGCGATAGGGGAGTTGGCCAAGGCGCACAAGCTGGTCGTCACCGTCGAGGACAACGGCGTGGCTGGCGGTGTCGGCTCTGCGGTGTCCGCGGCGCTGCGCCGCGCCGAGATCGACGTGCCGTGCCGCGACGTCGGGCTGCCGCAGGAGTTCCAGGCGCATGCGTCGCGCGGCGAGGTGCTCGCCGTAGTCGGCCTGACCGACCAGCACATCGCCCGCCAGATCACCGGCTGGGTAGCCGCACTGGGCAGCGTGGCCGCCGAGGCCGAGGTCAGCCAGCGCTTCGACTGAGCGAAACCCGGCCGACCTCGTCCAACGATCCGGATCCGCGCGGCTGCTCGAAGAACACCTCGGCATTACGGCCGTCCACGCGAAATGTGGCGATGGTGTTGCCGAACAGTGGACCGCAGGTGTTCGTCCAACTCAGTGGCAGCGGAGGAAGTCCGCGACGGCGCGCCCACCATCGGGTCAGCGCGGCAGCCGGCTTCGTCCAGCCCAGCGTGAACGCCGGTTTGACGAATGAGGGCACGTAGTTGTGCACCGGGGAGCACACGAGCTGATGCACCGCTGCGCCGGCGGATCCGGCCGAATCGCCGGTGAGTTCGGCGCGGGCGGCATAGCTGTGGTGGACGTCTCCGGAGAGCATGGTGACGGTGGCCGGGCCGTCGGGATGGCCCGCGATGTGGCCGACCATCTCGGCCAGCCGTACGAAGGACTTGAGGTACGCCGGCCAGTGGTCGAAATCACCTGCCAGGCGTATCTTTTCAGCGAGTCGGCCGCGCCAGCCGGAGCGATCGGCGGCGCGCTCGTTCAATGTTTCCAGATCTCCGATGGCGGGCGGCATCAGCCACGGCACCGACGAGGCCAGTACCAGATGGTCGATTTCGTCGGGGCGTTCTTCGGCCTGGGCTTCCAGCCAGGCGAACTCGCGTTCGCCGATCATCATGCGTTGGCCGGATTCCAGGATCCGCCCGTTTCGGGAGTCGATCATGATCAGCCGGCTGCGGCCGAGATCCCATCGATAACTGAACCGCAACCCCTTGTTGCAGTCGACCTCCTGGTCCGCCCGGTCGGCCAGGTCTGCCAGATGCGGCCAGGTGTCGCCCTCGGTGGCCAGTAGGCGCTGGTAATCCTGGTCGTCGGCCAACTCGGCGGGGCTCAGATTACCCAGGTGCTGATACACCCAGTACGACGCCAGCCCGGCCCGGATCCGGTCACGCCACCACGGTTCCTTCTCCATCTCGGCACGCCAGGTCGCCGACGTGTTCCAGTCGTCCCGGATGTCGTGATCGTCGAAGATCATCGCCGTGGGCACGGTGGACATCAGCCATCTGATCTCAACGTCGCTCCACGAATGTCGGTACAGCCGTTCGTATTCGGCGAAGGTCACCACCTCGTTGGGCGGGCGCTGGCCGTGCCTGCTCAGCCGCGCGCGCCGGCGCGCGAGCCGTCGCCGCTCCTCCGGCGGGAGTTCGTCGGCGTACAGCTGGTCACCGAGCAGGATCAGCACGTCCGGCCACTCGTCTTTTGTGCGGCCGGCCAACCGGGTGGCGTAACTGTCGAGCGCATCGAGCCCGAGCTTGGACTCGATCTTCTGCACTTCGGTCTTGGGGTACCGGCACGACCCGAAGATCGCCCGAAGCCGGTGCGCCGACCCCGGCCCGCGGGTACGGATCACGCTCGGCGGGAACGGCGAGTCCTCGAGCGGCCAGACCAGCTCGCCGTCCACCCTGACCTGGTATTCGGTGGTGGCGTCGGCGGTCAAATTGGTCACGGTGACCAGGGCGAAATGGTGCCCTTGCACCTCGAATGTCGGCGCCGCGCACCCGAGAACCTCAACCGTGCTCGCACCTTCGGTCTGCACCCAGATCAGCGCGGTGGTGTCCCCGACGTGTCGAAGGGCCGGACCGAGCAACAAGGGCACCAAATCACCCTAGGCCAACGGTTCCTCAGGGTCCGTCGGTCGACGCCAGCGCCGCCGCCAGCACCGGGACGACGAGTTCGCGCTGCCAGGGCCGGACCTGCGCCTCGCGTAGGAATTCGTCGATCGCGGTTTCGGTGTCCGCGACGGCCTGCCAGTCCCAGCACAGCCGCCGCACCACCTCGGGCGTGACGAGGTTCTCCGTCGGCACCGAGACGCGTTGGGACAGCTCGGCCAGGCCGGCGCGGGCAGCCTCCAGCCGCGCGGCCGCCTCGGGTTTGCGCTTCCCCCAGCGCGCCGCCGCCGGCGGTCCGGTCAGCTGTTCGGTCGCCGGTGGCGGGTCGTCACAGGCCCGGGCCCGGGCCAATGCGTCCAGCCACACCTGAGCGCTGCGCCGCTGCCGCGATCCTCCGAAGATCGGCAGCGCGGTCAGCTTCTCGACGGTGTCGGGGTCGGCGGTGGCGGCGTTGATGATCGCGGCGTCGGGCAGGATGCGGCCCGGCGCGATATCGCGGCGGCGCGCGATATGGTCGCGGGCGGTCCACAGTTCGCGCACGGCGGCCAGCGCCCGCGGGTCACGCACCTTGTGGATGCCCGACGTGCGCCGCCAGCGGTCCCGCCGGGTCGGGGAGGCGACCAATGTGCGCAGGAACTCGAATTCCTGGGCCGCCCACTCGGTTTTGCCCTGTTCCTCGAGGACCCGGGCGATCGCCGACCGCAGCTCCAGGAGCACCTCGACATCCAGCGCGGCGTAGTTTAGCCATTCCGGCGGCAGCGGCCGCTTGGACCAGTCGGCGGCGCCGTGTCCCTTCACCAGCCCCAGGCCCAGCAGTCGTTGCACCATCGCGGCCAGGTTCACCCGGTCGTACCCGGCCAGCCGGCCGGCGAGTTCGGTGTCATACAGCCTCGGCGGCCTCATGCCGATCTCGGCCAGGCACGGCAGATCCTGGTCGGCGGCGTGCAACACCCACTCGTCGGCCGCCAGCACCTCGGCGACCGGGGCTAGCGTGGCCACCGGGTCCCCGCCGTGATTGACCGGGTCGATCAGCACCGTGCCCGCGCCGGCGCGGCGGATCTGGACCAGGTAGGCCCGGTTGGAATAGCGGAAGCCCGACGCACGCTCGGCGTCAACCGCGAATGAACCGTGGCCGGACGCCAAAAGCGCTGCGGCCCTGGCGATTTCACTGCCAGTGATCGCCAGCTCGGGCACCCCGTCGCCAGGGGCCAGCAGCGGCGTGGCTTCGGGCTCTGCGGCGTCGGTGTTCTGCGGTTCTGCGTCTGTCATCTCAGGCGCGGGTGCGCGAGCCCAGGTCGGTGACCCCGGCCGGCGGCAGGCCCGCGGCGTGCTCGAGCACCTCGCAAAACGCCTGCACGTGCGGGCCCAGCTCCAGCGTCGTCGCGGTCCACGACGCGCGCAGCTCGAGCTGATGAGCGCGCGGTGGGCCGGAGATGTCGCCGTAGCGCACCGAGGTGGTGGCGGTGACGGTGCCGCCGAGCGCGGTGACGTGTTCGGCGCGCGCCTCCAGTGCGTCCACCAGCCAGCTCCAGGCCACCTCGGGCAGCAGCGGGTCGACGGCTTCGCTGGAGTCCAGGTCGGCCTGGATATAGGCCACCAGCCGCATCGTGCCGTCCCAGGCCTCGGCGCCCTCGGGGTCGTGAAGCAGGATCAGCCGGCCGAACGCGTCGCCCTCCGACCGCTCCGGGACGATGGCCGTTTCGGGATGTCGGACCTCGGCGCCCAGCGCGTAACTGAACGGCGCCAGCCGTTGCGGCGGGCGGATCGGGCCGAGCTCGATTTCCGGCCGTACGGTGGTGGCATTCATCGCCGCCACCGCTTCACGGAACTGAGCCGGTTCGGCGGAGGTCACGCCGTTTGACGCTAGACCATCCGGGCAGGCCTGTGCGCAGGCGCGCCGTATCTGTGGCTCATGGCAGCATTGGAGCCGATGAATACCCGCCGTGAGCTGCCCGAGTCGCCGTATTTGGCCGCAGCCGGCGGCCGCAAACCCCACCGCGTACCGGTGTGGTTCATGCGGCAGGCCGGACGTTCGCTGCCCGAATACCGGGCTCTGCGCGCGCAGAACACCATGATGCAGGCGTGCTTCGACGCCGAACTGATCACCGAGATCACCCTGCAGCCGGTGCGCCGCCACGGCGTCGATGCGGCCATCCTGTTCTCCGACATCGTGGTGCCGCTGCAGGCGTCGGGTATCGAACTGGACATCGTGCCCGACGTCGGCCCGGTGATCGAATATCCGGTGCGCACCGCCGCCGACGTCGAGGCCATGAAACCCCTTGAGCCACACCAGGTTGCGCCGATAGCCGATGCGGTTGGTTTGCTGGTGTCAGCGCTGGGCGATGTCCCGCTCATCGGGTTCGCCGGCGCCCCGTTCACATTGGCGTCCTATCTCGTCGAGGGCGGCCCGAGCCGCCACCACGAGCGCACCAAGGCGATGATGCTGGGCGCACCCGACACCTGGCACGCGTTGATGACGAAGCTGACCGATCTGACGATCGCGTTCCTAGGGACCCAGCTGGCGGCCGGGGTGGACGCCATCCAGGTGTTCGACTCCTGGGCCGGGACGCTGTCGCTGGTCGACTACCGCACCTATGTGCTGCCGCACAGCACCAGGGTGTTCACGGCGCTAGCCGGCGCCGGTGTGCCGATGACGCACTTCGGGGTTGGCACCGCCGAACTGCTGGGCGCGATGTCAGAAGCGGGCGCGAGCGTCGTCGGCGTGGACTGGCGCACGTCGCTGACCGACGCCGCCGCCCGGGTTCGGCCCGGCACCGCGCCTGCAGGGCAACCTCGACCCGGTGGTGTTGCTCGCCGGTTGGCCGGTGGTGCAGCGCGCGGTGCGCGACGTCGTCGATGACGGTCGGCGCGCCGTCGACGCGGGCGCGGCCGCCCATGTGTTCAACCTCGGGCACGGTGTGTTGCCCGCCACCGACCCGGGGGCGATCACCGACGTGGTGGCGTTGGTGCATTCGCTGTGACTGCGTCGTATTGCGTTGTCGGTGGCGGGATTTCGGGGCTGGTAGCGGCCTACCGGCTGCGGGTGACGGCAGGACCGCAGGCGTCGATCACGCTGTTCGATCCCGCCGACCGGCTCGGCGGCGTGCTGCGCACAGAGCGAGTGGGCGGGCAGCTGATTGACGTCGGTGCGGAGGCGTTCGTCGCGCGCCGGCCCGAGGTGCCCGCGCTGCTGGCCGAGCTGAGCCTGGCCGGCAAGCAGGTCGGCACCACGGGTGTGCGTCCGCTGATCTACAGCCAGGGCCGGCTGCACCAGCTGCCGCGCGACACCCTCAACGGCATCCCGGCGCAGGCGTCCTCGCTGGTCGGGCTGGTGGACGACGCGACAATCGCGCGCATGGTCAACGAACGCACCCGCCCGCTGAGTTGGCGCCCGGCTGCCGATCCGACGGTGGCCGACCTGGTCGGTGAGAGGTTCGGCGAGCAGGTGGTGGCCCGCTCCGTGGACCCGCTGCTGGCCGGCGTGTACGCCGGATCGGCTGCCACCATCGGCCTGCGCTCGGCGGCCCCGACGCTGGCCGCGGTCCTGGACCGCGGCGCGGCAAACCTGACTGATGCGGTGCGCGAGGCACTGCCGCCGCCGGTCAGGGGATCGGTGTTCGGCGCCGTCGACGGCGGGTATGCGGTGCTGTTGGACGAGCTCATCCGGCGGGCCGGTTTCCGGTGGGCGCAGGTCGCCGTCGATCGGGTCAACCGCTCCGACCGTGGCTGGGAACTGCTCGACGATGAGGGTGCGCGCCGGCACGCCGACGCGGTGGTGCTGGCGGTTCCGGCGCCTCGCCTGCCGAAGCTGATCGAGGGCGTCGCCCCGAGAACCGCGGCCGCGGCGCGGCGCATCGCGGTGGCCTCGACGGCGTTGGTGGCCCTGGCGTTGCCCGGCGGCACGCCGTTGCCCGAGCACTCCGGGGTCTTGGTGGCCAGCCGAGAACGGTTGCGCGCCAAGGCGATCACGCTGTCGTCGCGCAAGTGGGGGCAGCGCGGCAACGTGGAGTTGGTGCGGATGTCGTTCGGCCGTTTCGGCGACGACATGGCCCGCAGCGCCGGCGACGAGGATCTGCTGTCGTGGTCGGCGCAGGATCTGGCGACGGTTTTCGGCATCGCCGTGGAGCCCGTCGATTGTCATGTGGCGCGCTGGATCGACGCGATGCCGCAGTACGGCCCCGGGCACGGGGATGTGGTCGCCGAGCTGCGGGCGGGCCTGCCGCCGACGCTGGCGGTGGCGGGCGGCTATCTCGACGGCATCGGGGTGCCGGCGTGCGTGGCCGCGGCCACCAGGGCGGCCGCGTCGCTGGCGGTATCGGGCGTGGCACGATAGGAGCCATGGCCAAGCTCGATTTCGACGCCCTCAACGCCACCCTGCGCTACCTGATGTTTTCGGTGTTCAGCGTGCGTCCTGGCGTGCTGGGCGACGAGCGGGCCGCGATCGTCGACGAGACGGCGACCTTCCTCAAGCAGCAGGAGGAGGGCGGCGTGGTGGTCCGCGGTCTGTACGACGTGGCGGGGCTGCGCGCCGATGCCGATTTCATGATCTGGACGCACGCCGAGCGGCTGGAGGCGCTGCAGGCGACCTACTCGGACTTCCGGCGCACCACGACACTCGGGCGGGCGGCCACACCGGTGTGGAGCAGCGTCGCGCTGCATCGTCCGGCGGAGTTCAACAAGAGCCACATCCCGGCGTTCCTGGCCGGCGAGGAGCCCGGCGCCTACATCTGCGTGTATCCGTTCGTGCGGTCGCTGGACTGGTATCTGCTGCCCGATGAGGAGCGCCGCCGGATGCTGGCCGAGCACGGCATGGCCGCCCGCGGCTACAAGGATGTCCGGGCCAACACCGTGCCGGCCTTCGCGCTCGGCGACTACGAGTGGATCCTCGCCTTCGAGGCGCCCGAGCTGCACCGCATCGTCGACCTGATGCGCGACCTGCGGGCCACCGACGCGCGCCGGCACGTCCGCGAGGAAACGCCGTTCTTCACCGGCCCGCGCGTCGCCGTGGAAGAACTCGTCGCGCGCCTGCCCTGATTTCTCACCGAAAATGGGTTCCCGGTCGTCACACGCGAGTTAGCGACCCTGAGCGCAATCTCGATGAAGTGGCTAGCTCGGCACCAGCCGCAGTGAGATCGAGTTGATGCAGTAGCGCTGGTCGGTCGGCGTCGGGTAGCCCTCGCCCTCGAAGACATGGCCCAGGTGGCTGTGGCAGTTGGCGCACAGCACCTCGATGCGGGTCATGCCCATCGAATCGTCTCTGCGCAGGATCACCGCGTCGGTGTCGGCCGGGTCGAAGAAAGACGGCCAGCCGCAATGGGATTCAAACTTCTCTGTACTGCGGAACAGTTCGGCGCCACAGGCCCGGCACTCGTAGACGCCTTCGGTCTTGGTGTCGGTGTACTCCCCGGTGAACGGCCGCTCGGTGCCGGCCCGGCGCAGCACCGCGAACTCATCGGGGCTGAGCTTGGCGCGCCACTCGTCGTCGGTCAGTTCCACTTTGGGGCGCGGAGAGGTCATGCCCCAACGCTAGCGCGCGGTCGATCGGCCGTCATCCACGGCGGGTCGATGCCGTGCTGCAGCCGGCCGTCTTCCTTGGCGTCCAGGTAGCGGAAGTAGAGCACGCAGAACACCACCACCAGAATCAGCGACCAGCCGTAGGTCACCTTCATGTATTCCAGGAAGCGGCCCGTCGTCGGCCAGTACCAGAGCAGCCAGCGGTCCATCGTCATGAATCCGTAGATGGCCAGCCACGCCACCCAGTTGCGGATCACCGAATTCGGCAGCACCACTGTCATCAGGAACGGGAACAACATCATCGAGTAGTAGGCCTGGCCCAGCGACAACACCAGCCACGACGCGACCAGCAGCACACCCGAGGACGTCAACATCCAGAACAACGGGTCGCGGGTGCGGTAGTAGCGGTACAGCAGCACCAGGCTGGCGACCGCCAAGCCGGCGAAGACAATGCGCAGCAACAGGATCAGCCACATCGGCAGGCCGTAGTACACCCCGTTGCCCAGGATCGAGCTGTTGAAATAGTCGCGCGTGCTGAAGATGTAGGGCACGGTGCGCGTGACGAAGTTCATCGGATCACTGATCAGCGGCCACGCGGCGGCGTTGAATACCAGCGGCACCACGAACGCTGTCGACAACGCCCGCCACTGCCGGTTCAGCAGGGGAAGCAACAGCAGCGGCGCCAGCAGCGGTTTGACCACCAGGGTCAGCCCGATCGCGACCCCGGCCCACCATTCGTGGTTGACCTTGCCGTCCAGCAGCCACCGGAAGAACAACACCTCCAGCAGCAGGATGCAGCCGTTGATGTTGGTGAACACCAGCGTGTTGGTGACGGTTTCGGTGCAGAACATCGCCAGCAGCAGCGCGGGCGCGGCCACCGACGACAGCGTGAAGTTGAACAGCCGCAACAGGAAATAGCCGGCCACCACGATCGCGACGGTGTTGATGAAGATGAACCAGTGCCGCGACGCGTCCACGGGCATGTAGCCGAACGGCGCCATGATCAGCGTGCCGCCCGGCGGGTACAAATAATGCGGATCGACGTGGTCGAAGTGCTCGTTGTAGATGTCCCAGCCCATCTTGAAATTCACCACGGCGCGGTAGACGGGTCCGAAGTCGTCGGTGATGTAGCCGGTGGTGCCCAGGACGTAGCTGCGGTGGATGACCGACAGGATCGCGATCGGCCACAGTACCGAACGCAGCACCGTTGCGGTGCTCGGCGGGGAGGTGCGGGGCCGGAAGGCATCCCGTAAGGATTCGAGCAGGCCGGTACGGATGGAGTCAGGTGCCGCCACCAGCGCACCGTACACCGGAGGCCGGTGCCGAGGTGTCAGGCGGGGCAGTAAGTGTCGGTGGGCGGCGGGTTGCCGCTGTCCAGGTAGCCGATCACCGGCGGCAAAACGCAGGGTGAGTAGATGGAGGCCCCGTGCCCGATGCCCTGCCACATGATCCGCTTGCTGGAGGTGCCGGCGTTGATCACGGTGGCGGCGACGGCAGCCACGCCCTCGTTGCCTACGATCGGGTTGTTCTGCACGCCGAGGAGCAGCACGGGGATCTTGAGGTTCTTGGGTTCCTCCGGCGCCGAACCGCTCGGCCAGTTCAGGCACTTGACGAGATCGAGCGCGCCGACGGTGCCGAACTGCGGGTAGAGCTTGCCCCAGGCCACCACGAGTTCGCGGACCCGGTCGGGGGTGGGTCGGTTCAGCGCGTCGCTGCACGAGTTGACGAACTGGCCGTCGGTCTGCCGCAGCGTCTCGGCCTGGGTGATCAGGTTGGTGATCTGATTGGTGTCACCGGAATTGGCCGACGCCACCGCCGACGCCAGATCGTTGGTGGCGCTGACGCGGTCGCCCCGAGGGTATCCCAGCGCGGTGGCGATGGCGTCGGCGACCGTGGCCACCGACGCACCGCCGGGTCCCTGGCCGTCGCGCGCGGATGCCAACAGCGCGTCGACCGCTGCCTTCGGATCGGCGCCCAGCGGGCAGTTGGTCGCCGCGCACTGTGCGGCGAATGCATCCAGCGACGCCTGCTCGCCCTTGACGCGCTGCTCGGCGGCCATCTCGGCGCTGATGCCCAGCGGCAGCGGGGAATCGAGAATCAGCCGCGACACCTTGTTGGGGTGTCGACCCGCGTAGGCGAGCGCCACCTGGGCGCCGTTGCCGATGCCGAGCAGCGCCATGCCGGGCACGTCCCAGGTGTTGCGCAGCCGCTCGATGTCCTCGGCGGCATGGGAGTTGTCGTAGGCCGAGTCGCCGGGGGCGATGGTGTCGGTGCAGGTGGTGGTGGCGGTCATGGTGATCTCGCCGAGGGTGGCGACGGGGTCGTCGCCGAACTGGAACTGCGCCTGGTCGAGCATTTCCTGGCGATCGAAAAGGTCGCGGCAGTCCAGTGCTCCCGACATACCGATGCCGCGCCGGTCGACGGCCACGATCGGATGACCGTTCAGCACGTCGCCGCCGGCGCGGGACAGCCACACCGGCAGCTGCACCGACGACGGCAGGTCCGATCCGGTGGTCATCACCAGCGGACCGGCGTCGGGCGGGGTCTGCACCGAGCGGGCGCGCACCACGCCGATGCTGACCGTTCCGGTGGCGCCGTTGATCGAGTCGAGGTCGGCGTCATAGCTCGCGCAGTCCAGCGTGACGCCCGGGATCGGCTGCATGGCGGCGTCGCTGAACACCCGCGCCGTGCAGTCGCGCCAGGACAGGTCGTTCTTGGGCGCCTCGATCGGGGGAGGCCCGGCCTGCGCGGTGGTGGTGGCGGGCTGGCCCTGCGGCCCGGCGCCGGAGTCGGTGGCGTAGCGCGGGTTGGCGGCCAGGCCCGGCGCACATCCGGCCAGCAAAACCGACAGCACGACGGTCGAGGCGCTCAGGGCCTGGACCCGCTGACGATGCCGACGCATGCTGACCACAGTAGCGATCGCGCGGTCGGTCACCTCTTCACGTAGCGGGTGTACAGGTAGCCCTCATCGTCGGTGAGCAGGTGGGCGCGTTGCATCCTGGTGTGCACCTGACCGGGCCCGGTGGCGATTCGCCGGGCCACACCGCCGACCAGGATCGGCGCCACCGTCAGGCACAGCTCGTCGAGCAGGTTGTCCTCGATCAGCAAGCTCAGGAACTGCGGCCCGCCCTCGGTGAGCACCCGGAACAGCTTCCGTTCCGCCAGGATCTTGAGCACCGTGGCGGCGTCGACGCTGTCCGGCCGCGGGCCCGATGCGTCGATGACCTCGGCCACCGCGCCCAGCCGGCCCCAGGCCTCGTCGACGGTTTGGGTGCACGTCAGGATCAGCGGCGGCACCTCGGTGCGGGTGAACAGCTTCGCGTCGTGGTCGAGCTGGGCGGTCTGGGTGACGACGGCGATCGGCGGCACCTCGGCCTGGCCGCGGCGCTGCCGGGCCTGGCGCTGCGCGACGGACAGCTGCGCGCCGGAGTAGTTCTCGATGCGCACCGTGGCCGCGCCGACCAGGATGACGTCGGCGACATGCCGCATCAGCTCAAACACGGCGCGGTCACCCGGTCCGGCCAGCCCGCCGGCCTTGCCGTCGTCGGTCGCTCCGCCGTCCAGGCTGGCGATCATGTTGCCGCGCACCCAGCACGCCTGCAGGTCGTCTGGATAGGCGTAGAGGTCGGTCAGCCGGCTCTCGTGGACGTCGTCAACGGCGCCCAACACTGTGAGCCCCATCCCAGCACCGTCATCGGGCATAAGGAGAATTTGAGCACGCCGCTACGCTGCCTGCATGCACGGGTCCAACGATGTCGGCCATCTCGTCGACCGGCATCCCACGGTGACGCCGGAGCGGCTGATCGCCCAACTCATTCCGCCGCCGACCTTCGCCGACGTCAGCTTCGACACCTACAAGCCCGATCCGGTCGAGCCGTCGCAGGCCGCGGCCGTGCAGTCCTGCCTGCAATTCTGCGATCAGGCGGTGATGCGGCGGGCCGGGAAGAAGAAGCTGTTCGGCAGGCGCGAGGTGCTGCCTGGTGTCGGGCTGTATCTCGACGGCGGGTTCGGAGTCGGCAAGACCCACCTGTTGGCGTCGTCGTATTACCGGCTGCCCGAGGCTTCGACCCATCCCAAGGCGTTCGCGACGTTCGGTGAGCTCACTCAACTGGCCGGGGTGTTCGGCTTCGCCGAATGCATCGACCTGCTGGCCGACTACGTGGTGGTGTGCATCGACGAGTTCGAACTCGACGATCCGGGCAACACGACGCTGATCTCGCGGCTGCTGTCGGAACTCGTCGAACGCGGCGTCTCGATCGCGGCCACGTCGAACACCCTGCCCGAGCAGCTCGGCGAGGGCCGCTTCGCAGTGCAGGATTTCCTGCGTGAAATCCACACCCTGGCAAGGATTTTCACGAGCGTGCGAATCGACGGTCCGGACTACCGGCATCGCGACCTGCCGCCCGCGCCGGAGCCGTTGACCGACGAGGAGGTGAGCGACCGCGCGTCGCGGACACCGGGTGCGACGCTGGACGACTTCGACGCGCTGTGCGCACACCTGGCGTCGATGCACCCGTCGCGTTACCTGACGTTGATCGAAGGCGTGACCGCGGTATTCATCACCGGCGTGCACCCGATCGACGACCAGGCCGTCGCGCTGCGGCTGGTGTCGCTGACCGACCGGCTGTATGACGCCGGCATCCCGGTGGTGGCGTCGGGAACCAAGCTGGACACCATCTTCAGCGAAGAGATGCTGGCCGGCGGCTTCCGCAAGAAGTATCTGCGGGCGACGTCGCGATTGTTGGCGCTGACCACCGCGGGTCAGAGCGGGCGAACCATCACGTAGTCGTTTTCGATGCCGGCGCCCAGCCGGAATGTCTTGGTGCCGTTGATCGCAAATCCGTGCTTGGCGTAAAAGCGTTGTGCCCGTTGGTTTTGCTGATTGACGCCCAGCCAGACGCATTTGGCGGCCAGCTCTTCGGCCGTGGTCAGGGCCGCCGTCATCAGTGCCGCCGAGACGCCCGCGCCGTGACTGTCGGGCAGCACATAGAGCTTGGAGAGTTCGACGGCCGGATGCACGGTGACCGCGCGCTGAACTTCGTCGTCGTCGACGACACCGCGAATCAGCATGACGTAACCCACCATTCGCGCATCCTCACGTGCGGTGAGCACGACCCGATCCGGATCTGCGAGATAGTCCCGGAACCGGTCCTGCGACAGGTTCTCGTCGATGAACGCGGCGATGTTGTCCGGTGTCGCCGACGGCGGGCAGGCCAGCGGGAAGGTTCTGGCGGCGATATCGGCGAGGTCGGGGAGGTCGGCCGCGACTGCCGTGGCCACCTGAATAGTCATACGGACCTAGGGAAGCGGTGTGCCCGGCTCCCACAGGTTCCACTGGGCCAGGTGCCTACCCGTTTGCGGGTTGAGCAGAACCACGTTCGTGACTCGAGCGCGGTAGACATCCCAATACACGGCGCCGTTGACCGTCGAACCCGGCGGCGCGTTCTGCAGGGCGGTTTCCAGCGCGTCGGGCGCATCGGTGTGCTTGGAGGTGTACGCGTCGGCGTATGGAGTGACACCGTTGAAGGTGAACGCGATGGCCATCTTGTAGGGGTTGGGTGCCTGAATCGTGTGAACGGTCACCGGCGCGCGCCAGGGCCCGCCCTGAGCCCGCCAACGCGGCGAGCCGTTCCACCCCCAGCCCGGCGGAACCTCGCTGGGCAGCACGTCGTGGACGGTCACATCGGCGACGATGTCGGCGAACTCCACGCGCAACGTCTCGCCGAGCCGGCCGATCGGGCTCTCGACCGCCGAGGCCGGCGCCGCCGTCAGGCCGGCGGAAACCGCCACGCTTGCGATCAGAAGCACGAACCAGCGACACATGTCCCCTCCTTGGTGTGCCTCGCATGATGGCACACGACGCCGGGTGCGACAGCAGGTTCAGCCCTCAGGACGCCCAGGGGCCGACGCCGCCCACCTTGTCGATGCGGATGCGGTTGAGGTACCCGGCCGGCGCATTTTGCGGTGGGAAATGGGCATCCGGGCTGGCCAGTGTTTGGGCGAGGTCCTTCAGTAGTTCGGGGGCGCCGCCCTCGACGACGCGGGCGGTCCCGGTGATCGCGAGGTACGGTCGCATCACCTCGCCGACGCGCCCCGGGTCGACAATCGTCACCGCGACCCGCGGATCACGGCGGACATTGCGAACCTTCTGGTGTTCGGCCAGGTGTGCGGTGACGAGCTCATCGCCGTCCGGGGTGGATTGCAGTGCCACCCACACGAGGGTGACCTGCGGGCTGCCGTCGGAGTTGAGCGTGACCAGCGTCGCGTCGGCACCCGATCCGATGAGTTCGCGCGCGGCGTCGTTGAGTTTCATGCGTTGTTCTACCGTCATGCGCCGGTTTTCATTCCCTCAGGCGGCCTCGAGGTCGAGTAGCGTCACTTTGATGTCCGGCCCGCCGGCGTACTGGCCCGGTGAGCCGTCGGAGCGGACCACGCGATGGCACGGGATGACAACGGGCAGCGGATTGCGGGCGCAGGCGGTGCCGACGGCGCGCACCGCACGCGGATTGCCAATGGCGACCGCTACGTCGCCGTACGTCTGGCGCTGGCCGTAGCCGATATCGCGCAGATGCTCGATGACGTTGCGGCGGAAGCCCTCGGCGAGTCGCAGGTCGACCGGCACGTCGAAGACGGTGCGCCGCTTGGCGAAGTACTCGTCGATCTGACGCGCGGCGGTGTCCAGCCGGGCCGGAGCCCGCAGAATGCGCGGGCTCACCGATTCGGCCAGCCCGGCCAGCACCGCGGCGTGTGTTTCGACGTCGTAGGCAACCCGGACCAGCCCGACGGTGGTGGCGGCCAGCAGCAGGGTGCCGACCGGGGTGTCGATGGTGCGGTAGGCGACGTCGAGCATTCCGCCGGTGTCGGCGTCGCGTTCGAGGCGGCGGTGCAGGCTTTCCAGCGCAGCGTCTTCGTCGGTCAGTGGTGCGGTGAAAACGTTGTTGCTCATGGTTTTTCGTCCTTCGGGTAGAGCTTGCGGAGGGTCTTGAGTCCGTCGGCGGCGGCGCGGCGCGCAGCGTCGGGGGAGTTGCCTAGCAGTTCGGCGATCTCGGCGAACGGCAGCCCGGCGATGTGGTGGTAGGCGACGGCCTGACGCTGTTTGGTGGGTAGCCGCTGCAGCGCCGCCCACAGGTCGGGGTCACGCGCCGCCGGATCGGCGTGTGCGGCTTGACGGTCGGGCACCGTGTCGGTGGGAACGGGTCGGCGGGAGCGGGCGCGTCCGACGTCGATGGCGCGGCGATGGGCGATGGTCACCAGCCACGCCTCGACGTTGGCGTCGGCGGGCAGGTCCGGGTAGGCGCGCAGCGCCGAAAGGAAGGTTTCCGACCACGCGTCCTCGGCGTCGACCGGTCCGACCACGGCGCGGCAGACCCGCAGCACGGTCGCGCCGTGTTCGGCCACCACGTCCTCGAACGGTCGCACCCTCACATCATGAAGACGCCGGGGCGGGCGCCGATGTGAGATGGCGTCACTTCGATCGCGGCACCATCGCCTCGAGGATGCGGATGATGTCGGCTTCGGCCTGCGCCTTGTCGACACCGGCGCTGTGCAGCGGCCCCTCGCCGTCCTCCTGCTCCAGCAGCGCGAGCAGGATGTGTTCGGTGCCAATGTAGTTGTGGCCCAGCCGAAGAGCTTCGCGGAAGGTCAGCTCGAGAGCCTTCTTGGCCGGCCCGTTGAACGGGATGAGCTGTGGCACGTCGTCGCTGCGTTCGGGCAGCGTGATCGCGGACCGCACGGCTTCCGGGTCGACATCCTGGGCCTTGAGCAGTCGGGTGGCCAGCGCCTCCAGGTCGGCGAGCAGCCCGAGTAGCAGGTGGTCCGGGGTGATTTCGAGGTTGCCGGCCTGGTGGGCTTCGTTCTGGGCGGCGACGACGGCGCTGCGCGCGCGGGGAGTGAACCGGCCGAAACCCGCCTCGGGATCGAGCGCAGCATCGGCCTTGGGCACGAACCGCTTCTGGGCGGCCTGCTTTGTGACGCCCATGCTCTTGCCGATGTCGGTCCACGATGCGCCCGAGCGCCGCGCCTGATCGACGAAGTGGCCGATCAGATGGTCGGCGAGGTCGCCGAGGTGCTCGGCGGCCAGCACCGCGTCGGTGAGCTGTTCGAGTGCATCGGTGTGCGCCTGCTTGATGGCGGAGATGAGGTCGTCGAGGCGGACGGGGTAGGCGATTGGGGCAGGCTTGCTCATGCGTCAACTCTAGGTTGACGCAGACCTCTCGTCAACCCCAGGTTGACCCGGCCGCGGGCAGGTCAATCCGGGGGCGCGAATCCGCTGCCGTGGGATTGCCACGCGCGTAAATTGTTCGCTGGAGCCACCGGTCGGGGATGGATTTCCGAGGAGGCCACCATGAGGGAGTCATGTCGGCGCGCCGCTGCCGCAATGCTTTTCGTGGCGGCGATGACGGCTGCGCCGATCGCCGTCGTCACCGTGGTTACGCCCGCAGTCAGTCGCGCGGCATGCCCGGTGGGTCAAGTCGCGTCGGGCGACGTATGCGTGCCTTACTGCCCGCCGGGTTCGCTGCTCGACACCCAAACCGGTGCGTGCGTCGGGGCCCCGCCGCCACCGCTACCGCCTCCGCCGCCACCGCTACCGCCTCCGCCGCCACCGCTACCGGCGTGGAATGGCGACATCACGCCGTATTTCTCCGTGTGCGCGGGCCTTCCGGGGCCGTTCGGGTTTCTCAACATCGGCGCATGCATCTAGCCGCTCAGCGATTTCGGCGTGCTGAGTCGCGCACAGCGCGACTATCCACGCCGAAATCACCCGCCGCGGGCGTAACCCCGGCAGTGGCCGTCGGCTCAAGCCGATAGCCGTCGACATGCCGATCCGCGGGCGGATGGCCCAGGACCGTCCAGTCATGTCGTAGGCGTGACCGAACTCAGCCCACTACGACGGCCCTCGGTTCTTTTCTGAGCGACCAAACCGACGCAAGCGCGTCGCGATGCCAGACCAGTCGGTACCCGAATACAACACCAGGCCCGCGCCGATTAACGCCGAAACAACCAGCGCGCCTAACACACTCACCCCGAACAAAACAGAAGACATCTAAACCCACCCCGAAGAAAACAGCTGACATGCGTACCCGACAGCCCGCCCGTTGAGACAGGATGTGACCCGGATCTCACTTTAGCGCGAAAATCGTTATATGCGAGGGCTATCCGTGCACAGTACAGCCCAAAACAGATTCCGAGTTCGCCCTCGATATCCACAAAGAGAATCTGGCCCGTGAAGTGAAAAATTGACAGCCACGACAATCGCCGCCACCGACGAACAGGAATGGTTTCGTTCAGCTGGGCGGCCTCGACCGCTAACCGCGGGGGCAGCCGCGACGGACCGTGCGGTCAAAGATTCCCAGCGTCGCGCGCAGCGCACTCTCGGGTATCACTGGGAAGATCCCGGCCTCTCGCCCCTTCGGGTCGATGTCGGCCCAGTCATAGAACGAGGTGACCACCGTGCCGTCGGCCGTCGGCTCGTAGCCGGTAGCCGTAGACGTGCCCGATCTGTGGGCGGATCTGGCCCAGGTCGTACTTGCCGAGCGGAAAGTCGTTGAGCGCCTCGCGATCCATGTGCACGACGAAGCTGTCGCCGACCGCCTGAACCGGGTCACCCTCTGCGTGTAACCCGGTGGAGTACCTGCGGCGCGTGCGTCTGGACCGAGCCCACCGCGACCTGCAGGCCGCCGATCCGGCCGTCGACACCGTGACCGCGATCGCCGGCCGATGGGGTTTCACCCACGCAGGCCGCTTCAGCACGGCCTACAAACGGGAATTCGGCACCGCGCCGAGTGAGACGCTGCGCAACTAATTGACAACCGCAGGCATGAATGCCGAAACCAACGAGGCACACTCGGGCGACTGATCCACAGCGATTCGGCGGCGTCAATTACGCCGTAGCATGCTCGTCGTTCACGCCCAAGCTGTGCGGCAAGCCGACAGCCGTTACCGAGAGCAGCGAACGAACCTCCGCGTCCGCGCAGGCATAACAGACAATTGGCTATGCGCACTCACCGCGCACAAAGCGCCAACAAACGCCGAGGCGAGCAGCACGCCCAGCACACCTAAGGCAACCAATATTGAAATCATTACCGTCTGGGTACCCGACAGCCCGCCGGACAACACACTCAATCGTTCATAGGCGTGCGGACCAGCTGAGACGCTGACATCGTTTGGCACGTATCGGCGCTCTGGCGGCAAGCTGTGCCCCCGGTGAAGACAGGGGTAAGAGAGGAATGAAGGGCTACGGACGGTGAACGCCTGGCTGCACCACCGTGTCCTCCTCGGAACTTGGCTGGAGGCGAGTGGCGGCGAAGGTGGTGGCCTGGCCGACCATCCCGTTCATCCCATATAGACCGTGCGCGGCCCATTCCCCGCCGTCAGAGCAAACCGGGTCGTTAGGGACGCACAACTCGATGGTCTTGGCTGCATACAGCGGACCGATTGCAATAGGCGGCGCGCCGATCGTGCGCATGAACCCGTTCGACGGTTTTCCGAAGAGGGCAACCGCGGCGACGTGGTCCGCCACCTCGGGGGGCATCGGCCCGGTTACCGCCGACGCAGGTGCTCCATCCGGTACTACATCCGCGGTGACGAAACCGATCACGGCGGCGCCTTGGGAAAATCCGCCCAGCACCATCCTGGTGTTGGGACAGTTCGCCGCCATGGACTGGACATGAGCGGCCGCGTCATTAACACCGTCGACGGCTCTGGGGAAATCGGTGCTCGCGGGGTAATTCACCGCATACACCCCGACCGACCTCCTGTGAACTTGTGAGCGCATCGAGTCGACGAATTCCTGCCCTATCCCGCCAACACCGGGTGGTTCGTCGGTACCCCGGGCGAACACCACCTCGACGTCGGGGCACGGCTGGGCGAACGCGGATGGGACGGGTGTGCTCAGCAGCGCCAAAATTGTCACCACCGCAGCAGCGAGGACACGAGCGATGTGGCGTGCACTCATGTCTCAATGCTGACATATATCAGTGGTTTTGACGCACTGAGTCGGTATGCGCGCGAGCTTCGGCGCGTGTGGCGGTGGGAGCAGCGCTAGAGGCGACTCGCGGCGAAAGCTGCACCCTCGTTGACCATCCCGTTCACGCCATACAGAGCGTGCGCGATGGTGGGCCCCCCACCGAAAGCACCCGAGCAGATCGTGTCACCGGGAGCGCACAACTCGATCGTCTTGGCCACATACGCCGGGCCGATAACGATCGGCGGCGCGCCGAACTGGCGCAGAAAGTCCTCGGAAGGCTTTCCCAACAGGACGACAGCGGCGACGTGGTCAGCCACCTCCGGCGGCATCGGCTGGGGTACGAAGGACAGGAACGCGGCAGGCACTTCCGACGGCACCGCAGCCGAGGTGACGAAACCCGCCACGGCCGCGCCCTGCGAATATCCACCGAGCACCATCCGGGTGTTCGGGCAGTTCGCCGCCATGGACTGGACGTGAGCGCCCGCGTCCCTAATCCCGTCGACGACGGTTCTAGCGAACTCCACGCCTGCGCCAAAATCGCTGCTGGCGGGGTAGTTGACCGCATACACCCCGACCGACCTGCCGCCAGCTTGCGAGCGCAGCGAGTCGACAGATCCCTGTCCTATCCCGCCAACACCAGGTGGCTCTCCGGTACCCCGGGCGAACACCACCTCCACATCGGGGCACGGCTGAGCGGACGCCGACGGGACCGCCCCGCTCAGCAGCACCGCCCAGGTGGTCGCCACCACAGCACCGAGGAAACGAGCGATTCGGCGAGCGCTCATGAGGAAACTCCTACAAATGAATGGGCACTGAGATTCACTTATCCAACCAGTCAGAGGGCTCGACTGGGGGTTGCGACGACCGTCGCCAGTCAAACTAGTACGCCGATGTTTGCTGGCCAAACCGACGATCCGATTGGTCAGTATCCGCGGCGTAGTAGCCGTTGGCGGGGGAGGACGGCGGTTGCGTCGAGCGCAAGAAGCGCCGCAAGCTAACCGGCTGAGTTTTCGCGCGAGCAGACACATAGGCCCCACACGCGCCGAGCGTGTAGGCCTTATGCGTCTGATGGGTGGTTAGACAAGTGACCGGTGGGTCAACGAAATCGGGCGGGCTCTTTCGAACCCACCTGATCGGTCGTGCTCACTGCCGCTGCGGGCAATGCGATGCTATTCGTCACGGTAGTGGCGTACACCTGCCCGATGACGAGAGCATTCGAGGCACCTTCGACGTAGCCATCGCTAGGATTGCCTTCGCCTGCCGCAGCCTCAATAGCCGACTGGAACGGCTCGGCCACTACATCGTGAGTCGGCGCGTAGCGCTGGGCTACCGCAACCGCACCGATCTGGCCGGCAGCCTGCAGTTCACCGTGCGCACGCTGGCCGACATCGAGCACGGCGTGCGCAAGGCCAGCCCGGGCACCTACGCCATGCTGGAAAACAAGCTGGCCTGGGCACCCGGCAGCATCGACACCATCCTGGCCGGCGGGGAGCCCAAAGAGCTCGTGGTCAAGCTGCGCCGAACGGCCCCGAATCGCCCATCCCACGCCGCCACCGACGCGCTCTCCCGTGCCTCCACCGAAGAGCTTGCTGCTAGAGCTACGACGGCGCATCGTCACGCCCCGCGAGGCACGTGAAGTGTGGGAAGACTGGGGCGGCCTTCACCCTCGCGGCAACTGGCCCGAGGAGGGCTAGCAGCACCGAAGATATCGGGCGGCGCGGTCGATCACGCTGACTCCGATGCCGGGCTGGCTCCGGGCGACCAGCCTCGTAGAATTCAAAGATCTCACTAGTCTGTGATCCCGTGCTAACAGCACCAAGTTCGGGCGGCCCGCAAGGTTGACGACCCGAGCACATCGCGACGGCGAGGCGGATGAAGGCCGATGGCCACACCGGGAAGGACGTTTCGGCTCACCCACAACGGGCGCTCCTTACTCCTTATGGAACTTTGCTTTCAACGCGTCCACTCGCGTCTGAACGTCTTCCTTGCGCTCCCGCTTCTTCTGCTCACGTATCGCCTTTCGGGCGGCCTTGTCAGCCTCCCGCGCGGCCTCATCCTGCGCCTCCAACTCGGCCAGAACCTCGTCCAGCGGCCTCCGGGAAACCTTGCCACCCAGTCCGGCCGCAAACTGCTCCAATGGATCGGTCGTGACTTCGTCCGTCACGGCGAGGATCGCGTTGCCGCCAGGTGGTATGAGGCGCCCAAATGCTGCGATCGCCTCGTCACCCGTGTCCAGGCGGTCGGCGTCGTAAAGGGCGCCGGTCGCCGCGCCGACACTCCACCCGAGCAGCATCCCGATCGGGCCACCGAGCACACCGACGAGCATCCCGATCAAGCTGCCACTGGCGATTCCAATACCGGCGGCGCTGTCGCCCGACTCCGGAACCCGCAGGTGCCCCTGAGCGTCACGTTCGATGATCCCGGCCGACCGGACCCCATACTGGTTGGCAGCGGCTGACAGTTTGCTGAACGCCTCGTACGTCGTGCTGGTTTGTGGAAACGTGATTGCCGTTGCGTACTCCGTCATTCCCGGACCCCTTTGTTGACTCGTAGCCGACCCGCGGTCGCGGACCGGGTCCCCGCATGTGGCACTGGTCGTCACTCGCCGACGAGCGCCGTATGCGGTTGCGGCTCGTCGCGTGCTGTCTCATCCGGGGCCTTCCGTAGGATAAATCGCTCTCGCCCATCGCGTAGACGTTGCGACAATCGCCTTCGGCTTGCCGCGGCGCCGGGCCAGGCGCCGGTTGCGGGCGCCGAGGAAGGTGTCAGACGAGAAGGACTCCACCGCCATCTCAGGCACTGTCGCGGTCACCGGCAACACGCCGCCAGGCGTTAACGAAGTCGCGGCGTCAAACGCTTGATTCCCGACGCGCGCATTCAACGGACTGACTAAATAACTGTATTGACCGCAAGAATCGGGGGGCACGATGACCAACGTGACATATGACAAGGACATCTCCGGCCTTGTGGCGTCGATTACGACCAGCTCGGTGGCGTCGGGCATCCGCACCTCGTCACTGTGCCCGCCACAGGCTCCCCACTGCGACCGCCGACACTTCGGCGGCGGCGTCGATCAGTGACATTCCATCGCCTTTGGCGAACGCGGACAGCGGGGCCTGTGCGCCGAGCAGCCGGTTGCCGCGCGAATCACCGACCAGTACGTAGAGACCGTAGTCGTCTGCCGAGCGATCACGGCGACGTGACTTCACGAGGCGCAACCCCTGGCGTTTGGCAGCGATGCGGACGCGCTTTTCATAGGACTTTTCGTGCATGGTGTTTCCTTATCGGTTTTCTGACGCGCCGATCTGGTCGTAGCCTTCATCTGCTCGGCTTCGTCGGCGACCTCAATGAGCGCCTGCGCGAGCCGCCGCGCGACCTCGACTGTCAACGAGTCATCAGCATCAAGCTGGTAGACGGTAACGTTACGCTCGACCCGGCCGTCCGAGGATTGCGTACCCGTGACGAGCCGGTGAAGAGAAAGAGGCGGAACTCGGTCTCGGCGTCCCAGGGAAAGAGTTTAATGCGCCGGCGGGTTCCGCAACATCGGTGAATAGGACGCCACACCAACGTGACTCGCCACACCGCCATCGACGTCATCGTCGTTCGTCGGCCTGGCGGTGCGATGGCTGACCGCCTTGTTCGTGAATCGACCGCCGCACCGCAGCTAGTAGTCGCAACTCGTCGTCGATCGTCGCGCGGTCGCGCATGCCGCTAAGCCTAGAGACCACCGCCGACGGTCCACGGTCACCGAACGCGCGCCGAACCCACGGCACGGCGTGTCACCAACGGCGAGGAGACCAGCATGGCGGGTAAGTCCCCAGATGGCCCGAGAGCGAGCGACAACAATGAACACCCCCGGTGCCGGTGAAGGTCCGGCTAGCCGAGTGCAAGCGGCTACACCTGCGCCGGACGCACGACGTAGGTGCCGCCGGCGAGCCGGTCGTGGAAGCCTTGGCGTGTCGGGCTGCTGGGTGATGCACTTCCCGGCCGTCGTCTGCACCAACTCGCCCAGCAAGTACAAGCGTAATTCTGGATGTGCGGTTTCGTGGGACTGCGATAATCACGGCGGGCCGGGCTAGCAAAAGGAGTATGAGATGAAGAAGCTGGCAGCTGCGCTATTGACAGCGATGGCAACGGCGGTAGCGCCGGTGGTCATCGCACCGGTCGCGGACGCCGACATATGCGCCGGCGCGCATGGACGCCATTTCGCGGCGGGTGGCTGCACCAACATAGCCGGTGACGTGGCGGTCGGCACGGCCATAGCGGCGGCCCACGTACCGTACGTTCCGGGCGAGGTGCCGTGCTACACGGTAGAGGGTGTGCCGTATTACACGCCTCCTGGCGACCCCTGCTAAGTGGTGTCGACCGCAGCTTTGATAGCGGTCGGCCCGCCACCGCGGGGATCTAGAGGTCACGTTGGAGATGCGCACAATTGCCCGGCCCGCTGAGGCTCGTGCAGTGGGTGTTGAGGGGGAGTGTGCCAGCCCGTCACGCGGTTTCCACTGTTAACAGGGAGTAGCCGCCGCCTACGGGGTGGGTGCCCGTACGGCGCCACCCGGACGCCGCAAACAGGGCGTCGTACTCCTCGAGATCGCGTTCCATGCCTTCGGTCACGGCGAGCATAATCATGTCGCCGCGGGTGGCAGGGTCCGGCCGGCCCAGCTCACCGATCACCATTTCCACGATCAGCGCGCGGCCGCCGGCCCGGACGGCAGATCGGCAATTTCGGAGGATCTGCACGCACTGAGTGTCGTCCCAGTCGTGCAGAATCAATTTCAGCAGATAGAGGTCGGCCTCGGGAACCGCCTCGAAGAAATCACCCGGCGCCGCCGTAAACCGAGCATCCAGGCCACGTTTGCGGGCCTCGCGCTGCGCCCCCGCGACAGCGTGCGGGAGGTCGACGACCTGGCCCCGCAGCTCCGGGTGTGCCTGCATCAATCCCAGGACGAAGTCGCCGTCGGCGCCGCCGACGTCGACCACGGTGGACACGTCGGTGGTGTCGATTGTCGCCAGCGCCCCCTGGATCACCAGGCCGGAAAGATCGCCCATGGCCCGCGAAAAGATTGCAGCCTCATCTGCGTTCTCCTGCTGGGCGAGGTAGGTGAACAGGTCCGCGCCTAGTGCCTGTTCCGCCTGGCTGCGGCCCTGTCGGACCGCCTCGGGGAAGTGTGCCCAGCACTGCCAGTGCGCGTTCGCCGTCTGTATCAACGCAAGCGCGCGAAGCGACCCCGGGACGTCCGAGCGAAGTAGGTGGCCGCGCCCGGTGAGGCCGAAGCGCTGCGCGCCCTTGTAGCTCAGCAGCCCGATCGAGGACGCCGCGCGCATCAACCGGTACGTACTGCGGGGATCACTGCTCTCGATCCTCGCAACTTCCTCAGCGGTCTCGACGCCGTCGGCCAGGTGGTCGGGGATATGCAGCAAGGCTGCCGCCCGGGCGATCTGAGGGATCCAGGCGCCGCATACCATCCCCAGTACCGCCTCGGCATCCCTCGCAGCGGCCGCTTGGTTGGGGTACGCCTCACGCATCTAAGTGTTCTCGGCACATGGCTGAGCCCCCTAGCACTGTCCAAGAATGGGCTGGACCTTACATGAACGGCTGCAAAGTTGCGGACTTATAAGACGGTCGGCCCGCCACCCGTGGGAAACTTGGATGGCGGGCCGATGGTAAATCGCTAGAGCTTGAAACTGTTTT
>CAWCXH010000027.1:0-445609 GCA_963799495.1 uncultured Actinomycetota bacterium
CGTTCAGGATCCCGCCGGTACCGCGTTCCAACATCCCCGGAAGCACAGCTCGGGTGAGGCGCACCAGCGCGTCGACGTTGACCGCGACCATGTCGTGCTCCCGGCCGGCATCGGCCTCGGACAATGGGCCGTAGGTGCCAAACCCCGCGTTATTGACCAACACGTCGATCACGCGCCCGTCGAGGTGGGCCATCAGGGCCTCGATACCGGATTCGGTGCCGAGATCACCGACGACCAGCTCGACGTCGATGTCCTGCGTGATCTGACTAACACGCTCCTGCACCGTTGTCGCCGCGGTTCATCCCGCCCGGTGAGCACCAATGACAGGCCTCGCTTGGCGAGTTGTTCGGCGAATATCGCGCCCAGCCCGGAACTGGCGCCCGTGATCACGGCCCACCCGGTTTCGACACTTCGTTCTTTCGACATTTCCGACCCTCCGACGATGTTGATGGCATTAACATAGCATGCGATGTTAATGTCGTCAACATGGCCGAGCGGCGGAAGAAAGGAACCACCTCAGCTGGTGGGCAGCGAGACACCTACCACCACGGCGATCTAAAGCGGGCGCTCACGCGGGCAGCGCTGGCCCTCGTGGCAGAGAAAGGACCGAAGGGCTTCACATTGACCGAGGCGGCACGCCGCGCCGGCGTCAGCGCCGCGGCCCCGTACCGCCACTTCGCGGACAAGGCTGAACTGCTCGCGGCCGTTGCCGAACAAGGATTTCTCCAGCTTCACGAGGCACTGGCCGCGGCCGGGAACAGTGCATCCGATCCGAAGAATCGGTTGATCGACATCGGTCGCGCGTATGTGCGCTGGGCCGTCACCCATCCCGACTATTACCAGGCGATGTTCGGCGCCGAGACGATCAAGCGTGAACACCCCGGCCTACTGATCGCTGGAGCGCAGGCCTTCGCCGACTTGCTCGATGCGATAACCAGCTGCCTGGAGTCGGGGATGATGCACGGCCAAGACCCGCGCGAGATCGCCGGCCCGATGTCGTAGCTGGTTCATGGCGTCGCTTCCCTGGCCATTGGCGGCGACCTGCACAATGTCGGCATTCATGAAGATTCAGAGGCCCTCGCTGCGCGCGCCATCGCCGAGGTGTTGGAGATCACCGACCCGGGTGACAGCACCGTGTAGGCAGACGCTACAGCGCCGCCGACCAGGCCCCTAGATGCAGCCGCTGGCACAGATGTCGGCCGGGGGCAGCGACTCGGGAGGAGGCGCGGCCGGGTCGGCCGGCGGCAGCTGCTGGGTGAGGTCGACGTCGCCTTCGAGGTGTGGCGCTATCGGGACGAACTGGCAGAGGAAGGTGACGGCGAGTTCGCACGGGTTGTCGGTGGGGCCGGCGCCGGCCGGCGCCGCCACGAAGACCGCCGCTGCCACGGCTATCACCGCGGCCACGGTCGTCTTGCTCACCGACCTGAGCATGCACGTCACCCTAGCGCCTGCTTGTCGATGAAGTCCACGATGGCCGCCGCCACGTCACGGTGGACCGTCTCGTTGAGGATGTCGTGATGCCCGGGGAATTCCTTGAGCCGCAACTGCTCTATCTGTTCGGCGTACGCGCGCACCGGCTCGATCGGCGCGATCGGATCGTTGACGCCATGCACCGCTAGCGTCGGTACGGCGAGCTTGGGCAGGTCGGCACCGAACCGGTCCCACGCCTTGTCGAGCTCCCGCGCCAGCGGCGCGCCATCGGCGCCGACGAACGCCAGCGGGTCGTTCTCCAGCGAGTCGACGTAGAACGGGTCGTCGGACAGCCAGCCGGGCTCGAGGTCGAATGAGCTGTCTGCATCGAGCATCTCGGGTATGGGGACCAGCGGGGCGCCCGAGATGACGCCGGCGCGGTAGCGGTCGGGTGGGTCCAGTAGCCGGAACATCGTGACGACCGAGCCGTACGAGTGGCCCTGGGCGATCAGTGGCAACCCCGGCCGTTCGCGCCCGGCGAGTTCGGTGAGTGAGTCGGCCAGCGCCGAGCTGTCCTCGATCGAGCCGAAGTCGCCGCGGGTGCCCGGGCTGAGCCCGTGGCCGAACTGGTCGACCGCCCACAGGTCGATGCCGGCGATGTTGAGTGCGAAGCCGTACCGGTGGTAGACGCCGGTGTGCTCGCCGAAGCCGTGCAGGAAGATGACGACGGCACGCGGCTCGGCGGCGGCCCAGTGCCGGTAGTACGCACGGCCCCGTTCGTGATCGATGAATGGCATGCCCTGACTGCATCAGGTGGTGTTCCGACGCGCAAGGCTTCGGCTGACCTTGTTCTCACCGAGTGCTTGCCGGACGGGCGGGCACGTTTAGCTGTGACCCGGAGCACTTATCAGCACGAGATGAGATCCAAGAAGGCAGTCCAGGATCTCCGAGGTGAGCGATTCCTGCCAACCAACGATCAATTACTGCCACCGGAATTAAACCCGTGAGCTCCCTGTTTACACCGATCAGACCCGGCAAGAAGAACCACAACTACCGGGAACACGGCGTCCGAACCGCCAAGGCTCGAACACCACGGAGACGAAAGAAGAAGGCACCAAAATGAAGAAGTTCGGGTTTGCCACCATCGCCGCTACCGGGCTGGCCGCCGCTATTGTCGGCCTGGCCGCCCCCGCCCAAGCCGTCCCGGCTCTCAACGCTCCGACGGTCTCGGCCTCGGCGATCGACGCCCCACGCGGCGTTGACCATCTCGACTGGCTCAACGACATTCATCAGCGCGCGACCGCCCCGCAGGTGGACACCGGCGTGCAGCACAGCCGCTGAGCACCTACACACGACATAAGGGGCACCCCACGCGGGTGCCCCTTATCATTGCGGTTAGCGCGCACCCAGCAGCACCTGGCGCTGCTCGTGCATCCGCGCCGCGGATCGCCTCGACCACGGCCGCGACCTCGGGCCGGCGCAGCGTCTCCGCGCGCGTGACAAGCCAGTAGGTCAACTGGATCGCGACGGCGTCGGGGAGCACCCGGACCAGATCGTCGTGGCGGTCGGCCATGAAACAGGGCAGTAGGCCAGGCCGGCGGCGGCGCGGGTCGCCTCGACGTGCACGAAAACATTGGTGGACGAGACGGATTCCCGCATGGCGGGAGCGAAGTTCGTTGCCAGGTCGAGGTCGTCGACCTGCAGCATGGAATCGATGAAATAGACCAGCGGATATCTCGCCAGATCCTCGATGTCCAGCGGTGTGCCGTGTTCGGCGAGGTAATCGCGGGAACCGTAGAGCCCCAAGCAGTAGTCACCCAGGCGGATCGCCTCGGCGCGATGGACCTGGGGTTCGCCGACCACCACCTCGATATCGAGACCGGACCGCTGCTGGGATGCGCGTCGGGTGGCGGCGACGATCTCGACGGCCACCTTTGGATGCCGACGCTGTACCTGGGCGGCGGCCGGAGCGGCGATGTAGGCGCTGAAGCCGTCCGTCGCCGATATCCGCACGACGCCTTCGAGGGTCCGCGCGCCGGCCTCATCGACGGTCAGCGAGCGGACGGCCGATTCGACGGCCTCGGCGGCCGAGAGGCGCCTCGCGCCCGAGATCGGTGAGCTCCCAACCGCCCGCGACCTTGGCGAGTACCCGCCCGCCGATCGACTGCTCGAGTGCGGCGATGCGACGCGAGATGGTGGTGTGGTTGATGCCCAGTTCCTCCGCCGCGGTGATGTAGCGACCGGAGCGGCCGACGGCCAGCAGGACCAGCAGGTCGTCGGCACTGGGCCTGCGTCCGGAGGGTGACGCCTGCATTTCTGCATTTTTGCAGATGGCTGCTGCATAGTTGGTCATTGCGGACCCGCGGACCTGCATGAATACTCGCAACTATGTGTGGGGGGCGTCACATTCGGGAATCCGTATGGGCCCCAGTCATGAAGGAGTGTCATGAGCATCCGCAATGAGTCGCAGCGTCGGAAGCGAGCCGGGGGCAATCCCCACCGGGCTCAAGCGAGTGGTGGTCGCTTCGATGGCCGGCACGGTCGTCGAGTGGTACGAGTTCTTCCTGTACGGCACCGCCGCGACGCTGGTGTTCAGCAAGGTGTTCTTCGCTGAGAGCACCAGCGAACTGGGTGCGATCTTCGCCGCGTTCCTGACATATGCGGTCGGGTTCCTCGCACGCCCGCTGGGTGGCGTGGTGTTCGGGCATTTCGGCGACAAGTACGGGCGCAAGAAACTGCTGCAGTTCAGCCTGCTGCTGGTGGGCGCCGTGACGTTCCTGATGGGCTGCCTGCCGACGTTCGCGCAGATCGGCTACTGGGCGCCGGCGCTGCTCGTGGTGTTGCGGTTCCTCCAAGGCTTCGCCGTCGGCGGCGAGTGGGGCGGCGCAGTGCTGCTGGTGGCCGAGCACAGCCCGAACCGCAGCCGCGGATTCTGGGCCAGCTGGCCGCAGGCCGCCGTGCCTGTCGGCAACATGCTCGCAACGGTGGTGCTGCTGGTGCTCACCAAGACGCTGTCCGAGGCGGCGTTCCTGTCGTGGGGCTGGCGGGTCGCGTTCTGGTTGTCCGCGGTGGTCGTGCTCGTCGGTTACTACATCCGGACCAAGGTCACCGATGCGCCGATCTTCGTCGAGGCGCAGCAGGAGATCGAGCGGGTCAAGGCTACCTCGTACGGCGTCGTCGAGGTGCTGAAGCGCTACCCGCGCGGCGTTTTCACCGCGATGGGCCTGCGGTTCGCCGAGAACATCATGTACTACCTGGTCGTCATCGTCTCGATCACCTATCTCAAGGTGCAGGTCGGTGCCGATACGAGCGCTATCCTGTGGTGGCTGCTCGTCGCGCATGCGGTTCACTTCGCTCGTCATTCCGTTCGTCGGGCGGCTGTCCGACCGCTACGGCCGACGCCCGGTGTACCTCGTCGGCGCGACGCTCGCGGGCACGTGGGGATTCTTCGCGTTCCCGATGATGAACACCGGGAACTACCTAGCGATCATGGGCGCGATCATCATCGGCTTGATGATCCACGCGCTCATGTACGCGCCGCAGCCAGCCATCATGGCCGAGATGTTCCCGACCCGCATGCGGTATTCCGGTGTCTCTCTTGGCTATCAGGTCACGTCGATTGTGGCCGGATCGCTGGCGCCGATCATCGCCGTCAAGCTGCTCGACATCTACGATTCCTCGGTGCCGATCGCGCTGTACCTGGCCGGGGCGGCGGTGGTCACCCTCATCGCGGCGCTGTTCATGCGCGAGACCAAGGGCATCGATCTGGCGACGGTGGATCAGGCCGACCGCGACGACCTCGCCAAGGCCGGCGTCGCATGACCGACTTGACCGGACGAACCGCCCTGGTCACCGGCGGCGCGAGCGGTATCGGCGCGGCCTGTGCCCGGGAACTGGCCGCACGCGGCGCGGTGGTCACCGTCGCCGACGTCGACGACGTGGGTGCCAAGACTCTGGCAGGCGAGATCGGCGGAAAAGCCTGGGCGGTCGACCTTCTCGACGTTTCAGCGCTCGAGGGTCTTCAGCTCGAGGTGGACATCCTGGTCAACAACGCCGGCGTGCAGAGCATCGCCCCCATCGTCGAATTCCCGCCCGACAAGTTCCGGACGCTGCTCACCCTCATGGTCGAGGCGCCGTTCCTGTTGATCCGCGCCGCGCTGCCGCACATGTACCGGCAGAAGTTCGGGCGGATCATCAACATCTCTTCGGTGCACGGGATTAGGGCCTCCGAATTCAAGGTCGCCTACGTCACCGCCAAACACGGGCTCGAGGGCCTGTCCAAGGTGACCGCGCTGGAGGGCGCGCCGCATCAGGTGACAAGCAACTGCGTGAATCCGGGATACGTGCGCACCCCGCTGGTCACCAAGCAGATCGCCGACCAGGCCCAGGCGCATGGCATTCCCGAGGACGAGGTTGTGGCGGAGATTCTGCTGAAGGAAAGCGCGATCAAACGGCTGGTCGAGCCGGAAGAGGTTGCGGCGCTGGTCGGTTGGCTGGCGTCACCGGCCGCCGGGATGGTGACCGGCGCGTCCTACACCATGGACGGCGGCTGGAGCGCGCGATGACGATGGTGGCAGTTCCGCAATGGGAGCCGGCGAAACAGGACGTCGCGGATGCGCGGATCACCGACTTCGCCCGGTTCGTGCAGCAGCGCTGTGGCCTGCGGATGCCGGACTACCACACGTTGTGGCAGTGGTCGGTAGACGATCTGGCCGGGTTCTGGGGGGCGGTGTGGGAGTACTTCGAACTCGGCGACGCACCTGCCCAGGTGCTCGCGAAGGCGAAGATGCCCGACGCGCAATGGTTTCCGGGCACGCGGCTGAACTACGTCGACCAAGTGGTGCGCAACGCGCGCACGGACCGGCCCGCGATGCTGTATGTCCGCGAAGATGGACCGATCACCGAGCTGTCATGGGCGGAACTGCTTGGGCGCACTTCCGCCTTCGCGCGCACGCTGCGCTCGCTCGGTGTCACGGCCGGTGACCGCGTCGTCGGATACCTTCCGAACATCCCCGAAGCGGTGATCGCCTTCCTGGCCACCGCCAGCATCGGCGCGATCTGGAGCGCCTGCGGGCAGGACTACTCGGCCAAGGCCGCGCTGGACCGGCTCGGTCAGCTCGAGCCGGTCGTACTGGTGACCGCGGAAGGGTACCGGTTCGGGGGGAAGCGCCACGACAAGAGCGACGATATCGCCGCCCTGCGTGCGGGACTACCGACGCTGAGGGCGACCGTGCTGGCGTCCGAGCTCGGAAAGGAATCTGGCAGCGGTGAAATCGAGGTTGTGCCCGTCGATTTCGACCATCCGCTGTGGGTCCTGTTCTCGTCGGGGACGACCGGTTTGCCCAAGGGCATCATGCATGGGCACGGCGGCGTCGTTCTCGAGCACCTGAAAGCGATTGCTTTGCAATCGGATATCGGCTCGGGCGACACCTTCTTCTGGTACACCAGCCCGAGCTGGATGATGTGGAACTTCCAGGTCGCAGGTCTACTGGTGGGGGCAACGATCGTCTGCTACGACGGCAGCCCGTCCTACCCGAAGCCGGACGCCCTGTGGGACATCGCCTCCCGCGTCGGCGCCACCGTCCTCGGCACCAGTCCCGGCTACGTCCTGGCCTGCGCCAAGGCCGGCGCGGTGCCGCGTGAAGACCATGATCTGTCGGCGCTGCGGACGGTCGGCATCACCGGATCATCCCTGCCGCCATCGTCATCGCTATGGTTGCGCGACAACGTCGGCGAACATGTCCAAGTAGCGTCCATCAGCGGCGGAACGGATGTGGTGTCGGCGTTCATCGGCGGCGTCCGCACCGTGCCGGTGTGGCCCGGCGAACTGTCGGCGCCTTATCTGGGGGTAGCTCTTGATGCGTGGGACGAGTCCGGACGTTCGGTCCGCGGCGAGGTCGGGGAGTTGATGATCACCAAACCGATGCCGTCGATGCCGATCGCATTCTGGAACGATGCGGACGGATCCCGCTATCGCGAAGCATATTTCGAGATGTTTCCCGGCGTCTGGCGGCACGGCGACTGGATCACGATCACCGAGCACGGCAGCATCGTGGTGCACGGACGGTCGGATTCGACGTTGAACCGCCACGGCATCCGGATGGGAAGTGCCGACATCTATCAGGCGGTGGAGCGCCTGCCGGAGGTCGCCGAGGCGTTGGTCATCGGTGTCGAACAATCCGACGGCGGCTACTGGATGCCGCTGTTCGTGGTGTTGGCCGACGACGCGGAACTCACCGAAGAACTGCAGAACCGCATAAAGCGCACCATCCGTGAGGAGGTGTCCCCGCGACACGTGCCTGACGAAATTCTCGTCGCCCCCGCTGTTCCGCACACCCGCACCGGCAAGAAGCTCGAGGTTCCGATAAAGAAGCTGCTGCAGGGTGCCGATCCTGCGCGGGTCGTGGAGCGCACCGCCGTCGACAACCCGGCAATGCTGGACTGGTACGCGAGCCAGCGGCGCTAGTGGAGCCAGGCGCCGATCCGGCGTAGCGCCTCTTCGATATCGCTTGTGGGCCCCGCGAACGACAGCCGTACGAACGAGCCGCCCTGCACAGTGTCGAAGTCGATCCCCGGTGCGATGGCAACGCCAGTGTCTGCCAACAGGTTTGAGCAGAACGACAGTGAGTCGTCGGTGAGGTGGGAAACGTCGGCGTAGACGTAGAACGCGCCGTCGGCCGGGGCCAGCCGGTCGATGCCCAATCGAGGCAAGCCGTCGAGCAGCAGCCGACGATTCGCCGCGTATTGGTGGAGATGCCCCTCGGCCTCGACGATCGCCTCCGGGGTGAACGCGGCGACCGCCGCGTACTGCGGCAGCACCGGCGGACAGATGGTGAAGTTGCCGGTCAGGCGGTCCACCGCGCGCCGCAGTTGCTGTGGCACCAGCAGCCAACCGAGCCGCCAGCCTGTCATGCAGAAATACTTCGAGAAAGTATTGGCGACGACGGCATCCCGCGAGGTTTCCCAGGCGCAACTGGTCTCCGGGGCGCCTGGGTAGATCAGGCCGTGGTAGACCTCGTCACTGATCAACCGCACCCCCGACTCCGCGCACCAGGATGCAATCGCGGCCAGCTCCGCCGGCGGGATGACGGTCCCGGTCGGGTTCGCCGGGCTCGCCACTACGACGCCGTTCACCAGGGGGTCGAGATTCGAGAGCATCTGCGCGGTCGGCTGGAACCGGGTCTCGGGCCCGCACTCCACCTCGACCACCTGGCAGCCCAGGGCGGACAGGATGTTGCGGTAGCACGGATACCCGGGACTGGTGATTGCCACCCGGTCGCCGACGTCGAAACACGCCAGGAAAGCGAGCAGGAACCCGCCCGACGAACCCGTCGTAATGACGACGGCGTCCGGATCGATGTCGAGGCCGTGACGGGTCAGGTACGCCTGGGCGATGGCAGTGCGCAGCTCGGGAATCCCGAGTGCCACGCTGTAGCCCAGCGGGCTGCTGTCCAGTACCGCCTTCGCGGCGTCGACAACGGGCTTGGGTGCGCCGGCACTGGGTTGGCCGGCCGACAGGTTCACCAGGTCGCCGTGCGTGCGCTGCCGCTCTGCAGCGGCCAGCCAAACATCCATCACATAGAACGGCGGGATGCCGGCACGCAGCGAAACGCGCCGCCCTCTTTTGCTCCTCTCATCCGCGTCGCTCACCCGAGCCAGGCTAGAACACGCCCTGCACTGAAGCCGCCACACCAGGCGATTTAGTACACTACTTAACGAAATTGCTCTCCATAGTTGCGGAGGACGGTCATGGGCGATTCGGCGGCCATCGGACGGCTGGACTTCTGGACCTTCATCGAGTTGGCAAAGACCCGACTGGGCTTCGAGTTCGGCTCGGGCGGGCTGTCGGCCACCGAGGTGCTGCTGACCCTCAACCGTGCCTCGATGGCAATCACCTACGACCTGGAGTCGGCGGTACATCGGCCACGAGGTCTGTCGTGGGCGTCGTTCCGGCTGCTCTTCGTCACCTGGCTGGCCGGCCCCCTGGAGCCGAAAAAAGCCGCTGAGCTCGCCGGTGTGACCAAGGCGGCGGTGTCCAACCTTGCCAAGTCGCTTGTCGACGCCGATCTGCTGACCCGCACGCCGGCCGACCGTGATGGCCGATCGGTGCAGCTGGCTTTGACCGACAATGGCCGGCGCCAGATGCACGCGCTGTTCGGCGAACAATGCGAACGTGAACGGGCGTGGGTCGGTGTGCTGACGCCGGCCGAACAACACATCCTGGTCATGCTGCTCAACAAGCTGATCGCGGGCCGCACCGACTTCGACGTTCGTACCCGCTCGTGATCTCACCGCAAGGTATTGATTCCGGCTCGAAGAATAGTTAATGTATGAACTACTTGAGCGATCATCCAGAAAATCGATAAGACTCTAGGGGCAGCCGTGGCGTTCTATCGGCACTCGGATCGATCCCCCCGAAGCGACACACTCAGCATCGCCGCCCCGACGGCGAGCTCTACTACGAAGAATTGATCGGTGAAGAGGGCTTCTCATCGGACTCGTCGCTGCTCTATCACCGACACATTCCGTCGGCCATCGTCGATGCGACCCCGTGGCAGCTCAACGATCAGACGACCGTGCCGAATCATCCGCTCAAACCGCAGCATCTGCGGCTGGCCGATCTGTTCCCCGAGGACACGCGGGCCCGCACGGACGTGGTGACCGGCGCCGACTCATCCTCGGGAATCAGGACGTGCGGATCTCTTACGTCGTCGCGGCCGCTGATTCCCCGTTGTACCGCAACGCCGTCGGAGACGAGATCGTCTACATCGAATCTGGCCGCGCACTCGTGGAAACGGTGTTCGGTCCGTTACCGGTACGGCAGGGTGATTACGTCCTCATTCCGCGTGCCACCACGCACCGGTGGCTGCCCGATTCCGCAGAACCACTGCGCGCGTATGCCATTGAGGCCAACGGCCATATTTTTCCGCCGAAGCATTACCTGTCACGATTCGGGCAGTTGCTGGAGCACGCCCCATACTGCGAGCGCGACCTGCACGGTCCGGCCGAACTCTGCTCCGCCGACGGCACCGACGTTGAGGTGTTGGCCAAACACCGCGGCGCCCGGGGTATCACTCGCACGCGCTGTGTGTACGCCGAGCACCCGTTCGACGTGGTGGGGTGGGACGGCTGCCTATACCCGTACACCTTCAACATCTCGGACTTCGAACCGATCACCGGGCGGTTCATCCAGCCACCTCCCGCGCACCAGTCGTTCGAGGGCGACAACTTCGTCATCTGCAACTTCGTTCCGCGCAAGGTGGATTACCACCGCTGGCGATTCCCGTGCCGTACTACCACAGCAACGTCGACTCCGACGAGGTGATGTTCTATGTGGGCGGCGATTACGAAGCCCGCAAGGGGTCCGGCATCGGGCAGGGGTCGATATCGCTGCATCCCGGCGGTCATGCGCACGAACCGCAGCGCGGCGCCGTCGAGGCAAGCGTCGGCGCCCAAGAATTCGACGAACTTGCGGTGATGGTCGACACCTTCCGACCGCTTGAACTCGGCGAAGGCGCCGTCGCGGACGAGGATCCGACGTATGCCTGGAGCTGGGCAGGGCGGGTGCTGCAGCCGTGATCCTCGACCAGATCCTTGACGACGCAGCGCTTTTCCCTCCTGGCGACGCCCCCGCCGAAAGTGCGGTGCCCGCCCATGTCGAGCACCGCCGGTCCACGCGCGCTCCGTATGTGGGCCCGTTCATCGTGCCGGCGTCCCGGTTGGCCGAGCTCGCAACCCTGGCGGCGGACACGGTCGTAGATCGGCTCGACATTGCCCTAACCTTCAGCGGCGGTCCCGACACGGTCGCGGAAACGTTTGCGCGCGCCGCCTGCCTCGACCACATCCGGGTAAAGGCGGTCGAGGTGGCGATTCCGGCCGGCCTCACCGTTCCCGCCGCGGTGTCCACGCTCACTGCCGAGGTGCCCGAATCCGTTCTTGCTTTCGTAGAAATGCCTCGCGACGAACGACGCGGTGAGTTGATCGCCGCATTTGCGGACACCGACCTACGGGCCAAGTTCCGTACTGGCGGCGTTACCGCCGACGCCTATCCCGATGAACCCGAACTGGCTGAGACGATTCACCTCACTGTTGCCCATGGCCTGCCATAAGGCCACCGCCGGCCTGCACCACGCGGTCCGCAACACCGACGCGGCGACAGGATTCGAGCAGCACGGGTTTCTCAACATCATCGCCGCGGCCGAGATCGGCTTCGTGGTCGGAACGGGATCGCCTCTAGGCCAGCCCATTTCGGTGAACGACTTCGCCGCGCATGTGTTGGGTGTGGTTTTCGTCAACGACTGGTCGGCTCGCGACATCCAAGCCTGGGAGTATGTGCCGCTGGTACCGTTCCTGGGCAAGAGCTTCGCCACGTCGATCTCCCCCTGGGTGGTGCCGCTGCTCGCGCTGGAATCCGCCCGCATTCCTGGCCCGCAACGCGACCCACAGCCGTTGCCCTATCTGCGCGAAGCGGAGTCATGGTCACTGTCGGTGCGCTGGAACGGACATGAGGTGTCGCGCCCGCCCTATGGGCAGATGTACTGGTCGCCCGCACAGATGCTGGCCCACACCACCGTAAACGGCGCGTCGGCGCGTACCGGCGACCTGTTGGCGTCCGGCACCGTGTCCGGACCGCACAGGGACCAGCGCGGCGCATTCATCGAATTAACCTGGGGCGGAACCGAACCAGTTGTCGTCGGCGACGAGAAGCGCACCTTCCTCGAGGACGGCGACGAAGTCGTCATCACCGCGACCGCTCCCGGCCCGAACGGCACCCGAATCGGGTTGGGTGAGGTGGCCGGGCGTATCACGGCGGCGGTGGAGCGGCCGCGGTGAGCGCATCGTCAGCGTCTGTCGACCTCGTCGTTGGCCGGCAGCACACCGACCCGGCATTGTTCAGGTAGAACGGCGTTTCTCTGCGGCCGGCGTCTACGGATTAGCGGTTTCGGATTGTCACTGCGTGGTTGCATAGGGCGTACAGGTCTGCCCGAGGCGTCGGGTGGCGGAGGAAGGATTCGATACGTGATCGAAAACCTCTCTCCCGCGGCCGGGTAAGTGGTTGGGGAGGCGGCGATGGCCCAAGGACTCGAACGACTGCTCGGAAGGTCGGCGGTGGTCACCGGCGCGGCGTTCGGCATCGGTCGGGCGACCGCCGAGCTCTTCGCGCGCGAAGGCGCACGCCTTACCGCGACCGATATTCAGGGTGAACCTCTACGGGCGCTGACCGACGAGCTGCAGCGCGGCGGTGCGGAGGTCGAGACGGTCGTCGGCGACGTCTCGGTCGAGGCGGATGCGCGGCGGATGATCGGGGCGGCGGTCGATCGCTTCGGCCGGCTCGACGTGCTGGTCGCCAATGCGGGCATCATCCCGCTCGGCGACGCGCAAGAGGTGACCGCCGCCGACTGGGAAGGGGTGATGGCCGTCGACGGGCGCGGCATGTTCCTAACCTGCAAGTTCGCCATCGAGGCGATGCTGGCGACCGGCGGCGGCGCCATCGTCTGCCTCTCCTCGATCTCCGGGCTGGCCGGGCAAAAGCGGCAGGCGGCCTACGGACCGGCCAAGTTCGTCGCCACCGGGCTGACCAAGCACCTGGCGGTCGAGTGGGCCGACCGCGGGATCAGGGTCAACGCCGTGGCACCTGGCACTATTCGCACCGAGCGGGTCATGCGGTTCCCGGAGGAGCCGGGCGGCTCGGAGTACCTGGCGGCGGTCGAGCGGATGCACCCGATGGGCCGGATCGGCGAATCGGCCGAAGTCGCCAGCGCCATTCTCTTCCTCGCCTCCGACGACGCCTCCTTCATCACGGGCGCCGTCCTGCCGGTCGACGGGGGATACCTGGCGCAATAGCGCCTGCAATCGTCGTCCGCTCGTAGCAGGACTCGGGCGCCGAATCTTGTTGGCGGACTCAAGCGATGCCGGTCGTCTATCGCCGGTCGGTGAACCGAATGTCAAGGGAACGCAGGTGGGTGTGCAGCCCGGCGTCTTGCACGGGAATCAGATGGGCCGGGGCGCCCGATTCGTTGTAATGGGCATGCCACATTCCTGGTGGCGTAACAAAGGCCCCGCCAGGCTGCCAGTCCACCCGGATCGGTTTGACTATGTTGCCACTGTCGTCGAGCCGGTCGCCAAGCAGGCTGTAGCAGCCGGGCTGGCAATCCAAGATCAGGTCGAGTGCCACCGACTGGTGGCGGTGCGGGCGCTGGACTTGTCCTTCGGGCAACAGCCCGAACATCGCCCACAGCACATGGGTGGTGGTCAGTGTCTGCTCGGCTTCGTCGCTGGCAAGCAACACACTGACTCGGTTCTTCTCGTTGGCGCGCGGCGCGTCGGCGATGCGCTGCAGTTCGGCAACTGCCCGCTCACCGGCGAACTTGCGGCACCAGCAGCCAGCCCAGCCGCCGGGCGACAGGTTGACCAGATCGCCGTGCGTGCGCTGGCCTCCGCGGCTGCCAGCCACACGTCCATCACATATAGAACCGGGGGATGCCAGCCCGTAGGGCAACGCAATCGTGGGGATCGTTCATCGGCGCCAGCCTAGAGCGGTGGGGGTTTGTTGCGTTCGGCGACATACGCGTCGTTGAGGGCGCGTTCGCGTTTGATGCGTTGTGCGTGGTCGGCGGCGCGGGTGCGTTTGCGCCGCGGCATCATCAGTCCGCGGCCGGCGGAAGGCGCCTCTTCGGCTGGTGGGGGCAGGTCTGCGGTGGTGATGTTCCAGGTCGGGAAGAAGATGCGACAGCCGGGGTGGGTGGTGTAGGTACGGCCGGTTGGGGAGGTCACGATGACGGTGCCGTCGGCGAGTTGGCGGTCGCTCCAGCCGCTCGGCCCGCACCAAAATGTCTTCAATAGATGGTGTTTTCGGCAGTAGCACTTGTTGTTCGACGGATGGGTCGGGCCGCCCGGATAGGGCGTGGTGTGGTCGATATCGGTGAACTGGGCGGGTCGGTCGCAGCCGGGCCACCGACACGTCATGTCTCGCAGTCGCGCAAACACGGAAAGCGCGGTCGACGGCCGATACCCCGACCGGGCGTCGGGCGCGGCCACCGGCTGCACTTTCGCACCGCGGGCGGCCAACTCGGCCAGCAACGGGGCGGGTAGGACCATGCCACCCAGCATCACTGCCGGCGGCGCCGCGGGCGCCGACTCGCACGGCCGCTGCTCGCGGGCCGGCTCGTCGTCGCCGGACATTTGCGGATCGGGCCGTGCGGTGAGCGTGTCGGATTCGGCGAGCACGTGGATCACGACCGCTTCGGCGCGTGGGTCGGCCTCACCGCGGGTGGGGCAGTCCGGCGAGCCGCAGGTGCAGGCCAGCTGCGCGGCCCCGGCGGCCAGCGCGCCCAGCGCATCCGCGCGGCGCTGCGCAGTGGTGCGGGCGTCCTCATCGCACACCCCATGAATCATCTGGGTCAGCCGCCGCTCCAGAAGGGCCGCATCGGTGGCTAACAGCCGACCCCACAGCGAGGTGGTGCCGTTCACGTCGTCGCGGTTTCCGATGCTGACGTGCCGATCGCGCGCGGCGATGCGGGTGCGCCGCCGCGCACCGGGATCGTGGCGTTCGACGAGCACATCAATCGCCTGTTCGAGTTTGTGCGCGGACAAAGGGCCCCATCGGGTGCCCGCCTGGGCCAACCCGGCATCGATGAGCGCCAGCGCCTCGGCGTCCTCGACGAGCTGGGTGCGCCAGGTCAGCACCGACACCAGACGTGACGAGAGGTGCCCCTCGTGGTACAGGGCGGCGACCGCAGGCAGGCGATCGCGCAATGCCAGCGCCTGATGCATCAACCCGGAGGCCGCGCGATGGCCGATGTTCAACGCGGCGGCCACCTCGGCGGCTGCGCTGTCCCACGAATCGCACGCCCAGTACCAGCGCTCGTCGCCGTCGGGCTCGACCCGGCGGGCCACCAATTCGGCGATCGCGGCCAGCCGCCGGGCCCCCGCTGCCGCTTCCACCCGAGCCGACTCTTCGATCGCCGCGACGACCGCCCCATCGTCGGAACCGGCGAAATTCTCGAACATACGTTCGATTATAGTCGCTTCCACTGACTCAAACTTTTTGGCAGGGTCGCTGCCTGTGGATGGAATCCGGACTGTGGATAGGTTGCCGCCGGGTCGGCGAGTCAGGCTAAAACACCTCGGCTTCGAGCCGGCGCAGATGCTCCCGCGGCGGTCCGAGCAGCTGCGCACTGGCATGCGCACGCTTGAAGTACAGCTGGATGTCGTGTTCCCACGTGATGGCGATACCGCCGTGCATCTGGACGGCCTCGGCGGCCACCGTGGAGAACGCTTCGCTGGCCGCAACCCGAGCCACTGCGGCCGCCGTGGCCGACGGTTCGGCGATCGCTTCGTTTACCACCGCCCGCGCGGACTGCACCGCGACATACAGGTCTGCCATCCGGTGCTTGAGCGCCTGGAAGCTGCCGATCGGGCGGCCGAACTGGACCCGCTCCTTGGTGTATTCGACGGTCAGATCGAGACACTTAGCGGCGGCGCCGATCTGCTCGGCAGCCAGCAGGATCGCGGCGAGGTCGGCCAGCCCCGGATCGGCAGCGATGTCCGCGGTGTCCCTGGCCTCCACCCGCGCCAGCCGCCTGGTCAGGTCCATGGTGTCGACGGGGTGCGCGGTGAAGGTGGTCCAGCGGTTGAGCCGTTCGCCATCGGCGGAGACAACAACGTCGGCGACATCGCCGTTGACCACGTACTGCGGATCGAACACCACCGCACCGATCGACGTGCCTTCGGCCAGCCGCACTAGAACATCGGTATCCGGTTCGTCGGCGGCGAGCAGCGCCAGCTCGGCCAGCGTGGTGCCCAGCAGCGGCGTGGGCACCAGCGCCTTGCCCAGCTCCTCGAGCACGACCGCGACGTCGGCGAGTTCACCGCCCGCACCGCCGAACTCCTCGGGGACCACCAGCGCGGCCGCGCCGACCTGTTCGCACAACAGCTTCCACAGGGACTCGTCGTAGCCGCGTGGTGATTTCATCGCCGCCCGCACCGCGGCGGGCGAGGCGTGCTTCTCGACCAGCGCCGCGACGGTGTCGCGCAGCAGTTGCCGTTCTTCGCTCACAGCGCCTCCAGGACCCGTCGCCGATGCGTGGTCGGATCGCCCCACGCCGATCGCAAGGCCTGCACCCGCAACAGCCACAGCGACAGGTCGTGCTCGGCGGTGAAGCCGATCGCGCCGTGGGTCTGCAGCGCCGAGCGCGCCGCCAGCAGCGCGGCATCGGCGGCGGCGGCCTTGGCGGCGCTGACGTCCCGGGCGGTGTCGGGTGATTCGTCGGCCAGCGACAGCGCCGCGCCGTAGACCAGGGGCCGCGCCAACTCGACCGCGATGTGCACGTCGGCAAGCTTGTGTTTGATCGCCTGGTATGTGCCGATGGCGCGGCCGAATTGGTTGCGCTGCTTCGCGTACTCGACCGACATGTCGAGCATCGCCTGGCCGGCGCCGATCAGTTGGGCCGCGGTGGCCAGCGCCCCGAACTCGTACGCCCGCGCGACGTCCGCGGCCTGCGGGTCGCCGGATGCGGTGACGTCGAACAACTTTCGGCTGGGGTCGACGGACTGGTGCTGCTCACCGGCCGTGCCGTCGCGGACCTGACCATCGGTGGCCAGCAGGATCAACCCCGCCGAGTCGGCGTCGACGGCGTGCGGCACCTGCGGCGGCAGCGCGACCGTGGCGATGAGCTCACCGGCTGCCAGCGCCGCGCTGCGATCGTCGTCGGCAAGCAAAACCGGTGCCACGGCGATTGATTCGGTCACCGGCCCGGGAACACACCAGCGGCCTAGCCGCTCGGCGGCGACCACCAGGTCGACCGGATGGGCGCCGATTCCATCGAACTTCTCCGGCACAGCCAGCGCGGTGACACCCAGGTCGGCCAGTTGCGCCCATACCTTGCGGCCCGGTGCGGTGTTCCCGTCGGCCCAGGCCCGCACCGCGCCCGGCACATCGGCGGCGGCCAGCGCCGCGTCGATGCTCGTCGCGAAGTCGCGCTGCTGCGCGTCCAGATCGAATCTCATTTCGCCCTCTCCCGAGGCAGTCCCAGTAGCCGCTCGGCGATGATATTGCGCTGAATCTCGTTGGTACCGGCATAGATCGGGCCACCGAGCGCGAACAGCAGCCCGTCGGTCCAGGAGTCGACGAGCTCGCCGTCGGCGCCGCGCATGTCCAGCGCGGTCTGGTGCAGCGCGACGTCGAGGTCCGACCAGAACACCTTGGTCACCGACGACTCGGCGCCCAGCTCGCCGCCGGCCGCCAGCCGGGTCACCGTCCCGAACGTGTGCAGCCGGTAGGCCTGCGCCTTGATCCACGCGTCGGCCACCCGGTCGGCGAAGGCGGGGTCCCGATCCGTCTTCCAGGCCTGGACCAGCCTTTCCGCGGACGCCATGAACCGGGCGGGGCTGCGCAGCGACATGCCGCGCTCATTGCTCGACGTGCTCATCGCGGCACGCCAGCCGTCGTGCACGCCGCCGATGACGTCGTTGTCGGGCACGAACACATCGTCGAGGAAGATCTCGCCGAAACCGGTATCGCCGCCCAGCTGCGCGATGGGCCGTACCGTGATGCCGTCGGCCTTCAGGTCGAACATGAAGTAGGTCAGCCCGCGGTGGCGTTCGGCCGCGGGGTCGGAGCGGAACAGCCCGAAGGCCTTCTCGCCGAACGGGGCTCGCGAGCTCCAGATCTTCTGGCCGTTGAGCAGCCAGCCGCCGTCCGTCCGGGTGGCGGTCGACCTCAGCGAGGCCAGGTCGCTGCCCGATTCCGGCTCGGACCAGGCCTGCGCCCAGATCTCCTCGCCGCTGGCCATCTTGGGCAGGATGCGGTCACGTTGTTCTTCGGTGCCGTGCGCGAACAGTGTCGGCGCCAGCATCGACGTGCCGTTGGCGCTGGCCCGTCCGGGCGCGCCGGCGCGGAAGTACTCCTCCTCGAACACCACCCACTGCAGCAGGGTGGCGTCGCGGCCGCCGTACTTGGCCGGCCAGGTAATGACCGACAGCCCGGCGTCGAAAAGCACCCTGTCCCAACGCCGATGCTGCTCGAAGCCCTCGGCCGTGTCGTAGGACTTCGTCGGGAACGACTCCTTGTTGGCCGCAAGGAAATCCCGGACCTCCGCCCGGAACTCCAGCGTGGCGTCGTCAAAGCTCAGATCCATCAGGCTCTTTCCCTCAACAGTGGTTTGACCACCTTGCCGCCCGGATTGCGCGGCAGCGCATCGACGAACTCCACCGAGCGCGGTGTCTTGAAGTTCGCCAGATGCTCACGCGTATAGGCGATTACGGCTTGCTCATCGAGCTCGGCCCCGGCCCGAAGCACGATGAACGCCTTGCCTACCTCACCGAGCCGTTCGTCGGGCACGCCGATCACCGCGGAGTCGGCGACCCCGTCCAGCCGGGCCAGCGCCTGTTCCACTTCGGCGGGGTAGACGTTGAAACCGCCGCAGATGTACATGTCCTTGAGCCGGTCGGTGATGCGCAGGTTTCCGGCGTCGTCGACGCGGCCGACATCACCGGTGTGCAGCCAGCCGTCGGCGTCGATGGCCGCGGCGGTCGCCTTCGGGTCGTCGAGGTAGCCGAGCATCACGTTCGGCCCACGCAGCAGCACCTCGCCGGTTCCGTCCTCGGCCGGCTTGTCGATGCGCAGCTCGAAGCCGGCGATCGGACGCCCGCAGGTGGTGGCGACGGTGACGGCGTCGTCGTCGGCACGGCACATGGTGCCGAACCCGCTGGCCTCGGTCAGCCCGTAGGCGGTCAGCACGATGTCGATGTCCAGCTCGGCCTGCATGCGCTCGATCAGCACGACCGGGATCGTCGCCGCGCCGGTGACGGCGAACCGCAGCGAGGTCAGGTCGTAATCGCCGCGCTTGGGGTGGTCGAGCAGCGTCTGGTAGATCGTCGGGGGACCGGGCAGCACCGTGATGCGGTGCTCCTGAACCGCGCGCATCGCCTGATCGGGGTCGAACGTCAACTGGGGGATCAGCGTGGCCCCGGTCTGCAGGCAGGCCAGGATGCCGGCCTTGTAGCCGAAGTTATGGAAGAACGGGTTGATGCACAGGTAGCGGTCGACGCTGGTGATCTGCCCGCACGCCGCCCACGCCGCGGGCGCGTCCAGCGATTGTCGGTGCGCGCACAGTGCGCCCTTGCTGCGGCCGGTGGTGCCGGATGTGAACAGGATGTCGGAGACGTCGTCGGGCTTGACCGCCGCGGCGCGGGCGTCAACGGCGTCGAGGTTCGTCCCGCGCGCGACGAAGTCGTCCCAATTCCCGTCGTCCTTGTCGATGGGCACCCGGACGATATGCCGCAGTGCCGGCAGCGCGTCGCGGTCGAGCTCGGCGGCCTTGTCGGCACCGAGGAATTCGCCCATCGCCACCAGCAGCGGCGTCCCCGTGCGGGCCAGGATGTCGGTGGCCTCGGCTGCGGTGTAGCGGGTGTTCAGCGGCACCAAGACCCCGCCCGCGTAGTGGGTGGCCAGGCACGCGACCACCCAGTGCCAGGTATTCGGTGACCAGATCGCCACCCGATCACCGGCGCCGACGCCCATGCCGATCATCGCGGCGGCGGCCCGCCTGACCTCGGTCCGCAGCTCGGCGAACGTCAACCGCCGATCGTCGGTGATCAGTGCATCGTGGTCGGAGAACTGGTCGGCAATCCGGTCGAGAACTTCAGGAATGGTCCGCGGCTGTGTGATCCCCGGGTCGCTACGCTCCGGCCCGCCGGATCTCGTCATCGATGCTCCTCTAACAAAGCAAGTGCTTGGTAGGTTAGCCTACAGGGGTGATAGAGGTCCACGAGTTCCGGGCCGAGGTCCGCGAGTGGCTGGCCGACAACCTCGTCGGCGAATTCGCCGCGCTCAAGGGCCTCGGTGGGCCGGGTCGCGAGGACGAGGCGTTCGAGGAACGGCGCGCGTGGAACCAGCATCTCGCCAAGGCCGGTTTGACCTGTCTTGGCTGGCCGGTCGAGCACGGCGGCCGCGGACTTTCCGTCGCGCACAGGGTCGCGTTCTACGAGGAGTACGCCCGCGCCGACGCGCCGGACAAGGTCAACCACTTCGGCGAGGAACTCCTCGGCCCGACGTTGATCGCGTACGGGACGCCGGAGCAGCAGCAGCGGTTCCTGCCGCGCATCCTCGACGTCACCGAGCTGTGGTGCCAGGGCTACTCCGAGCCCGGCGCAGGCAGCGACCTGGCCAACGTGGCGACGACGGCGGAACTCGACGGCGACCAGTGGGTGATCAACGGCCAGAAGGTCTGGACGTCGATGGCGCAGATGTCGCAGTGGTGTTTCGTGGTGGCCCGCACCGAGAAGGGTTCCAAGCGGCACGCCGGACTGTCATACCTGTTGGTGCCGCTGGACCAGCCGGGTGTCGAGGTGCGCCCGATCGTGCAGCTGACCGGGACGGCGGATTTCAACGAGGTCTTCTTCGACGATGCCCGCACCGACGCGGATCTGGTGGTGGGTGAGCCCGGTGACGGCTGGCGGGTAGCGATGGGCACGCTGACATTCGAGCGTGGCGTCTCCACTCTGGGCCAGCAGATCCGTTATGCGCGTGAGCATTCCAATCTTGTCGAGCTGGCCAAGCGCACCGGTGCCGCCGACGATCCGCTGATCCGTGAGCGGCTGACCCGGTCGTGGAGCGGACTGCGCACGATGCGGTCTTACGCGATGGCGACGATGGACGTCGAGCAACCGGGCCAGGACAATGTCTCGAAGCTGTTGTGGGCCAACTGGCATCGCGAACTCGGTGAGATTGCGATGGATGTGCAGGGCAAGTCGGGAATGACGTTGCGAGACGGCGAGTTCGACGAGTGGCAGCATCTGTATCTGTTCTCGCGAGCGGACACCATCTACGGCGGGTCCAACGAGATCCAGCGCAACATCATCGCCGAGCGGGTGCTCGGCCTACCCCGGGAGGTGAAAGGCTCGTGACTCTGGCGGTCGCACCCAAAGAGGTTGAGGGACACGGTCTTCTGAACGGCAAGGTCGTTGTCGTGACCGCGGCTGCAGGCACCGGTATCGGTTCGGCGACCGCGCGGCGCGCACTTGCCGAGGGCGCCGACGTCGTCATCTCCGACCATCACGAACGCCGTCTCGGCGAGACCCGCGAACAGCTGGCGGGTCTGGGGCTGGGCCGGGTGGAGAGTGTGGTGTGCGATGTCACCTCGACCGCGCAGGTCGACGCGTTGGTCGCCTCGACCACCGCCCGCATGGGCCGGCTCGACGTGCTGGTCAACAACGCCGGTCTGGGCGGGCAGACGCCCGTCGTCGATATGACCGATGACGAGTGGGACCGCGTGCTGAATGTGACGCTGACGTCGGTGATGCGCGCCACCCGGGCCGCGCTGCGGTACTTCCGGGACGCCGGTCACGGCGGGGTCATCGTCAACAACGCCAGCGTGTTGGGCTGGCGCGCGCAGCACTCGCAGTCGCACTACGCGGCGGCCAAGGCGGGTGTGATGGCGCTGACCCGTTGCAGTGCAATCGAAGCCGTGGAGCACGGCGTGCGGATCAACGCCGTGTCGCCCAGCATCGCCCGGCACAAGTTCCTGGAGAAGACCAGCTCGTCAGACCTGCTGGATCGACTGTCATCCGACGAGGCGTTCGGCCGCGCGGCCGAGCCGTGGGAGGTCGCCGCCACCATCGCATTTCTGGCCAGCGATTACTCCAGTTACCTGACTGGAGAAGTGATTTCGGTGTCGAGCCAGCACCCATGACAGGTCAGCCCGCCAGTCGGCGCGACGAGCTACTCGAGCTCGCCGCGACGATGTTCGCCGAACGCGGGCTGCGCGCCACCACGGTGCGCGACATCGCCGACTCGGCGGGCATCCTGTCCGGCAGCCTCTACCACCACTTCAAGTCCAAGGAGCAGATGGTCGAGGAGGTGCTGCGCGAATTCCTGGACTGGTTGTTCGGCCGCTACCAGGAAATCGTCGACACCGAGCCGAACCCGCTCGAGCGACTGAAGGGCCTGTTCATGGCGTCGTTCGAGGCGATCGAGCACCGCCACGCCCAGGTGGTCATCTACCAGGACGAGGCCAAGCGGCTGTCGTCGCAGGCGCAGTTCGACTTCGTCGAGGCCCGCAACAAAGAGCAACGCAAGATGTGGGTCGACGTGCTCAACCAGGGCGTCGAGGAGGGCTACTTCCGGCCCGATATCGACGTCGATCTGGTCTACCGGTTCATCCGCGACACCACCTGGGTTTCGGTCCGCTGGTATCAGCCCGGCGGACCTCTGACGGCCGAGCAGGTCGGCCAGCAGTACCTCGCCATAGTCCTCGGCGGAATCACCGCCGAGGGCCCATCGGAGACCAAGAAAGCGAGATAGCTATGCCCGAGGCGTACATCATCGACGCTGTGCGAACCCCCATCGGTAAGCGCAACGGATCTCTGGCGACGGTGCATCCGATCGACCTTGGTGTGCATGCGTTCCGCGGGCTGTTCGACCGCGTCGACGTCGATCCGTCCGCTGTCGACGACGTCATCGTCGGCTGCGTCGACGCGATCGGCGGGCAGGCCGGCAACATCGGCCGCAACGCGTGGCTGGCCGCCGGCTATCCCGAGGAAGTGCCCGGCGTGACCGTCGACCGCCAGTGCGGGTCAAGCCAGCAGGCGATTTCCTTTGGCGCACAGGCGATCATGTCCGGTACCGCCGACGTCATCCTGGCCGGCGGCATGCAGAACATGAGCCAGATCCCGATCGCGTCGGCGATGGTGGTCGGCAAGGAGTTCGGGTTTACCTCGCCGACGGGCGAGTCGGAGAACTGGCGTCATCGCTATGGCGACGAGGAGATCTCGCAGTTCCGCGGCGCCGAGCTGATCGCCGAGCGGTGGAACATCTCCCGCGAGGAAATGGAGCAGTTCGCGCTGACCAGCCACCAGCGGGCGTTCGCGGCGATCCGCGGCGGACACTTCGACAACGAGATCATCGGCGTGGGCGATTTCCGCATCGACGAGGGTCCGCGCGAGACGACCCTGGAGAAGATGGCTTCGCTTCCGACGCTCACCGAGGGCGGCCGGCTGACAGCTGCTGTGGCGAGCCAGATTTCGGACGGCGCCAGCGCGGTGCTGCTGGCCTCCGAGCAGGCGGTCAAGGAGCACAAGCTGACGCCCCGCGCCCGCATCCACCACATCAGCGCCCGCGGTGCCGACCCGGTATTCATGCTGACCGGCCCGATTCCCGCCACCCGGTATGCGCTGGAGAAGTCCGGGCTGTCGATCGACGACATCGACACCGTGGAGATCAATGAGGCGTTCGCGCCGGTGGTGATCGCCTGGCTCAAGGAGATCAAGGCCGACCCCGAGAAGGTCAACCCGAACGGCGGCGCGATCGCGCTCGGTCATCCGCTCGGCGCCACCGGCGCCAAGCTGTTCGCCACCATGCTCAACGAGCTCGAGCGCACCGGCGGGCGCTACGGCCTGCAGACGATGTGCGAGGGCGGCGGCACCGCCAACGTCACGATCATCGAACGGCTCTGATTGCGGCGACTGTGCAACTTGTGATCGAAATTTCCGGCGAAAGTCGTCCACAACCCGCACAGTCGAAGATCAGTGGTCGTGGATGACGACGCCGCGGATGTTGCGGCCCGCCAGCATGTCGTCGTAGGCCTCGTTGATGTCGTTGAGTTTGTACTCGCTGGTGACCACCTCGTCGAGAAGCAGCTTGCCCTCGCGGTACAGGCTCAGCAGCCGGGGAATGTCGGCGCGCGGGTTGGCTTCGCCGTACAAGCTGCCCAGCAATCGCTTCTGAAACACCGTTAACCACAACATTGGCAGAGTGGGCGTGACGTCGGTAACGGACGCGAGCGCGGTCAACACCACTGCTCCGCCCTTGCGGATGATGTCCAGTGCCTCGTTGATCATCGGGCCCTCGACGAGCCCCACCGTCAGCAGCGCCGAATCCGCCATCACACCACGCGTCAGCTCGCCGACCAATTCTGTTGCCTCCGGCATGGACGTCGCGAAGTGAGTGGCGCCGAACTCAAATGCCTTATCTCGCTTGGCCTCAACGATATCGACGGCCACGATCCTCTCCGCGCCGGCCAGCCGCGCGCCCTGGATGGCGCCGCTGCCGATACCACCGCACCCGATGACGACGACGGTGTCTCCCGGGCTGACGTTCGCGGTGTTCACGGCAGAGCCCCAGCCCGTCATTACTCCGCAGCCGAGGAGGCACGCCCGGGACAGCGGCAGGTCGTCGTCGATCTTGACCAGCGACGCCTCCGACAGGGTGCCGTACTGCGCGAACGTGCCCACGCCGACTCCGGCGCCGATGTCGCGGCCCTGCGCGTGCCGCCGGTAGGTACCGTCGACCTGCGTGCCGGCCAAGATGATCGCGCCCAGGTCACACAGGTTCTGATGCCCGCTGGCACACCAGCGGCACCGACCGCAGGCCGGCAGGAAGGATGCCACCACGTGGTCGCCAGCCTTCAGGCCGCGTACGCCCGGGCCGACTTCCTGCACGATGCCCGCACCCTCGTGCCCACCGACGACCGGCAGCAACCCCGGAAGGTCACCGGTGCGCATGTGGTGATCGGAGTGGCACAGCCCGGTGGCCTTGAAGGACACCAGAACCTCGCCCTCTTGTGGGCCATCAAGATCTATGTCCTCGACGCTCCATTCCTGATTGACGTCCCACAGCACCGCGGCGTTCATCTTCCTGGGGCGTGAGTGTAGGAACCCGGCGCGTCCGACGGACGCGGTTCGCCAGACCTACGGGACCAGTCCCAGCGCCAGGCCGCCGAGCGCGAGGATCCAGCTGGCGAAGCTGCCGACGAGAAAGTACTCGGTTACGTCGTCGATGCCGATGTTCCCGTTTTCGCGGGCCTTCTGGGCATTGATCTCCGGAAACCGGATGATGCTCTTGGCGGCGACGACGGCGGTGGCCGCCGCGAGCTGACCGCCGAGCCCGAGGCCGAGAATAAGGAGCCGTTCCATCGGCCCGAGCAGCCGGCCGCCCTTGAGCCGGTCGGACGGCTGCGGTTCGCCGGCCGGCTTTACCGCGCCGACCGAGCCGAGCACCAACCGCACCAACTGATTTCCCGTCACCAATTGCAGCAGCACCACACCGAAGACCATCAACAGCCGATTGGTGCTGACGCCGCGCAGGCCGGGCAGGTCGACCCATGTCGACCAGCGCTGCACCAGGCCCGCCGCATCAGATCCCCAGCCGGACAACACAATCAGCAGCGCGACCGCGGCACCGTACAACGCCAACGGCGCCAGCTCGTGCTCACCGGTGCGCTCGGCGCGTTCACACAGCACCAGCCAGCCGACGCTCGCTCCCGCGGCGATCACCAGCAGCGCGATATCGCCCAGGTGCCAGAGCCCGGCCAACACCGCGCAACCGACGACGACAAGGGGCGCGAGGGCCACCGACAACCACCCGCCGCGGGAAAGCCGTCGGCACCCGTCGGCGATGCCCGTCGCGATGAACATGACCGCAAGCGCGCTCATCGCACGCTCCGCAGGTACTGCGATGCCTGCACGATCAGGTCCAGGCCGTCGCGGCCGGCGCGCTGCGACACCGCCGACGCGCTGATGCCCTCGGCTGCGGCGATGTCCTTCTTGGTGTGGTTGCTCAACAGGCCCTTCAGGATTCGTATTGATCGGTCATCGAGCGATCCAAGCAGATGGTCCCGACATATCAGCGCGGCGTTGATCGCGTCCACGTCCTCGCGGCCGTCGGCCCGAAACGATGTCCGCACCAGGGCAAGGCCGGGCTGTCGCTGCGCTGATGCCGTCCAATCGATGGCCTCACGCGCCGCCCACCACCCCGGTCCGTCCTGGATGCCGGCGGTGGCGTCGAGCACCGTCACCGTGCCCCAGCCGATGCCGAACCGGATGTCAATGGCCGGCGAGACTGCCAGCCGTAACGACAGCGCCGCGTCGATGGCGGCGCCCACGGTGGGATAACTGCCTTGGAACTCGTCACCGACCGTGAATGCCGGCGGGTTTATGGCCCCGTCGCCGACGGCGCGCACGGCGGCGGCCAGGGTGCGGTGCATCCGCGGACGGTCACCCGCCTGACGCGAGCCGACGACATCGCCGATGAGCGTTGCGAGTGAAGCTATTTCCTTACCTATAGCCATATGAAGATAATAGCTTCATTCTCACTGAATGAAGCTGATTACTTAGGCAGCGTCCTTGAACCAGACGCAACGCTGCGGGCGCAGTCGCTGGGACGACGGGGCTATTCGGCGCAACCGGAGTGATCCGTTGATGCTCGGAGCCGAGACCGCTCCGCCGGTAGCTCGCCGTCGGCGTGCTCCGAGCCATTATTGGGATGCGGCGAGGATCCGATTTCGCGGGCCGCTTCCCAGCCACAGCGACGTCCTGTCCACAGCGACGGTCAGGGTTCGGTGGACAAGTCGTGAGAAATCGTATTTGGGGCGACCGTTCTTGCGACGATTGCGTGAGAGCGCCCTGGAATGCCTTCAAGCACCCGAACGGCCTGTCAGGCAACGAATCAGATCCGACCAGAGGAGCGTGGGGTATGACCGACCGGATCAGTGAAGAACGCGCAGCTGCCGACGCTGGCGAACGTCAACGGCCCGAATTCCACCCCTACCATCACCCCGCCGCGGGCTGGGGCGCGGCGAAGAGCGTGACCCGGGTGCTGATTCACGAACGCGAACTGGTGGACGGGCCCCGCGCGATCATGCGAATGAACCACGAGAACTACGGCTTCGATTGCGCGGGGTGCGCGTGGCCGGACGACACCAAGGGCCTGCGCCTCGATATCTGCGAGAACGGCATTAAGCACGTCACGTGGGAGATGACACACAAACGGGTCGGCCGAGAGTTTTTCGCCGCACACAGCGTCGGCGAACTTTCGACGTGGAGCGACCACGATCTGGAGGCTCAGGGCCGCTTGACCGAGCCCATGACGTACAAGCCGGAAACCGATCACTACGAACCGATCACCTGGCAGGATGCGTTCGACCTCGTCGGACGTACCCTCGCCGAACTCGATGACCCGAACCAGGCCGCCTTCTACTCCTCCGGAAGCCTGGGTAACGAGGCAACTTTTCTGTACCAGCTCATGGCCCGCGAGTTCGGCACGAACAATCTTCCGGACTGCTCCAACATGTGCCACGAGGCCAGCGGTCGCGCCCGGAAGGCGGCCTTGGGCACCGGCAAGGGGACGGTGGAGAACCTCAAAGTCACTGTACGGCCTTCCTCCTGACCCATGAGCACTCTGATGCCGCAGTCCGCGGTCGCCCGACTTACCGGCTCGGTGGCTGTCGGAGCCGTGATCGGCGTGGTCGTCGGTGTGCTGACCGACGCCCCGTTGGGCGTTCTCGCCGGAATCGCTGCAACGGGGGCGATCTTCGTCGCTGCCGGCTGGATCCTGCTCTGGCCCATGGATGCCGACACCACGCACCGCAATGCCCATCGTGAAGCCTTTCGACCGGTTGTCGAGGAACTCGTGGTCGTCGCGGCCGCTCTCGGCGCGCTGGTCAGCATCGTTGTGCTGCTCGTGGGCGGTCATTCCAACGCTGACCCCGCCGCGGCGGCGACAGCGCTCGCCGGGGTCTTCATGGCCTGGGCAGGGCTGCACCTGATGTACGCCGCCCGCTACGCGTACCTCTACTACACGCCATCGGCGGGCGGGATCGACTTCAATTCCGATGACGCGCCGGCATTCCGCGACTTCTTCTACTTCAGCTACAACCTCGGCATGACCTATCAGGTCTCCGATACCAACGTCTCGAACACGACCATCCGTGCGGTGGCGCTTCGGCACTGTCTGCTGTCGTACGTCTTCGGCACCGTCATCCTGGCCTCAGCCATCAATCTCGTCGCTGGATTTGTCACCGACTGATTCCGACCACACCCGAGGCTTGCGCGGTCAAGCGCGTAATCGCTCGGCGCCTCTGCTACTGCTTCGACCCGACGGTGATCAGCTGAGCGGCCGTCTGCAGGTGCGTGATCGCGTCGCTGACGATCGTGTCGATCAGCTCGGCGCAGGACGGCAGGTCGTCGAGGATGCCGGCGACCTGACCCGACGCCAGCACGCCGGCGTCGGTGTTGCCCTCCACCAGGCCGGCCCTCAGCAGCATCGGTGTGTTGGCGGCCATCACCACCTGCGACCAGGTCAGTTCCTTGCCGTGCCGCATCTCCAAGCCGTCGCGGATCATCGAGCGCCACGTCATGCCCGACATCTTCTTGAACTTGGAGGCATTGCGTACCGCCGCGGTGAAACCCCGTGCCCGCGAACCGCTCTCGAGTTTCTCGACCAGCCCGGTGCGCAGCACCCGATGCGGCATGCCGTCGACCCGGGTGGACACCACGGTGCCATCCAGGCCGGCCTCGAGGTAACGCCGCTTGACCGCGTCGGGCACGGTGGAGTCCGACGTGAGCAGGAAGCGGGTACCCATCGCCACGCCCGCCGCGCCGTACGACAGTGCCGCCGCCAAGCCGCGGCCGTCGAAGAAACCGCCCGCCGCCACGACCGGAATATCGACCGCATCGAGCACCGACGGCAGCAGCAGCGTGGTGGCCACCGGTCCGGTGTGCCCGCCGCCTTCGCCGCCCTGCACGATGACGGCGTCCGCGCCCCATCCGGCTACCTTGCGGGCATGCTTGGCCGCCCCGACCGACGGAATCACCACCACACCGGCGTCTTTCAGCCGCGTGATCAGATCGGGCTTCGGCGCCAGCGCGAACGATGCGACCCTCACGCCCTCGCGGATCAGCAGGTCGACGCGCTCGTTGGCGTCGCCGGCGTCGGCGCGGATGTTGATGCCGAACGGGTTGTCCGTCGCGGCCTTTACCTTGGTGACCGCGGTCTGCAGTTCGTCCACGGTCATCGTCGCCGACGCCAGGATGCCCAGACCGCCGGCATTGGCCGTCGCCGACACCAGCCGCGCACCCGCCACCCAGCCCATACCGGTCTGCACCACCGGGTGCTCGATGCCGACCAGTTCGGTCAGCGGCGTGCGCAGGCGGGTCATACCTGGACTTCCTTGTCCCGCAGCGCCTTCGGATCGATCACTTCACGGATCAGCTTCAGCTCGGTGGAGGTGGCCAGCCGCGTCTTGCCCGCCACGTCCAGGCCGTGCACCTCGAACGACGTTGCCTCGCGCACGTCGTCGGCGGAGATGCCGGGGTGCAGCGACACCGCACGCATCTGGCGGTCCGGGCCATTGAAGTCGAAGACACCGAGGTTGGAAACCACGCGGTGCACGTTGACGAAGCGGAACGCCGGATTGTCGTTGTCCACCTTGTCGTAGCCGATGCCGGAAACCACGTCGACGGTGTCGCAGAACACCCGCGTCGAATGGTTGCCGACCCAGTAGCTGGTGGCGTGGTTGATGGTGTTGCCGGGCGCGCCGCGGACGCCGAACATCTGGCGGGTCGGGTGCTGGAGCGGACCGAATGCAGACAGATTCTGGTTGCCGTAGCGGTCAATCTGGTTGGCGCCCATGATCACATGACGACGGCCCCACGACAGCGTCTCGAATACCCGGCCGAACGGCATCCAGCCCTCGACGTTGCCGGAAGCGCCGAGCGCCGGGGTGTCCGCCAGCAGTTGAGCCTCGCCGTCGGTGAGCAGGATGTCGGGGGAGAAGGTCAGCCGGGCCAGCCGCGCCCCCACGGAGGCGACGGTGGTCATCGGGCTGATCATGATCTCGCCGGCGTCGCGGAACAGTTCCGCGCAGGCGACCACGCACACCTCGGCGCGGCTTACGGATATCACGACGCTCCCTCCCCGAACTTGCGCACCGCCGCCTGGTAGTCCGCCTCGCTGCCGGACAGGTAGGTGGCCACGAACTGCTGCCAGCCCTCTTTGGACCCGGCGGCCTCGGCGTAGTGGCGCTGAAACTTCTCGTCGCGGCCGTAATCCGGTGCGGCGGTCGTGAAGTGGGCGCCACCCGGCGCCTCCACGACGGAGTCGACCATCATCCGGTTGACCAGCAGCGCCTGCGGCGGTACCGCCTTTACCAGCTCGTCGGTGGACACCACCTGCTCCACCGACAGGAAGCGCCGCTCGGCGGCCATCAGGAACAGGTCGTCGAAGTACGGGTCAATCCCGGTGTAGGCCGCGTTGCCTTGGGCGTCACCGAGATTCAGGTGCACAAACGTCGCATCCAGTCGCAGTGCCGGCATCGCGACGAGCGTCTCGTAGCCGCCCCCGGGCGCCGGGTACGGCGACGTCACCGTCTGCAGTTCACCTTCCCAGAAGTCCAGTACCGAACTACCCAGCCCGGCGCGGATCGGGAGGAACGGCAACCGCTGGGCCGCTGCCTGCAGCCCCCAGCGCAGCATGCCTTCGTCCATCTCGCGCGCCTCGATTGCCCCGGACGTGCGGGCCTTGGCGAACCACGGGTCGTAGAACGGCGGCGAATCCAGCGACACGAAGCCGTAATACACGCGGCGCACCTTGGCCGCCGAGCACAGCAGCCCGATGTCCGGGCCGCCGTAGGTGACCACGGTCAGATCCTTGACCTCGGTGCGCAGGATGGCCCGCACGAACGCCATCGGCTTGCGCCGCGAGCCCCAGCCGCCGATGCCGATCGTCATCCCGTCGCGCAGCTCGGCAACGGCCGCGTCGAGGGTGGTTCGCTTGTCGTTCACGGCTTCTCCACGAACGCCTCGCGGTGCTCGTCGGAAACCCCTGCGAGGTTGAGCTCGAACGTAAAGCCTTGCTCCATACGGTAACTGGAGTTGACGCGCTGCACATCGATGAGGTTCAGCGCCTCCTTGGCGGCCCGGATCACCCGGGTGTCCTTGGCCGCGATGTCGCGGGCCACCCGCAGTGCCGCCTCGTCCAGCTCGTCGCGGGGAACCACCTCGTGTACCGAGCCGAAATGGTGCAAGGTCGCCGCGTCGACGGTGGCGGCGGTGAAGAACAGCCGACGCATCATGTGCTGCGGCACCAGCCGCGCCAGGTGGGTGGCCGCACCTAGCGCGCCGCGTTCCACCTCCGGCAGGCCGAACGTGGCGTCGTCGGAAGCGACGATGACGTCGGCGTTGCCGACCAGGCCGATGCCGCCGCCCACGCAGAAGCCGTTGACGGCCGCAACGACCGGAACGGCGCATTCATAAACCGCGCGGAACGCGGCGAAGCAGCCGCGGTTGGCGTCGATGAGCGCGGTGAAGCCTTCGGTGCGTTGCATCTCCTTGATGTCGACGCCGGCGTTGAAGCCCCGGCCCTCGGCGCGAAGGATCACGACGTGGGTCTCGGGATCCTCGCCCGCCTTGGTGATGACGTCGGCGAGTTCGAACCAGCCGCGCGACGGGATGGCGTTCACCGGCGGATAGTCGACGGTGACCGCGACTATGCCCGGCTCGGTGGTGGTGGACGTGATCGTCATCGAATACCTCGGTCACTTCCTGGGGTCGCTACCTAAGCAAGCACTTGCTTGGTACGCTAGCATAGTGACCGAGGCCGAAAGACCAGTTCCTATCAACCTCGGCGGGCAGGAGCGAAGCGACTCGGGAATCAATTTGGGACTGGACGGCAGGGTCGTCCTGGTGACCGGCGGTGTACGAGGGGTTGGCGCCGGCATCAGCGAGGTGTTCGCCGAGCAGGGCGCGACGGTCGTCACCTGCGCGCGCCGCGCGGTGGACGGGCTGCCGTACGAGTTTCACAGCTGCGATATCCGCGACGAGGACGCCGTCTCACGGATGATCGACTCCATCGCGGAGCGACATGGCCGCCTCGACGTCGTGGTGAACAACGCGGGCGGTTCACCGTATGCGCTTGCCGCCGACGCCTCGCCGAAGTTCCATGCCAAGATCGTCGAGCTCAATCTCCTTACCATGCTGCTGGTTTCACAGCGTGCCAACGCGATCATGCAGGCCCAGTCGACTGGTGGTGCGATCGTCAGCATCTCCAGTGTCAGCGGCCGCAGGCCGACGCCGGGAACTGCCGCGTACGGTGCCGCCAAGGCCGGTGTGGAGAGCCTGACCTCGACGCTGGCTGTCGAGTGGGCACCCAAAGTACGGGTCAACGCCTTGGCGGTTGGCATGGTGGAAACCGAACAGTCCGGACTGTTCTACGGCGACGCCGAGTCGATGGCCGCGGTGTGCGCCACCGTCCCACTGGGCCGGCTGGCCAAGCCTTCCGAAATCGGTTGGGCCGCAGCGTTTCTGGCCTCCGATCTGGCGTCCTATGTCAGCGGCACGACGATGGCCGTGCACGGCGGTGGCGAGCCGCCGCCATATCTGGCTGCGTCGAATGCCAACAAGTAGCGAAAAAGGAGCAACAAGCTATGGGATTGGTCGACGGCCGTGTGGTCATCGTGACGGGAGCGGGCCGCGGCATCGGGCGGGCGCATGCGCTGGCCTTCGCCGCAGAAGGCGCCCGGGTGGTGGTCAACGACATCGGAGTCGGCCTGGACGGCAGGGCCGCCGGGGAGACTGGAGCCGCTCGGCCGGCGACGTCCAGCCGCAGCCCGGCGCATGCGGTCGTCGAGGAGATCAAGGCCGCCGGCGGCGAAGCCGTCGTCAATGGCGATGACGTCGCCGACTGGGCGGGCGCGCAGAACCTCATCCAGACCGCGGTCGACACGTTCGGCGGACTGGACGTGTTGGTCAACAACGCCGGTTTCGTCCGCGATCGGATGCTGGCCAACACCAGCGAGGAGGAGTGGGACGCCGTCGTCCGCGTGCACCTCAAGGGCCACTTCGCGCCGCTGCGTCACGCCGCCGCCTACTGGCGCGGGCTGGCCAAGGAGGGTAAGTCAGTCGACGCTCGCATCATCAACACCAGCTCGGGCGCCGGCCTACAGGGCAGCGTCGGACAGGGCAACTATTCGGCCGCCAAGGCCGGCATCGCGACGCTGACGCTGATCGCCGCGGCCGAGTTGAGTCGTTACGGCGTCACCGTCAACGCCATCGCACCTTCGGCGCGCACCCGCATGACCGAAACGGTGTTCGCCGACATGATGGCCAAGCCCGACGAGGGCTTCGACGCGATGGCGCCGGAGAACATCTCGCCGCTGGTGGTCTGGCTGGGCAGTGCGGAATCGCGCGACGTCACCGGCAAGGTCTTCGAGGTCGAGGGTGGCATCGTCCGCGTCGCCGAAGGCTGGACGCACGGCCCGCAGGTCGACAAGGGTGCGCGGTGGGATCCGGCTGAGCTGGGGCCGGTGGTCACCGACCTGCTCGCCAAGGCACGCCCCGCGGTGCCGGTGTACGGGGCGTAAACCACTAGCGGTGCATTCGCGGGCACGAAAGTGTGTCCTGCATCACAGTACGAGCACGCCGTGAGGGGTGCCACAGCAAACTGTGCAGAGCACTAGTTCTGCTAGAAGTTAAATCAGCTAATCTAAGCCGACGGTGGCAAGATTCAGACGAGGTGCAGATATGACGCCGGCTAACGACCAGAGCGATCATCGCCGGCGCCTGATCACCGGGTTCGAGATTTGAACGGGTAGCAGGGAATTCGTGCGGCTACCGCCGAGTCCACCGTGGACGCGGCGATGGACCGTCAGCTGGGTGTGGTGTATCTCGTCGCCAGGCATGATAATCAACAACCCTGAATGGCCCCTCGATATCGATTCGGCCGCGACAGCTCGCCCCGAACCTGGTTCGGAAGTCTCCGGAAAAGCGGGGAACCACAACCGCACACGAACTGATGGCGGCCAATCACCGCAGCGCACGCGATGACCTCGAGGATGCGACCCCCCTGAGCCAATTCGTATCTGCGCAACGCTGATAGTCCTGACGGGGTCGGGTGTTCACCCCAGTCCTCCAGCGGCGGGTGTGTCGCGAAAGCCCCACGCATTGGCGCTGGTCCAGGTATCGACAATCGATGTGATTTCAGATTAGCGTGAAAGTTGTGAGCGTCGATGCGGGGCTGGAGGATGAGCGGCCCGATACCGAGATCATGGACTTCGTCGATCAGATGGGCGGCTATTTCGAGTCCAGTGGCTTGCCCCGACTGGCCGGCCGGCTGCTGGGGTGGCTGCTGGTGTGTGATCCCGAACGGCAGTCGTCGGAGGAGTTGGCGGCGGCGTTGGGCGCCAGCAGCGGTGGGATCAGCATTAACGCCCGAATGCTGAGCCAGTTCGGGTTCATCGAGCGGCTCGGAGTCGCGGGGGACCGGCGCACCTACTTCCGGTTGCGGCCACACGCGTTCGCCGCCGGGGAGCGGCAGCGCATCCGCATCATGGCCGATCTCACGGCCATGGCCGATGCCGGACTGCATGCCATGCGCGGGTCGCCGCCGGAGCGCGGACGCAGGCTGCAGGAAATGCGCAACCTATCGGCCTACATGGAAACGGTCCTGACCAACGCCCTGGACCAGTTCCGCGATCAGACGAACGAGGACAGGCGATGAAGGCGTCAGCGATCTGGACCTACTGGCTGACCCGATGCTTCGGCGCTGCGGCCGACACGAGGTTGCTGTCTACATGAGCGAACTGCGGTACCTCGGCAACCACCACGATGCGGCGTCGGGATTCGCAACGCTGAAGGGTGTCATCCCGTCCCGGAAACCCTCAGCGCTTATCGAAAAACCAACCGCGTCGGGAGGGATTCAATGATCGGCGTTGTCAAGCGAGCCTGGATTCCGCTGCTCATTGTGGTGGTGGTGGTGGTCGCCGGGTTCACTGTTCAGCGGATTCGCGGCTTCTTCGGCTCTGACGGCGTCATCGTGACGCCGAGGAATTTCGCGGATGATCCTGAGCCGTTCGACCCCAAAGTGGTCACGTACGAGATCTTCGGCTCGGGGACGTACGCCGATATCAACTATCTGGACCTCGATTCGAAGCCGCAGCGGGTGGACGGCGCAGCCCTGCCGTGGATGCTCACGCTGTCGACGACGGCGCCTTCGGTCTTCCCGAATATCGTGGCGCAGGGCGACGGTACCACCATCGGCTGCCGCATCACCGTCGACGACGAAGTCAAGGATGAGAACTTCTCCACCGGCGTCCACGCCCAGACCTTCTGCCTGGTGAAATCCGTATGAGCGCGCCCACCAACGACGCACCGACCGACACCAGCCCCACCTCGCGCCACGCTGCGCATCCGTTGCTGCCGAGGATGATCCGCACCCTGGCGGTACCGATCATTCTGGGCTGGATCGCCCTCATCGCGGTGTTGAACGTGGTGGTGCCACAGCTGGAAACGGTCGGTCAGATGCAGGCGGTGTCGATGAGCCCCGACGACGCGCCGTCGATGATCTCGATGAAACGCATCGGCCAAGTCTTCGACGAGTTCAAGTCCGACAGCTCGGTGATGATCGTGCTGGAAGGCCAACAGCCGCTGGGCGAGGACGCCCACGCCTTTTATGACCAGATGGTCGACCAGCTCGAGGCCGACACCAGGCACGTCGAGCACGTTCAGGACTTCTGGAGCGACCCGCTGACCGCGCCGGGCTCGCAGAGCAACGACGGCAAGGCCGCCTACGTCCAGGTGTATCTCGCCGGCAATCAGGGCGAGTCGCTGGCCAACGAGTCGGTGGAGGCCGTCCAGCACATCGTGGAGAACACCCCGGCACCGGACGGGGTGAAGGCGTTTGTGACCGGGCCTTCGGCGATGGCCGCCGATCAGCAAATCGCCGGCGACCGCAGCCTACAGATGATCACGATGCTCACGTTCGCGGTGATCATCGTCATGCTGCTGCTGGTCTACCGGTCGATCATCACGGTGATCCTGGTGCTGGTGATGGTCGCATTCGAGCTGACCGCGGCCCGCGGCGTGGTGGCGTTCCTCGGCTACCACGAGATCATCGGGCTCTCGACGTTTGCGGTCAATCTGCTCGTGCTGCTGGCGATCGCCGCCGCCACGGACTACGCGATATTTCTCATCGGCCGATATCAGGAGGCGCGCGGGGCCGGTGAGGACCGAGAATCGGCGTACTACACCATGTTTCAGGGCACAGCCCGTGTGGTGCTGGGCTCGGGCCTGACCATTGCCGGCGCGACGTTCTGCCTGTCCTTCACCCGGCTCCCGTTGTTCCAGACTCTCGGCATCCCGTTGGCGATCGGCATGGTGATCGCGGTCTTCGCCGCGTTGACGTTGGGGCCGGCGGTGATCACCGTGGTGAGCCGTTTCGGTCTCCTCGAGCCAAAGCGGCAGATGCGGGTTCGGTTCTGGCGGAAGGTCGGCGCCGCGGTCGTGCGGTGGCCCGGCCCCATCCTGGTCGCAACGATCGCACTGGCGCTGATCGGTCTGCTCACCCTGCCCGGGTACAAGACCAATTACAACGACCGCAACTACATGCCCACCGACCTGCCGGCCCAGGAGGGCTACGCGGCCGCCGATCGGCACTTCTCGCAGGCCCGGATGAACCCCGAGCTGCTAATGATCGAAAGTGATCACGACCTGCGCAATTCGGCTGACTTCCTGGTCATCGACAAGATCGCGAAAGCCATCTTCCGGGTCGAGGGAATCTCACGGGTGCAGGCGATCACCCGGCCGCAGGGAACTCCCATCGAACACACCTCGATCCCGTTCATGATCAGCATGCAGGGCACCACCCAGAAAATGAACGAGAAGTACAACCAGGATCTCATGGCCAACATGTTGAAACAGGCCGAAGACATCCAGGGCATGATCGAGAACCTGGAACGAATGTTGGGCTTGATGCAACAGCTCACCGGCATCACCCACGACCTGGTCGGCAAGACCAAAGAGATGGTCGCGACCACCTATGAGTTGCGTGATCACATTGCGGATTTCGACGATTTCTTCCGGCCGATCCGCAACTACTTCTACTGGGAGCCGCACTGCTACGACATCCCGATCTGCTGGGCGCTGCGGTCGGTGTTCGACACCGTCGACGGCATCGCTGTGATCGGTGATCAGCTGGGCGGTCTGGTGGAGAACATGGACAAGCTCGATGCGCTGATGCCGCAGCTGTTGGAGTCGCTGCCGCCGATGCTCGAGACCATGAAAAGGATGAAGACCATGATGCTGACCATGTATGCGACCCAAAAGGGCATGCAGGACCAGCAGTCCGCCATGCAGGAGAACGCGACCGCGATGGGGGAAGCGTTCGACGCGTCGATGAACGACGACTCGTTCTATCTGCCTCCGGAAATATTCGATAATGCCGAATTCAAGCGCGGCATGAAGAGCTTCATATCACCGGACGGTAAGTCGGTCCGCTTCATCATCTCCCATGAGGGCGATCCGATGACTCCGGAAGGCATCTCGCACATCGATGCGATCAAGACCGCCGCCAAAGAGGCCGTCAAGGGCACGCCGCTGGAGGGGTCCACGATCTACCTGGCGGGCACCGCGTCGGTGTTCAAGGACATGTCCGACGGCTCCAGCTACGACCTGCTGATCGCCGGAATCGCCGCGCTGGCACTGATATTCGTCATCATGCTGCTCATCACCCGCAGCGTGGTCGCGGCCGCGGTCATCGTGGGCACGGTGCTGATCTCGCTGGGCGCCTCGTTCGGGCTCTCGGTGCTCATCTGGCAGTACCTCCTCGGGATCGAACTGCACTGGGCGGTGTTGGCGATGTCCGTGATCATCCTGTTGGCGGTCGGCTCCGACTACAACCTGCTACTGGTGGCCCGGTTCAAGGAGGAGATCCACGCCGGGCTGAACACCGGCATTATCCGCGCGATGGGCGGTACCGGATCGGTGGTGACCGCTGCCGGCCTGGTGTTCGCGTTCACGATGATGTCCTTTGCGGTCAGCGAACTGACCGTTATCGCACAGGTCGGCACCACCATCGGCCTGGGCCTGTTATTCGACACGTTGGTCGTGCGCTCACTCATGACGCCGTCCATCGCGGCACTTCTCGGGCGCTGGTTCTGGTGGCCGCAGTCGGTCCGGTCGCGGCCCAAGCCTGCGCCGTGGCCTTCTCCGCCATCCTCAGAACTTCACACCGGTGTGATCGAAGCCGGCTCGAGAACTTTTCGACGGGACTAGCGGCGTCTCACCAATTCCAGACGGACATGTCGTTCGGCGGATACTGTGCGCAGACGTCGGTGGTGTGGGCCGCAACGCCCTTGTTGTTAAAGAACAGCTTCGCCCAGTTGGGCCACCTGAACGCCAGCGGCTCGCCGTAGATGTTCGTCGCTATCTCTTCGGAATAGGCTCGGCGCCCGGCATAGTCCATCGAGTAGAACCAATGGATACGATCTTGGACTGCCTGGTGGATGTCGGGCGCCTTGTTGTTGTAGTCGATCATGTATCGCTCGTAGTACACCGGCTCGACATCCCTGGCGGCAGCCATGATCTGCTCGGCGGTGCAGGTCGTCTTGAGCATGCGGTTCGGTATCGGGTAGTCGTCCGTGGCGTCGGCCGATGCGGTGCCGGGGATGACGGCCAAACTGCCGCTCAGAGCGAGAACCGCAACGCTGGAGCGGAGAAACGCGCGACGCATGCGGACACTATATCGCAGAGACATAGAACATCTAACTAATCAGCCGGGCTGGGCCGCAGCCCGTTCGAGTACCGGCATCTGATCCGGGCAATACGTGCTGATGGCGGCACCGAGGAACTGCCACGCCTGCCCCGTGGTGCTGCCCTTCTGCAGGTTGGGCAGAATGAAACGCGCCGATGCGTAGGCGTCGGCATCGACGCCCCGGTAGAGCCGCTTGCACGTGATCTTGCCGATCCACGCGTTGTAGTCCTTCTGGCCGTAGATGCCGTAGCCGTGAAGCTGATTGGCGAAATCGGTGTCGGGGTCGGCGTGTGCCGGAGCAGCCACGGCAACCGCTACTGCGGCACCGGCGACGAACGTAGCGAACCGTGCAGCGCGCATGGACTGAATTATAACGTGTAAACGGTCTAAGTACTGACCCTGGCCGGCCGGCAGGTAGCTACTTCTTGGTGCGACGGCTCCCGCCGTGCCAGTCCTCTTCGGCGCCAACCGATTCGGCGTCGACGCCGAAACTGGCCAGTTGAGGCCGCTCCCGCAGGCTGCGCTTGATCTCAGCGAAGCCGGGGAAGCTGGTCAACGCGATGACGTGGTCCCACAGCCGCCCGGCGTCCTCGGCGCCGGGCAGCCTGCTGATCACCGGCCCGAAGAACGCCGTCCCGCCAGGGGGTCTGAAGTGCAGGATCGGCGTGCCGACGTCGCGACCCGTCAGCGCGAGCGCCTCCTCGGTCTCGGCGCGGATCACGTCGTCGAACGTGGTGTCGTCGAGCGCCTCCGCCAGATCGGGCGGCAGCCCGACGTCGCGCAGCAGAGGCTCCAGAACGTGGCGCGCGCCCTGGTCCGATGCGGATAGGTGGTCGTCGCGCGGCGTGTCGAACAGTCGGGTGCCGATCGCCGAGTAGAGCGCTCCGACCGCGTCGCGGCCGTGCTCCGCGCGCGCACGCGCCGCGACCCGCAGCAGCCGAAGGCCGGCGGTGTGTCCCTCTTCGTAGTCGGCGGGGAAATGCGTCGCGTAGTCGACATCCGCGTTGACGATCCGCAGCGAGATGAACCGCCAGTCCACCCCGTAGTCGCGCTGCGCGGCGACCATGCGCACCCACTTACTCGTCATCCAGGCGAACGGGCACACCGGATCGAAGTAGAAGTGAAGGTCGTTCGAATTCATCGGGGCGTTCACGCTACGGCTCGCACACCACCAGCGGGATCACCCGATCGGTCCAGGACTGGTAATCCTCGTAGGTGGGGTACATCTCGACCAGCCTGGGCCAGTACTTGGCGCGCGCCGTTGTTGAGGAGGTACGCCCAGGCGTTGAGGCGCGAAATCCACTTGATGGCGACATCGGCGTAGCGCGAGTTCAACCACGGGGGTGGTGGTTTCGGCATGACGGTCATCCTATGCTCGGTCGGTGGACACAGTTTCCGATACGGACCGCATTGCCGCGGCCGAGTCCTACATCGACGCGCTGGTCAGCCACGACGCCGACGCCGTCCCGTTCGCGCCCGACTGCACCAGAATCGAGGTGGGCCTCAAGACCGGGTTCTCGGGAAATCACTTGCGGCGCAGCCTGAATCGGGGACCGCAGTACCACGTCATCGCGGACGCCACGGATCGGAAACTCAGCGTTGACGGTGACGAGGTGCACGCCACGTACACCGTCGTCACCAAGGCCGCTCTGGCCGGACGGCGCGTTGTGGCGCGCGTCGACGAGACCTTCCTGATCCCGATGAGTGACGGCAAGATCCACCACATCCGGGCACGCATATCCCCGCGTATCCAACGGGTCGGCTAGGTCCGTTCGATGATGGTGCCGGTGGACAACGCTCCGCCGGCGCACATTGTGATCAGTGCCGTGCTCTTGTCGGTGCGCTCGAGTTCGTGCAGCGCGGTGGTGATCAGCCGGCTGCCGGTGCTGCCGACCGGATGTCCCAGCGCGATCGCGCCGCCGTTGACGTTGACGCGGGCCATGTCCGGGTTGTGCACCCGGGCCCACGACAGCACGACGGATGCGAAGGCCTCGTTGATCTCGACGATGTCGATGTCGCCGATCTTCATGCCGGCCTTCTCCAGGACCTTGGCCGTGGACTGCACCGGGCCGTCGAGGTGGTAGTACGGCTCGGCGCCGACCAGCGCCTGGCTGACGATCCGGGCCCGCGGCTGCAGGCCCAGCGCGCGCGCTTTGTCTTCGTCCATCCACAGCACCGCGGCCGCGCCGTCGGAAATCTGCGATGACGTGCCCGCGGTGTGGATGCCGCCCTCGAGGACCGGGTTCAGCGAAGCCAGGCCCTCCAACGTGGTGTCGCGCAGGCCCTGATCGCGGGTGACGAAGTCCCGTTCGCTCGTCGGCTGCTTCTGCTCGTCCAGCACCGGCGCCTCGATCGGACTGATCTCCCGGTCGAACCGGCCCTCGGCCCAGGCCTGCTTGGCCTTCTGCTGGGAAGCCAGCCCGAACGCGTCGATGTCCTCGCGGGTGATGCCACGCCGCTTGGCGATCCGTTCGGCGGCCTCGAACTGGTTGGGCATGTCGATATCCCAGGACTCCGCGCGGATGGCCGCCCGGTCCGGACCCGCGTTGGCGCCCAGCCCGACGCGGCTCATCGCCTCGATGCCGCACGCGATGCCGATGTCGATGGCCCCGGCGGCGATCAGGCCGGCGATCAGGTGGTTGGCCTGCTGGCCGCTGCCGCACTGGCAGTCCACGGTGGTGGCGCCGACATGTTCGGGCAAACCCGCGGTCAGCCACGCCACCCGGCTGATGTTGTTGGACTGCTCCCCGTACTGGGTCACGCAGCCGCCGATCACCTGCTCGACCTCGCCGGCGTCGATGCCGGCTTTGTCCACCAGTGCCTTCTGGACGGCGCCCAGCAGCTCGGTCGCATGCAGGCCCGACAACCACCCATTCCGCTTGCCGATCGGGCTGCGGGTGGCTTCAACGATGACAGGGTTACCCATCCTGCCAGGCTAGAACACGTTTCATTACTCTGACAAGCGACGATGTGGCCGCGCCTTTTATCTGCGGTGAAGGCATGTTTCAATGGTTGCAAGTTGGCACTAGACCACGTTGTTTTAGGAGTTCATTCATGGCCTGCCCCAACCTGCCCCCCGGCTTCGACTTCCTCGATCCCGACGTCAACGTCAAGGGACTTCCGGTCGACGAGCTGGCCGAGCTGCGCAAGGTCGCGCCGATCTGGTGGAACGAGCAGCCGATCGGCAAGGGCGGCTTCAACGACGGCGGCTACTGGGTGATCACCAAGCACGCCGACGTCAAGGAGGTATCGCGGCGCAGCGATGTCTTCTCCAGCTGGCAAAACTGCACCATTCCGGTGTGGCCCGACGACATGACGCGGGAAGCGATCGACCTGCAGCGCCACGTCATGCTCAACATGGACGCACCGCACCACACCCGGTTGCGCAAGATCATCTCCCGCGGATTCACCCCGCGGGCGGTGGGGCGCCTGCAGGACGAGCTGAACCAGCGCGCGCAGACCATCGCGAAGTCCGCCGCCGCGGAAGGTTCCGGCGACTTCGTCGAGCAGGTGTCGTGCGAGCTGCCGCTGCAGGCCATCGCGGGTCTGCTCGGCGTTCCGCAGGACGACCGCGACAAGCTGTTCCGCTGGTCCAACGAGATGACGGGCGGCGAGGATCCTGAGTTCGCCCACATCGATCCCGCGATGTCCTCGGCCGAACTGATCATGTACGCGATGAAGATGGCCGAGGAGCGGGGCAAGAACCCCGGCGACGACATCGTCACGCAGCTCATCCAGGCCGACATCGACGGCGAGAAGCTCTCCGACGACGAGTTCGGCTTCTTCATGGTGATGCTCGCCGTGGCCGGCAACGAGACCACCCGCAACTCCATCACCCACGGGATGATTGCGTTCGCCGACAACCCCGACCAGTGGGAGCTCTACAAGAAGGAGCGCCCGGAGACGGCCGCCGACGAGATCGTGCGGTGGGCCACCCCGGTGACGGCGTTCCAGCGCACCGCGCTGGAGGACACCGAGCTGTCCGGCGTGCAGATCAAGAAGGGCCAGCGGGTGGTGATGTTCTACCGCTCGGCCAACTTCGACGAAGTGGTCTTCGAGGATCCGCACAGCTTCAACATCCTGCGAAACCCCAACCCGCACGTGGGGTTTGGCGGCACGGGCGCGCACTACTGCATCGGCGCCAATCTGGCCAAGATGACGATCAACCTGATCTTCAACGCGGTCGCCGACCATATGCCGGACCTGAAACCCATCGGCGAGCCCGAGCGGCTACGGTCGGGGTGGCTCAATGGCATCAAGCACTGGCAGGTCGACTACTCCGGCGGCAAGTGCCCGGTCGCCCACTAAGGTTCGCGATTATGGACTTCACACCGGACCCAGAACAGCAGGCTGTCGCCGATGTGGTCACTGCGGTCCTTGACCGGGACAACAGCTGGGACGCACTCGTCGCAGGAGGTGTGACGGCGCTGGGTGTGCCCGAGCGCCTCGGCGGTGACGGCGTCGGCCTGCCCGAGGTCGCGACCGCGCTCACCGAGATCGGTCGCCACGGCACCATCAGCCCGGCGCTGGCCACCCTCGGCCTCGGCCTGGTGCCGCTGCTCGACCTGGCCTCCGACGCCCAGCAGGATCGCTTCCTCGCCGGGGTCGCCAAGGGCACGGTGCTGACCGCCGCGCTGAACGAGCCCGGCGCGCCGTTGCCGGACCGGCCGGCGACGACGTTCGCCAACGGCCGGTTGAACGGCACCAAGATCGGCGTCGGGTATGCGGAACAAGCGGATTGGATGATCGTCACGGCCGACAGCGGCGTCGTCGTGGTGTCGCCGAAGGCCGACGGTGTCCGGCTTACCAAGACGCCGACGTCCAACGGCGGCGACGAGTACGCGGTCACGTTCTGCGATGTGGCGGTCGCCGACGACGATGTGTTGGCCGGTGCCGAGCCGCACCGGGTCAACCAGCTGGCGCTGGCGACGACGGGTGCGTTCGCCGCCGGGCTGGTGGCCGGGGCGCTGCGGCTGACCGCTGACTATGTCGCCAACCGCCACCAGTTCGGGAAGCCGCTTGTCGACGTTCCAGACCGTCGCGGCACAGCTCGCCGAGGTCTACATCGCCTCGCGGACAATCGGTTTGGCGGCGACGTCGGTCATCTGGCGGCTGTCCGAGGGTCGTGACGCCGACGACGACCTCGACGTGCTCGGGTACTGGTTCGCCTCGCAGGCGCCGCCGGTGATGCAGACGTGCCACCACCTGCACGGCGGCATGGGCGTCGACATCACCTACCCGATGACTCGTTACTACTCGACAGTCAAGGACCTGACCCGGCTGGTGGGCGGCCCGTCGCATCGTCTCGACCTGGTGGGAGCGCAATGTTCGTCGACCTGACCCCGGAGCAGCGAGCGCTGCAAGCCGAACTGCGGCAGTACTTTTCGAGCCTGATCTCTCCTGAAGAAGCCAAGGAGATGGAGACCGACCGGCACGGCAAGGCCTACCGCGCGGTGATCCGCCGGATGGGCCAGGACGGCAAGCTCGGCGTCGGCTGGCCCAAGGAGTTCGGCGGCCACGGGTTCGGGCCGATCGAGCAGCAGATCTTCGTCAACGAGGCGGCCCGCGCCGACGTGCCGCTGCCCGCGGTGACGCTGCAGACCGTCGGACCGACGCTGCAGAAGTACGGCAGCGAGGCGCAGAAGAAGAAGTTCCTGCCGGCGATCCTGGCCGGCGAGGTGCATTTCGCGATCGGCTACTCCGAGCCGGATGCCGGGACCGATCTGGCGTCGCTGCGCACCACTGCCGTCCGCCAGGGCGACGAGTACATCGTCAACGGCCAGAAGATCTTCACCACCGGCGCTCACGACGCCGACTACATCTGGCTGGCCTGCCGCACCGATCCGGAAGCGGTGAAACACAAGGGCATTTCGATCCTGATCGTCGACACCAAGGATCCCGGCTACTCGTGGACGCCGATCATCACCAGCGACGGCGCCCACCACACCAACGCCAGCTACTACAGCGATGTTCGGGTGCCCGTGGACATGCTGGTCGGCGAGGAGAACGCCGGCTGGCGGCTGATCACCACCCAGCTCAACCACGAGCGGGTCATGCTCGGGCCCGGCCGGCAAGGTGGCCGGTATCTACGACCGGGTGCACGCCTGGGCGTCGAAGCCCGGCGGGAACGGCGTCACCCCGATCGACCACGCCGACGTGCGCCGCGCGCTCGGCGAGATCCACTCGATCTGGCGGATCAACGAGCTGCTGAACTGGCAGGTGGCCGCCGCCGGCGAGACCATCGACGTCGCCGACGCCGCGGCCACCAAAGTCTTTTCCACCGAACGCATTCAGTTGGTGGGCCGGCTCGCCGAGGAGATCGTCGGCAAGTACGGCAACCCGGCCGAATCCGACACCGCCGACCTGCTGTTCTGGCTGGATCAGCAGACCAAGCGCAACCTCGTCATCACGTTCGGCGGCGGCGTGAACGAGGTGATGCGCGAGATGATCGCGGCGTCGGGTCTGAAGGTTCCGAGGGTTCCGCGGTGACGGGCTTCCAAGAGGCCATCGAACAGGTCAAGGCGGCCGGGCCGCAGCAAGCCGCGCGTCGGCCGGGATCCGGTCAACCAGCCGATGATCAACAACTGGGTGGAGGCGATCGGCGACCGCAACCCGATCTACGTCGACGAGTCCGCGGCCCGGGCCGCCGGCCATCCCGGCGTCGTCGCGCCGCCCGCGATGATTCAGGTCTGGACGATGTTGGGGCTGGGCGGAGTTCGGGCCGATGACGACCCACTGACGCGCATCATCGAACTGTTCGACGAGGCCGGCTATATCGGCGTCGTCGCGACCAACTGCGAGCAGACCTACCACCGCTACCTGCGCCCGGGCGAAGAGGTCAGCGTCAGCGCCGAGCTGACCGACGTGATCGGGCCGAAGCAGACCGCGCTGGGCGAAGGCTATTTCATCAACCAGCACATCGTCTGGCAGGTCGGTGACGAGGATGTCGCCGAAATGAACTGGCGCATCATGAAGTTCAGGCCGCGCGATGTCGATAAGCCGGCGGTGCCCGACGATCTGGACGCCGACGCCATGATGCGGCCGTCCTCCTCCCGTGACACCCAGTTCTTCTGGGATGGCGTCAAGGCGCACGAACTGCGCATCCAGCGCAGGCCCGACGGCAGCCTGCAGCACCCGCCGCTGCCGGCGGTGTGGCAGGACAAGCAAGTCCCGATCGATTACGTCGTCGCCAGCGGTAGGGGCACGGTGTTCAGCTTCGTGGTGCACCACGCGCCGAAGGTGCCGGGCCGCATGCTGCCGTTCGTCATCGCGCTGGTCGAACTGGAGGAAGGGGTGCGCATGCTCGGCGAACTGCGCAACGTCGACCCCGCAACGGTGGAGATCGGAATGCCTGTTCGCGCAACGTATATCGACTTCCCGGCCAACGACGCGGGCCCGGCGTGGACCCTCTACGCATGGGAGCCGGCATGAGTGCGCCTGTGGTGGCAGTGGGCACCAAGCTGCGCGAGTTGTCGCTGTATGGCGACCCGACGTTCATCGTCTCGACGGCGCTGGCTACCCGCGACTTCCAGGACGTGCACCATGACCGGGACAAGGCGCAGGCGAAGGGGTCCAAGGACATCTTCGTCAACATCCTCACCGACACCGGCCTGGTACAGCGCTACATTACCGACTGGACGGGCCCGTCGGCGCTGGTGAAGTCGATTTCGCTACGACTTGGCGTGCCGTGGTACGCCTACGACACGGTGAGGTTTTCCGGCGAGGTGACCGCCGTCGAGGAAGGGCTGGTGACGGTAAAGGTGGTGGGCAGCAACAGCCTTGGCGATCATGTGATCGCGACCGTCACTCTGACGATTGGGGCGGCCTGATGTTGTCGGGTAAGGCGGCGATCGTCGGCATCGGCGCGACGGACTTCTCCAAGAACTCCGGGCGCAGCGAGTTGCGGCTGGCCGCTGAGGCGGTGCTGGACGCACTGGACGACGCTGGGCTCACCCCGGCCGACGTCGACGGGCTCACCACGTTCACGACGGACTCCAACACCGAGATCGCCGTCGCACGGGCGGCCGGCATCGGCGAGTTGAAGTTCTTCTCCAAGATCCACTACGGCGGCGGCGCCGCCTGCGCAACCATCCAACAGGCCGCGATGGCAGTGGCCACCGGTGTCGCCGACGTCGTGGTGGCCTACCGGGCCTTCAACGAGCGGTCCGGTATGCGGTTCGGCCAGGTGCAGACCAGGCTCACGGAGAACGCAGACGCCACCGGTGTGGACAATTCGTTCTCCTATCCGCACGGGCTTTCCACACCGGCCGCCCAGGTCGCGATGATCGCCAAGCGCTACATGCACCTGTCCGGCGCGACCAGCGGGGACTTCGGCGCGATCTCGGTGGCCGACCGCAAGCACGCGGCAAGGAATCCGAAGGCTTACTTCTACGAGAAGCCGATAACCATTGAGGATCACCAGAATTCGCGGTGGATCGCCGAGCCGCTGCGGCTGCTGGACTGCTGCCAGGAGACCGACGGCGCGGTGGCGATCGCAGTGACCTCGCCAGAACGGGCGCGTGACCTGAAGCATCGGCCGGTGATCATCGAGGCCGCGGCGCAGGGCTCCAGCCCCGACCAGTACACCATGGTCAGCTACTACCGGTCGGAGCTCGACGGCCTGCCTGAGATGGGGCTGGTCGGGCGGCAGCTGTGGCAGCAGTCCGGGCTCAAACCCACCGACATCCAGACCGCGGTCCTCTACGACCACTTCACGCCGTTCACCCTCATTCAGTTGGAGGAGTTGGGTTTCTGCGGCTGGGGTGAGGCGAAGGACTTCATCGGCGACGGCGCCATCGAACTCGGCGGCCGGCTGCCGATCAACACCCACGGCGGCCAGCTGGGCGAGGCCTATATCCACGGCATGAACGGCATCGCCGAGGGTGTGCGCCAGCTACGGGGGACGTCGGTCAACCAGGTGCCCGACGTCGAGCACGTGCTCGTCACCGCCGGCACCGGCGTACCCACCTCGGGCCTAATCCTCGGTTAAGTTACTTGCCCTCAGCAATCTAGCCTAGCCAGCGTCGCGGTCCACACACGACGAAACTCTTCGGGCCCAGCCCCGACGACGTGCGGAGTTGGGCGCGATAGATCGCCAGAGACAGACACCAGCCCAACACGATCCGAATGGAAATGATGCAGTACCTGATCGTCGTGTGCGCAACCACGCCGCCGCCAACGAGATCGCCGAATCGGAGCATCTGCGCGACCACTACAGCCCCTGCGGCAACAACGACATCGGACACCAGCAGCCACTGCCCGTACCTGCGCTGCCGCGCGTGAACATTTTGAATTTCTTCGCGGAGACCCGACTGAGGCCGGGCCTAAAACGCCTGTAGCAGGCATCTCCGCGACGTTGTCTGTTGTCTGCGTTCGCCCGCCGAATGGGCTTGGGACAATCCACCGTCGATGCCACATCCGTCGTGTCGATCGATCCGGCGCTTCAGTCAAGCACAGAGAGGCTGGGAATGGAGTTTCACGAATATAGTCTGGGCCGTAGATCGGTAAGTGCGTTTCTCGGGAGGACCGAACAGCCGGTCCAGCGGACCGCGGTAGGTGTCGACAGTCTGCACCCGGGAGAATCGGGGTGATCCGGCGTTCCTGCACCAGCCAGCCCGAGCGGGTGTACACCGCCTGCGGGCGGATCTCCCGGCGGTGGACCTGGTATCGCCAGAACGGAACCACCACCACGAACACCACGACCCCCGAGCACCGTGACGCGAGCCGCGGCAACGTGCAGCCACGGCAGCCGACGGTCCGGCGCGAGCCCTACCACCTGCGCCAACACGGGGCGAGCCACGGGATCGTCGCATCGATGGGCCAGACCAGCGGGGCCTTGCGACTCGGCGGGTGCGTGGGATGAAGCAGGTTCATGGTTCCAGGCGCAGACCACCGCGATCGCCATGCCGGCCCGGTACGCGAACTGTGGGTCGATTCGATACGCCGCGGGCGTAAGCTCCTGTGCGGTGTGGCACAGATCACTACATTTGCTGTTTGGTCGAAGACGAAGCGCTCGCGCGGCGACACGACGCGTGGAGGACAGCAGCCTGGATTGCTACCCGGGAACGCCGTGACCGTTAATCACCAGTCCAGCTTGGTTAACTATTCTGAAGCATGAATCCGCAAGTGACACACATCATGTCGATCGCGTGATGGCACAGCTTAACACATTTGCTAGTTGCGAGGTTGCGTGGTCAACATCACAGCTCGCATACTCGGCGAAATGTGTCTTTGTCAAAAAAATTTATGAGACCATTACGGTCAGCTAATTAGCTACACGTCTGATCGTACTAGCTCCTGACCAGGCAATATCCAATTGTTCTGTCGTGTTTCAGCGCAGCAGCCCAGCTCCTATTGCTTTGCTGTACCCAATTGACAATGTCGGTTTTCTTTGCTCGGGGAAGCGTCCGGCTTTACGGACAGCCGAACCGGGCTTCCCGCTGGTTGTTTGATGAGATAGTCAACAGCAAAGATCGGCGTCCCACTCAGATCCCACACGCTGTTGGAGGTTCTCATGAAGTCAGCAAAGCTGTGCAGGCTGCGGCGGAGGCAAGGGACCGGCAAGCAGCTGTCCGTTCCAGCGGAGGGGTCGCCGACACGGCCGACTCCTCTGAGCAGTGCTGACATCAACAAGAATGTCATTTCTTGTTCAATACCAGCAAATGTCCGCGCTACGCAAGATCGGGTTACCAGGCCGATGATGAACACTGGGTACGCCAAATACATCGGCCGTGTGGGCGCCCTGGCGGTCGCGCTCGGCGTCGGCGGCGCCATAGCGACTACCCCGGGGGTCGCATGGGCCGACGATTCGTCGGCGGTGTCGACGTCGTCGGACTCGTCCGACACGACGCAATCGGAGTCAAAGCAGCCATCGACATCAACGTCGCCCGGGTCAAGCTCGTCGTCGATCGGCCAGACGTCGGCGACTGCTTCCGAGCCTTCCGCTGCTGCGTCCAGAAGCTCGACTGACCAGTCGACGGCACCACGTCGTCGGAAACCGTCACGAGCCCCGGAGCCGGGCGTGATCGTGCGCAGCTCGGGCGGGGCGCACACTTCCGGCGATGCCGCCTCGGCCACCGCCGACAACCACGCGGACACCATCGAAGAGCACACCGCGGCGCCACCGGAACTCAGGGAGCCCACCGAAACCGGAGATCCCACACCGCAGGCGCTACCGGAAACCCAGCAAGCCGCACCGTCAGCTGCCTCGACGCCCACCGATGAGCCGCGCAAGAACGACTCCGAGAATGACTCGGACGCAAAAGAAGTCGCACAGCGGCACGCGGACTCCGCGTCCGCGACGAAGATCGATGCCGCTAGCATGAAACCGCAGTTATCGAATGACACAACGGCAACTGGGCCTCTCGCCGCCACGGCTACGGACAGCCAATCCGCCGACAGCACCGTTCAACCGACTGCCGCCACCTTCAACACACTGCCGTCGATTGAGCCGGAGCCGACCGCCGCGCCGACCCCTCCGAGCACCGTGATCAGCGCGGCGGCCGAGCTCATCGGCGCCGCCCTCGAGCCGATTCTGGCGCCCGGTCCGGGGAGCCCGTCAGAGTCGCCGCTGTTGTGGACGCTGGCGGGCTGGGTACGCCGGGAGTCGACCCAAGCATTGGCCGATCAAACGCCGACCATCAGCTCGGAGCAGACAACCCAAACAGAGCCGCTACTCGCTGCAGAGGAAACCTCGACGGACGAGATCGAACTCAGTGCCCTAGCGATTGAACAGCCCATCGACGACGACACGCCGACAGACCAGACAAAGCTACCCGCCGAACCCGAACCCGCCGCTCTCATGCTGGCCGCCCAGGAAACGCCGGGAGAAGCAGCCGCCTTCAGTGCACTAGCGGTTGCTGAGCCATTGGCCGCCGCGGCGGCAGTGCAGGCCGGGCTTCCTGCTGAATTCGAACGCACCACTCTCGTGTCGGGCCTCAACCAACCGACGGATTTCCGGTTCCTGCCGGACGGTCGAATCCTTATCGCCGAAAAAGGTGGCGCGATCAAGGTCTACGCAAACGGCCAGGTGCAAGCTGACCCGGTGATCACGCTGGTGGTACTACCCACGGACACCGACGAGGAGCGTGGGCTGCTCGGTATCGAGGTGGATCCAAAATTCGGGAACGATCCGGCCTTCGGGCGCGATCCGCACTCCGGCTATCTCTACGTGTCATACACCACGGCGCAAAACCACGACCGCTTGGCGCGCATATCGGTCACCGGCAATACGGCCAACCCCGCGTCCGAGGTCGTGCTTTTGGAATCTGACCAGCTGGGCGACATTTTCCATCATGGCGGAGAAATCCATTTCGGCCCGGACGGCAAGCTCTATTGGGCAATGGGAATGAACACCTACAACCCCAACTCACAGGATCTCTCGAATGTCCACGGCAAGATTCTGCGGCTTAATCCTGACGGCTCCGCACCCGCCGACAACCCGTTCGTTAACACACCCGGTGCGGTAGACCAGATTTGGGCCTACGGACTTCGCAACCCGTTCCGGTTCACCTTCACCCCGGACGGCAAACTGTTAGCAGGTGATGTGGGCGCCAGCGACTGGGAAGAGCTCAACATAATCACACCCGGCGCCAACTATGGTTGGCCGCTGGCCGAAGGCACATGCGACGGCTGCGGATTCGCCAACCCGATTTACACCTACGCCCATACCACGGAGCCGTATAGAGCCGGAGCGATCACCGGGGTCATGGTGTATACCGGCCAGACATTCGGGCCAAGCTACCAAAACAAAGTCTTTATCGCCGATTACGCGCTCGGCTGGATCAAAGAGCTGACCTTTGATGCCAATTTCACAAGTGTCGTCAGCGAACGGATGTTCGATGACCAGGCCGGCACGATCGTCAAGCTGGCGCAGGGACCGGACGGCAACATCTATCAGATGACCATCTACCCAGGCGAACTGTCAGTCATCGCCCCATCGGCCGGTAACCGCGCACCGACCGCGGTCATCACCGCCACACCAAGCAATGGCCTGGCACCGTTGGCTGTCAACTTTTCCTCGCAGGGGTCCAGCGACCCCGATCCGGATACCACCCTGACATACGCCTGGAATTTCGGCGACGGAACGACATCAACCGCAGCCAACCCGTTCAAGACCTACACCACTAACGGCACGTACGTCGCGACCCTGACCGTCAGTGACGGCCAGGAGACCGGCCAGGCGACGAGAAACATCACGGTAGGAAGTACCGCACCAACCGCTCAGATCCTGACACCGTCGAACAATGCGCTTTATAGTGCGGGCGACACCATAACTTTCACCGGCACAGGTTCCGACCAACAAGATGGCAACCTGCCCGACAGTGCTTTCAAATGGACAGTTGCATTTCATCATGATGATCATATCCACCCGTTCCGCGACAACATCGTTGGTAAGAGCGGCAGCATCGTCATTCCGCGCAGCGCCGACAATATCGCCACGACCTGGTACCGCATCACCCTCACCGTCACCGACAGCAGCGGTCTGTCCACCAGCAGTTCGGTCGACGTAAAGCCCCGCCTGGTCAATCTAACGTTCAACTCCAGCGAGCCCGGAACGACGTACACCATCGACGGCATACCCAAAACGGGCCCGTACACCGAGCAAGCCGTCGTCGGCGTAGAACGCGTACTCGGTGCTCCGTCGCCGCAATATGTCGGCAGTGATCAATACGTCTTCGACAGCTGGTCCGACGGCCAAGCACAAACTCACACCATAATCACACCCGCCACGAACGCCGCCTATACCGTCACGTACGACAAGTCCGTCGCGCCCCCGACAACATGGCACGATACCGACATTGGAAATCCGGCAGTCGCCGGCTCCTCGTCATATGCCGATAACACCTTCACCGTCCGTGCGGCAGGCACCGACATATGGGGGCCGACCGATCAATTCCACTACGTCTACCAGTCGTTCAGCGGCGACGGAACGATTGTCGCCCGGGTGACTTCCCAAACCGACACTGATGGCTGGGCGAAATCGGGTGTCATGATCAAGGAGTCGACGGCCGCCGGCAGTAAATACGTCCTGATGGCCGTCACGCCACAGCACGGAACCACATTCCAATACAACTTCAATGGGGACGGCGGATCTGCGCCGTATGCGTTCCCCAACGGCTGGGTCAAGCTAGAACGCGTAGGCGATGTTTTCACAGGCTATACATCCGCGGACGGCACTAACTGGACGCAGGTCGGACAGACGACGCTGGCGATGGGCACCGCCGTGACTGCCGGACTGGCGGTAACCGCGCACAACGGCGGGGCGCTGAGCACCGCGACGTTCGACAACATCTCCGTTACATCAAACCAAGCGCCACCGCCGCCGCCACCATCGGGACTGCCGACGCCGTGGGCCAACGGTGACGTCGGCGCACCCACACAGATGGGCTCCACCACCTACTCCGGCGGCGCGTTCACCGTCAAGGGCGGCGGTAAAGACATCTGGGCCGGCGACGACCAGTTCCAGTACGCCTACCAAACACTGCCCGGCGACGGCCAAATCGTCGCCCGCGTCACGTCCTTCACCGGCACCGTGGACGGTTGGGCCAAAGCCGGGGTGATCATCAAACAGTCCACGACCGCCGGATCACCGTATGCGCTACTGGCCGTCACACCGAGCCACGGGATCAACTACCAAACCGGGTTCAACCAGAACATCGCAGGCCCGGCCACCGCACCCGCCAACACCTGGCTCAAGCTGACCCGCACCGGCAACACCATCGCCAGCTACACCTCAACCGACGGACAGACCTGGACAGCGGTCGGCTCGACCACCCTCGCCCTCACCGGCAACGCGACGATCGGCCTGTTCGTCACCCCCCACAACGGCGGGGCGCTGAGCACCGCGACGTTCGACAACGTGACGGTGTCAACAAGCGTGGTACCACCGCCGCCGCCACCGCCACCGCCGCCGCCACCATCGGGACTGCCGACGCCGTGGGCCAACGGTGACGTCGGCGCACCCACACAGATGGGCTCCACCACCTACTCCGGCGGCGCGTTCACCGTCAAGGGCGGCGGTAAAGACATCTGGGCCGGCGACGACCAGTTCCAGTACGCCCACCAAACACTGCCCGGCGACGGCCAAATCGTCGCCCGCGTCACGTCCTTCACCGGCACCGTGGACGGTTGGGCCAAAGCCGGGGTGATCATCAAACAGTCCACGACCGCCGGATCACCGTATGCGCTACTGGCCGTCACACCGAGCCACGGGATCAACTACCAAACCGGGTTCAACCAGAACATCGCAGGCCCGGCCACCGCACCCGCCAACACCTGGCTCAAGCTGACCCGCACCGGCAACACCATCGCCAGCTACACCTCAACCGACGGACAGACCTGGACAGCGGTCGGCTCGACCACCCTCGCCCTCACCGGCAACGCGACGATCGGCCTGTTCGTCACCCCCCACGACGGCGGGGCGCTGAGCACCGCAACGTTCGACAACGTGACGGTGTCAAGCACCATAACCGTTTAGCAGTAGATCTGGATTTCGACAAGCAGAAAGCTGGTCTTCGCCGGAAATTGTGCCCCTGGAATCGATGGGGTTCAAGACGTTCGGCTTCGGCTTCGGGCGCGAGGACATCTGGGAGCCCGACGAGGTGTTCTGGGGGCCGGAGGACACGTGGCTCGGCGATGAGCGCTACAGCGGCAATCGGGAGCTCGCCGATCCGTTCGGCGCCGTGCAGATGGGCCTGATCTACGTGAACCCGGAGGGCCCAACGGCAATCCGGATCCGCTGGCTGCCGCAAGGGACATCGAGAGACCTTCGGCCGGATGGCGATGAACGACGAGGTCACGGTCGCGCTCATCGTCGGCGGCAACACGTTCGGCAAGTGCCATGGTGCAGTCAGTCCGGAGTACGTCGGTCCCGAACCCGAGGCTTGCCCCCTGGAGGAGCAGGGATTCGGCTGGAAGAACACCTTCGGCAGCGGCAAGGGCGCCGATGCGCTCACCAGCGGGCTCGAGGGCGCATGGACCAGTGAGCCGACGATGTGGGACAACGGGTACTTGGAGAACCTGTTCAACTAAGACTGGGAGCTGACGGAAAGCCCGCCGGTGCCAAGCAGTGGACTCCCAAGGCTGTGCCCTGGCGCGCTGTCCGATCTGCGCGGCGTCTCCGGGCGGGCGATGATGGAAGCCTCTACTCGGTGCTGATGTCGAGCAGGTTGACGAAGAAGTCGGTGATCAACGTCGCGGGCCGGTCGGTGAAGACGCCGCGCGCGGATTGCGCGAAGTTGGCATTCAGGGCCCGCATGCGCCGATGAGAATCGTCATCTCCGGAGCGGTCAACGTCAACAGCTTCGCACCGTGCCCTGCGCCGAAGAATCGGTAGCGGGTGAAGTCTCGTAGCCGACGGATCTCCAGGCGCGCTTGCACAGCGACGGTCAGCACATGCCACGCTTGGCCACTTTCGCCTGCCAGACCCACCCACACCGGTGCACCGCCTGTGTGATGAGGTTCGCTGTCATGATGACTAGCCAACTCCGCCTAGCACTACAGCGATGGGATACCCGCCAGTTGGTCCAGATGAACGCAACGCGTCTCAGATGACGTTGCTAGAAGCCTAATCTTAGTTGAAATTCTTCCTCGCTGGTCAGCCGGACGGATGGTTTGCTCTTGACATCGACGGCGATTTATAGCAGGACGAAGGCACTGATTTCAGTTTGCTGAAGCCCGCTCGGAGGGTGACATTGTGGTCGGGTTCACCAGCTTGACAAGATTTTGCTTGCGAAAAGTTGCGGACGCTGTGCACACTTGGTAGCGTCCTGCATATCGCGGGCAGGCCGTAGGCCCGCGAGCGCTCGGTACAACAGCTACAGCAACACTGATGCACTTTGCGCCAAGCGGTGGCTCGCGAGGTTGTCCTCGCGTAAGGGAGGGGGAACAGTCGTGAGTCCAATTGGCGCTACCCGTTCTGCCGCTCCACAGAGTCAAGTAGTTCACAGTTACAGATTGGAGTCATGCTATGGCCGTTCTATCGTCCGCGAACGGAAACGGAAGCAAAGCTGCGCCAACGCAGTTGGTGAATTCGACCGTTGAAGAACGCGGTGGGAACCCGTCACCGGCCACGGTCAAATCGCGCATCAGTAGACCGCGCGTAGCGTCACCTACAGCAAACCCCACCGTCAGCCTGGTTATTCCGGTTAGAAACGAGGCCCGCAACATTGCCTGGGTGCTCGAACAGATTGCCGACGGCGACGTTAACGAGATCATCCTTGTCGACGGGAACTCGACGGATGCGACGCTGATTACCGCCCGCAGCTATCGCCCGGACATCAAGGTGGTGCCCCAGGTAGGCGTCGGTAAAGGCAGTGCACTGAGAACTGGCTTCTTCGCTGCGACCGGCGACATCATCGTGATGATGGACGCGGACGGCAGCATGGAACCCCAAGAAATCCGCCACTACTTGCATTTTCTTACCCACGGGTACGACTTTGTCAAAGGGTCACGGTTCATCGGCGGCGGAGGGTCGTTGGACATCACTCCTTTTCGCCGGCTCGGCAACCGATTCTTGCTGGCGGTATTCAACACCCTCTACAATGCCGACCTCACCGACCTGTGCTACGGGTTCTGCGCGTTTTACCGTTGCTATCTGGAGCCGCTCGCCCTGTCGGCAACCGGATTTGAGATCGAGGCCGAGATGACCGTGAACGCAATGCAGGCTGGGCTGCGGATAGCGGAGGTGCCGAGCTTGGAGCTACCGCGGCGATCGGGCGAATCAAACCTCCATGCAATTCAGGATGGCATCAGGGTGCTAAAAACCGTACTGCGCGGCCACCGCTCAGGTCTCTCCGGACGCCTGCTGCAAGCCGTGTCAAACCGACACCTTTCCGAGTGGCCAGCTACCACGCTGGCGACCACTTGATCAGCCGCCTTGCGATGGAGACCGGGTCCAGTTTGGCTTACCCCCGTCGACCGAACGTTTCACTCTGTATTCCCGCCTTCCAGGCGGAGCGCCATCTGCGGGCGACGATCGACTGCGTCTTGCTGCAGGACTATTCCGACCTGGAGATACTGATCGTCGATAACAACAGCTCGGACGGCACCAGCGACATCCTCAAGATGGTGAAGGACGATCGTGCACGGATCATCCGAAACGCGACGACCCTGCCGATGGTCGACAACTTCAATTTGGCAGTGGAGCGAAGTCAAGGACAGTTCGTAAAGCTCATCTGCGCCGACGACACACTCGAGCCACAGTGTGTCTCGGCTCAGGTTGCAGTGCTTGAGCAGAATCCCGACGTGGCGTTGGTAGCGGCTCGCACGGACTTTATTGACGATGAGGGGAAGTTGCTAAGACGTGCGCGGGGTCTGGGCGGGATCGTAGGTTTACAGCCCGGGGAGCGCGTGGTCAGGAGGTTAGTCCGCAGCGGCACCAACCCAATCGGTCCGCCGGTGGCGGGGATGTTCCGACGCGTCGACTTCGACCGGTGTGGCGGGTTTCGTGGGGACCCGTTGTATACGATGGATATGGACTTGTGGGTACGGCTAGTGCGGGACAGGAATTTCTTCGGTCTGCCACGTACTCTGGCATCGTTCCGCATCAGCGGTGGCTCGATGACGGCTTTGACGCCAGCGCGTTCGCAACTCGCTCAACAAATCGAATTTGCACAGCGACTCATCGACGATCCTCGGTGGGAGATTTCGCTTGCCGACCGTATATGCGGCCGAGTGAATTCCTACGACATGCAAATTAGGCGGCAGCTACTCTACCAAGTTAGTTCTTTCCGTGCCTCGCGACGACGTCGCCAAGCAAAAGCAGATCGGCAAACCGCTGCGCCCAGACGTATAACTGCCAGCCAGGGTGCCCTCCACAATGAGCAATCTCTGAGAGACCTGATTTCGGCACGCGACAGGCGGAAGCCGCAACAACGGACATGGGATGTGAAGGAATGACCGAGCAACAATCCAGCAACGGCCAGCCGAAGGGGACGCCGCGACATGCTCTAGCTGTGGAGATGATGGCGTCCAACGAGGCGAAGAATCTGCCGTGTGTCGCGGGACGGATTCCTGCCATCGACAATACGGTGGTCGCGGTCCGAGACTTACGAACCGACCCGAAGATCGCGGTGCAGACCCGCAAGGGGAACGGCAGCGGGCTGGCTTGCGGATTCATGCAGGCCACCTTGGACCTAATGGTCCTGATAGACCTCGACGGGTCCACCTCTCACGCCAAGATTGCTGCGTACGTCGACGCACCGACCCGAGGCGGTCTCCAGGATGAGTTCGGGAGGTCCATTGTGAAAGGTGCCCGGGCATATCGATCGGTGCGACGCGGGGAGCGGTCGCCGCAGCCACGGGTGGGGCGGGTGCGGCAGCAAACGTGTGGGGTCTCGTCCTTCCGGATCGGCGGGTCATGAGTCTTCGTGGGTCCGGGATCGAACCGCGAGACGTCAGGACCGAGCGCCCCGCGGAACGGAACCTTCGCATCAATACGATCTCCCTCGTTCTCTCCAACCTGCTGGCGGGGGCGCTCGGACTCGTATTCTGGGGTGCGGCTGCCCGACTGTTCCCAGCGCAGGAGGTCGGGGTGGGGGCCGCACTGATCACATCGGCCTTGATGCTGTCGACGTTATCGATACTCAGCCTCGACACGGTCTTCGAACGGTTCCTACCGCTGGCGGGCACCCTCACGGGCCGATTGATAAAGCACGGACTTCTTGTGGTTGCGGCTACGGGCGCGCTGTCTGGTGCCGCCTTCGTCGCGTTCGGCCCCAGGCACGCGTTGTTCGAATCCAGTTGGGCCATGGTTTGTTATCCGGTCCTGGTGATGGTGCTTGCCGTGTTCACCCTGCAGGACGCAGTGACCGTTGGTCTCGGGGTGGCCCGGTGGGCAGCGGCGAAGAACTCCTTCCAAGCGGTGGCGAGAGTCGTCGCCCTTGTCATCTTCGTGTTGGCTGGGACCCATAGCGCGATGTCGATCGTCCTCGCGTGGGGGGCGACGGCATCGGCGGCAGTGCTGTGCCTTGTGGTTGCAGTACGCCGCCGGTACCGCTCGAATCCCCGATTCTTGGTACCGCCGAACCTGCCGTCTCGCCGTCAACTTTGGTCGTACTTCGGTTCGTCATCCGGGATGAAGGCGGTTTGGGCAATCGCGCCTTTCGTGGTGCCGCTGATCGTGATCACGCAGGTCGGTGCAGAGGCCAATGCCCATTTCGTCATTGCCTGGCAGATTATCAGCGGGCTGTACCTCACAGTGCACCTCGTAGTCAGTCCGTACGTGGCGGAGGTCGCCGCGAACCCGGACCAGGTCGCTTCGCTGTCTTGGCGAATGGTGCGCATGGTGACCGCGGTGGTTTGTGCTGGCAGCGTCGGACTTGTGGTCGCCGGCCCCGTCCTGCTGAGTGTGGTCGGCGCGGAATATAGAGCCGCGGGTCAAGGATTGCTCTACTTCGCCGCCGTATTCGTTCCCCTCTCCGCGGTGAGTGCCGTCTATGAGGCGTTTGCCAGGGTGCAACGCAAGCTTGCACTGGTGCTCGTGGTACGTTGCGCGAGCACGTGTCTTATCGTGCTGGGCTCCCTGGTCGGCACGCGGTCGCTCGGAATCGCCGGCGTGGGATGGGCGTATCTTGTGGCTGAGTTAGTGTCGGCGCTGGTGCTGCTCCCTCCGATCGTTGTCTGGCTACGGCGAGCTACACACGAATCCGGGTGTGTGACGACGTGACGAAATTACGCCGCATCGTTTGGGTCCGGCCCATCTGTCGTTCTCAGACAGAAAACATTGCGACGCCTGCACGAGGTGACGCATGAACGCCCTGGCTGTCACCGTACCTGCGGACAAGACGGACGTGTCTATGTCCGTGGTTGTGTGCGCGTATACCGAGGCGCGGTTCGCTTTGCTCGTCCGCTGCCTGGACGCTGTTGTTGAACAGCAAGGCCCGCGTGACCAACTGGTTGTTGTTATCGATTACAACGACGATCTGTTTCATTCTATTGTCGACCGGTATGGCGACGTCGCCCTCGTCACGAAGAATGTCAACTCTCGTGGACTGTCCGGCGCTCGGAACACCGGGGTCAAGGTTGCAGCTTGCGACGTTGTCGCTTTTGTCGACGACGATGCGCAGATTCAGTCGGGATGGGCGCACCGCCTTCGCGAGCATTATCGCGATCCTTCGGTCGCAGGAATTGGCGGATACGCAAATCCCGTGTGGCCAGGCTCCAAACCACGCTGGTTTCCCGATGAATACCACTGGGTCGTGGGCTGTAGTCATCGTGGTTTGCCGACTGATGTGACTCCGGTACGCAACTTCATCGGCTGCAATATGTCGTTTCGCCGAAGTGTGTTCGATAATGTGGGCGATTTCAACGTTGATATGGGCCGAGTGGGGAGTCGGCCGGTTGGCTGCGAGGAGACTGAGCTTTGCATACGAATTAGCCAACACGACCGCGTCGCCCGGCTCCTCTTTGACCCGAAATTAGTCGTACGCCACTGGGTCGCCGACGATAGAGTTAGGTACGCCTATTTTCTAAAAAGGTGCTTCTTAGAGGGACTATCCAAGCATAGGATGAGTGGCATTGTCGGGTCGGCTGACGGGCTTAGTAGCGAGCGGCATTACGTTACACGGGTATTGCCAACTGCGTTTGCTAGCGGACTGTGCGATGCTATTTTTCGCAGAGGCAGTCGACGTGCTGCATGTGCCCGCACTGCGACGATTGTCGTGGGTTTGCTGACGACCACAAGCGGCTATGCTTATTCGATGTTGCGGTCAGTCGGTGGGGTCGTGGCATGACGGTGCAGGCACTCAGAGTCCTTGTGGTAGACCAAGGTATCGGGCTATGGGGAGCGCAACGGTATCTACTTCGCCTTGCGCCCTTGATGCGTGAGCACACCATCGAACTCTCGCTGGCGGGGCCGCGGTCGCTCGAGCTTCACAACGTCTGGCGAGAGTGCGGGTTCGAAGCGTTGCATCTGGACCTGCCTGTTGACCGGACTATACGAAAGTCGGGACGACCGAGTGTATCTGGCCTTACACGCGAGGGCAGGAATATCCCCAAGTTAGCGGGGCGGATTGCCAATCTTGTCCGCGACGGGAATTACGACATCGTGTGGGCTAATTCCCATTGGAGCCATCTCGACGCCAGCTTCGCGGGTCGGATGTGCGGCAAACCAGTAATACTCCATCTCCACGAAGAAGCGATGCCGGGCATGGGAGTCTTCTTGCGGAGCTGCGCTGTTCAGATGGCGGACCGGACTGTGGCAGTAAGTCACGGAGTTGCAGCAGGGCTGCCCCGGATCGTCCAGAAACGGGTCTCCGTCATACAGAACGGCATCGACACGAAAACGATGTCGCCTGCAACCGAACAAGATAAGCCAAGCTTGGCCCGCTTGCGTGCCAGTTTGGGGATCGCGCCAGAGGACGTCATGGTCCTAGCGGCCACTCGGTTAGACCCGTCCAAGCGGATCGAGGATCTCGTTACAGCGATCCTGTCGGTAAACGATCCGCGAGTTCGTTTGGTCATCGCTGGGACGACTAGTGCCTTTCCAGAGTACGAACGCCTGGTCATCGATGACGCACTGCGCCGCGCCGGATCGCGTGTGACCTTCTGCGGCCCACGGAACGACATAGCCGATTTGCTTCGTGCGTCTGATGTGCTGATCCACGCCGGACTTGTTGAGGGGATGCCGCTAGGAGTTATCGAAGCACAGTCATGCGGTGTGCCTGTCGTCGCGTATAGCGCGGCCGGTGTTCCTGAGGTGATACGCGACGGGGTGACCGGTTTCCTTGCTCCCCCGGGAGACGCGGATGCGCTAGCACACCAATTGCAAAGAGTGATAACGCAGCCCGCGCTGCGGCAAAGTATGGGATCCGCGGCCCGCATTAACGTCTTGGCACGCCACAGAATCGAACTACAGGCGCAGCGCAACGCCGACATTATCAGGGCCGTGTGCGACCGGCGTCGAATGGCGCTCAAAGACAAGGGCGTGATATGGAGCGCGTCGGCTTCGAAGACTGCGTCGGGGAGTTCGAAACGTGACCGGTGAGCAGGTTGTTGCCCTGGCGGCGCGAATGAGGTCGCAATATCGAGAAGCCCTGGCCGCCTTGTGCCACGCCAACCTTGAAGACCTTGAAGGGCGCTGCAGCGAGTGGGTTCCAGAGTGTTTCGGGGAAGCGGTTGACCAGGAACGGAGTCGGGCCCGATGAAAGCGGCAACGTTATCCGAACTTAGACCCCCAATGACGAGCCCTGGGCTGCCGCGGTGGCCATACGCGACATGGGTGGGAATATTGGATTTGCCAGTTGCGTTGGATAGTTCGATCCAGGTATGCGGCGCGTCCGGGTATCGTCAGGCTCGCCTTCTTGTGCGACAACAGTCACGGCCGGTCACTTTTCTTCAAGTGGAAATTGCGGACGATCGGATTGACGGCACTTCCTTAGCTCTGGCGGTCTCGCAATGGAATCGTGACACGAACAATTCGTCCGCGGTTGCTTCTAAGTCGAATGACCTGCCGTCGATAACAGTGGTAATCTGCACACGTAACCGCACAACCTCTCTTAGGCACGCTTTGGCCTCCGTTTTGGCATGCGACTACGCCGATTTCGAGGTTGTCGTTGTCGATAATGCCTCCGACGACGACTCGACATTCCAATACGTCAAAGACCTGGCGGACCGTCGAGTTCGGGTAGTGGCTGAACCGGTCCCGGGCTTGGCGGTGGCCCGCAATGCTGGTGTTCTGGCCGCGCGCGGGGACGTGGTGGCATTCACCGACGATGACGTAGTCGTCGACAGCATGTGGCTGCACTGGCTTGGCGCTACCATTAAAGAGTCTCCGAAGATTGGCTGTGTAACAGGGCTCGTCCCAAGTGGCGAGCTACGAACACCCACGCAAAGCTATTTTGAGAAGCAGGTGCAATGGTCACGTAGCCTTAAGCGGGAAATCTTTGACATCGCCTGCCCGCCAGCCTACAGTTCGCTTTTTCCCTTCCAGGTCGGTCTATATGGCACGGGCGCAAGTTTTGCGATGCCGCGATCTGTCATTCTTGATCTCGGCGGTTTCGATGAAGCGCTCGGTGTCGGTTCACCGACGGGAGGTGGCGAGGACATCGACATGTTCGTCCGGGTCCTGAGCACGGGTCGTCAACTAATTTATGAGCCGGCAGCGATTGTCTGGCATCGCCACCGTGCGGACATGCCCGCGCTCGTCGCCCAAGCCCGGGGTTACGGCCTCGGGCTGGGAGCTTGGCTCACCAAGGTTGCCTGCGACCGCTCCATGATGCCGATGGCGGTCAGGAGGGTGTGGCGGGCCGTAGGTCAACTCCGCCGGGTGACTGAGCCACCCGAGGTGGACGGGTTTTCGCCTCCCCCGAAACTACGTCGTACGCAGATAACCGCTCTCGCCGCTGGTCCTTTAGCATATATTGCCGCACGCCGCCAGGGGCGCCGAGCCAGGCCTCTCGCATCATGATCGCCAAGCACCATGTGCGGGTGGCGACCGCTCAACAACGGTGGTTAGCCCAGCTAGCCGTACTGGCCGGTACGGCCGGCGCCCTTTCGACCTTTCCGATGGGCACCGCCATTCAGTCAACGCTGTTGTCGGTCCTGCTGTTTACTGGAGCCGGAAGCGCTGCGATGTGCTGGGTTGAGGTTCCCGCCGGCGCGGCGATCGCCGGAGTGATCGGCGTCAGTATTAGTGCCGTTATCGTGACGGCTACGGCGATGGCTTGGTTGCGGGTATGGTATCCGATCCCGTCATGCTTAGCGCTGTCAGCAATCGTCGCGGTGGTCGGCCTGATGCGATTGCTGCTAACGCGCGAAAAAATGAGCGGAACCGCTGACGGATGACGGCTACTTCGATAGAGGGTGATTCACGTTTGATTGACAGTGCGCGACAGTCGGCCACAACCCAATCCGGACGTCTCGCGCACATCAAGCATTTTGTACCCGCAGCCCTTCTCACACTTGCTCTCGCGATCTGGCTCGTTGCGGTGCCCCTAGTACGGAAAACGCAGGTTGGCGAATTCGGTTTGCTTCCCACGACGGGCGGAGTGCTATTAGCACTCGCGACAGCATTGGCGATTACAGCCTTCATGGTCGCCATCGCCGCTAACCGTCTTACCAGTGCCTCTCTGGCTATCGTTTCCGTCATTGTGATTCAGCGTTTGACCGTCACACTTGTCACGGAAATACCGATATATTCTTGGACGTACAAGCATATCGGTGTTGTCGACTATATCTTGTCCAACCATAAATTAGCACCAGCCTCCATTGACGTCTACAATCAATGGCCAGCATTCTTCACGGCCATGTCGTGGTTCAGCACCATAACTGGACTGGATCCGGTGGATGTTGCACATTGGTTCAGTCCTGTCATCCATCTCCTGATGGCAATCTTGGTCACCGTGCTGGCCATGGGCTTAGGCTTGGGTAAGCGCACAGCATTGACGGCGGCGATGCTGGCCGAACTGGTGAACTGGGTCGGTCAGGACTATTTCGCTCCACAGGCAAGCGGCCTGATCATGGCGTTGGCATGCTTGGCCTTATTGGCATACTCCAAGAAGTATCCTGCCGCCGGATATCTTTCACTGGCAGTCTTCGCCGCTCTTGTGCCGTCACATCAACTGACGCCAGTGTGGGTGGTTGCCGTTACTGTGGCGCTCGCAGTGTTCCGACAGATTCGCCCCCTTTGGCTACCGCTCGCCTTCGCGGCAGTTGAAGTTGCTTACATTCTTCCGCGCCTGCGGTACGTGGAGCAATACGGCTTGTTCACCGGATCGAACCCGTTGGCGAATAGCAATTCCAATATCGCCACAAGGGGATCCGATGGACGCGTATTCACTATGTTTGCCGACCGCTCGTTGTCGGCTTCCATATGGTTGTTAGCTTTAATCTGCTTCCTCATTCTCTGGCGACGCGTCGGCGCACCCTGGGCCGCCGGCATATTGGCTTTCTCATCGATGTTTCTGCTGGGTGGTCAGAGCTACGGCGGCGAAGCGATATTCAGAGTATTTCTTTACTCGCTGCCGGGGTGCGCAGTCTTAATCGCGCCAGTTGTCGCCACAGCGCTGCGTTCATTCCACGGAATGCGTCGAATAGCTCTCGGGGGCGCAGCATGGCTTCTATTCCTGACCCTCATGCTCGCCAGCATGCAAGGTTACTTCGGCGGCTGGTCGTATCTGCCAATAACGCGCACACAATTGGAGCAGAGCCGCTGGCTTTCGGCTAGGGACCCGGTCGCAACGATCGCGGTGCTGGCACCCGCCGGCTGGCCGTCTCGGTCTAGTGCGGACTACGTAGCGAAAGCGTCGGCCGATGCCAGCTACGATAATCCAGACAGTTCCGTGGGCGAACTCGAGGATTCGCTGAAAGTGGGGTTACCGACTCGACAGGATCTTGATCGCCTAGAGGAGGTTGCGCGCAGCAAAGGGAACCCGCTGTATTTGGTACTGCCTCGGCAAAGCATCATTTACAGCGACTACTTCGGATCGTTCAAGCCCGGGAGCCTCCCCGCCCTTATTGAACAGCTTTCCGCAAGGCCACACTGGATCAAAGTGATTAATGACTCAGATACCGTCGTGTTTACCTTCACTGAGGAGGGCTCATGACTGTTTCCAAGCAGAGCACAAAACCGCGATCTTGCCTCTTCTCAAGGATCTTACCGATGCCGCGAATTGCGGCCGTCGTGGCGGTATTCGTCCTTATATTTGTCGGGCTCGGTGTTTATTCCACCATTGGGGAACCAAGTGCCCGGACCTCACGACTGCAATTCCAACGGCAAGTGAACTTGTATCTCAGCGATGAATTTTCCGGACCTGCTGGCTCGGCCCCGAATGCCAAGCTGTGGCAACTCGATTCGGGTGATGGCGGCTGGGGCCACGATGGAGAACAGTTGTACAAGGAAGGCCCGGCTAATGTCCGCATCGATGGCGCCGGCCACCTGGTTATCGAGGCACGGCGCGACAACGATGTCATTACGTCAGCACGGGTGACCACACGCACGAGACTCGATTTCGACACAGGGATGATCGAAGCGAGAATAAAAATGCCCAAGGGTAAGGGAATTCATGCGTCATTTTCGATGATTGGCACGTCAATCACGCAGGTTGGGTACCCAGAGTGCGGCGGAATAGATATTGCCGAGACAGTTAATTCCGGGCGAACGATTCATGGTGAGGTTCATGGTCCGTGGCTGTCGAACAACCCGCAGCCCGACCCTGAGTGGAGGCTATCAGCTGAAACTGAGCCGGAACCTAGTCCCTCGGACGACTTCCATATCTACTGGTTGCGAAAAGAGCACGGCCATATTACTATCGGCGTAGACGACCTTCTTTATGGCTATTTTCGCGAGAAAGATACTCCGGAAGGCGGAAAATGGGTGCACGATTCTCCGTTCTTTGTTGACTTGACCGTCTCGGTTGGCGGAGATGTTTCTGATCATGCGCTTCCTGCGGAAATCCTAGTTGATTGGGTACGGTTTTACGGATGAACTGGGTGTTAGCTGTAAGGGCTCGGTTTCTGGCTCCATTACCACATCCATGTCCTCTGCGGCTGGTGTGGGATATGGCAGACCTGAGAATCTCTCCAATTTAGCGGCATGGGATGTCGACAGTTAGTACTGACACCGCGAACGTACGCATCGATGGCTTAGCCGTTGAGCCGCGTGCAATGTCGGGATCGGCGGTCTTCGTGGTGGAGAGGCGCTTCTAATGAAGAGCAGAGTCGTCCGCCGTTGTCGTGCGTCGTCGTTGTTGGTTGTCTGTGCACTAATTGCATTTGTTCCTGTGACCGACGCCGATCCACCCGGTAAGGCGGAGAATTGCCCTATCACTGCGGCTGGACAATACGGTTGGGGCGCACCCAGCCGTGAAGAGAATTTTGATAATGCGTCACTTCCAGGGTGGAACGTGTACAACGGCCCCGGCCATGCCGGCAACGGGCGCCGCACATCTGACGCTGTCACCGTGTCCGACGGACTGCTGACGATCACTGGTGACGCTGCTGGCAACTCTGGCGGCATGGCATGGTGGCCAGGCCAGAAGTTCGGCCGATGGGAGGCATGTGTGAAATCGGCAGCTTCGGCGCCTGGATACCATTCTTTGCTTCTCTTGTGGCCTGATGCCGAAAATTGGCCCAACGGCGGGGAGGTTGATTTCATGGAAATCAAATCCCCCGATCGGCAGCTTGTTGAAGTCAACCTCCTTTCTGGTCGCGATAATACTTGGGAGCGTGGAACTGTAGCTGTGGACGCAACGCAGTGGCATAGCTGGGCCGTCGAGTGGACGGGCGAGAGGATCGTCACCTATATCGACGGCAGGCCCTGGTGGACCACTACAAATACGCCTGCATTTCCACCAGGCCCGATGCATTTGTGTATTCAACTTGACAACATGGGTAAAGACGTAAGTGCGGGCGGCCAGGAAGTTGTCGATTGGGTTCGGGAATATTGAGCCCACTAGATATTTGACAGAGCGGACGGAACCGCGTCCTACCGACTCGCCCACGCACGAAACGCTCGCACGGCACGCCACAGTGGAGCCACTTCGAACCGTCATGCCGGGGCCACTTCAAGTTGACATCGCTACCTACGCGCCTGTGAGCCCCCGATTACCTCGGAGGGACCCCGCAACACGCCAATCTGGCGATCCGACCAAACCCTGCTCAACTGGCTCGACTCACTCTGACCGTTATGTGGCTCTTCGTAATTCAGAGTGCATTAACGAGTGCGTGGAGTGCGCCGCTGTGCAGTAGTGAGCGCCATCGGTAGTGGGTGAGGTTTCGGAATCCGAGGGCGTTGCGGCGCAGTGCTTCCAAGCGTCCGTTGATGGCTTCGGTGGGGCCGTTGGAGGCGTGGTGGTCGAAGTAGGCCAGGATGTCGTCGCGGCGGCGCCACAGGGTGCGGCCGAGTTGGGCGATCTCCTCCAGTCCGGCGGGCACCCCGCGGCGGATCGAGTCGATCAGCGCGGTCATCGCGCGTTTGCCGCGGTGCCGGTTGGGGTCGGCGTAGGCGGCGATGATCTTCTGATAGATCACGTAGGTCACCTGCACAGCGAGGTGCTCGTCGGCATCGAGCACACTGCTCAGCCGGGTGTACTGGCGCGCCGAGAGCAGCTGAAGGCGGGTGCGGGCGATACGCCGAATCCCATAGAGCGGATCGCCGGTTTGGCCGCGCCGGGCCAGGGTCTGCTGCTGGATGCGTTGGCGGATCAGGTCCAGCTTGGCTCCGGCCAGGGCCACCACATGGAAGGGATCCATCACGGTGACCGCATCCGGCACCACGGCGGTGGCGGCGGTCTTGTAGCCGGCGAACCCGTCCATGGCGATGACCTCCACGGCCTGGGCGAATTCGGCGGGTTGAGCGGCCAACCAGTCGGCGAGTGCGGCCGCTGACCGACCGGGGACCAGGTCGAGCAAGCGCGCCGGACCCGTCTTGTCCGCTACCGGGGTGAGGTCGATGATCAGCGTGACGAACCCCTCGGAACCGACGCGTCGGGGTGCCCAGCGGTGTTCGTCAACCCCGATCACCGTCACCCCGGTCAGCCGATCCGGTCCGGCAGCTGTGATCAGATCGGCGACCGCACGCATGGCGATGGAGCTAACGGTGTGCCATGACACCCCCAGCTCGGCGGCGATGGCCGAAATTGTGGTGCGGTCGATCATCAACCGCCGCAACACATACCGGGCACACCGGCGCGTCGTGCTGGCCCGCGGTGCTGCCAGCTTCCCGAGATCCTGGTTAAACACCGCACGCCCACACTCAGGGGTCAGACAGCGGTAGCGGGGCACGGCGACGCGCAACATCAGCGGGTAGCCGGCGACCGGAAGATCCGTTAGCGGCCGGGTGACGGTGTCGCGGTAGCGTCCATCCTGGCCGCAGTCCGGGCACCGCGGATCGCGGGCCACCGGGGCACAGAAAATCGTCGTCACCTTTTCGTCGACGGCGGCGTCGGTGATCGTCACGCCCAACTCGATGGTGCGCATGATCGTGTCGGCGATAACAGAGGGCGGGCAGGCGGTAGCCTCGGGCAAGGGTCACCTCGGTGGTGTTGGTGAAGCGGTGTGTAGGAACCCGAATCGTCACCCACCGAGGCCCCACCTCAGCTCAACGACACGACCTCACGCCGCGGATATCCGCCAGCCACGGGTGCACTCTCATTCACGACCGGAGCCGTGCAACCCCCCATTGCGCACATACATATTGGGCACACGGTTTGTGCAGTGAGGCTAAATATAGGCGTTGAACTGCGGTTATGTTAGTGCGCGATACTGGGATTGAATAAGAATCCTCGTTTGCTGAGGGGAAGCCGCTGAGCAGCGAGAGCAGCCTTTGACATGCTCTTACCTGCTAGCTTGCATGTGAAAGATTGCGGCAGTTCACGACGGAGTGTGTGCTATTGTCAGTTCACGTTGAGTTCACGGCGGAACAGACTAGCGATACTGCTCGCCAGTATCAGCACGGAGTCACGATGACTAGGGGAGCGGGCCGTAAAACCAGGGCACCCGGCACGTTCGGCACCGTCCACAAGCTGGCCACCGGCTACCGGGCGATGTACTACGGCCCGGACGGGCGCAGGCATAAAGGACCCACCCTGTTCACGTCCCAGGCCCAGGCGCGCGGCTGGCTGGCGCTGCGCCAGTCCGAAATTATCCGCAAGGCATGGGAGCCGCCGGAGGCCACGCCGAAGGTCACCACGGTCACGTTCACCCACTACGCCGAGCAGTGGATGGCCAAGCGCGACCTGAAGGACCGCACCCGCGAGCACTACCGCAAACTGCTCGACCAGTACCTATTCCCAGAGTTCGGCAACCTGCCGCTGACCTCGATCACCGCCGACGATGTGCGCGCCTGGCACGCAAAGTTCGGCGCCAAGACACCGACCATCCGGGCGCACGCCTACGGCCTCCTGCGCACCATCCTGGGCACCGCGACCAGTGACGGCAGGATCACCGTCAACCCGTGCGTCATCCGGGGAGCTGGGACAACCAAACGTGTGCACAAGATCAGGCCCGCGTCGCTGCCCGAGCTGGAGAAGCTCGCCAATGAGATGCCCGAACCGCTGCGGCCAATGATCCTGCTGGCGTCGTGGTGTGCGCTGCGGTTCGGGGAACTCACCGAGCTACGCCGCCACGATGTGGTGATCGACGCCGACACGCCGTTAGGCGTCATCCGTGTCGAGCGGGGTGTAGTCCGGGCCGGGGGTGGATTCAAGGTCACCACCCCCAAGTCCGACGCAGGCACCCGCGACGTGGCTGTGCCGCCGCACCTAGTACCGGCGATCCAGCAGCATGTGGCCACCCATGTCGGCCCCGAACCGGACGCACTGCTCTTCCCGGCTCAGCATGGAGGGCACCTACAGCCATCCACCCTGTACCGGCACTTCTACCGGGCCCGCGACAAAGCCGGGCGGCCGGACCTGCGTTTCCACGACCTCCGGCACAGTGGCGCGGTGCTGGCGGCCGCCACGGGTGCCACACTGGCCGAACTCATGGCCCGGTTGGGCCACTCCACACCGGGGGCGGCGGCGCGCTACCAGCACGCCACAGGGCCGCGACCAGGCCATCGCGGCGGCGCTGTCGAAGATCGCACAAGGATGACCACCGAACCCGAGCTACTCACCTTCGCCGAGGTCGTCGACCGGCTCGGCGTGCTCACCGTACCCCATTGGGTGCTGCACCGAATAAATCCCGATTCGTGCGCTGACGCGGAACTCACGATCGACCATGGGTCCGGTCCATGACCCGTTCAGCGGTATGCGCCCTCCTCGTGGTCGCGGCGCTTCTGATCGGCACCACGGCTGCGAGCGCACCTCCCGCTGATCGCAAACCGCCGCTTGCGCGGACGCCACCCATGGGCTGGAGTAGCTGGAACGCGTTCGGCTGCGGCATCGACGAGAAGCTGATCCGAGAGACCGCGGACGCAATGGTGTCCTCAGGCATGGCCGCGGCCGGATATCAGTACGTGAACATCGACGACTGCTGGATGGCCCCAGAGCGTGACGCCGACGGGCGCTTGCAGGCCGACCCGCGGCGCTTTCCAGGCGGCATCAAGGCGCTGGCGGACTACGTGCACGCCAAGGGGCTCAAGCTCGGTATCTATTCCTCTGCCGGCACCGCTACCTGCCAGGGCTTGCCGGCCAGCCTCGACCACGAGACCACCGATGCGGCAACCTTCGCCGAATGGGGTGTGGACCTGCTCAAGTACGACAATTGCAACAACCAGGGCCGCCCGGCGGTCCAGCGATACACGGCGATGGCCGACGCGTTGGAAGCCAGCGGGCGCGACATCGTGTATTCGGTCTGCGAATGGGGTTCCGATCAGCCGTGGAACTGGGCCGGCGAGGCGGGCGGGCACTACTGGCGCACCGCCGGTGACATCGCCGACGATTGGAACATCGTGCTCGGGATCCTCGATCAGCAGGTCGGACTCGCGCGGTATGCCGGCCCACACGGATGGAACGACCCCGACATGCTTGAGGTGGGCAACGGCGGCATGACCACCGAGGAGTACCGCGCGCACCTGAGCCTGTGGGCATTGCTCAACGCGCCGTTGATCGCCGGCAACGACCTGCGCTCGATGGATGCCACGACGCGCGGCCTGCTCACCGACCCGGACGTGATCGCGGTGAACCACGATTGGGCGGGCGTCCAAGGCGACAAGATTGCCGACACCAGGGACCTCGAGGTTTGGGCGAAGCCCACCTTCGCCGGCGGTGCCGCCGTGGTACTGCTGAACCGGGGTACGAACGGCGCGCAGATGACGACCAGCGCGGCCGACCTTGGCCTGCCGACGGCGAGTGCGTACGAATTGCGCGATCTGTGGGCTGACACCACCGCGGTGACGTCGGGAAGCGTCCACGCGTGGGTGCCGGGACACGGCGCCAAGATGTTCGTTGTCTGGCCAACATGAGCGGGTCTCGTGTGCGAAACCAGTGGTACGACGGCCCTTTCTTTACGAAATCCGCGATGGAGCTGCGGTATGACCGTGGAATTCATACGATTGGTCATGCCCTCGGGGACGGTCAGCTCGCAGCCGGGCGCGAATGTCGCTGCCGCCGTTAGCGATCCACAGATCGAACTGATCGGCGTGCGGAAGGTGTTCGGCGACTGCGGCACCAGGATTGTCGCCGTGGAGGGAGCCGACCTCACAGTCGGCGACGGTGCCACCGAGAAAGAGCTGGCCACGTGGCCAGAAAGCCAGGTCAGGGGGCCAGGGATGGGCCCTCCAGGGCAGGCTCCCAGTCTCGAAGAGGATGCGATCGCGTCCGGCACGCGGTCGCGACTCTACCGGGGGGCATTCCCCCAGGGGTCTATTTGTGCAGCGGCGAGAGCGCCTACGACAAGTACTACAGCGATCCGACCAACAAGCCGAATCCCAGCCTCGGCGAGCTCACCCATCCGCCGTACTACGCGGTGAACATGGTGACCGGCGACCTGGACACAAGGGCAGGGTGCGCACCCGATGTGCACGCCCGCGCGCTGCGCGACGACGGCACTGTGATCGAAGGCCTCTATGCCGCCGGCAATGTCAGCGCCTCGGTGATGGGCCACACCTACCCCGGGGCCGGGCGGCGCCATCGGTCCGGCGATGCCATTCGGATACCTGGCCGCACTGCACATCGCCGAAGCCGTTCGTCCGGCGACATCCGATCCGGGAGCCGCTCGGCCGGCGACATCCGATCCGGGAAAGGGCTGAGATGCCGATCGATCTCGACGTCGTGCTCGGCGCCGAGCTGCCGCCGTTGAATTCTCGTGGACCAGTAGCGATGTCCAGCTCTACCATCTCGGGCTGGGTGCGGGCGCCGACCCGACGAATCCGCGGGAGCTGCGCTACCTTGTCGACGACACACCACAGGTGCTGCCCACCTTCGGAAGCGTCGCGGCGAGCTTCCACAAAACCGAACCGCCGACGGTGAAGTTCCCCTGCATTGACATCGAGCTGAGCAAGGTGCTGCATGCCAGCGAGGCGGTCACGGTGCCTGGGCCGTTGCCGCCCAGCGGCTCGGCCCGCTCCGTCACCCGGTTCACCGAGATCTGGGATAAGGGCAAGGCCACAGTGATCGTCAGCGAGACAACCGTGACCGACCCCGAGGGCCGCCTGCTATGGACGACGAAGCGATCGATCTTCGCCCGTGGCGAGGGCGGCCTCGGCGGCGAGCGGGGCCGTCAACATCGGTCGAGCCACCGGATCGCGCACCCGACATCGAGGTGCCGCTGCCGACCTGCCGCAGCAGGCGCTGCTATACCGGCTCTGCGGCGACCGCAATGCGCTGCACTCAGATCCGGAATTCGCTGCGGCGGCTGGTTTTCCGCGACCGATCCTGCACGGCTTGTGCACCTACGGCATCGCATGCAAAGCGATCGTCGACACCCTCCTCGACGGCGACGCGAGCCGGGTTCACTCCTACGGCGCCCAGTTCGCCGGCGTGGCGTTCCCCGGCGAGACACTGAAGGCCAGCATCTGGAAGAAACGCCGACAAGCTGCTGGCCATCATCACCGCGCCAAGCCGCGACGACGCCACCGTGCTGTCCAGCGTGGAGCTCGTTTTGGCGTAGGTCGTTGGGCGGCACCGCGGCTAGCCCGTTGCGAGACATACCAGTTCGGGGTTATCCGGGCGAGCCCGCCGTACCTAGACCACAGTGCACATCAGAAGCCGACGCCAATCTTAGCCTGGATCCGTGTGTGTCACGAACGTCGAAGGGAGCGTGATAGGTGAGCTTCTGAGGACGGTGCTGTGCAGGAGATGAAGGATTGTTGGCCCTTCGGAGTCGCCCTGCGGGGGGAGGCTTCAAGCCGCCCACTGCTGCGTTTGTTGAAGACTGTCGTGGTGAGCGATGTGGGAAAGGGCCCGGTTCACGGGTTAGCCTGAATCCGTGGATCAGTGATGTCGTGGCATCGCGGGGCTGATTTCTACACGATTGGGGCGGTTCGGAATGGTGTGGGCATGAATGATCCGCTGGCCTGCACCAGCCTTCCACGTGTCTCCGGGGTCGGGCCTGGGATGGCGGGTGGGCGGGGGAGGTGGCGTTCATCCTGCTCGTGGGATCGCCGGACTGTAGCCGATGATGTTGGCCCACAGGGTTTTCCACCCGAGCTGCCATGGCCAGTGTGTGGGCAGGTGCAGCGTCGGTTTGCGGGCGGGCGCGGCGAAGCGGGCGGGCACGGTGACCAGGTCCCGGCGCAGGGTGGCGCCGCGCGCAACGGCGTGCTCGCCGCCGGCGAGCGTCCCAGCCGCGCGCAGCAGGTTGTGGGCGATCACCGCGCAGGCCAGCCAGGCGCAGTTGGCAGCGAACAGCCCGGAGGGGATGCGCGCGAGCGGCCCGTCGATCAAATCGGCGAAGGTGGTCTCGACGATGGCGTGGCGGCGGTGGGTGATATCGGCTTCGGCGGTGGGCAGGTCGGAGTTGGTCACAAAGGGGTGGTAGCGCCACACCGGGAACAAGGCGTCGGGGTAGCGGGCAGCTTTGACGCGGCGCACGATCAGCCGGGCGGTGATGGTGCGACCGCGGCCCAACCGCAGGGTGTAGGGCGTTTCGGCGACCTCGGCGTCAGAGATCAGCTGCGCCGGTGTCGGGGTCAGCCACCGCGCCCGGGTAGTGCACCGGCTGGTAGGCGTCGTCGTCGATGCGCTGGATTGCGGTGCTGATGCGCTTGTTTCGGCTCACCGACAGGGAGAATTCGGCGCCCTCGTTGACGCAGGTGGCGATCACCTTCTTGCTGGCGAACGCGGAGTCGCCCCGGGCCATGATCGTCGCGTCCGGGTCGATCGCTCGGGCGGTGGTGATCGCCTGCTTGAGCTGCCGGGCGGCGCCGCGGCCGGAGCCGGTCTTGCCGCCGCGCAGCCACGCCTCGGCGATCACCGGCGCCGCGGTCGGCACCGACAGCGTGGTGATCAGCGGAGACAGCCCTTTGCGTAGCAGCGCGCGCCCGGCGATCTTGGCGTGCCCGAACGAGGCGCCTTGTTTCTGGTGCCCGTACACCGGGCGCAGCAGCGAGTCGATGTCCAGGAACATCCGCTCGTCGGTGCCCGGCAGCAGCGCGGTGCGGGCCGCGAGCGCGATCAGATGCGCGCGGGCCACCGCGGCGAGCTGGTTGGCGTGGCCGAAGCTGAACTCGCGCAAGAAAATCCCCACTGTCGAGGGCGCGTACACCTCGTCGAACACCCGAGGCGTGCCGCCGGCGCGCAGCAGGTTCGCATCGTCGATGCTGTCCGCGCCGCACATCATGCCCGCGATGATCGTGGTCAGCTTCCCGGCCGGGTTGACCGCCCCGGACCTCACCCGCGTGCTGGGCAGCTCGACGTGCTCGCCGATCAACCGCGAAAGACCGCTCTGCTCAGCCAATTCCAGCACCGGCACCAAACCTGCTGCCGACACCAAATTCGGCTCGTCAAACACCGCCGACCCGACTGTGAACGTATACGATGACTGCATCGAAAATGCCTTCTCGAACACCGGACAACACCGACATCAACACTCGTATTGTCCCAGTTCAGAAGGCATTTTCGCTGTTCACACGCCGGTCAGATCACCGACTCATCCACGGATTCAGGGTTAGGCGGGGATCAGGAAGACGAGCGTCGCAGCCGTTGACGTGTCGAAACAGGTTGGCTGGCATCAAAACCGGGGCAGGCGGATAGTCCCGGGATGAGACTGGAGGGTGCCCGTTTACCGGCCAGGTGGTCCCCGGCATGCAGGCGAGGTGACTCCTCCAACGCAGTTGGCAATCAGACGGTATTTCGCCCTCCGAGTCGGTTTCGGGGCTGTCGTGGGTCCCGCTGCTCGCGTTGTGCCGCACCGGGATGGAGTGGGGGATGGTGATCTTGTCGGGGCCGACGAGCACGTCTTTGACGAGCAGGCGCAGGACGCGCTGGCGCAACGCCTCGTTCATGTACCGCAGGCCTGCAGCGTTGACGATGATCGTACCGATGTTGATTGCTACCACCGAGCGGAAATAGCATAGTCGGTTATTCGACGGTGACGGATTTGGCCAGGTTGCGTGGTTTGTCGATGTCGTAGCCGCGGGCCTGCGCGAGGGAGGCGGCGAATACCTGCAGTGGGATGGTGGACAGCAGCGGCTGCAATAGTGTTGACACCGCGGGGATCTCGAACAGGTGATCGGCGTAGGGCGCCACGGTGTCGTCGCCCTCCTCGGCGATGACGATGGTGATCGCGCCGCGGGCCTGGATTTCGCGGATGTTGGACAGCAGCTTGGAATGCAGCGTGGTGGAGTTCTTCGGGGACGGCATCACCACGATGACCGGCAGGCCGTCCTCGATCAGCGCGATCGGGCCGTGTTTGAGCTCGCCGGCGGCGAATCCCTCGGCGTGCATGTAGGCCAGCTCCTTGAGCTTGAGCGCGCCCTCCAACGCCACCGGGTAGCCGACGTGGCGGCCCAAAAACAACACCGTGGAGGACGGCGCGAAGCTGCGGGCCAGCTGCGCGACCGGCTCCACGCTGGCCAGCACCTGCGCCACCAGCTCGGGCATGGCCTCCAGTTCGCGGTACTCGCGCTCGACCTCGTCGCCGTATTTGGTGCCGCGGGCCTGCGCCAGCGCCAGCCCGACCAGATAGTTGGCGGCGATCTGGGCCAGAAACGTCTTGGTGGAGGCCACGCCGATCTCGGGTCCGGCGCGGGTGTAGAGCACCGCGTCGCACTCGCGCGGAATCTGGGACCCGTTGGTGTTGCAGATGGCCAGCACCTTGGCTTTCTGCGCCTTGGCGTGGCGCACCGCCTCCAGGGTGTCGGCGGTCTCCCCGGACTGGCTGATCGCCACCACCAGGGTGCTGCGGTCCAGCACCGGGTCGCGGTAGCGGAACTCGCTGGCCAGCTCCACCTCCACCGGCAGCCTCGTCCAATGCTCGATGGCGTACTTGGCCAGCAGCCCGGAATGGTAGGCGGTGCCGCAGGCCACCACGAACACCTTGTCCACCTCACGCAGCTCCTGATCGGACAGGCGCTGCTCGTCGAGCACGATGCGGCCGTCCACGAAATGGCCCAACAAGGTGTCGGCCACCGCGGCGGGCTGCTCGGCGATCTCCTTGAGCATGAAGTACTCATAGCCGCCCTTCTCCGCGGCGCTCAAATCCCAGTCGATGCGAAACTCGCGATACTGCACATCGGTGTTGCCGTGAAAGTCGCTGACCCGATAGCCGTCGGCGGTGATCACCACCGCCTGGTCCTGCCCCAGCTCGACGGCGTCGCGGGTGTGTTCGATGAACGCGGCCACATCCGAGCCGACGAACATCTCCCCCTCGCCCACCCCGAGCACCAGCGGGGTGGACCGCCGGGCCGCCACGATCATGCCCGGCTCGTCGGCGTTGGCGAACACCAGCGTGAAGTGGCCCTCCAGCCGGCGCAACACCGCCAGCACCGACGCCACGAAATCCCCAGCAGTCGCCCCGTGCCGATACGCCTGCGCGACCAGGTGCACGGCGACCTCGGTGTCGGTGTCGCTGGCGAACTCCACCCCGGCGGCCTCCAGCTCACGGCGCAGCGTGGCGAAGTTCTCGATGATCCCGTTGTGCACCACCGCGATTTTTCCGGCCGCATCGCTATGCGGGTGCGCGTTGCGGTCGGTGGGCCGCCCGTGGGTGGCCCACCGGGTGTGGCCCAACCCGGCGTGCCCGCTCAGCGTTGCCGGGTCGCTGGCATCCAGCGCGGCCTCCAGGTTGACCAGCCGCCCGGCGCGGCGGCGCACCGTCAAAGTGCCGCGGCCGTTGACCAGCGCCACACCCGCGGAGTCATAGCCCCGATACTCCATCCGGCCCAATGCATGTATCACCACATCGCAGGCGGGACGGTGCCCGACATAGCCGACGATTCCGCACATAGCCCTTCAGGGTAGTGCAGCCGCGGTCGGCGGAGGCAAATCTACTCAAGTTTAGACGAACCGCGGGTCAATAGTTGCTACAGCATCAACGCTTGGAGGGCCGTGCGTGCGATCGATCTACCTCTGCCGTTGTCCGCCCCCGTAGCCCACTGAACCTCAGCGAGACCACCAACAGCTGAAGCACCGCTTATACCGTCGGATCCTAGATTTTCTTTGCGTATCTAGCTAATCATCTACTCTTTGCGAACATGACTAACGATTGAGTCGTGCGAACGGCAAACGGCCAACGCAGCACGGGGTGACATCAGCTCGATGACCATTGCTCATACCACAGCTGACTGTGGATAGGTCATACTCTTGGCAAACGACGGGTATCGGGCATGCATGGCTGGCTGGCAGCGACCGCGGCATCGTTACCGCCGCACTGCCATGCTGTCGGCCAGTGCCGAGTGTGCAGCACGTGCGGGCGTCGTCGACCAGGCGGCGGGGCTCCCACAGAAGCGCTCCAACCCGCCTCTCCCGCCGCCTAGTGATAACGCCAGCGTTGTTGTAGCCATTAAGGATGGTGGCGAGCCAGCTACTGATTCGGTGAGAGCCGTCGCTTAACGACCCGCTTCGATGACGAGGAAAAAATTTAAGGTTGCCGAGAGGGCGGAAAGTTCCGTCGAGAAGCTGCGGCCCGCTGGGCAACGCTTTGGCCGGACCTGTTGATGCAGTGGGTATACAAGCACGTCAAAATGCAGATCCTCTCTCTGAACGCGGGCAACTTAGGCTAGCTTGCTGTTCTGATCGCAACTATCGAGGTTATTTTGCTTGAGGCAGCGGTCGCCGGGTGATAGCGTGGCTTACCGCACACGGTCGCGCCGACGGCCGGAAGCTCTTAGCAAAGTCAATTACCTTTGCCAGTGCGCTGCGTGTAGACCAAGGGGGTCGCCGTGTTCAAGCAACAGACACCATCACAGCGCCTGCGAAATGTCCTGACTGTTCTTCCAGGCCGTAGCGACTTGCTGAGTAACGTCGCGGCCAACGGCTCTGTTACCGGCACCGTGGGCTGGGGCCGTGCTCGACGGAAACTCTCGCTCGTTAACCGGCTGCCGGAAGGCTCCCCACCCGATCCAACCGTCGCGGTTGTGATCTGTGCGCGCAGCGAAGTTCGCTGGGACGACTTGGTGGCAGCCGTGGAATCAGTCAAGCAGCAGACCTATCGCCCCGCCGAAATTGTGCTGGTGATCGACCACAATCCCACGCTTCAGCGCAGGTCGACCAACGAACTTGACCGGCGTGACAGTGGTACCGAACGACAATGAGAGGGACTGCCCGGCGCCCGTAACGCCGGAGTTGCCGCAGCCAGTTCCGAGATCGTCGCCTTCGTCGACGATGATGCGGTCGCGGAGCGCAACTGGCTTGCTGCGCTGGTGGCACCCTATGCCGACCCACACGTGCTCGGTGTCGGCGGACAGGTGGTCCCCGTCTGGCAGACGAGGCGTCCGAACTGGTTCCCGCCGAATTCGACTGGGTCGTTGGATGCAGTTACCACGGCATGCCCGCTGAGCGAACCCGGTGCGCAACTTCAGTGGTGCAAGCATGTCACTGCGGCGTCGGCCTCCTTGTCGAATCCGGTGGTTTCGATGTCGGGCTAAGTGGGAGCGGCACGGGACGCTCGTTGCGAGGAAACGGAGATTTGCGCTCGCCTACAGCGTCGCTACCTCGACGGCGTCTACCTCTATGAGCCAAAGGCGCTGGTTCGGCGTCACGTGCCGTGCTCCCGTAGCACATGGTCCTACTACCGGTCGCGGTGTTACACGGAAGGCCTATCCAAGGCGGTTGTGAGAGATCTGGCTGGCCCCGAATGGACCATGTCGAGCGAGAAATCGTTCCTGCGGTCAATCGTTCCGCGGGCTATCGGGCGAAACCTCGTTAAGGCTCTTCGGGGCGAGCCCAGCGGCATTGCCGGCGTGATGGCACTTACCGGCGGAGTGCTCATCAACGGTATCGGCTACTCGGTTGGCCGAATTCGGTTGCCGGGCAACACCAAATCCACGCAGGCGCGCTGGCCGACAATGACCGAACTGGGGGCGATCGGATGATCGACAACCATTCCCATCCTGCGTTACCACTCGGTTTCCACCGACCCCGCCCCGTGGATCGCGCCGTACGCGGTGGCTCCTGCGACCTTTGCGCGCCACGTCGACCTCATCGCCGCGAGTGGCCGGACGGCGATGACCGTCTCCGAGCTATGCGCTGCATTGACTGGTCGTACACCGCTCCCGCACCGACCGATCGTCATCACCTTCGATGATGGTTTTGCAGACTTCACCTACGCGGCAAGGGTTCTCAGCGAGCACTATCTGCCCAGCACGGTTTACCTCACAACCGGCGCTCTTCGCGGACGAGGTCCCCGCCCAACCAACATGGCAATGCCGCCGGCGCCCATGTTGGACTGGTCGCAGTTGGCTGATCTGTACGCACTCAACGTCGAAATCGGTGCGCACGGTCACACCCATCGCCAATTGGACACACTGCCGCCCAGTGCGATCGCCGACGAGATCCTCCAATCCAAGGAAATGCTGGAGGACGCGCTGGGGCGCGAAGTGCCGAGCTTTGCATACCCCTTCGGTTTCCATTGCGAGAAGACGCGCCGTGTCGTCCAGTCGCTGGGCTGCAGCTCTGCGTGTGCGGGGATGAACGCGTTCAGCTCAAGTCTTGACTGTGTCTTCTCGTTGGCTCGGCTCACAATTCGTGCCACGACGACTACTGACGAGCTCGAAGCTTGGCTAGGCGGGCAAGGCGCCCGCGTCGCGCCCTATCCGGAGACGCTGCGCACCACTGCGTGGCGTCTGTACCGCCGCGCACGGCGGGGGCGCGCCGCTCTCGGCACTGTGAACATGCAACCGGACGCACAAGTTGTCCGAGCGAGTTAGCCGCCAGGTTTAGCAACGAACACGAGTTGATTGATATGCGTGTCTTAGTTACCGGTGCTGCCGGGTTCATTGGCTCCACACTCGTCGACCGGCTGCTTTCCGAGGGTCACCAGGTTGTTGGAGTAGACGATCTCAGTACGGGTAACCCGGCCAACCTCGCACACGCGCGCCAATACAATGAATGGCGTCCCAAACGATTTACCTTCGTGCGCGCCGACATCCAGGCACCGGAGCTCGCCGGAATCGTCGCCGGCACAAATCCGGACGTGGTTTTCCACCTGGCGGCGCAGGTGGATCTTCGTACCTCTGTGACCGATCCCATTCGGGACGCCCGCAGCAATGTTCTGGGCACGATCAATCTGCTCGAGGCATGCCGACGCGCGCGCGTCCAACGCATCGTCTATGCCGCGTGTGGCGGATCCCGCTACGGGACGCCGACGTCATTGCCCGCCAGCGAGGACACACCGGTGGAGCCATCGTCACCGAACGCGGCCGCGAAGCTCGCCGCAGAACTGTATTTGTGTGCTTACGCCGAAATGTACGGGATATCGCCGATCTCGCTCGCCTTGGGGAGTGTCTACGGTCCGCGACAGAATCCGCACGGAGACTCGGGCGTGGTAGCGGTTTTCGCCAGTGCCCTGCTCGCCGGCCACCCGGTCAACATCTACGGCGACGGCACGGCTGTCCGTGATTACGTCTATGTCGATGATGTCGTTGACGCGTTCATCTGCGCCGCTCAGCTGCCCCCAGAGGTGATGGGAACCTACAACATCGGGACCGGCGCACAGACCACGGTCGGCGACGTCTACCGGCTGATCGCGGCCGCCCTTGGTGTGTCGTCTCCGCCTCGCTACGCCGCGGCCCGAATCGGTGAGGTGCACGCGATAGCGTTGGACTCTCATGAAGCCCGCGAGGACCTCGGGTGGAAACCCTCGATCAAACTCGCAGACGGTATCCAGCGCACCATCCACTGGCTACGCGAGACTCTCGAAAGCGTGCCGGCTGCGCTCGTCGATGCGTAAAACGACCAGTTAGGCCGGGATTAACTCCACGCCCGACAGCACGGTCGCGTCGTCGCGGCTCGGTGCGGTGATGGTGGCGAGCAGCTTTCCGTTTTCTTTCCAGATGTTGGCCCGCAGTGTCTCGCCGGGGAACACCACACCGGCGAAGCGCGCACTATAGGAGTGAACCCGACTGACGTCGCCGTCCAGCAGCGTGTCAACGATCGCTTTGCAGGCGATGCCGTAGGTGCACAGCCCGTGCAGGATCGGCCGCGGGAAACCCGCCGCGGCAGCGAATTCCGGGTCCGAATGAAGCGGATTGCGGTCCCCGCACAGCCGATACAGCAGTGCCTGCTGCGGCAGGATCGGCAGCGGCACCTCCATATCGGGCGCGCGATCGGGCGATGCCACGTTCGTCGACGGTCCGCGCTCGCCACCGAACCCGCCCTCGCCGCGGGCGAAGATCGACCGCTTCGTGGTCCACAGCGGCTTGCCGTCGAGATCGGTCACCGACGTTTCACTGACGATCACCGCGGCCTTGCCCTTGTCCCACACCTCGGTGAACCGGGTGACCGACCGGGCGGATCCGTTGGCGGGCAACGGCGCCGGCACCGTCACCGCCTCACTGGCATGCAGCACCCTGCTCAGCTCGATGTCGATACCTGGAAACTTCACCGTCGGCGGCGCGGTGTCATGGAAGCTGGCCGCGACGTTTCCGAACGTGGGCAGCACCTGCGGCGTGTCGTCGATCAGGTAACGCAGCTCCCGGGGATTCATCGGGTCGGCGCCAGCGCCCAGCCCGAGGTGGTAGAGCTGGATATCGGTGCTGGTCCACGAGAATTCGATGGGATCCAGTTCGGCGCCAATCGCCTCATCGAGATTGATGGGCATATCAGCTCGTTCCCGGCAACGTGCAGGGCCGCCACGTAGCCAAACGTCATCGCGGGACCGATGGTGCCGCCCGGCCCGGGATAGGTGTGGCCCATCACCGGTGCGCTGACATTGCCTGCGGCATAAAGCCCCTCGATCACACTGCCGTCGTCGCGCAGCGCCCGGCCGTGTACGTCGGTGCGCACCCCGCCCTTGGTGCCGAGGTCGCCGGGCACCATCTTGACCGCGTAATACGGGGGATGGGTGAGCTCACCGAGACTGGGATTGGGCTTGTTGGTGGGGTCGCTGTAGTACTTGTCGTAGGCGCTCTCGCCGCGATGGAAGTCCTCGTCGACACCGGTGCGCGCGAATCCGTTGAAGCGTTCAACCGTCCGGGCCAGCCCGTCCGCATCGATACCCACCTTGGTGGCCAGCTCTTCGAGCGTATCCGCAGTCACGACAGCGCCGGATTCCAGCCACTTGCGCGGGATCCGTTGTCCGCCTCGCAATCCGGCGAACAGATAGCGATCGCGGCACTGCTGATCCATGATCATCCACGACGGCAGGTTCTCGCCCGGTCCCGGTCCCTGCCCGTGGGTGCCGCCGTACATCCGGTGGGTCGCCTCCACGTACGGCAAGGCCTCATTCATGTACCGCTTACCGGCGGCGTTGACGATGATCGATCCGGGTGCGTTGCGCTCCGACAGGGCAAACCACGGGCCATTGGGCAGGGGAATGGTCGGACCCCACCACGCGTCTTCCATCACATCCAATGCGGCACCGAGCTTTTCGGCGGCGACGATGCCATCACCCGTATTGGCCGCCGCGCCGACGGTCCAGTCGGCGGTTATCGGGGCACGCTGGTACTTGACCCGCATCTGTTCATTGCGCTCGAAGCCACCACTGGCCAGGATCACCCCCCGTCGGGCCCGGATCAACTGGGGCTCATCGGATTCCGAGGCGAAGGTGTCTCGCACGTAGATGCCGCGCACCACGTTGTCCTCGATGTAGAGGTCGGTGAGCGCGGTGTTCAGCAGGACGGGTACGCCGGCCTGGCGCAGTCCGATGCGCAGCGGTGCGATCAATGCCCGGCCCATGCCGACGAGGTTCTTACCGGTCGCCTTGGCCCACATCGTGCGTGCGCCGACCCGCAGGCTGCGCATCAGGCCCTTCGGGTGACGCTTGAGCAGGTTCAGCCGCACATAATCCTTTTGCAGCACAACCACGTTGAGCGGCACCTTGCTGTACGGCGGCTCCAGGCCGGGCAGATCCTCGCCGAGCGTCTTGGCGTTGAACGGCTTCGGCTCAATCGATCGACCGCCCGGCCGACCGCCGGGTGCTTCCGGGTAGTAGTCGGAATAGCCCGGCACCCACGTCATCTTCAGCGGGGTGTGCTTCAACACGAAGGACAGCATCTCGGGGGCGCGCTGAAGATACGTGTCGATGCGTTCGGGCTCCACAACGTCGCCGACGATGCCGTGCAGATAGGTGCGCGCTGCCTCCGGTGTATCGGTGACCCCGTCACGCTTGAGGATCTCGTTGTTCGGGATCCACACCCCGCCACCGGACCTGGCGGTGGATCCACCGTAGTGCGCGGCTTTCTCGACGACTACTGTTGATAGTCCCTGGTGGGCGGCGGTAAGGGCAGCGACCATGCCGGCGGCGCCGCTCCCGACCACGACGACGTCGATCTCCTGTCCTGTCATGTAGAACACGTTATAGAATTGCCCGGCCAACGAACAACTGGCCCGGTCGAAGAAACGAGGGGACTTCGCTAAATGCTCAGTGTCCAGTTGCGTGACGAGTTGGCCGCCGACCTCGCGCAGGCCGAGCGTAGCCGGGTGCCGATTGCCCCGCTGACCGACGGAAATCCCGATATCGACGTGGTCGATGCGTACGAGATCCAGCTGATCAATATTCGCCAGCGAGTTGCCGAGGGTGCCCGGGTGGTGGGCCACAAGGTGGGGCTGTCATCTGCGGCGATGCAGCAGATGATGGGGGTGGACGAGCCGGATTACGGTCATCTGCTCGACGAGATGCAGGTGTTTGAGGACCGCCCGGTGCCCGCGGACCGCTACCTGTTTCCGCGGGTGGAGGTGGAGGTCGGCTTCGTCCTGGCCGATGACCTGCCGGGGTCCTCGTGCACCGAGGACGACGTTCTGGCAGCGACGGCGGCGTTCGCCCCGGCGATCGAGTTGATCGATTCTCGGATCAGCGATTGGAAGATCAAGCTGTGCGACACGATCGCCGATAACGCGTCGTCGGCGGGCTGGGTGCTGGGCCAGCCACGGGTGTCACCCAAGGACATCGACATCCTGAACATCGATGCGGTGCTGACCCGCAATGGTGAGGGGGTGGCCAAGGGCCGCAGTGATGCGGTGCTGGGTAACCCGGTGACCGCGGTCGCGTGGCTTGCCCGCAAAGTCGATTCGTTCGGGGTCCGGTTGAAGGCCGGCGACATTGTGCTGCCGGGATCGTGCACGAAGGCGTTCGACGCCCGCCCGGGCGATGCGTTTGTCGCCGAGTTCGAGGGCCTGGGCTCGGTCCATCTGAGTTTCCAATAGAGGAGTTGCGCATGCCGTCGAAGGCATCTGTGGCGATTGTGGGGTCGGGGAACATCTCGACGGATCTGTTGTACAAGCTGCTGCGCTCGGAGTGGTTGGAGCCGCGCTGGATGGTGGGGATCGACCCCGAGTCCGAGGGTTTGGCGCGGGCCCGCAAGTTGGGGTTGGAGACCTCTCATGAGGGGGTGGATTGGCTGCTGCGTCTGGGCGAGAAGCCGGACTTGTTGTTTGAGGCGACCTCCGCCTATGTGCACAAGGATGCCGCGCCGCGCTACGCCGAGGCCGGGATCCGTGCGGTGGATTTGACCCCGGCGGCGGTGGGTCCGGCGGTGATCCCGCCGGCCAATCTGCGCGAGCACCTGGGTGCGCCGAACGTGAACATGATCACCTGCGGCGGTCAGGCCACCATCCCGATCGTGTATGCCGTCTCCCGCGTCGTCGAGGTGCCCTACGCCGAGATCGTGGCGTCGGTCGCCAGTGTGTCGGCGGGGCCGGGGACGCGGGCCAATATCGATGAGTTCACCAGGACCACCGCGCGGGGGGTGGAAACCATCGGTGGTGCGGCGCGCGGTAAGGCGATCATTATTTTGAATCCGGCGGATCCGCCGATGATCATGCGTGACACGATCTTCTGCGCCATCCCCGCCGACGCCGACCGCGACGCCATCGCGCAAAGCATCCATGACGTCGTCGAAGACGTGCAGAGCTATGTGCCCGGCTACCGGTTATTGAACGAGCCGCAGTTCGACGAGCCGTCGCTCAACTCGGGCGGTCAGGCGTTGGTGACCACGTTCATCGAGGTCGAAGGCGCGGGGGACTACCTGCCGCCGTATGCGGGGAATCTGGACATCATGACCGCGGCGGCCACCAAGGTCGGCGAGGAAATCGCCAAGGAATCGTTGGCCGCCACGACGGGAAGTCAGGCATGAGCACCGAGGTTTTCGCCAGTGATCTGTGGGATGTGCGGATCACCGACACATCGCTGCGGGACGGCAGTCATCACAAGCGCCACCAGTTCACCGCCGAGGAGGTGCGCGCGATCGTGGCTGCGCTCGATGCGGCGGGGGTGCCGGTCATCGAGGTCACCCACGGCGACGGCCTGGGCGGCTCCAGCTTCAATTACGGGTTCTCCAAGACCCCCGAACAGGAGCTGATCGCCCTGGCCGCGCAGACGGCCAAGACCGCCCGGATCGCGTTTTTGATGCTGCCCGGGGTGGGCACCAAGGAGGACATCAAGGAGGCCCAGAACAACGGCGGGTCGATCTGCCGCATCGCCACCCACTGCACCGAGGCCGACGTGTCCATCCAGCACTTCGGGCTGGCGAGAGAACTCGGCCTGGAGACGGTCGGGTTTTTGATGATGTCCCACACCATTCCCCCGGAGCAGTTGGCCGCCCAGGCTCGGATCATGGCCGACGCCGGCTGCCAATGTGTCTACGTGGTCGACTCGGCCGGGGCGCTGGTGCTCGAGGGGGTGGCCGACCGGGTGGCGGCGTTGGTCGCCGAACTCGGCGGCGACGCCCAGGTGGGTTTCCACGGGCATGAGAACCTCGGGCTGGGGGTGGCCAACAGTGTGCAGGCCGTCCGGGCGGGGGCCAAGCAGATCGACGGGTCGTGTCGCCGGTTCGGGGCGGGCGCGGGTAACGCGCCGGTGGAGGCGCTGATCGGGGTGTTCGACAAGATCGGCGTGAAGACCGGCATCGACTTCTTCGACATCGCCGACGCCGCCGAGGAGGTCGTCGCCCCGGCGATGCCGGCCGAATGCCTGCTCGACCGCAACGCGCTGATCATGGGCTACTCCGGGGTGTACTCCAGCTTCCTCAAACACGCCATCCGCCAATCCGAACGCTACGGCGTGCCCGCCCACCAACTGCTGCACCGCGCCGGGCAACGCAAACTCATCGGCGGCCAAGAAGACCAACTCATCGACATCGCGCTGGAGATCAAACGCGAACAAGACAACGGAAACGTCGTCGCGAGCTAGGTGGGCTAAGCGATATTTTTTCCCGGCTGCCGGACCGGTCCTGGCCTGCTGTGACGACACGGATGTGTCGGATGGGACGGTCCGGCGATTTGACACGATGTGCATTGGGTTAGACCTTTGGGACGCGACCGACAGGATCGCAGACCGAAGGAGTAATTCGATGAAGTTGACCGCGACAACCATTCGCCGCGGCCTGTACGGCATGTTCGCCGCCGGCATGTTTGGTGGCATCGCGTCCGCAGCGATCGTCATGCCGACCGCCAACGCCGCACCCGATGCGTGCACGGCGAGCGGTATCGCCAGCACCGTCAGCTCGGTGTCGGCGTCGACGAGTTCCTATCTGGCCTCGCATCCCGAGACCAACCAGGAGCTGACGGATATCGCTAAGCAGCCGCAGGAAGAGGCACAGGAGGCCTACCGGGCCTACTTCGCGGACAATCCGCAGGTGGAAAGTGACCTGAAGGCCATCCAGCAGCCGGTCGTGGACCTGTCCACTCAGTGCGGCCTGGAGGTAACGCCTACCCCGGTCGTCGAGGCGCTGCAGGCGCTCTAATCGAATAACGCGAGCCTCATCGCGCCGGCGCTCTCCGCCGGCGCGATGAGCGCGTTCAGGCAGTACCGACGCTGTCGTATCGGGCAGGCACGATGGTCCGATGGCCACCCGCGCGCAAGCCCAGGCGATCCTCGAACAACTCGCAGGGCCGGAGGCGATGCTGCGCGACGACCAGTGGACCGCAATCGAGGCTCTTGTGGTGCATCGGCGACAGGCCCTCGTCGTCCAGCGCACCGGCTGGGGTAAGTCGGCGGTCTACTTCATCGCCGCCAAACTGATGCGGCAGGCCGGCCAGGGCCCGACGGTCATCGTGTCGCCCCTGCTGGCGCTGATGCGCAATCAGGTCGCCGCCGCGGATCGGGCAGGAGTGCACGCGGCCACCATCAACTCCGGCAACGTTGCCGACTGGGACGACATCCACCGGCGCGTCAACGCCCGCGAACTGGACGTGCTGCTGGTCAGTCCGGAACGGCTCAACAACCCCGACTTCCGCGACAACGTCCTGCCCGCCCTCGCCGCCGACGCCGGACTCGTCGTCGTCGACGAGGCGCATTGTGTGTCGGATTGGGGCCACGACTTCCGGCCCGACTACCGGCGGATCCGCACCCTCATTGCCGAGTTGGGTTCGGGGATACCGGTTTTGGCGACCACAGCGACAGCCAACGACCGCGTGGTCGACGACGTGGCGAGTCAGCTGGGCGTCGGCGGCCGGGATACGTTGGTGCTGCGCGGAGTCCTCGACCGTCAATCGCTGCGACTGTCCGTGGTGAAGGTGGGATCTCCGGCCAAACGCACGGCTTGGCTTGCCGCACAACTGGGTTCGCTGCCGGGTTCGGGAATCGTTTACACGCTCACCGTCGCCCAGGCGAACGACGTCGCTGTGTTGCTGCGCAGCATGGGGCATGAGGTTGCCGCCTACACCGGTTCCACCGAAACCGCCGAGCGTGAGCAGCTGGAAGCCGACCTCCTCACCAACCGTGTCAAGGCGCTGGTCGCCACATCGGCGCTGGGAATGGGATTCGACAAACCCGATCTCGGCTTCGTTGTGCACCTCGGCGCTCCGTCATCGCCGATCGCGTATTACCAGCAGGTCGGCCGTGCCGGCCGCGCGACGGAGAGCGCCGAGGTGATCCTGTTGCCCGGCAGGGAGGATCAGGACGTCTGGCGGTACTTCGCATCGGTCGCTTTCCCGTCGGAATCCATGGTACGCAGCGTGATTCGCGCACTCGACCCCGAGCAGGCGCAGTCGACGCCGGCGCTGGAGCCGCTGGTCGATCTCAACCGCTCCCGCCTGGAGATGGTGCTGAAGGTGCTCGACGTCGACGGTGCGGTCGACGGGTCAAGGGCGGGTGGATCAGCACCGGCGAACCGTGGAGCTACGACGAGGAGCGGTACCGCAAGCTCGCCGAGGCCCGCCGCCGCGAACAGCAGGCGATGCTCGACTACCAGGACACCCAGGATTGCCGGATGGCCTTCTTGCGAAGGCAGCTCGACGATCCCGAACTCGGTGACGGCGACCGGTGCGGACGCTGCGACAACTGCACCGGCGAGCGGTACAGCGGGGATGTCGATGCACGGGCGCTCGACGTCACCACCGAACAGCTGTCACGACCGGGGGTGGAGGTGACGCCGCGCAAACAGTGGCCGTCGGGAATGAAGAAACTCGGGCTGGACCTGTCCGGCCGCATCGACGACGGTCCCGCCGTCGGTCGCGTCATCGGTCGGCTGACGGATCTGGGTTGGGGAGGCCGGCTGCGGCGCATTCTCGACGAGCCCGACGGCGAGGTTCCCGACGACGTCGTGCGGGCGGCTGTCGACGTGCTGGCGGCGTGGGACTGGGAGACCCGACCGACCGCGGTGATCGGTCTCGACTCGGCGACCCGCCCCGTGCTCATCGGATCCCTGCGTGCCCGGCTGGCCGCGCTGGGCCGCCTGACCGACCTCGGCACGCTGCGATATGCGCCGGAGCATCGACCGGTGCGGGCGGCCAACTCCGCGTATCGCGTCGCCGCTCTTTGTGGTTCGTGGGAGCCGCCGGACAGCGCCGCTATCGGCGCGTCGGCCGGCCCGGTACTCCTGGTCGACGATCTGATCGACACCGGATGGACGCTGACCATGGCGGCGCGGGTGCTGCGGCAGGCCGGCGCACCTGAGGTGCTTCCATTTGCATTGGCAAGTATCAGCTGACTAAAACAGTCACTTTGGTAACAGCTTGGCTGTTGACGACGAACACATCACCAGTGGCCTCGCAACATCAGGTGTCGCAGGCCTCGATAAAAGGAGCCCACTCCATGCCCCTCACCGTCACCATCGCGCGTCGGACTGCGTACGGACTGCTCGCAGCAGGCGCGGCCTGCGCAGCTCTGGCGATCCCGTCGGCCGGTGCCGAACCCAGCGACCAACCCGGAGTCGACTGCAACGCCAGCGGTCTGTCCGCCACCATCAGTTCGGTGACGACGTCGTTGTCGGAATACTTCGCCGCGCACCCAGAGGTGAACGAAGCTTTGATCGACTTCACCCGGCAGCCGGCGTTTATCGCGGTAGGGCAGTTCGACGGCTACTTCAGCGATCATCCGCAGGAGGCCGATGAGGTGCGTGCCATCAAGCAACCTCTGATCGACTACCAGAATCGATGCGGTATGCAGGTGACACCTTCAGAGGCCCTGGCGGTGCTGTCGGAGCTCTGAGGTTAGGCCTCACCGCCGAGGCTTCACTCCGCCCAACTGGTTCGTCAGCGCATCGGCCGTGGCCACCAGCCTGCGGGCCCGCCTGGCGATCTCGGTGTCGGTCAGGGCGCGGCCGATCTGCAGTGACACCACCATCGACTGACGCTGGTGGTGGTCGTACACGGGTGCCGAGATGACGCTGATGTCGTGGCGCTGGCGTACACCCGCGGCCTCACTGCGCAGGTACACACGTTCGCCGACATCGGAGACCATCTCGCCCAGCAGCGCCCGCAGTTCGTCGGGCAGTCTGCTCGACATTCCCGCCATGAGGGTATAGAGCCGACGCCCGCCGGGCGTGAGTCGTTCGACGAGGTAGCCGGAGGTGCGGCACTCGGTGATCACGCGGTCCAGTCGCGCGGAATCGGTGCGCAGGGGGATCGTCGGCTCCTTGGCCAGCCAGTCGTGCAGGGCGGCGTCGTCCCACAACACGAACATCAGGCCCACCGGGGGCGCGAAGGGATAGCTCTGCCCGACCCGGACCCCAGCATCGGAGCCGGCTGGAGCGACGAGTTCCAGCAGGGTGATGCGGTCATCGACCACTGCCGACAGCGCCGCCGTGGTGCCGTAGGTCGCCGAGAGGTGGTGCAATTCCTCACGGGCGGCGGGGTTGACCCGCATCGACTCCTGGGCGATGTGCCCGAGCGAGATGAGCGCCGATCCGAGCCGATAGGTCTTGTCCTGGGAGTCACGCACCAGATAGCCGAACTCGGTCAGAGTGCTGACGATGCCGAGGCAGGTGGGCTTGCTCAGGTCGAGTCGCCGGGCCAGCTCCGACAACCCGAACCGGTCGTGCGGGTGCTGGGCCAGAAAGTCGAGAACAGCGACCACACGTTGGGTGGGCGGCGACGTTCGACGTGACGATTCGCGCGCGGACATGTCAGAAATGTACCTCTGCGTTCCAAATATGGAACATCCATGTCACGATTGCCCGTTGACGAGAATGAGAACAGGTTCTAGTTTCAAGGGGTGTTCTCAGAGCCGCTGACCCAGGCGATCGCGGAAGCCGAGCAGTTGGCGGCCGCCGCCCCGCACATCGAATCCGAGGCCGACCTGCTGGAGGGGCTGCAGTACCTGGCCGGCTGTGTGTCGGCGTGTACCCATCTGGCGTTCGACTACGAGCGGGACCATCCCTTCCTGCAGAGCGGCACCGGACCGTTCACCAAGATGGGCCTGGACAACCCCGACACCCTCTACTTCGGCACCCGGGTGCAGCCTGGCCGCGAGTACGTCGTCAACGGCAGGCGAGGCACCACCACCGACCTGAGCTTCCAGATGCTGGGCGGCGAATACACCGACACCGAAGTGCCTGACAGCGAAACCGCGTTCGACGACCGCAAGCTCGACATCGCCGATGACGGCACCTTCGAATGGCGGGTGACACCCGACAAGCCCTCGCAACTGCTCATCCGCGAGGTCTACAACGACTGGTCGGCGCAGCGCGGCACCGTCACTGTTGAGCGAACGGACACCGTGGGCACCGCTCCGCCGGCGCTGACCCGTGCCATCATCGAAAAGCGTTACGCCACAGCCGGTAAGCAACTGGTCAACCGGGTGAAGACCTGGCTGCAGTTCCCGCAGTGGTTCTATCTCAACATCCCGGTCAACACCATGGTCGCGCCGCGTCTGACCCCCGGTGGGCTGGCCACCCAGTACTCGTCGGCCGGACATTACGAACTCCGCGATGACCAGGCGCTGATCATCACGCTTCCGGTCACCGACGCCCCCTACCTCGGCTTCCAGCTCGGCAGCCTGTGGTACATCTCGCTTGACTACATCAACCACCAGACCTCGCTGAACGGCACACAGGCACAGGCGGATCCGGACGGCAAGATCCGCATCGTCGTCGCCAATCAGAACCCCGGTGTGACGAACTGGGTGGAGACCCTCGACCACCGCAAGGGCTTCCTGCAGTTCCGCTGGCAACGGGTGTCACGCAAGCTCACCGAGGCCGACGGTCCGCAGGTCGAATTGGTCGACATCGACAGGGTGGCCGCCGCGCTGCCGTACTACGAGAGCAACAAAATCTCCGAGGAGGACTGGCGCACGCGAATCGCGTTGCGGCAGCGACAAATCGCCAACAGGATGCTGGGGTAGAGATGGCCGGATTGCTGGAGAACAAAGTCGTTGTGATCAGCGGCGTCGGCCCTGCCCTGGGCACCACGCTGGCGCGGCGCTGCGCCGAGGCCGGCGCCGACCTGGTGCTGGCCGCCCGCACCGTTGAGCGCCTCGACGATGTGGCCAAGCAGATCACCGACATGGGCCGACGCGCTGTGGCGGTCGGCACCGACATCACCGACGAGGATCAGGTCGACAACCTGGTGCGTGCGTCGCAGGAGGCCTACGGCAAGGTCGACGTGCTGATCAACAACGCGTTCCGGGTGCCGTCGATGAAGCCGTTGGCCAACACCACCTTTCAGCACATCCGCGATGCGATCGAGTTGACGGTGCTCGGCGCGCTGCGGCTCACCCAGGGCTTCACCCCGGCGCTTGCCGAGACGAAGGGGTCGGTGGTCAACGTCAACTCGATGGTCATCCGGCACTCGCAGGCCAAGTACGGCGCCTACAAGATGGCGAAGTCGGCGCTGCTGGCGATGTCGCAGTCGTTGGCGACCGAGCTGGGCGAGCAGGGTATCCGGGTGAATTCCGTTGTGCCGGGCTATATCTGGGGCGACACGCTGAAGAGCTACTTCGACCATCAGGCCGGCAAGTACGGCACCACCGTCGACGAGATCTACCAGGCCACCGCGGCGAATTCCGACCTCAAGCGCCTGCCGACCGAAGAGGAAGTCGCGTCGGCGATCCTGTTCATGGCCAGCGATCTGTCCAGCGGCATCACCGGTCAGACCCTCGACGTCAACTGCGGGGAGTACAAGGCCTGATGACAGCCCGGACCGACGTCGGCACCGTCGACGAGCTACACGCGTCGGCCACCAAGGCGGTGGGGCTCGACGACTTCGGCACCGACGACGACAACTACCGCGAAGCGCTGGGCGTACTGCTCGAGTCATACCGGCGCGACGCCGATCTCACCGAACTCGGCAGCAAGATGTCCCGGTTCTTCGTCCGCAACGCACTGGTCGCGCGGCTGCTGTCCGAAGCCGCGTGGAAGCAGTACCCGCAGCACGTCGACGTCACGATCGAGCGGCCGATCTTCGTCACCGGCCTACCCCGCACGGGCACCACTGCGCTACACCGGCTGCTCAGCGCCGATCCCGGGCATCAGGGCCTGCAGCTGTGGCTGGCCGAGTTCCCCCAGCCGCGCCCACCGCGCGAAACCTGGGCCGACAACGCGGTTTTCCAGCAGCTCGATGCACAGTTCACGAAGGCTCACCACGAGAACCCGGATTACACGGGCCTGCACTACATGACCGCCGACGAGGTGGAGGAGTGCTGGCAGCTGCTGCGGCAGTCGCTGCATTCGGTGTCCTACGAGACCCTGGCGCACATTCCGACCTATTCGCAGTGGCTGGCGAAGCAGGACTGGACGAAGCCCTACCAGCGGCACCGCAAGAATCTTCAGTTGATCGGGCTCAACGACGCCGAGAAACGCTGGGTGCTGAAGAACCCGAGCCACCTGTTCGCCCTCGATGCCCTGTTTGCGACGTATCCCGACGCGCTCGTCGTGCAGTGCCACCGGCCCGCCGAGACGATCATGGCGTCGATGTGCTCGCTGTCGCAGCACACCACTGACGGGTGGTCCAACTCGTTCGTAGGCGCGCAGATCGGCCAGGACTCACTGGAGACCTGGTCGCGTGGCCTGGAGCTGTTCAATGCCGAACGGGCCAAACACGATCCGGCCCAGTTCTGCGACGTGGACTACTTCGACTTCATCGCCGATCCGGTGCGTGCGGTCGAGGGCATCTACCGCCAATTCGGCATCGAGCTGACCGACGCGGCGCGCGCGGCGATGGAGCAGATGCACGCGGAGAGCAAGAAGGGACCGCGGGCGCCCAAGCACACGTATTCGCTCGCCGACTACGGCCTGACCGCCGAGACGGTCACGGAGCGTTTCAAGGGGCTCTGACCGCGCCGAGATCGACGAAATGGCGTGTTTTACTCGAACTTTGGCGCCCAAACGTTGGTTTGGGCGAACTGGGGGTTAGCCGTCGCCTGGGGAGGGCGCGGACGACACTTCCTCCAAGCACCCTTCTGCCACCGCGTGTTTGATGCTGTCGGCCAGCTTCGGACAGGACTGGGTGCGGGCCGACTCGCCACCGGCCTCGCGGACCTCGGTGAAATACGCACAGCGCTGTGACGCCTCGGAGTTCCACTGCACCGACGTGTGGGCGGGTCCGAGCTTCTTGACGCCGACCGACACGTGGCAGAACCGGCAGTCCACCGAAACCAGTCCCGACGTCAGGTAGCGCTCGCGATCACGCTGGGTGGCCTCCCGTAATGCTGCAGCCCGGTCGGCGGCGAAAGCCGGTGCCTTGGACCAGGATCCGCCGCCACCGTCGTTGGGCTCGTGGGCGTCGTCGTCATGTGCGCCGTGCAGAAGCAACATCGAGCGGGCCAACCGATCGACGTCCGGTGCTTCCTCGCGCGGGCTCACGTCGCCGCCTGTTCTGCCTTTTCTTCGGCCTGCCGCTTGAGGTTCTCCTCGACCTCGACGTGCCACTTCTCGTTTGCGGCGGTGGTGTCCACCTCGATCTCGAAGCGGTCGGTCATCTCCGGCGTGACGTCGGCGACGTCGACGTAGAACTGCTGATACCACCGGCGCATCTGATACACGGCACCGTCCTCCTCGACCAGCAGCGGGTTGTCGATGCGGGTCTTGTGCTTCCAGATCTCGACATCCTGCAGGAAGCCCTTGCTGACGCCTTCGGTGAAGGTTTTGGACAGCTTTTCGGTCATCGCCTCGTCCATGCCCTTGGGCTTCTCGACGATCACACCCCACTGCAGCACGAACGAATCCTGGGTCACCGGGTAGTGGCAGTTGATCAGGATCGACTCGGCCTTGTAACCGCCGTAGTTGTTGTGCAGCCAGTTGATCATGAACGAGGGGCCGAAGTACGAGGCCTCCGAGTCCAGGTGCGCCTCGCCGTACGACGTCCCGAGGTCGTTCACGTCGGGCCGGCCGACGTTGTGCAGGTACTGCGAGGCGATGTGGCCCTCGAAGACGTTCTTGAAGTACGTCGGCAAACCGAAGTGGATGTAGAAGAAGTGCGCCATGTCGGTGACGTTGTCGATGATCTCGCGGCAGTTGGAGCCCTCGATGAGCATCGAGTTCCACCGCCAGTCGGTCCATTCGTCGCTGGCGAACTCGGGGATCTCCGGAATGCGCACCTCGGGTGGCGGTGGGTTGCCCTCGTGGTCGTGCCAGACGAACAGCAGGCCGCTACGCATATCGGTCTGCCATGCGCGCGTGCGGGCCAGTCGCGGCGTGCGCTTGGCGTAGGGCACCAGCTTGCACTTGCCGTCGCCGCCCCATCGCCAGTCGTGGAACGGGCAAGCGATTTCGTCGCCCTTGATGGTGCCCTGAGACAGGTTGCCCCCCATGTGCCGGCAGTACCCGTCCAGAATCTTCACGTCGCCGTGTGAGTCGGCGAAAGCCACCAGCTTGGTGCCGAACGCCTCGACGGCGTGCGGCTCGCCGTCCAGGTAGTCCTTGACCGGGCCGAGGCAGTGCCAGCCGCGTGCGTATCTATCGGGCAGAGTGCCGGTGTCGATCTCTCGGATGCCGCTGCCGGCCGTGTCGGTAGTCACCTCATGCCTCCAACTGTTGGCTTCTAACTAGAACACGTTACAGTTTTTCCGCCCGGGAGCGCAATAAAAGCGGCCCTGGCTGCGGTATATCTGGACGATGTCGTTGTACTCCTTCGAGGGCCGATCGCCGACGATCGATCCGACCGCATTCGTCGCCCCCACCGCCACGCTGATCGGCGATGTCCATGTCGAGGCGGGCGCGTCGGTGTGGTTCAACGCGGTCCTGCGGGCCGACTACGCCCCCATTATCGTCCGCGAGGGCGCCAACGTGCAGGACTGCTGCGTGCTGCACGCCCCGCCGGGCATTCCGGTCGATGTCGGCCCGGGGGCGACGGTCGCGCACGGTTGTGTGGTGCACGGCGTGCACATCGGCGCCGAGGCGGTGATCGCCAACCACGCGACCGTGCTCGACGGCGTGGTGATCGGTGCGCGCAGCCTGATCGCCGCGCATTCGCTGGTGGTCGGCGGCACGCGGATCCCCGACGAGGTCCTGGTGACGGGCGCGCCGGCGAAGGTCCGGGGGCCGATCGCCGGCACCGGCGCCGAGATGTGGGTGAACACCAATCCCGGCGCGTATCAAGACCTGGCCCGGCGCTACGTGGCCGGGCTGAAGCCCGTTCGCGGGGAACTAGATCGGCCGGGCGGTGGCCACCGCGCGGTCCATCTCCCAGTACGCGCGCAGCGCCACGAGCTCGCCCGCGTCGTTCACTCGGTAGGTGAACACGCCCTCGGTGGTGATCTGATGCCCGCCCATCGTGGTGACGATGTTGCCGACGTTGGCTTCCTCATTGCCGCACTGATACGTCTCGCGGTAATTGAACTCGAGACGGTCGGTCGGTGCAATCACCTTGTCCCAGAAGGCGGATATCGCGTCGCGGCCGCGGTGGCCCTCGCCCTCCGGGTCGAAAGCCGAAGGCCCGATGGGATCTTCGACGATGGCGTCCTCGGCGAACACCGCCAGCCAGGCGTCCTTGTCGCGGGCCATCACGGCTTCGCGGGATCGCTTGCCTGCCAAGTGCGCGGGATGTTCGGTCTTGGTCTGCGTATCGGTCATGTGATGTCCTGCCAGCCGGAGTTGATGTAGGTGTCGGCGAAGCGCCGCAGCGAATCCTTTTTCTCCTGCAGCGGGGCGTCGAAGCCGAGCCCGTCGAAAACCCATGGGATGACGATGTTGTCGGTGACGCCGGCCTCGGCGAGTTCGCGGTGTCCGTCGACGCCGAACTTGTCGATGCACACGGCCTGGAACTCGAACGGCTCATCAGCGCGGCCGTATTCGGCCCGCAGCGCGTTGAGCTTGCCGATGGTCTCGGCCAACTGTTCGCCCGTCATCATCGCGCTGGTCCAGCCGTCGCCCACACGGGCGGCCCGCCGCAGCGCCACATCGGTGTGGCCGCCGACGTAGAACGGCACCGGCTTCGATGGGGCGGGGCTCATCTGCAATTTGTCGAAATCAAAGAACGCGCCGTGGAACTCGACCATGCCGCCGCCGAGGACGAGCTTGATCACCTCGATCATCTCGTCGACCCGGGCCCCGCGCTTCTTGTACGGCGCCCCGCACCATTCGAATTCCTCGGGTGCCCAGCCGATTCCGACGCCGAACCCGAAGCGGTTGTCGGTCAGGTTGGCGACCGAGCCGACCTGGCGGGCCAGCAGCAGCGGATTGCGCGAGCCCAGTTTCATGACGTTGGTGTAGAAGCGCAACGTCGAGGTCACCGCACCCATCGCGGCGGCGGCGATCAGCGGATCCACCCACGGGGTGTCCGGGCCCCACATCCGCGACCCCTTCGGGGTATACGGGTATTCGACGGACCGCTTCTCTGTGTAGAACAGCGAATCGGGCAACGCGATCGAGTCGAACCCGACCTCCTCGGCAACCCGGGCGAGCTCGACGAGCTGGTCCACCGGACCCATCGCGACGCTGCAGGTGTACTTCATGCCTTGACCTCCGGCTTGTCGCTGGAGACGACCCACATCGAGTAATACTGCGAGCCACCGCCATAGGCGTGACCGAGCGCCCTGCGGGCGTTCGGTACCTGGTGATCACCGGCCTTGCCCATCACCTGGATCGCCGCTTCGGCGAAGCGGATCATGCCGGATGCACCGATCGGGTTGGAGGACAGCACGCCGCCGGACGGGTTGACCGGCAACCGGCCGCCGAGCGCTGTCTCACCCGCCTCGGTGAGCTTCCAGCCCTCACCCTCCGGTGCGAAACCGAGGTTCTCCAACCACATCGGCTCGAACCACGAGAACGGCACGTAGATCTCTGCGACGTCGATCTCGTCGATCGGGCTGGTGATTCCGGCCGCCTTCCACAGTGCGGCGGCCGCGTCGCGACCGGCCTGCGGGTTGACCTGGTCGCGGCCGGAGTAGGCCAGCGGCTCGGTGCGCAGCGCGGTGGCGTGGATCCAGGCGACCGGATGTCCGTCGACAAGGCGGCGATCCGCGGTTTCTTCGTCGCCGATCACCAACGCGCATGCGCCGTCCGAGGACGGGCAGGTCTCGTCGAAACGGATGGGGTCCCACAGCATCTGCGACGACAGCACCTTCTCCAGCGTGATGTCTGGCTGGTGCAGGTGCGCGAGCGGGTTGCGGCTGCCGTTGAGGCGATCCTTGACCGCGACCATCGCGCCGATATGGGTGGGAGCACCGGACCGACGGATGTAGGCCCGCACGTGCGGTGCGAAATAGCCACCCGCGCCGGCGCCGACCGGCTTGGTGAACGGCACCGGAATACTCAACGCCCACATGGCATTCGATTCGGACTGCTTCTCCCACGCCATCGCCAGCACGCGGCGGTACTTGCCGGACTGCACCAGGCTGGCCGCGACCACGGCGGTCGATCCGCCGACCGACCCGGCGGTGTGCACCCGGATGAGCGGCTTTCCGGTGGCGCCCACGGCGTCGGCCATGAACAACTCGGGCATCATCACGCCCTCGAAGAAGTCGGGCGCCTTGCCGACCACCACGGCGTCGATGTCGTCGAACGTCGAACCCGAGTCGGCCAGCGCCCTGTCGATGGCCTCGCGCACCAGGCCGTTCATCGACACATCGTGCCGCTTGGCGACGTACTTCGTCTGCCCGGTGCCGAGCACCGCGGCGACCTGACCTGCCATCAGCGCCCCTCCAAGACGGCTACGAGATTCTGTTGCAGCGCAGGCCCGCTGGTGGCATGGGCCAGTACGCGTTGCGCCGATCCATCGAAAATGCGTTGGGCCGCAAAGCCGATCCGCTCCAGACCCGCCGAGAACATCGGATTGGCCGCCAGCGTCCCACCCGACGGGTTCACCTTCGCCGACCACGGCAGCCCGATGGCCTCGGTGAGGATCAGGTGTTGATGGGTGAACGGCGCGTAGATCTCGGCGACTTCGATCGAGCCGACGTCGCCGCCGGTCGCGGCCTGCGCCGATGCGGAGGTTGACGGCGAGGTCGTCAGGTCCCGCGCACCCAGCACCGGGGTTTCGATGCGGTGCTCGAAGCCGGTGATCCAGGCCGGGTTCTCCCGCAGCTCGCGGGCCTTGTCGCCCGCGGCCAGCACGATGGCCGATGCGCCGTCGGTGATCGGCGCGATGTCGTGGCGGCGCAACGGATCTGCGAAATACGGCCGGGCCAGCAGCTCGTCGATGCTCTTGGCCGGCTTCTCCGAGTCCACCCGCTGCGCGGCCGCGAACGAGTCCAGTGCCACCTGCGCCATCTGCTCGGCGGTCCACTTGCCGGCGTCGAGGCCGAGCCGGGCCTGCAGGCCGGCCATCGACACCGAATCCGGCCACAGCGGCGCGACGGTATATGGGTCGGTCTGCAGGGCCAGGACCCGGCGCAGCACCCCCGCGGACGACTTGCCGAAACCGTAGACCAGCGCGGTGTCCACCTCACCGGTCAGCAGTTTGATGTAGGCCTCGTAGGCCGCCCAGGCCGCGTCCATCTCCACGTGCGACTCGTTGATCGGCGGCACGGCGCCGATCGAGTCGATCGCCGAGATGAACGAAAATGCGCGCCCGGCAAGGTAATCCGATGATCCCGAGCACCAGAAGCCGATATCACGCTGTGCGATGCCGAGCTCTTCGTACAGCTGCGCGAAGCAGGGCATCAGCATTTCGACGCCGTTGGTGGTGCCCTCGGTGCGGCGCACGTGTGGCGCGTGTGCGAAGCCCACAACGGCGATCTTGCGTTCGGTCACAGTTTGTCCTCTACAGATGGTGCTTGTAGGTGTCGTACTCGGCGTCCGGTTCGCCGGTGGGCCGGAAATGGTCGATGTTGTCGATGCCGTGGCCCCATTCCTCGCGAGGCTTCCACACCGCCTCGACGCGCATGCCCATCCGCACCTCCGATGCTTCGATCTCGGTGATCAGGTGCAGGAACGGGATGTCGGCGCCGTCGAGCAGCACGTAGGCCGCCACGTACGGCGGTTTGATGCGCTGGCCGGCGAACGGGATGTTGATGATCGCGAACGTCGTCACCGTGCCCTTGTCCGGCAGCTCGACATACTCGGTCGTCGGCCGGCCGGTGGCTGGATCGGCCTCACGCGGCGGGAAGTACAGCTTGCCGTTGGTGCCCGTGCGCGCGCCGAGCAGCTTGCCGTCCTCGAGCGCGCGCAGGAAAGCGCTCTCGGGAAGTGACGCGGTGTGCTGGATCTCGATCGCGGTCGGCGTGACCAGCATGGTCACCGGGTCGCGCTCGTCGGCCTCGCCCTCCGGTTCGGTGTCGTCGCCCAGGGCGAAGTAGGCGATATCGGTGATCGCGCCGACCGGCTCGTCGATCCAGTGCACGTGCACCCGGGCGCCGGCGCTGATGGAGCCCGCGTCGCCGGCGTCCACCGCGTGCAGTAGCGGGGTGTCGGCGCCGTCGAGTTTGATCAGCGCCCACGCGAACGGGCGATCCAGCGGCTGGCCCTCCAGCGGGGCCGGTTGCCACGTCCAGGACACCACGGTTCCGACGCCGGCCACCGGTACGATCTCGGTCAGCGGTTCGTAGGTGACCGGGTCGTATTCGGCGGGCGGGACGTGCACGCGTCCGTCCGAGCCGCGCACACCGACGATGCGTCGCTCGCGCAGGGCGGTGAAGAACTGGCTGAGCACGGGGCCGACCGAACGGGTGTAGTCGAAGGACAGTTTCAGTGGTGCTGAAAGTGGCGGCTCGTGGGGATCTATCGAGGCCGGGCGGCTTTGGCTGGCTGTCACGCCATCGAGTAGAACAGGTTCTAAGAATCGTGGCAAGAACGGGTCGAAAGGCGAACTCATGAAGCTCGGACTCCAGCTGGGATATTGGGGCGCTCAGGCGCCGGAGAACCACGCGGAGTTGGTCGCGGCCGCCGAGGAGGCCGGGTTTGACGCCGTGTTCACCGCCGAGGCGTGGGGTTCGGACGCCTACACCCCGCTGGCCTGGTGGGGGTCGTCGACCAGCCGGCTGCGGCTGGGCACCTCGGTGGTGCAGCTCTCCGCCCGCACCCCGACCGCCTGCGCGATGGCCGCGCTGACGCTGGATCACCTGTCCGGCGGGCGGCACATCCTCGGTCTCGGGGTGTCTGGGCCGCAGGTCGTGGAGGGGTGGTACGGGCAGAAGTTCCCCAAACCGCTGGCCCGCACCCGCGAGTACATCGACATCATTCGCCAGGTGTGGGCCCGCGAGGCGCCGGTCGCCAGCGATGGTCCGCACTACCCGTTGCCGCTGACCGGGCCGGGCACGACGGGGCTGGGCAAGTCGCTCAAGCCGATCACCCACCCGCTGCGCGCCGATATCCCCATCATGCTGGGCGCCGAAGGCCCGAAGAACGTCGCGCTGGCCGCCGAGATCTGCGACGGCTGGCTGCCCATCTTCTACACCCCACGGATGGCCGACACCTACAACGAGTGGCTCGACGAGGGGTTCGCCCGGCCGGGTGCGCGGCGCAGCCGGGAGGATTTCGAGATCTGCGCGACGGCGCAGGTGGTGATCACCGACGACCGCAGCGCCGCGTTCGAAGGCATCAAGCCGTTCCTCGCGCTCTATATGGGCGGGATGGGCGCCGAGGACACCAACTTCCACGCCGACGTCTATCGACGCATGGGTTACGCGGAAGTGGTCGACGAGGTCACCGCGCTTTTCCGCGGCGATCGCAAGGAGCAGGCCGCCGAGGTCATCCCGGATGAGCTCGTCGACGACGCGATGATCGTCGGCGACATCGACTACGTGCGCAAGCAGATCACCGTCTGGGAGGCTGCCGGCGTGACGATGATGGTGGTCACCGGCCGAGACGCCGAGCAGGTACGCGAACTCGCCACGCTGGTGTAGACACTTCTTGCGGGTTGTCTAGAACGCGTTCTAGATTGACCGGATGACTGCCTCGCAGCACACCATTGCCGGGACCGTGCTCAACATGCCGGTGAAGATCCGCAAGGCGGATCAGCACATGGCGATGTTCTCGGTGGACGCCGACGCCGCGCAGCGGATGATCGACTACAGCGGCCTTCAGGTCTGCCGCTATCTGCCGGGACGCGCGGTCGTTGTCCTGATGCTGATGCGCTATGTGGACAGCGATCTCGGCCAGTACCACGAATACGGCACGAATGTGATGGTCAATCCGCCGGGGTCGAATGCGAGCGGGCCCCGCGCCCTGCAGTCGGCCGGTGCTTTCATCATCACCTCCCCGTCGATCAGGCGTTCACCTTGGAGGCGGGACGGACGATTTGGGGTTATCCGAAGGTGATGGCGGACTTCACAGTTCGAGAGGGCCGTCAGTTCGGATTCGACGTCAGCATCGACGGCAGGCTCGTCGCGGATATGGAGTTCCGGCCCGGGCTGCCGGTTTGGTCCGCGTCCACCTCACGCGAGCAGGAGTACCGCACCTACGGGCACCTTGACGGTGTCACACGCGAGACCATGGGGCCGACGACGCTCACGGGTGTGCGTTACCGCCTGGGCGGTGTCCGGTTGCGACTCGGCGATCACCCCTATGCCAGGGAACTCGCATCGCTGGGCTTGCCCAAGCGCGCGCTGTTCTCGAGCTCGGCCACGAACGTCGAGATGTCGGTCGGCGACGCCCAGGAGGTTTGACCATGACGACGACCAAGCCGGATGTGGATCTCACCGACGGTGCGTTCTACGCGGGTGACTCGCGGGCCGTCTACAAATGGATGCGCGAGAACGAACCGGTCTTCCGGGACTGCAACGGCTTGGCCGCCGCGGCGACGTACCAGGCCGTGATCGAGGCCGAGCGGAACCCCGAGCTGTTCTCCAACGCCGGCGGCATCCGGCCCGACCAGCCGCCGCTGCCGATGATGATCGAGATGGACGATCCGCAACATCTGTTGCGGCGCAAGCTCGTCAACTCAGGATTCACACGCAAACGCGTGAAGGACCTGGAGGGCGCGATCGGTTCCCTGTGCGATGCGCTGATCGACGCGGTGTGCGAGCGCGGCGAGTGCGACTTCGTCTGGGACCTCGCCGCGCCGCTGCCGATGGCGGTCATCGGCAACATGCTCGGCGTGCGTCCGGACGAACGCGAGATGTTCCTCAAGTGGTCCGACGATCTGGTCAGCTTCTTGAGCAGTACTGCGGCGCAAGAGGATTTCCAGGTCACGATGGATGCCTTCGCGGCCTACACCGAATACATGATGGGCATGATCGCGGCTCGCAAGGACGAGCCGACCGACGATCTGGTCAGCGTGCTCGTGCATGCAGAGGTCGAAGGGGAACAGCTGGCCGACGACCAGATCGTCACCGAGGTCCTGTTGTTGTTGATCGGCGGCGACGAGACCACTCGCCACACGCTGTCCGGTGGCACACGGCAGCTGCTGCGTCACCCCGATCAGCACCGGCGTCTCGTCAACGACTTGGAGTTGCTGCCCAACGCGATCGAAGAGATGCTGCGCTGGACCGCACCTGTGAAGAACATGGCTCGAACCATCACCGCCGACACGGAGTTTCACGGCACTCGCCTCAAAGAGGGCGAGAAGATGCTCCTGTTGTTTGAGTCCGCCAACTTCGACGAGAAGGTGTTCGAGGAGCCGGAGAGCTTCAAGATCGACCGCTATCCCAACAACCACCTCGCGTTCGGCTTCGGCACGCACTTCTGCCTGGGCAATCAGCTCGCTCGGCTCGAGATATCGATGATGCAGGAACGACTGCTGCAGCGCTTGCCGGACATGCGACTGGCTTTGGACGCCGACCTGCCGCTGCGGCCAGCGAACTTCGTGAGCGGTCTGGAGAAGATGCCGGTGGTCTTCACCCCAACCAAGCCGCTGGGTTAAGCCGGGTATCGCCGAGCGTGCGCACACTGCGAAATTTCGGCCGAAGTTTCGCAGTGGCTTCACGTTCGGCGCGCGAACGCCGCCGCTAGCCGCCGAAAGATTCCGCCCTCGGTGTCCTGCGACGTGACTCGGATGTCGATCCACCCGAGCTCCGTGACGTCATCATGCCGCCGGATGTCCTTGTTGAACCGGACTGGGTCTCGATGGTGGGCGCCCTCGTAGTCGAGTGCCAGCTTGATGTCCTCCCAGCCCATATCTAGAACGGCGACGAGCACTCCGAACTCGTCCTAGACCGGGATCTGCGTCTTCGGCCGCGGAAACCCGTTGCGGATGACCAGTAGCCTCAGCCACGTCTCCTGCGGTGACTCCGCGCCAGGATCGACAAGGTCAAGGACAGCGCGGGCCTGGCGGATACCGCGACGGCCTTTGTATCGGTCGGCGAGCAGTTCGACGTCGGCCATCTTGAGGTGTGTCGCACGCGCCAGTGCGTCGATGGTCGCGACCGCCTTGCCGGGCGGATAGCGGCATGCAATGTCGAGCGCGGTGCGGGCCGGCGTCGTCACCCGCATCCCGTTGACGACCTCAACCTCGTCGTCGGCGATCCGGTCCGACCACGTTCGAATCTCTCTGGCAGGTCGCCGATTTGGCCAGAGCACCTCGGCGGGACGGCGCGCATCCACCCACTTTGCGCCGTGCAGCGCCGCGGCTGACTGTCCTGCGACGACACCTTGCCGACGAGACCATAGCCAGGCCGCTTTGGCGCGCAACGATGCTGTGAGTTCGGCCTCGCGCGGGAGGTAGACATCCGGATGAATTGTGACGAATCGACTCCGCAATGCGTACGGTGTCAGTCGCCCAGACGCGATCGCCTCGCTGCCGATGAAGGGCTCCCCCATGGCGGCAGTGTGCCGATCCACACCGACAGCCCAACGAACGTGCGTCCACTGCGAAAACCTGGCCGAAATTTCGCAGTGCGCGCACGTTCGACGGGTTACCGGCCCTTGAAGTGCGGGGCGCGCTTCTCAGCGAACGCGCGCGGGCCTTCCTTGGCGTCCTCGGACAGGAACACCTTGATCCCGAGTTGGGTATCGATCTTGAATGCCTCGTTCTCGGGCATTCCCTCGGTCTCGCGAATCGACTGCAGGATCGCCTGCACCGCCAGCGGTCCGTTGTTGTTGATCATCTCGGCGATCTCCAGCGCCTTTGTCAGCGCCTGGCCGTCGGGCACGACGTATCCGATCAGGCCGATCTCCTTGGCCTCGGCGGCCTTGATGTGCCGGCCGGTGAGCAGCAGGTCGCACGCCACGGTGTAGGGGATCTGGCGCACCAGCCGCACCGCCGAGCCGCCCATCGGGTACAGGCTCCACTTGGCCTCGGAGATGCCGAACTTGGCGCTCTCGCCCGCGATGCGGATATCGGTGCCCTGCAGGATCTCGGTGCCGCCGGCGATGGCGGGACCCTCGACGGCGGCGATCAGCGGCTTGGTCAGCCGGCGACCCTTCAGCAGACCGTCAATCCGCGACGGGTCGTAGCTGCCGTCGGCGAACGAGCCACCCGGCGGCTTGTTCGTTGCCGCCTTCAGGTCCATGCCGGCGCAGAAGTAGCCGCCTGCCCCGGTCAGGATGCAGCACCTGATGTCGGGATCGTTGTCCACCCGGTCCCAGGCCTCGACCATGATCGAGAGCATCTCGGTGGAAAGCGCGTTGCGCGCCTCGGGACGGTTCAGCGTCACGATGAGGGTGTGTCCGCGCTGTTCAACGAGGGCGTCGGGCTCTTTTTCCGCGTCGGTCACGTGCGTTCACCTTTCCACAGACTTGTCAGAAAATGTAACACGTTCTAATTTGGGTTCGTGGCCCTGAACATTGCCGATCTCGCCGAGCACGCCATCGACGCCGTGCCTGACCGCGTCGCCCTGATCTGCGGTGACGAGCAGCTGACGTATGGACAACTCGAGCAGAAGGCCAACCGCCTCGCCCACTACCTCATCGACCAGGGCGTCAAGAAGGACGACAAGGTCGGACTGTACTGCCGAAACCGCATCGAGATCGTGATCGCGATGCTGGGCATCGTGAAGGCGGGCGCCATCCTCGTCAACGTCAACTTCCGCTACGTCGAGGGCGAACTGCGCTACCTGTTCGACAACTCCGACATGGTCGCCGTGGTGCACGAGCGCCGCTACTCCGACCGCGTCGCCAACGTGCTGCCGGACACCCCGAACGTCAAGACGATCCTGGTGGTCGAGGACGGCAGCACCGACGACTATCAGCGGTACGGCGGCGTCGAGTTCTACTCCGCGCTCGGGCAGGGCTCACCCGAGCGCGACTTCGGTGAGCGCAGTGCCGAGGACATCTACCTGCTCTACACGGGCGGCACCACCGGCTTCCCCAAGGGCGTGATGTGGCGCCACGAAGACATCTACCGGGTGCTGTTCGGCGGCACCGACTTTGCGACGGGCGAACCCCTCGCCGACGAGTACGACCTGGCCAAGCAGGCCGCCGCCGGCCCGCCGATGATCCGGCACCCGATCCCGCCGATGATCCACGGCGCGACGCAGTCGGCCACCTGGATGGCGCTGTTCTCAGGCGGAACCGTTGTGCTCGCACCGGAATTCGACGCCGACGAGGTGTGGCGGACGATCCACAAGCACAACGTGAACCTGCTGTTCTTCACCGGTGACGCGATGGCCCGCCCGCTGCTGGACGCGCTGTCGGCCGCGCACGACAAGGGCGAGGATTACGACCTGTCGTCGCTGTTCCTGCTGGCCAGCACCGCGGCGCTGTTCTCGCCGAGCATCAAGGAGAAGCTGCTCGAGCTGCTGCCCAACCGGGTCATCACCGATTCCATCGGCTCGTCCGAGACCGGCTTCGGCGGCACCAGCGTCGTGGCGAAGGGCGAGGCGCACACCGGAGGACCGCGGGTCACCATCGACAAGACCACCGTCGTCCTCGACGAGGACGGTAACGAGGTCAAGCCCGGCTCGGGCGTGCGCGGCATCATCGCCAAGCGCGGCCATATCCCGGTGGGCTACTACAAGGACGACGTAAAGACAGCGCAGACCTTCCGAACAATCAACGGTGTCCGCTACGCGATCCCCGGCGACTACGCCCAGGTCGAAGAGGACGGTAAGGTGACGATGCTCGGCCGCGGATCGCAGTCGATCAACAGCGGTGGTGAGAAGGTCTATCCCGAAGAGGTGGAGGCCGCGCTGAAGGGCCACCCCGACGTGTTCGACGCGCTGGTGGTCGGCGTGCCCGATCCCCGCTACGGGCAGTGCGTCGCCGCCGTGGTGCATCCCCGTGAAGGCGCCCGTCCCACGCTCGCCGAACTGGACGAGTTCGTGCGGCGCGAGATCGCGGGATACAAAGTGCCGCGCCGACTTTGGCTGGTCGACGGAATTCAGCGCACTCCGGCCGGCAAGCCGGACTATCGGTGGGCCAAGGAGCAGACCGAATCACGGCCGGCCGACGACGCCCACGCCAATCACGTCGGAGCGAATAGCTGATGCGTACCGAACTGTGCGACCGCTTCGGCATCACCTATCCGATCTTCGTCTTCACCCCATCGGAGAAGGTGGCCGCCGCCGTCAGCAAGGCCGGCGGGTTGGGTGTGCTGGGCTGCGTGCGGTTCAACGACGCCGACGACCTGGACGCCGTCCTGGGTTGGATGGACGAGAACACCGACGGCAAGCCCTACGGCGTCGACATCGTCATGCCGGTAAAGGTGCCGACCGAGGGCAGCGCCGTCGACATCGATAAGCTGATCCCGCAAATCCACCGCGACTTTGTCGCGAAAACCCTTGCCGACCTTGGTGTTCCGCCGTTGCCGGACGACGAGAAGCGCAACGAGGGCGTGCTGGGCTGGCTGCACTCGGTGGCTCGCAGCCACGTCGAGGTGGCGCTCAAGCACCCGATCAAGCTGATCGCCAACGCTCTTGGCTCGCCACCCCGCGACGTCATCGACCAGGCTCACGAGGCCGGAGTTCCGGTGGCGGCGCTGGCGGGCAGCGCCAAGCACGCCCAACGACATGTCGACAACGGCGTCGACATCGTCGTTGCGCAGGGCCATGAGGCCGGTGGCCACACCGGCGAGATCGCGTCGATGGTGTTGTGGCCGGAGATCGTCGACGCCCTGGGTGGCAAGGCGCCGGTGCTGGCCGCCGGTGGCATCGGCACCGGCCGGCAGGTGGCCGCTGCGCTGGCGCTCGGCGCGTCCGGCGTGTGGATGGGCTCGGCGTTCCTGACGTCCGCCGAGTACGACCTAGGCCACCGCAAGGCCGGCGGTGTTTCGACGATCCAGGAGGCGCTGCTGCGGGCCACCTCGGCCGACACCGTTCGCCGCCGCATCTACACCGGCAAGCCGGCGCGGCTGCTCAAGACGAAATGGACCGACGCCTGGGACGCTCCCGACGCGCCGGAGCCGCTGGCGATGCCGCTGCAGAACATCCTGGTCAGCGAGGCGCACCAGCGGATGAACGAGTCGGACAATCCCGACACCGTCTCGATGCCGGTCGGCCAGATCGTCGGCCGGATGAACGAGATCCGCCCGGTCGCCGACATCATCGCCGAACTGGTCACCGGCTTCGAGGACGCCACCCGCCGACTCGACGCCATCCGGGAGAGCTAGCCGCGCCTAGGGTCGACAGATGACCGTCGACGTGTGGATGCAGCATCCGACGCAGCGTTTCCTCGCCAGCGACATGTTCGCCTCGCTGCGCCGCTGGGTGGGTGACGCGTTGCCCAGCGACGAGATACCGCTTGACGCCACGTTGGCCGCGATGGACACCGCTGGCATCGACATCGGGCTGCTCAGTGCGTGGCGGGGCCCGAATGGCCTCGACCTGATCTCCAACGACGAGGTCGCCGACTGGGTTCGCCTGCACCCCAACCGCTTTGCAGGCCTGGCCACGGCCGATCTCGACCGCCCGATGGCGGCGGTGCGGGAGTTGCGCCGACGGATGCGTGACGACGGCTTCGTCGGGCTGCGGGTCGTGCCGTGGCTGTGGAACGCGCCGCCGACGGACCGGCGCTACTACCCGCTGTTCGCCGAATGCGTCGAGCTGGGCGTCCCGTTCTGCACGCAGGTCGGCCACACCGGCCCGCTGCGGCCCTCGGAGACCGGCCGGCCGATCCCGTACATCGACCAGGTCGCGCTCGATTTCCCCGAACTGGTCATCGTGTGCGGGCACATCGGCTACCCGTGGACCGAGGAGATGGTCGCGGTCGCGCGTAAGCATCCGAACGTCTACATCGACACCTCGGCCTACACCACCAAGCGGCTGCCCGCCGAGCTGGTCAGCTTCATGAAAACCGGCACCGGACAACGGAAAGTCCTGTTCGGCACCAACTATCCGATGATCGACTTCGGTCATGCGCTTGCCGGTCTGGAGGATCTGGGGCTCGACGCGGCCGCCCGCCACGGCTATCTGCACGGAAACGCCGAACGCGTCTTCAAGCTGCCGGCGTGATTTGCGTTGAGTCTGCGTCCTGGGCGCAAAAGGAGCTTGAGCTCAAGTGATCGCTGCAACATTCGACGTGTCCGATTTGTTCACGACATCTGCGAGCGCGCCCACCTACCGTGCGGGTCATGGACATTCGCGTGAGATCGACGGTCGTCGAGATCGTCGCCAACGACCTGCAACGATCGCTGGACTTCTACCGGCTCCTCGGCCTGACGGTCCCTGAGCCAGAGGGGCCGCACGTCGAGGTGGGGCTCCCCGACGGCAGCAAGCTCGCCTTCGACACCGAAGACGTCATCGCGGGCATGCATCCCGGCTGGACCCCGCCCACATCGGCCGGCCGGGTGGCGCTGGCCTTCGGGCTGGACTCCCCGTCCGACGTCGACGCGATATACGAGCGGCTCACCGAAGCGGGCCATCCCGGAACGCTGAAGCCGTTCGACGCGCCGTGGGGTCAGCGCTACGCGACGGTCGAAGACCCGGACGGCACCTCGGTGGATCTGTTCGCACCGCTGGCCAGCTGACCCAGCGAAACCCCGGCCAGGTCGCGCACCTCACGGTGCAGGTGCGGCTGGTCGGCATAGCCTGCACGGGCCGCGACCTCTACATACGGGCTTCCGTCGTGCAGCAGTCGCACCGCCCGGCGAAATCGCAGGATGCGCCGCAGCATCGCCGGGCCGTAACCGTACACGGCGGCGCACTGGCGCTGCAGGGTGCGGCTGGACCAACCGATCTGCTGCGCCACCTCGGTGACGGCCGCGCCGGCCCCGAGGCTGCGGGTGACGTGGGTGAGCAGCGGCAGCGACCATGGAGCCGTCTCGGCAGCGGGTGTGTCGGACGCCAACTCGGCGGCCAGCTCGACGAGCGAGCGATGTCGGTCACGCACCACCCACAGCTCATTCAGCGGCACCCGGCTGTTGCGCAGCTCAGCCGCCGGTACACCCAGCAAGCGGGGGAGCGCACCGGGCCGAAAACGCAAGCCCACAAACGGTTCTCGATCCCGGAGGCTGACGAACGCCGTGGTGTCGGGTCCGGCAACGACTATGCTGTCGTTTAGCCGGATCAGGTCCATACACCCGTCGGGCAGCACCCGCACAGCCCCGGCGGGTCCGTCCAGAATCCACGCGCACTCGACGAGTTCGCGCAGCCGGGCCGGTGGTGGGAATTCGCGGTAGCCCACCCTCGCGAGGCTACCGCGGGACCGGCCAGATCGGGTCGGCGCAGTCGATGGCCTCCGCGGAGAGCTGGCGCTTGAGCACCTTGAAGGTGACCGTGCGCGGCAGCGCGGCGCTGATGCGGACGAAGGACGGCCACTGCTTGGGGCCGAGGTCGGGCTGCTCGGCCAGAAACGCGCGGAAGCGCTCGGCGTCGAATTCGGCGGCCTCCGCCAGCACCAGCGCGGCCATCACCCGATCGCCGACGGCGGGGTCGGGGATGGCATAGACCGCGGCTTCGACAATATCGGGATGGCGCAACAGGATTCGCTCGATCGGCGCGGTGCCCAGGTTCTCGCCGTCGACGCGCATCCAGTCGCCCAGCCGGCCGGCGAAGTAGATGTAGCCGGCATCGTCGCGGTAGGCCAGGTCGCCGCTGTGGTACACGCCGCCGGCCATCCGTTCGGCTTCGGCCGCCTCGTCGTTGTAGTAGCCGCGGAACTGTCCCCGGCCCTTCGGATTCACCAGTTCGCCGACCTTGCCCGGTGGGCACGGCTCGCCGGTGTCGACGTCGACGATCGCGACTTCGTCGGTCAGCGGACCCAGTGAGCCGTCCGGGGTGTCGGGGGTGCGCGCAATGGACACCCCGCCCTCGGTGGAGCCGAAACCGTCGACCACGACCACGCCGAACCGCCGTGCGAAGCGGTCCAGATCCCGCGGCACGCCCTCGTTTCCCTGCAGGATCCGCAACGGGTTGTCGGCGTCGTCGTCCCGCGGCGGGGTGGCCAGGATGTAGGACAGCGGCTTGCCGACATAGTTGGCGTAAGTGGCGCCGTACCGTCGCACATCGGCAAGGAACTGCGACGCGGAGAACTTGCGCCGCAACGCAATCGAGCATCCCGCGGCGACCGCGACGGCCCAGCCCGCCATCACCGCATTGGAATGAAACAGCGGCATCGACAGGTAGCAGGTGTCGGCCGGGCCGAGGCCGAACCGATCGGCCAGCATCTGGCCGGGCCAAGCGACCTTCTCGTGGGTGACGCGCACCGCCTTCGGCTCGCCGCTGGTGCCCGAGGTGAAGATCAGCATGAACAGGTCGTCGGGCCCGAGATCGGCGAAAGAAACCGGTGCATCGCTATTCGACGCCAACTCCGAGGCCCACGCCGGTGATTCCACATCGATGTAGTCGGCACCGTCGGGGACCGTATCGGCGTTGTCGGTGAGCACCAGCTGGCAGTCGGCGCGGGCGATGTCGGCGGCCAGTGCCGCGCCGCGGCGCGTCGGGTTCAGGCCCACCGGAACCAGGCCGGTCAGGCCGGCGGCCACCAGCACGGTCGAGAAGAACGGCGTATTGCCCAGCAGCACACCGATATGCGGTGGCCTGGACGGGTCGAGCCGCGCTGTCAGGGTGGCGGCCAGCGCCGCGCCCGCCTGGATATGGTCGCGCCAGCTGACGAACTCACCCTCGTAATGGATGCCGCGATCGTCGACCTCGGCCAACGGGGCAAGCAGCTCCCCCACGGAGCTCACGGTCAAGCGGGGGTGTCGGCCAGCTCGCGGCCGATGCGCAGCAGCTGCCCGGTCGCGCCGCCGACGGCGAACTCGGTCTGTTTGGCGGCCAGGAAGTAACGATGCACCGGATGGTCGAGGTCGACCCCCACGCCGCCGTGCACGTGCACCGTGGTGTGGGCGACCCGGTGCCCGGCATCGGCCGCCCAGAACGCCGCGGTGCTCACCTCGACGTCGGCAGGCAGATCCTCGGACACCCGCCACGCCGCCTGGGTCAGCGTCAGGCGCAGACCCTTGACATCGATGTAGCCGTCGGCCAGCCGTTGTGCGACGGCCTGGAAGCTGCCGATGGGCCGGTCGAACTGTTCGCGTTCGCGGGCGTACTCCGCGGTGAGCTCCAGTGCGCGTTCCAGCACGCCGAGCTGAAACGCGCTGCGGCCCAATGCGCCCCGTGTGGTCAACCATCCGACGACGTCGTCGCCGCCGACAACACGACCGGCGTCGATCTCGGTCCCCTGCAGTTCGAGGTGCCCGACACTGCCGTGCCCGGTGGTGTTCAGCGCGCTAGCCGAAACTCCGGTGTCACCGGAGGCTACGAGGAAAACGCTGACTCCGGACTGGGTTTCGGCCGGAACCAGGCACGCATCCGCGACGGGGCCGTAACCGACGAGCGTGCGGGAGCCGGTCAGCCGGTAGCCGTCACCGCTGGCGGTGGCCTGCACCGGACCCTCGCCCATCTCGCCGTCGAGCGCGACCGTCGAGGATCTTCTCGCCATTGACCGCGGGTGCCGCCCAATCCTGCTGCAGCGCATCGGATCCGAACTTCGCCAATGCGCCGGCACCGAGCACCACCGACTCCAGATACGGCACCGCCGAAAGCTGGCGGCCCAGGGCGGTCAGCACCGCTACCTGTTCCAGCACGCCGAAACCGCCGCCGCCCAACGACTCCGGCGACGCGGCCGACAGCACATCGGCGTCGATCAGCTTGCGCCAGAGGTCGCGGTCGAACCCCTGCTCGAGCCCGTCGAGCTCACGCTGATGCTCCGGCGTGCATACCGCCTCGGTGATAGTACGCACCAGGCCGCCGAGATCCTCGGCGGCTTCGGTCGATTTGAAATCCATTACTGCGCTCCAAGGGGACCGGCGGCTTTAGCCGCTGGGGGAATCGGGGCACCCGGCGTGGTGCGTCGGGTACTTGTCGGTGCCGTTCCGTACAGTTCGGGTCGGGCCTGGGCTGGGCCTTCGGGCGGCTCCGGAGAGACAACCGGACGCACAGCCGAGAAGAGTCTGCGGTCGTAGTCGAAGCTATCGGCTTCAGCCGTCAGAGAAGTCACCGTCTGTCCTAACGGTTAACCCGGGGCAGACCCAGCGCGACCATCCCGATGATGTCGCGCTGGATCTCGTTGGTGCCGCCGCCGAACGTCAGGATCAGGCAGCTGCGGTGCATCCGCTCGACCCGCCCGCGCAACAGCGCGCCGAGCGAGTCCGGTCGCAGCGTGGCCGCGGTGCCCAGCACCTCCATCAGCAGCCGGTAGGCCTCGGTGGCCAGTTCGGTGCCGAACACCTTGGCCGCCGAGGCGTCGGCCGGTGACGGGGCGGCGTCGTCGGACGACGCCAGCTCCCAGTTGATCAGCTTGAGGACCTCGGCCTTGGCGTGCACCCGCGCCAGATTGAGCTGCACCCATTCGGAGTCGATCAGCCGCGACCCGCGGCCGTCCTTGGTGTTCTGCGCCCACTCGCGAACCGCGCCCAGCGCCACGAAGATCGGCTGTGCCGACACCAGCGCGACGCGCTCGTGGTTGAGCTGGTTGGTGACCAGCTTCCAGCCGCCGTTCTCCTCGCCGACCAGGTTGCCCACCGGAACTCGGACGTCCTGGTAGTAGGTGGCGCTGGTGTCCACGCCCGCCATGGTGTGCACCGGCGTCCAGGAGAAGCCGGGTGCGTCGGTGGGCACGATCAGCATCGAGATGCCCCGGTGCTTCTTGGCCTCCGGGTTGGTCCGCACCGCCAGCCACACGTAGTCGGCGTAGGGGATCAGGCTGGTCCACATCTTCTGGCCGTTGATCACGTAGTCGTCGCCGTCGCGCACCGCGGTGGTGCGCAGCGCGGCCAGGTCGGTGCCCGCGCCCGGCTCGGAGTACCCGATCGAGAAATGCAGGTCGCCCGAAGCGATCCTGGGCAGGTAGAACTTCTTCTGCTCGTCGGTGCCGAACGCCATGATCGTCGGCGCGACGCTGTTGATGGTCAGGAACGGCACCGGCGCTCCGGCGATGGCGGCCTCGTCGGTGAAGATCAACTGGTCCATCGCGGACCGGGCCTGGCCGCCGTACTCGGTGGGCCAACTCAGGGTGAGCCAGCCGTCGCGGCCCATCTGCGCGACGGTGTCCCGGTACGCGTTGCCCGTGCCGTACTCGCCTTTGACCGAGGAGAGCGCTTCGGTGCGTTCGGGCGTCATCAATCGGGAGAAGTAGGACCGCAGCTCGCGGCGCAACTCCTCCTGCTCTGGGCTGTAGCCGATCCGCATCGCCTCGTCCCTAACTGTCCATTGGGTACCCGTAGACCACCCCGGTTGTAACACGTTCTAGTCTTGGGGTCCAGACCGGTGTCACCCCGGCGCCCAGCGACGGTCGTATTCTGACCCTAAGTACGGGCGGGCCGTCCGCACACGGGTTGCGAGGAGGTTGTGATGCGAGTGGAAGTGGATCGTGACCGTTGTGAGGGCAACGCGGTGTGCGTGGGAATTGCCCCGGACCTGTTTGATCTCGACGATGACGACTTTGCCGTGGTAAAGGCGGACCCGGTGCCGGCCGACCAGGAGGAGCTGGCCGAGCAGTCGATCGCCGAGTGCCCGCGAGCTGCCCTGATCCGCAGAGACTAGAGGTATTCATAAATTGACAAGCAATCCAGACGCGACCGATCTGTCCGGACTGGTCGCGGTGGTGACGGGCGCGGCCGCCGGCTTGGGCCGCGCCGAGGCGATCGGGCTGGCCCGGGCCGGCGCGACGGTCGTGGTCAACGACATCGCCGCGGCGCTGAACGCATCCGATGTCATCGACGAGATCACCGCCGCCGGATCCAAGGCCGTCGCCGTTGCGGGTGACATCAGCCAGCGCGCCACCGCCGACGAACTCGTCGAAACCGCCGACGGCCTGGGCGGGCTCGGCATCGTCATCAACAACGCCGGGATCACCCGTGACCGGATGCTGTTCAACATGACCGACGACGACTGGGACGCCGTCATCGCGGTGCACCTGCGCGGCCACTTCCTGCTGACCCGCAACGCCGCCACCTACTGGCGGTCGAAGGCCAAGGAAGCCGGCGGGTCGGTCTACGGCCGGCTCATCAACACGTCGTCGGAGGCCGGGCTGGCCGGTCCTCCGGGGCAAGCCAATTACGGCGCGGCCAAGGCCGGCATCACCGCGCTGACCCTGTCTGCGGCCCGTGCGATGGAGCGCTACGGGGTCCGGGCCAACGCCATCTGCCCGCGTGCGCGCACGGCGATGACGGCCGACGTGTTCGGTGATGCGCCGGAGCGGGCGGACGGTCAGATCGACGAGCTGTCGCCCGACCACGTGGTGACGCTGGTGCGCTTTCTTGCCTCGCCGGCCGCCGAAGCCGTTAACGGTCAACTGTTCATCGTCTATGGTCCGACCGTGACCCTGGTATCGGCGCCCACCGCCGAACAACGATTCAGTGCACCGTCCGGTGGGTGGGATCCCGCCGACCTCAGTGCCACACTGCACGAATACTTTGCTGGCCGTGATCCCGAGAGGAGTTTTTCGGCCACCGGACTGATGGGCTCGTAAGACTGTCGCTCTTATGAGTCAAGGTCCTGAGGTGACTAGAACACGTTACAGGATGACCTGGGTCACACCCGCTGTGACCTGGGCAAATCACGCAATATCCCCTGATTTTGCCGTTCTTTGACACTGCGAACTTGTTCTAGTTAGGATGGTCCGGCTCACTTAGAGCAACGTCCGACCGCGGGGGTGGAAAGGGCGCCACGACGAGAAGTCTCGGACTCTTCGCCACGGCGCTCATTCGCAACACCCCGCCCCGAGAACGGAGCCGAGGTTGATCGAACAACTCGCGGTTCCGGCCCGGGCCGTGGGCGGGTTCGTCGAAATGTCGCTGGACACCTTCGCGAAGATCTGGCGCCGGCCGTTTCAATTCCGTGAGTTCCTCGACCAGACCTGGATGATCGCGCGGGTGTCGATCGTCCCGACGCTGCTGGTGGCCATCCCGTTCACCGTGCTGGTGGCCTTCACCCTCAATATTCTTCTGCGCGAGATCGGCGCCGCCGACCTATCCGGGGCGGGCACCGCGTTCGGCACCATCACTCAGCTGGGTCCGGTCGTGACCGTGCTCGTGGTGGCCGGTGCCGGCGCCACCGCGATCTGCGCCGATCTGGGCGCCCGCACGATCCGCGAAGAAATCGATGCCATGCGGGTGCTGGGTATCGACCCGATTCACCGGCTGGTCGTGCCGCGGGTGTTGGCCTCCACCTTCGTGGCACTGCTGCTCAACGGTCTGGTGTGCGCGATCGGGCTTGCGGGTGGCTATGCCTTCTCGGTCTTCCTGCAGGGCGTCAACCCGGGCGCGTTCATCAACGGCCTGACCGTGCTCACCGGGCTCGGTGAGTTGGTGCTGGCGGAAGTCAAGGCTTTGCTGTTCGGTGTGGTCGCCGGTCTGGTGGGCTGCTACCGCGGCCTGACCGTGCAGGGCGGCCCGAAAGGTGTTGGGACCGCGGTCAACGAGACCGTGGTCTACGCCTTCATCTGTCTGTTCGTGATCAACGTCATCATGACCGCGATCGGCGTGCGAGTGCTGGTTCGATGAGCGCTCGCGCGAATAGGGGACAGCGGCGATGAGCTACGACGCCACGGTCCGCATCCGCCGGTTCTTCCGCGGCGTGCCCAGGGCCGTCGACGCCATCGGCGAGCAGGCGCTGTTCTACGGCGAGACGATGCGCTACGTCCCCAACGCGATCACTCGGTACCGCAAGGAGACGGTGCGGCTCATCGCCGAGATGACCATGGGCACCGGCGCGCTGGTGATGATCGGCGGCACGGTCGGGGTCGCCGCGTTCCTGACGCTGGCCTCCGGTGGTGTCATCGCCGTGCAGGGCTACTCATCCCTGGGCAATATCGGCATCGAGGCGCTGACCGGATTCCTCTCGGCATTCCTCAACGTGCGAATCGTCGCCCCGGTGATCGCCGGCATCGCGCTGGCCGCGACCATCGGCGCCGGGACCACCGCGCAGCTTGGCGCGATGCGCGTCGCCGAGGAGATCGACGCCGTGGAATCGATGGCGGTGCACTCGGTGTCCTACCTGGTGTCGACCCGGCTCATCGCGGGCCTCATCGCGATCATCCCGCTGTACTCGCTGTCGGTGCTGGCGGCATTCTTCGCCGCGCGTTTCACGACGGTCTTCGTCAACAATCAGTCCGCCGGCCTCTACGACCATTACTTCAACACCTTCCTGGTACCGACCGACCTGTTGTGGTCGTTCCTGCAGGCCATCGCGATGTCGATCGCCGTGATGCTGGTGCACACGTATTACGGCTACAACGCTTCCGGTGGCCCGGTGGGCGTCGGCATCGCGGTCGGCCAGGCGGTGCGCACGTCGCTGATCGTGGTCGTAACCATCACCCTGTTCATCTCACTCGCCGTGTACGGCGCGTCCGGCAACTTCAACCTCTCCGGGTAGGTGGGGACGATGTCTGACCGTGACGCCAGGCGCAGCCACGTCAGGATCGCTGCGGCGATTCTTGCGGCCCTGCTGTTGGCCGCCGTCGTGTTCACCTACCTGGCGTATACCGCCGCCTTCACCTCAACGGACACCGTGACGGTGACGTCGCCACGGGCCGGCCTGGTGATGGAGAAGGACGCCAAGGTCAAGTACCGCGGCATCCAGATCGGCGAGGTCAAATCCATTGAGTACGCCGGGGATCAGGCGAAGTTGACGCTGGCGATCGACAGCAATCAGCTGCGCTACGTCCCGTCCAATTCCGTCGTCCGTATTGCCGGCACAACGGTTTTCGGGGCAAAGTCGGTGGAGTTCGTGCCGCCCGAACAGCCGATCGGCCAACTGCATCCGGGCGCTCAGGTGCAGGCGTCGTCGGTGCAGCTGGAGGTCAACACGCTCTTCCAGACGCTCACCGATGTGCTGCATAAGATCGACCCGATCAACCTGAACGCCACACTGACCGCGCTGGGGGAGGGGTTGCGAGGTAACGGCGACGACCTGGGCGCGACGCTGTCCGGGCTGAATTATTATCTGCAGCAACTGAATCCGAAGCTGCCGACACTGCAGGAGGATTTCCAAAGGACAGCAGTGGTGGCCAACATCTACGGGGATGCAGGGCCGGACCTGGCCAGGATCTTCGAGAATGCGCCTGCGATCAGCAACACCATCGTCGACCAGCAGGACAATCTGAACGCGACGTTGTTGGCCGCGACCGGTTTGGCCAACAACGGCACCGCCACCCTGGAGCCCGCCGCGAACGACTACATCGCCGCCGTGCAGCGGCTGCGCGCGCCGCTGAAGGTCGCCGGCGATTATTCGCCGGAGTTCGGATGCATCTTGGAGGCGACCTCGATCGCCGTCGACCGCTTCGCGCCGATCATCGGCGGCATTCGGCCGGGCCTGTTCGTCGCATCCAACTTCGTGCCCGGCTCGCCGGCCTATACCTATCCGGAAAGCCTGCCGCTCGTCAACGCCTCCGGCGGGCCGAACTGCCGTGGCCTGCCCGACATTCCCACCAAGCAATACGGCGGATCCTGGTACCGTGCACCATTCTTGGTCACCGACAACGCGTACGTCCCGTACCAACCGAACACCGAATTGCAGTTCGACGCGCCGTCGACCCTGCAGTTCCTCTTCAACGGCGCCTTCGCAGAGCGGGATGACTTCTGATGCGCGGCAACGGAACCCTGGTCAAGGTCGCCATCTTCACCGTCGCCATGCTGCTGGTGGCCGCGATGTTGGTGGTGGTGTTCGGCGAGTTCCGGTTCGCCTCGGGCAACGCCTATCACGCCACGTTCTCCGAGGCGTCACGGCTGAAGTCCGGGCAGGATGTCCGCATTGCCGGGGTACCGGTGGGCACCGTCAAGGGCGTAAAGCTGAACCCCGACAACACCGTCGACGTCGCGTTCGATATCAGCGACCGCTATCAGCTCTACACGTCGACGAAGGCCGTGGTCCGCTACGAGAACCTGGTCGGCGACCGCTATCTGGAAATCACCTCCGGACCCGGCGAACTGAAGAAGCTGCCGCCGGGTGGCACCATCCCCGAGCAGAACACCCAGCCGGCGCTTGATCTGGACGCATTGCTGGGCGGTCTGCGGCCGGTGCTCAAGGGTCTGGACGGCGCCAAGGTCAACGAGGTCAGCAACGCGGTGATCGAGCTTCTGCAGGGGCAGGGCGGGGCGTTGTCGAATCTGCTCTCCACCGCCGGCGCGTTCACCCAAAATCTCGCCGCCCGAGACCAACTCATCGGTGATGTCATCAACAACCTCAACACGGTGCTGGCGACGGTGGACGACAAGAGCGCTGAGTTCAACGCCAGCGTGGACAAGCTTCAGCAGCTGATCACCGGACTGGCTCAGGGACGTGATCCGATCGCCGGCGCCATCGGCCCGCTCGCGTCGGCCGAGAACGACCTGACCGACATGCTGGCTGCATCGCGGCGGCCACTGCAGGGAGTGATCGAGAACGCCCGGCCACTGGCGCAGCGACTCGACGAACGCAAGGGTGACGTCAACAAAGTCATCGAGCCGCTCGCGGAGAATTATCTGCGACTCAACGCGCTCGGCGCCTACGGGTCGTTCTTCAACATCTACTACTGCTCGATCCGGATTAAGATCAACGGTCCAGCGGGCAGCGACATTCTGATTCCGTTCGGCGGGCCGCCGGATCCGTCGAAGGGGAGGTGCGCTGAAAGTGGCTAGACCAGACGACAGCAATCCTCTCCGCACCGGAATCTTCGGCATCATCCTGGTGGCATGTCTGGTGCTGGTGTCCTTCGGCTACACCAAGCTGCCGTTCTGGCCGCAGGGCAAGCCGTACGAGGCGTACTTCACCGACGCCGGCGGCATCTCGCCGGGCAACGACGTCAATGTGTCGGGCATCCGGGTCGGCGAGGTCACCGACGTCGAGCTCGCGGGCGATGCTGCCAAGGTGACGTTCACCGTCGACCGGGATGTCAAGGTCGGTGACCAGTCGCTGGTCGCGATCAAGACCGACACCGTGCTGGGCGAAAAGTCGTTGGCGGTCACCCCGCGCGGCGGCGGCACGTCGACCGTCATCCCGTTGGGCCGCACCACCACGCCCTACACCCTCAACACGGCGTTGCAGGATCTCGGCCGCAACGCCAGCGAGCTGGACAAGCCGCGCTTCGAGCAGGCGTTGGCGACCCTCACCGATTCGCTGCGCGACGCCACCCCCCAGCTGCGTGGCGCGCTGGACGGGGTCGCGAACCTGTCACGCAGTCTGAACGCGCGTGATCAGGCGCTGGAACAACTGCTGGCCCATGCCAAGAAGGTCTCGGACACGCTGGCTCAGCGTGCCGGGCAGGTGAATCAGCTCGTCATCGACGGCAACCTGCTCTTCGCTGCGTTGGATGAGCGCCGCCAGGCGCTGTCCAACCTGATTGCCGGGATTGACGATGTGTCGCAACAGCTTTCGGGCTTCGTGGCCGACAACCGGCGGGAGTTCGGTCCCGCGCTGGAGAAGCTGAACCTGGTGATGGACAACCTTCTCGAACGTCGAGAGCACATCGGCGAAGCGCTGCGGCGGCTGCCGCCGTATGCGACCGCGCTGGGTGAGGTGGTCGGCTCCGGCCCGGGCTTCCAGATCAACCTGTACGGCCTGCCGCCTGCGAGCCTGGCCGAGGTGCTCCTCGACACCTACTTCCAGCCGGGCAAGCTGCCGGACAGCCTGGCCGACTACCTGCGCGGGTTCATCTCCGAGCGGCTGATCATCAGGCCGAAGTCACCATGACGCACGGCAACGGAACCGACGAAGGCGGCCGCTGGCTGCGGATCGCATTGGCAGCGCTGCTGGTGGCGACGCTGGCCGCCGGGGTTTACCTGGTGTGGCCCTCACGAGGCGGTCACAAGGTGACCGCTTACTTCCCCTCGGCGGTCGGCCTCTACCCGGGCGACGACGTCCGGGTGGTGGGTGTGCCGGTCGGGAAGATCGATGCCATTGAGCCCCGGACCTCCGATGTGAAGGTCACGATGACGGTCAAGGACGGCGTCAAGGTGCCCGCCGACGCCCGCGCGCTGATCATCGCGCCGAATCTCGTGGCGGCCCGCTTCATCCAGCTCACACCCGCGTACACCGGCGGGGAGGTGTTGGCCGACGACGCGTCGATCGGGCTGGACCGGACCGCCGTGCCGGTGGAATGGGACGAAGTCAAGGAGCAGCTGACCCAGCTCAGCGCGCAACTCGGCCCGCAGCAGGAATCGATGCAGGGCCCGCTGAGCTCGGTCGTCAATCAGGCGGCCGCCACCTTCGACGGCAACGGCGACTCGTTCCGGCAGGCGCTGCGGGAGCTGTCGCAGACCGCCGGCCGACTCGGCGATTCGCGCACCGACCTGTTCGGCACCATTCGGAATCTGCAGGTTCTGGTCAATGCCCTGTCGAACAGCAATGAACAGATCGTGCAGTTCTCCAACCACGTCGCCTCGGTGTCGCAGGTGCTGGCCGACAGCTCCACGGATCTGGACGCCACCCTGGGCATGTTGAACCAGGCTCTGGGCGACGTGCGAGGCCTGTTGAGCGAGAACAACGAAGCGTTGATCGGCCAGATCGGCAGGCTCGCCGACTTCACCCAGATCCTGACCGACCACAGCGACGATATCGAGCAGGTCCTGCACATCACGCCCAACGGCCTGGCGAACTTCTACAACATCTACAACCCGGCCCAGGGCACGGTGGGCGGCTTGCTGACGCTGCCGAACTTCGGCAATCCGGTGCAGTTCATCTGCGGCGGCACCTTCGACGTGGGCGCTTCGCCGGACAACTACAAGCGCGCCGAGATCTGCCGCCAGCGCATGGGGCCGGTGTTTCGCCGCATCGCCATGAACTTCCCGCCGTTGTTGTTCCACCCGATCAACAGCATCACCGCCTACAAGGGCCAGATCCTCTACGACTCGCCGGCCACCGAGGCCAAGGCGCAGACACCGGTGCCGTACCTGCAGTGGCAGAATGCGCCTGGTGTGACGCCGCCCCAGGTGGCGGCAGACATGGATCTCAGCTCACTGATCCTTCCGCCGGCGCCGGAGGCCGCGCCTGCACCGCCCGTCGAGGTGGCGCCCGCGGCTACCGGCCCGCTACCAGGACCAGGACCGGTGCCTTCTGAGCCGCTGCCTGCGGAGGCAGGTGGTGGGGGATGAGGCGTAAACCATTGCGCTACAGAGCATTCCGCGTCGGTCACCGGACGGTCGCGATCGGCAGTGGCGCTGTGCTGCTGGCCGGCTGTCAGTTCGGCGGGTTGAACTCACTGAACATGCCCGGTACCGCGGGCCACGGCCCCGGCTCGTACACCGTGACGGTTGAACTGCCCGATGTGGCGACCCTGCCGCAGAACTCGCCGGTGATGGTCGACGACGTCACCGTCGGCAGCGTGTCGGGCATCGACGCGGTCCAGCGTCCGGACGGCACCTTCTACGCCGCGGTGCAGTTGTCGTTGGACGAGAACGTCGACCTGCCGGCCAACGCCACCGCCACCGTGGCGCAGACCTCCCTGTTGGGATCCCAGCACGTTGAGCTGGCCGCGCCGGTCGACCAGGCTCCGGTTGGCAGGCTCGCCGAGGGTTCGAATATCGCGCAAGCCCGTACCGGCCGCTATCCGACCACCGAGGAAGTGCTGTCGTCGCTGGGCGTCGTGGTCAACAAGGGCAATCTCGGTGCGCTGCAGGACATCACCGACGAGGCGTACAACGCGGTCGTTGGGCGCGCGGGCAGCTTCACCGACCTGGTACCCCGGCTCGCCGAGTTGACCAGCTCACTGGACCGCCAGACCGCGGACATCATCGCCGCGGCGGAAGGCTTGAACCGCTTCGCCGCGATTCTGGCGGGCAGCAAGGACAGTCTGGGACGCACACTGGATGCCCTGCCGAACGCGCTCGAGGTGCTCAACAACAACCGCGCCAACATCGTCGATGCGTTCGGAGCGCTGCAGAGCTTCGCGACCGTCGCGTCCAACATCCTGGCCCAGACCAAGGACGATTTCACAGCCGACATCAAGGACCTCTACCCGATCATCAAGTCCTTCAACGACAACGCCGACTTTCTGATCAGGGATCTCGAGTTCCTGCCGACCTTCCCGTTCCACTACAAGTACCTCCGAAACGCGGTACGCGGGGACTACCTGAACGTGTTTGTCACCTTCGACCTGACGCTGCGGCGCCTCGGCGAGACGGTCTTCACCACCTCTCTGGGACTCGACCCGAACATGAAGCGGATGAACGAAGTGATCAACACTCCTGACTTCTTGGTCGGGTCGATGGCGAACCTGTCGGGCCAGGCAGCGGACCCGTTCAAGATTCCGCCCGGGACGGCGACCCAGCACGAGGGGGCACCGTAGATGCTGGACCGGCTGACACGTCTTCAACTGGCGATCTTCGCGATCGTCACGGTGCTCACGGTCGGGGCGATCTCGGCGTTCTACCTGCATCTGCCCGCCGCAGTCGGGATCGGCTCCTACAACGTCACCGCCAATTTCGTTGCGGGCGGGGGCCTTTACAAGAACGCCAACGTCACCTACCGCGGAGTGACGGTCGGGCGGGTGGAATCGGTCGGGCTATCCAACGACGGGGTCGTCGCCCACATGAGGCTGAACAGCAAGACGCCCGTCCCGGAAAATGTCACGGCGACGGTCAAGAGCGTCTCGGCGGTCGGCGAGCAGTACATCGACCTGGTTCCGCCGGACGATCCATCGGACTCGACACTGCGCGACGGGTCCGACATCGGCGTGGAGCGCACGGCGATCGGCCAGGATATCGCGGGGTTGCTCCAGGAGGCCGACAGGCTTGTCAGCAGCGTGGGCAACAGCCGCCTGCAGGACCTGCTGAGCGAAACATTCAAGGCGTTCAACGGCTCCGGTCCCGAACTGGCGCGGCTGATCCAGTCGTCGCGGCTGTTGGTGGACGACGCCAACGCCAACTACGGGCAGGTCACGCAGTTGATCGACCAGGCCGGGCCGTTCCTCGACGCCCAGATCCGTGGCGGTGACGACATCAGGTCGCTCGCCGACGGGCTGGCGCGGTTCACCGGCGAAGTCGCCAACGCCGACCCCCAGGTGCGTTCGGTACTGCAGGTCGCACCGGGCGCAGCCGCCCAGGCGAACGAAACCTTCAGCGGTATCCGCCCGACTTTTCCCGTGCTGGCCGCCAACCTGGCCAACTTCGGTCGCATCGGGGTGATCTACAACAAGTCGCTGGAGCAGGGACTGGTGATTTTCCCCGCGCTGCTGGCCGGCCTCATCACGGTCGCCGGTGGTGTGCCGGTGGACGAGGGCGGCAAGCTGGACTTCAAGATCCATCTCCAGGATCCGCCCGGGTGCTCGGTGGGCTTCATCCCGCCACCACTGATCCGGTCGCCAGCAGATACGACCCTTCGCGAACTGCCCCCCGACCTGTACTGCAAGGTTCCGCACAACGATCCCAGCGTGGTGCGCGGGGCGCGCAACTATCCGTGCCAGGAGTTCCCCGGTAAGCGGGCACCCACCATCCAGCTGTGCCGCGACCCCCGCGGGTACGTGCCGATCGGCAGCAACCCGTGGCGCGGTCCACCCATCCCGGTGGGTACGCCGATGGACGAACGGGAAGACAATCACTACGAGCCACCCGGACGGAATATCCTGCCGCCCAACAAGTTCCCGTACATCCCTCCGCAGGTCGATCCGGACCCCGGACCGCCGGTGGTGCAGTTGCCACCCGGGGTGCCGCCGGGTCCGGGGCCCGCGCCGCACGCACCGTTCCCGCTGCCGGTGCCACCGAACGAGCCTGGCACCCCGCCGCCGCCGTGGCCGTTCTTCGCCCCGCCGGATCAGGTCGTGCCGCCGTACGGCAGGACGCCGCCAGAGGCACCGCCACAGCCCCTGCCGCTACCGGCGGAAGAGCCCGCGCTGCCGCCCGCGCATGCGCCACTGCCACTGCCCGCGGAGGTGCCGGCACCACTGGCAAGTGGTCCGGCCGTCGCGACCTACGACCAGAATGGGAAGTTCGTCGACCCGGCCGGCGGGATTGGCGTCTACGCGCCCGGTGCTGGCAAACTGGCGCCCGCGGAAAACTGGGTAGACCTGATGCTGGATCCAAGGCAGGCGTGATGAAAGAAGAGAGGGCTTCGGGACAGGAGGCCTCGAAGCCGGCGACATCCGTGCGTCGTCGCGCGTCGCGGGCGGCCGGCCCTGCGGGCGGCACCGTCAACGGCTCGGCGGGCGTGCGCGTCAACGCGCCGACGACGGTAAAGGTGCGGGTGCCCCGTCCCACCGGACCGCCGCCCCGCCGTCCCCCGAATCGCCGACTGGTGGCGATCGTGGCGCTGGCCACCGGGTTCGTCGCGGCGACCGCACTGGCCGCGGTGGTCATTGTGCTGCTCGTCTCACAGCGGCACGCCGAGGCCAAACAGGCCCGCGACCAACGGTTTGTCGACACCGCCTCGCAGACCGTGGTGAACATGTTCAGCTACACGCAGGACAACATCGATGACAGCGTGAACCGGTTCGTCAACGGCACCAGCGGACCACTGCGCGACATCCTGAGCCAGGACAACAACGTCGAGAATCTCAAGGCGATCTTCCGCGACACCAACGCCCGCTCCGAGGCGGTGATCAACGGCGCTGCGCTGGAACGTGTCGACGAGATCGGCAAGAACGGGTCGGTGCTGGTGTCGGTCCGGGTCACCGTGACCGACATCGACGGTGTCAACAAGCCGTCCCAGCCGTACCGGCTGCGGGTCATCGTGCACGAGGACGACAACGGCCACATGACCGGTTACGACCTCAAGTACCCAGAGGGCGGTAACTGATGCGCGGTTGGGTGAGCAAGCTGCTGGGGCTTGTCATGGTGCTGGCGGCCATCGGATTCGTCGCGTTGGCCGGTGTCGGCGGATGGTTGTACTGGAACCGGGTGGAGCTGCGCGGCGAGCAGGCGGCGCGAGCCGAGCTGGCCCCGCTGGCCGCCGACCAGATTCCCAAGGTGTTCGCCTACGACTATCAAACCGTCGAACGCAGCCTCACCGACGCCTACACGCTGCTCACGCCCGAGTACCGGCGGGAGTTCGAGGACCGCGCCGCCAAGGACATCATTCCGCAGGCGAGGGATCGGCAGGTGGTCAGCCAGGCCAACGTGGTCGGCGTGGGAGTGCTGACCGCACAACGTGATTCGGCATCGGTGATGGTGTTCATGAACCGCACCGTGACCGACAAGTCGCGCCAGCCGGTCTACGACGGCAGCCGGTTGCGGGTCGACTATCAGAAGATCGACGGCAAGTGGCTGATCCGCTACATCACGCCGATGTAGCAGCGACGGAGATTGTCACGTTGCCGCGTTTGTGGCCCTGCTCGACGTAGTGGTGGGCCTTGGCGAGCTGCTCGAACGGATATCCGCGGTCAATGACGGCGACGAGCTCGCCCGTCTCGACGAGATCCTTGACGACCCCGAGTAATTCACGCTTGTGGACGGACATACCGGTGATGACCTTTCGGCCGCCGCGAACCGCGGTCCACCACATGCGTGGCCAGTTGGCCAAACCCGTCGTCGACAGGTAGCGGCCATCCTTCTTCAGCGCGCCGCGGCACCGTGCGAACGAGCTTGCGCCGATCGTGTCGAAGATGACGTCGTAGTGGTCGCGCCGTCGGGTGAAATCCTCTTTCGTGTAGTCGATGACGTGGTCCGCGCCAAGTGATCGCACCAATTCCGCGTGACGAACGCTGCACACCGCCGTCACTTCTGCGCCGAAGTACCTCGCGAGCTGCACGGCAGAGGTGCCGATGCTCCCCGATGCGCCGTTGATGAGCACCCTTTGGCCGGGACGGACCGCAGCCTTGTCGCGCAGAAAGTACAGGGCCGTCGACGGCCCGTCGACCAGCGCCGCGGCGTCGTCGAAACCGACGTTGGATGGCATGATCTCCACCGAATCCGATTGCGCCATGCAGACGTATTCGGCGTTGGCGCCCGTGCCAAAACCGGTGAAGCCGAACACCCTTGCCCCTGGTATGAACCGGCGCACATCCTTGCCGACGGACACCACCTTGCCGGCCAGCTCCAGGCCCAGCCTGCGTCGCCGTCGCCGAGGCCGCCGCACACCGAGGATGAGCCGGCCCCACAGCGGTCGGCCGCGCCGCATCCGGCACTCGGCCGCCGTCACCGTCGTGGTATGCACCTTGATCAGGATCTCGTCGTCGGCCGGATCGGGCCTTGGCAGGTCGACGAATTCGAGAACTTCCGGACCGCCGAACCTCTCGAAGACGGCGACCTTCATCTGTTGTCGCTGGCATCCTCGCGAGTCGACGCCAGGGCGTCGAGGAACGATCGGGCCCAGCGGTCGACATCGTGTGCGAGGACCTGCCGGCGCAGCGCGCGCATCCGTCGCCGGCCCTCTTCCGGTGTCTGGTTCAGCGCGGCCTCGATCGCCTCCTTGACGCCCTCGAGATGATGCGGGTTCACCAGGTAGGCCTGGCGGAGTTCGGCCGCCGCGCCGGTGAACTCAGACAGCACCAACGCGCCGCCCAGATCGCTGCGGCAGGCGACATACTCCTTGGCCACCAGGTTCATCCCGTCGCGCAGCGGGGTGACCAGCATGACGTCGGCCGCCACATAGAACGCGATCAGCTCGTCACGGGGGACCGGGCGGTGCAGATAATGCACGATCGGATGGCCGACCTCACCGTATTCGCCGTTGATGTGGCCGACCTGCCGCTCGATATCCTCGCGCATCACCTTGTAGCTCTCGACGCGTTCGCGGCTCGGCGTGGCCAACTGCACCAGGACGGTGTCGTCGCGTTTGGCCCGATGTTCGGCGAGCAGTTCCGAAAACGCCCGCAGCCGAACGTCGATGCCCTTGGTGTAGTCCAGCCGGTCGACACCCAGCAGGATCTTGCGCGGATTGCCCAGCTCGCTGCGGATCTCGCGGGCCCGCTGTCGGATGCTTCTGTCGCGGGCCTTGCGATCGAGTGCGGCCGAGTCGATGGAGATCGGGAACGCGCCCACCTTCACCGTGCGGAAGCCCACCTGAACCTCGCCGAAGCGGGAACGCACACCGACACTCGCCCGCGAGGTGTTCGCACCGACCAGGCGCCGCGACAGGATCAGGAAGTTCTGCGCGCCGCCGGGAAGGTGGAAGCCGACCAGGTCGGCGCCGAGCAGGCCCTCGATGATCTCGGTTCGCCACGGCATCTGCATGAACAGCTCCACCGGCGGGAAGGGGATGTGCAGGAAGAATCCGATGGTGAGGTCGGGCCGCAGCATCCGCAGCATCTTCGGCACCAGCTGTAACTGGTAGTCCTGGATCCACACCGTCGCGCCCTGCGCCGCTGCACGCGACGTGGCCTCGGCGAAGCGCCGGTTGACGTCGACGTAGCGCTCCCACCACTGACGGTGGTAGATCGGCTTGACGATGACGTCGTGGTACAGCGGCCACAGCGTCGCGTTGGAGAAGCCCTCGTAGTACTCGGCAACGTCGTCTGCAGACAGCCGCACCGGGAACAGCTGCAGGTCTTCCTCGACGATCGGGTCCTCGTCGCTGTCGGGTATGCCCGGCCAGCCGATCCAGGCCCCGCGCCGCCGACGCAGCAACGGTTCCAACGCGGTGACCAGGCCGCCGGGACTCCGCTTCCACTCCGTGGTGCCGTCGGGCAGCCGCTCCATGTCGATCGGCAGCCGGTTGGCCACCACGACGAAGTCGGAGTCCCCGGAGCTGACCCGTCGGCCGCCCCCCGGACCCACTTACGCCTCTAGTTTCGCTGGTCCAATGCCGAGCATCGACAAGAAGATCCGGCATTCGTCGGCGTCGGTCGCATATGCGGCGACGACGCGCCTGGCCTGGCGTGCGGTGTGATCGGCTAACGGCTCGACATCGCCGAGTTCGGTGGGATCAGATTTCGCAGGCATGAGACAACTCTAGGCGACCCGGGGCGTGCCCGGGCCGCCGCCTGCGATTACGGGCCTCCGTGAATCGTCGGGCTGCTGCCGAAGGTCGACTCCGGAACGGGTTGCGGCCCGGCGGCCTGTGCCTCCTCGGCAAGGCCGATGCACTGACCCGAGTTATGCCCGGTGCAGGGGATGGCGCCGCCGCCGCCCGGCAGATTCACCTCGGGCAGACTCGGGTTGCCGGGGATCGCCTGGAACGGCGCGCCCGAGTTCGGCACGGTGTGGGGGACACAGACCCCGGTGTAGAGGTCTTCTTCCTCACCGTTCGGGCACTGGGCCACCTGGGACGGCGCGCTGGCCGTTGGCAGAGCGAAGACGGCGATCGCCGGGGTGGCGGCAACCGCGAGCGCGAATCCACCGGCAAGGATCAGTCGTCGTGCTGGGAACTGGAAGGTCGCCATCGTCACGCTTTCTGTAGTTTTTGCTGACCGTGTCGTCGGGAGGATTCTATGGAAGCTGAAGGGAATCTGCATACATTCGACCCGTTCCCGTGGGTGCCCTGCGCCTAAGGACTGGCGCTGATCGTCGAGCGCGGAACGGCCGGCGGGCCCGCGGCTTCCGCCTCTTCGGCCAGGCCGATGCACGCGCCGCTGTCGCGGCCGGTGCAGGGGATGCCGTCGATTTCCGGAACATCAGGGTTCGCGGCGGTGGTGGTGAACAGCGGCGAGTTCGGCACCAGCATCGGTGTGCACACCGTCGTGTAGACGTCCTCCTCCTCACCCGGGGTGCAGGCCGCGATCGGCGGTGCCGAGGTAGGCGTGGGCGTGGAGACGATGGCGATCGCCGGCGCGGCGGCAACCGCGAGTGCGAATCCACCGGCGAGGATCAATCGTCGTGCGGGGAACTGGAAGGTCGCCATCGTCACGCTTTCTCTAATTTGCCGACACGCCAGCGGCTACCCGCAACACTACCGCGATCAACGGGAAATGAACGCACAATTCGCGACGATAATGGCGCGTTCGTACCATTTCTGTCAGCGTCCTGTCAAGTTGCTGTGGCGTGGCTGGGCAGCCGCCGGGGACGTCGACTGATCGGTGTGCCTGCGCGAGCCGTAATTTGCAAGTCGTCTGACGCATCAGCGAATGAACGAGGTGGTCCGCCGTGGCGAGTCCCGACCTGACCAGCGCCGACCCGGTCGGTGACGATCCGCCACCGCAGGTGGCCTACGAGTCCCTCGACGAGGGACGGATCGCTGGATCTGGCTGAACCGGCCCGAGGCGCAGAACGCGCAGTCGCGAACGCTGTTGGTGCAGTTGGACGAAGCTTTCGGCCGCGCCGAGGCCGACGACGAGGTGCGGGTGGTGATCCTGGCGGCGCGGGGAAAGAACTTCTCCGCCGGACACGACCTTGGTTCCGAGGCCGCGCTGCTCGAGCGACAACCCGGCCCGGCGCAGCACCCGACCTTCCGGTCGCACGGCGCAACGGTGCCCGCCATCGCGGAGCGGACGTATCTGCAGGAGTGGCACTTCTTCTTCGAGAACACCCGCCGGTGGCGCGACCTTCGCAAGGTCACCATCGCGCAGGTGCAGGGCAATGCCATTTCCGCAGGCCTGATGCTGATCTGGGCCTGTGACCTGATCGTCGCCGCCGACGACGCGAAGTTCAGCGATGTCGTCGGGGTGCGGATGGGTATGCCGGGCGTCGAATATTACGCCCACCCATGGGAATTCGGCCCGCGCAAGGCCAAGGAGCTACTGCTGACGGGTGATTCGATCGACGCCGACGAGGCCCACCGGCTGGGCATGGTGTCCAAGATATTCCGGCGCGACGAACTGGAAGACAAGACACTGGAATTCGCCCGGCGCATCGCCGAACGGCCGACCATGGCGGCGCTGCTGATCAAGGATTCCGTCAACGCGGCCAGCGACACCATGGGCTTCACCGAGGCACTGCGGCACGGATTTCATATCCACGAGCTCGGGCACGCGCACTGGGCGGCGCACAACGAGAACAGGTATCCGGTCGGGCTGCCGCCCGACGTCCCCGATTGGCGCACGCTGGGAGCACCCAGGCTGTCGCGTCGTGATACACCCTGACGAAAGGGATCGGTGGTGGAACTCTCGTTGGCGGATCGAACGTTCCTGGTCACCGGGGGTGGCAGTGGTATCGGCAAGGGGGTGGCCGCGGCGGTCGTCGCTGCGGGCGGCGACGTGATGATCGTCGGCCGCAATGCCGATCGGTTGGCCGCCGCCGCCGACGAGATCAAGTCTGCCGGCGGTGACGCTGCCGGCGAGGTGCTCTACGAGCCGGCTGACGTCACCAACGAGGACGAAACGGCCAACGTGGTCGACGCCGCTACCGCCTGGCACGGCCGGCTGCACGGTGTCGTGCACTGTGCCGGCGGCAGCGAAACCATTGGCCCGATAACCCAGATCGATTCGGAGGCGTGGCGGCGCACCGTCGATTTGAACGTCAACGGCAGCATGTACGTGCTCAAGCACGCCGCGCGCGAGATGGTCCGCGGTGGCGGCGGATCCTTCATCGGCATCTCGTCGATCGCGGCAAGCAACACCCACCGCTGGTTCGGTGCCTACGGCGTGGGCAAGTCGGCACTTGACCATCTGATGATGCTCGCCGCCGACGAGCTGGGCCCGTCGTGGGTGCGGGTCAATTGCATCCGGCCCGGCCTCATCCGCACGGATATGGTTGCGCCGATTATGAACTCGCCCGAGATCAGCGAGGACTATCGGGCGTGCACGCCGTTGCCGCGCGTCGGCGAGGTCACCGACATCGCGAACCTGTCCGTGTTCCTGCTCAGCGACGCCGCCGGTTGGATCACCGGTCAGGTGATCAATGTCGACGGCGGGCACGGGCTGCGGCGTGGACCCGACATGTCGGCGATGCTCGAACCCATCTTCGGCGCCGACGGCCTGCGCGGCGTGGTGCAGGGCTAGCGTTTCACCGGCCCGGGCCCGCCGGCCTCCCACGCGGGCAGACTGCCGATCGCCGACCAGTCCAGGTTGGCGCCTCCGTTGGCAAGCAGGGTCAGGAAACGGTCGCGCAGCAGGCTGGCGATCGGCAGCGCCACCTGGAGGTCTTCCCCCGCGGCCAGCACCAGGCGCACGTCCTTGAGGCCGAGCGCGGCGGCGAATCCGGCCGGCTCGAATTCCCCGCGGGCTACCAGCCCGCCGTAGGTCTTGTAGACCGGCGCCCCGAACAGGGTCGACGTCAGGATCTCGAGATACTCCTGCTTGTCGACGCCGGCCTTGTCGACCAGGGCCATCGCCTCGCCCAGTGACTCGATTACCGACGCGATGAGGAAGTTTCCGCTCAGCTTCACCAGGTTGGCGGCCTTGGGTTCCTCGGAGACGACGAAGGTGCGCTGACCGATCGCGTCAAAGGCCGGCGAAACCGTCTGAAGTGTCGCCGGCGCACCGGCTGCGACGACGAACAGCTTCGCCGCCGCGGCCGCCTCGGGACGCCCGAAGACCGGAGCCGCGACGAAGCCCTGACCCGCGTCGGCATGCGCGGAGGTCAGCCGCTCGGACAGCGCCACGCTGATCGTCGACGATGAGACGTGACTGGAGCCCGGCGCCAACGACGCCAGGATGCCGCCGTCGCCGAACGTGACGGCCTCGACGGCTTCGTCGTTGGCCAGCATCGAGACAACGACGTCGCCGCCGCACGCCTCCGCGACTGACCGGGCCGGCCGGGCGCCTTGGGCGGCCACGGCGTCGACCCTGGCCTGGGAGCGGTTGTATGCGGTGACTTCGTGGCCGGCCTTCAGCAGGTTCACGGCCATGCCGGAACCCATGTTTCCCAGCCCAATGAATCCGATCTTCATGCCCTCCACGATGCCGGATACTCCTGGATGTCGCAGGGCGTCCGGTTAAGTGGATGCCGTGAAGTTCTCGACGACGATGTTCCAGATGGGCAACAACACCGGCATCGAGGTGCCCGCCGACGTTGTCGCCGCGCTCGGCGCCGGCAAGCGGGCACCGGTCGTGGTGAACGTCAACGGCTACGAGTACCGCTCGACGGTGGCACCCATGGGCGGCAAGTTCCTGCTGCCATTCAGCGCACAGCGGCGCAAGGAGTCGGGCATCAAGGGAGGTGACGCGATCGACGTCGAGATCACCGTCGACACGGCGCCGCGCACCGTCGAAGTGCCCGACGATCTGCAGGCGGCACTCGACGCCTCACCCGCGGCGGCGGCCGGCTGGGAGAAGCTGTCCTACAGCCAACGCAAGGCACACGTCACGTCGGTGCTGGGCGCGAAGGCGGCCGAGACACGGGCCCGGCGAATCACCAAGGTGACGGCCACGCTCGAGGGCTGAAGTCGCTCACATCATCTCGGCGGCGCGGTGCACGGCGTTGACGATGCCCTGGTAGCCGGTGCACCGGCAGAAGTTCCCGGACAGACCCTCGCGGATCTCCTCGTCGCTGGGTTTCGGGTTGTCACGCAGCAGAGCGGTGATGGACGTCACGAAACCCGGTGTGCAGAAACCACATTGGAGGCCGTGGCATTCCCGCAGCGCCGCCTGGACGGGGGAGAGTTCACCGTCGGGTGAGGCGATGCCTTCGACGGTGGTGACCTCCTGGCCGTCGACCTGGACCGCGAAGAGCAGGCAGGAGCGGACGGCCTGACCGTCCAGCAGCACCGTACAGACGCCGCAGGCACCGTGTTCGCAGCCGAGGTGGGTGCCGGTGAGACCGCACCGCTCGCGCAGGAAGTCCGCCAGCGTCACACGCGGTTCGACGACACCTTGGTAGTCACGTCCGTTGACGGATACCTCGACCGACAGCTCATGCATTGATCGCCTCCGTGGTGGCCGATGTCCAGGCCCGTGCCACCATCGTGGCGCCGACCTTGATGCGGTACGCAACCGACCCCTGCAGGTCGGCGGGAATGTCTTCGAGTCCGGTCATGGCCAGCTCCCCGATCTCGTCGGGGGATAGGTCTCTGACCGGGCGACCGACAACGGCCTCCTCGGCCGCCGATCCGCGATGCGGCGTGGAGCCCAGGCCCAGCAGGCCGATGCCGCAGCGGGAGATCAGGTTGTCGTCGTCGAGTTCGACGGCGATGGCGGCGCCGGCGATCGCGAAATCGCCGTGGCGGCGGGCGAATTCCTCGACGGCGAAGCCACACCGCCCTTCCCACACCGGGAATCGGACCGCCGCGAGCACTTCGTCCGGTTCCAACGCGGTCTCCCACAATCCGGTGAAGTACTCCGCGGCCGGAATCACGCGTCGTCCGCTCGGCGAGACCGCTTCCATCTCGGCGTCGAGCGCCAACGCCACCGCCGGATACTCCCCGGCGGGATCGGCGTGGGCTATCGAGCCACCCAGCGTGCCCCGGGTGCGGATCTGGAAGTGGCCGATATGAGGCGTGGCCCTGGTCAAAAGCGGTACCGCCGTGTGGACCTCGTCGTCGGCACCGACCAGCGCGTCCGGCGTGGCGGCCCCGATCCACAGGTCGCCGTTGCGACGCTCGATGCCCTTCAGCTCGTCGAGCCGGGAGATGTCGATGAGGTTGTCGAAGAACGTCAGCCGCATCGCGAGCATCGGAACCAGGCTCTGCCCGCCGGCAAGTATCTTCGCGTCGTCGCCGAACTCGTCGAGCAGTTGCACTGCCTCGGCGACGCTGTCCGGGCGGTGGTAGGCGAACGCGGCCGGCTTCATGAGCGGCGGCGACCCAGCAGGAACCCGATCACCCCACCGGCGACCAGCCCGGCTGCAACCGGCGCTACGCGCTTGGCCAGCGGCATCGCCACCACGTTGAGCAGGTCGACGGACTGAGCGGCGTTGTTGCCGGCCTGCGCCACAGTGGGTTTGAGCTCGGCGGCTTGGTCGCCGATCAGCGGCGCCTCGCCAGCGGGCGCGGAGTCCGCCAGCACATCGGCCTCGAGGCGTTCGGCGAACTGCCCGATCAGTTTGGAAGCCACATCGGCCAGCACTCCGCGGCCGAACTGTGCGGCCTTGCCCGAGATGGTGAGGTCGGTGGTGAGGATGACGGTGGTGGCATCGCCCTCGTCTTTGAGTTGGGCCGTGACCACCGCGGCGGCGTTGCCCTGGCCGCGCGTCTCCTTGCCGTTGGCCCTGATGACGGCCCGGCCGAGGAGAAGGTGTCCTCGTCCGGCGGTGCTCCGGCCATGCCGCCCGCGACGTTGTCGGGGTAGGCGTCGTGGACGATCACGTCCGAGCTGTCCGCTTGTGTGAAGTCCGCGAGTGCCGGCAGCGGCTCGTAGTCGACCTCGACCAGGTCGACGGCGTCCTCGGCAATGTAGCGGTTCTCGGCGACAACGAGCGCCACCGGATCGCCGACGAACCTCGCCTCGCCCTCGGCCAGCGGCGGGCGTGGCGAATCGGGATGTCCTTGCCCGTGACAGCGTGCCAGGCCTCCTTGACCTCAGGGTTGAGGTCGGCGGCGGTGAACACGGCGTGCACACCGGGCAGCTCCAGCGCCGCGGAGGCGTCGATGGCGCTGATGCGGGCCCGCGCGAACGGGCTGCGCACGAAGCAGGCATGCAGCATGCCCGGCCGCGAGATGTCGTCGACGAACGTGCCGTGACCGGTCAGCAAGCGGGTGTCCTCGACCCGCTGTACCGTGCCTGCGTAGCGGGTGGCGACGGTCCTGGCCGGGCAGCAACTCCATTCCGTCGATCTAGAAGTGCTGTTATCGCAACATCAAGAAGCGCGGTGCCAGTATAGGAGAGCGCCATTACCGCACGTCAATGGGCCGGGTGCGACAAATTCAGATAAGTTGTCTCACCTGTGGTGATGCTGCGTGCGGGGTTGCAGGGTCCGCGTTTAGGCGGCGCTGCTGTCGTCCTGGCCGAAGTCGCGCCGCCACGCCTGCTGCAAGCGGTCCCGCTCACCGATCATGGCGGCGAGAGTCTCGGCGACGTGCCATACGACCTGCTGTGGCAACTCGACGGCGAATGGGCCGAGGGTGGGGTCATGTAGGCCGATGCCGATGGTGGGACGCCCATCGACCTCGTTGTAGTAATACTCCAGCAAACTCGGCGTGAGCGTGATGGTATCGGGATCGAGGGTAGCGGGCGTGATCGGGATGTCGGTCACAAGTGTTCCTTTTCCTGGCAATATGCCCTGAGTTCGTGTTCGGGCATGTCATAACACGCGGTCGATGACATACCCATGATTGTGTAGCCCAAAACGACGATCTTGGGGATGCCAAGGGCGTGTCGTACGAGCTGTCCGTGCCGGGCTACCGGATGGCTCTTTCAGCAAACGATCTGGCTACCTGGTTAGAAGGACTCGTACTGGATCATCGACTCCGAATGCACGCGACCGTCCGGTAGCACGATCTTCAACTCGTGGGGACCCACCTGGTATCGGGTCCCGTCGATCGGGTTGGTGACGTCAAACCCGCCCGAGGAGCGCACCGCGTTGGCGAGTTCGATGCCGGCGCCGTCACTCACGCGAACAGCGCGGTAATAGAAGTTCCCGGGCCCGGCTCTACAGATCACCACCGCCGAGAGGTTCGTGCGGGCCATGACCGCAGGCGGGGTTCCTGGGTCGCAGCGGGCGCCGGGATAGTCCTTGAATCCGTGCTCGTCGGTCCCGGGCACGGCGAGCTGTCGTGATGGTTCAGGGGGCGATTGACTCAACTCATCGGCGGGAGCAGATGTCGTGGTTTCAACCGAGTCGGTGCCACCCAAGAAACCGGCCTGATTCAGCCCGAGGACCAGACCGGTGATTGCGGTGACGAGACCGGCGCCCGCGGTAAGGATTCCCGGCAGGGTGCTCCACCAACTCCGCGGCTCGTCAGATTTTTCGTCTGACTGTTCGGCCATTTTGTTGCCCCCATCGGCGATGCGTGCCACTTATGATGCCGCCGGGTAAGGACCCACTGTGCCGAATTGGGTGTATCGATCGTGCGTGGGGGGCGATATGTGGCCACGCACAAATAGAACGGAGTATGTAATGCACCCGCGCAACATGACGTTTTCTCCTTCGACGGCGGCGTGCCGGACTCCTGTTGCAGGATGTCAACCGACCTCGAAGGGCGATTGGTTCCGACTCAGCCCTCGGCTTCGCCGCTGATCCGTCGCTGCGCAGCCCCCACCACTCGCCGCACCTCCGCGGGTTCGGCCAGGTTAAGCTGCGCTACTTCTCGATATTCGGGTGCACAAAGAATTCGAGTTGCATGTTTTCCGGATCGCGAAGAACCGCCGTGGGTCCGAACTCGGCGTCGATGATTCCCGAATTCGCGACGCCGCGTCCTTCCACCAGGCCGCCACTCGCTGGCAGTCCCTCTAGGAGCCCCTTTGACCGTTCTAGTCGCCCGGTCGGCGGTAGGCGCTATTGGTAGTGATTTACCGGCAGGCGTAGTTTCGTGCACGCCAGCCTCGGGCTTAGTTCTTGAAGGCGTCCTTGATCTTTTCGCCGGCGTCTTTGAGATTGGACTTCGCTTGGTCTACCTTGCCCTCATTTTCGGTGCTCTTGTCACCGGTAATCTTGCCGACAGCTTCCTTGGCTTTCCCGCCAGCTTCGTCGATCTTGTTCTTCGCCTTGTCGGTGCCACTCACAGTAACGCTCCTAATTGCTTGATATCGACCCGTTTTGGCCGACGTTGAGGCTCCTCGGATACCTCATTGGCGGGTCGTCGAAACCGTTTTCGGTTGTAGGGTTCGCGGGCACTCGACGGGCCAACTCAGATGATCGGCTCGTCGTGCGGGCGCAGCAGGCGTAACCATCGGTACCCGTGGGCCTCGAGGCTGAGCTCGATCCGGCCCTGGGCGTCGAGTTCGTGCTCGGAGAGCCCGTCGAGCAGGTCGACAAGGATGGATCCCGGCGGCACATCCTCGAGCTGGACCGGCACCATGCAGCTGTCCGATCCGAAGTTGTGCAGCGCGATCATCGCCCAACCGGACTCCTCCCGGCACACGTGGGCCAGGACCACAGGGTTGGGCTGCTTGAGGACCTCGACCGTCGACCAGCCGATCTCCGGCTGCTGCCGGTACGTGTAGATGAGGTCACGGATGAACCACCAGAAGGATTTGTGGTCGTGGCGCAGGTCGGCGGCGTTGACGCGCTCGGGGCCGTAGAGGCCACCAGGGACGGGACGGGTGAGGCGCCGCTTTTCAGCTTTCGAGAAGCCGCCGTTGTTGCCGGCGGTCCACTGCATCGGCGTGCGCACCGCGAGCCGTCCTGGGATGTCCAGGTTCTCGGCCATCCCGATCTCCTCGCCGTAAAAGAGGACGGGAGTGCCCGGCAGGGAGAACATCAGCGAGTAGGCCATCCGCATACGCCGCTCGTCACCGCCGAGCATCGACGGCAGCCTCCGGCGGAGTCCCCGGCCGTACAGCTGCATGTCCGGTTCGGGACCGAAGGCGTCGAAGACCTCCTGGCGCTCATCCTCGCTCAGCTTGTCGAGGGTGAGCTCGTCGTGGTTGCGCAGGAAGTTGGCCCACTGGCTCGTCACGTCGAGCTTCGGTCGCCGCCGCAGCGCCTTGGCGAGCGGACGGGCGTCACCGCGGGCGAGCGAGAGGTAGATGTTCTGCATCCCGATGAAGTCGAACTGCATGTTGAGCCCGTCGCCGTCGGGCCCGCCGAAGAAGGTCTTCTGGTCCTTGTACGCAAGATTGACCTCGCCGAGCAGTACGGCGTCCCCGACCCGGCGGGTGATGAAGTTGCGGACGTCGCCGAGGTACTGGTTGGGGTCGAACACCGGGGTTCCCGGCGCGGCGTCCTTGGCGAAGAGGAACGGGACGGCGTCGACCCTGAAGCCCGAGACCCCGAGCTCGAGCCAGAAGCCGAGCGTGCGTGAGATCTCTTCCTGCACTTTGGGATTCGCGACGTTGAGGTCTGGTTGGTGCTTGTAGAAGTGGTGGAGGTACCACTCGTTCGTCTTGGGGTCGCGTTCCCAGATGCTGCTCTCCTGGTCGGGGAAGACGACCTCCTTCGGGCTCGACTTCGGTTCGGTCGGGCTCCACACGTAGTAGTCGCGGAACGGGTCGTCCTTGCTGCGGCGGGCGGATTTGAACCACGGGTGAGCGTCCGACGTGTGGTTCATGACGAAGTCGACGATGACCCGGATGCCGCTCGAACGAGCGGTGCGGACGAGTTCGACGAAGTCGCCGTGGGTGCCGAGACGGGCGTCGACGCCGAAGAAGTCCGTGATGTCGTAGCCGTCGTCCTTGCGGGCGGTCGGGTAGAAGGGCATGAGCCACAGGCACGTCACGCCGAGGTCGTAGAGGTATTCGATGCGCTCGGTCATGCCGCGGAAGTCGCCGGTGCCGTCGCCGTTCCAGTCGTAGAAGGTCTCGACGTCTGCGCAGTAGAAGACGGCGTTCTTCCACCACAGGTCGCCCGTGTCGCTGCTTCTCATGCGATCGCCGTCCGTGGCGCGGTCACGGCCAGCTGTGGCAGCACGTGCTCACCGAATGCCTCGATGAAGCCGGACTGCTCCTTGCCCACGAAGTGCAGGTAGAGCTCCTCCCAGCCCTGCTCGACGTACTCGGCAAGCCACGCGACGTGCTGGCCGAGGTCGCTGGAGACGCGCACGGACTGCTTCACCTGTTCGAGTGAGACGTCCTTGCTGATGACGTCGAACGCCTCTACCGTCTCGACGTCCCAGGGGACCGGAGGGCCGAAGACGTTGCTGCGCCACTGGTCGTGGGCGATGGCGACGGCTTCGTCCTCCTCGGGCGCCCAGCTGAGGTGGATCTGCAGGCGGGCCGGGCCCCGACCGTCGGCCTCCCGGTACGAGTCGAGCACCTTCTGAAGTGTCTCCTTCGACTGGTTGACGGTGAGCAGGCCGTCCGCCCACGCGGCGTGGCAGGCCGCGGTCTCGGCGCTGACCGCCGGGCCGACGAGGTCGGGGACGGTCTCGGGCAGCGTCCACAGCCGGGCCCGGTTGACGTGGACGAGGCCGTCGTGACTGACCTCCTCGCCGGCAAGCAGGCGTCGAATCACCTCGACGCACTCGATGAGGCGTTGGTCGCGCAGCTCCTTGCGCGGCCACACCTCGCCGGTGACCCGCTCGTTGGAGGCCTCGCCCGATCCGAGCGCCGCCCAGAATCGACCCGGGAACATCTGCGCGAGCGTCGCGATGGCCTGGGCGATGATCGCGGGGTGGTAGCGCTGCCCGGGGGCGTTGACGACGCCGAACGGCAGCCGGGTGGTGGCCAGCGCGGCGCCGAGGAAGGACCAGGCGAAGCCGGATTCTCCCTGCCGCGCGCTCCACGGGCTGAAATGGTCCGAGGACATGGCCGCGGTGAAGCCGGCCCGCTCGGCCTGCTGGACGTCCTTCAGAAGCTGGGCCGGGTTGATCTGCTCGTGCGAACAGTGGAATCCGATGACCGTCATGGGTGACCGCATACCCGTTCTGGAGCTCCCTGTCAGGGCTCGCCGTCGCACAGCGCGAGGAGTTGGCCGGCGGTCCACGCCGGGGTGACGCCGGGCGCACGCAACAGATAGCGCACCCGCTCGTCCGCGGTCCAGCCGAACGCCTCGCCGAGTCCGTCGAGCATGGTGCGGAGGTAGGCAGCCGACGGCGTTGTGGGCTCGAGGTTCTGCAGGGACGTGATGGTCAACATCGGCAATCCGTCCCGGTCATCCACGTGCAGGAGGGTCTCGTACACGTGGGACGTCACTGGCCATCGTCGGTCGACTCCGCTGTCCAGCGCCAGGTCGCTCCCAACCGGACGCCTGGCTTCCTGGGCGACCACGTCGCTGAGCTGTCCGAAGGTGAGCAGGTAAGCCCGCGCCGCCACCTCGCCATCGGCGTGAGGGTTGTAGAAGGCCATGCCCCCGCCCCACACCCTGGACCTACCCGCAAAGGTGAGGCCACCGGTCAGGTGAATCCCGACGTCACGGTGGGGTGGCGATTGGTCACGACATCCCAAGTACGTACGACGGGCGCCCCGCGGTCGTCCACCGGAGATGTAGCAATTGAAACGCGCTGCGCGCATGTTCGATCCGTAGGCGACATACCAGACGAGATCGTCGGTGCCCGGACGCAGATTCAACCGAGTACGCATCCTTCCTCGAGTGCCTGCTCCGCCTCCTGGAGCACTACGGACTGCGCCCGCTCGTAGATCCGCCAGGCATCCTCGGGGGTGTCTCCCACCGCGGTCATGCCGACGCGACCGCACTCGGTGAGGCAGCTGATCATGTGGAACACCACTCCGGTACGCCGGGCCTGATCGAAATGCAGACCGTGGCGTACAACGACGTCGAACAGCTCCGGCACGGTCAGTGCCTTGAGCCGTTCGTCCTCGAGGTGGTCGGTCGCGACCAAATGCTTGCTGCTGCCACTGGGCGTCAGGAAGACGCCGCGTTCGCCGTCGTAGGTTCCGTCGGTGAGGAATTGCAGGGTCAGGAACGGATGGGTTGTCCCGCTTTTGGGAGTGACGGGGTCTGCGGTGTTGGTCCTGTCATGCATTAACAGCCCCGATCCCTCGCCTTGTCACGGTTTCAATCGTCGCCTCAACGCTCCTTATCGTTCAGAAGCGGCCGGACCGTCGGGTCGGGCACATCTGGCTGCACGAAGGGGCAAGTGAGCGCAGCCGCAGTCCTCGCGGTGTGCGGGCGAAGCCGGCCTCCGTGAGCGCCGCCGCCACCGCCGCGCGGTCGGGCCGACGCGTGCGGGTCCAATACCGGCAGCCCGTCGAGTTTCTCGACGAGAGTCCACCCGACCGGCGCCGACCAGATCCGCCAGCGCGCCGGCCTTGCGGCCTGGGCGGTGCGCGCCCTCACCCCCGCCAGCAGGCCACGCGGACCCGTACGGATTGGTGGGATCCGCGGCCGCCAGCACCACCGCCCGGTAAGGGCGGCGCTGCAGATCGACGTCGTCTTGATGCGACCGCAGCCGGTCGACGGTAGACGCGGCTGCGAACTGGGCGCCGCCCAGCGACTCCAGGAAATAGCCGGGCTGGCACCGGCCGGCGTCCTCCCGTGCCGTCAGCACCTTTTACAGCGTGGCGAAGCCAGCCGAAACCCCTTCGGCGGCAACGCTTCCCTTGTCAACACACCGTAGCGGCGAAGCAGCAGCTCGGCCTGGTAGTGCATGCGAAATCGTGGAATCCGGTTCCGGCGCGGGTAGCGCCGACCACCGGCCAACGACGGTCGGGGTCGGGGGCGCGGCCTGCGCATGCGCGACGCTGTAGCGGCTCAGCCGCGGCGGTCGCGCCTCGGTGCCGGTGCGAAGGCGACCGTCGGCCACCGGGTCGGCGGCTGCCCGCCAGCATCGCCCGTTTACGCGCGCCGGTCAATACGCGCGGTACCAGCACGTACCATTCGAGACGAATTGCCCTCGATTCTCCGCACAACCAACCGGAGAAGCTCGCCCTCGCGGCCGAGATCATCTCGTCGTGGACGAGAGGTAAGAGGTCCGCACAGCAGGGCGTCTGACCTGCGATTTCGCCCTTCCTCGCCGGTCCGCGAATCGAAAGCGGTTCTCGGACCCGTTTTTTCGTGCCCACGTGGGGCCGAACTCTCGATTTCCGTCGCCCGGCGTGACGGCAAGGAATTGAGTTGACGGAAAATGACGGAAAGAATGCGATCTTGATCGCTGTTGGGATGGCGAAATGGCCCCTGAACTGCGCCTTTGTGGAGCCTGGAGCCTCCTGTCAGGATTGAACTGACGACCGCTCGCTTACAAGACGATTGAAGCCCAGTTCGGCTGAGTTCGCACTTATTCGTGCATGCCCGTCACCTGCGAATACGTATTCGTGACAGTTCGCCGTTGTTCGCCCTGATCCGCGGGGGTTGACGGCAAAGTGACGGCAAAATTAGTGGTACTGCCATACCAGACTGCGTGGTTCTGGTTCGAACCGTTCCACACGTACCGAAACGAATCACGACTCAAATTTGAAAACTGAGCCGTCCGGTGCCGGGCACCGAGGTAGGTACCCGCGTTCTGGGGGCAGGCCATCGCCGTGGCGCCGGGTCCGACGTGGCCCGCCGTCGCCGCGAGTGGGGTGCCTCCAACGGGACGGAAAGCGCCTCTGAGCTAGCGCGCCTGAAGGTGCCCGAAGGGATTTGAACCCCCAACCTTCTGATCCGTAGGCACAGGCCGATGGTGCGACCAGGCACAATACGAGTTCAACTGTCATGTAGGTGGAGGTGTCGCGGAGCCCTCTCAAGCCCGACTGTCGTCATCGTTGTCCTCATACTGTGTGGTCAGGTCATGGTGTGAAACAGCGGTACTCCCACCGCTTCCTCATACCCGGCGATCCTGCGCTGACGATCGGATGTGTCAAGGGTGGCGAAGCCATCAACGTGGTGACGTCGAAGACGCCCTTTACTCAGCCGATCGGGAAGTCAGAGACTGCGGAATGAGGTGGCTGGGAAACTTCGAGGCGGGGGTAACGTGGGAGTACTCGTTCCCTGCTCATGATCTTGATGTTCGTCGACCTCACCGCCGCCGAGTGCTGGCTCCCACGACGAGCATTCCGGCCACCGGAACACTGTCCCGGTTAGGCCACCGTCACCGGGCTTTATTGTGGGCGGGTGTTATGGGATTGCCCGCCGTGAGTTCAGCAGGGTGTGTTCCAGGCATCTGCGTTGCGCCGCCCACGTCCCGGAGGAGGTTCCCGTAAGCGACTGGTTCGATCCCAGTCGGGACCACAAGCATATTCGCAGCTCAGACGCTATATCTAGCCGAACGGATCAAATTTCGGGCTATCCGTGGGCTGTGCTCGCTCTGCGCCGACGTTAGCTGGCACACCTCCGGTTGCCGCTGTGTCACGAAGGATTTTGTCCGGTCGCCGCGCTAGCGTTTGCGGCGATGAACATCTTCGTTGGTCCTGTCCCAGATTGGCTGCAATGGGCGTCCGCAGCGGGCCAAGCGCTCGCGGGGCTGACCATTTTCGGTGCGGTGGTCACGTTCGTCATCCAATGGTTGCGCAGGCGTGAGGACCGGCAGGGAAAGCGCCCGGCAGGCCGTCATCGACCGCCAGCGTCACGAAGCGCAGATTGCCGCGTTCAAACAGGCCGGAAAATGATCGACTCGGAGCGCAGGCCCGCAGAATCATTCCAGCCGTCTTTCCGGCCCTTGCATTCAGTCCAACGCTGTGGAATCTGCGGATCGACAACAATAGCTTTGAAGCTATAACGAACCTTGAAGTTGACATCATCATCCGAGATCGTGAAGGAAACGAAGTCCGTCACGGTTACCGGCTGGCTCAGCGAGATGCCATCGGCAAGACAATGCTCAATGTGCTTCTGCCGGAATTTTCACAGACACTAGACGCGGTTGCAGAAAAATACGAGGAATTCGTGGAACGCATCAGGACCGGTGCAGTGTCCGTTTCAAATCCGGAGGAAATCGCCGCGATAAACGCTCAATTCGACAATATGAAAATAGAGTTAGACAAACAGACCGCCGACGCACTGCAAGCGCAACTTAACTATGCGTTGACGACAAATTTGACTGACGATTGGCCACCGTACTTGTTACCTGGGCGATTTACGGGTATGGCCATCGAAACGACGAAGCCCGAATACACACCTGAATTCGTGATTCGCTTCGAAGATTCGGGGAACTTTACGGGGGAAGCTACGCCGCAGGCCAGAGCGTTTTATCCGTGGATAACTACGCCGCAGGCCAGAGCGTTTTATCCGTGGATACGTATCCACGCGTTGGTGGATTCCTCCCGCGTTGTTCGACCTATGGTCACCGCAACCTGTGAACACCCCGGTCATCGCCGTCGCCCCCACTGGCGGGAACACGCGCCCAGATCGACGCAGAGCGATCCGCAGCGGTCGGCAACCGATCACACCGGCAGCCCATCAACGCCGCGTTATTCGTTGACTCAGCGGCCCGAATCAATCGCCAGATTCCAGACGAAACACGCCACCGCACCGGCGGCCGCAGATGCAGTATTGGCCGCCGCGCGGGAATCGTCATCCTGACCATATAGGTACTGTTGCAACGCTTCTCGCGGCATTAAGCTTGCTTATCCGGCTTCGGTATGTCCGACGCGCGAACAGTGTTGAGCACCGCGTGCCCCTGCTGATCGACTAAGCGTGTGAACAGTTCCTGCGCAAAGCCGAAAACCAACGCCCAGGCGAGGATTTGAGCGGTGCTGTCAAGTGCACTCAGGCCGGGGACGAAATTGCCACGCATGAGCATCAGTCCGAGGAACGCTGTGACTGCGCCAGTGGGAAGCTTCAGCATGGCGAGGGCAAGAGGTATCCCGTACCGTTCCGATGACCCTTTGATGGTCTTGATCGCCGCAGCCGACGCGACCGCGGCGGCGATGAGGCCGACGAGCTCCACGACCATGAGGTCAGGCGGTTTCGCCGTCTTCTCGACAACAAGATCGTTGTCCAGTACCAACGGCCAGGCGACCTCCTGATCCGGTGAACCCGGTTCAGCGAGGGCTGCTGCTGATTGCGCCCGCTCATCAGGTGTGGCCGACTGCAACGGAATGTATGGTCCGGACTGGTTCGTCGGACACACGACCACCGACTTGCCGCCGTCCTGGGGTGCGAAACACAGTGGCAGCCAAGTCGGCTGGAAGTAGCCCACGACCGCCACACCAAGAGCGAGAATCGTCATGATCACCGTCATCAGCGCCACGACGTTGCGGAAACTGCGCAGCCGGACGTTGACGCGCAGCGCCTCCGAGCTTGCCGCGCGGACCGTGGTGACGATCTTGCCGCGCTCTCTGGTGATCGTGTCCAGATCGAGCATCTGCGTGAGCGCCCGTTGATCTCGCTCCTGGCCGTTGCCGGCCAGTCTGCGCTCGGGGTCGTTGATGCCGAGGCCGCGGGCGATCCATTCGAACTCCTGTCGACCCGGGTCGGTCGGTTTGAGGTGGCGCTGCACGTGTCTGAGCAGCGATGGCATTTGACCGAGAATGTACTCAGCGTGCGCGATGTTGAGGAGCTGAGCCTCGGCGGCATCCAGGTTGCTTCGCGCCCGCTCGATCCGCGGTCCGTCACCGAACACCCACAACCGCCTGCGGGGCCCGTCCGGCTTCTTGCCGCAGGCGGCCTCCCTGGCGGCTTTGAGGTGGATTTTGATCGCCTCGACCAAAGGGAACGCCCTATCCAGTGATTGGCTCTCCACCGCCCAGTCGCATAGCGCCTCGAGTTCGTAGGCCCGCGTCAGGGTGCTTTCCCGCCACGCCACAGACACCGGTCCCCCGACCGGTTCGAACGTCGGGACGGATTTCGGATCAGGTTTCTCCGATCCGTTTCCGTGATTGTCGGTCATTGTGATTCCGGACGTGCTCATGTGAGCGCACCCCCTCTACTTCTGCCGGTGCAGCGGTAATCCAATTCTGACCGAGCCAGTAACTTGAGACACGAGTAATCGGCTACTCGAATCGGGTCTTATTAGGATTGGCAGCGCTACCGTGCAAGGCGATGGCTGCACGCGGAGCCAACGTGTGCCGTGTTCACGGCGGTAGCGCGCCGCAAGTCAAAGCAGCAGCTCGGAGTAGCCCGCCCCGGCGCTGTTAGGCTGACTTGCTCGACTCCCGTTCGTCGGCAACCTGGTCGGCCACAACCGCGAGCTTTGGCGTGGTCGCTAGCGCCGACAGTGCTTCGGCAACCTCTACTGCGCGACCCGACACTTGGCCCTGGTAGCGCAATGAGGTCGCTTGCGTGCTGTGTCCAAGCCGCGCCATGGTCTCGGCAGGTTCGCAACGCGTGCGGTCTGGTGGCCCGCGAAGTGACGCAGATCGTGAATCCGCAAGCCCTCACGGCCAACCGCTTTCAGCGCCGGGGCAAGCGCATCGCGAATCACCTTGTCGGACACGTGGCAGCCGCCGCGAACCGGCGCGAACAAAAGCGATGCAGGGTCAGCGCCAACAAGTGAATCAAGGTGAGTTGTGATCGCTTCGCAGATATGTGGCGGACACCACAACAGTTCGACCCTTGCCGCTCTTGGGTGTGCTGATCAAACAACGCTGGCCATCGGGACCAACCTGTTTGGCTGTGCGATGCGTTGCGCCGCGCGACACCGAAATGATTTCGGCTCCGGCGCTGAACGTCTACATACTTGATTTGGCTCCGGTAACTGTATTGGCTGTCCTTCATCGCAACGTGTTCGCGAAGGTCTTCGTAGACTGCCGCAGCGTCCAGCAGCAGGCACACTCCGCGGTGGTTGTCGGCGTAGTGGGCCCACAGGGCGCTCGTCCCCACCCCCCGGTGAAACCGAGAGTCCGGATCTGCGCCCGGCGTCGGCTCCCGATCGACGGTCATCGGGAGCCGACAGGCGCTGCGTCGCAGCACGTCGTCGATCCGCGTTCTCATTTTTTCATCCTCGGTGGTCATCTGCCGATAACGCGGCAGGCACCGTCGTTTCAGTGGTCTCATTGGGGAACGATCATTGCCGCAACGGCAACGACGATCTCGCCGCGCGACCTTGGCAGTGGTGGGTGCCGTCATGGGGGAGACAACGCATGGGTAAGCGAATCATCGAGGTTCCCCTCGACGGGGAGCAGGTAGTGCTCGTCGAGGTGGACGACGAGGATTTCTATCAGGGCAGGGATGCGTTGGCGCCGGTCGCCAACGTGGACGAGATGCTCGTCCGGGCGGGGGGATCGGTGCGCTCGGCGATGGACAACGTGATCATGCCGACGATGCACACGATCTTCGATCGAATCACTGAGGGAACGCGTGCCCGGACTCGGTCGAGGTCGAGTTCGGCCTGAAACTGACCGGGACCCTGGGCGCGGTGTTCGCTTCCACGCAGGCGGAGGGACACATCCAGGTGACGATGACATGGAATCGTCGCACGCCGGAACCGTCACCGGCCGGTCCCGCATCCGCATCGGACCCTGCACACTGATCGCGTAGGGCACCCACCGATGGCGATCGAGACTTTCGCGGACGTCGGCCTGGTCAGCTTTTCCCTGGGGACGCGTCCGGTCGGTGCGGGTTTCATCGTCGACGACCGGCACATCCTCACCTGCGCCCACGTAGTCAACGCCTCCCTGGGCCGCCCATTGGGTGCGGCAGAGCGCCCCGACACGGTGGGACCGGTGGCGGTGCGCGTCGGCGGGGACTGGATCCCGGTCGACGTGACGCTCGCCGAGTGGATGCCGCTGACCGAGGACAAGCGCGGCGACGTCGCCGTGCTCGAGATGACCGCGGGTCGGCCCGCTGCTGTTAGTGCCGTGCCGCTGCGTCGGCCGCAGCAGAGCGAGGATCGCCGTTTCAGCGTTCAGGGCTTCCCGGACGGGACGCTGATCGGGGCGACGGGTTGGATCCGGACACGGTTGACGATCGGCCAGGAGTGGATGCAACTCGAAGACGACAAACAAGCGGGTCGGGCGGTGGCCGAAGGCTTCTCGGGTGCCCCGATCTGGGACACCACAGTAAACGCCGTGGTGGGGATGGCTATCGCCAAAGATGCCCGGGCACCGGCCGCGAAGATCGCCGCGATGCTGCCGGTCACGCGGCTCGCCAGCTACTGGCCCCCGCTGGCGGATCTGCTGCCGTCCCGCCTCGCCGGGGACCCGAGGTTCGACACCTATTGGGATCCGCGAGCCCGCGGCGTGGAGACCGCCCACGTGCCCGGCACGTATTTCACCGGCCGCCGCCGCGCCCTCACCGACCTCGTGGAATGGCTCGTTGCGGACCCGCACCCCGCGGACAACCTGCGGGTGGTCACCGGTGGTCCCGGCTCCGGGAAATCCGGTGTCCTGGCCCGGCTGGTCACCGCCTCCGAGCCCGGCTTCCGGCGGCGGCACCCACCCGCGTCGGATGACCCTCTGCATGAGCTGCCCGAAGGGGCGGTCGACGCTGCCGTTTACGCCCGCGGCCTCGACTCCACCCAGATCCTGCAGGCCCTCGCCGAAGGGGTCGACTTCGACGCCACCGACGTCGACGAACTCGTTGCCGCCCTCGCCGCGCACGGGCGCCCGGTCACCTTCGTGGTCGACGGCCTCGACGAATCTACCGATCCGAGGCGGGCCGCCGCCGTCCTGCGCCGCGCGGCCGGTGACACCGGCGACCTGGGGGTGCGGCTGCTGGTCGGCACCCGCTCGGGTCCGCAGACCAAACTGCTGCAGGCGCTGGGAGCGGGCGCCGCCCGCACTGCCATCGACCTCGACGACACCGCCTACCTGGAGGTGGCCGACCTCGTCGAGTACGTGCGCCGCCGGTTGTTGCTGGACGGCGTCACTCCCGACCGTCTACCGGTGCGCGACACCGCATACCGCGGCCGCGGCGACCTCGCGGCCCGGGTCGCCGAACGGGTGGCTGACCGTGCCTACCCGTCCTTTCTGATCGCCGCCCTCACCGCGGTCGGGCTCGTCCACAGCGGCACCATCGTCAACGTCGACGAGGACCGCTGGGACCAGTTCCCCACCACCGTCGCCGACGCCATGGATGACTACCTGGACCGATTCGACCAAAACCGGGACCGGGTCGAGGATCTGCTGCGCCCGCTGGCCTACACCTACGGCGCGGGCCTGCCGCCCGATGAGCTGTGGGCCGGCCTGGCCGCCTGGCTGGCCGGTCCCGGCCGCACCTACACCGAGATAGATATTCGATGGCTGCTCGACACCGCCGCCGACTACCTGCTCGACACCACTGCCGACCCGGGCACGGCAGCGGCACCGCCTATCGGCTCTACCACCAGGCCCTCATCGACCACCTCCGTGAACTAGACGTCGCCCGCGGACCGGTCGAGGAATGGGCCTACGAACTGCTGCTCGACTCCGTGCCCCGCTCCCCCAAGGGAGTGTTGGACTGGCAGCATGCCCACCCCTACATCCTGACCCACCTGGCCGACCACGCCGCCTCGACCGGGCATCTCGGCGACCTCGTCGACGACCCCGCGTTCCTCTTGGCGGCGAACCCGACCACGCTCACCGCCAGCCTGCGCCAGTCTCCCCAGCTCACCACCCCCGGCGCGCGCACCTACCGGATGGCGGCCCACCTCCTCGCCGACCCTGCCGACCGCCCTTTTCAGCTGCAGTTGCAGGCCGCGCGGCTCGGCGAAACCACGCTCGCGCGCCAAATCGCTGCCCTCGCGGTTAGCTGCAGGCCCCGCCTCGCCTGGACACAGGAGCCGCACCACACCCCCCACTACACGCTCGGTCGACACCCCGGCATGGTTTTGGCGGTGACGGTCGGGGAGCTGGACGGGCGCCCGATCGTGGTCAGCGGCAGCCAGGATTGCACGGTGCGGGTGTGGGACCTGGCCACCGGTGACCCGGTCGGCGAACCGTTCACCGGCCACACCAGCTGGGTCACCGCGGTGGCCGTCGGCGTGGTGGGCGGGCGCCCGATCGTGGTCAGCGGCAGCGACGATTCCACGGTGCGGATGTGGGAGCTGGGCACCGGTCATCCGGTCGGGAACCCGTTCACCGGCCACACCGGCTCGGTCATGGCGGTGGCCGTCGGCGTGCTGGGCGGGCGCCCGTTGGTGGTCAGCGTCGGCGGCGGTTCGACGGTGCGGGTGTCCGACCTGGCCACCGGTAACCCGATCGGCGGCCCGTTTACCGGCCACACCGGCCTGGTTTTGGCGGTGGTCGTCGGCGAGCTAGGCGGGCGCCCGGTGGTGGTCAGCGGCGGCGAGGATTCGTCGGTGCGGGTGTGGGAGCTGGGCACCGGTGACCCGATCTGCGAACCCTTCACCAGCCATACCGGCCAGATCACCGCGGTGGCCGGCTGGGTCACCGCGGTGGCCGTCGGCGAGCTGGACGGGCGCCCGATGGTGGTCAGCGGCAGCAACGATCACACGGTGCGGGTGTGGGACCTGGGCACCTGTGACCCGGTCGGGGACCCGTTCACCGGCCACACCGGCTGGGTTTTGGCGGTGGTCGTCGGCGAGCTGGACGGGCGCCCGATCGTGGTCAGCGGCAGCAACGATCACACGGTGCGGGTGTCCGACCTGGCCACCGGTAACCCGGTCGGGGACCCGTTCACCGGCCACACCGGCTCGGTTTCGGCGGTGGCCGTCGGCGAGCTGGACGGGCGCCCGATCGTGGTCAGCGGCAGCAACGATCACACGGTGCGGGTGTCCGACCTGGCCACCGGTAACCCGGTCGGGGACCCGTTCACCGGCCACACCGGCTCGGTTTCGGCGGTGGCCGTCGGTGAGCTGCACGGGCGCCCGATCGTGGTCAGCGGCAGCGAGGATTCGACGGTGCGGGTGTGGGACCTGGCCTCCGGCGGGAATCCGCGTGTGATCCGGCTCGACGTCTCGGTTCGATCGGTGACGAAGCCTACGAACGACTTGGTGGTCATAGGGCATGAGGCGGGGCTGACCGCTGTCCGCATTTGAAGCACGGTATCCAAGGGCAGGTAGGTGCCGGGTTACCGATCGTCCTGCGGCTAGCCGGGCTGCGGGTGATGGAGGCGTTCGTAGTGCTGACGCCAACGCTGGACGATGGTCTCCTCAGAGGTGCCATCGTCGTAAGCGGGCGACACCACCGGTGCGGCACTGGTCACGTCTATCACCACGATCGAATGCACCCGATCTCGGGTGGCCGTTGACCCACGACCCCGCAGGATCCCCAACCCGTGATCGAACATTTGGCCACTCGTATAGACGGCGGCTGTTCCCTTGAAGCGGTAACCCTTGCGCAGGATCGGGTCGACGACGTTTATCTCGACGTGCGGGTTCGTTGCGAGATTCTCGATCGTTCCCGGTGACGCCAGATCGGCGAACATCAGATGCTCCTCGTCCCACAGCGTGGTCGTCCCCTTCGGTGACAAATTCGGCCGACCTTCCGCGGTCACGGTCGCGACGAATCCAAGCCGCTGTTCCAGTACCACCCGCTGCATCTCCGGCGACAGCCTCACAGCGCGACACTCGCGCAGCACACGCCGAAACGCAACCGTCCTCCTCATATTCACTGCCGGCGAAGCCTGGACGCGCACACCGGCCAACCCGTCGGCCAGTCGCTGACCGGCCACTAGCCGCTTGAGAATCCTGTGACGGCCACACCCTGCGCCTGACACCAATCGCGCCGAATACGAGCTGCGGCGCCGGAACCTGGACGGCCCGCTGGCCGACGTGCGCGGCGCGGCTCCAGTGTCGATCGGGTCGCATCGGGTTGTGTTGGACCTGCCCTATGTCAGGGGCTGCTCCAGTTCGAGGTCGAGTTGGCGGGCTCGGCTGATGGCTACCGTGGCGTCGCTGAGATGCTTTCGACCCAGGGCCTTGCCCCTGTGGAAGGTGTCCATGTCCTCGAAGACATAGTCGAAGTAGCCGCGCTGCGTTTCGATGTCCACGTCGATGACGTCGATCTGGTGATACTTGTCCAGCTTGTCGCGCAGCTGGTCGGGGACAGGGACTCCAGTTTTGGTCAGCTGTTCGAGGATGTCGCGCATCTCGCTTCCGACCTTGTTCATCAGGTCGATCTTGTCTCGTTCACCGATGTACGCCCCGTTGAAGCTGACCTCTGTTTCGAGGTCCTTGCCAGCGGGGAAGGTGCTCGGCAGGGGGCCCTTCCACTGGGCGCTGAGCGGACGCACCGCGAAGATGCGATCGATGGTCGGGGTGCACAACTCGCTCAGGATCATTTCCCGGTAGTAGGCGCCATCGAGGCTTTTGTCGGCCTCGTCGAAGCCGTACATGTACAGCCACAGGGCGCTTCGGACCGCGTCGGGGGTGATCTTCGCGTATTTCGTATGAGCCCGGTAGCTTGCTGGTGTCCCGTATTCGCGGCCGAGTTGTTTTCGCGCGACCTCGTTGACGTGGATGTACTCGCAGGGCCCCGGCGTGCACTCACCGGGCGTCGGCCGGTAGCTGTTGAAGACGATCCCGATCTCACTGGCATTGAACGTGTCGCTGATGTTGTCGAAGAACTCCTGACTGAAATCCGGCTTCAACAACCGGTTCGGCGCGATGTTGGCCAGGAACTCGACCAGGAAAACGTCACCGAGCTTCCCCTTCATCACTTTCTCGAGAAGGTCGTTGGTGGACTGCTGTGCGTTGCGCAGGATATCGAGCGACAAGCTCTGGAAGGAGGGCTGGTAGCGATCCTTCTTGCCGAACAGGGTCAGCCACCACCAGGCGAAGTCCCGCGCGAATGGCCAGTCCCGCGACAAGTCGGCCGCCCGGCGCACAAATTCCTCGGCCGGCGGCCACGGTGTTGGCACCGCATCGAAGATCAAGGCAAGGGGACTGAGCTTGTCGAGTTCCTGGAAGCGCCTCTCCAGCGTTCCATCACCGGACACCGTGCTGTCATTGTTCAGCAGCCTCAGGTAATACCACACCCACAGCAACTGACCCGACGTGCAGGAAATCATTTCGGGGGTGACCCTGGTGTCGAGCGCGGCCTGCAGGAATCCAGCGCCGTGGGCGTTGTTTCCGGCCAGTCCACCCAGCGCAAAACCAATGCCGTTCGGTTCGGTCACGATCATCTTCCATTCGGCCACCCCCGTCAGGACAACGTCTGTCGAGGGGGTTCCTGTGATGGTGTTGGTCCTGCTTTATCCTTTAGCCGACATCTGTCCCAGGCGCGAGTAGTCGACTACTCGTTTCGTTGGGGGATCGTCTTACCGAACCAGGCCCACGCGGAGTTACTGGCCGGATCTCGTCGGACGATGGCCGCGTTCGCATCGAGCCGTATCGCGCCGGTGCCGTCGCATTGCAGGCAGTCGAGCACAATGATCCCGATGCGGTCGTCGGCGGGCTCAACCGCGGTGGCGCTGTGGTAGACCCGCATGGTCGCTTCGAGGTCGTAGGCCAGTCGGCCGTTGCGGCGCATTTCGTCGCAATGCCGTCGACCGCCTGTGGCGCGATGGTGGCGTGTCAATGGTTTCGATGCTCATGGAGTTCGTCACCTCCTGCGGGTGACGCACCTTCGAAATGGAGTTCGGTCCGGACGCGGTGAATCGAGGTCGGCGTGCTCGTGCGACGGTTCCTGATCCGGCCGGCGGCCGACGTGGCCGTCCGGGGTCTGCGGCGACCAAGCCACCGAAGCCACTCCGGAGAGGAAAGAGCAGCTGTCGCTGCCGTGACCGGCGGCGTCGGTGAAACTCGCCGCGACCTTCGGGATTGGGCGAGCGACCGCGTACCGCTATCTGTCCCGAAATGATCTGCGGCGCAAATGAGTGAAGGGTTTCGCGACCTCGCGGAGCGCCTCAGGTGGCTTCGTCGACGCCAGAGAGAGGCCAACGTGTTGGTGCTGCTCGACTCGTTGTCTCGACCGAGAAGATTTCCTTGCAGCTGCCGATGGACGATGACATCGCCGCGGCGTTGGGAATGTCGGGCGGAGTCGGACGTCTTGCATCCGTGCGGTATTCCTCCCACGGGTCGCCCGGGCGGCATCGACCGCACCCAGGATCTGCACTGACTGAGTCTTCGATCTGAGCTGTCGGTGTGGGTCAGCCGTGGCGGGCCGCTTCTTGGACGAGTTGCACGCGGGAGGTGAGGTCGAGTTTGTTGTAGACGTGGGTGAGGTGGGTTTGCACGGTCCGCGGTGAGACGAATAACCGCGTGGCGATGTCTTTGTTTCCCAGCCCTTCGCTGACCAGTCGAACGACGTCGCGCTCGGTCGGGGTCAGCGATGCCCAGCCGCTGGCCGGTCGTTTGCGCTCGCCGCGGCCGCGCTGGGCGTAGCCGATCGCTTCCTCGGTGGACAGACCAGCGCCCTCGGTCCATGCGCGATTCAAAATCTTCTCGCCCATCGCATTTCGCAGCGCCGCCACCGAGGCGTGGTAGCCGGCGTCGTGGATCATGAAGCGGACCCGCCGATACGCTGCCGGATGGCATCGGCCGCGCCGAAGAGCCGCGCGGCCTCGCGGTGACTGCCGGCGTCGCCGGCCAGATCCGCGAGGCACTCGAGGATGTCGGGGACGCCGGCTGCGCCTCGATTTCGGCGGCGAGCTGAGCGCTTCGTGGGCGTCGCGTTCGGCCCGTTCGGGTTCACCCTGCGCAATCGCCACGCGCGCACGCGTCGTCAGCGCCACATACAGGTGCCAGCCGTCGTGTCGCGACGGCTCGTCGGCCCAGCGGCGGGCCTCGATCAGATCACCGCGGCCAGCGCGGCCTCGGCATCGGGGTACGTTGTATGGCCGCGGCTCGCGGCCGGACGCTCAATACTGCCGTGCCGTCTGCTCGCGTCGGCCGCCGCGGCAGCGTCGCCGGCGGCCAGCGCCGCGACCGCTAACGCCGAGTAGCCGAGACCCCGAGCCAACCCGCCGAACTCGGCGGCGACCTCGATGGCCGCCTCGGCCGCGGCCTGGGCCGCGGTCGCCTCACCCGGTACGCGAGGACATGCCCAGGCCCGTGTAGGCCGTTGCACCTTCCAGATCGGATCGTGAGCTGCCTCGGCCTCGGCGACAAACTCGCGGAATTGTGCGGCGGCTCCGGCGAGATCGCCCTGCATCAACAGCGCCCACCCGAGGCACCAGCGCCACTACGCGAGTCGAACCGATCACCGATCGCCTCGGCGAGATCGCGTCCTTCTTCGGCCGGCCGCGCGCGCCGCGTCGGATCACCCGCCGGCGATCGCACCGTGCGCCTGCCAGCCGAGGATCTGGCTCAGCCTCCACCGGTCGCCTATGCCCGCGCCAGGCCGATCGCCTCGGCGAAGTACGGCCGGGCCACCTCGGGGTTGTCGCCGTCGCCGGCGTGCCGCAGGCGGTCAGCGCCCGGGTCAGCAGGGCCGGATCGTCGATCTCGCGGGCGATCGGGAGGGCTTGCTGCGGCCTGATCCAGGCTCGCGGAGATGCCGCCCCAGGCGTCGAGCATGGCCTTGTCGGCGAGCGCCCGCGCGTGGACCGCGGGCGACTCGAGGCCGGGGCGCGTTCTCGTCGGTGAGGACGGCGTCGAACCAGGCCAGCCCTTCGCGGATGCGGCCCCGTTGAGCCACAGCGGTTGCAGCGACGACGCGAGCCGCAACGCAAGCTCGATATCGGAGGTTTCGCGGCTCCACTCGAACGCGGCGCGCAGGTTGTCGATCTCGAGTTCCGCCTCCTCGACCTGCTGCTCATTGCCGGCGACGCGCCGGCGCGTCGAGCTGGGCCGCCAGCGCCGTGTAGTGGTCGCGGTGACGCGTCCGCACGGCATCGGCCTCGCCGGACTCGCCCAGCTTTTCCAGCGCGTACTGGCGCACCGTCTCCAGCAGCCGGTATCGCGTTCGGCCTCGGCTGTTTTCGGCCACCACCAGCGACTTGTCCACCAGCAGGGTGAGCAGGTCGAGCACCTGGTAGCGCTGCACGTCTCGCCGCCGGCGACGGCCTGGGCAGCGTCCAGGTCGAAGCCGCCCAGGAACACCGCCAGCCGGCGGAACAGGACCCGTTCGGGCTCGCTCAGCAGCGCGTGCGACCAATCCACCGATGCGCGCAAGGTCTGCTGGCGGCGCACCGCGGTGCGCGCACCCCCGGTCAAGCAGCCGGAAGCGGTCGTGCAGGCCGTCGAGGATCTCGGTCGAGTGACAGCGCCCGCACCCGCGCCGCCGCCAGCTCGATGGCCAGCGGCATCCCGTCGAGGCGGTCGCAGATCTCCGCCACGGCGGCGGCGTTGTCGTCGGTGACGGTGAAGTCGGGCCGCGCCAGGCGGGCGCGGTCGGCGAACAATTCGATCGCCTCATCGGCCAGCGACAGCGACGGCACCCGCCACGTCGCTTCGCCGGGCACCCGATCGGTTCGCGACTCGTCGCGAGCACCGTCAACCCGGGGCGCCACCCAGCAGAGCGACGACCAGCGCGGCGCTGGCGTCGAGCAGGTGTTCGCAGTTGTCCAGCACCACCAGCATCCGACGGTCGCCGACAAACCGCAGCAGCGTGTCCATCGTGGAGCGGCCGGGCTGGTCGGGCAGGCCCGAGCGCGCGCGCCACCGTCACCGGCACCAGGTCGGGATCGGTGATCGGCGCCAGATCGACATACCAGACACCGTCACCGAACTCGCCAGCGATCTGGGCCGCGATCTGCACCGCCAGGCGGGTCTTGCCCGCCCCGCCCGCACCGGTCAGAGTGACCAACCGGTTCTCAGCCAGCAGTCTGCCGCACCTTGTCATCTCCGCGTGGCGCCCAACGAAACTGGTGAGCTGAACCGGAAGATCGGCCCAACCGGGCTGTACGAAGCGGCGGGAACTCGTTGCGCAGGTCGGGATGGCACAGCTGCACGACCCGTTCGGGCCGCGGTAGATCCGCGTCAGCGGGTGACTGCCCAGATCGGTCAGCCAGGCTTCGGGGGAGCTGGTCGACCACCAAGTCGGTCGTGGCGCCGGACAGCACCGTTTGGCCCCCGTGCGCCAGATCGCGCAGCCGCGCGGTGCGGTTGATCGTCGGGCCGACGTAGTTGCCCTCGTCGCGCAGTCGCATCTCGCCGGTGTGCACCCCGATGCGCAGCCGGATCGGGGCACGCCAAGTGTTGGGCCGCCCACTGTTGATCGTAGTTACACCCGCTGCATGCCTGTATTCGACGATTGTTTTGCTAGGTCTTGCGGAGCAGTCCGGTAACACCTGCGAGCAGTAGCGCGGCCAGCGCCCAGGAGGCGAGTTTTAGCATAGGCAGACCGACGGTGAGCACGACGGTGGCGTCAGGCACCACGACCCAGTCCGATCCGCTGGCCGCGCCGGCCGGCGGCAGGATGCTGTTCACCGCAAAAGCGAAGGAATTCATGCACGGGTAATTCGGATGTGCTTCACACGGTGTCTCGGCGGTCACCGGAAGCCATTGGTTGGCCGTCGCACCTGTCTTCGTCGCGTGGGACTCGACCGCGGTTTTGGCTTCCTGCGCGCGTACCGGAACGACGTCCTCCCGGTTGATGGCCACGATCGCGCATCCGATCGCGACGATGACAATGAGCCACGGTATCGCTAGCAGTGGGTAGTAGCCGTTGCCGACCAACCCGCAGTAGATGCCGCGAACGATCTTCGTCGGCAGCCGAGATTGGGCGGTGACCTTATTGGCCGCCGAGAACCGCAGGCGCCGCGCGGACGCCGGATCGCCGTTGCGCTCATAAACGTCGGCCAACGCATACCACGGCTGCACAGACGTGGGGGCTTTCTGGCCGCGTCGGCGTGGGTTGGGCTGCTCGGTTGAGGGCCACTCGGCGTCGAGCCAGCTTCGCGCGGCGGCCCAATCATCGCGTAACGGACCATGAAGATCGCTGACCACCCATCCAGTGGCCACCACAGGCGGTGGTTGGTGTTGGGTCCGCAGATCGTCGATGACGGCACGGGAAAGAACGATGGACCCTTCCACTTTCCTGGGCGTCAGGATGAAGTGACTGAGCCTTGCGCCCTCGAGGCTCAGCGCATAGCCCTTGGGGTTGTGGAGTTTGGCGCCGCGGAGGTTGAGTTGGCCTTTGATGGTGGCCCCTAGGGCGCGGATCGCTCCGTCGGCTTCAAAGCCGCCACCGGCGAACACATCGCCGGCGATCTCGGCGCGGTCGAGGACGAGGGCATCGCCGTCCGGGTTGCGGAGTTTGGCGCCGGTGAGGTCGAGTTGGCCTTTAATGGTGGCGCCGGGGGCGCGGATCGCCCCGTGGGCTTCAAAGCCGCCACCGGCGAACACGCCGCCGGTGATCTCGGCGCCGTCGAGGACGAGCGCATAGCCGTCGGGTTTGCTCGATTTGTTGAGTTTGGCGCCGTTCAGAACAAGTTGGCTTTTGAAGCTGGCGCCGGGGGCGCGGATTTGTCCGTGGGCTTCGAAGCCGCCACCGGCGAACACATCGCTGGTGATCTCGGCGCCGTCGAGGACGAGGGCATCGCCGTCCGGGTTGTGGAGTTTGGCGCCGGTGAAGTTGAGTTGGCCTTTGATCGTGGCCCCTAGGGCCCAGATCGCTCCGTGGGCTTCGAAGCCGTTCTGGGCGTACACACTCCCGGTGATGTCGGCGCCCTCGAGGACGAGGGCATGGCCGTCGGGGTTGTGGAGTTTGGCTCCGTCGAGGACGAGTCGGCCTTGGATCGTGGCCCCCGCGGCCCAGATCGCTCCGTCGGCTTCGAAGGCGTGGATCTGTGCGTCGGCTTCAAAGCCGGCCCGGGCGAACACATCACCGGTGATCTCGGCGCCGTCGAGGACGAGGGCATCGCCGTCCGGGTTGTGGAGTTTGGCGCCGGTGAAGTTGAGTTGGCCTTTGATGGCGGCCCCTAGGGCGCGGATCGCTCCATCAGCTTCAAAGCCGTCACCGGCGAACACATCACCGGTGATCTCGGCGCGGTCGAGGACGAGCGCATAGCCGTCGGGTTTGCTCGATTTGTTGAGTTTGGCGCCGTTCAGAACAAGTTGGCCTTTGATGGTGGCCCCTAGGGCGCGGATTTGTCCGTGGGCTTCGAAGCCGCCACCGGCGAACACATCACCGGTGATCTCGGCGCCGTCGAGGACGAGGGCATCGCCGTCAGGGCTGCGAAGTTTGGCGCCGTCGAGGACGAGTCGGCCTTGGATGGTGGCCCCGACGGCGCGGATCGCTCCGTCGCGCAGGTGAGTACCCTGGAGATTCAACTCGAGAAGCTTTGCCCATGCAGTGTTAAGTTCCGCTTCTAGTGAGCACTTGATTAGGTGCAGGGGAAGGGGAAAACACCACATATTCCAAGTCCAACGGCTCGGTGAACCGCGCGCCCCTAATGCGTAATCCCGCGCTGTCCACTTTCAGGTCACTGCTTGTGAGGACTTGGCGCAAGGCGGCGGCCGGGATCTGCCGATCGGGTCCCCAAGTCGCCCCCTCAGCAGGGTGAAGGTCTTCTCCCGGAGCCAGGTCCACAAGCTGCCCAGTCTCGGCCGCCTCCCTTAGCCGAGCAATCCACTCCTCTTCGTTGACCGGCCATCCACGCGCGCTTGAGCTAGTCATAGACCAATCGTCGTGGACCGGCGTCGAGACGGCTCACGCTTCCTACCCGACCGGACCAATTCGATGATCCATGTGAAGCGCCGACGAATCTGAGACAAGCTCCATGTCCCTCCGGGGGACGCCTCGCAGGCGTGAAAATGGGGTCGGGTCGCCTGTCGACGTCGATCGTTTCTTGGGTGTGTGAGCCCGCAGACAAGCTTGGCGCCGGGGCCCGACCTGCAAGGGTCACGCACTGTCGCTTCGAGCACGCCGGTCAGAATTTCGGTTCCCTTGACCGAGGCCCCCGGGCGGCCCACCCGATGGAATGGGATTGGAGGGCAAGCGAAGTGGGAGCACGACGCAAGACGAAGCAGAAGCCGGCGATGGTAGAGCCGGTGGAGATTCCCGACGCCGAACACGAGCTGGTGATCGAGCGCGCCGCGGCGATCGACGTGGCCAAGGCGGCCGGCAAGGTGTGTGTGCGGCTGCCCGGCAAGTCGGGGCGGCGGTTTAGCCGAGTGTGGGACGTGCCCGCGCGCACCGGCGCCATCACCGAACTGGCCGAGCAGCTGGTGGAGCTGGGCATTGAGAAGGTGACCGTGGAGTCCACCTCGGATTACTGGCGGATTTGGTATTACCTGCTCGAAGACGCCGGCCTGGATGTGCAGTTGGTTAATTCCCGGGATGTGAAGAACGTGCCCGGTCGGCCCAAAACCGACAAACTCGACGCAGTCTGGCTGGCTAAGCTGACCGAAAAGGGCCTACTGCGACCCAGTTTCGTCCCGCCGGCGCCGATCCGGGTGCTGCGTGACTACACCCGGCTGCGCGAGGATCTGATCCGGGAACGCACCCGCTACTGGCAGCGGCTGGAGAAGCTGCTCGAGGACGCGGCGATCAAGGTGTCGGCGGTGGCCTCGAAACTGGACACACTGTCGACGCGCGACATGGTCGAGGCCCTCATCGCCGGTGAGCGCGACCCACGCCGACTGGCCGATTTGGCCCGCGGCCGGATGAAAACCAAGCGCTCGGAGCTCATCACTGCGCTAGACGGTCGCTTCGATGACCACCACGCCGAGCTGGCGCGGCTGCTGCTGGGTCAAATCGATGCGCTGATCACCCAGATCGGCGCGCTGAGCGCCCGCATCGAGCAGCTCATCGACGCCATGGACGAATCCGATCACCACACCGGCGATCGCGGCGGATCGGGCGGCGCCGGGCCGCAGGTCACCGGCGCACCCAGCACCGGCGAGCAGGCAACCGCGCCCGCTCGGCGCACCACTACCGCGATCGGCGTGGACAGCGACACCGCCACGGTGGTCGAGCCCCAGCGGTTAACGGCGGTCGAGCGGCTCGACGAGATCACCGGCGTCGGCCAGCGCGCCGCGCAGACGATTATCGCCGAGATCGGACTGGACATGGCCCGCTTTCCCACACCCGAGCACCTGGTGTCCTGGGCCAAATTGTGCCCGCGCACCATCCAGTCCGGTCCGGTGATCCGCGGCGGCAAGACCGGCAAGGGCAACCCCTACCTGAAGGGAGCGCTCGGTGAGGCCGCGGCGGCGGCCGCCCGCACCGACACCTTCCTGGGCGAGCGCTACCGGCGCCTCGTCAAACGCCGCGGCAGGCTCAAAGCCCTCGTCGCGGTCGCCCGCTCCATCCTGGTCATCGTTTGGCAGCTACTTTCCGACCCCACCGCCCGATTTCACGACCTCGGCCCCGACTACCACACCAGCCGCGTGGTCACCGAGCGAAAGATCCGCAACCACATCGCCCACCTGACCGCGATGGGATTCCACGTCACTGTTCAACCCGCCGCGTAGTCCTCGAAATACACACTCGCGCATGGCCACCCGGCTCGGCAAGTTCGGCCGGCTACCGTCGGCTGCCCAACTCACCTTGGGCATTTTCCGGTCAGAACCGATCAGCCTCGTTTCTCTAACAAACGAGACACCTCATTGTCTATTGACGGAATATCACGCGCGCGGACTTGAGCTGCGCCCGGGCCGCATCAATCCCGATGAAGTCGATGTCGTTGCGCCGAACGGCATTCCACTGTGCCCGACTCATGGCGAATTCCAGCATGGTGTCGGGACGCTCGCGACGCTGCTGGATGATCGAAGAGCCTGTTTGGACGTAGGGCAGCGAGCTAGTGACCCCCAGTGACACGGTGTTGTCGTGCCAGGCCCGAGTGGTGGCCTGGTCTGCGTCAAATCCAGGAAGATCAAACAGCGTTACTCTCCCTTCCCACGCGGACGCCTGCGCTGTCCGTCGTGGAAAGGGCAAGGAAAATTCGAAAGTCTGACGCTCGGGCTCAAGGCACCAATCCACGGTTCCCGTGGAAGCCCTCCGTCACCATGCTGACCTACAGGCTCACCGGCACCACAGAGGCAATCGGGATCACCACGACGAACGCGACCAGTCGCCGCCCCCGCCGCAAGCACGACAACAGCAACCACCGCCCAAATCTTCGCCAACCATTGTGCGCCTCACACAGGCGCCGCGCTGCTGACCTGTGGGTTCATCGGCGCGATCGGTGCACAGAACCGTCGCAGCGTGCCGATTCGTCTCGGGTGGAAGCCCACGTTGTTGGTGTGGGTGCGGTCATTGTTATTCGGACGTGGCGCTGTAGACGAAATCGGTGGTGTAGATGAAATTAAAGGCGGCATACACCCACACCAGCCATAGCGAGACGCATGTGATCACGGTTACCCCGGTGAAGCTGCGCACAGCCCCCGTGCGGCGCGCGCGGCAGCGCCCGAGGAGCTCGAAACCCGCGAGGACAGTCAAAGTGGCCAGAAACGCGCCGAACGCCCACATACCTGCGGCGGGAGTGCGCTGCTCCGGCGGAAGGCTGTAGTTGTCGATCGGAGCGTAGGCCGCGATAGTGCCAACGGCAGCGACCAGCCCCAGCTGCGCGGCGAGGTCGAGGTCGAGGTCGTAGACGCGTCGGCAGCCTAGCGCTGTGAAGCCACGAGCTTCTAGCTGCGCGAGCCCCGGCGAACCGCGCAGCAGTTGTCGCCTGATCGCGAACGCCGGCAGCAGCGGCACAATGGTCAGCGTCACCGAATAGGCAACGATGGTCGCCGCTCCCACGAACAGACCCACGCGCTGATCAGCGTCCGAACGCTTCCACGGCGGCCCCGCGATCGAGTTCGACAGCGGCCTTGCGTGATCTCAGCCAGCAGCGCGTGCTCTTCGGTGCGACGAAGTTCGCCGGGATGTAGCCAACGAACAGCGTGCCGAGGAGCGCCAAGCAGCACGATGACCCTTGTACGCAGAGGCGTGGGCAGTGATTGCCGAAGTGCTGGAGCCGGTTTCCGAGCTGCCGCTGCGGCCCGGGCGCATCGTCCGCGAGCGCGACTATTCCGCGCCGCAGTGCCGTCTGGTTTTCGACGCGGCGGCTGGGTCCGCGCCAGCATGGTGCCTACCAGTGCGCACGGCGCCGGGAAGCGCATCCGACGCAGGATGCGGGGTCGTCCGACCCCGGCCCACGGCGCGGGCAGGGCGTGGCTACGATCTCTCCAGAACGCCGGCGTAGCCGGCGAGCAGAGCGCACACTTCGTACAGTGGTCCCCAGTCCTCGACGCGTGCGCCAATTGAGATCAAAGAAGGTGCAGTCTCGACCATTAGTCCGCTAACCTTCCCGAACAAAACGTACGCGCGCACCGCGTTTCATGGACCTGATCGATCCACACTTACCAGGCATCATACGACGAGCCTGCCGCGTAGCACTCCGCATCCAACCAGGCAGCAATCCCGGTCGGTGTTTCGAGACGGATCTGATCGGCATCGTTCCTCTACAAACGAGACAACACCGGAGTGCACCGCGATTGAGCTTTGCATCCGCCCGGCCCACGATGTATGCCTCTTCGAGGGTCGTAGCTTCAATCCGCGGGCTTGGAGCAGGCTTCGACCACCTGTTCGGCGATTCCGGTGGTGTTGTACCTGGATACCGCCATGTCTATGGTGACGCCGTATTGAACCGCGATGTCGTCGATGCCGGGCTGCGACACCACGCAGCCCGAGAAGAAGCAGCGGACAAGTATGAGCAAGGTCCCACCGGAGCTTCGTCGCTTCCTCTTCCTCATCCGGCGTGCACGTTGAGAAAGGCTATGCCATGCAGGTTGTAGGAGTTCGGATGGCTGGTTGGTGCCCGAGGAGCACGTGCGACAGCTCATGAGCTATGTCGCTGTTGTGTCGACCTTCATCTCGCCAACGGGCTACACGCAATCACCTTGCGCTGCCCGATCTCGAATGTTGCGGCCAAAACACATATCTCTGAAGCCACTAGTTCCTCGAGCCGTTCCCGTCCAACTCGGTCTACTGCGTCGCTCCAATATCGAGATGCGCTGCCGACGCCCACGAGATACGGCGGTCATTGTATTACCAAGCCCAGTTGGGCTGCGAATGCACGAAGCTTCTGCACTCGGCATGCACCTTGAAACCACGGCGTAGCATCACAACTCACCCGCACCGATCCGCTCGACCAACTTGTACGTGCGTCTCGTTTAGCAACGTGTTCAATCGCTTCCGCACCCCGGGGCGTGGAACAATAGACCGCAGGTGACATGCGATAACTGGCTGTGCCGCTTCGGTTTCGCCAGTACAGCGTACATGTCGCGTAACACCCCAGTGATTTTCTTGGCGGCTTCGGGCTCAAGCCTGGGATCGCCGCGTCGATGCGTAATTGCCTCTTTGCAGGAGGTCCGCGCTCTCTCGAAGCAACTGGCGCAAAAAATTGACTCGGAGCAACACCAGACCACGCGCACCAGCGGCATGAAGAGCATGGGGATCGGGGCATGCACCTGCCTCGACCCTCGAAAAAGGTACTGAAGCTGACGCCGGCATCCACGGCCCACTTAACACATCGAAACTTTGCCTCTTCGAGCACGGCGTCATCCCCGGCCCAAGCACATCAAGGCATTTTATCTTCAGCGGATTGCTCATTGGTCGCGGTGAAATGGCTGTTCAGAAGGGTAGAAAGGATTGATGTTCCGCCAGTACCGACGGCGGACTGTTCCTGGCATACCACCATCATAGGCGCGTCACCGCTGCACCAATGATGCAACACGTATAATCAGCTAAACTACTCTACCGGTGGTCGCGCCGCTTTGCTGATACACTCCGACTAGCTGGGAGCTCCCTGGCTGAGGCCAATCAACTCAACATCATACCGACCAGTGCACTTAACAGAACGATGTCCGGGTAAACACGGCACAGAACAAACGGAAAGGGAAGTAACACCCGATGACTAAAGGACATCACCGCAGCGCGGCCACCGGTCGCTACGTCAAAACCTCCACAGCCGCATGCAATCCGCGCACCACGATCACCGAACGCGGCGCGAACCGCAGCAGCGGCACTCATCACCGCAGTGCGATCACGGGAAAGTTCGTGAAGGCCTCTACGGCCGCACATCATGCAACACCACGGTCACCGAACGCGGATGACCTAAACCCCGGTGTTCGCCGGTATAACCTCAGACCCCAAAACCGTTTACACAAAAGCGTTTACAAGAAGTGGAGGCTCGCTTTGTCCAGATGGGTACCTACCATCACATGTCCGTACTGCCGATTCACGTTCGTGAATGTCCAAGTCACGAAGCACGGACTCATCAGATGCGGTAACTGCGGTAAGACGATGAAGATTAACCTCGGCGGTGTAATTCGGCCTGCACATCAGGCCCGGCGCGTTTCTACCGGTAGAGAATGCTTGATGCGCCGAATGCTCGGTGCTGGCGCTGCGCCGGGGAGTGAAGAATCCCGAGCCAGCTCACGCCAGATAATCCCCTGCCTCATCTCAGACAGGATCAGGATCTGATCGGCCTCGTTTCTTCGAACGAGACGCTGCTCCAGTTCTACGAGGTCGTGAATAAGCGGCATCAGTTGATCGTGATCGGTGACGACGATCTGATAGATATATCGCCTGGTGCGGGTTAACGGGCGCGGCTTCCAAATCCAGTTCCACTGGCCACTTCCGGTGACCAACGGGCTTGGCACCGGGTCCGTCGAGCGCCACAACATTCCCAGCAAGATGGGCCACGCCGCCCGTCGAGAAAATTTTCAACAGCGCAATACACGCGTTGCCGTCCAGCCGCGACGGGAACCTCACAGCCGCGGCGCCGCGATCGAACAGGTCGCCCGCGATTGTCTGCGTCACCACACGGCGGTCTGTCGTGATCTGATGCAGATCGAGGTGTGTTCCAACCCGTGATGGACCAACAATCCCTCATGTCGGTCCTCGATCTCCTGGCGAGTCCCGGCGTCAATTAGATCGATCACCGGTCCATCCAATTCCAGTGTTGCCGGAACCAACACATTCTCTCGGCGCCACTTCGCCGTGACCGGCTCGGTCACGAAGTCATCGGCGGCTTCAGGCCCGTAGCGTTCGATGTGGCGTCGGCGGGCCTCAAGGTTCGGCCGAAAATCCGCGAGTACCTCGCGCAGACACGTTACATCAGACTCGGCCAAATAGAGTGTGCGGAAGCGCTGCTCGATGTCATCGAAGCGATGGCTGAACCCGTACAACTCCCACGGTGTGAATCCCAGCGGGTCTGCGTGATAGCCGACTCGCCACAGGGGGCTCTCACCGGGGCCTTCGCTCACGCCTGAAAGCTAGCGACCTGCCGTGCTGCCTGCACCACCATTGTGAAATCCCCTGTGTCTATCGCCGCGCCCAGCACCTCCACGGGTGCTTGATCGTCCAGCCGTGTGTTCGTACCGAAGAGCCACGCCCGCGCCGTCTTGTCGTCATACGCGTCGACGAGCATCCGGACCACCTTGTAGCCCTCGCGAAGCCGGCGCTCAGTCGTCCCGTGCGGCTGCGGCCCGTCCTCACGGGCGTACCGGCCGATCTGCTTAGCGTCGGCCAGTCCCGCGATCGCCGCGGCGACACGCTGGCCAACGGTGTCTTGCAGATACGCCGCGATCTCGCGGATAGAGCGCGACGACGCCTCGATGTCGAGTTGGTGTGCTGCAGAGGCCGTCAGAACAGGCATTTTGCACCTCCACTATTCAATCCCTGTGTATCCATACACAACGCTACCATCACCCACACCACAAACAACCCTTAAAACAACACCAGCGAGTGTCATCGCAGCCAATTCGGCGTTTTGAATGCCACCCTTCCTGGCCGGCCGATTGTCGCGACCGGAACAGGCCAGGCGGGTCAAGGCCGGAGCCAAGGGGCCCGCAACACCGTGCTCCTCCGCGTCACCGGCATCGCCTACCAATGCCGACAGGGCAGCTACCAGCAATAGCTGACAGAGCGAGCGCCACAACAGTGTTAGACTGCCGACCCCTCGCTACCGGACGGGACACGAACGGGGCTTGACACGGGTCAAGTCTCCGATGCACGTGGACAGGATCCGATCGCTCCCGTTTCTCTAGAACTGAGACCTGCGCTCAGGGTTAGAGCTCGGCGGGGGGATTAGTGAACCAGTTCGTAATGACCGCGGCGAGATGCTGCAGATTCTGCGTGCGCATGATCGGCGCCGAAGCGTTGGGTTCGAAGTCATCGGCAGCTTGTGTGAGCTCGCCAGATGCTGTCGTCATCAACTGGCGCTGCCATGTGCTTGTCCAGCTTGCGGAAGAACTCAGTGATCTCGTCGTCGTCAACATCCTTGGCATGCAGCTCATGCCACACACCGGCGAGGACCCTGAATATGCCAGTGGATCCGAGGAGCGAATCGCGCCGCAGTTGTTGCGGTGTGAGTGTTCCCTCGGCAACCGCCGAAAGGTCACTAGACGCCCCGTGATGCAGCCAAGATAGCTGTGCACTTGCTCGATGACCGTCGCGTCGTCAAGCTCGCTTTCGCGTTTGCGCCCGATCCGGCCCGAGACACCAACTGCGACAGCTCGGGGTCAGGTCAGCAACGTGCTTGGCGCCCATTAGGTTTGGGTTTTTGAGGGTCATCCTGTCTTGCTCCAGGTCGACCTTGCTCTTCAACAGTGCGTGGTTCATGGCTCGATCAAGAGTGCGGTTCGCGATCTTGGAACTGTCGAACCGTGCGGTCAAGGCACGCGAAATTCCCTTGGCGTTGTCAGCGACATCCACGAACATCTGCTTCGCTTTGACGCTATCTGGCTCCACGTAAATCTCGAGGCCAACCGCTTCATTCTGTAGCCGCTCCAGTCGTTCGCTAAGCCGGGCAATGTTTTCCGTCAGGGCGGCGATCCTGGAATCAGCTCGGGCGCGTAACTTCTCACGTTCGAGCTTATTGATCTGCTCTGTAAGGGATTTGATCTCCATGTCGACGCCCAGGATGCGGTGCTGGCCGTCGATGGTTGTCAGCGGTGAGAGTGCACCCGTCGACCACGGGACCTCCAGGTAACCAAGCTTGCCCTCCGTCCCGGCTATCTCTTCGAAACGGCAGCCCCCGTAATCGCGGGCCAGCAAGCTCGGAGCCACCCAGTCCTCTTTGTCGTTGAGATAGTTGGCGAAGTCCTTCGCATGCCGTGTGTCCACCCGCCGGTTCTCTTCATCTGGTCGCTCTGGGTCAGGGAGTGGCAGGATCACGCTCAGGTCGCTCAATGGCACCCTAAGCGTGTACACCATGCGAGCTCCCTGTTGTGAACGCATCGCCAGATAGGTGCTCGTGCGCCGAACACCACTTAACCGCGACGTGTCAATCGCCAGGGCCGGCTGGGCAGCTGTAGTCATTTTCTACACCTCAGATCGTGGCGGGATTACCCGTACTTAGGAACAGTTTGCAGATTATCTGCCGCAGTAACTGCCTGTCAATAATTTTAATATCTTAATCTTGACTACAAGCGTTAAACGCTGCTAGGTTTTGGTTATCTGGCCCACTCAGGTCTGTGACCAGCTCTAACGCAGAAGAGAACTCCATGAAGGATCGCAACGAGCAGCTCGGCGTCCCCGCCTCGCATGCCATCGGCATGTCCAACGCGGCGGCGTGGGGCGTATCGAAGAGGACTACGCGGGCAGCCGCTCCTACCAGCACGCGTTGGAAATCATCCGCAATGCCACCCAGCAAACCGGCACCACGTACGTGTGCAGCGACATTGTGGTGATGCCACACACCGGCGTCTTGAAGCGTGCGTTCATCAACAACGGGCCCGCGCTGACAGAGTCCGAGCTGGAGTCCTACATGACGACGATCGGCGAGGGTGAAGGGGACCTGTGGCGGCTGGACAACACGCTTGGCCACCGCCACGCCGGTGCCCGCACCGCGGTCCTGCCCTGGACGAACCTGCTGGTCCCTGTCCTGGGACGGCACGAACCTCCCCGCCGGCCTGATGATGAAGCTCTTCAAAAACCCGGCGACCAACGAATACGAGTACACGCCGGTGTCCACACCTGACCCCGAACTGCTGCAGGTCCTGGCCGGTCGCGCTGAGGTACAGAGCAGCGGTCATGGGGTGGCCTTCATCTACCTCGGACGCGACGACGGGGTCGACGGCCCATTCGTCGATCCCAACCCCGATAAGCACGAGACCAACAATGGGATCATCGACGCCATGCGCGACCGGATCTACGACCCCGTCGGCACCGGCGGCGAACCAATCACCATCATCCTCACCGCGCCGATGCCGGCCGCTCCGGGCAAAAACTTCGGCGGCCGCAAGCTGACCGGTGCGGGCGGTACCGAGTACCGCCTCGACGGTCGCATCATCCAGGGGCACGGCGCGTGGACCAACCGTCCAGCCACTAGCGGCACCGTCGTCGTCGACGAAACTCTCGGTGTTGAGGTGAAATGGGCTCTGCTCCCCTCGGATACCGACCCCGAGAACCGGCGCCTCCCGTTCGGGGGCAAAGGCCACATCATCGCCCGGTACAAGAACGAGTCCATGGTGCTGGCCGCACCCGGCACCGACTATCCGGACCTGCCCTCCAAGATGCGACTCTTCGGAGTCCAGCTGGCCGACGTGTATAACCGGCTGTCCCTGCAGATCATCGGGCCTACGGACCCTGGAGATGACTCCACCCACCCGCGGCTGCACCTCCACCAGGACCCGACCCGGTCCAAACTTGTCCTGAGCAACGGCCAAGAGCTGCCCTTGGCCGAGTGGGGCGAGCAGTTCATCGACCGGATGCCCCCGCGATCGCCGAGGCCAACAAGGCCGCCCGGGAACGCCTCAGCCGCGGCAGCTAGATCAATCTGACCACCGCCGACCGGCTCAAGGCCCGACTCGAAGTCCGGATCACGGCCGTGATCCAGTCCCGCCGCCGCAAGGCAGGAACGGGGCTGCTGGGGCCGTCCGGCGCCCCTGGCACGGACTACCTCGACGGCATGCTCAACACCACCGAAACCCTGCCCAGCGGTACCCCCTCGCCGAACGGCAAGGAAGGGATGACCTCTGGAGGAACGACCAAGCGCCGGGCGAAAACCCCCAAACCCGGCGCCAAGCGCCGGGCGACCTTTACACCGACCGGGCAAACTCGCACCCATCGCCGCACTCCGGGCAGCGAGAAGGCGACCGAAGTGCAGGCCCGGCCGGCTCCCGTGCCCGAACCGGTACCGCTCCCGGAGGCCGGGTGGATCGACCAGGGGTTCGACCCGAGTGACTTCGCTTCCTGGGATCCGGCCAGCGGCGTCGTGTACTTCAACCTTGGCCACCCCATCCTCTGCAACCAGTACGCCTACTTCGCCGGCGAGTGGCTGGAGCAGAACACCAAGTACCGCCGCAGGGTGCAAGCCGAGGACATCCGTGACGCCGTCCACGATGCCTACTTCGAGGACACCATCGGTCGGATCATGCACTACGTCGCCGACCGCGGAACCAGCGAACGCCAAGAAGCAGCTGACCGACAACGTCTGACCGTCGGCGCCCACGGCTTCGAGAACGTTCAGGCCAAAATCGAGCAGTCCGTCCGCAAGTCGGCCGGCCGTGGCGTCGTCGCCGGGGAGGCAGCCTGAGGTTGCCGTCGAACGTGGAGCGTAGTAGCGGTCAGAGGTCGAGGCCGTAGTCCAAGCTCTGGTCTTGGCTGCGCCTGAGGTGCTGGTCGTGGCCAAGTTGCCGGTCGATAGCCATGTCGCGAGCCTGTCGGCATGCTGCCTGGTAGAGGTTGCGCCTGGTGGCCACGGTTTTGGCGCGACGGTCGAGGACCCATTGGACCCGGTCGGGCAGCTGTCGGGGGTCGGGTGCTTCGGCGGCGATGTCGTGGGCGGTGCGCGCCTGGGCGGTGCGCGCGTGTTCGTCGTGAGTGGCGATGATGTCGCGCAACAGGGGCGCGGCGTCGCGGCTGCTGCCGCGACGCGCCATGTGGACTCGGGCGGGCTGGGCGTGTTCGTGGTCGGCTTCGCCGGCGATCCGCTCGTAGAGGTAGGCCGTGTTGGTTTCGCGGCCGCGGGTCATGGCGACGTACAGCAGTGCGCGGGTGGTGTTTTCGCCGAGGACGGCGTGGGTGGTGTCGGCGGTGACGCCTTGGGCGGAGTGCACGGTGACGGCGTAGCCGTGGGTGATGTGCTCGCACAGGTAGTCGCCGGTGAAGACGGCGCGGGCGTCGTCGTCGAGGCGGCGGGCGGCGATGCGGTTGTGCTCGGGGTCGATGGCGTAGACGCGCCAGCGGTTGCCGTTGCGCACCGGGTCGGCCGCCGGCTCGTTGCGGGTGGCGTCGAGACGGTGATGGTGGGGTCGTTGCGGCGGCTGATGATCAGGTCGCCGACCGCGACCCGATGTCCGCGCGCGACATCGACGGTGGGCGCCTCGGCGTCGATGGTGTCGTCGTGGATGCGGCGGTTGAGCGCGTCGGCCATTTCTGTTGTGTCGCACACCAGCAGGGCGTCCTTACCGGCGGCGGTGTCGGCCCGGTAGGCGGCCAGGGCGTCGGTGGCCATGGCGATCTGGTCGCCGGTGTGCAGCCGGTCATGGCTGCGGTACCAGTCGATCGCGCGGCGCACCGGGGCCGGGCCCGCCGTCGCGCAGGGCGAGGGAGGCGGAGCGTTCGTCGGGGTCGCGCATGCGCCACACTTCGGAGAGTCGTTGCGTCCAGGGCAGGTCGGTGCAGAGTTGGGCGAACATGCCGCCGCGGGCCTTGACCGGGGCCAGCTGGTGGGCGTCGCCGACCAGCACGGTCTTGGCGTTGGCTGTTGTGGTGGCGGTGAGTAGTTGGCGCAGATCGTCGGTGCCGACCATGCCGGCTTCGTCGACGATCACCAGGTCGAGATGGCCGAGCTTCAGGGTGCCGTTCTGTAGCGAGTGCAGGGCTTTGGCGATGGTGTAGCCGGTGTCGCCGGCGCCTTCGCGCACCGCGACGTCGACGGCCTTACCGGTCGGCGCCAGCACCAGAACCTGGCCGTGGCGGCGGCGCGCCACGGCGGCCAGGGCGCGCATGGAGGTGGTCTTGCCGGCCCCGGCCGGCGCGCTCAACGGCTGCACCAACCACGGTGACGCAGCGATGTTTTCGACGGCGCGTTTCTGATCCGCCGACAGCCCCGCGTGTCGGTGTCTTTGACCCACATCAGCGCCCGGACATCGCGGGCGTCGACGAGGTCGAGCAGCGCGGCTTCCTCGGCCAGGATGCGGTCCAAGGTGAAGCGCTCGTGGCCCTCGCGCTGGTGCGGCTGCCGGGGCGCGGTGAGCCGCACCCCGATCTGGTCGACGGCGCTCTCCACGAGCTGCGCGGGGACTGTGTTCGGTGTCGACGGGCAGCTGCGCGCCGACGATTTCGATCAGGTCGGCGCGGGTGAACGCGGCCTTGTCGATGCGCTCTCGGCGGCCGCCATCAACCAGTCCCGATTCAACGGTGTCAATGCGGCTCTTCGCGCCGGCCTGGCGGGCCTGGCGCCAGGCCGCGCCATCGATCGCCCAGACCCCGCTCATCGGCGCGCCACTGCCGCGCAAGCTCGGCCCAGGCGAGCTGTTCGGGTTTGGCCGGGCGGGTCGCTTTCTGCGCGGCCGCGAGCTGCGCTGGCGATGAGCTGGCGCCCGTCCGCCACGACCAGGTTTCCGGCCGCCCACTGGCGTAGTTGGGTGGAGCGCTGCGACCACGCGGTGATGGTTTCGCGGGTCGATGCCGGCGACCTCGGCCATCCCGGTGGCGGGGTCGGCCAGCGTCCATTCCACGCCCAGCAAGCGGTGCAGTTCGCGGCGCAGCGTCGCCTGATAGATGACCCCGGCGGCGCGGGCTTCGTGATACAGCGACGTGCCATCAATCGAGACGAGTTGGCCGTCGTGGCGGGCCTGGCGGTTGGGCACGATCACGTGGGTGTGCAGGTGCGGATCCCCGCCCGCGATGTCTCGTGCTGATAGGCGATCGCCACCAAACCGGGCAGCCGAACGCAGATCCTTCTCCCCGGTCACCGGGTTGTGTACGCGGGTGTATCCGGCATGGACGGCAAGGTATTCCATCGCCTCGACTGATCGCGGTGGCGTGCGCGTCGGCGATCGCTTTGTCGGCCACATCGTCAGCGCGCAGCGCGCGGATCAGCGACACACTCTTGGGCGCGCAGAACGTCAGGTCGAAGCCGTGCACACCGCGGTCTCCGAACGCGCGACCGCACTCTCCGTTGGGCGCCACACCATCGTCGAGCCAGCGCGCCACCACCTCGGTATCGGCCTCCCCACCGGCCCGCTGCGACATCGCTCAGCCCGACCAGTTCGGCCGCCGTGTGGGTGTCGCCGGCGCACAGCCAGACCGGGGTGCGGGTGTCGCGTTCGGTGTAGTACTCCCCCAACCCACCGTTGGCCCGGCAGGCGTCCTTCGCGGCCTGTCCCGCGGCGCGGGCGGTGTCGATTCCACCGCAGTCTTCCGGTGGGCAGGCACGAGCGCCGCCGATGCAGATCGCGGGCGGTTCGTCACCGAAGCGGGGCAGCACCTTCTCCACGACGAGCGTGTGTTCCCAGTCGTCGCCGAAGTCGTACCAGGTAGAACAGCCGGTCCTTCGGGCCGGTCGAGCAGCTCGTCGAGGCGAACCTGGTTCTCCAGGACACCCTCGGCGCCCTCGTCGAGCATGAACTGCGTGTGGTAGTGCACGGCGAAGCGGTCCATCTTGTTCTCACCGGCGAGAAACTGGTGCAGATGGCTGTCGGTCCACCCCATGGCCTGTTGCAGCACCGCGTGCAGCTCGTCGAGCATCAAGTCGGACGACAGCAGCAGCCGCCGCCAGATCGGCGGCTTCGCCCCGTCCAGATCGACCCGAACCTGATAGGTCACCGGCTGGGTCCGCCGAGCGGGGGCACGAGAAGATCTGGCCATGCCGGGCGAGCTTCTTAGTCGGTGCTGCCGCCTTCGGTTCGGCGCTGGCGCCTTCGGATGTCCGCGACGCGGAACATGCGCGCCCGGCGGTGGCCGACATCCGCACGCGGGGCAAGAGGTGGCCGATGCGCAGGCGCGGCTCGACAAAGCCGTACAAGGCGCAAGAAGGGCCGGACAGTCCTCGACGGTGATCGGTGCGGCCCGCCGGCGTGGCGGCGCAGTCAGCACATCAGCGGTGATCGAAATCGGCGCAGTCACGCCAGCTTGATAGCAGTACAGAAAGTTCTCACGTGCGTGGTCTCCGAGCTGCTGCCTTCGTGCGACTGCAGGGCAGCAGATCTGGTTCGGGCCGTGGTGGCGGACGGGAGCGCCAGCGGACGGGAGCCGCCACGGGTTGTGCTGATCTTGACGTGAGGGCGTGTGGAGGTGGCTCGAACTGCGTTCAGACCGGTGGGGGCTGGTCAGTAGGCTGTCGTGATGGATGGCGTGCTGTCAGAGCGGGCTCGGCGGGTGGCTGAGGTCCGGTTGGCACCGATGGCCACGAGGTTGGCACATGTTCGTGGTGTCGCAGCGGCGGCCGAGCGCCTGGTGGAACGTATTGATCCGTTGGAGGCGGAGGCGCTGGTGGCGGCGGCGTGGTTACACGATGTCGGCTATGCGCCATCCGTGCGCTCGACGGGCTTTCACTCCCTGGACGGTGCTGTGTTTGTCCGGGCGGACGGTTTCCCAGCGTTGGTGGTGTCGCTGGTGGCCTACCACACGGGGGCGGTGTTCGAGGCGCGCGAACGTGGGTTGTCGGAGGCGTTGGCCGAGTTCGCGGAGCCGCCGGGTTTCCTGCTGGATGTGTTGACGTGTGCGGACATGACGACCGGCCCGGACGGTTCGCCGGTGCGGGCTGATGATCGGCTGAGCGAGATCCTGTCGCGGTACGCCGACGACGATCCGGTGCATCGCGCGATCACGTTGTCGGCGCCCACATTGCTTGCCGCCGTCGCCCGCGTTGACGCCCTTACCGGCTAGGAACGCCGGCAGCGAGATCCGCCCTACCCTAGGTATGGGGTGCTGCGGTGTTCGAGGTAGTGCTGGATCCGTAGTCGCATGGACGGGTGCATTGTCAGCGCGGGAATGTCTTGTGGATCGGTCCAGGCGATGTCGGTGCTTTCGGAGTCGATGAGGAGGTCGCCGCCAACGAGTCGTGTGGTGAAGCACAGCGAAAATTGTTGGCGGACTTCGCCGTCGGTGTAGGCCATCACATGGTGCGGGTTGGTGTAGACGCCGATGAGGCCGGTGACTTCGACGTCGAGCCCGGTTTCCTCCTTCACTTCGCGCACCGCGGTGTTGACGATCGATTCGCCTAGTTCCATCCCGCCGCCGGGCAACGCCCACAGGTCGTTGTCGCGGCGTCTGATCAGCACGATGCGATCCTGGTCGTCGGTCACGACAGCGGTGGTGGAGGGCACCACACTGTTGGCGGGCGGCGCGTCGGGATCGTTGTAGTAGTCGGTTCGGGCCATCTCGTCCTTCCAATGCGTTTAACGGGTGGGGCGTTATGTCTCGGTGCGGATGGGGTGTGCGGTGTTCCAGACTCGTTGGAAGGCGAGCAGATGGTCGTGCCACAACTCGGGTGCATCGTCGCGTCTGATGACCAGGGCGGGATTGTCGCTGGCGGGGGCACCGTAGAGATGCGGGTTGGCGATGAGCGTGTCGTCGGCGCGGAACATCGACGTGTACAACGGCGTGGCATGTGTGCGGATTTCCAGTCCGGCGATGCGCGAAATTGGTTGCAGGCGTGCGAGGGTCATGCGGCAGCGGCCCGCAAGGTTGGAGCCGATCTCCTCCTGTTCGCCGCGCTGCGCGACCGCGTCTGAGTCGGGGTCGCCGATGATGAACCGGACTGCCACGCCGCGTTCGGTGGCGGCGGTGAGCAACTTGCGGAATCGGGGGACACCGTCGAACAGGAATGTGCCGCCATAGACCAGGATGTCGATCGCCTCGAGGGCGCCGCCGAATAGCTCGGTCCACACCGTGACGGGGACGTCGGCTCGGCTGCCATAGACACTGACCGCAACCGTCCCGGTGCCAGGCGGACGCATGGTGGGGAACAAGTCCGGCCAGAGGGCTTGCGGATCGCAGCCCAGTGCGTCGGCGGCGGCGCGGGCATTCACGGCTTGGGGCAGCGATTCACCTCTCACCCAACGTCCCACCGTCTTGACGTCGACACCGGCGGCCGTTGCGAGTCTGGCTTCGCTGAACCCCTTCTCCCTCATCCGCGCCGCCAGCGCGTGATTGGGAACGGGCGCTTTGTCAGGCTGCCCATCCCGTGACACCGGTGACCATCCCTCCTGTCGTCGTTGGTTCTGGCGGCCGCGCTGAGCTGCTGCCTGGGTTGTGGTTTGTCCAGTTTGTCAGCCTGTTTGTCCGCTTTGTCCATCGGATGCCCTGGGAATGCCCGGTTTGTCCTTATGAACTGGCGATTGCGGCCGAGTGGTCGTGACAAGACACAGCAGGAAGGACATACATATGAAGCTCAGGATCGATACGGTAGGGGTGTCGTTCGTGTGCACCCGGGCACCGGAACCGCGGATCGCGTTCGATACCGGCCAAGCGAAAATCGATCGGGAGACGGGTTTGCCGTTGTGGCAGGTCCAGCTGATGGCGCTGGACACCTCCGGTGGGGATGTCATCGCGGTGACGGTGGCAGGTGACCCGAATGTGACGGTGGGCCAGCCGGTGCAGGTCGATGGTCTGGTAGCGCTGCCGTGGAGCCAAGAAGGCCGCAGCGGGATCGCATTCCGGGCTGACGCGATCCGCGCGTCGGGTGCCCCGCTGGCCGGAGTTATCGCCCGACCCAAAGCCGCGACATCCACCGGCGTTCCGGTAGCGCGGGTAAGCCGGCCGCCTAATACGCTGGTTGACGGGTGATCGCGGCACCGCAATACCCAGCCCCCAGTGGTGGTGCGGTCACCCGCTCAACCAAACCAATTCGCCGTGAACTCGTGCACTACCTCACGGAAGGCTTTGTCATGGCTGGAACGTCAAAACCACACGGCGCCAACAACTCCCAGAGCACCGAATCTGACATCGACGAAACTGTCACCATAATCGTGGTGGCACTGACCAAAGGTTTAGCGGTGCTGCTGTGGTGGTCGGTGTTGTTCCCGATGTTCAGCATCCCCATCATCGCCAGCGTGTGGGTCGGGTTCCGTTACGGACCGGTGTTCGGTCTCGTGCTCGCGGCGGTGTCGGGTCTGGCCTTGGTTTCCTGGTCGCAACTCTCGCCGGCATCGTTCCGGCAGTGGGTGACCCAGCGGATGCGGACCCGGTGGCGGACCTGGTGGATTTATCGGCACCGCTGGACCGCGATCTGCACCCTGCACGGCCTCACCGCCAAGCTGAATGAACAAACGCTCGTGCCAGCCCTGCGGTCAGTCACCATCGGCACCACCAGCGATGTCGTCGTGGTGCGAATTCTGACCGGTCAATCGACAGCCGACTGGCAGAACAAAGCGCTGGCCCTGGCCGAAGCGTTCCGCGCCCAGCGGGTGAGGATCCGCTCGATTAGGCCTGGAGAAATCAGCATCACCGCGCATCATGGCGATGCACTGGCCACCCCGATCCGGCTCCGCCGCCCCACAACCCAAACCATGGTGAACTCTGCGGGCGTCGGGGTGGGGGCCACCGAAACTGGCAGGTGGTGGCACCTGCCGGTGTTGGGGCAGCACATCCTGATCGCGGGCGCCACCGGCTCCGGGAAAGGCTCCGTGCTGTGGTCGGTCATCGCCGGCCTGGCACCCGGTGTGCGGGTCGGCTGGGTGCGCCTGCTGGTGGTCGACCCCAAAGGCGGCATGGAATTCGGGCGCGGACACAAACTGTTCACCGGCTTCGCCCACGACAACGGCGACAACACCCTCGACCTATTGCGGGCCGTCACGACGGTCATGCAGCAGCGCGCGCGGCGGCTGCGCGGTCACACCCGCCTGCACACCCCCACCACCGCCGAACCGCTGATCGTGCTGATCGTCGATGAAATCGCGTCGCTGACCGCCTACATCGGGGACCGCAAGATCCGCGCCGAAGTCGAACAACTCTTGGGACTACTGCTGTCGCAGGGCCGCGCGGTCGGTGTCTCCGTCATCGCCGCGGTGCAAGACCCGTCGAAAGACGTCCTACCCATCCGGCAGTTGTTCTCCATCCGGGTCGGGCTGCGGATGACCGAATCCACCCAAACCACGATGGTCCTGGGCGCCGCGACACGGGAGGCGGGCGCGGTCTGCGACCAGATTCCCACCAGCACCCCCGGTGTCGCCTACGTGTGCGAGGACGGTGACGCTGAGCCTGTGCGGGTTCGGGCGTTCCACGTCACGGATGCCGACATCGACTACCTCGCCACCCACTTCGCACCCCACCAGCCCTCGGCCGGCACATCCGGCAACGCGAGCGCCCACCAATGACGCTCACCCCCAGTCACACTCCGGCTGCAGCTGCGGCCGCGGCGGCGACGATTCCGGTCCTGCCGGGCCTTCCGGCTGGCATCGATTCCACCGATGTGGTGGTGCAGATGGTGCGCCGCGCCGCCTCACCGGGCTTCGAGTCCTGGTGGCGGAAAGCCGAACACGTCGGGTTCTGCGCCAACCCGATCCACCTGAGCGGCACCGACACGCTCGGCCGCCACCATCGGGTCCTGTCCCGCTGCAACAACCGCCGCGCGGTCGCGTGCCCATCCTGCTCGGATCTGTATGCCCGCGACACCTGGCAGCTCGTGCACGCCGGCTTGCACGGCGGACACCACCACATGCCGTCCACCATCGCCGAGCACCCGCAGGTGTTCGTCACCCTGACCGCACCGGGTTTCGGGCCCGTGCACACCACCCGAGACGACACCCACAATAGCCACGATCGCCGCTGTCACGATCCCGGCCACAGCGGCTACCGCCGGTGTCGGCATGGGAAACCGCTGTGGTGCAGCACCAGCCACGGCGATAATGATCCGCGGGTGGGTCAACCGTTATGCGAAGACTGCTACGACTACACCGGGCACGTCCTGTTCGCCTGGCACGCCCCCGAACTGTGGCGGCGCTTCACCATCACCCTGCGCCGACTGCTGGACAGCCACCAGCGGGCCATGGGTGAAGCCGCCACCAGTGTTCGCCTCAACTATGTGAAAGTCGCCGAGATGCAGCGCCGCGCCATCCCGCACTTTCACGCCGTCATCCGCCTGGACGGGCCACCCGTGCCAGGCGAGCCGCCCACGCCGCCCGTCTCCTCGGTCACCGCCACCGACTTGGCCGTCCTAGTCCAGCGGGCCGCGCGCGCCGTCACGCTCACGGTCACCGACCCTGAGCGCCCCGGCGACGGCGAGGGTCGCGCGTTACGGTTCGGCACCCAAACCGACACCCAGCCGCTGGAGCCGAACCACGGTCACGGGCCCGACGAGCCGCCCCGTCGGTCGGGCCGGTCGGTGGCAGCGTACTTGGCTAAGTACGTGACGAAATCGGTGGCCGAATTCGGTGTCGGCATCCGACGCATGTCCCCGCTGGCTGTCGCGGAATTGGACGTCACCGCCCATGTGCGGGCCATCCTGACGACGATCACCGACGCGGCCGCCCACCGCGCATACGATGGGATGGACCGCTGGCTGCACACCCTGGGGTATCGGGGGCACATCACGACCAAATCCCGCCTGTTCTCCACCACCATGGGCGCCCTGCGCGCGTACCGAGCCGCCTGGACCCGCCAACAACACGCCGAGCACGCCACGGCAACCATCACCGCACAGCATCGTGGGCAGACGGCGAGCATTGATCCGATCGCATGGGAATTCGATCGGGTCGGGCTATGCACTCTCGGCGAGCGTGCCCTGATCCTGTCCGCGGCTCAGCGGATGATCGAACACCGCCATACCGCCCGCGATAATCTTCGGGCACACGATCCACCCGCTCAGGGGGAACAGACGACATGAACACCCAGTCGTCGGGGTCGTCGGAGATCCGGGCCAGCCTGCCCGGGTGCGGCGAGTTCGAGGACGAGCGGCCACCGACCGTGGCGATCACCCGGTCGGACGGATCCGAGGCCGCGGCGTTCTGCTCGCGCCGCAGTCCTCAAGTGCACTCAATCGTTAAACCTCTCGCGAGAGGAGAGGTAATCGTGCGATTAAGGTCGGTGCCGTTGACCGAGCAGCAGGTCCGTGAGCGACGAAAGACAGTTATCCGACGGCTGGGTTGGAAGGACGCGCGCCGGCGAGCAATTGATGCTTTGCCGCAAGTGGATGAGTCTGCGCCCGGGCGAGCGGATCGTCCGATGACTCCGGTTGAGATCGTCTCGGTATGGCGTGAGCCGCTGTCGGTCATCGCGGCGGAAGATGTTGCGGCCGAGGGTTTCCCGGATTGGACGCTTGCCGAGCTCGTCGAGTTCCTCTGCCGCACGCGCGCCGGCTGCAACCGCGATACCGAGGTCACGCGCATCGAGTGGCGCTACCTCGACGCGGCACCTGAGTCGGACAGGACGGGTGAGAAGGACCTACCTCGAAGAGGGCGGCCTACAGGAGGAATGCAATGGCCGAGCTGATTGCGGTCCCGGGCGTGATGGCACGCCTCGGCATCGGCCGCACGAAGCTGTACGAGTTGATCGACTCGGGCGAGCTGCGCAGTGTGAGAATCGGTTCGCGCCGATTTGTTACCGATGCAGCGCTCGACGACTTCATCACACGTCTCGACGAACGAGCGCAGCGCCTTACCGGATAGAGATTCCAGGAAGGACCCGCGCACGATGCCGCGCCAGCAGCTCCCCCTACAGATCAAGAAGATCACCCTCAAGAACGGCAAGGTCCGCTACCACGTCAAGGAGAACGGCCGCGTCGACCCGATCACCAAACAGCGCCCCAAGCTCGACAAGCGATTCGACACCGCGCAGGAAGCGCGCGACGCCTTGCGCGACTTCCAGTACCAGGCCGCTCGGGGCACCTACGTGATGCGCTCGACGCTCACGGTCGAGCAGGCTTGCGCGAACTGGCTGGCCGGCCGACACGGTCTGCGCAAGTCGGCCAAGGCCGCCTACCGCAATGGTCTGCAGCCACTGCGCGACCGGCGCGGCGACATGCCGATCCAGGCGCTGGAGAAGCGGCATCTCGATGAACTCGTCACCGACCTGATGGCGGGCGGCGTCGTGCCGGTCCACGTGAAGGAGGGGCGCGGTGTACGGGGACGTTACCGGCGGCCGTGGAAGGCTGCCACGATCAATCCGATGCTCAACTACCTCGAGTCGATGCTGAACGAGCTGCTCAAGCAGGGCAAGGTCAACTACAACGTGGCCGCGCTCGTCGACCGCCTGCCGGTCAGCAAGGTGCCCATGCAGACCTTCACCACAGTCGAGGTCGAGAAGCTCCTCGACACCTTTGCCGAGGACCGCCTCGGACACGTGTGGCACCTCGCGCTGGTCGGTCTGCGACGCGGTGAGCTGTGCGGGCTACGCTGGACCGACATCGACTTCGAGGCGCAGACGATCAGCATTGAGATCACTCGCGTCGTCGTCGACGGCGAGGTCGTCGAGGGCGACACCAAGTCCGAGACCTCGACCCGTGTGCTGCCGCTGACCCTGGAGCTGCTGGCGGCGCTCAGGGCCGCCTCGCGCATGCAGGCCGAGGAGCAGCTCGCCGCCGGGCCCACCTACGAGCGCAGCGGCTACGTCGTCGTCGACCGTCTGGGGCGGCGCTACCACCCAGACACGGTGTCTGACTACTGGGCTGCCGCGTGTGCGAAGGCGGGCGTGAAACGGATCCGGCTGCACGACGCCCGGCACACCTGCGGCACGCTCATGCACCTGGAGCACAACGTTCCGGTGGCGATCATCTCGGCGTGGCTCGGGCACGCCGACACCGCGTTCACTATGCGCACCTACGTGCACAACCAACCGGACAAGCTGGCCCTCGCGGCAGAGAGCATCTCGTTGTGGACGAGGCGTAAGAAGTCCGCACAGTAGCGAGTCTGACCTGCGATTTCGTTCTTCCTCGCCGGTCCGAGAATCGAAAGCGGTTCTCGGACCGGGTTTTTCGTGCCCCACATGGGCCGAAGTCCCGATTTCCGCCGCCCGGCGTGACGGCAAGGAATCGAGTTGACGGCAAATGACGGCAAGAACGCGCTCTTGATCGTTGTCCGGATCGCGACATGACCCGTGAACTGCGCTTTTGGGGCTGGAGCCTCCTGTCAGGATTGAACTGACGACCGCTCGCTTACAAGGCGAGTGCTCTACCACTGAGCTAAGGAGGCCGGGGTAGCGGGCCCGAGTTTATCGGGTCAATCGTCGACGTCGATGACGCGCTGCGAGCGCACGGCCGTCACCGACGACGACCGGGACCTGGGCCGTCGGCCCGGCAGCGGAATACGGTCGGCGATGCTGCTCAGCGGATTGACCATCTGGCTCAACGTGATGACGGCTTCGCGCAACGCTTCGACGGTCGGCGCGAGGGCCTCCAGGCCCGGTGTCAACCGGTTGAGTGTGTCGGCCACGTCGGCGAGTTGTTCGAGTGGCCCGTTGCGCGCCGTCAGCTTCTCGATCAGCCCGCCCTCGGCCAGCAGCCGATCCGCCAGCCCGTCCTCGGCCAGCAACCGCTCGACGAGTCCGTCCTCATCGAGCAACTGATCGACCAGGCCGCCCGGCTCGATGGCGCGCATCAGGCCGCCGTCCTGCTGGGTCAGCCGGTCCAGCACTCCGCCCGGTGCGGTCAACCGATCCACCAGGCCGCCCGGCTGCAGCAACCGATCGACGGGACCGCCCGGCGTCAGCGCGCGGCCCAGCGGTTGGTCCTCGTCCATCAGCCGGGCCAGCTGGTTGGCACGCTCGACGGCGTCGTCGATGCCGAGGATGTGCGCGACCGATCTGGTCCCCGGCTTTTCCCCCACGGTGCGATGCGCGATGCCAAGGGCGCCGCCGGCAACCTCCAGGCCGGCATCGGCGACCGCGAGCCCGATGCGCACCGGGGCCGTGGCGAGCTGCACCAAGTTCTTGCCGAGGTTCATCGCCCCAGTGTATGAACAGCGCAAGGCACAATTCACAGGAAGTCCACAGGTAACGTGCAGGCTTACCAGAGACAGACCGAGGACATTTAGCGGGATGGCCATGGCTGCATTGCCCGAGAACACTCCTGAGGCGCGGGTGCTTGTCGTCGACGACGAGACCAACATCGTCGAGCTGATCTCGGTGAGCCTGAAATTTCAGGGCTTCGAGGTCTATACCGCGTCCAACGGTCCCGCCGCGCTGGACAAGGCCCGCGAGGTGCGGCCCGACGCGGTCATCCTCGACGTGATGATGCCCGGCATGGACGGGTTCGGCCTGCTGCGCCGGTTGCGCGCCGACGGCATCGACGCGCCGGCGCTGTTCCTCACCGCCCGAGACTCGTTGCAGGACAAGATCGCCGGCCTGACGCTGGGTGGCGATGACTACGTCACCAAGCCGTTCAGTCTGGAAGAGGTGGTGGCCCGGCTGCGTGTCATCCTGCGACGGACGGGCCGCGGAGTCGACGAGCAGCGCAACGCCCGGCTGTCCTTTGCCGATATCGAACTCGACGAGGACACCCACGAGGTGTGGAAGGCCGGCGAGCCGGTGTCGCTGTCGCCCACGGAGTTCACCCTGCTGCGCTACTTCATCATCAACGCGGGCACGGTGCTGTCCAAACCGAAGATCCTCGACCACGTCTGGCGCTACGACTTCGGCGGGGACGTGAACGTCGTCGAGTCCTACGTTTCTTACCTACGGCGCAAGATCGACACCGGCGATAGGCGCCTGCTGCACACCCTGCGGGGCGTCGGGTACGTCCTGCGCGAACCCCGGTAATGCGCGGACGAGGCGTGCCGCTGCGGGTTGGCCTAGTCGCCGCCACCCTGGTGCTGGTCGCCTGCGGCCTGCTGGCGTCCGGGATCGCGGTCACCTCGATCCTGCGGCACAGCCTGATCAGCCGGGTCGACCAGACCCTGCTCGATGCGTCTCGCGGCTGGGCGCAGGCGCCGCGGCGGCTGCCGCCGATGCCGTTGGACGGACCCAACCCGGCCCGGCCGCCGTCGAATTTCTACGTGCGCGGTATCGGTCCCGACGGCCAGATCTGGATGGCGGTCAATGACCGCGCGGCCGAACCCGCGCTGCCCGCGGACAACGACGTCGGCCCGGTGCCGGTGACGATCGGCTCAATGGGCGACTCGGACGTGGAGTGGCGGGCGATGACGGTGCGCGGGGTGCGCGGCGAGCTGACGACGGTCGCGATCGACCTGTCCGACGTTCAGTCGACGGTCCGCGCGCTGATCTGGTCGCAGGTCGGGATCGGCGCGGCGGTGCTGTTGGTGCTCGGCGTGGTCGGATACGCCGTGGTGCGGCGCAGCCTGCGCCCACTGGACGAGGTCGAAGAGACGGCCGCGGCCATCGCGGCGGGGCAGCTGGACCGACGCGTGCCGCAGCGGGATCCCCGCACGGAGGTTGGCCGATTGTCGTTGGCGCTCAACGGAATGCTCGCGCAGATCCAGCGTGCGCTGGCATCGTCGGAATCCTCCGCCGAGCAGGCCCGCCGGTCCGAGGAGAGGATGCGCCGGTTCATCACCGACGCCAGCCACGAACTGCGCACCCCGTTGACGACGATTCGCGGGTTCGCCGAGCTCTACCGGCAGGGCGCCGCCCAGGACGTCGAGCTCCTGATGAGCCGCATCGAAAGCGAGTCGAGCCGGATGGGCCTGCTGGTCGAGGACCTGCTGCTACTGGCCCGGCTCGATGCCCAGCGGCCGCTGGAACGGCACCGGGTGGACCTGCTTTCGCTGGCCAGTGACGCCGTGCACGACGCGCAGTCCATCGCCCCGAAACGCAAGATCTCCATGGAAGTGTTCGACGGGCCCGGCACACCCGAGGTGCTTGGCGATGAGGCCCGGCTGCGGCAGGTGCTGGGCAACCTGGTGGCGAATGCATTACAGCACACACCGGAAACCGCGGCGATCACGGTGCGGGTCGGAACCGGCGGTGACAACGCGGTTCTCGAGGTCTGCGACGAAGGTCCCGGCATGAGCAGCCAGGATGCCCATCGCGTGTTCGAGCGGTTCTACCGCACCGACTCCTCGCGGGCGCGGTCCAGCGGCGGCAGCGGGCTCGGCCTGTCGATCGTCGACTCGTTGGTCTACGCACACGGCGGCACGGTCAGCGTCACCACCGCACCGGGCCAGGGCTGCCGGTTCAAGGTTGTGCTGCCGCGGATTGCCGACGTGGCCGCCCAAGTAACCTGAGGCTCAAGCCAATTCGGCCAGGGCAGCCTTGATCTTGGCCTGTGCCTCGTCGAGTGACTCCGGCGACGGGTTTTGGTCGACGTTGGCGAAGCCGAAGTCGCTGAGGTTGTAGGCCGGGAAGACGTGCACGTGCAGATGCGGCACCTCCAGCCCGGCGATGATCACCCCGGCACGCTCGGCACCGAACGCCTTGCAAACGGCCTTGCCGATCAGCTGCGAGACCTCCATGACGCGGCCGAATACCGCCGGCTCGATGTCTTGCCACTGATCAATTTCTTCGCGCGGTACGACGAGCGTGTGGCCATGCGTCATCGGGGCGATCGTTAAGAACGCCACGATCTCGTCGTCTTCGTAGACGAACCGGCCCGGCAGTTCCCCGTTGATGATCTTCGTGAAGACGGTCGCCATGGACCCCGAGCTTAATCAGCCCCGTATCTAAAACGGTGGTGGGTCGTCGTCCGCCGGTGGGGCCTGGGCGCGTGCGGCGAAGACGCACACGCGTCGGGGCTGGCGCGCGTCACGATTGCGCCGCCGTTCGGTGGCGATGCGCTGGGCCCGGTTCTGGGCGCGGGTGCGCCGGCGTTTGGGCATCATCGCGGTGCGCTCACCGCACATCTCGCCCGGCATGGCGGCCTCGGGTGCGGGAATCCCGCCGATGGAGCGACACAGGCTGGGGAACAGCAGCGCGCTGCCCGGTGTGGTGACATAGGTATCCCCGGACGGCGAGGTCCAGATGACGGTGCCGTCGGGAAGCTGTCGGTCATGCCAGCCCCAGAACGTCTTGCACAGGTGATGACACCAGATATGCGAAGGACACTTTGTTGCAGACTGATCAAGAGGACGCGCTTACCATGCACACCACCCCACCCTCGCGATGGCAAGATGCGAGCGGCCGGGTCGACGAAAGGACGCGGTCGTGAGGTACTTCTACACCAGCCTCGACCGGTGCACGCCATCGCCGAGGGCGACGAACTGAGCCCCGACGACGATCTGGTCGATGACGACCAACTGCCGCTGCGGTGCGACGCGGGTGCGCATCGCCGTGCGCACGCGGCGCGATGCCCGACGGCGGGTGCGGGTACCGTCGGCCCGTTGGCACGAGGTCGTCGACCGGCAGGCGGGCCAAGTGCTATGGCTGCCACAGCTGCGCGTCTGCTCGGTGCCGCGTCACTGGGTCATCGGGGCGGCACCTGGCGCCTAGTCCACCCACGTCGACACCGGCCATCGCGGGCGAGATCGCAGTGGCCGGTGTCGTTGTTGTTGGGGCGGCTCGGTCAAGGGGGCGACAGGCGTGTCACGGCGCTAGCGGCGACGAAGGTGTCCCTTATGGTCGGTGCATGAGGTTTTGGTCGACCTTGGTCGAGCTGGTCGGCACGCTGGTGACTGCCTACGGGCTGCTGTACGCCTACGGGCGCGCCAAGGGGCTGCGAGAGCAACTCCGGGACTGGTGGGCCAGGATTCGCCGCGAGCCACGGCACGCAACCGTGCATGCTCCGGCAGCTTTCGCCAGCACCGGCACCTTGACCGCAGATGCCTACGCTAAATTCCAGCTCGGCGAGACTCTGCCGATACCCGAACAGCTTGCGCAACTGGAGAATTACGTGTGCGAACTGCGGGGCATGTTTGGACTGGTGAACTCAAATATTGCCCGGCTCGATCGAGCGATCGAACAATCCAACGCCCACGCCGACACTGTCGCCGCGCAGGCGCTGACAGACGCCAAGCGTGAGATCGACCGTTTCGGCGATCGGCTTGACGAGCTACAGGCCGTAGATCTCTCGGTGGCATCCATCGGAGTGCTCATCACGGCTGTCGGCGTCTTTCTTAGCTTCTGGGCGTAGGCCGCCGGTCACCCGTAGGGCACAGCACGTCGCCCTCGAGCACGAGCACATCACGCAGGCGTCCCTGTCGCCGGCGGGGTGATCCCCCGCCCGCAGGCCGGCGCCGGTCAATCCGCCAACTCGCGCAGCACGTCGTCGGCGCCCAACTCCAGCCGCTCGTACAACTGCCCGCGGGTGTATCGCAGGGGATGACCGTCCGGTAAGTCACCGCGCGGGAACACATAAGCCAGCCCATCACGCAACGCCCGGCAAGGACCGTCGAATACCTCATAGAGCATGCCGCGAAGCGGGCTGTCCACCGACGTGTTCGGCCTGCCGTCGATTGGATCGGGCGACGGGCCCGATATGAAGTCCCGCATGGCCTCGGCCTCGGCCAGAAGCTGGGCCCGCAGCTCGCCGCCGCCGGCGTTGCGATCCTTCGGCCTGGCCATTTACCGGCGTGACCAGCGGGCGTTGGCCGCCGCCGCTACATGGCGCTGGGATTTAGCCTGCTCCATGTTCGGGTCCAGCGACGCGACCATCTTGGCGATGGCGGCCTCGTGCTGCCTGACTTCGGCGGCCAGCTCCGTCACCCGGCGAGTGGACACCGGCTCCTTGACCATTTCGACGTCCAGCAGGACGTGCAGCGCCGCGACCCTATCCGCTGCAGCTTCCAGGATGTCCAGCGTGATCGACTCCGATTCGGTCCACTCGGTTTCGGGCTGCAGCGTCGCGTTAAGCGTCCTGCGGAGCCGCTTACCCGCCGAGTTTCGTACAGTTCGTGATGCCATTCCGGTACCTCCGTACTGGTAGTTAGCTGCGGCGATGCGCCGCAGCGAGGTGTAGAGGGTCTGGGTCTGCGTGATGCGATGCAAAATTCTCGGGGCGCGATGGCCCCCTGGGGGGCCAGGGATTTCGCGATCGAGGCCCCCTCCACCCCCATATACCCCGCTAGCTGCGCCGTCGGCGGGCGTTCGCCGGGCCGGTGCGATCCTGCATGCGGGCGCGTCTCCGCTCGTAGTGAGCGAACCTGTTGCGCGCCTTGGCGATCAGCTCGTCGGGTACTTGCGGCCAGGCGCGGGCGACGTCGTCGATGGCGTCGAGCACACGGTTGTCCAGCCAGGTCTCCGTGGGTGTCGCCTCGCCGTGAGCCACCGCACGGTCGAGCAGCTCGGTGAACGCGACACGCAGCTCGTCGAGCGTGGGCGACGCTCCTTCGCATCGGCTCATGGTTCCTCGATGGTGCGCCTCGCGATGACCCGGCGCAACACTGGGACACCGCGAGGCGCTGTTCATTTACGGCGTGATGGCGATCTTCGAGACGGCGGCGACGTCGGTGAACGCCCAGCCGATCCTCAGCACCGCACGCACAGCAACACGGTGGCTGGTGAAGAACGCCGAGGTGTCCGTTGTGACCTCGGTGCCTTGCCGCAGCGCCACGACGACCCGCGACTTCGGCAGTGCCCAGACAATCCCGTCGGCGATGCTTGGCGAGGTGAGCAGCGGGACACCGCCGATGGTGCGGGATGCCGGGCTGGTCGGATCGGGCTGCAGCAGGGCGCGGTTGCTACCGGCAGTGCCGTACTCCTTCAAGGTGCTGAGCGCCAACGCGGTGGCCGGGCTGGCGACGAACGAATCGACCACGGTGTTGTGGTTCTCGGCGTTCGTCTTGGCTTCCTCGAAAGCGTCGAGGTCTGCCCAGGAGTCCACCCGCATCGACAGCGGTGGACGCGATGGACAGTAGGCCTGCCGGGCCGTTTGTGGTGGTGTTGCCGAAGTAGGCAGCGTCCGCCTTGCAGGGCCAAGTCACGAACCAAACCGTCGCCGACAACTTGCAGTGCCGCCGGGCTAGAGTCGGCGGCCAGCTCGGCGCTGATGACGACCAGGCCGGCGAGCTTCGACGGCGTGATGTTCACCTCAGTCAGGGTTGGGTCGGTGGCTGAGATTTCGGCGCCTTCGGCGACGAAGCCCGCGACCGGGTCGGCGGTCACGACGGGGATACGCAGGGTGTGGCTGTTGATCGGCACCACGGTGCTGGTTCGCAGCGCGACGGATTCTTGAGAGAACGGTCTGACGATCAAGGCGTCAACCTGGTCGGGCGTCAGAATCGACGCGCCGCCGGAAGTGGTGAGAGACATAGCGATTAACTCCTAAAGAGGTTCAAGCGAGAAGGTTGCGCGCATGCTGGCGCGCACGGATTGCATTGGCCTGGGCTGGCTTTCAAGCACTTGCCCGGCGATCGCCTCAAGGGCGGGAAGTCGGCGCGGCACGAGTCGCCGCCAGGGCGTTCAAGTACCGCACCGACCATTCTACCGTTAGACGCCGACAGTCTTGTGACTCATACGCCTCCGATGATCGGGCGGATAGCGCCCGCCCAGCCCGGCGACTCGATCTTGCAGTCGGGGGAGGCACCGCTGCGCAAACCCTCGACAGGCCGATCGGTCGGCGGTGCCGTGACGACCTGATCGCGGGCGTAGTGCGGGCGGTCGGCGGCGATTTCGCGGGCCCGCCGCGATCACCCGCTCGGCATCGACATGGCCGTGCTCGTCGATAAACTCGGCGACGTCGGGATGGCGGTCGAGCAGGTCACGGGCGTCGCGCAGCTCGGTCGCGGCCAGCCGCTCGACCTCAGCCTTGCGCAGCCCGTCGACCACGGTGCGCAGGCCGTCGCGTTCATCCTCGGCGATCTGTGCGCGAGTACGCAGACCCTTTGCCTCGCTGCGCAACTTGCGGACAAACTGCATGTCAACCTCGGCGTCGTCGGCGAGCCGGTCGGGCTCGTCGTCCTGGCCGCCGCCGTCGCCCTGAGCGGCCTGTGGGCGATGCTGCGGCATCTGCGCCGGGCTGGGTGCCGCCGGGGCGTCTGCGGGGCTGTCGGCCTCCCAGCCGGCGGTGTCGGTGTCGATGGTGTCGCTCATGGGTTTACCTCCAGGGTTGGCAGTTGAGGCCAGCTCCGGTTTCGGACGGTGCCGGTCTTGAAATCGATATGGGTATAAAGCAGTTCGGGCAAGTCGGTGTGCCCGAGGTGTTCGAGTAGCGCCCGTTCCGCGTCGGTGGCGTCACGGATAAAGCCGTGCCAGTCATGCCAGCCGATGCGCAGTAGCCCGGCAGCGGCGGCCTCGTCGCGAAGCTCGACGCCGTCAGTCACGAGGCGCCCGGTCTCGGTGTCGCGCACCCGCATGCCGCCGCCGGGTGTGGGCTTGAGTTCGACGTAGGACCCGAATAGTCCGCAGCCGAGCCGCCGCTCGCGATCAGCAGCCTGGGTCGAATCTTCTGCGCGCTGAAGGTCATCGGGCAGGTACTCGAAAACCAGAATTCCGCGCGGGTCGGTGCCGGCTGCGGCGCGGGCCAACTGCGGGCCCACGCCCGGGATCGCGGTCATGACGCTGCCGCCACGGCGCGTAGTGCGCGGTGCTGCGCGGCTTCGAGGCGCGACTGCAGCCGCTGCACCGCACGTTGGCATCCTTGGCCGTCGACGGCGGCGCCGTGCAGCGACTCAAGCAGGCCCAGCACGAGCTGGGGCACCTGGTTGTCCTCGAGGGCGTCGGCGACGAGGTCGAACGCGATGTTGATAGCGCGCCTGTCTCGACTGACGTAGGCCAACGCCAGTTCAGCGACCAGCGACCGTTGCGCGGGGTTAGGGCGGTAGGCGTCGTACGCGGTGCCGAGCCATGGGTCGAACTCGTCGATCGGCTCATCCCACTCAGGTGGGTATTGGTTGTTCATGGGGCTGACCAGGAGTTCACATGCCTTCATCCACCATCGCTTCCTCGTCGATGACCGACGCGCACTGGGCGCTGCTCGAGCCGCTGTTGCCCGCGCCGGGCAGCACCCACCGGGACGCGGTGGGCGGCCCGAAAAATATTGCCGCAGACTGATCCTCGACGCGATCTTCTACGACGAGCGGTCAAGTCACAGGCTTGGAGGATCGGTCGCGACCCATCCTGTCCCGCTTCTCGTCTGCGACGTTTCTCGATATACGCCAGCAGCGCCGGCGTCGCCGGTAGCGTCAGGATTGACCACACTGATCACGCTGTGCCAGGAGACGACCTCGGTGAGCCGGCGCGCCGCGCCTCCCGCTTTGGGCCGGCCTTCGACCCAGCACGTAAAGTTCTGCACCGCATGAATCCACGTGTGGCCCGGATACGCCGAGGGGCCCGGGCTGTCGTAGAAGACGACGGCCTTATCGGTCACCCGCTGATTTTCGGGTTGCGGATCATCGGCACCACTGCCTGGACCGCGCCGCTTCGTCTGCCAGGGTGAAAAGGCCGGATGACCTGTCTTGAAGTACTCGGCTTCTGGTCCAGACCATTGCCGAGGCCGCAAGTCGCTGAAGTAGGCTGCGGCACCTGAATCCAGGTCGAAGATGACTTCGATGCCGTTCGTGAAGTGCCAACCCGCGGGATGGAATCCGAGGGGACGGCCGAGTTGACTGCTTCCTGAGTTGACGAACCGCCCAGGCCGGACTGATGGTACGACGTTAGTACCGGCGTCGGACTGCCGTTGAACGGCGACGACAGCCGCGCCGTTGCCAGCCAAGTGCTGGATTTGCAAGAGGTGATCTGGCCGCCCCGTGAACGGCTCCCTGCCTGACAAACTCGCCAGTCTCCGCGACGGTCGAGCGGGCACGCTGCTCAGCGAATTGTCGGGATGTTCGCCGCGTAATCGCCTACCGGTCATTACCGCCACCGATTGTTGTTAGGGGGCTCATTCCACGTCCAGCGTGTTTGTCGGGTAACCGACGTGGATTAGAAAATCGGCCAGCGCACCGGAGGTCGCGTCGAAAGTGCCCGATCGCGCCGCATTCGCCATCATCGTCGCCTGAAGACTGTGAGCGCCGCAGTTCTCCAGCTCGTGCACGCGCGCTTCTACCTCGGCCAGCTCCCGATCCGAGACGGATCCGTCGGCCTGGTCTTTATCGATGTCCAAGGCCTCGAGCCAAGGCCTGGCTTGCGCAAGTTTTTCGGGGTGGTCCGACAGGAAGCGGCGAATCGCCAGTTTTAGTAGCTCCTGATCGAGCTGCTGCTGAAGCACCGCCAGCAACACAGACTGCACGACTTGCTGCTCATGGTCGGGCGGCGCGTCGGAGACGCGGCGGGAAATCATGTCCAGTACCCGCTGGGACTGGTCAGCGGCATCGGTTCGGCTAAGCATGCAAGACAGCTCATTTCCGATGACCGGCCGGCGCACGAATTCCTCGACCGCCGGACGCGTAGACGCTGAGACGGCCCCACTCAGCAAGTCGATGAAATCACGCTCGTCGGTCACGACAGCAGCCGATCAGCTTGAATATAGTGGCCGGCCTGCATGTGGGTTTTCCATTGAGCGAATTTTCCGGCACCCTTTGCGGTGTCGACGGCCGTCACCAGCGCCGGGATCGCGCCGCTGAAATACGCATCGGCGACAGTTGCCTTACTAGTCACGCCGACGAGCAGCCCGATCGAGTGCAGCTCGCTTTCGTACAACCCGGCCCGGGTCAGGCCCTGGTCCTTACAGACGATCTGTGTGAAGTATTCGGTTGTGCCTTCGTTCACGTTGAAACCGAGCTGGGTTAGCAAGGCGGCATCCGAGAATCGGTGCATCGACTCGTGGATCGTGGTGGTGAACACACCTCGTGATTCGTGGACATGCACGTCGTCGCCGTTCCGAAAGGCGCTGACGCTCGGCTCCATGGCGTCGGCGTCGGCCCGAGTCTTGCCCTTGCTCATCACATATGTTGCAAATGCCGCTTTGAACGCCGCGGGATCGTCCACGAAGATATGGCCCTCGATTGGATTACCGCCAGAGAACTTCGAAGACACATAGGTCTTGAGGAAGGGACTATGCAGGAGATAGTCCTGGATCTCGTTCGCGGTCGCGTGCAGAACCTTGGTCCCCATGAGGGACTGAAGTCGCTTGTTTATCGGACCGACGACCCTCGCATTCCAGCCCTGCATCACGTTTAGTGCCGCATCCTTGACCGCCAGCAATTTCGGTTTGTCGAGTCTGGCAACCAGCGTGGTGATGTCGGCATCGTTGAAGCCGTTGAGCCGGACGGCCGCATCGTTCCAACTCGAACCGGCCACGGCCGCGTCATACGCGGCCAGCAACTCCGCTCTAGTCGCCCGCTGGACCGACACGGGCGCCGGGTAAAGCTGAAGGGCTACCGCACGACCCGGAGAGTTTGTGGCCCATCTGTTGCGCAACAGCGGGATCAGCACACTGTTTGGCAGGCTAGTCCCGGCCAGACGGGAGCGGGGCGGCAGCGCGGCGACTTGACGACTGGGCTGGCGCTGCACGGCCCTTTCCACTGGCGAACCTCCTCAAGAGGGCTGGCCGTCGCGCCAACTCCGCAATTCGGATGGCTCAATTATCTGCGCCGATCGACCCGGGGCCACGACAAAGAGAGCACCCGATCGGGCACGTGACTCTGCACTTTCGGTCATTTCCGGATGCTTCACGATGCGCTTCACCATCTCGGTGCCGACGTTGCCGGACGCCACCTGAAACACGCGCAGCGGTTGGGTCACCGACCTACCGATCGTCGTCCGTGTACCGGATGACGCCGCGGATGTTGCGGCCCTCCAGCATGTCCCGGTAGCCGTCGTTGATCTGCTCCAGCTTGTACTGGCGCGTGACCATGTCGTCGAGGTTGAGCTTGCCGGCCTTGTACATCGACAGCAGCTGCGGGATGTCGTGGTACGGGTTGCCGCCGCCAAAGATGGTGCCCTGCAGGTTCTTCTGCATCAGGGTCAGCATCGCCAGGTTCAGCGTGACCTGCGTGTCGAGCAGGCTACCGATCGCGGTCAGCACGCAGGTGCCGCCCTTGGCGGTGAGATTCACGTAGCTGTCGACGTCGGCACCCTGCAGCTCACCGACGGTGACGATCACCTTGTGGGCCATCAACCCGTAGGTGACCTCCGCGATGCCGGCCATCGCGGCATCCATGTCCGGGTACACATGCGTGGCACCGAACTTGAGCGCCTGATCGCGTTTCCACTCGACCGGGTCGATGGCGAAGATGTAGCGGGCGCCGGCGTTCACCGCGCCCTGCAGCGCGGCCATGCCCACTCCGCCGACGCCGACGATCGCGACGTCCTGACCCGGCCGGATGTCTGCGGTACGGGTCGCCGAACCGTAGCCGGTGGTGACGCCGCAGCCGACCAGGCAGGCCACCTCGAACGGAATCGACGGATCGATCTTCACCACCGAACTCTTGTGCACCACCATGTACGGCGAGAAGGTACCCAGCAGCGTCATCGGATAGACGTTCTGGCCCTTGGCCTGGATGCGGAAGGTTCCGTCGGAGACCGCGGCGCCACCCAGCAGGCCGGCGCCCAGGTCGCACAGGTTGCGCAACCCCGCCTGGCACGACGGACACCTGCCGCAGGACGGGATGAACGACAGCACCACGTGGTCGCCGGGGGCGATGTCCTCGACCCCGGGGCCCACCTCGGTGACGATGCCCGCGCCCTCGTGCCCGCCCAGAACCGGGAAACCTGCCATCGGGATGCCGCCGGTGACCAGGTGGTGGTCGGAGTGGCACATCCCGGAGGCCTCCATCTGGATTTTCACCTCGTCCTTGTGGGGATCACCGATCTCGATCTCCTCGATCGACCACGGTTGGTTGAACTCCCAGATGAGAGCGCCTTTGGTCTTCATCTCGATCCTCACTTCACTCGGTGACGTCCAGCGACAGCGTAAGTTACCTGGGTCACACCCTGACTACCAGATCGGCACCGGTGACTTGCCCAGCGGGTAGTAGCCGGGCAGCTTCTCGCCGGCCAGGCTGCGTTCGATCCGCTCCTGCATGCCCTTGGACAGCTTGCCGTCCTTCATCAGGTCGAGGTAGAGCTTCTGCACGTGGCCAAAGTCGAAGAAGTCGCGCTGCCACTCGATCTTGGCGTCGGCGTTGAGGCGGAACCAGCTGCCGCCGATGCCGTAGATCTCCGATTCCGATCCGTCCCCGTCGGTGGCTACCTGCTTCCAGAACCCGACGATCTCGCCGATCTTGTCGTCGATGATCACCTTCTGGTACGGGTACTTCCAACCTTCGAGGCCGGCCATCTCCAATCCCAGTGCGATGTCGCGGATTTCGTCGATCCCGATGCACATCACGTCTTCCTTCGGGCCGATGTTCCAGCCGTAGGTGGCATCGTCGGCGTAGAAGCCCGCCAACGGCTTCCAGTCGCCGGCCTTCTCGGCGTCGCGGTTGACCTGGAGCCACCGCTCGACCCAGTCTTCCAATTCCTCGCGGGGGAACGATGGCATGTCAGTCTTCCTTTTCTCTGATGGAAAGTGCTTGCGTGGGACATGCCCACACGGCTTGTTCGATCTGCGCCCGGTCCTCGTCCGGGGGTTCGGAATTGAGAATCTCGACCTGCCCGCGTTTGGGCACCTTGAAGTAGTCCGGTGCCTCCAACTCGCACATCGCGTGCCCCTGGCACAGGTCCAGGTCGACTTCCACGACATAACCCATCGTTGGCTCCTAGCGCCTGCGGTAGCGCACCTTGGCGGGCTGGGCCAGCTGCACCACCATCTTGGAGTGGTCGTTGTGGTAGCTGTCAGGCGGTTGCGCCATCTCGAATGCATACTCGCGCAACAACACCGAGAAGATGGCCTTGATCTGCATGGTGGCGAAAGCGGCACCGACACAGCGGTGTCTACCGGCGCCGAACGGTATCCAGGTCCACCGGTTGATCAGATCCTCTTGACGCGGCTTCTCGTAGCGATCCGGCACGAAGATGTCCGGGTCGGGGAAGTCCTCCGCGATCCGGTTGGAGATCGCCGGCGACGCCGCGACCATGTCGCCGTTGTGGATCGGGTAACCGCACACCTCGAAATCGTCCTTGGCGACGCGCATCAGGATGATCAGCGGCGGATGCAGCCGCAGCGTTTCCTTCAAGACGTTCTCCAGCCGCGGAATCTGGCGCAGCGCATGGAAACTCACTTCACCGCCGTCGGAGTAGAGCTCCTCGAGCTCCTCCAACACCCCGGCGTAGACGTCCGGGTGGCGCAGCAGTTCGATCAGTGTCCACGATGCGGTGCCCGAGCTGGTGTGGTGCCCGGCGAACATCATCGAGATGAACATGCCGGTGATCTCGTCGGCGGAGAACCGGGGATTGCCTTCCTCATCCTTGACGGTGATCAGCACGTCGAGCATGTCGCGGTCACTCTTGTCCGCGGGCGGGTTGGCCGTGCGGCTGCTCATGATGTCCTGCACCAAGGCCACCAACCCTTTTCGGGCCTCGTCGCGGCGGCGGAAGCTCTCGATGGGCAGATGGGCGTCGACGTAGGCCAGCGGGTCGGTGCCGCGCTCCAATTCGTGGTAGAGGTGGGCGAACCGACCGTCGAGCTGTTCGCGAAACTTCTTGCCGATCAGGCACGCCGACGAGGTGTAGATGGTCAACTCGGCGAAGAAGTCCAACAAGTCGATCTCGCCGCGCTCGCCCCAATCCGCGATCATCCGGCGGACTTCGTTCTCGATGGTGGTGGCGTGCCCCTTCATCTGCTCACCGCGCAGCGCGGCGTTGTGCAGCATCTCCTTGCGCCGCTCCGGGTCGGCGTCGAACACCACGCCCTTGCCGAAGATCGGCGTCATGAACGGATACGCCTCGGCCTGGTCGAGGTCGTCGTCGGACGACCGGAAGAAGAACTCGTTGGCCTCGGCTCCGGACAGGAAGACCACCTGCTTGTCGGCGAGCTGGAAGATGCCGACATCGCCGCACTCCTCGCGGACCCGTTTCATCAGCCCGATCGGGTCGGTGCGGAACTCTTCTAGGTGTCCGTGTTCTTCCTCCCCGCCGGATACCCGGGGGACAGTGGCGAGTGTCATTCCCCGGTCGCTTCGCTCCTGCCCTCCGCACGTCATGACGGCATTCCCTCTTCTCCCAGCTTCAACTGATGTCGTTCGGCCGCCGCGTCTTTCAACGGCGCCTCCGGCTGCAGCTCCATGTTCACGATGTTCGAACCGCGGGGTGTCTCGGCGATGAAGGCGACGGCGCGGGCGATGTCGGAGGGCCGCATGAAGTAGTCATGCCGGGCCTGTCCCCATTTCGCCCAGTCCTCAAGCATCGGCCCGACCTGTTCGGCGGACAGTTTCCAGCCCATTTCGGTCTTGGTCGGGCCGGGATGCACGATCGAGGCTCGCACCCCGGTGCCCTCCAACTCCATCTGAAGGTTGCGCACCATCGCGATCAGGCCGGCCTTGGCGGCGCCGTAGGCGCCCATGTGCGGGCGTTGGACCAGTCCGGTGTCCGATCCGATGAAGATCACGTCACCGCGCCGGCGCGCGACCATGTCCGGCAGTACGGCGGTGGCCAGCCGGTTCGCGCCGATCAGATGAATCTGGATCTGGGACAAGAAGGCGTCTGTGCTGATCTCGTGGATGCGTCCCGGGAACATGTCACCGGCCCCGGACACCAGCAACTCGATCTCGCCGATCGCGTCGATGGCCTGGGCGACAAAGGTTTTCACCGACAGCGCATCGGTGATGTCGAGCGGAAGCGCGACCGCCTCACCGCCGTCGGCGCGGATCTGCTCGACGAGTTCGTTGAGCTTCTCGACCCGGCGCGCACCCACGGCGACCGGGAAGCCCCGTCCGGCCAGTTCGATCGCGCTGGCCGCGCCGATACCCGATGAGGCACCGGCGACGATGGCGGGCCTGCGCTCGGGGTGTGGTTCGAATCGTGGCATTACTTGACCTCCACGGTGATCGGCAGACTGGCGAACCCGCGGACATTGCTGGAGTGGACGCGGACGGCGTTGGCCTCGTCCACTTGGAAGCCGCGGATCCGGCTGAACAATTCGGTCAGCGCGACTCGGCCCTCCATGCGGGCCAGATGCGCACCCAGGCAGAAGTGCGCCCCGCTGCCGAAACTAACCAGCTTGGAGCCGATTTCGCGACCGATGCGGTAGGCGTCGGGGTCTTCGAAGACGCGGTCGTCGCGGTTGGCCGAACCGGGCAGCAGCAGCAGAACGTCACCGGCCGGGATCGTGGTGTCGTAGATCGTGAAGTCCTCGGCCACGTCGCGGGCCAGGATCTGGCTCGAGGTGTCATAGCGCAGCGTCTCCTCAACCCACAGCGGCACCTTGGAGTGGTCGGAGTAGACGGCGGCGAGCTGATCGGGATTCTTGTGGCCCCAGAACGCGGCGTTGCCCAGCAGCTTGGTCGTGGTCTCGTTGCCGGCGATCACCATCAGGAACAGAAACGCCAGGATCTCCTCGTCGGTGAGGCTGTCGCCGTCGATCTCGGCTTCCAGCAGCGCAGATGTCAGGTTGTCGCCCGGGGTCTTCTTGTAGTCCGCGATGAGCGCGGTGTAATAGGTCATCAAGTCGATCGACGCCTGCACCGCCGACTGCGGGACATCGGCCAGGCCGTCCTCGCGGTGCATGACGCCGTCGGCCAGCGCCCGGATGCGGGCCCGGTCGGGTCCGGGCACTCCCATAAGTTCGGAGATCACGTCCATCGGCAGCTTGCCGGCGAATTCGGCGATGTAGTCGAAACTTTCGTCCTGCAACGCCGTGTCGAGGTGCTGGCGGGTCAGCTCCAGTACCCGCGGCTCCAACTCGCGGATGCGGCGGGGGGTGAAGCCCTTGGACACCAGCGTGCGCAGCCGCAGGTGCCCCGGATCGTCCATCGCGAGAAACGACATCACCTTGTAGGCATGCGGTCCGCGTGAGATCGGGTCCAGCGAAACCCCGTTCGAGTTCGACAGCGTCGTGCTGTTGCGGAAACCCTGCAACACGTCGCGGTGCCGCGACAGCGCCCAGAACTTCAGCTCGTCGTTGCGGTACAGCGGTGCCTCGTCGCGCAGTCGCCGGTAATACGGGTACGGGTCCTCGTGGAAGTGGTAGTCGTACGGGTCCAGAACCAGTTCGGGCGCCACGTCCAGGCTCATCGGTCGTCTCCAAGGATCAGGCCGACCACATAGGTGAGCCGGTCGGCGATCTGCCTGTAGGTGAACGCGCCGCTGCCGGCATTGACCAGTGCGCCGAAGTAGGTCATTTCGAGCGCCGACACGATGCGGGCGTCGGCGTCCGGGCCGACCGCGGATTTGATGCGCCGGTGGATCTCCGCGCCGATGCGGTCGCGAACCTTGCGGACCGCGGGGTCGCTACTGCTAAGAAGCGCCGTGGTACATGCCGCCGCGACCTCGGGTTCGTCCGCGACCACCAACGCCAGACTGCGTAGCGCCTTCTCGACCCGCGTCGACCGGCTGTCGTTGACGTCGGTGAAGTAAGGCACCTGCCGGACCAGATCGAGGTACACCTCGGCGATCAGATGGTTCTTCGACGAGAAGTAGGTGTAGGCGGTCGCCGGCGCCACCTTGGCGCGCGCCGCGACCGCGCGCACCGTCAGATCGGCATACGACGACTCGCGCAGCATGTCCACGCCCGCGGTGAGTACCTTGCGGAAGGTCTCTTCCTGGCGGCGGTTGCGAGGCGTTTCTTCGGGTTCGGTCGTGGTCTGGTTTGTGATCGCGACCACTGCATCGCTGGACACATGTCCAAGTTATCCGAACATGTCGGCCGCAAGCAAGCGGGTCACGCGAAATGCCAGTTTAACTACGGTATCCTCGCTGCATTCCCGCCCTGAGGGCGACCCGACCTTGCGGCCCGCAGTGATGGAGGGCTATGGTTCGAAAGAACCTAGTCGGACAGTTGTCCAGAAACGTAAGCGGGAGTTCGGATGGGGATCCTGGCGGATCGCGAATCTCGGTTGCTCATCGACGGCAAGCTGGTGCCCGGCAGTGGTGGCGCCTTCGCAACCGTGAATCCGGCCACCGAAGAGGTGCTCGGTGTCGCCGCCGATGCGGGCGTCGAGGACATGGGCCGCGCCGTCGAGGCGGCCCGCCGTGCGTTCGACGAGACCGACTGGTCGACCAACACCGGGCTGCGGGTGCGCTGCCTGCGTCAGCTGCAGGGCGCCCTGCGCGAACATGTTGAGGAACTGCGGGAGCTGACGATTTCCGAGGTGGGTGCGCCGCGGATGCTGACCGCCGGCGCGCAGCTGGAGGGGCCCATCGACGACCTCCAGTTCTGCGCCGATACCGCCGAATCTTACAGCTGGCACACCGATCTCGGCGTCGCGTCGCCGATGGGTATTCCCACCCGCCGCACCATCGCCCGCGAGGCCGTCGGCGTGGTCGGTGCCATTACGCCGTGGAATTTTCCGCATCAGATCAACCTCGCCAAGCTGGGATCCGCGCTGGCAGCAGGCAACACCGTCGTGCTCAAGCCGGCGCCGGACACGCCGTGGTGTGCGGCCGCCATCGGCCAGATCATCGCCGAGCACACCGATTTCCCGCCGGGCGTGGTCAACATCGTCACCTCCAGTGACCACGGGGTGGGCGCGCTGCTGTCGAAAGACCCCCGGGTGGACATGGTCTCGTTCACAGGGTCGACGGCGACGGGCCGCAGCGTGATGGCGGCCGCGGCCGTGACGATCAAGAAGGTCTTCCTCGAACTCGGCGGCAAGTCGGCGTTCCTGGTCCTTGATGACGCGGACCTGGCGGGCGCCTGCTCGATGTCCGCGTTCACCGCGGCGATGCACGCCGGGCAGGGCTGCGCGATCACCACCCGGCTGGTGGTGCCCCGCGCCCGCTACGACGAGGCCGTCGAGGCCGCCGCGGCCACCATGGGTTCGATCAAGCCCGGCGATCCGACCGACAAGCGCACGGTGTGCGGTCCGGTGATCTCGGCCCGCCAGCGCGACCGGGTGCAGTTCTACCTGGATCTCGCACTCGACGAGGGCGGCAAGTTCGCTTGCGGCGGTGGGCAACCCGCCGATCAGCCGAAGGGTTTCTTCATCGAGCCGACGGTGATCAGCGGGCTCACCAATGACGCCCGGGTCGCGCGCGAGGAGATCTTCGGGCCGGTGCTCACGGTGATCGCCCATGACGGCGACGACGACGCCGTGCGCATCGCCAACGATTCGCCGTACGGCTTGTCCGGGACGGTGTTCAGCGCGGATCCCGAACGGGCGGCCGGTATCGCGGCGCGGTTGCGGGTCGGCACCGTCAATGTCAATGGCGGTGTCTGGTACGCCGCACACGCGCCGTTCGGCGGATACAAGCAGTCCGGCAACGGCCGGGAGATGGGCCTGCTCGGGTTCGAGGAATACACCGAAGCCAAAGTCATTGCCACGGCAGTGAATTAAGGAGAACTGAATGGGAAGCCAGTTCGACACGCGCTTCAAGGATAAGGTTGCGATCGTCACCGGTTCCGGCGGCGGTATCGGTCAGGCCTACGCCGAGGCGCTGGCGCACGAGGGCGCCGCGGTGGTGGTGGCCGATATCAACGCCGAGGGTGCCGATCGGGTGGCCAAGCAGATCGTCGTCGATGGGGGAACGGCGATCAGCGTGCCGGTCGACGTGTCCGAGCCGGAATCCGCCAAGGCCATGGCCGACCGCACGCTGGCCGAGTTCGGCGGCATCGACTACCTGGTCAACAACGCCGCGATCTTCGGCGGCATGAAGCTCGATCTGTTGCTCTCCGTTGACTGGGACTACTACAAGAAGTTCATGAGCGTGAATCTTGATGGCGCGCTGGTGTGCACCCGCGCGGTGTACAAGAAGATGGCCAAGCGCGGCGGTGGCGCGATCGTGAACCAGTCATCGACCGCCGCGTGGATGTATGCGAATTTCTACGGCCTGGCCAAGGTCGGGGTCAACGGCCTGACCCAGCAGCTGTCGCGTGAGCTCGGCGGGATGAACATCCGGATCAACGCGATTGCTCCCGGGCCCATCGACACCGAGGCCAATAGGACCACGACACCGCAAGAGATGGTCGCCGATATCGTGAAGGGTATTCCGTTGTCGCGCATGGGCACACCGGAGGATCTGGTCGGCATGTGCCTGTTCCTGCTCTCCGACCAGGCGAGGTGGATCACCGGCCAGATCTTCAATGTCGATGGCGGACAGATTATCCGGTCCTGAGGAGGCGCGCCAATGAGTGACGAAGACGTCAAGCTGGGCTACATCGGCCTGGGCAATATGGGCGCGCCGATGGCCAAGCGACTGGTCGAGTGGCCGGGTGGGCTCACGGTGTTCGACGTCCGCAACGACGCGATGACGCCATTGGCCGAAGCCGGCGCCACCCTGGCCGACAGCGTGGCCGACGTCGCAGGAGCGGACATCATCAGCATCACGGTGCTCAACGACGAGCAGGTGCGCACCGTCGTCGACGAGCTCGCGGCCCACGCCAAGCCGGGCACTGTGATCGCCATCCACTCGACGATCAGCCCTGATACCGCACCCGAGTTGGCCAAACAGCTTGAGCCGCAAGGCATCAACATCGTCGACGCCCCAGTGAGCGGCGGAGGTGGTGCGGCCGAGAAGGGTGAGCTCGCCACCATGGTGGGCGCCGACCGCGAGGTGTACGAGCGGATCAAGCCGGCTTTCAAGCAGTGGGCGTCACTGGTGATCCACGCCGGAGAACCGGGGGCCGGCACGCGAATGAAGCTGGCCCGCAACATGCTGACATTCACCTCGTATGCCGCTGCGTGCGAGGCGATGAACCTTGCGGAGCAGGTCGGGCTGAACCTCCAGCAACTGGGTCGGGTGGTACGGCACACCGATGCGATGAGTGGGGGACCGGGCGCTGTCATCGTCCGGGAGAACATGGCGACGCTGGAGCCCGACAACTTTCTCTACGGACCGCTCCTGCACGCGCGCGAGCTCGGCGAGAAGGACCTCAGTCTGGCGCTTGCACTGGGTGAAGCTGTCGGCGTCGACCTGCCGTTGGCCGAATTGGCGCTGGAGAACCTGGCGGCCGGGCTCGGCGTGCCTCATAACGCGTCGACCACAAAGGAGTGAGCATGGACGAACTGCGCAACAAGGGCCTCGCGAAGATGAACGAGGTCTACGGCTGGGAAATGCCGGATATGCCCGGCGAGTACTTCGCGCTCACCGTCGACCACCTCTTCGGCACAATCTGGAGCCGTCCAGGGCTGTCGATGCGTGACCGTCGGATGATGCTGCTCGGTGTGCTGTCGGCTCAAGGCATGGAAGAGCTGCTGGAGGTTCAGGCCAACGCGATCCTGCACAACGAAGAGATGACGCGCGAGGAACTGCGCGAGATCGCGATCTTCCTCACCCATTACGTCGGCTTCCCGCTCGGCTCGAAGGTCGACGGTGCGTTCAAGCGGGTGCTGGCCAAACGAAAGAAGGCCGAAGAGAAGGGCGCGGCCAGAGACAGCAAGGACAACGTCAACGATGCCGTCCAAATGCACGTGGGCAGGACTTTGCATGACAAGTAGGTACGCGGATCTCCCGCGCGAGCAGCTCGCGGACCTCTTGCCCGAGCTGCTGCTGATCGGTCAGCTCATCGACCGATCCGGAATGGCCTGGTGCATCAAAAATTTCGGCCATGCGGAGATGCTGCAGATCGCGATCGAGGAGTGGATGGGCGCAAGCCCGGTCTATACGAAGCGTATGCAGAAGGTCTTGAAGTTCGAGGGCAACGACGTTGTCACGATCTTCAAAGGCATGCAATTGGATGTCGGCGCTCCGCCGCAGTTCATGGATTTCCGCTACACCGTGCACGATCGGTGGCACGGCGAGTTCCACCTCGACCACTGCGGTGCGCTGCTGGATACCGAGCCAATGGGTGAGGACTTCGTCCGCGGCATGTGCCACGACATCGAGGACCCCACCTTCGACGCCACGGCGGCGGCCACCAATCGGAAGACGCAGATACGCCCGATCCACCGCCCGCCGCGGGTACCCGCCGACCGGCACCCGCACTGCGCGTGGACCGTGACCATCGACGAGTCTTATCGGGAGATCGCCGACCACGCGGCAGTCGACGTGGTGCGCAGGACCCGGGCCGCCAGAACGGAACTCGACCCGATCGACATCGACGACGATGGACAATCGGACTACTCGGGTGAGCTGCTATCGGATTTCGACTTCGCCGCGTTCTCACACTCGGCGCTGGTACGCATGGCCGACGAGGTCTGCCTGCAGATGCACCTGCTGAACCTCTCCTTTGTTATCGCCGTGGGCAACCGGGCGGGTACGAACACCGATCTTGCGACGGAGATCTGCACCAAACAGCTGATCGGCATCGCCGGCATCGCCGCAGAACGCATACATCGTGCACTCGATCTGCCGAGCGGGATCGAGGGTGCGATCCGCACGCTCGAGCTGCATCCGATGTTCAACCCGGCCGCGTACGTGACGGCCGAGTTCGGGCCGGACACCGTCGAGGTGCGCAGGTCACCCGTACATGAGGACGGGGCATGGGTCTCGCTGGCCGGCCCGTCGGAGAAGGGCCCGCTGCAGGCGATTGTCGCCGCCGTGGATCCACGCCTCGACGTTGAGGTGACCGGTACCGACACGGACTGGACGGCACGCGTGATCGAGACCGACACGGCGGCAAAGGAATTCCGCGAGGTCTCGTTGACCAGAATCAGCGGCGGCTCGACGTTCGTGTTCGAGCCGCGGAAGTCGTTGCCGCTGACGGTGGTGTGACCGCGGAGCCCACCCACCGGCGCAGGTAGCCACGAAGCTGTGCGCCGCGCCGCGGCGGGCGCCCGGGGTCGATGACGAACGACTGGACGATCCGTAGCAGGTGCTCCGCCAACTCGGCAAGGTCGTCGTCGGTGAAGCCGAGGCCGGCCCAGTCGACGTCGAACCGGCGCAGCATGGAGTTGGCGAACTGCAGGGCGACGTCGGAAGTCACCGATTCGGTATGGGCGTTGGTGTCGCCGGGAGCCAGCAGCAGACCGATGTGCTTGTCGGTGGGCAACCATTCCAGCGCGGTCGCGATGCCCTCCGCTACCGCTTCCACCGGGTCGGTGATGCCGCGCAGGTGTTCGGCCAACCGGTCGAGAAATCCCGTCGCCGCGTGCACGGCGGCGGCGACCAGCAGCGCGTCGGTGCTGGGGAAGTACCGGTAGACGGTCTGCCGGGTGACGCCGAGTGCGCGCGCCACGTCGGCGATGCTGATCTCGGCTCCCCGCGCGTCAATGGCCTGGCTCGCCGCCGCAAGGATCCGCGCGATGGCCTCGTCATCGGAGGCCGGCGCCGATCCGGACCAGCCGTGGGTACGCACGCGGGAATCGTACTTGGTGTCCTAGCCGCGGTAGGAGACGGCCAGCTCCTTGACACCGTTGATCCAGCCCGACCGAAGCCGTTGCGGCTCGGACAGTTTCGAGATGTTCGGGATCTGGTCGGCTAGCTCGTTGAAGATCAGCTTGATCTCCATGCGGGCCAGGTTGGCGCCGATGCAGTAGTGCGCGCCGTTGCCGCCGAAACCCAAGTGCGGGTTGGGATCACGGCTGATGTTGAACTCGAACGGCCGGTCGAAGACGCTTTCGTCGTTGTTGGCCGAGCTGTAGAACAGCCCCACGCGCTGCCCCTCTTCGATCCTCACCCCGCCGAGTTCGGTGTCGGCCGACGCGGTGCGCTGGAAGCAGTGCACCGGCGTGGCCCAGCGGACGATCTCGTCGACCGCGGTCGCCGGTCGGTCGCGCTTGAACAGCTCCCACTGGTCGGGATTGTCGAAAAAGGCGTCCATGCCGTGGGTCATCGCATTGCGGGTGGTCTCATTGCCCGCGACGGCCAGCAGGATCACGAAGAACGCGAATTCGACGTCGCCGAGAGATTCTCCGTCGATATCGGCCTCGATCAGACGCGTGACGATGTCGTCGGCCGGGCAGCGCCGACGCTCCTCGGCCATGTTGTAGGCGTATCCCATCAGCTCGGCGTTCGCCGCCGTCGGGTCGTCGTCGAAGTCCGGGTCGTCGGTGTTCATGATCGAGTTGGTCCAGTGAAAGAGTTTCTCGCGGTCGACCTCCGGCACGCCGATCAGGTCGGCGATCGCGAGCAGCGGCAGGCTCGTTGCGACGTCTTCGACGAAGTTGCCCGACTCCTTCTCGGCGGCGGCGCGGACGATGTCGCGCGCGGCGACGGCGAGCTTCTCCTCGAGCGTGGCGACCGCCCGGGGTGTGAACAGGCGCGACACGATCTTGCGCAGCCGGGTGTGCTCGGGCGCGTCGTGGTTGATCAGCAGCGCCTTGGTCAGTTCCAGCTGTTCGGGCGTGGTGCCGGTGGGCAGGCGCATCACCGCGCCCTTGCGGTTGGTCGACCACAGGTCGCTGTGCTTGGAGATCGCCTTGATGTCGTCGTGGCGGCTGACCACCCAGTAGCCGCCGTCGTCGAAGATCGATACCGGCTGATCGTTCCACCACACCGGCGCGGTCCTGCGTAGCTCGGCGAACTCGGCGACCGGTATGCCCTTCTCCAGGACGTCGGGATCGGTGAAGTCGAAGCCCTGCCCGAACGGGCAAACGCTTTCCCTCGTCGTCAAGACGGCCACCTCCCTATGCGATGCGGGCCACGCGTACCACGACCATACACTCCGACGTCAAGTGTATGGCCGATAAGGTTGGCAGCTGTGCGCGTCCTCGTAATCGGATCCGGTGCCCGTGAACATGCACTGCTGCTGGCGCTGCGCAGAGACCCGGAGGTCGAGGAGCTCGCCGTCGCGCCCGGCAACGCCGGCACCGCGATCATCGCCGACCAGTACGACGTCGATATCACCTCGGGTGACGCCGTCGCGAAGCTCGCCCAGCGGATCGGTGCCGACCTGGTGGTGATCGGCCCGGAAGTGCCGTTGGTGCTCGGCGTGGCCGACACGGTGCGGGCCGCGGGCATCGCGTGCTTCGGCCCGACGAAGGAAGCCGCCCGCATCGAGGGTTCGAAATCCTTCGCCAAGGAGGTGATGGCGGCCGCCGGGGTGCGCACCGCAACAGGCGAGATCGTCGACAACCCCGCACACCTCGACGCCGCGCTGGACCGGTTCGGACCGGGCGCGGGTGATCCGGCGTGGGTGGTCAAGGACGATGGCCTGGCCGCCGGCAAGGGTGTGGTGGTGACCGCCGACCGGGACGCGGCGCGCGCGCACGCGGCGAGCCTGCTCGACGCCGGGCACCCGGTGCTGTTGGAGTCGTTCCTGGACGGCCCCGAGGTCTCGCTGCTGTGCATCGTCGACGGCGAAACGGTGGTGCCGATGGTGCCCGCCCAGGACTTCAAGCGCGTCGGTGACGGCGACTCCGGACCCAACACCGGCGGCATGGGTGCCTACTCGCCGCTGCCGTGGCTGCCCGACGACGTCACCGCGCAGATCGTCAGCGGCATCGTGGAACCCGTTGCGGCCGAACTGGTTCGGCGGGGAAACCCGTTTTCCGGTGTGCTGTACGCGGGCCTGGCGATCACCTCGCGCGGTCCGGCGGTGGTGGAGTTCAACTGCCGCTTCGGCGACCCGGAGACCCAGACGGTGCTGGCGCTGCTGGAAACCCCGCTGGGTCAGCTGCTGCGCGCAGCGGCCACCGGCGAGCTCGCCGACCAGCAGCCGCTGCGCTGGCGCGACGGTGCCGCGGTGACGGTGGTGCTGGCGGCGGAGAACTATCCCGGTCGGCCCCGGGTGGGCGACGTCATCGTCGGCTCCGAAGCCGACCGCGTGCTGCACGCGGGTACCGTGCGGCGCGACGACGGAGCCATCGTGTCCTCGGGCGGCCGGGTGCTGTCGGTGATCGGCACCGGTGCCGACCTGACTGCGGCCCGCGACGCCGCCTACTCGCTGATCCAGTCGATTCGGTTGCCGGGCAGCCACTTTCGCAGCGATATCGGGCTGGCGGCGGCCGAGGGCCGGATCAAGATCTAGGTCCCGGCGGGCCGGAGCGGAGCGACTCGGGGATTTACGATTTACACCGTCAGCAGCGGGGCCATCCAATCCAGCTCGGCCGGTAGTTGCGAGCTCCAGAACCCGCCGTCGTGTCCACCGGGGGAGAACCCGCCGGCGGGTGGATTCGGCAGCTGCGCGATGAACTGCTGCGTCGCCGAATAGAACGGATCGCTGTTGCCGCAGTCGATCCGGATCGGTATCGACGCGAATTCGGGCCGCCCCCAGACGCTGTTGGCCGCGTAGTCGTCGGCACCGTCGAACGCGCCGGCCGCCGCCGCGCCGGGCGATGTCCACAGCGCCGGGCTGACCGCGCAGATCGCCGCGGTGTGGGCGGGGCCGAGCCGGGCGCCGAGCAGCAGCGCGCCGTAGCCGCCCATCGACCAGCCAAGGAAGCCGACCCGCGAGGTGTCCAGACCCTGGCTGCCCAGCACCGGGATCAGCTCGTCGAGCACCATCGCGCCCGAGTCCTCGCCGGACGCCCGCTTGTGCCAGTAGCTTCCGCCGCCGTCGACGGCGACCACCGCGAACGGCGGCAGGCCCGCGTCGACCGCCTGGGCCAACCCCTGCTCCACACCGCCGGCCATCACCTCGGCGGCGTTGGCACCCTTGCCGTGCAGAGCGATGACCGGTCTCAGGGCGGCGGTCTGGCCGGGCGGGCGGGCGATCGCCCAGTTCGTCTGGACCCCGCCGCGCGCGGCCGATACGAACGAGCCGCTGACGTACGTCGGCGCCGCGGTCGGTGCGGGCTCCAGCGGCGCGGCCGGAGCCAACGGGGCGCCGGCACTCGTCATCGACACCGACGGTGTCGGGTTACGCAGCGTGGTGCCCAAGGCGTAGGCCCCGGCCGCCCGCCCGCCGACACCGAGACGCAATACAGCGCGACGGCTCAGTTCTGGCATGCGGGCCATCATGCCATCGGCGGTTGGCGAAGCGCCGAGCGAGTTCCCTGAGTAAAGCCTGATGATTGGCCGAAAGGGCAATGTCGTACCCCTGTGACTGGCACCATGCTAATGGTGACAGCAGCGGTCACTCCGAAGGGAGAGCGTCGGCGGTATGCGCTGGTCAGCGCTGCCGCGGACCTGCTCTGCGAAGGCGGGTTCGACGCGGTGCGGCATCGGGCCGTCGCCCGCCGGGCGGGGCTGCCGCTGGCGTCGACGACCTACTACTTCTCCTCCCTCGACGACTTGATCGCCAACGCCGTTGAGTACGTCGGTACGCGCGAGGCCGAGCAGTTGCGGCAGCGGGTGGCCGTGCTGTCGCGTCGGCGCCGGGGCGCCGAGTCGACGGCCGAGGTGTTGGTGGACCTGCTGGTCGGTGACACGCCCGGAACCCGCGTCAGCGAACAGTTGATCTCCCGCTATGAGCGCTACATCGCCTGTGCCCGCCAGCCCGGCCTGCGGGACATCCAGCGGCGGATTCTGCGGCAGCGCACCGACGCCGTCGTCGAAGTCGTCGAACGATCCGGCCGCGCCGTGCGGGCGGAGCTACTCACCGCGCTGGTGTGTGCCGTCGACGGCGCGGTGGTGGCGGCGCTGGTGGGCGACGGTGACGGTCCGCGCGCAACTGCCCGCGCGACGTTGATCGACGTCATTGACGTGCTGGCACCGATCGACGAACGAGTCGCGCGGGTGTGACAGAAAGGGGAGCCATGACTCAGCCCGAAACCATCGAGGAGCAGCCAGAACTGCGGCGAGTAATGGGCCCGGGCCTGTTGCTGCTGTTCATCGTCGGCGACATCCTGGGCACCGGCGTGTATGCGTTGACCGGTGACGTAGCCGCCGAAGTCGGTGGGGCAGCGTGGGTTCCGTTCTTGGCGGCATTCCTGATCGCCACCATCACCGCGTTCAGTTACCTGGAGCTGGTGACGAAGTACCCCCAGGCCGCGGGTGCGGCGCTCTACGTGCACAAGGCTTTCGGCGTGCAGTTCGTGACCTTCCTGGTGGCCTTCGTGGTGATGTGTTCCGGCATCACATCGGCCTCGACGGCATCCCGGTTCTTCGCCGCCAACCTCAACACCGGATTCGACCTCGACTGGGGCAAGGTCGGGATCGTCACGGTGGCACTGCTGTTCATGGCAATGCTGGCCGCGGTGAACCTGCGCGGCGTCGGCGAGAGCGTCAAACTCAATGTCGGGCTTACCATTATCGAGATCAGCGGTCTGATGCTGGTGATCCTGGTCGGGCTGTGGGCGTTTACCGGGGGCGGCGCCGACGTCGACTTCTCCCGCGTGGTGGCGTTCGACACCGCGACGGACAAGAACGCCTTCATGGCCGTCACGGCCGCCACGTCGCTGGCGTTCTTCGCGATGGTCGGCTTCGAGGACTCGGTGAACATGGCCGAAGAGACCAAGGACCCGGTGAAGGTCTTCCCGAAGGCGCTGCTCACCGGCCTGTCCATCGCCGGCGTCGTTTATGTGGTGGTGGCCATCGTCGCGGTGGCACTGGTGCCCGTCGGGGTGCTGGAGGAAAGCGACACCCCGCTGGTCGAGGTGGTCAAGGCCGGGGCCCCGGGCCTGCCGATCGAAGACATCCTGCCGTTCATCTCGATGTTCGCGGTGTCCAACACCGCGCTGATCAACATGCTGATGGCCAGCCGGTTGATCTACGGCATGTCCCGCCAGCGCGTGTTGCCACCCGTCCTGGGAGTGGTGGCTCCCGGCCGCCGCACGCCGTGGGTGGCGATCCTGTTCACCACCACGATCGCGTTCGGCCTCATTTTCTACGTCACGGCCTTCGCGAACACCACCGCCATCGCCTTGCTCGGCGGCACCACGTCGCTGTTGCTGCTGGCGGTGTTCGCGATGGTCAACATCGCGGTGCTGGTGTTGCGGCGCGATGTGCAGGCGGCCGGTGGCCATTTCAAGACGCCGACGGCATTTCCGGTCATTGGATGCCTGGCCTCGGTGTATCTGGTGACGCCGCTGTCCGGCCGGCCCGGCCAGCAGTACCTGTTGGCGTTGATCCTCATCGGGATCGGCATCGTGTTGTTCTTCATCACCATGCTGATCAACCGCCAGCTCGGCATCCGCGACGCCGGCATCACCGACCCGACGCACCTGGGGGCCCCGCCGGATTAGCCGAGCCGGCGGCGGATTTCGCTCAGTTCGAGCTGAGCGTCCGCAAGTAGCGCTTCGGCGCGGGTGAGGCGCTGAGCCAGTTCGTCGGCGGTCACGTCCGCCGGTTGCGCCACGCGCCGGCGCGGTGTCGGGACCAGGTCGGGCGGAAGCGTTGGCGTCACGATGTAGCCGGTGGCGAAATCGCCATAGATGGTCACATCCTCGGGGCGGCTGTACCAATAGAGCGCGATGTATGCGCACAGCACCGCGTCAACCGGGTCTTCGGCAGTGTCCAGCTGCACCTGTCGGGTGGCAACGGCAACCCTGTTCCGCAGCTCGACCCAGGCCACGTTGTGATTCACTCGCAGCCGGGGCGTCGCCGCCTCGAGTCCCTCGATCAGGGTCATCAACTGCAGCAACTCGCGTCGACGAGCGTCGACGTCACCCTTCTTGTACTTGAGCGTGCGACCCAGTCCGAAAAGCGCCACCATCGCCGGATGCGGGTAGACCTCGATGGCGCGTCGACCGGCCAATGAATTCGGATCCATATCCAGGCCGAGCTGCTCGGACAATCGGGCACCACGCGGCTCAACGAAGACGGGGTTACCGGTATTTGCTGAATGAGCGCCCGCGTCAAATCTTTGAAAGTCGGCACCGAGTTCGATTTCGGCCCGGCGCCTGCTTTTGGCATTCCTAACAATCAACGGTGCATCGATCGCTACCAGGCAATCGACTGCGACGTACCGCTCTATCGCGGCGACGATGCTTGCATCGTCCGTCGCGGCACCGATGTCGATTAGTCGACCATCGGCATCGACAACTGCGATGCCGGTGGGCTTGCGTTCTCCCCAAGCAAGGTCCAGACCAACAAAGTACATGGGCCTACCCTGCCCTACCCGCGCCGTAAGCTGTGTATTTGTGACGATCCCCAATGTCCTGGCCAACCGCTACGCCAGCGACGAGATGGTGGCGATCTGGTCACCGGAAGCCAAGATCGTCGCGGAGCGGCGGCTATGGCTGGCGGTATTGCGCGCCCAGGCCGAGTTGGGTATTTCCGTCCCCGACGGTGTGGTCGCCGACTACGAGCGGGTGCTCGACGACGTCGACCTGTCGTCGATCGCCGCACGCGAGCGGGTGCTGCGCCACGACGTCAAGGCCCGCATCGAGGAGTTCAACGCGCTTGCCGGCCATCAGCATGTGCACAAGGGCATGACGAGCCGCGACCTCACCGAAAACGTTGAGCAGCTGCAGATCCGCCGATCGTTGGAGCTCGTGCACGCCCACGGTGTCGCGGTGGTGGCGCGGCTTGCCGAGCGGGCGATCAGCTACCGCGATCTGGTGATGGCCGGCCGCAGTCACAACGTCGCCGCGCAGGCCACCACGCTGGGCAAGCGGTTCGCCTCGGCGGCCGAGGAAATGCTGATCGCGCTGACGCGGCTGCGTGAGCTGATCGACCGCTATCCGCTGCGCGGCATCAAAGGCCCGATGGGCACCGCGCAGGACATGCTCGACCTGTTCGACGGCGACGTTTCACAGCTGGCCGAACTCGAGCGGCGCGTTGCCGAATTCCTGGGTTTCACAGAGGTTTTCACCAGCGTCGGGCAGGTCTATCCCCGGTCGCTGGACCACGACGTCCTTTCCGCGCTGGTGCAGGTCGGTGCCGGACCGTCATCGTTGGCGCTCACCATCCGGCTGATGGCCGGCCACGAACTGGTGACGGAGGGCTTCGCGCCCGGACAGGTCGGCTCGTCGGCCATGCCGCACAAGATGAACACCCGCAGCTGCGAGCGCGTCAACGGGTTGCAGGTGGTGCTGCGCGGCTACGCGTCGATGGCTGCCGAACTGGCTGGCGCGCAATGGAACGAGGGTGACGTGTTCTGCTCGGTGGTGCGGCGGGTGGCGCTGCCCGACGCGTTCTTCGCCATCGACGGGCAGACCGAGACGTTCCTGACGGTGCTCGACGAGTTCGGCGCCTACCCCGCGGTGATCCAGCGTGAACTCGACCGCTACCTGCCGTTCTTGGCCACCACCCGGATCCTGATCGCCGCCGTTCGCGCCGGCGTGGGCCGCGAAGCGGCACACGAGTTGATCAGGGAGCACGCCGTCGCGGTCGCGCTGGCGATGCGGGAGCACGGCGCCGAACCGGATCTGCTGGAGCGGCTGGCCGCCGACGCCCGGCTGCCGTTGGACTGCGTGGCTTTGGACGCGGCGCTGGCGGACAAGCAGGCGTTCACCGGGGCGGCGGGCAACCAGATCGACGAGGTCGTCACGGCCGTCGACGAATTGGTCAGTCGCTATCCCGAGGCCGCCAAGTACACATCGGACGCGATCCTGTAGAGCCATGCATCTCGCGGCGATCGACTTCACCGATCTGGACAACTTCGCCGACGGCTTTCCGCACTCACTTTTTGCGGTCCATCGGCGCGAGGCGCCGGTGTTCTGGCATGCGCCGACTGAGCACACCCCCGACGGCGAGGGGTTCTGGTCGGTCGCGACTTACGCGGAAACCCTTGAGGTGCTGCGTGATCCGGTGACGTACTCGTCGGTGTCCGGCGGGGACCGGGCGTTCGGCGGGACGATGCTGCAGGACCTGCCGGTCGCCGGCCAGGTGCTCAACATGATGGACGATCCGCGGCACAGCCAGATCCGGCGGTTGGTCAGCTCGGGCCTGACGGCGCGCATGATCCGCCGTGTCGAGGACGATCTTCGGCGGCGCGCGCATGCTTCTCGACGAGGTCTGCGACGGTGAGGCGTTCGACTTCGTGGCGGACATCGCCGCCGAACTGCCGATGCAGATGATCTGCATACTGCTGGGCGTGCCGGAGTCGGACCGGCACTGGCTGTTCGAGGCCGTCGAACCGGGTTTCGATTTCCGCGGCTCCCGGAAGGCGTCGATCGAGCGGCTGTCGGTGCAGGATGCCGGCTCGCGGATGTATGCCTACGGCTCGGAGTTGGTGGCCCGCAAGCGCGTTGAACCCGTCGACGACATGCTGTCGGTCGTGGCCGGCGCCACCATCGACGATCCATCGGCGCCCGGATTGACCGACGCCGAACTGTATCTGTTCTTCTATCTGCTGTTCAGCGCGGGCGCGGAGACGACCCGCAACTCGATCGCCGGCGGCCTGCTCGCCCTGACCGAGCGGCCCGAGGCGTTCTGCCGGCTGCGCGAAGAGCCGCACCTGTTTCCGACCGCGGTGGAGGAGATGGTCCGGTGGACCTCGCCGTCCCCGTCGAAGCGGCGCACCGCGACCCGCGAGGCGCGGCTGGCCGGGGCGGCGATCGAGCCGGGGCAGAAGGTGCTGGTATGGGAGGGCTCGGCGAACCGCGATGCCGCGGTGTTCGATGATCCCGACACCTTCGATGTCGCCCGAAAGCCCAACCCGCACTTGGGCTTCGGCCAGGGTGTGCACTACTGCCTTGGCGCCAACCTGGCCCGACTCGAGCTGCGGGTGCTGTTCGAGGAGCTTCTCGGCCGTTTCGGGTCCGTGCGGGTGGTCAAGCCGGTGGAGTGGACGCGCAGCAACCGCCATACCGGCATCCGCCACCTGGTCGTGCGATTTCGGCGCGCTAACGTGCGCTGAGCGTCGGTTAGCGCGCCGAAATCGCGAAGCGGATCTCGGCGATGACTCGCTGTGGGTATTCGGTGAGGTCCAGCCAGGTGAACCGCAGCACCTGCCAGCCAAGCAGCGCGATGTTGTTCTGGCGCTCGCGGTCATCCTGAAAAGCCTCCTGGTCGCTGTGAAACGCCCAGCCGTCGGTCTCGATGGCCACCTTCGGCCCCGGAAACGCGACGTCGACCTCATATCCGCCGACGGGGTAGTTGGTGCGCCAGCCGGTGATGCCCGCTTCCCGCAGGAGCTTGACAAGCAGCCGTTCGGCCTCTGAGCGTGCGCCGTCGGATGCCGCTTGCAGTAGTCGCCTCGCGGCCGGCGAGCCGTACCGGCCCTTGTTGCGCAGGTGCGCACGCCATAGGGCGGAGAGGTTGACATGGCGTTGCAGTGCCGAATCCATCAATCTGGCTCCGCCACCGCGTCTAGCCGCGGCCTCCACGACTGTGAGCGCTAAGGCGGTCACCCGAAGTCCTCGGTGCTCGACAACATCTGACGGCGCGAGGTTGCGGCGACGGAGTCGAGAGCCGGGATGACTCCGACCGTGGCTCGTTCTCGGCACCGTTACCTCGACGATCTTGGGCGCAAACCTGGTGAGGCCGTGCCACCAGGCGGCGGCCAGCCCACTGGTCGTCGCCTCAGTGCCGTAGGACCAGACCGACGAGCGGATCCGAGCGGCGTCGGTGAAAGGACGATCCTCGGCGAAGTAGACGCCGTTGGCGCAGCGCCGCCAATGCCCGGACCGCACCCGTCGCGCGGCGGCCGCTTGACTGACGCCGGCACGACGGGCCTGAGCCAACGTGATGACGCCGTCGTGTTGACACAGATATTCGTCGAGCACCTACGGATGACGTGTCTACCCGCGCCACGGTTCCGCACTATGCGATTTCGGCGCGCTTACGTCCGCTCAGCGTCGGTTAGCGCGCCGAAATCCCGGCGGCGCGGAGTTCGAGCGCAGCGAGCCCGCGGATGGCCAGTGGGTCCTCGCGGCGCCACGCGCCCACCGGGTCGGCGTTGATCGCCGCAAGCTTGGCCAGTGGCCGGTTGGCCAGCGCGCGCAGCGCCAGCAGCTGTTCGCCGGCGGCGGTCGATGCCAGCGTCACCGCGGTCCACTTGCGCCGGAAGAACCGCAGCCGCAGAAACAGCCATGGCATCGCGACCGCGAGGATCGGCGGGGCAGCGACGGCCAGCGCTAACAGCCACGACATCCAGCCGGTCGTGGTGTCGAGGTTGTGGCCGGCGCCGGCGATGCCGCGCGCGGCGTCGCCGGCCGCGCTCAACGGATCGCTGAGCGCGTCTCCGAGGAGCGGGATGTTGTGCGTCCTCTCACTGGCCCCGCCGAGGTTGTCCGCGACGCCGTTGGCGCCACTCTCGAGGTCACGGCCGAACTCGCCGATGGTCGAGATCGCGGAGTGCACGGCGGCCCCGACCAGCACCCACAAGGTGATCCAGATGGCGATCGCGATGTCGCTGAACAACTGCGCGGTGAGTCGAGCCGGGGTGGTGGCATAGGGCAGATACCGGGATCTCATGCCGTCGATCCCAACACAGATCGGCGGTTAGGCTGACCCGATGCGCCCCGCTCTGTCCGACTACCAGCATCTAACCAGCGGCAAGGTTCGTGAGCTGTACCGCATCGACGACGAGCACCTGCTGTTCGTCGCCACCGACCGCATCTCGGCATACGACTACATCCTCGACAGCGAGATCCCGGACAAGGGCCGCATCCTGACCGCGATGAGCGTGTTCTTCTTCGATTACGTCGAGGCGCCCAACCACCTGGCCGGCCCGCCCGACGACGAGCGGATCCCCGACGAGGTGCTGGGCCGCGCGCTGGTGGTGCGCGAACTGGAGATGGTCCCGGTGGAATGCGTGGCCCGCGGCTACCTGACCGGCTCGGGACTGCTGGACTACAGGCGGACCGGCAAGGTCAGCGGTATCGTGCTGCCGTCCGGCCTGACCGAGGCCAGCAGGTTCGTTCAGCCGCTGTTCACCCCGGCCACCAAAGCCGAGCTGGGACAGCACGACGAGAACATCTCGTACTCCGACGTAATCGAAATGGTCGGTGCCGTGCGAGCCAGCCAGTTGAAGGAACGCACGCTGCAGACCTACCTGCAGGGCGCCGACCACGCGCTGACGAAGGGAATCATCATCGCAGACACCAAGTTCGAGTTCGGCGTCGACGCCAACGGCAACCTGTTGCTGGCCGACGAGATCTTCACGCCGGACTCGTCACGGTACTGGCTCGCCCACGACTATCAAGAGGGTGTCGTGCAGTCCAGCTACGACAAGCAGTTCGTCCGCAACTGGCTGACCGGCCCGGACTCGGGATGGGACCGCGACGGCGACGAGCCGCCTCCACCCCTGCCAGCGGATATCGTCGAGTCGACCCGGGACCGCTACATCGAAGCCTACGAACGCATCTCGGGGCTACGGTTCGCCGACTGGATCGGCCCGGCAGCGTGACCGAGAAGCCGCCGACCCCGAAGCGGGTGGAGCATCGTCGCGAGTACCACGGCGACGTCTTCATCGACCCTTACGAATGGTTGCGGGACAAGGCCGAACCCGACGTGCTCGCCCACCTCAAGGCGGAGAACGACTACACCGAACAGGTCACCTCCCATCTGGAGCCGTTGCGGCAGAAGATCTTCGACGAGATCAAGGCCCGCACCAAGGAGACCGACCTGTCCGTGCCGACGCGGCGGGGCGACTGGTGGTACTACGGGCGAAGCTTCGAAGGCAAGCAGTACGGCGTGCAGTGCCGTTGTCCGGTAACCGATCCCGATGACTGGACGCCGCCGAAGCTCGACGAACACACCGAGATCGCCGGGGAACAGGTGTTGCTCGACGAAAACGTCGAAGCCGCGGGCCACGAATTCTTCACACTCGGCGCCGCGACCGTCAGCCTCGACGGCAATATCCTGGCCTACTCGGTCGACATCGTCGGCGACGAGCGATACACGTTGCGGTTCAAGGATTTGCGCACCAACCGGCTGTACGACGACGAGATCGTCGGCATCGGCGCCGGTGCCACCTGGGCCACCGACAATCGCACCGTCTACTACGTAACAGTCGACGATGCGTGGCGGCCCGACACCGTGTGGCGGCACCGGCTGGGCGCCGGGCTGCCCGCGCAGAAGGTGTATCACGAGCCCGACGAGAGGTTCTGGCTCGCGGTCGGCCGCACCCGCAGCAACGCGTACATGATCATCGCGGCGGGCAGCGCCGTCACGTCGGAGGTCCGCTACGCCGACGCCGCCGACCCGCAGGCCGAGTTCACGACCATCCTGCCGCGGCGGGAGTTGGTCGAATACTCCGTCGAGCACGCCGTCGTCGGGGGCGAGGACCGTTTCCTCATCCTGCACAACGACGGCGCGGAGAACTTCACGCTGGTCGAGGCCCCGGTCGGTGATCCGACCGCGTTTCGCACCCTCATCGAGCACCGCGATGACGTCCGGCTGGATTCGGTCGACGCGTTCGAGGGGCACCTTGTGGTCAGCTACCGCCGTGAGGCGCTCCCGCGGATCCAGCTGTGGCCGATATACGCCGAGGGCGTCTACGGCCGCCCGGAGGAGATCACATTCGAGACCGAGCTGACGTCGGCTGGTCTCGGGGCCAACCCCAACTGGGGCGCACCGAAACTGCGGATCGGCACGACATCGTTCGTCACCCCGGTGCGTATTTACGACATCGACCTGGCCACCGGGGAACGGACGCTCTTGCGTGAGCAACCGGTGCTCGGCGATTACCGCCCCGAGGACTATGTGGAGCGTCGCGACTGGGCCGTTGCCCCCGACGGCGCCCGGGTGCCGGTGTCGATCATTCACCGCGCCGGGCTGCAGTTCCCCGCGCCCACCCTGATGTACGGCTACGGTGCCTACGAGTCCTGCGAGGATCCGCGGTTCTCGATCGCGCGGCTATCGCTGCTCGACCGCGGCATGGTCTTCGCCGTCGCGCATGTGCGCGGCGGCGGTGAGCTGGGCCGTCCGTGGTACGAACACGGCAAGCTGCTGCAGAAGAAGAACACCTTCACCGATTTCATCGCGGTGGCAGCCCATCTCGTGGCGACCGACGTGACCCGACCCCAGAACCTGGTGGCCCTCGGCGGCAGCGCCGGCGGGTTGTTGATGGGTGCAGTCGCCAACATGGCGCCGCAGCTGTTCGCCGGGATCCTGGCCCAGGTGCCATTCGTCGACCCGCTTACCACGATTCTCGACCCGTCGCTGCCGCTCACGGTCACCGAATGGGATGAATGGGGAAACCCGTTGCAGGACAAGGACGTCTATGACTACATGAAGTCCTACTCGCCGTACGAGAACGTCGGAGCCAAGGACTACCCACCCATCCTTGCGATGACCTCGCTGAACGACACCAGGGTGTACTACGTCGAGCCGGCGAAATGGGTTGCGGCCCTGCGGCACACCAAGACCGACGCCCATCCGGTCCTGCTCAAGACCGAGATGAGCGCCGGCCACGGTGGCATCAGCGGACGCTACGAGCGGTGGAAGGAAGCCGCGTTCCAGTTCGCGTGGCTGCTAGCCGCCGCTGATCGCGACAACTACGGCAGCGGCCAGGTAGACAGCCTCTTCGGCGGTCCGAACGTCTAGTCGCGAGGTCATCGATTTCGGCGGGTTGGGCATCCGGGCGGCGTGGACGTTGGCCGGGAACATCGCCACCATCAGCAGGAACAGGCACACCGCCGCGGCCACCCGGGTCGCGGGTATCAGCAGTCCGACGGCGCCCAGCAGTTCGAGCACACCTGTGATGGTCACCAGCAGCGCCGGTGCCGGCAGCCGCGGCGGGACGATTGCGATCATGTCGCCGCGCAGTGGCTGGACGAAGTGTGCCACCCCGGTCAGCACGAACATCGCGGCCAGCCCGACGGCGATCGCCCGCGGCCAGCTGTCGACGTAATCGACGCCAAGCCAGCCAACGACGCGCGCGGCCAGGCTCCCCAACAGCAGGGTCAGCAACGGGGCCATCAAGTCCTCCCTATCTAGTCAGTGTCAAGATAAGCTTATCAACAATCTAGTCGCTGTCAAGATTCCCGGCTAGGATGCGACCATGAGCAGGGACACCTACCACCACGGCGACCTGAAGGCGGTCATCCTGGCCCAGGCCGCCGAACTGGTCGCCGAGCGCGGGGCCGACGGAGTATCGCTACGGGAACTTGCCCGCGCCGCGGGGGTGTCGCATGCGGCGCCCGCTCACCACTTCACCGACCGCCGCGGCCTGTTCACGGCGCTGGCCTCCGAGGGCTTCCGGCTGCTGGCGGATGCACTGCGTGCCGCCCGCCCCGATTTCATCGACGCCGCCCTGGCATATGTCCGGTTCGCCCTCGAGCACCCCGGCCACTACGCGGTGATGTTCGACAAGTCGCTGTACTACGACGCCGACCCCGACCTGGTGGCGGCCGAGGCGGCGGCGGGCGCGGAACTGGCTGCGGGCGTCGCCACGTTGTCCGATCCGCACGCCAAAGCCGATCCGGATGGCGCCGCACTGGCGGCATGGTCTCTGGTGCATGGTTTTTCGATGCTCTGGCTCAACCAGGCGGTTAATGTCGAAACGACCGACAGCGACCCGATGGGAGCCGTCGAGCGGATCGCCCGGATGCTGTTCGACGGCTAATGCACCATCGTGCCCAAGCGATCAGAGGTGAGCGAGCAATCGTTCGGCGAACACCTCCGGATGCTCCCGATGCATGAAATGCCCGCCAGGAACCTCCTCGACGATGTAGGCCTTCTCGAACATCCTGGCGGCGCCCCGATAATCCGAAGGCTCGACGATCGGGTCGTCGAGCCCTGCGAAGACCACGGTGGGCACCTTGATGCGCGCCTTCAAAGAGGCGGAAGGTGTCAGCGTTAGCTGTCGGTAATAGCCGAACGCGGCGTTCAGGCTCGCTGGGTCGGAGAAGCACGCGCGAATGGCGTCAAACTCCTCGGGCGCCGGGTTCCAGGCGGGAGACCACCGGCGATATATAGCGTGGAGCGCGGCGAAGTCGTTCTTGGCGAATCGGCCCGGCGCGCCCGGGAGCTTATACGCCGCGAAATGGCGGGCGCCCCAGAGTTTCTTCAGGTTGGGCTTCACCGCGGCCGGGTGAGGAATGCCGATAACGAACAGCTTTCGAACCCGATCCGGATCCAGGCCCGCCGCTCCGTACGCGGCGGACGCGCCCCAGTCATGTGCGATCACGATTGCCTCTCTCTCGCCGAGCGCTTGAATAAGCGCGAGCGGGTCGCGCGCCAACGTCTCTTGATCGGCGTCTCGGTCCGGGATTGCGGTCGGACGATAACCGCGCATGTACGGGCTGGCCGTGCGATACCCCTTCGCGGCTATGCGGGGGCGAAGGTCGTCCCACGTGTGCGCGGTGTCCGGGAATCCATGCAGCATGAGCACGAGCGGGCCCGTGCCCTGCTCGAGGTACGCGAATTTCAGACCGTTTGCGTCAACGTAACGGATCTCGTCGGTCATGGTCCGGGGAGAATACGTCAATCCTCGCGGGATGGGGGCTGAACGTGATGACGCCCGAGAAGTAGCTCGACGGCCAAGCTAAGGCCGACTCGGTAGCGTCATCGGCGTGACGGATACCTCGCTGACCGATATCGCACTGATGACCCTCAACGGCAAACCAACGTCGCTGGCCGAATTCGCCGATGGGGCCATGTTGGTGGTGAATGTGGCCTCGAAGTGCGGCCCGACACCGCAGTACAGCGCGCTGGAGCAGCTCGCGCAGGACTACGGCACGCGCGGGCTCACGGTGATCGGGGTGCCGTGTAACCAGTTCATGGGCCAGGAACCCGGTACCGCCGAAGAGATCCAGACGTTCTGCTCGACCACCTACGGCGTGACGTTTCCGCTGTTGGCCAAGACCGATGTCAACGGGCCGGACCGGCACCCGCTCTACGCGGAGCTGACCCAGACCCCCGACAGCAACGGCGAGGCCGGCGATGTGCAGTGGAACTTCGAGAAGTTCCAGCTCGCGCCGGGCGGCGCGGTGGTCAACCGGTTCCGTCCGCGCACGGTGCCCGACGCGCCGGAGGTCGTCGCGGCCATCGAAGCGGTGTTGCCGCGATAGCCGAATAGACAACTGCCGCCCGCGTGTTGGCAACCCTTGCGTCACCTGACGTTGCCACAATGCACACGTGGGCGGACAACTGATCGTCTCGGTCTCCGGGATCAGCGACCGCACCCTGGCCGACGTCGACGCGTTCTGCGCGGAACTGCACGAGCGGTCGGTGCCGGTCTCTTTTCTGGTGGCGCCGCGACTGAAGGGCGGCTACCGACTCGATCGCGACGTGCCCACCATCGAGTGGCTGGCCGACCGCCGCGGCCGCGGCGACGCGATCGTGCTGCACGGCTACGACGAGGCCGCCACCAAGAAGCGCCGCGGTGAGTTCGCGACGCTGCCCGCGCACGAGGCGAACCTGCGCCTGATGGGCGCCGACCGGGTGCTCGAACACCTGGGGTTGCGCACCAGGCTGTTCGCCGCGCCGGGGTGGACGGTATCGCAGGGCACGATAATGGCGCTGCCCCGCAACGGGTTTCGGCTGCTTGCCGGGCTGAGTGGGATCACCGACCTCGTTCGTCAGACGACGGTGCGGGCGCGTGTGCTTGGCATCGGCGAGGGTTTCTTGACCGAGCCGTGGTGGTGCCGCACGCTGGTGCTGTCGGCCGAGCGCACCGCTCGGCGCGCCGGCATTGTGCGGGTCGCGGTGGCCGCCCGCCACCTGCGCCAACCGGGACCACGGCAGGCAATGCTCGACGCCGTCGATCTTTCACTGATGCACCGCAGCGTTCCAGCCGTCTATCACTGGCGGCCCTACCCCGCATTGACCGACGCCGCATGATCTTGGCCGGATGTCGCCGGCCGGGGCGCTCCGCCGCTAACGTGGCATCTCATGGCGGACGCTGACGTGATCGTGGTGGGAGCAGGGCTGGCCGGGCTGGTCGTGGCGTGCGAGTTGATCGATCGCGGCCGCAGCGTCCTGATCGTCGATCAGGAGAACGCCGCGAATATCGGCGGCCAGGCGTTCTGGTCCTTCGGCGGCCTCTTCTTCGTCGACAGCCCCGAACAGCGCAGGCTGGGCATCCGCGACAGCCATGAGCTGGCGCTGCAGGACTGGATGGGCTCCGCTGGATTCGACCGTCCGGAAGATCACTGGCCGCGACAATGGGCGCATGCCTACGTCGACTTCGCGGCTGGCGAGAAACGCAGCTGGCTGCGGGCCCGCGGCCTGCAGACGTTCCCGCTCGTCGGATGGGCCGAACGGGGCGGCTACGACGCACGCGGGCACGGCAATTCGGTGCCGCGGTTCCACATCACCTGGGGCACCGGGCCGGCGATCGTCGATATCTTTGCGCGACGGTTGCGGAACGCGTCATTGGTGCGGTTCGCGCACCGCCACCGCGTCGACGAGCTGATCGTCGAGAGCGGCGCGGTGACCGGGGTGCGCGGTGCAGTGCTGGAACCCTCGTCGGCGCCGCGCGGTGTGGCCTCATCGCGAAACACCGTGGGCGAGTTCGACTTCCGTGCCTGGGCGGTCATCGTCACCAGCGGCGGTATCGGCGGCAACCACGACCTGGTCCGGGAAAACTGGCCGACGGAAATGGGCCGGACACCCGAGCAACTGTTGAGCGGGGTGCCCGCACACGTCGACGGCCGAATGATCGGCATCACCGAAACAGCAGGCGCGCACGTCATCAACCGCGACCGCATGTGGCACTACACCGAAGGCATCACCAACTACGATCCGATCTGGCCTGACCACGGGATTCGCATCCTGCCCGCCCCGTCGTCGCTGTGGCTGGACGCCACGGGCAGGCGCCTGCCCGCCCCGCTGTATCCGGGTTTCGACACGCTTGGCACGCTGGAATACATTGCGCGGTCGGGTTACGACTACACCTGGTTCGTGCTCAACGCGCGCATCGTCGCCAAGGAATTCGCGCTATCGGGGCAGGAGCAGAACCCCGACCTGACCGGCCGCAGCGTGCGGGGCGTGCTGTCCCGAATACGGCCGGGCGCCCCACCGCCGGTGCAGGCGTTCGTCGACAAGGGTGTCGACTTCGTCACCGGGAATTCGTTGCGGGAGTTGGTATCCGCGATGAACACGGTGCCCGACGTGGTCCCGCTGGATTACCCAACCGTGGAGGCGGAAGTCACCGCACGCGACCGGGAGGTGGCCAACCGGTTCACCAAGGACACCCAGGTGACTGCGATCCGCGCCGCGCGCGGCTATCTGGGCGACCGGTTCACCCGGGTCGTTGCCCCTCACCGACTCACCGACCCGAAAGCCGGGCCCCTGATCGCCGTCAAGCTGCACATCCTGACGCGGAAGTCGTTGGGCGGCTTGGAAACCGACCTCGACTCGCGCGTGCTACGACCGGACGGCACCGTGTTCGATGGGCTGTATGCCGCGGGCGAGGCTGCCGGGTTCGGGGGCGGCGGGGTGCATGGCTACCGTTCGCTGGAGGGTACGTTCCTCGGCGGCTGCGTCTTCTCCGGCCGCGCGGCCGGCCGGGCTGCCGCACGTGACGTAGCCTGACGGCTAGAAGTCTGTGCCGGACTCGGGTTCGAGGACCTGAAAGTCGGTGTCGGTCATCTCGGCGAGCCGTCCGTAGAAGATGCCCCGGGCACTGGGATCGATGATCGCCTGATGGATGGGCACCGCGTGCGTCGGTGCGACCGCCCGCAGGTAGTCCACCGCCTCGGAGATCTTCATCCACGGTGCGGCCGCGGGCGTCGCCAACACGTCGACCGGCTCGCCGGGCGTGAACAGCGCATCGCCAGGATGCATCAGCCGTGCCGGGTGCTCGCCGTCGCCGACGAGATACGAAATGTTGTCTATGACAGGGATTTCCGGGTGGATCACGGCGTGCCGGCCGCCGACGCCGCGAATCGTCAAACCACCGACGGTGAGCTGGTCGCCGACGTGCACGGCCCGCCACGGGTCGCCTAGTTGAGCCGCGGTCTGCGGGTCGGCATACAGCGCCGCCTGCGGGTTGGCATCGACCAATGCGGGCAGCCGGGCGGTGTCGGCGTGGTCGGGGTGCTGGTGGGTGATCAGGATCGCCGAGAGCCCCGTGATGCCCTCGAACCCGTGCGAAAAGTTGCCCGGATCGAACAACAGAGTGGTAGCGCCGTCGGAAAAGCTGGCGAGTAGGCACGAATGGCCGAAATGCGTCAATTGCATGCCTTATATTGTGGCGCTCAGGGGGTGCATTCAGATGCGAATGATGCTGGCGGCGGTGCTGGCCACCTGCGGGTTGGCCGTCGCCCCGAGTCCCGCCTGGTCGGTCCCCGGCGACTGCCCGCCGTTTTGCGACCGGATACCGGATTCGGCCTGGATCGTTCCGACCTCCATCCCGCTGTACACGGTGTATCGGTGGCCTGGCCTGGCCGGATTGGCCGTCACCGCGCCGGCGCCCCGGTTCAAGTTCGAGGACATCTGCGCAAGCCCGCCGGTTGCCGAGGATGCCCGTAACTACGCCGTCGCCGCGCGCGCCGTCGTGCCGAACCGGGATGGCCAGTGGCAACTCGAGGCGCAGGTGATGCACTGGCGCGGAGAGGCCTGGCGCGGGGGCGACACGGCGCTGGACACCTTCCACACCGCGGTAAGCGCGCTACGGAACTGCCAGCTGACAGCACCGCTGAATTCACCGTCGATCACTACCGGCCAACTCGACCGCGCGGCCGCGGTGATCAGCGGTTTCGGTCCCGGCGGGTTGGTGCTGCACGAGTTCCTGTTGGCCGACGTGCGCAGCGGCACGCTGGTCGAACTGGCCATGTGGGCGGTATCACCGCCGCTGGTGGACTGGCCGTCGGTGCCCGATGCGGAGGTGTTGGACGCGATGGCTGCGCCGTTGTGCACCGCCTATATCGGATCGTGCCGGTGAGACGGTCGCACCGCTACCGCCGGTAGAGTTGTCGCCGAGCAATCCGACGTCGACATTGAGGAGCCGCGCGTGGCCCGGGTCGTTGTGCACGTGATGCCCAAGGCCGAGATTCTCGACCCGCAGGGCCAGGCGATCGTCGGCGCGCTGGGCCGCCTCGGTGTGGTCGGAGTCTCAGATGTGCGGCAGGGCAAGCGTTTTGAGCTCGAGGTCGACGACAGCGTGGACGATGCGACGGTCGCCGAGATCGCCGAATCACTGCTGGCGAACACGGTGATCGAGGACTGGTCGGTGAGCAGGGACCAGCCGTGACCGCGCGTGTGGGCGTCATTACGTTCCCCGGCACACTCGATGACATCGACGCGGCGCGCGCGGTGCGGCTGGCGGGCGCAGAGGCGGTCAGTCTGTGGCATGCCGACGCCGACCTGAAGGCTGTCGACGCCGTTGTGGTGCCCGGCGGCTTCTCCTACGGTGACTATCTCAGGGCCGGTGCGATCGCGCGGTTTGCACCGCTGATGGGTGAAGTCATCGCCGCCGCGGGCCGCGGCCTTCCGGTCTTGGGTATTTGCAACGGTTTTCAGGTGCTGTGTGAGGCCGGGTTGCTGCCGGGTGCGCTTACCCGCAACGCCGGTCTGCATTTCGTGTGTCGCGACCTCTGGCTGGAGGTGGCCTCGAATTCGACGGCGTGGACGACGCGCTACGAAGTCGGCGCGGACCTGCTGGTGCCGCTGAAGTCGGGCGAGGGCCGCTACGTCGCAAGCGAAGAGGTGCTCGACGAACTCGAGGGCGAGGGCCGGGTGGTTTTCCGCTACCGCGACAACCCCAACGGCTCGCTGCGCGATATCGCGGGCATCTGCTCGGCGAACGGCCGAGTGGTCGGGTTGATGCCGCATCCCGAGCATGCCACCGAGGGCCTGACCGGCCCGTCCGACGACGGGCTCGGCCTGTTCTACTCGGCGCTGGATTCCGTGCTCGCCGCCTAGTTCACCCATGAGCCGCGGCCCGGCGCCGCGCCCTTGACGCACGGAGGTTGGCGGCGTTGCCGCACACCTTGACGTCGTGCCACACGGCGCTGTTGTTCTTCGAGCGGTCGTAGTACGCGGAACGGCAGTGCGGATTGCGGCACTGTTTGAGCCGCCGCCACGTTCCGGTGCGCTGGCCCAAGAGAATCTCACCCCACACCGCGGCGGCCCACCATCTCCATCCGCGGCCGGTGGGCGTCCACTGGACTTCGCCACCGTCACCGAGAGTGAATGCGGCAGACCCGGGAAGTGGCGAGGTCCCGGCGGTGGGCTCTCCCGCTACCCAACTACTGAGCATTTCGCGCAAGTCCCGCAGCCTGGCCACATCGCTTTCTGTCAGCGTCGGCGCTCGCAGCGTGTGTCCACGTCCTGCCGACCACGCCGACGCCGCCGCCGGGACCCAGGTCTGCGCTGCGCTCACGTCGGAAAGCAGGTCGGCGCCCTTGTCGACGATGGCGCGCGTGTTGAGCAGGTTCTGCACCAACGCCAGGCCCCCCGGCGCCACCGAGAGCCCATAGCGTTCAGTTGCCACCCAGCTAGACATAAGCAAATTGTCATTGACTATGTCGCTGATGTCAACTAAACCAGACATAGACAAAATTATTTCACCTATGTCGTTAGGAGGGTGGGATAGATGACTGCAGTCGCTGACCATGTCGTGGTAGGCACCGGTTCGGGTGGCGCCGGCACCTGCCGGACAGGCAGCGATCCGATGAGCGTCGTCACACCCCGGCTCGAGGTTCGTGGTGTCAACGGGCTGCGGGTCGCCGACGCGTTGGTGATGCCCACCATCATCCGTGGGCATACCCACGCGCCAAGCATGGCCATCGGGGCCAGAGCCGTCGATCTCATATCGGCGGTGTTTCTACAATCCGACACGAAAGGCAAAGCATGACAACCACACAAGCACGGCAATACGCGAACTTCCTTGCGGCACTGCGCGAGCGCTTCTCGGACCCGCAACTCGACTTGCCCACTGTCCGAGACGTCGTCGAGCGAATTCAACTCGCAGCCAAGGAACCCGAAGGCGTCAACTATGCCGAGCAGGATGTGGACGGCGTTGAGGCGCTGTGGTGTATCCCTGCTGGGAGCGACTCGAGCACGGTCCTGCTCCACAGCCACATGGGTGGCGCGATGGTTGCGTCGATGCATTCCGACCGCAAGGCCGCTGCCCACATCGCGAGGGCTGCCGGGGTGCGGTCGCTCGTGCTGAACTATCGGCGATCGCCGGAGCACAAGTTCCCGGCGCAGAACGACGACGTCGACACCGCCTATGGTTGGCTCCTCGACCAGGGTTATCGGCCGCGGCATATTGCCAGCGTCGGGCACTCGATCGGGGGGAACTTCGCCGTCAGCCTCGCGCTCCGGCTCCGTGAGGCAGGTGCGCCCTTGCCAGGGGCGATCCTCGCGATTTCTCCCTGGGTTGACATGACGCTGACGAACGAGACCATCCACCGCAACGCCGAGGTGGACAAGCTGCTATCGCGGCCCTTGCTGGAACTCTTTCGGTCCGCGTGGCTGGAGGGCACCGGGGTGCAGTGGCACGATCCGCGGGTGAACCTACTGACGGCTGACCTCGCCGGTCTGTCCCCGATCGCCGTTTACTACGGCGCCGACGAGTTGCTCGCCGGCGAAGCGGTCGAGTTTGCGCGGCGCGCGGAGGCCGCCGGCAATGACGTTCACCTACAGTCGGTTCCGGCGGGTCAACATTCGTTCATCACAGGCGCCGGCAGAGTACCCGAAGTGGATGAGGCGATCTCGCAGATGGGTGGCTGGCTCCGGTCGAAACTGGGGCTGGCCGCCTGACCCGGATCATCCGCGAGCGACCGCGAACTGCCAGCCGATCGCGGCGTGTCGGCGTACAGACAATGGGCGCTCGCGGGGAGGGGTTCTCAGCTCGCGGGGAAGCGGCTAGGGCGTAAGGGCGACCGACGCCTCGGAGGTGTAGCACAGGAACGTCAGTGTTTCCTGCAGATACAGCTGCACGGTGTCGGCGTCGTGGCGTAGATAGCCGATCGACACATCGGTGCCCAACTGCAGGTCGAAATCACCCCCGCGGGTGCTCAGCACGAACGCGCCGTCGATGGCGGGCGCCCAGATGATCTCACCGTCGACGAGCCGGTTGAGGTGCTCGCGGATCGGATAGCCGTGTTCGGTGGTCTCGCTGACCAAGGTGTACACATCGGCCGACAGCAGCACCGAATACGGCCCGTCGACACCGGCCAGCCGCAGCTCCGAAAGCGCCTGGGAGATGGCGTCGGTGATCTCCCGCGCATCCTCGGGCAACGCCAGCGCCGTGTTGGAGCTGCAATTGCGGATGCCCTCGATGGACGCCGCCGGGTATCCCTCGAAGATCGCCCGGTCCTCGACGAACGCGAGCTTCTTTGCGGCTTCCTTGACCGGATCCCAGTCGGAGTCCTGCGACCCGCGCTCGACGTCGTCGATGGCGGTGCGTGACACGGTGAACGGCACCCGCAGCCGCACCAGCGGCCGGCTGTCGCGCAGGTGGGCCACCACGCCGTCGCCGGGAGGTTTGACGTCGAGGAGGTGGCCGGTGCTGATCGCCGCCGTCACCGGTCCGCCCGGCTCGCTGACGTCGACCACCCGCCGTCCGGCGATGTGCCGCTTGAAGGTCCGGGTGGCTTCCAATTCGATTTCGGCCCAAGCGGCTTCGGTGATCGGAGCCAGGTCGCGATACAGGTTGTTCATCAAGGGATTCCTTTCAGGCTGCCGATTCCCAGTGAGCCGTCAGATTCGACGGGCACCACCGTGACCACCGGTTGCTCGTCCTCGGAGGTCGAATCAGCAAGCGGCGGTGGATCATCGAGGAAGTCGACGGTTGGGCTGAAGAACATCCCGCCGGTAACGGCCGTGGAGAAATCCAGGATGCGGTCGGTAGTGCCCGGCGGGTCGCCGATGAACATATTGCGCAGCATTTCCTCGGTCACCGCCGGTGTCCGCGAATAGCCGATGAAGTAGGTGCCGAACTCGCCCTTGCCGATTTCGCCGAACGGCATGTTGTGCCGGACGATTTTGAGTTCGGTGCCGTCGTCGTCGGTGATCACGTTGAGCGCAAGATGGGAGTTGGCCGGCTTCTCGTCGTCGGCCAGCTCGATATCGTCGAGCTTAGTGCGGCCGATCACCCGCTCCTGCTCGGTTACGGACAGCGATTCCCACGCCGCCATGTCGTGGACGTATTTCTGAACGTGCGCATAGCAGCTGCCGGCGAAGTCGGGATCCTCGTCGCCGATCGCGGTGGCGCTGACCGCGAGTGGGCCGTCCGGGTTCTCGGTGCCGTCGACGAACCCGAGCAGATCACGGTTGTCGAAGAACCGGAAGCCGTGCACCTCGTCGACCACGGTGATCGCGCCGGCCATCGCGCTGACGAGCTTGCCGGCCAGCTCGAAGCAGACATCCATCGTCTCGCCGCGGATGTGGAACAACAGGTCGCCCGGGGTGGCCGGCGCGCGGTGGCGCGGGCCGTCGAGCGCGACGAACGGGTGCAGCTCCGCGGGCCGAGGGCCGGAGAACAGCCGGTCCCACGCGTCCGAGCCGATCGAGGCGACTACCGAGAGTCGTTTGGCCGGATCGCGAAAGCCGATCGCCCGCACCAGTCCCGAAATGTCGGGCAACGCATCGTGCACGGTCGCCTCGCCGCCTTCGTCGATCGTCGCCACCACGAAGATGGCCGCGGGCGTCAACGGCGCCAGAACCGGTTGCGGCTGCACAGCGGGCACGGTCTGACCCTAACGGCAAGCGTCCCCGCAACGCCGACAAAGATGAGCGATATGTCTGCCAGCGCGCACGGCCTGTGCGATTTCATCGACGCGTCCCCCTCGCCGCTCCACGTCTGCGTCGTGGTCGCGCGGCGGCTGCGCGCCTCAGGGTTCACCGAGCTGGCCGAAGGTGACGCGTGGCCGGCCCGCAATGGCGGCGCGGGCAACTACTTCATCGTGCGTGCCGGCTCCCTGGTCGCATGGCGATCCGGCGAGCAGCCCGGGGAGCCGTTCCGCATCGTCGGCGGACACACCGACAGCCCCAACCTGCGAGTCAAACAGCATCCGGACCGGTTCGTGTCCGGGTGGCAAGTAGTCGCGCTGCAGCCCTACGGCGGCGCCTGGCTGAACTCCTGGCTGGACCGCGACCTGGGCATCAGCGGACGGCTCTCGGTGCGGGCCGCCAACACGATCGAGCATCGGCTGGTACGCATCGACCATCCAATCCTGCGGGTGCCGCAGCTGGCCATCCACCTCGCCGAGGACCGCAAATCGGTGAAGCTGGATCCGCAGCGGCACGTCAACGCGGTGTGGGGCGTGGGCAGCGGGACGCGGTCGTTTCTGACCTATGTCGCCGAGCGGGCCGGCGTCGAGGCCGCCGACGTGCTTGGTGCCGACTTGATGACCCACGACCTGACGCCGTCGACGCTGGCCGGGGTCGACGACGAGCTGGTCAGTGCGCCGCGGCTGGACAACCAGGCCACTTGTTACGCCGGGCTGGAGGCATTCCTGGCCGCCGAGGCAGGCGGGTACCTGCCCGTGCTGGCCCTGTTCGACCACGAGGAGGTCGGCTCGCAATCGGATCACGGTGCGCAGTCCGAGCTGCTGACGACCGTGCTGGAACGCATCGTGCTGGCCGCAGGTGGGGGCCGTGAAGACTTTCTGCGCCGGCTGGCCGGGTCGATGGTGGCGTCGGGGGACATGGCGCATGCCACCCACCCGAACTATCCCGACCGCCACGAGCCGGGTCATCTCATCGAGGTCAACGCCGGGCCGGTGGTCAAGGTGCAACCCAATCTGCGCTACGCCACCGACGGGCGCACCGCGGCGGCGTTCGCGTTGGCGTGCGCGCAGGCCGGCGTCCCGATGCAGCGCTACGAACATCGCGCCGACCTGCCCTGCGGGTCGACGATCGGACCGATGACATCGGCGCGTACCGGCATCCCCACCGTCGACGTCGGCGCGGCCCAACTCGCCATGCATTCGGCGCGGGAGTTGATGGGTGCCGACGACGTCGCGACCTACTCCGCTGCGCTGCAGGCATTCTTGTCACCGGGCTGACCTACAGTCGGCACCATGACACTGTCTGTGGAGATGATCACGTTCGACTGTCACGATCCCGAACGCCTCGCCGACTGGTGGGCCCGCGCGGTGGACGGCACGGTAAACCCGTTAGCCCCCGGCTTTTTCGTTGCCGTGAATCGGGCAGAGGGACCGAGGCTGGCCTTCCAGAAAGTCGACGATCCGACGCCAGGAAAGAATCGCGTGCACATCGACTTCACCGCCGCCGACCTCGAGGCGGAGGTCGGCCGACTGGTGGGGCTGGGTGCGACCGAAACCGGGCGGCACGAGTTCGGTGAAGAGTTCCGCTGGGTGGTGCTGGCCGACCCGGACGGCAACGCCTTCTGCGTCGCGGGGAGGTAACTCCGGCTACCAGAAATGAATCTGCGGCGAACGGGTCAGGAATATATTCACCTCGTGAGTGCGCTGCCCGCTCGCGAGCGGGTGCGGCTGGCCGATCCCACGTTGGTGGATGCCTTCTGTTCGATGGCCGCAGAGCTGTTCGACGAGTTGGCCGCCGTCACAACCTGGAATGCGGTGATCGCGGATGAACCGGAGCTGGCGGTGTACATGTCGGACGCCGAGTTCGACGCGGCATTGGAGGCGATCGCTGACTTTGTCGATGTGAAATCGCCATACACGCTTGGACATTCGCGTGGCGTTGCCGAACTGGCGAAGGCAGCGGCACGAAACTTCGGGCTCCCCGCCGACGAGTGCAAGCGGATTCGCCGGGCCAGTCTGGTGCACGATCTTGGGCGCCTCGGAGTGTCGAACGCAATCTGGGACAAGCCCGGCGCGTTGACGCCCGCAGAATTCGAGCGGGTACGGGCTGCATCCCTACCTGACCGAGCGGATCCTCGCGGCGGCCGACACCTACCGGACCCGATTGGAGCCACGGCCGCATCGGCCGGCGTGCTCCGCGCAGGACGCGGCGGCTCACCTTCGATCCGAGGCGGATGCGGGCAGACTCGACAGCGGTGCGATCGATGCGGCGTTGCGTGCGGTGGGCCAGCGCGTCGCGGGCCGCAGAAGCCTGCCGGCCGGCCTCACTCCCCGCGAGGTCGAGGTGCTGCGTCTCTTGGCGCTGGGGCTTACCCACACCGAAATCGCAGAGCGTCTGGTGATTTCGTGCAAGACCGCCCGCAATCATGTCGAACACATCTATCAGAAGATCGGCGTTTCCAGCCGCGCGTTGGCGAGCCTCTTCGCCGTCAGACACGGCTTGATCGGTAACTTCTGAACCCGAAGATGAGGCATATGCCTCATTCGCCGCCGTCATCGGTTTCGTAATGTGGAAATCGCCCATTAGAGATAGGCGATACGACATGATCTTTCGGCAATATCTCCTCAAGTGCCTGTCCCAGATGTCCTACCTGATCGGTGACGAGACAACAGGGCGCGCGGTTGTAGTCGACCCCAGGCGCGACGTCTCGACTTACCTCCTCGACACGGCCGCGGCCGGACTGCGAATCGAGCGGGTGATCGAGACTCATTGCCACGCAGACTTTCTCTCCGGCCACCTCGAACTTGCCGCGGCCGGCGCCGACATCTCGTACGGCAGTGGCGCGGACGTTGACTTCCCGGTCGAATTCCTCACCGACGGACAGTGTCTCGACCTCGGCCAGGTCCGACTCCAGATCCGAGCGACTCCCGGGCACACCCCGGAGTCGATCAGCATCGTGGTGTACGAGCATCGTGGCGATGCCACACCCTACGGGGTCCTTACGGGCGACACCCTGTTCATCGGCGATGTTGGACGACCGGACCTGCTTTCCGCCGCCGGACAATCAAGTGCCGACCTGGCCGGTCAGCTCTTTCGGTCGCTGCACGACAAGCTGCTGACACTGCCAGATGAGACAAGAGTCTTTCCGGCGCACGGCGCCGGCTCGTCCTGTGGCCGCAGCCTCTCATCGGAGACCTCCTCCACCATTGGCGAGCAGCGGCGAGCCAACTATGCCCTGCAGCTGTCCAGCGAAGACGTTTTCGTCGCCGCCGTGACCGAAGGCCAATCGCCTGCGCCGCCGTACTTTTCTTTCGACGCGCAACGCAACCGCGTGCAGCGTTCACTGCTCGACGAACGAACGCCGCCGGTCCCGATCGCTTTTGCCGAGCTGGCGGCCGAGCAGTTCGAAGGTGCGGTCGTAGTCGATGCCCGCGCGGCCCAGGACTTCGCCGCGGCGCATCTACGGGGATCGATGAATATCGGTCTCGAAGGACGGTTCGCGGAGTACGCGGGTACCGTGCTTCGACCCGAGCAGCGGATCGTGGTGCTGACACCACCGGGAAGAGAGCTCGAGGCCAAGATCCGCCTCGGCCGGATCGGTTTCGACAATGTGGTCGGATTCCTTGCCGATCCCATGACGACCTTCTCCGAACATCCCGATCTGTTGGAACGCAGCTCCCGGCTCGGGGCGACAGCGCTCATGAAGCGCCGCAACGAGATTGCCGATTTGGCGTTGCTCGACGTGCGCAACCCCCGCGAACTTGAGGACGGGGCGATTCCTGGAGCACTGAATGTGCCACTGGCCAGCCTCGTACAGCGCATCGACGAGCTGGATCCCGCCCGCCCAATCGTCGTCTACTGCGCCAGCGGATACCGGTCGATGATCGCGGCGAGCAGGCTGTCCGCGGCCGGCTTTGCCGACGTCTCAGACCTTCTCGGCGGATACGCCGCCTGGGCCGCCGCATCGGCCGCCGCCTGAATTACGCGGGCTGCGGAACGATCCGCAGGTAGGGCCGGGGCGCCCGCCATCCATCGGGATAGGTGCGGCGGGCTTTCTCGTCGCTGACGCTGGTCACAATGATCACGTCCTCGCCGGCGGCGCCAGTTGACGGGTGTGGCGACCTTGTGGTTGGCGGTCAGCTGCAGCGAGTCGATCACTCGAAGCACCTCGTCGAAGTTGCGGCCGGTCGTCATCGGATAAATAGGACGAGTTTGATTCGCTTGTCCGGCCCGATCACGAACACATTGCGCACCGTCTGGTTGTCGGATGCAGTGCGCTGCGCTGGATCTCCGCTCGTGGTTGCGGGCAGCATGTCGTAGAGTTTCGCCACGCTAAAATCGGGCACGAGTTCACCCAGCCGTAGCGTCATGGTGTGCTCCTTACCTTCAGTCAGTACAGCCACCTTACGAAGCGGACGCCGCCGCCGAATGGGGCAAATGCCTTATCTTCGCCGGTTCGGGTGCGGCCGGTTACTAGACTGTTTTCGTGACGTCGGAGCTCACCCACGCCCTCGACACCGTCGAGCACGCCGTAGCCACCCCCGACCAGCCGCAACCGTTCCGCGAACTCGGCCTCAAGGACGACGAGTACCAGCGCATCCGCGAAATCCTCGGCCGCCGCCCCACCGACAGCGAGCTGGCGATGTATTCGGTGATGTGGAGCGAGCACTGCTCGTACAAGTCGTCCAAGGTGCACCTGCGCTACTTCGGCGAAACCACCACAGAGGCGATGCGGGCGGCGATGCTGGCCGGTATCGGGGAGAACGCCGGCGTCGTCGATATCGGCGATGGCTGGGCGGTGACCTTCAAGGTGGAATCGCACAACCACCCGTCCTATGTCGAGCCGTATCAGGGTGCCGCCACCGGCGTCGGCGGTATCGTCCGCGACATCATGGCGATGGGCGCCCGTCCCGTCGCGGTGATGGATCAGCTGCGCTTCGGCGCGGCCGACGCGCCCGACACCCGGCGCGTGCTGGACGGTGTGGTGCGCGGGATCGGCGGATACGGCAACTCGCTGGGCCTGCCCAACATCGGCGGCGAGACCGTGTTCGACGCGTCCTACGCCGGCAATCCACTGGTGAACGCCCTGTGCGTCGGAGTGCTGCGCAAAGAGGATCTGCACCTGGCGTTCGCCTCGGGCACCGGCAACAAGATCATCCTGTTCGGCGCCCGCACCGGCCTGGACGGCATCGGCGGGGTGTCGGTGCTGGCATCGGAGACCTTCGGCGGCGACGAGGGTGGCGCTGGCCGCAAGAAGCTGCCGTCGGTGCAGGTGGGCGACCCGTTCATGGAGAAGGTGCTCATCGAGTGCTGCCTGGAGCTGTATGCCGCGGGCCTGGTGATCGGCATCCAGGATCTCGGTGGGGCCGGGTTATCTTGCGCCACATCGGAACTCGCATCCGCGGGCGACGGCGGCATGAGGATCGAACTGGACACGGTGCCGCTGCGTGCGGCCAATATGATGCCGGCCGAGGTGCTCTCCAGCGAATCGCAGGAGCGAATGTGTGCGGTCGTCGCGCCGGAGAATGTCGACGCGTTCATGGCGGTGTGCCGCAAGTGGGAGGTGCTGGCCACCGTCATCGGCGAGGTCACCGACGGCCACCGGCTGCAGATCACCTGGCACGGCGATACCGTCGTGGACGTGCCGCCGCGCACCGTAGCGCACGAAGGCCCGGTGTACGAGCGCCCTGTCGCGCGTCCGGACAGCCAGGACGCGCTGAACGCCGACACCTCGGCCAACCTGCCGCGGCCGGCTACCGGTGACGAACTGCGCGCGACATTGCTTGCGCTGCTGGGTAGTCCGCACCTGTGCAGCCGCGCCTTCATCACCGAGCAGTACGACCGCTACGTACGCGGCAACACCGTGCTGGCCGAGCATGCCGACGGCGGAGTGCTGCGCGTCGACGAGGAAACCGGCCGCGGCATCGCGGTGTCCACCGACGCCTCGGGTCGCTACACCGCTCTGGACCCGTACACCGGCGCGCAGCTGGCGCTGGCCGAGGCGTACCGCAACGTCGCGGTCACCGGCGCCACGCCCGTCGCGGTGACCAACTGCCTCAACTTCGGTTCACCGGAGGACCCCGGCGTGATGTGGCAGTTCAGCCAAGCGGTCCGCGGTCTGGCGGATGGCTGTGCGGCGCTGGGCATTCCGGTCACCGGCGGCAATGTCAGCTTCTACAACCAGACCGGCACCACTTCGATCCTGCCCACCCCCGTGGTCGGGGTGCTCGGCGTCTTGGAAGATGTGAGCCGACGTCTTCCTACAGCACTGGGCAGCGAACCCGGTGAAACACTCATCCTGCTCGGCGACACCCGCGACGAATTCGACGGCTCGATCTGGGCGCAGGTCAGCGCCGACCATCTCGGTGGCCTGCCCCCCAAGGTCGACCTTGCCCGCGAGAAGCTGCTCGCCGAGGTGCTGAGCGCCGCGTCGCGCGACGGATTGGTATCGGCCGCCCACGACCTGAGCGAGGGCGGGCTGATCCAGGCCGTGGTGGAAGCCGCGCTCGCGGGTGAAACGGGTTGCCGCATACTGATTCCCGAAGGCGCCAACCCGTTCGTCACCCTGTTCTCCGAGTCCGCCGGCCGGGTGTTGGTCGCGGTCCCGCGCACCGAGGAAAGCCGATTCCGGGCTATGTGTGAGGCTCGAGCGCTGCCCGCCACCCGCATCGGGGTGGTGGACCAGGGCAGCGACGCGGTCGAGGTGCAGGGCTTGTTCACCGTTTCCCTCGAGGACCTGAGAAGCACGTCGGAGGGCGTGCTTCCCGGGTTGTTCGGGTGAGTGCCCCCGCCGAAAACATCACCGGCGAACCGGTCGCCGACACCGCCGAGCGCCCGGCGCGACATCCATTGCTGGTGTGGGCGTGGAGCCTGGTCCGTCTTGACTTCGTCGGGGTCGGATTCGGCGCGTTTTTTTTCTGCCTGTCGCTGACCCCGTCACTGCTGCCGAGGGACTGGCTGTTCCAGGGCCTGATCGGTGGAATCAACGCGGCCATCGGCTACGGCATCGGCGCTTTTCTCGGAAAGATGGTCCGCCGCTTCGTGTTACGCGGTCGGCGGTGGTGGCCGCCGCCGAAACGGGTGCTGTACTGGTGCAAGGCCGTCATCGTCGGGGCGTCGGCGATCGCGAGTGTCGTGATGCTGATTCCGGCGGCGGCGTGGCAGCGCCAGGTGTCGGCGCTGATAGGGATCGAAGGTCCCGCCACGCTGGGCTACCTGCGCACACTGATCATCGCCGTGCTCGTCGGTGGGGTGTGCGTGGGCGTGGCGCGAGTGCTGCTGGACGCGATCAGGACCCTGGCGCGCTGGCTGATCCGGCGCTGGCATCTGCACGATGAAGTGGCGTTGTTCATCGGCACCGCGATCATCGTGGTGCTGGTCATCACGCTGATCAACGGCGTGCTCATCCGGGGCTTTCTGACCGGTGCCAGCCGGGTTTTCCAGCCGCAGAACACCACGACGCGAGCGGGGATCTCTCAACCGCTGGAACGCGAACGCTCCGGCAGTCCAACGTCTTTCGCGCCGTGGGGCACCCTCGGTTATCAGGGTCGCAGCTTCGTGGCCACCGGCCCGGACGTCGACGAACTCACTCGGATCAACGGAGCGCCCGCCAAGGAACCCATCCGCGTCTACGCCGGCCTGCAGACCGCCGATGGCGATCAGGCCCGGATGGACATCCTGGTCCGCGAACTGGAACGCACCAGGGCCTTCGACCGTAAGCTGCTGGCCATCGTCCCCACCACCGGCACCGGGTGGATCAACCCGGTGGCCGCGAGGTCGCTGGAGATGATGTACAACGGCGACACCGCACTGGTCGGCGTGCAGTATTCCTATCTGCCGAGCTGGATTTCGTTCCTCGGCGACCAGAAGAAGTCGATGGAATCCGGCCGGCTGATGATCAACACCATTCACGATCGCTGGCAGCAGCTGGCGCCCGAGCGGCGACCCAAGCTGGTGCTCTACGGCGAAAGCCTGGGTTCGATGGCCGGGCAGGGCGCGTTCGCCTGGCTGCCCGACATCGCGAGGATGGGATTCGACTCCGTCCTGTGGGTCGGCCCGCCGAACGCGAGCCCGCTGTGGCAAGGACTGACGATCCGACGCGATCCGGGCACTCCACAGGTCGAACCACGCTACGACAACGGGCGCACCGTGCGGTTCTCGCAAGCCACCGACGCCGCCGAGATCGCCGGTGACGCCGCGCCGCCGTGGGATGGCACCCGGGTGCTGTTCCTGCAGCACCCGTCCGACCCGATCGTCTGGTGGTCGCCGGATCTGCTGTTCACCCGGCCGGATTGGTTGAAGGAGCCGCCGGGCCGGGACCGTACGGCGTCGATGCGCTGGTATCCGATCGTGACGTTCTGGCAGGTCAGTGCCGACATGACCAACGCCGCCGGGGTGCCGGGCGGGCACGGCCACAACTACGGCGAAGCCGTGCTCGACGGCTGGGCGGCGGTGGCACCGCCCGACGGCTGGACGGCCGAGGACACCGAGCGCATCCGGGTCGCGCTGGACAAGTCCGCATCCGCTGACGGCCCCGAATACTAGTGCGCGCCAAGCGGGTTCGCGCAAGCGCTCATCGGCGAAATCGTCAGCTGGACGGTAGCCCTGGCCGCTGCGCTGGTCGGTTGGGGGATCGCGGTCAAACCGCGGATGTCCGGCCCGCCGCGGCCGCTGCTGCAGGCCACACTCGGCACTGCGCTGGTGGTGATCACCCGCGCGCCGCTCGGACTTCGACCGCCGGCGTTGTGGTCGGGGGTGCGGCTGGGCCTGACAGCCTCTGCGGCGGTGGCCGTCGCCGTCACTGCCGCGACCGCCGTACCGGCGATACGTACCGCGCTCGCCGCACGGCCGGTGCCGGAACCCGTTCCGCACTGGCTGTTGTTGCGGATTCCGGTCGGCACCGCCTGGTCCGAGGAAGTCGCGTTCCGTGCGGCACTGGCAACGGTCGCGACGGAGGCATTCGGCCCGCGCTGGGGACAGCTGCTGCAGGCCGGCGCCTTCGGCCTGTGGCACATCCCGGACGCCCGCAGCGCCGGTGAACCGGTGATCGGCACGGTGCTGCTCACCGCTGCCGCGGGCTGGGTGTTCGGCTGGCTGCAGGAGCGGTCCGGCAGCCTGGCCGCGCCGATGCTGGCGCACCTGGCCGTCAATGAAGCGGGGGCGATGGCGGCGCTCGCCTTGCGGCGGCGGCGCTGAGCGCGGCCGCAGCGCCGACCACTGCCGCGGCGATCGCCACCGGCCACAGTGCCTCGGTGGCAAACTCGGCGTCGCGCAGGGGAATTAGCACCACCGCCGCCAGTACCACCGGCCACAGCACGCGGACCGTCCCGGTCGCGGTTTCGGCACCCGGCAGTCTTGAGTTCGCCTCAGCGACAAACACATACAGCACGACAAGCAGCATCGCCGCGACGTGCATCAGCTTGTCGGCCGCACCGGCCCAGTTGCGGCACAGCGCCACCGTCAGAAAGGCCAGCACGGCGATGGTGACCACGATCGTCGGCGTCCCCACGCCGGTCAGTCGATGCGCGATGCGCAACACCGCCCAGGTCAGCGCGAGCAGTGCGGCGGCCGACAGCGCCGCACCACCGGCGATCATCCAATGAACACCGGAATCGCCGAACATCTCCAGCACGATCAGGCTCAGATCGGCGGCGTCGAGCCGGAAGCCGCCTGTCGCACCAAGGTTCGTAGCCAGCAGTGTGAGTGCCGCCAACGCGCCCGCGGCGCCGAGCGCCCAGCCGAGTGGTGCGGCGACCGAGTGCAACCGGTTACCGGCCGTCGTCGGCAACTCGAACCCCACGGCCGCCAGCCCGAGGAAGATGATCGTGGTTCTCCCCGTCAGTACAGAAGTCCAGGCGCTGGTGCCGATCTCGACCGGCGCGGTCCCGGAGAGCCGACCAGATCGCTGGTCGAGGGGGCCGACGGCGCGTGTCCGTGCAGCCGCGCCAACGCCCAGATCACCGTCGCCAGAACGAGTACAGCGACAACCGCGCCGACACCGTCGACCACCGCGCCGCCGACGACCGCGAGAGACAACGCGATGGCCTGCCAGGTGCGTAGCGCTGCGACCTCGGTGCCGGTGCCGAACGCCGCGGAGTCGGACACCAGCTTTTTCGGCATGGGTGAAGCTTGCCAGGTGCCGGCGCGCCCGCGGACAAATCGGCTAGACGTTGCGGATGTCGGGAACCAGTTGATGCGGCTCGGTTTCGGTGTCGTCGATGCCGAAGCTGATGATGCGGCGCGGGGTGATGCGGATGATCGCGGTGTCCAGCTCGTCGCCGGCGGCGCCGACCGACGCCGCTGTCGTGGACTGCTCAGCGGTGCCACGGATTTCCAGGCAGCGCACCCGCCACGGGTTGCGCGAGGCGATGTCGTCGACGACGAACGCGACCTTGTCGTTGTGCGCGATGTTGCGGAACTTCTGGCTCGCCGACATCCGGTAGCCCGTGATGTCGATTGTGCCCAGCTCCTCGTTGTAGGCGAACCCGACTGGACTGACCTGGGGTGTGCCGTTGGGCTGAATGGTGGCCAGCCGGCCAAGGTCGGTGGTGCGCATGAAGTCGATTTCATGGGGTTTGAACGTCATGCCGCCAACCTAGAACCTGAACAATTGTTGATGTCAACGTCACGGGTTGATGGTGAGCTCGCCGATCTGGCGGCCCCAGACGTAGTCGATCGCGAGCGGCTGTCCGAGTTCGGCGTGGTTGTAGGGGGCGATGCTGTACCCGGTGTCCATCACCAGATACGGCATCGGCCACAGCTCCCGGGTGATCTTCTGGCAGCAGCCCGGTCGGCCCACCGGACCGCCCCGGGCGCTTATCCTCGGCAGGTTGTCCGGATAGATGTACGGGTTGCCCGCGCCGATGAGCGTCCCCGCGGACGCCGGCGAGTACCCGTTGCCGCCCAACGTGGCGTAGACCCTGGGCCCAACATCGTGATAGTTGCGGATGGTGCAGAAGATCATGCCGCGGTAGTCGTCGAGCAGCTTGGCCGTGGGCACCAGGTCCGCGGCGCCCCGGACCAGATATGGGGCAGAGCGCTCGATGCTGTCGGCGCCGGTGTTGGCGAACCCGACCGCGGCCATTAACGCGGTGTCGAGGTCGCCGCGCTGCGCGTTGAGGGTGCGGGCGGTGGTCGCCGCGTCGTCCAGACCGTCCCACAGATCCGGCGACGCGTCGGCATAGATGTCGGCGAGCTCGGCAACCCGCTGGATGTCGTAGCGCAGCTGCGGCATCCGCGGGTTCAGGTCGTCCAGAATGCGGTTGCCGTCGACGAGGGACTCGCCGAACCGCTCACCCAACCCGGTCAGCGCCTCGGCCGTCGCGGTCAGCGTCTGGTTCAGCTTGACCGGGTCCACCTTCTCCGCGATCGAGGTGACCGTCTCGAACAGCGTGTTGAATTCGGTCGTCACCGACGACACGTCGATCACACCGTCTGCCGAAATCCGTTGCCCAGAGGGGTTTTCCGACGAGCTGAATGACACGTACTTGTTGCCGAACACCGTCGTGGCCTTGATGTCGGCCGATACGTTGGCCGGGATGAATCCGAGATAGCGCGGCTCCACCTCCAAGGTCAGATCGGCCTTGGGCGTGCCGTCGGCGTCGATCATGCCGATCCTGGCGACCCGGCCGATCTCCACCCGTTGTAGGTCACCTTCGATCCCGGATCGACCACCAGACCCGCGCGCGACGAGTGCAGCGTCAGCTGTGTCCTGCGTGCGAAATGACCGCGGAATTGCAGGTAGATCAGCGCGGCGATGACCGTGAGCACCACCAAGAACACCGCTCCCGCCGTCTTGTACGGCGGCGGGTGGCGGTCGACAGACACTTTGAGACAGTAGGGTATGGCCGCCCGCCGCACCGCAGATCCGGCGAAGACGCGCGCCGCCGTTCTAGTGCTCGCCGACTGGCTGCGCGACGAAACCCGCCCCGCACCGCAACGCGCCGAACTCGCCGAGGCGGTGCGGCTGACCGCGCGCACGCTGGGGACGCTGGCACCGGGTGCCAGTGTGGAGGTCCGCGTGCCGCCATTCGTTGCGGTCCAATGCATTTCGGGTCCCCGGCACACCCGTGGAACCCCGCCCAATGTGGTGGAGACCGACCCCCGGACGTGGCTGCTGCTGGCCACCGGGCTGCTTCGGGTCGATGACGCCGCGGCCGGCGACAGGCTGAGCCTGTCGGGAGCGCGGGCACCCGAGATCGCGGCCTGGCTGCCGTTGGTCGCGCTGAGCGATTGACCGGTGGGCGTCCTACCGTTGCTGCCATGCCTATCTCGCGAAAACTGCTATGCGCCGTCTATGCGACGATCGCCGTCGCCGCGCTGATCGCGACCTGGAGCCAGAACGTCGCCTACTTCCAGAACATCACGGATCTCGTCGGCGGCCTCGGATCCTTCCTCACCGACACAAAGGTGACACCGGCGTCGCGGTCGATCACCGTCGACATCGTGTTGTTCTTCTTCGCCGCGGCGATCTTCATGGTGATCGAGGCGAGAAAGCACCGCGTCAGGTTCGTCTGGGCCTATATCGTCGGCGGCCTCGTCATCGCCATCAGCGTGACGTTCCCGCTTTTTCTGGTCGCCCGCGAATTGCGGCTGGCGACACCGGACGCCACGCACCTACGGGCCGCCGACATCATCCCGCTGGCCGTGCTGGCGGCATTGTCCGCAGGGCTCGTCGTCTGGGTCGACGTGCTCTAGAACCGCCGCGCTGATTCCATGATTAACCCGTGATGACCGTAGACTGAACAGTGTCACCCACCGCGCCCCAGGGAGCAGCCCTATCGTGACCGGCCAGCAGACCGATAACGAACCACGTGAAGAGTGCGGCGTATTCGGGGTGTGGGCGCCCGGCGAAGAAGTGGCCAAGCTCACCTACTACGGCCTGTACGCGCTGCAGCACCGCGGCCAGGAAGCTGCCGGCATCGCGGTGGCCGACGGGTCGCAGGTGCTGGTTTTCAAGGATCTCGGCCTGGTCAGCCAGGTATTCGACGAGCAGACGCTGGCGGCAATGGAGGGCCACGTAGCCATCGGGCACTGCCGCTACTCCACCACCGGCTCCACCACCTGGGAGAACGCCCAGCCGGTGTTCCGCAACACCGCGGCGGGCACCGGCGTCGCGCTGGGCCACAACGGCAACCTGGTCAACACCACCGAACTTGCCGCCCGCGCCCGCGACGCCGGCCTGATCAACACCAGGGGATCGACCGCCGCGACCACCGACTCCGACATCCTCGGCGCGCTGCTGGCCCACGGCGCCGCGGACGCCACGCTGGAGCAGGCCGCCCTCGAGCTGCTGCCCACGGTGCGCGGCGCGTTCTGCGTGACGTTCATGGACGAGAACACCCTGTACGCCGCACGCGATCCTTATGGCGTGCGGCCCCTGTCGCTCGGCCGGCTCGACCGCGGCTGGGTGGTGGCCTCGGAGACCGCCGCGCTGGACATCGTCGGCGCGTCCTTCGTCCGCGACATCGAGCCCGGTGAGCTACTGGCCATCGACGCCGACGGGGTGCGCTCCACACGCTTCGCCAACCCCACCCCGAAGGGCTGCGTTTTCGAGTACGTCTACCTGGCCCGGCCGGACAGCACGATCGCGGGGCGCTCGGTGCACAAGACCCGCGTCGACATCGGCCGCAGGCTCGCCCGTGAACGGCCCGTCGACGCCGACCTGGTGATCGGCGTTCCGGAGTCGGGCACCCCGGCGGCGGTCGGGTACGCGCAGGAGTCTGGTATTCCCTTCGGGCAGGGCCTGACCAAGAACGCCTACGTCGGGCGCACCTTCATCCAGCCGTCGCAGACCATCCGCCAGCTGGGTATCCGCCTCAAGCTGAACCCGCTCAAAGAAGTGATCCGCGGCAAACGGCTGATCGTCGTCGACGACTCGATCGTGCGGGGCAACACCCAGCGGGCGCTGGTCCGGATGCTGCGCGAGGCCGGTGCCATCGAGGTGCACGTGCGCATCGCCTCGCCGCCGGTGAAGTGGCCGTGCTTCTACGGCATCGACTTCGCCACCCCCGCCGAACTGATCGCCAACGCCCGGAGCATCGAAGCCGACGAAGGCGAGGTGCTCGAAGCCGTGCGTCACGCCATCGGCGCCGACACGCTGGGCTACATCTCGCAGCAGGGCATGATCGCGGCCACCGAACAACCGGCGTCCCGCCTGTGCAGCGCCTGCTTCGACGGCAACTACCCGATCGAACTGCCCAGCGAAACGGCGTTGGGCAAGAACGTCATCGAGCACATGCTGGCCAACGCCGCCCGCTCCGGCTCATCGCTTCAGGCCGACAACGACAACGTATCGGCGCTGCGCCGGCCCTGAGCCGTCGAAAACCGCGCTGCGGCCGTCAGGCAAACCCGCAGCCGGGGTCGGGCACTTCGACCGACATTGGGCTGCCCGCCGGTTCGACGTAGACCACCCACATCACCAGCGGTATCGGCTCGAGGTTGCGGCCGAGGTGAACATGATCGGGTCCGCTGCCCTCGGTGACCGGGGAGCCCGCCGGGAAGACGCCGTCCACCTGGCAGTTCGCCAGGGTCCGCGTCAGCGTGCCCTCCCGGATGACACCGAACACCCTGCCGTCGTGATAGTGCCAGCCGGTGCTACCGCCGGGCTGGATGGTTATCTCGCGGGTGATGTAGTCGACGCCGTCGACCGACGACTGCGCGAGAGTCGCAACGTCGGCGCCGACGGGCGGCGTGGCGATTGCCGTCGCGGGCAGAAGCATCGACGCCGGCACGGCGGCCGCCGCGGCACTCGCCCAGCGAACTGTTCTCATGCTCGATCACGTTTGTCACAGTTCGTACGTTGGCGCGCGATGTCGGTGAAGGAAAGCCGCAGCCAGCGGCGCATACCGTGCCGTCGCCGCGACCGGTAGCCTTGGTCGCGATGACCGATCGCGCCGAACAACACGGCATGTCTTATGCATCGGCCGGGGTGGACATCGAAGCCGGTGACCGCGCCGTCGAACTGTTCAAACCGCTGGCGTCCAAGGCGACGAGGCCCGAGGTGCGCGGCGGACTCGGCGGATTCGCCGGGCTGTTCGCCCTTCGCGGCGGCTATCGCGAACCCGTGCTCGCGTCGTCGACCGACGGCGTGGGCACCAAGCTGGCGGTCGCCCAGGCCATGGACAAACACGACACCGTCGGGCTGGACCTGGTCGCCATGGTCGTCGACGATCTGGTGGTGTGTGGCGCCGAGCCGCTGTTCCTACAGGACTACATCGCGGTCGGGCGCACAGTACCCGAGCGGGTCAGTGAACTTGTCGGCGGCATCGCCGACGGCTGTGTGATCGCCGGCTGCGCGCTCCTCGGCGGTGAGACCGCCGAGCACCCCGGGTTGATGGCACCCGACCACTACGACATCTCGGCCACCGGCGTCGGCGTCGTGGAGGCCGACGACGTGCTCGGCCCGGACCGGGTCAAGCCCGGCGACGTGATCATCGCCATGGGGTCGACCGGCCTGCACTCCAACGGCTACTCGCTGGCACGCAAGGTGCTGCTGGAGATCGACCGGATGAATTTGGCCGGCTATGTCGAGGAGTTCGGCCGCACCCTCGGCGAAGAACTGCTCGAACCGACCCGCATCTACGCCAAGGACTGCCTGGCGCTCGCCGCCGAAACCCAGGTCCGCACGTTTTGCCACGTCACCGGCGGCGGGCTGGCCGGCAACCTCGAACGCGTGATGCCGCACGGGCTGGTCGCCGAGTTGGACCGCGGAACCTGGACCCCCGCCCCGGTGTTCGGGATGATCGCCCAGCGGGGCCGCATCGAGCGCGCCGAGATGGAGAAGACGTTCAACATGGGCGTGGGGATGGTCGCCGTCGTCGCGCCCGAGGACACCGACCGCGCGCTGGCGGTGCTGACCGCCCGGCACCTGAACAGCTGGACCCTGGGCACCGTCAAGAAGGGCAAGGACAGCCCGCGCGCCCAGCTCGTGGGGCAGCACCCGCGATTTTAGGAACCCCCAGGATCAACCCACTGCGGCCGGACTAGCGCCGCCAGTCGTCCTCTTCGGCCCACTCGTCGTCGGCTAACCCGTCGGTGCCGTTGCGATCGACACGCTCGGGAGCTTCCGACCCGGCCAGCTCGCGCTGAAGCCGCTCGAAATCGGTCTGCGGGGAACTGTATTTGAGTTCACGAGCAACCTTGGTCTGCTTTGCCTTCGCCCGGCCGCGGCCCATGGGGGGACCCCCTCGCGCAATAACGGAGCGGCCCAACTAGCAGGCGGCTCCGATCTGTGTGTGTCTATTGTCCTGCCAACACTTTACCGTGCCCGGCTGCGGTGTGCTGGTAGGCCCTTCGTCGGGACGGCCACGCTATCGCGTTCCGCCCCGCAGTCGCTCGACCGCCAGCCGTCCCGCACCGGTCACATCGGCTTCCGGCATCGAGTCCGCGTCGATGACCGCGGCGACCTGCGCCTCGCCGCCGGTGGTCAACTCGGTGTCGGCCGGCAGACCGCGTTTGAGCAGCGCCAGGGCGATCGGACCCTCGTCGACGTGGTCGACGACAGTACCCAGTCGGCCCACGGATCGCCCGCCCGCCAGCACCGGATCGCCGGTGGCCGGCCGGTCCGACGACCCGTCGAGATGCAGCAGGACCAGCATGCGGGGCGGTTTGCCCAGGTTGTGGACCCGCGCCACGGTTTCCTGGCCGCGGTAGCAGCCCTTGTCCAGGTGCACGGCCCCTTCCCCGGGACCGCCGATCCAGCCCACTTCATGTGGGATGGTCCGCTCGTCGGTGTCGACACCCAGCCTCGGCCGCAGCGCGGCCACCCGGTGCGCCTCGTAGGCCCACACTCCGGCGGGACGCACCCCGGCCGTGGTCAGCCGGCGTTGCCAGTCGGCGGCCCGCTCACGCGGCACCACCAGGTCCAGCTCGACATTCCCGGGCAACCGGCGGACAAAGCCGTCGTCCGGCAGCGCCACCGCGGTCCATTCGGCGGGCAGCGCGTCCAGTCCCAGCGCCGCGAGCACGCGGTCGTCGGCCAGCCGCGGACCGAGCAGCGACAACACCGCCAGATCGGCGGGTTCCACGACCACGTCGGACCAGAACACCATCTTGCGCAGGTAGGTCAGCAGCGGCTCGCCGCGCCACGGCTCGGTGTCCAGGTAGGTGATGCCGTCGAGCTGCGTCTGCATCCAGTGATCTTCAACACGGCCCTGGCCGTCGAGGCTCAGGTTCTGAGTCACCGCGCCGTCCGGCAGGTCGCTGACATGCTGGGTGCAGATGTTGTGCAGCCAGGCGCGCCGCTCACTTCCGGTCAGCATCAGCGCCGACCGGTGCGAACGATCCACCACGACGGATTCGTCGGCCGCCGCGCGCTGCTCGCCGAGCGGATCGCCGTAGTGCCAGACGGCGCCGGCGTCGGGTCCGGTGTCGGGCGCGGGTACTGCTGACATACGTCAACTCTACGGCGCTACGCTTCTAGCCCATGGCGAGCGAACCGGGGGTTGTGGTCACGCTCGACGGGGAATTGCGCGACCCGCACGCACCGCTGTTGCATGCCGACGACCTGGCAGTGGTCCGCGGCGACGGCGTCTTCGAGTCGCTTTTGGTCCGCGACGGCCGGCCGTGCCTGCTCGAGGCGCACCTGGCCCGGTTGACGCAGTCCGCGCGGATGACCGACCTGCCCGCACCCGACCTGCCGCGCTGGCGGCAGGCGGTGGCCACCGCGGTGTCGCGCTGGACCGCCGACGGAGGCGACGAGGGCGTGCTGCGGTTGGTGTACAGCCGCGGACGGGAGAGCGGCCCGACATCCGGCACCGCGTTCGCGATGATCGGCGCGCTGCCGGGCCGGGTCGCGGCGGTGCGCCGCGACGGACTGGCCGCCCTGACACTGGCGCGTGGTCTGCCCGCCCGCGGCGTCGAGGACATGCCCTGGCTGCTGGCCGGCGCCAAAACGCTGTCGTATGCGGTGAACATGGCGGCGCTGCGGCACGCAGAACGGCACGGCGCCGGTGACGTCATCTTCGTCAGTTCCGACGGCTACATCCTGGAGGGTCCGCGCTCGACGGTGGTGATCGCCACCGACGATGAAGGAGAAGCCGGCGGCAATCCGTGCCTGCTCACTCCGCCGCCCTGGTATCCGATCCTGCGCGGCACCACGCAACAGGCCCTGTTCGAGATCGCCCGCAGCAAAGGTTACGACTGCGACTACCGATCGCTGAGCACCGCCGATCTTGTTGCCGCCCAAGGGGTGTGGTTGGTGTCAAGCATCACGCTGGCCGCCCGCGTGCATACGCTTGACGGTACGCCGCTGCGGCACGCGCCGTTGGCCGCCGAGTTCAGCGGTCTGGTCGACGCGGCGATCGTCAGCGATCGCTGAGCGCGCAAAGAGCCGAAAATCGCTTGTCGGTGCGCTGGTGCGCGGGTACGGTCGCTCGTACACAGGGAAGGAGGTGGTCCGACAAATTGATTGACTTATGGACATGTGAGGTGGCTGCCCGCTAGCAGCACCGGGCGAGGAATCACCTGCGCGCGCTGGCGAATTCCCCGCAGCCACCCGGCCCCCGAGCCCTCGGTCCGTCCAACCAGGAACTCCGGCTCGGGGGCCGCTCCATGTCTGGGATGATGCCCCGATGCGCCATGTGTGGAAGCTCACCTCGGTGGTGGCCGCGACCACGCTGGCGGCACTGACCTCCTGCGCCCCGGCCGCCGAACCGCCGACCGCGACGGGTAACAAGCACTGCACGAAGGATGCGCTGGACACGCTGTATCCCGGCATCTTCACGTTCGGCACCGATCAGCCGGTGTATCCGCCGTGGTACATCGGCGACAACCCCGCCAACGGCGAGGGTTTCGAATCCGCAATCGCCTATGCCATCGCCGGCAAACTCGGCTATGTCGGCGACGACGTGCGCTGGGTGCGGGTGCCGTTCAATGCCGCGTTGGCGCCGGGCCCAAAGACGTTTGACGCCAATCTATCCGAGTTCTCCATCACCGATCAGCGCAAGGCGGCGGTGGACTTCTCCACGCCGTATTTCGATGTGACGCAGGCGGTCGTCACGGTCAAGTCGTCGCCCGCGGCCGCCGTTCGCACCCTGGACGGACTGAAGTCGCTGAAGCTCGGTGTCCAGGTCGGCACCACCAGTTACACCGCGGCCATGTCGGTCGACGGCAGCGTTCCGGTCGAGGTCTACAACACCAACGGCGACGCCAAGCTCGCGTTGAGCAACGGGGAGATCGACGCACTGGTGACAGACCTGCCGACGGCGTTCGCGGTGGCGGGGGAGCTGCGCGACGGGCTGATGGTTGGCCAACTGCCCACCGATCCGGGCGATGCCGAGCAGTTCGGGGTGGCGCTCAACAAGAAGAGCCCGCTGACCCGGTGTGTGTCGTGGGCCGTCGACGGGCTGCGCGAGGACGGAACCCTGGAGAGGTTGGAGCAGCACTGGCTGGCGGGCGCCGGGCGAGCTCCGGTGCTGGCCTAACCCGAAGGCGGTCCAGGACCCAGCGTCGAGCACGCCTGCATCGCCTTGCGCCAGGTGTCCTGATCGACATAGGGCGGCGGTCCGGACGCGGGCCCGGGGCCGGCCGGCACGCCGTGCTCGGTGAGGCAGCGCGCGAACGCGCCGTGACCGGTCGGAATCACCGAGGTCGAGGACTGCTCGGCCGGCGCGCTCTCCGATGAACACGCCGTGGCGACGAGGGCCGCCGCGGCGACCGTGACGGCGGCCAGCCGGACGGTTCGGATGGGCACTATCCGACGTGCCTCGTCAGCCGGGCCGACAGGTGCGGCACCAGGCCACCGTCGGCGTCGACCCGCTCCTCCACATAGGCGAGGTCGCCGCCCTCGACGATGCCGTAGAGCCGCTTGGCTCCGCCCACCAGCATTCCCGACTTGCTGCGCGCCAGGGCGTCGGTGACCAGTTCCCACGATGACTGAGTGCGCGGCCGGCCGTAGAACAGCTCGACGTAGCCTGCGGAGTGCGCCAGCAACAGCTCGATGGCCTGTGACTCGGCGGGATCGTTGGGGTCGTTGACGAAGCGCCAGAAGCCGGTCTCGCGCAGACCGGGCTTGTCGTACTCGCCGGATTCGGTCAACCGCCAAGACCGCGCCTCCCAGTTCAGGTAGTCGCCGCCGTCGTGGGAGACGACGATCTGCTGGCCGAATCGGTAGTCGCCGTGCGCCGCGCGGCCCTCACCCTCGCCGCGCCAGACGCCCACCAGCGGCAGGAGCGCGAGAAGGGCGTCATTCAGATTGGCGCCCTCGCGCAGGTTGGCGGTGTCGGGCGGCATCGGCAGATCGGTGAACGCCGGGATGTTGCGGGCCGCCGTTGCTTTCGCCCGTTCGGCCGCAGCGGCGAACGCCTCGTCGCCCGAGGTCACGACTCGTCGGTGATGAGCCGATACAGCGCGTACAGCGCGAACCACGTGATGACCACTACGGCCGCTACGAGCATGATCTCGAAGAACAACACCACGGCGACGAGTCTAGCGGCCGGGCGGTCCTCCTTGCCGGTCAGGCGACCTTGACGTCGACCTCGTGGATGCCCGCGCCGGACGGCGCCACGCTGGCGTCGCCGTTGCCCGCGGGGGACAGCGCGCGCAGCGTCCACGTCCCCGGCGCGGCGAAGAACCGGAAGTCACCGGTGGCCGATGCGACGACCTCGGCGGTGAACTCGTCGGAGGCGTCCAGCAGGCGCACGAACGCCCCTCCGACGGTCTGGCCGGCGCCGTCGATGACGCGACCGGTGATCACCGTCTCCTTCTCGATGTCGACGCTGGCGGGCAACGTCAGGCCTTGCTTCGGTGCAGAGCACATATCAACTTCCCAACTCGATCGGGGCACCCACCAGGGAGCCGTATTCCGTCCAACTTCCGTCGTAGTTCTTGACGTTCTGGTGTCCCAACAGCTCCTGCAGCACGAACCAGGTGTGCGACGAACGCTCACCGATCCGGCAGTACGCGATGGTCTCCTTCGATCCGTCCAGGCCGGCCTCGGCGTACAGCTTCGCCAGGTCCTCGTCGGACTTGAACGTGCCGTCCTCGTTGGCCGCCTTGCTCCACGGAACGTTGATCGCTCCGGGGATATGCCCCGGCCGCTGGCTCTGTTCCTGCGGCAGGTGGGCAGGAGCGAGGATCTTGCCGGAGAACTCGTCGGGCGAGCGTACGTCGACGAGGTTCTTGCCGCCGATGGCCGCGATCACCTCGTCGCGGAACGCGCGGATGGTGTTATCCGGCGATTGCGCGGTGTAGGTGGTCGCCTGGCGGTTCACCGCATCGGTGGACAGCGGACGACCGTCGAGCTCCCACTTCTTGCGCCCGCCGTCGAGCAGCTTGACAGTGTCGTGGCCGTAGAGCTTGAAGTACCAGTACGCGTAGGCGGCGAACCAGTTGTTGTTGCCGCCGTAGAGGACCACGGTGTCTTCGTTGGAGATGCCGCGTTCACTCAGCAGCTTCGAGAACTGCTCGGCATCGACGAAGTCGCGCACGACCGGGTCCTGCAGGTCGGTACGCCAGTCCAGCTTGACGGCGCCGGCGATGTGCCCGCCGTCGTAGGCGGAGGTGTCTTCGTCGACTTCGACGAAGACGGTGTTCGGCGCGTCGAGATTGCTCTCGGCCCAGTCGGCTGTGACCAGGACGTCGGAGCGTGCCATGGACGAAATCCTTTCGGTTGCTTGCTGTTTGGGGCTATGCGGGAGACGGCGTACGGCGCAGCCGTGCGACCACGGGATAGAGCTGGCAGCCCAGGCAGATCCCGAAGGCCGCATTGAGGAACGCCGCCACCAGCGCGAACGCGGTGGCAATCCAGCCCAGCAGCGTGACGCCGCTGGCGAACCCGACAACGCCGGCGACGGCGAACCCGAGGCCGACCAGTTGGGCAAACTTCAACGGCGGCACCGGTTCTCGTTGCGTGAGCGGCCCCAGCCGGGGCGCCACGAGGTTGGCGAACACCACGCCGTAGGGGTGCCGACGGGGTCCGCGCCACGTGCCGATGGCGAACACCACGGCCTGCGCGCCCAGGATCACCGCCGCGGCGAGGGCGCTGAAGGCCGACACGATCAGCGTGATCACCAGCACCGCGGTGGTGACCCACGCGGAGAACCGCGGACCGCGAACGTCGACCTGGGTACTGGACCCGATGGTGTCGGTGGACGGTGGCATGGAAACACTCCTGTTGCGTGGAAGGTCTGGTTGTGGGCAGGCCAGAGCGACTGCTCCGAGCGGGCGCGACTAGTGCGCGCGACTGCGCTCAGCAGCTACAACAACAACAGCAGCAACCCGCGGTGCGGCACAGATCGACTGCGCGGCGCTTAGTGAGCATGTGCTCGGGGCGGGTGACCACGTCGGACAGCTTACCCAATGACAGGGTGATCAGGCCAACAGCGGTACCAGAGCCGACCGCAGGTCAGCGGCCTTGGGCACACCCGCGGTTCGGTACCGCTGGCGTCCGTCGCGGTCGAAGATGAAAGTGGTCGGCAGCGAGAGCACCGAAAGTCGCCGGGCGGCCGCGGGATTGGTGTCCATGTCGATCTCGACGTGGGCGACGTCGGGCAGATCTGAAACCACCTGATTGACCACATGTCGCACCCCGGCGCACGGCCCGCACCAGACCGCACTGAAATGCACCACGGTCGGCCCGGTGCGCGACAACCCCAGGTCGGTGGTGTCCACCTCGGTGGCGTCGGGAGTCTTTTTGAGCAGACCGGCCCGCAGCGTCAGCAACCTGCCGATCACGTAAGCCACGCCGAGGGCTGCGATCAGCGCGGCGATCGCCGCGACCAGTGAAGTGCTCATGACTGTGTGAACCCGTCCAGGGTGATCGTTACTCCCTCTGCGATGCCTTCGATGATGATGTCCGAGCCGCGCGCCCCCTCGCTCGTCGGAGCCAGGCCGAACGGCAGCTTCTGGCCCGGCATGCTGGTGGAGAACGCGGCCAGCACCGCGGCCGTCTTGTCCTCGGGCACCTGCTGGTCGGCGGTGCCCGCGCCGGTGAGCACGCCGGTGGCGGTGAACACCAGGGTGGTCTGGTCGGGTCCCACGATGGACAGGTCCACCGCGACGCTGACCTTCTCGTCGAAGTCCGCGGCCTTCGGGGTGCCGGTGAACACCAGCCCGCGATTGCTGGAGATGCCCGACTCGGTGGTGCCACCGGTGGCGTCGTTGGTTTCCCGCGACGGCGCCTCGACCAGCAGGTCGTTGATGCCCATGAACCGGCCGACGTGGGTGGAGTCGATGATGATGCGGCTCTCCGCCTTGCCGACCGGCAGCTTGGCATCCGGTCGCACCAGCCACGACGCCTCCGTCAGATCGATCGAATGCAGGGTGGCCTCCAGCGAGGCCTTGCCTACGACAGCGTGATCGACACCACTGGCCCGAAGTTCCACCTCGTCGTAGTGGTGGTGCATGGCCTGCGGGATGAACGGGAAGCCCAGGATGGCCACCGACGGGTCCCAGGCCAGCCCGGCGGCGCTGCGCAGGGTCCGGGCCAGCCGGTACTCGGCGTAGATGGCCGCGCCGAAGTCGGCGCCGACGGCGCCCACGACCACCGCGGCCGCCGCGGCGGCCAGACCGATCAGCAGCTTTCGCACCCGCACATTCTGGCCCACCCGCCCCCGTCCGGGCGCCTCAGCGCGGCTAACCAGCAGGTAGCGCGGTATCGTTATACGACCGTTGGCCGGTAACGGCCACATGTCAGCCATGGATCTGGGACATGACCCGGACATTGAGGCCCGGAAAATTTCCCAGGGCGTGCTGGAGGGCCTGTTGGATCTACTGCTACTGACCGTCGACCCGCATCCCGAGTCGGTGCTGCCATCGTTGTCACTGCTGGCCCACAACGTGCGCTCGGCGCCGACCGAGGTGTCGTCGCTCCTGGAGGCGGGTTCCGCGGACGTGGCGATTGTCGACGCGCGCACCGACCTGGCCGCCGCCCGCGGGCTGTGCCGGCTGCTGGGCACCACCGGGACGTCCGTCCCCGTGGTGGCCGTGGTGAACGAAGGCGGGCTGGTTGCGGTCAACGTCGACTGGGGGCTCGACGAGATCCTGCTGCCCAGCACCGGGCCGGCAGAGATCGACGCCCGGCTGCGGCTGCTGGTGGGGCGGCGCGGCGGGGTGGCCAACCAGGAGAGCGCCGGCAAGGTCAGCCTGGGCGAACTCGTCATCGACGAGGGCACCTACACCGCGCGGCTGCGCGGACGCCCGCTCGACCTCACCTACAAGGAATTCGAGCTGCTCAAGTATCTGGCTCAGCACGCCGGGCGGGTGTTCACCCGCGCGCAGTTGCTGCAGGAGGTCTGGGGCTACGACTTCTTCGGTGGCACCCGCACCGTGGATGTGCACGTGCGGCGGCTGCGCGCCAAGCTCGGACCCGAGTACGAATCGTTGATCGGCACGGTGCGCAACGTCGGCTACAAGGCGGTGCGGCCAGCGCGGGGTCGGCCACACGCACCGGGTTCGGACCTGTCCGACGACATCGTCGACGACGCGGGGGCCTACGACCCGGCACCCGACGGTGTGCCCGAATCGTTTGCCGATCAACTGCACAGTCAGTGACGTCGATCGGCTGGCACCGGGCGATCTCCGATACCGACCAACAGCGGATCCGTGACCTGATCGCCGCGGCGAGCGCCCACGACGGTGTCGCTCCGGTCGGCGATCAGGTGCTGCGCGAGCTGCCCGGTGACCGCACCCGACATCTGCTCGCCGTCGACGGCGACGATCTGGTCGGGTACCTCAACCTCTCGCCGGCGGCCGCCGAGGCGCCCGCCCTGGCCGAGCTCGTCGTGCATCCGCGGGCCAGGCGCCGCGGCATCGGCTCGGCGATGGGCCGGATCGGACTGTCCGAGGGCGGGCCCGGTGCCCGCATCTGGGCGCATGGCAACCTCGAGCCTGCGCGCGGGATGGCGGCCGCGCTCGGCCTCACCGTGGTGCGCGAGCTGATGCAGATGCGTCGCCCGCTGACCGGCCTGCCGCCGGTGGAGATTCCCGACGACGTGCGAATCGCCACCTACATCGGACCCGACGACGACGCCGAACTGCTTCGGGTCAACAACGCCGCGTTCGCCTGGCACCCCGAGCAGAGCGGGTGGACGGTCGCCGACATCGCTCAGCGCCGCGGCGAGCCGTGGTTCGACCCGCGCGGATTGTTCATGGCGCTCGATGTGCAGAGCGGAAAACTCCTGGGGTTTCACTGGACCAAGGTGCATGCAGAGGAGCCCGGTCTGGGTGAGGTGTACGTGGTCGGTGTCGACCCCGCCGCCCAGGGCCGGGGACTGGGCGCGACGCTGAGCCTGGTCGGCATGCACCACCTCGCCGATCGCGGCCTTCTGACCGTGATGCTTTACGTAGAGGCAGATAACTCGGCGGCCGTAAAGACCTACCAGCGACTCGGTTTCGAGATATTCAGCGTCGACGCCGCCTACGCCGTCGGCGAGCCCCGCTAGCTGTGAATTAGCCGAACCTGTTCACCGTTCGTTCACCGTCCAGCCGCGACCCGTCCACCGCGGACGCATACGTTGCCGGAGAGTCTGAAGCCGTCAACCGAAAGTGGGATAAGTGAAGCTCAACAGCATTGGCAAGGCGTTCGGCACCACCCTGTCCGCGACGGCGATCGCCGCGCTGACGCTGGCCGGGTGTGGCAGTGACAACAACGCGGGCACCGCTGAGACCACAGGCACCGGCACCGGGACTGGTACCGCGTCGGCAACCGGCGAGTGCGGCGGCAAGAACGAGGTCACCGCCGAGGGCTCGACGGCGCAGCAGAACGCCATCGCGGTCTTCAACCAGGTGTGGGGCCAGGTCTGCGAGGGCAAGAATCTGTCGTACAACCCGACCGGCTCCGGCGCGGGTCGCGAGCAGTTCATCGCCAAGCAGGTTGACTTCGCCGGCTCCGACTCTCCGCTCGCCGATGAGCAAATTCAGCAGGCCGCCGACCGCTGCGGCGGCAACCCGGCGTGGCACCTGCCGCTGGTGTTCGGGCCGATCGCCATGGCCTACAACATCGAGGGCGTCGACAAGCTGGTGCTCAACGGCGACGTGCTGGGCAAGATCTTCCAGGGTCAGGTCACCAAGTGGAACGACCCGGCCATCGCCGGGCTGAACGCCGGCGCCACCCTGCCCGACACCGTCATCACCCCGATCTACCGGTCCGATTCGTCGGGCACCACCGACAACTTCCAGAAGTACCTGACCGCCGCGGCCCCGCAGTCCTGGACCAAGGGCGCGGGCAGCGAGTTCCAGGGCGGCGCCGGCGAGGGTGCGCAGAAGTCTGCCGGTGTGGTGCAGGCTGTGCAGGCCACCCCGGGTTCGATCGGCTACGTGGAGAAGGGCTTCGCCGAGCAGGCCGGCGTGCCGTTCGCTCAGATCGACAGCGGCGCAGGCGCGGTGGAGCTCACCGACGAGTCGGCCGGCATGGCGATCGACGCGGCCAAGTTCGCCGCCGAGGGCAACGACCTGGCGCTGGACCTGAACTCGCTGTACGGCACGAAGGAGGCCGGCGCCTACCCGCTGGTGCTCGCCACCTACGAGATCGTCTGCTCGAAGGGCTACGACGCCGAGACGGCCGAGGCGGTCAAGTCGTTCCTGGCCGTCGCCGCCAATCAGGGTCAGGAGGGCCTTTCGGAGGCCGGATACATCCCGCTGCCGGACACGTTCAAGGAACGGCTCGTCGGTTCCATCGACGCAATCTCATCAACTGCGTAGTTCCGTGGCGCGTCAGCACAATTGCGGTGAGGATAGGTACCTGACCGATGACCGATAGGGTCGATGTGACGACACCGAATCCAGCCGAAGCGGGGTCGGGCGAGGTTCTCGCTGCGCCCCATCACGAACCCGCGCCCATCTCGACCGATCCGTCGAGGGGCGCCAAGGTTCGGATCGGCGACCGGATCTTCCGGTGGCTGGCGGAGGGTTCGGGCATCCTGATCGTCGCGATCATCGCGGCGATCGGGGTGTTCCTGCTGTGGCGTGCGATTCCGGCGCTGGCGCGCAATGAGGAGAACTTCTTCCTCTACGGCGGCAACTGGATCACCACCGACACTTCTGCGATGCACTTCGGCATCTTCGACCTGCTGCAGGTCACGGTGTTCGTCTCGCTGTTCGCGCTGCTACTCGCCATGCCCGTGGCCTTGGGCATCGCGATCTTCCTCACCCAGTACGCGCCAAGGCGGGTCGGCGGTCCACTGGCTTACATGGTGGATCTGCTGGCCGCGGTGCCGTCCATCATCTATGGCGTGTGGGGCCTGTACGTGCTGGCGCCGGTGCTCAAGCCGGTGGCGGTGTGGCTCAACGAGAACCTCGGATGGTTCTTCCTGTTCGCCACCGGCAACGCGTCCGTGGCCGGTGGCGGGACGATCTTTACCGCCGGCATCGTGCTGGCGGTAATGATCCTGCCGATCATCACCGCGGTGACCCGTGAGGTGTTCGTCCAGACGCCGCGCGGCCAGATCGAGGCCGCGCTGGCGCTGGGCGCCACCCGGTGGGAAGTCGTCAGGACGACGGTGTTGCCGTTCGGCCTGTCGGGGTACATCAGCGGCGCCATGCTCGGCCTGGGCCGCGCGCTCGGTGAGACCATCGCACTGCTGATCATCCTGCGCGGTACCCAAGCGGCGTTCGGCTGGTCGCTGTTCGACGCCGGATACACGTTCGCGAGCCAGATCGCCTCCGCCGCCTCCGAATTCAACGACCAGTACAAGGCAGGTGCGTATATCGCCGCCGGCCTGGTGCTGTTCATCCTGACGTTCGTGGTGAATTCGCTGGCCCGCGCCGCGGTCGCCGGGAAGGCCTCGAAATGACGTCGACGTTGGACCGGCCGGTCAAGGCGCCCACCTTCCAGGGTGTGAGCCTGCGCCGCAAGCTGACGAACAACGTGGCCACAGTGCTGGTGACGTTGTCCGTCCTGATTGCCCTGGTGCCGTTGCTGTGGGTGCTGTACTCGGTAATCACCAAGGGCATCGGCGTGGTGTTGGACCCCACCTGGTGGACCAACTCACAGGCCGGCATGACCGCCTTCAAGGCCGGCGGCGGCGTCTACCATGCGATCGTCGGCACCTTGCTCCAAGGCCTGGTCTGCGCGATCATTTCCATCCCAATCGGCATTTTCGTGGCGATCTACCTGGTCGAGTACGGCAGCGGAACCCGGCTGGGCCGGTTGACCACGTTCATGGTGGACATCCTGACCGGTGTGCCGTCGATCGTGGCGGCCCTGTTCATCTACGCCCTGTGGGTGGCCACCCTCGGCTTTCAGCGGTCGGGCTTCGCGGTGTCGCTGGCCCTGGTGCTGCTGATGATCCCGGTCATCGTGCGTGCCAGCGAGGAGATGCTGCGCATCGTGCCGATGGACCTGCGCGAAGCCAGCTACGCGCTGGGTGTGCCGAAGTGGAAAACCATTGCGCGCATTGTCATCCCGACGGCGCTGTCCGGCATCGTCACCGGCATCATGCTGGCGCTGGCCCGGGTGATGGGCGAGACGGCGCCGCTGCTGATCCTGGTCGGCTACTCCCAGGCCATGAACTTCGACATGTTCAGCGGTTTCATGGGTTCGCTGCCCGGCATGATGTACGACCAGACGTCGGCCGGCGCAGGCGCCAACCCGGTGCCCACCGATCGGCTCTGGGGCGCCGCGCTGACGCTGATCCTGTTGATCGCCATGATCAATATCGGGGCCAGGTTGGTCGCGAAATTCTTTTCCCCCAAGAAGGTTTAGGAGACCCCAGTGGCCAAGCGCTTGGACCTCAAGGACGTCAACATCTATTACGGCGCGTTCCACGCCGTCGCCGATGTCGCGCTGTCGGTGCCGCCGCGCGCCGTGACCGCGTTCATCGGGCCGTCGGGATGCGGAAAGTCGACGGTGTTGCGCACGCTGAACCGCATGCACGAGGTCATCCCCGGTGCCCGGGTGGAGGGATCGGTGTTGCTCGACGGCGAGGACATCTACGGCGCCGGGGTGGACCCGGTGGGTGTCCGCAAGACCATCGGCATGGTTTTCCAGCGGCCAAATCCGTTCCCCACCATGTCGATTCGCGACAACGTGGTGGCCGGCCTCAAGCTGCAGGGCGTGCGAAACCGCAAGACCCTGGACGAGACCGCCGAGCGGTCACTCAAGGGTGCCAACCTGTGGAACGAGGTCAAGGACCGGTTGGACAAGCCCGGCGGCGGGCTGTCGGGCGGTCAGCAGCAGCGGCTGTGCATCGCCCGCGCGATCGCCGTGCAGCCCGACGTGTTGCTGATGGACGAGCCGTGCTCGGCGCTGGATCCCATCTCCACGCTGGCCATCGAGGACCTGATCGCCGAACTCAAGCAGGAGTTCACGATCGTGATCGTCACGCATAACATGCAGCAGGCTGCCCGGGTCAGCGACCAGACCGCGTTCTTCAACCTGGAAGCGACCGGTAAGCCGGGCCGGTTGGTTGAGATCGACGATACCGAGAAGATCTTCTCCAACCCGAGCCAGAAGGCCACCGAGGACTACATCTCCGGCCGCTTCGGCTGAGTGCGGTTCAGCCGCAGACGGTGGCGAGTGTGCGGATTTGGACGCCCCCAGCGTGCCTCGTACGAAACCGCACACTCACCAAAACGTCACCTCAGCGCGGGGCGGGAATCTCTTCCTCGTACGGGTACTTTCCGGTGGCCTGGAAGATGACCCGTCGCGCCACCTCCACCGCGTGGTCGGCGAACCGCTCGTAGAACCGGCTCAGCAACGTCACATCGACGGCCGCCGTGACCCCGTGCTTCCATTCCCGGTCCATCAGGACGCTGAAGAGGTGACGGTGCAGGTCGTCCATCGCCTCGTCCTCGTCGCGGATCCGGGCAGCCTTCTCCGGATCGCGGCTCAGCAGCGCCTCCTGCGCCGCGTTACCCAATTCGACTGCAACGCGGCCCATCTCGGCGAAGTAGCCGTTGACCTCTTCGGGCAGCGCGTGCTGCGGATGGCGACGCCGGGCGATCTTGGCGACATGCAGTGCCAGGGCGCCCATCCGGTCGATGTCGGCGACGATCTGGATCGAGCCGACGATCGCCCGCAGGTCTCCCGCCACCGGGGCCTGCAGCGCGAGCAGCACGAATGCGGCCTCCTCGGCGCGGGCGCTCAGTGCGACGATCTGCTCGTGGTCGGTTATTACCTGCTCGGCGAGCACGAGATCGGCTTGCAGCAGCGCCTGCGTCGCGCGTTCCATTGCAACGCCCGCCAGTCCGCACATCTCGGCGAGTTGTTCCTGCAGGGCCTCTAGCTGCTCGTGGTACGCGGTTCGCATGGCCCAAGCCTACGGGTTGGCCACTTGTATCGTCACGACGTCAATGGTGAACGAACGGTGAATCCGATTACGGTTATTCGCAGGTGGTATCGGCCGCGTTGGTGACCGTCAGGTCCTCGGGCAGATGGGTGGGAGTGCTACTGCTGGCGCCGTGGATGACGTGCACCTGCACCGCCGAGCCGCTCGGCGGGGGCGCGGTCACCGTATGAAAGTCCGAGCCCAGCACCACCCGCACCACCTCGCCCATGCCGTCGACCCGCTCGATGGTCGGATTGGCTAACGACGATGCCACGGTGGCGGCGGCCTGCTCGTTGCCCGGTGAGAAGAACACCGTTGTCGAGGTCAGCGAACTCGGGTAGTCGTCGGGGGTGGTGACGTTGAAGCCGTGCTGCTGTAGTTCGTCGGCGGCGGTGGCCGCCAGCCCGGTCTCGGCCGTCGAGTTCGTGACCGCACGGTCACGTCGGCCGGGTCCGTGGTGACGGCGTCGACGAGCTCGGCGGGTGCCGGTCACGGCAACCGGGTGGGCGTCTCACTGGTCGATTCCGGCGCCGCGTTCTGACTCGGGACGTTCCTGGTACCGGCGTGTCGTCGGCGTTCTTCTCGCCCGGCAGCGGGTCGTCGTTGATGATCGCGTCGAAGATTGCTCGGTGTCATCGTCGCGCAAATGCTCGTTGCCGTAGTCGTCCATGTATCCCGTAGTCGGGACGGTCAAGAAGGTGATCCGCCCGGCGGCGATATTCTGGATCGACTGACCGAGGTCCACCAGTTCCTTGGTGCCGATGTTGTCCACGTAGCTGTCGTCGATGAACAGGTTGACGACGTTGTTGAGCTTGCTCAGGGAGAAGAAGACTTCCTTGGAGATCATCGAACGCAGCAGCGACGACAGGAACAGCTGCTGGCGCTTGATGCGGCCGTAGTCGCCGTTGATCTCGGTGGTCACCTGGCGTGCGCGGACATAGTTCAGCGCGGTGTGCCCGTCGATCGATCTGGCGACCCGCGGTGGGCAGCACGGTTCCCAGCTCGTAGTCCTCCAGCGGGGTCGTGCTGCACACCTCGACACCGCCGAGCGCATCGACCATCTTCGAGAAGCCGGCGAAGTCGACCGCCATGAACCGGTTGACGGACAGGCCCGACAGCTTCTGGATCACCTTCACCAGGCACTTCGGCCCACCGAAGGAATAGGCCGAGTTCAGCTTGGTCTCGGTGTACACCTCTTCGGGACCGTAGCTCTGCGACTCCTCGTCCCAGACCGGTCCGTACTCGCCGGTCTCGGGATCCCACGCCTCACACTCGATCGGCGTGATGGCGAGGTCGCGCGGAAACGACACGACGACAACGCGTTCGCGGTTGGCGGGGATGTTGACCAGCATCACGGTGTCCGAGCGGGCGCCGCCGGCGTCCTCGGTGTCGCCCGCGCCCATGTCGCTGTTCTCGCCGAAGCGGCTGTCCACGCCGACGATGAGGAAGTTCTCGTCACCGAATTGTGCGTTCGGGTCGAGGATGTCGCGCGAACCCGGGTCCAGCGCGGACACCCTGTTGAGCATGTTGTTCTTCGACGACTGCCACTGCCACGCCCCGCCGGTCAGCGCCAGGGCCAGCACGGCGATCACCGCCGCCAGGGCCCGGCCGGCGAACATCGCCCTGCGGCGGCCATGGTGCGGTTCGAGCGGTGGCGCGCCACCACCGTCGCCGATGCGCGACGGCGGTACCCTGCCCGCGCCGGGGCTCAGATCCGGCAGCTCGGAGGCATACGCCGATACGACCGGGATCACCTCGGTGTCCTCGGTATCCGGGTCACGAGCGGGCGGCTGATACTCCTCGGCGTCCATTGGCTCGACGAACCGGGCGGGCGGTGGATCGGGTTCGGCTTCGGGTTCGGGTTCTGCACGGTGCCGGGCCGGCGCGCTCGCCGGCTCGGTGCCGGTGACCTTGGCGATCAGGTCGGCGACCGTGACCCCGTCGGTGTGGTTGCCGGTCGGCTTGGCATCCGCAGAGTCCTCGGATTCAGAACTCGTGCCGCGCTCCCACGGCGCGGCTCCCAGCGATGGCCGGGGAGTTCGGGTAAGCCAGTGGTTGTCGTCGCCGGGGTCAGACCGTCGGCGACGGCCAGGAGTGGCGTTATCGCCGTCACTCATGTCCTACCGGCCTCCGACCCTTGAGAGCATCTTGCGCGTCCGTGCGCACATGGATGGTTTGCGTGCCCCTTGTCTTCTAGCAGCACTCTGCGTGGCTCCGCCACCGGAGCCGTACGCGACGAGATACATATTGTACTGAGACATTCTGAGAGACGTAATGTCTAGATCGTCTCGGTTTAGCCTCCGGAGTGCATAATGTCTGCTCCCGCGGGCACCGTGCAATCGTCGGGATCGCGCAGCCATCCCTCCGGGAGCGTCACCGCGGCAGGTGAGCCCTGACGTCCGCGCGGACCCTGCGCGGCCGCCGGGAACGGCACGTCGGCGTCGAGTTGGTCCAGCAGTGCATCGAGCTCGGCCAGCGTCTTGACCAGCGCCAATGCCCGACGCAGCTCGGCGCCGGCGGGGAAGCCGTGCAGGTACCAGGCGATGTGCTTGCGGATATCGCGCATCCCCTTGTCCTCGCCGAAGTGGGCCGCCAGCAGCTCGCCGTGCCGGCGGACGATGTCGGCGACCTCGCCGAGTGTCGGCGCGACGGCGGCCTCGCGGCCGGTGAAGGCCGCCGAAAGTTCGGCGAAAAGCCATGGCCGGCCCAGGCAGCCCCGGCCGATGACGACTCCGTCACACCCGGTGGCGGACATCATGGCCAGTGCGTCGTCGGCGTCGAAGATGTCGCCGTTGCCGAGCACCGGAATGCCCGTGACGTGCTGTTTGAGCAGGGCGATCTGTTCCCAGTCCGCGCTGCCGGAGTACCGCTGCGACGCGGTTCGGGCATGCAGCGCGACCGCCGCCGCGCCCTCCTCGGCGGCGATGCGGCCCGCGTCCAGGTGGGTGTGATGGGCGTCATCGATGCCGATCCGGAACTTCACGGTGACCGGAATGCCGGTGCCTTCGGTCGCTCGCACCGCGGCGGCCACGATCTGGCCGAACAGTCGGCGCTTGAACGGCAGCGCCGCACCGCCGCCGCGGCGGGTGACCTTGGGCACCGGGCAGCCGAAGTTCATGTCGATGTGGTCGGCCATGCCCTGGTCAGCGATCATTTTCGCCGCCGCGAACGTGGTGTCCGGGTCGACGGTGTAGAGCTGCAGCGACCGCGGCGACTCGTCGGGCGCGAACGTCGTCATGTGCATGGTCACCGGATGCCGCTCGACGAGCGCCCGCGCGGTCACCATCTCGCAGACGTACAGGCCACTGACCGTGCCGGCCCGGGCGATCTCGAGTTCACGGCACAGGGTGCGGAATGCGACGTTCGTCACACCGGCCATCGGGGCGAGCACCACCGGACTGGCCAGCGCGATGGGTCCGAGCCGCAGTTGGGTCTCGCGGAGGGGCCTCCGGAATGGTCAGGACGCTGATGACGAGACCAGCAGGTTCTTGGCCGCCTTCTTCTCCGCTACCTGCCGTTCGCGCTCGAGCCGGCGCTGCTTTGCCACCTCGAACTTGTCGCAGGTCTCCTCGAGCTCCTCGATCAGCAGCCCCAGGTCGTCACGCATCTTGGCGGCCTCGCCGGTGAAGTCCTCGCGCTCGAAGATGCGCCACTTCTTCAGCACGGGCATCACCACGTCGTCGAGATGGATGCGCGGGTCGTAGACGCCGCCGACGGCGATGATCACGGCCTTGCGGCGGAACTGCGGAACGGTGAAACCGGGCATCTTGAAGTTGCGCAGCACTCGGTGCAGCGACTTCATGGCCTGGTTGGGGGCGATCGCCAGGCCGGCCTCGGAGACGTCGCGGTAGAAGATCATGTGCAGGTTCTCGTCGGCCGATACCCGGGCCAGCAGCTGGTCGGCGATCGGCTCGTTGCACGCCTTGCCGGTGTTGCGGTGCGAAACGCGGGTCGCCAGTTCCTGGAACGTCACGTAGATGACCGAGTCGAACAGGCGCTCCGCGAACAGGTCGCCCTGCTGGTTCTGGCCCGGGCTGAAGCCGCGGGTGACCTGCTCGAGCCGAACGGTTTCCAGCTCGACCGGGTCGATGGCGCGGGTGACGATGAGGTAGTCGCGCAGCGCGATGCCGTGCCGGTTCTCCTCGGCCGTCCAGCGGTTGACCCACTGACCCCACGCGCCGTCCATGCCGAAGTTCATCGCGATCTCGCGGTGGTAGGACGGCAGGTTGTCCTCGGTCAGCAGGTTCTGAATCATCGCGGTCTGGGCGACCTCGGACAGCTTCGACTGCTCGGGCTCCCAGTCCTGGCCGCCGAGGGCGTAATAGTTCTTGCCGTCGGACCACGGGATGTAGTCGTGTGGATTCCAGTCCTTGCGCATGGACAGGTGACGGTTGAGGTTGCTCTCCACCACGGGCTCGAGCTCGCGTAGTAGGTGCAGGTCGGTCAAGTCTTCCGACATGGCCCCTCCATTTATCTGTACCTGTTGGTTGCACTCAATATATCTGTGTACCCCGGTGACATTCAAGTCGCCCCGCAGTGTGTCACATGGGCACTGCGTCACTCGCCCAGCGGCGGTACTATCCGGGCAGGCAATGGATTGCGCCCGCTCACACACCGCAGTGATAGCCCAGATACGGAGGTCCGGCACACGTGAAGAAGCTGATGATTATTGGCGCCGGCGCAGTCGGCACGGCGGCGGTGTCGATGGCATTTTTCGGAAGCGGTATCGCGGCCGCGGATGACTACGCCGGCCAGACCTACGCCGACGCGTCGTCGGCAGCGAGCGAGGCCGGTCAGACGGTGGTCATCGCCGCCAGGGTGGGCTCCAAGCTGCCGGACGACGAGTGCATCGTGACGCGTTCGCAGACCGCGCCCTTCGCCAGCGCCAATGACGGCCTGCACTATGCCGACACGGTGCAGTTCTATCTGAACTGCAACGGCGATCACGCCACCGCCACCAGCCCGGGTGCCTCCGTCGCCAGCCCGGAGGGCCGGGAGGCCAAGGCCGCCGCAGAGGAAGCCGCGGCTGCCGAGGAAGCAGAGCTCGCACAGGTCAGCACCCCCGACGAGTAGTCGTCAGTAGCTCGACACCCGGCTGAGCAGCATGTCGACGCAGTAGTCGATGAACTGCTCGCGGGTCGCCGCCAGGCGGCCATTCAAATATGCGGTGAACAGCGCCGTCAGCGCGCCGATCAAGCCGGTCGCGACCATGGCCTGCACCGCCGGATCGGTGATGCGGGTCAGCTTGCGCTGCAGCAGTTCGATGAAGCTCGGCATCCATTCGGCGCCCGAGCGGGTCAGCACCGGTTCTACCTCGGGGGCTAGCAGCAGCACGCGCCCGCGCGCCGGATCGTCGACCATCAGTGCCACGAACCGCTCCACGGCGTCGCGCGCGGTGGTCGCCGATGTCAGCGTGGACATCGCCCGGGCACAGACATCGTCGTAGACCGCGCGAACGAACTCGTCGCGGTCGGCGAAGCTCTCATAGAAGTAGCGCTCGGTCAGCCTGGCCGCCCGGCACACCGCGCGCACGGTCAGCCCCGGCCCGCCTTCGTTGCCGAGCAGCGCCACGCCGGCGGCGATGAGTTCGTCGCGGCGCAGCGCCTGGCGGTCCCGCAGGGGAACTCCGGACCAGCGGGCCCGTCGTTGACCGGAAGGCACATCTCTCCTAAGCTTCATGGTGACAACGGTCGTAGTCAGAATTCTCTCTGGCCCCGATGGGAAGTTCACCAGTGACCCAAGATACGTCTGAGGCGTGCCCGGTGACCACCGGATCCGCCGCAGTGGCGTCGGGTTGCCCGGTAGCGCCCGGCGGATATGAGGCGCCGCCGCAGCCGCTCGGACCTGACTCGCTGACCTGGAAGTACTTCGGGGACTGGCGCGGCATGCTGCAGGGGCCGTGGGCGGGCTCGATGCAGAACATGCACCCTCAACTCGGCGCCGCCGTCGAGGAGTACTCAACTTTCAGGCGCGAACCCTGGCCCCGGGTGTTGCGTTCGCTGTACCCGATCGGCGGCGTGGTATTCGACGGCGACCGCGCGCCGACGACCGGCGCCGAGGTCCGCGACTACCACACCACCATCAAGGGGGTGGACGCTAAGGGCCGTCGCTACCACGCGCTCAATCCGGACGTCTTCTACTGGGCCCACTCGACCTTCTTCGTCGGCACCATCCATGTCGCTGAACGGTTCTTCGGTGGGATCACCGAGGACGAGAAGCGCCAACTCTTCGACGAACACATCACGTGGTACCGGATGTACGGAATGAGCATGCGGCCGGTGCCGGAAACGTGGGAAGACTTTCAAGCCTACTGGGATCACATGTGCCGCGAGGTGCTGGAAGACAACAGGGCCACCCGCGACGTCCTCGATCTCGCGAAGTATCCGAAACCACCGTTCGCCCAATGGGTTCCGGCTTGGCTGTGGTCCCCGGTACAGCGACGCCTCATCGCTCCGTTCATGGAGTGGTTGTGTGTCGGGCTGTATGACCCACCAGTGCGCGAGCTACTGGGCTATACCTGGTCGGAACGCGACGAATGGCTGCACCGGCGATTCGGCGATGCGGTCCGGCTGGTGTTCAATGCGCTGCCCAAGCGGGCGCGGAAGCATCCGCGGGCCCGCGCCGGTTGGGATCGTGCGACGGGACGGATTCCCGCCGATGCGCCGCTGGTGCACACTCCGGCGCGTAACCTCCCGCCGGTCGACAAGCGCGGCGATCCCATGCATTACTGCCCGCAGATCTGAGCCTCGTTATCGCCGCAGCGCGAACGGTGTCCACCCTGCGCCGTCGAAATAGCGCAGTTGGCAACGGATTTGGGGGTCGGGGAACCAACCCGGCTGTACGGGTGGATACCGCCCGAAGACGCCGCGGGGATCGCCCCTCAGGTTGAGCCGGTACTCGTAGTCGGCGCGGGCGCGCAGCCCGGCGTTGCGCAGCGCCACCGCGCGGGTGTGGCGCCTGATGAGGATGAGCACACCGATAGCCAACGTGACGATGACGGGCACGTACCAACCGCTCAGCAGCAGCCAGCACACGAGTAGCCCGGCGGCGCCGGTCACCACCGGGTGCCGGCGCCAAAACGGCGGTCTGACTTGTTGGTAGAGCATTGATCGAGATCATACGGCGCCGCGTCGAAGCAGCAAACTTTCTTTCGCGGAATCGCCATGGCGCGTTCCGGATTGGTGCACCGTCCATCTGTGCGCGAGCGAGGACCCACCCGAAGATTGCCATGGGCCGGATAACTCGTTGGGTTCTGATCGCTGTGCTGGCGTCGGTCGGCGCCATGGTGCTGGGCGCGACGTCAACGATGGCGACGGGCGTCCAGCTGCTCGCGACAACTTCGTGGTGCCGGCCCTTGGCGACAACTACGGGCCCTACGTTCCGGTCACCACACCCGAAGAAGCGTGGCCGATCACGGGCTTGGCCGACTACACGCTGGACACCTCGATCCGGATCGGTCTACGGGAGCTGGAACGGGAGATGGCGAACTATCCCGACCAGCCACTGCTGATCTTCGGCTACTCGCAGAGCTCAATGTTCTCGGTTAGGACAGATGCGCAGACTCGCCGAGCAGTATCCGGCCGGTACCGAGGCCCCGGTATCCGCTTCGTGTTGATGGGCGTCCTCAACGTCCCCAACGGCGGGGTGAATGCGCGGTTTCCCGGGCTCTACATTCCCATCATCAACTGGTACTTCAACGGCCCCATGCCAACCGACGCGCTGGGAGGGGTTCCGTCCCGCGGTTCGCTGACGGGCTTCGTCGGCTGCGTGGTCAGTCGTCAGAAGCGAAGGTGGCGGGCGCCGAGGTGAGCGAGACGACGACCTCGACGGGCCCTGATGCCCTCCACCCCAGCGGGTCCTCCCGGGCGGTGAGGAGGGCCACCGGCCCGTGTCGGCCGGTGGGTAGTTACTCCTAAGCGCCGGTCAACCGTTGTTGAGCATGTTCGTGGCCGTGCGGCGCGCCAGGGCCATGATGGACAGCATTGGGTTGACCCCGGAGCAGCTGGGCATTCCGCTGCCGTCGGCGATCCAGACCCCGGTCGTGTCGTGCAACTCGCCATCCGGATTCGCGACGGACGTCTGCGGGTCGCTGCCCAGCTTTGCGCTGCACATCTGATGGGCACTGAACACCGGGGTACCGCCAGGGCCGATCGGGACCTGGTTCACCTTGTCGATGAACGCCTCGAGATCTTCGCCGCGGTTCCAGGGCGGGAAGGGCTGGCCTGCGAGGAAGATCTGCCGCGCACCTGCGGCCTCTTGCATGCGAATGGACGTCTCCGCGCCTTCGCGGAAGTGACGCCGGTCGAGGTCATCGGTGAATGGATACCAGTGTGTGGACTGGCCGTTCGCGTCGATCGTGACGGATCCGGCGCCACGGTCCCTGACGAAGAACACCCAGTCGGCGCGGTACCGATATCTGCTGGCGAGTTCCTTGTGGTGCGCACCGCTGAGCCAGGGCACGATGGTGGTTAACAGGCCGGGCAGGTGCTGCACGCATTCGACGACGTATCCGAAGCAGTCATTCACCTCGGCGAACTCGTTCATGATGCCGGCCTGCGCCGGGCCCAACCACGGGTCCTGGGGCTCGTCATAGATCCCGGTGACGAGGCCCGCGGGGTGCAGTCGCAGTTCGGCGCCGACGGCTGGGCCGCCGATGCCCGACCGCAGCAGAAGCGCGGGGGTTTCCATGGTGCCGGCGGCGGCCACGACAGCGGGAGCGTGGATGACGACGCGAGAGCTGCCGACTCGTCGCGGCGTCAAAGATCAGCCGAAACCGGTGGAAGCGATTGAAGGCGCCGTTCTGGCCCGCTGAGCTGCGAAGATGTGTCCGTTTTGGGTTTGGTGGAGTCCGCGAATACCCATCGCTGTTGTAACAACCGAGGGCAGGCGATCCGACGACTCCACTCCCGATCGATCCTCACGCCGCCCATTCGGATCTTCGAAGCTTGCTGTGCATGACGCGGTTTGCTCGTAGGGTGCTGTCTGTGGGGCGGCATGAATTGGCCAGCAGCGGACGGAAGTCGTCGGTAGCCATGGCTGCGGTCATCGCCCCGGCCGCCGTGTTCCTCGCGGCCGGGGGAGATGCCTATCCAATTGCCGCGGGCGGCGACGCCGATCCAGTTGTCCCAAGCGTTGCGCCGTGCTGCTGGGAGATCGTCGCAGCAGCACCGACCGCACGGCCGTCGGCTCTGTCCGTTGCGCAGTCAAACATGAGTTCCGCTCCCGGCCAGTTGGTTTCGGTATCGAGTTGGCGGGTAGTCGATCGAGATACCAAGCGCGTGTTGCCTGTTGGGGTCGCACCAGAGCGGGGTCTACAGGTCAATACCGTGTTGGCCGCTCGCAGTATCAGCGCAGCGTTCCCGGAGATTCACCATATCGGCGGCGTCCGACCGGATTCGCTGAGGTGGCATCCCGACGGTTTGGCCCTCGACGTGAATATCCCCAACTACGACACCGCCCAGGGCAAAGCGCTCGGGGACGAGATCGTCGCGTTCGTGCTAGAGAACGCGGACCGATTCGGGTTGGACCATGCAATCTGGCGTGGAACCTTCTACGTCCGCAACGGCGCGCAAGGAATGGCGAGGAGCAGGGGCTCGGGTCACGCCGACCACTACGACCACGTCCACATCGCCACTAACGGAGGCGGATACCCCACCGGCAGTGAAACCTACTTCCGCTAAGCCCACCACCAGCCGTACCGGAACGCGATTGTGTACCCGGCGACCACTCCACTATCACGTGATAGCCCGCAGCATCGAGCCGCTCCCAGAACGGGTCCGGCCGAGCGCCGTCACACGGCCTGATACCTCTGCGCGGCCACGCTTAACTTCCTCATAGAAGGAGCGTCAAGGATCAACCGAAACAACAACTGACAGGATCAGCCGAAACACCACCAAGCCTCAACCGAAGGCGAAACGTCAACCATCAGCCGACGTCATACACGGTTCACGGTGCCCCTGTTTCACGGTGCCCCCACTAGGACTCGAACCTAGGACCTGCGGATTAAAAGTCCGTAGCTCTACCAACTGAGCTATAGGGGCGCGATGCATCAGGATACCGAGGCTCGTTTGAGGATCGCGGCCCCGGTAACCTAAGCTATCGAGGCTCCCAACGTCATTGCGTTGTGAGTACCCCGGAGAGATTCGGCTGGCCCCCTTCGTCTAGCGGCCTAGGACGCCGCCCTTTCAAGGCGGTAGCGCGGGTTCGAATCCCGTAGGGGGTACCCATGCCGCACGACGCGGAGCACGATTGATAGCAAGGCCCTGTGGCGCAGTTGGTTAGCGCGCCGCCCTGTCACGGCGGAGGTCGCGGGTTCGAGTCCCGTCAGGGTCGCCAATCGCGGCGAGGCACGGTGGTGCCTTCCGGCCAGGTAGCTCAGTTGGTACGAGCGTCCGCCTGAAAAGCGGAAGGTCGCCGGTTCGATCCCGGCCCTGGCCACCAGAGAGTTTATGCAGTTGAGGCGTTTATCCGGCTGTAGTTGCAGAGCCGATGGCGGGGCCAGATAACCGTGTTATGGGGCCAATATGGGGCCACCCAGCTGGCTGCCCCCTGAATGGAGGTCATCCAACGAGTCAAGCGTGTTGTGTGTGGTTGTTGCGGCGCACATAGGCGGCCGAGGCGAACCTTCTAGTTGGCGGTGGGTGCCCCCTCGACGCGGGTGAGGTCGCGGACTCGCAGGGCGAGCCAGAGTTCGAACCGGTCTTGGGCGGTGTCGAGGCGTTTGCCGGCGATGTGCTCGATCCGGGCAATCCGGTTGCGCATGGTGTGCCGATGCACGTGCAGCGCCTGGGCGGCCACTTCGTAGGCTCCGTTGGACTCCAGGAAGGTGCTCAGCGTGGCCAGGAGTTGCTCGGGTTGATCGGAGGCATCGAGCGGGCCGAGGATGGCATCGGCGTAACTCTGCAGGATTGCGCCGGGAACATGCGAGAGGATGAGCCGGCTACTGGCCACATCGGTTGCCACGACCACTTCGTTGCTCAATCGGCTCACGGCAAGCGCCGAAGTGGCCTGGCGGAGAGAGACCGCGAGGGCGCCGGGGCGCACGCCGATGCCGATGCCCGTTGGCCGGCCGGTCGCGATCCGGCCCAAGGCTTGACGCAGGTCCACGCTGGCGGGTACGGCGACGTGCACAACATCGCCGACGCGGCGGACTAGGGCGTCGGGGAGGGTGGCGGCCAGGTCGGCCGCGAGGCCCTCCGCGTCGTCGTCCTCGGCGATGACGGCGCAGCACACATCCTGATCGTTCAGGCCGATGGAGGTAAGCAGACGCCCGGCGGCAAGGTCATCGACGGTGGCACGAGCGAGCCGATCGAAGACCTGTGCCCGCCGGCGGCGCTCGACGGTGTCGAGCGTGTAGCGCCGCTCGATCTCCAACGAGAGCAGCGAGACAAGTCCGGCGGTGACCGCCTGGCTGGCCGCCCGAGCGGCTCGTCCCTCCAGGAGCAGCCACCCACGCAGCCGGGTTGAGCCCAGTGGATGAACCTCACGACGCACCTGGGCGTCAGCGTCCACGCCGGCCGCGTTGAGCCCCTCCAGGCGGATGGCTTCTACCACACCATGGAGGCGACCGGCCAAGGTTTCGACGCCGGGTCCTGCCGTGGCAAGGACGCGGCCGAGCAGATCGATGACGACGCCTGCGCAATCGCTGGCGCGGCGGTGCGCCTCGAGGATCGCTGGAAGGCCGCCGGGCTGGACCGCGGCGGCGGTCAACGCCCGTTGAGTTTCGAAGGCCCACTGCAACTCTCGCCGCTCCTGCGCGGCAAGGTGCGCGTACACAGCGTTGGTGACCGCGATGAACGGAACCCCGTCGGGGACCGTGAGCAGCGGCAAACCGAGCCGGTCCGCGGCGGCCGCCAGCTCCGCGGGAGCCGCCTGGTGAGGCAGGTCGGCCCCGAGCCCGACCGCCAGGGCTGCGACCCCAGCGGTGACCAGTCCCTCGACGTAGTCCTGGCAGGACCTTTCGCCCCCGCCCACGCCCCGGGCACCGGCACCCCGGAAGCCGGTGGCTTGACCAGCCGTGAACTGCTCAACACCCTGCGCGGCCTCGTCGGCCTAAACATCATCGGCGCCGACATCGTGGAGGTCTCGCCGCCCTACGACCACGCCGACATCACTGGCATCGCAGCGGCGCACGTTGCGTACGAACTGTGCTCGGTCCTGGCATGCAACCGCCGAAACGCCGACGCCGCGTCGGCACAGACAGTTAACCCCTCACATCCAGTAACACACGAAAGGGCACTGACGTGACGACCTCGAACCCCCAGGTCGACCGGACCGACGAGCAACCGGCCCGCCGCCAACTCATCGAGTCCCGCTCCATCGACTACGTCCCACAAAAAGAACGGCACGGCAACGTCTGGCACCAGGGCCCGTTCTGGTTCACCGGCAATTTCGTGCTAACCACCATGGTGGTCGGATTCGTCGGCCCCTCCATCGGATTAGACCTACTCTGGTCGGTCATCGCCGTGGTCCTCGGCGCCGTCTTCGGCACCTTCTTCATGGCGTTCCACGCCAACCAGGGCCCCCGCATGGGCCTGCCGCAGATGATCCAGTCACGCGCCCAGTTCGGCATCCGCGGCGCCGTGTTGCCGTTCATCGCCGTCCTGTTCGTCTACATCGGGTTCAACGTGTTCAACGTCATCCTGGCCACCCAAGGCCTGCACCTGGTGCTACCCGGCGCGTCATGGCTCTGGTACACCGTGCTCATCCTCATCGCGGTGGCATTCGCCGTTGTCGGTTACGACCTGCTGCACTTCATCCAGCGGTGGCTGACCTACGTCCTGATCGTCGTCTTCGCCATCCTCACCGTTGGCGCGATCGCCAACCTGGACGCGGGATCGGCGATCCCGAGCACCAGCGGCTTCAGTTGGGCGCCCTTCCTCATCACCTTCGGTGCCGCCGCCGGCTACCAAGTCTCCTACGCCGTCTACGTTTCCGACTACAGCCGCTACCTCCGCAAGGACGTCCCGGCGCGCGGCGTCATCTCATGGACCTACCTCGGCGCCGCCGGCTCCGCGGTCTGGCTCATGGCGCTCGGGGCGTTCCTTGGCTCGTCGATCAACGCACCCGACGCGATAGGCAGCCTCCAGCAGGTCGGCAACTCGGTGTTCCCCGGCTTCGGCACCTTCGCCGTCCTCGTCTGCATCCCTGCACTGGTCAGCATCATGGCGATCAACTTCTACGGGGCCATGCTCACCGGCGCCAGCGCGGTCGATGGCTTCCGCCCTGTCAAGGCGACTGTCCGAAGCCGGGTCGTCGGAATCGCGGTGGTCGCCGTCATCGCCTACATCGTGGCTCTTCTGATCCCCGACAACTACCTCACCAGCTTCAACAACTTCGTGCTCCTGATGCTGTACTTCCTGATCCCGTGGACCGCGGTGAACCTCGTCGATTTCTACTTCGTCCGTCGCGGTCACTACGCGATCACCGAAATCTTTAAACCGAATGGCATCTACGGCCGCTGGTCCTGGCGCGGCTTGGTCGCCTACGTCGTCGGGTTCGCCTCGATGATCCCGTTCCTGAGCACCACCTTCTATGTAGGTCCGGCCGCCGAGGCCATGAACGGCGCCGACATCTCCTTCATCGTCGGCCTTGTCGTCTCGGGCGGGCTGTACCTGATCCTGTGCCGCGGACTCGACCTCGACGCCGAACAGGCCGCCATCGTGGCAAGCGACCGCGAGCTCGAACAACGAGAATCAGCACCAGCACCGTGAATACGGCACTCGGGCAGCAGGGCGTGACAGCCGGTCCGGTGGACACGGTTGTCGTGGCCTGCTGCCAGCTCACCCCGACCCTGGGCGACCCGGGCGCAAACCGGGAACGCGTCGCCGACGCCGTCTGCCACGCCGTCTCGCTCGGCGCCCGCATCGTGGTGCTGCCCGAGCTGGTCTCCAGCGGCTACGTCTTCGAGGACCGAGCCGAGGCCGCGGCCTGCGCGGAACCCGCCGACGGGGTAACGCTCAACCTCTGGGCGCGGCTCGCCGCCGACCACCAGATCGTCATCGTCGGCGGCTTCTGCGAGCAGGCGGCATCCGGCGAGGTGTTCAACAGTGCCGCTCTCATCGACCCCGGCGGGCTACGCAGCGTCTACCGCAAAGCGCACCTCTGGGACGCCGAGAACCTCCTGTTCTCACCAGGGAGCACCCCTCCTCCTGTGGTTTCCACGGCGTACGGCCGCATCGGAATGCTGATCTGCTACGACCTGGAAATCCCCGAATGGGTACGAATACCCGCAATGGACGGTGCGCAACTGCTCTGCGCCCCTGTCAACTGGCCCGCGTTCCCACGCCCCGACGGTGAGCGGCCCGCGGAGGTCGTGCGCGTGCAGGCGGATGCCGCCGTGAACCGCATGTTGATCGCTGCCTGTGACCGGACCGGCCACGAACGTGGCGTCGACTGGGTCGGCGGCTCGGTCATCGTCGATGCGGACGGGTGGCCGCTCGCCGGCGGCGCCCCCAACGCTGGCCCCTCAACCATCGTCGCCGAGTGTCGACTCGCCGACGCACTCGACAAGGCCATCAGCCCCAACAACAACGTCCATGCCGACCGGCGTCCCGAACTGTACGGCCGCCTGACCCAGACCAGCGATCCAAAAACCGTCATCTAACCGTGCAGTGGTCATCAGGTTGTGGACGCTGATACAGGTTGGGGGTTGTGAAGAGACGAGTCCTTCGGCGGCAGGATGAGAAACGGCGCCTCGCCCTGCAGCGTCGCGTGCAGGCGCGCGTACTGCTCGAGGCTGCCAAAGGCCAAGCAGGCGGCACTGGTCTGAAACTGCCGTCCACACACCCAAACCTGCGATGAAGGCGTCTTGCGCTGAGCAGCTCCCTCGAGCACGACACCTCCCACCTGACACCGCTGCGTTGAGGCGGGAGTCGGAGTGAAATAACCGCCCTTGCGCTCAGCCGACGTGCCGTCGAGGTGGTCAACGCCGTCCGGCCATAGCACCATCCAGTAAGCGTTAACCCGGAACGCCGATCGTGAGTTCCCGAACGACTTCGCCGCCGAGGGTCACGGCACCGAAATTGCAATGTGAATCTGGACGATCTGGACTCGGATCGTTCAGAGCTAGTTTGCGAACTCCAGCAAGCGCGGGGCATTCCGCGCAGTCTTCAACTGGACGAGACATTCGTCGTCGTGGTTGTCCTGTTCGCGTGCAGGTTGCGCTGTTCGTGTGAAGGTTGCGGTTTGGGGTGTATGCGGCGACCTGGGTGCGGTTGTGGACGCGCCCCTTGGGCGTGCCTCCACTGAACCGGGGGCTTGGTCGACCGGAGGATCCCTGGAGACTTTGCACGTGATCGATGTTGTCGACCGGGGAGACTCAGATCGTCGTAAGTTGCTGCTAGGCGCGAGAGCGGTGGACGAATGATGGACGTGGACGTGGTCGACGGCGTGGCGACGGTCCGATTGGATCACCCGCCGGTGAACGCCCTCGACCTCGAGTTGCTCGACGCGATCGTCGCGACGATGGGGCACCTCGACGGGCCGGTCCTTGTCACCGGCGCAGGCAACTGCTTCTCGGCTGGCGTCGACCTGCGGGCGATCCTCGACGGCGGATCCGAGTACACCGACCGCTTCATCACCTCGCTCTCCGCGGCCTTACTCGCCGCCTTCGACCCGTTGATGTCATCGGTGGTGCCCGGTGCCCTTGTCGCGATTTGTTTCGCTCTGTTGTTCTCCGAGGGCCGCCTGTCGATGTGGCCCTCGTAGCGGTCCACGATGCGCAGAGAACTACACAGTTCTTGTAGTTTCAAGGTGAGCGCAGCATTCAGCGCTTACCGGCCGCTGGCTCGTTGCCGCAGTGCTGCTCGCAGGCGCCGGCGGCGTGACGCATCGGATTCCTGACGCGATGTGCGTCGATGCCGCCGACGTGCGGTGCTGTTGATCGGGGAGGGCGGCAAGCGCGGGGTGACCCTGACCGACGCATGACCGCTCAGCTGGCGGCGAACCCGTCCATCGTCGTCATGTAGGCGGCTGGTTTCCGGGTGAAGACGGTCTTGCCGTTGTGCACCGAGCAGAGCACGTCGGCCTGGTATTGAACAGCTTCCTTGTCAGTTGAGCAGTCGAGAACGATGCAGTTAGCGGGTTTACCCTCCTCGATGCCGTAGCGATCGGAGATGCCCAAATTCTTCGCACCATTACTGGTGATGAATTCGAGCGCCTGGCTGAGATGGGTGTCCGACAGCATATGACCGACGTGCAAACCAACGTCGAGGATGCGCAACATATTGCCTTCACCCAGTGGATAAAACGGATCGGCGATGGAGTCCTGCCCGAATGCGACATTCAGGCCGGATTCGACGAGTCGTTTGATCGGAGCGACCCCACGAGGCATCGGCACCATTCCCCAGCCCTGCAGCTGAAGGTTCTCGTTGGGGCAAATGGCGAAGTTGAGTTCCGCGGCAAGGAGTTTCGAGGTGAGCTTCGCCATGTAGGAGTTGTTGTAGTAGGCCATCGCGACTGCATGACTGGCCGTCACCGGAACGTCGAGCTGGCGTTTCGATGCGAAAGCGGCTATCACTTCGACGAACCTGGACTGCTCGTCGTCGATCTCGTCGCAGTGCACATCGATGGGAACACCGTATTTTTCGGCGAGGTCGAAGATGATCCTCAGCGAGGCCACGCCGTCTTCGGGCGTCGCCTCATTGTGTGGGATGCCGCCAATAACGTCGGCTCCCATCTCGAGTGCCTGCTCGAGAAGCTGCGGCCCGTCGCGGAACGACAGGACGGTGTTTTGAGGAAAGGCGACGATTTGGATCTCGATCCAATCCTTGACGTCCTTGCGCAGCTGAAGGATAGCCTTCAGCGCTGTCAGCTCTGGATCGGTGACGTCAACGTGTGACCGGATAAAGCCGGTGCCATTGGCTGCCTCCGATCGGGCCGCAGCCAAGGCGTTCCGGTAGATCTCGCCGAAGTCATTGAGGCCCTTCTCCTTGCGTTCGGCCCAAATCTCGATGGCCTCGAACAAGGTCCCGGACTCATTGGGCCGGGGCCGACCGACGGTGTTCGAGTAGTCGAGGTGCACATGCGCGTCGACGAAGGGTTCGACAACGAGTCGGCCGTCGGCGTCGAACAGATCGGCATCCGAACTGCCATCGCGGTTGTCGGAGTCGGCCGGGCTTGCCACGATCGAACCGAAGTTCGCGTCTTCTATGTGGACGTCCCAAGTTCCCTCTCGGCCCCTGAGAGCAGCATTAGTGATGATCAACAGTGCTACCTCCTCGTCGCGTCGTGTCGCGGGCCACGAGAAACTCCCTAGCGGCGGCAAGTAAGTGCCCCGCTAGCGCACATGAAAGCCCGGTGGCTGCAGAGCAATTGTCATCCCTGAAGGAGTCGGCCTATGCGGTGGTGCGAAACACCGCGGTGATCGGCGCGTCGGTCACCGGCGCGCCGACCCCGTTGACGGTGAGCACGTCAAAGGCTTCGATGCATTCCTCGTTGAGGGGCACGCTGGCCCGCACCGCCCGCTTCCACGACGATCGCCGGCCGTCGCCACGCAGTCGCGTCATGGCCGAGGACCCCCCGGGAGCGTCTTCACTCGCCTTGCCGAGTTCGGTTGCGGCCATGAGAACGATGTCGGTAGCGGGTTTTGCTACCGCACCCGCAGCGACACCGAGTGCGCGCGCGAGTTCACCGATCCAAGCGTGGTCGGTATGCCAGGGAACGTGTTGGCGCGCGAGTCGGAGTTCGTCGGCAATCGCCAGCCCGTGTGCAGCGCGGCGAGAGTGCCTGCTGCGCCGCCAAATTGGACAGGAAGGTTATCTATACGAGATTGCATAGCCGCCGCCGAACGGTCCAATCCTTGGCACCAGCCCGCGGCAGCGCACCGAACGTCGTCGGGAGCGCCTGCTGACCCAATGTTCTTGCAGCCATCGGGGAGTCACGGTGCGTGTGGGCGAGAGTTGCGGCGGCGTCGGGCGCTTGTAGGACATTTTCGACGACGAGGGCTCCAGCGCGACGGGCGAGCAGCATGAGGGCGGTGTCGATGATGTTCTGACTGGTGGCGCCGACGTGCACTACGGCCGCCGGTACACCCGCCGGCTGTGCAGGTTCGCGAAGATGCCGCACCACGGGATGACAGGATTCCCGCCCGAAGCAGACTCTGCACCCAACGCAGCCGGATCGAGTGACTCCGCAAGGGTCTTGGCCGTGGCGCCAATCGCATCGGCGTGCCGAACCTCGATACACCGGATTCCGCGGCGACCCGCGCCAACGCTGCCTCGACCTCCAGCATTGCGGAGGCCTTGGCCTCGACGGAGTCGATCGCGTCCATGCCGGCGACGAAGCGCAGTGGCGGCTCGTGCTGGTCGGCGATGGCAGCAGTGACTGGGCGAGGTTGGTGGGGTCGACCGGCTGTGTGCCGTTGGCGGCCTGCCGCCGCGTGATCTGTTCGGCGGTCGGCCGGGCGTAGTCGTGGATGGACAATTCAGGCCAGGTAGTTGAGGATCAGCCGGCGGTGATCAGGTTGCGTTTGCTGGATTCCGTGGCGATGGCGATGGTGATTGCGCTGATCAGGGCGGCGGCGGCGGAGAAGAGAGCGACCCGGAGCAGCCCGTTGCCGGTGGTGGTGCCCGCGATGAGGCTCGCGGCGATCAGCGGGGCAAACCCCGCCGCCGAGGGTGGAGGACAGCTGATACCCGAGGGACGCTCCGGTGTAACGGTTCCCGGTGGCGAAGATCTCGGTGGTGAAGGCGGCCAGCGGGCCGTACATGGCGGCCTGCACGAGGGGCATGGCGATGAGGAAGCCGAGCAGCGCGCCGAGGACGGAGCCGGAGGCGATGAGCAGCAGGATGGGGTAGACCGCGATGATGGCGGCGATGCAGCCGGTGATCATCACGGGGCGGCGGCCGATTCGGTCGGACAGGGTGGCGTAGGCGGGTAGGGCGAACATCTGCACGAACGATCCGGCGGCGAACAGCCAGAGCACGGTGGAGCGGGGCAGCCAGCCTGGACGCCGATGGTGAGGGCGAAGGTGGCCATCAGGGCCTGCAGGGCGAACGCGCCGAGGCCGGCGCCGATTCCGAGCAGCACGGACGTGGGGTTGTTGCGGAGTACGTCGATGATCGGCAGGCGCGTCTTCTCGGCGGGCACGGCGGTGATGACTTCCTGCTCGAACAGGGGGGATTCGGTGACCTTGAGCCGGACGTAGAGGCCGAGGCCGACCAGGACCGCACTGAGCAGGAACGGGATCCGCCAGCCCCAGGACAGGAAGGCATCGTCGGGGAGCAGGGTGACGATGGCCAGCACGACGGTGGAGAGCACGGCGCCGGCGGGGGCTTCCATGTTGGCGAAGCTGGCGGAGAAGCCGCGTTTGCTCTGGTCGGAGTGCCGATCCGGAGGCTCATGGGGCGCAAATGGGGCCAACGCGCCGGTCTGGGCGCGGCGCGCCGCCAGCAAGCGGCTACCGGGCCCTCGCCAGGCATCCCGAGTGGGACGCGATCGCGCACCCGCAAATCCCGCCGTCCCTCCTCTACGTCTACGACCGCAACGTTGACGCGCGCCGACAGCTCACCGCGATCGTCGCGAGCGCACTGAAGGACACGCTGCCCGCGTGGCGCATCGAACCCCCGGCGCCGGCCGACGAGCTGCTCGGTTACTACCGCAAAGCGGAGGCGGCGACCGGCGTCGGTTGGAACTACCTGGCGGCGATCAACCTGGTTGAAACCGGCCTGCGCCGCATCGTCGGCGTGAGCCACGCCGGAGCGCAAGGCCCCATGCAGTTCCTACCGTCGACGTTCGCCGTTTACGGCGACGGTGCGCGATCGTCAAGGTAGCGACGGCCGGATAGGACCGGGCTTGTGTGGCCCGATCGATCGCACATTGGCCCGGGCGGCGCTGCTGCCGCGATAGTGTCAGCGGTCGATGACCCCGCAATCTCGGTTAGAGCGCTTCGAGCAACGGACGGAGTGGCCGCTGGCCGCCGTCGCGATCCTGTTCCTCGGCCTCTACTCGGTGCAGGTTCTGGCACGCCCTCAAGGGTTCGGTGCAGACGTGGTCAGGGCTGCACTGTTCGCGTTGTATCTGGTTTTCGTGGCGGACTACCTCGCGCGGCTTTATCTGGCAGATCCCCGGGGTACGTGGTTCTTGCATCACCTCCTCGATCTCGCAATCGTTGTGCTGCCGTTTCTGCGGCCGTTGCGACTGCTCAGCCTCGCGGTGGTAATCAAGGTGCTGCAGCGTGCGGTCGGCCACACGATCCGTGGCCGGGTGATCGTTTACACGGCGTGTGGGGCGGTCCTCATCGTCTACGCGGCATCGCTGGCGATCCTTGAGATCGAACGCCAACATCCCGGCTCCAAGATCACCACATTCGGTGACGCGGTTTGGTGGTCGATCACCACGGTCACGACGGTCGGGTACGGCGATCTGTCGCCCGTCACCGGCATGGGCCGCGTCGTTGCCGTGGCGTTGATGCTCGCCGGTATCAGCCTGGTCGGTATCGTCACCGCGACGCTGGCTTCCTGGATCGTTCAGCGCGTCGCCGAAGAGGAGACCGCCGCGACCGCCGCGCATATCGAAGAACTTCGGGCAGAGATCCGGCAACTCGCGAAGTCGGGCACCGACGGCGCCGACAATAGTCAGCCTCTCCCTGGGCCGCCCACGGAACACCCGCCGTAGACCGGGCGCGGTGCGCGGCTGCCGGGTGACTTACATGCAGATCACATCGGCGCCCGCCGCGCCCGGCAAAAGGAGAAGATCATGCCGACCGCTACGCTGCAGATCTGCGACCGGTGCCGGTGGACGGTGCCGACGAGCGGCTCCCAGCGGGCTGCGCGGTGCGAGAACTGAACACCAGCGGCCACCGGCTACCAGATAGCTTCTCCGGGCAGTAGCCTCGACGGCTGCCCCGACAAAGAATGCGGCGTCGTCGACGTGAGACCGCCGACAATGAGCGGATAGGCCGAACGCCGACCTCCTCCAGCCAGCGACATCACGGCCTCCCGCAGGTGGCGGGCCGCTCTGGGGATCGGGGCAGGATTGGCCGCGGCGCCGTGCGCGGCACCGGCCAAGCCATCCGATTCGGGTTCGTCCTCTGGCGACCACAGCTCAGGGCTGCCGCTTCGAGCGGTTGCGGACCTTACTCGCCTGACCTCTGATGCCGAGCCTGATGTCATCATGCGCTGATGCGTCACGGGGGCCGCGTTCACGCGGCGTTCATTGCAGGTTGATCGTTCCGGTCGCCCCCGCAGTCGCGGTGTGTCAGCATATGGGCCGTGAGGGCACACCATGTCGCTGTTTTCCTTGGCCTTGTGCTGGGGGCGAGTTCCGCGCTGATGAGCGCACCACTCCCATCCGCTTCCGCGCAGGCCTGCCCCGACGTCGAGGTGGTATTCGCCCGCGGCACCACCGAGCCACCCGGTGTTGGTCCGACGGGACAGGCATTCGTGGACTCGCTGCGCGCGCGACTCGGCACAAAGTCGATCGGGGTATATCCGGTCGACTACCCCGCCAGCATGGAATTTGCTACCGCCGTAGACGGTATTACTGACGCGAGCGCTCGTGTCGAGTCCATGGCGGCGAACTGTCCTGACACCAAGTTGGTACTCGGCGGATATTCCCAAGGCGCCGCCGTGATCGGTTTCGTCACCGCGAATGTCATACCGGATGGAGCACCTGAGGGTGTCCCGAACCCAATGCCGCCCGACGTGGCAGACCGTGTCGCCGCGGTCGCCTTGATCGGAAAACCAAACACCCGGTTTATGCGTGCGATCAATGAGCCGCTGATCGAAGTCGGCCCGCTGTATGCGGACAAGACCATCGACTTGTGCGTAAAAGATGACCCAATTTGCTCTGGCGGAAGGGACCTCTCGGTGCATACTCCACTGCAGTACGTGGAGGCGGGGATGGTTGACCAGGCGGCGATTTTCGCCGCGAGCCGCCTCCAGGATTCGGACTCCGCCCCCACCGATCCTCGTTGTGCGATGGCACCCGGGTGCGGTCCAGTTGAACATCTGGCGCGCGGCTCGATGCCCGGGTAGTTGGCAGGCCCGCCGTATTAAAGCAGTTGACCGCCATCGGGTTTCGTGCGCGACATGCGCATCGCATGCAGGCTTTCCGTGCATCGGTGATGCATCTAGCCGCCCAAAAGATTAGGCGCCATCGTGGCTAGGAGTGTCGTCCGGTGTGGTCCCGCGACTTCCCGCGGCGTGCTGAAGCCGGCATCCTACTGACCTTGGTTGGTGACAAGACCCGCCACCAGACTGTGCCGCATCGACCAGCGTGTGATCTTGAGAATGCGCATACGTGACCGCCATGACGGCAGAAGACGTATGGTCAAGCCACGTGGCGATGACTGCGATCGGCACGCCGAGGTGCATCAGGCTCGCGCAGGTGTGCCTCGCATCATGCAGACGAACATGCGGTATGCCGGCGGCGAGCATGCGGGATCGCCGCAAAGTTAAAGCGTGGGGAACTTGAGTCGCGGCCGACCGCATCGACGACTACATATCCGCCTGGGTCGTGCGGCGGTGCCCCAAGGCCAGCGTGTCAGGCCGCCTGACGTGCCTCGCCGCCTTTAATGTCACCGCCAGATTCTCGGGTAGCGGCAGCACCCTGGCACTGGCTCGCGACTTCACAGTGCCTGCGACCACCTGGTCGCCGAAGCGCAGTCGGTGCGGCCGATTGCGATTTTGTCAGCCGCGAAGTCGATGTCAGCCCAACGAAATCCGGCGATCTCGCCGCGGCGTAATCGCGAGAGGGCCAGATGCCATGCCGCCGCGTACCGATCACCCTCGATATATTCAGGGCTTCTAGGCCTCGGCCGGCGTTAGCGTGCCTGCAGCCGTGTCGTCGATGATGGTCGTCGTGGGGTTGACCCGTGATGGTGGACACCTGACTGGTGGGACTGACGGTCCCACGGGAAGGATCTCCGTATGTCGGGCAAGCAAGAAGTACACCCCGGAGTCCCGGGAGCATGCTGCCCGCCTCTAGTCATCGAGACGGGTCGAGCTAAAACCCGACGAAGTCCGGGGTCAAACCCACGCGGCATCGATCTATTTGCCCCTTCTCGGCGTGTCGCGGCGGTCGAAGTTGGGCCGGTCTCGAAAATGCCGTCCAGTCGTGCCACGGTCGCCGGTTCGATCCCGGCCCTGGCCACCACAGATTGTCGCAGGTCAGAACCGATCGCAATCCGGGTGTCATCGAAACCCTTCAGTTGCCTGACTGCACCCCGGGACAGGCCAGGTTCGGCATATGCTGGGTCCACCGATCATGGCGCCGCCACGGCGCCGTGGAGTATCGAGGCGAACGATGGCCCACATCGACCCGCTGCCGACGCAGGGGGACCAGCACGCCGGGATCCCGGCGGAGCTGGTGGCGGCCGGTTTTGACGAAGCCGAGGAGATCGGCCACGGCGGCTTCGGTGTGGTGTATCGATGCGCGCAGCGCACACTCAATCGCACGGTGGCGGTCAAGGTGCTCACGGCCGACGTCGAACCGGACAACGTCGAGCGGTTCGTGCGTGAGCAGGTGGCGATGGGCCAGCTCTCCGGGCACCCACACATCGTCAGTATTTTCCAGGTCGGCACCACCGCCAGCGGTCGGCCCTACATCGTCATGCAGTACCACTCGCACGGTTCGTTGGAGGCCAAGATTCACAACGGCGGGCCGATCGGCTGGCGCGACGCCTTGCATGTCGGAGTGAAGGTCGCGGGCGCGCTAGAAACCGCGCACCGGCGCGGCACCCTGCATCGCGACGTCAAACCGGCGAATATCCTGCTCACCGAGTACGGCGAGCCGCAGCTGACGGATTTCGGTATCGCCCGGATCACCGGTGGGTTCGAGACGTCCGACGGCGCGATCATGGGTTCGCCGGCCTACACCGCGCCGGAGGTGCTGTTAGGCGATCCGCCGGAAGTGACCTCCGACGTGTACAGCCTGGCGTCGACGCTGTTCTGCGCCGGCACGGGGCATGCGGTGTTCGAGCGGCGCCGCGGCGAGCAGATGGTCGCGCAGTTCCTGCGGATCACCAAGCAGCCCATCCCGAACCTGCGCGAGTCTGGCCTGCCGGCCGATGTCTGCGCGGTGATCGAGCAGGCGATGTCGCGTGATCCGAAGGCCCGGTCGGCAACCGCAGCGGAGTTCGGCGAACAACTGCGCGAGGTGCAGCGGCGGCACGGCATACCCGTCGACGACATGCCGGTACCACTCCCTGCGCCTGAAACCCGTTCCGCTGCAACTCGATCGACAGATTCGCTGCGGCGCGAGTATCGGGCCGGGACGTTGACCCCACCCGCCCCGGCGACCAGGTTCCGCCCGCCGGTGTCGACCCGGGCGCTGGTCGACCGCGCCCGGTTGATCGACATCCTGCGCGCCGGGCAGAGCCGCCGGCTCACGGTTATTCATGGGCCCACGGGCTTCGGCAAGAGCACGCTCGCCGCTCAATGGTGCGAGCTGTTGACCGCGGAGGGCGTGGCGGTCGTATGGCTCACCGTCGACCATGACGACAACAACGTGGTCTGGTTCCTGGCCCACCTCGTCGAGGCAATCCGCGCGGAAACACCAGCGCTGGCAACGGAACTCGGGGAGGTGCTGGAGGAGCACGGCGACGAATCGGAGCGCTATGTGCTGACCTCGTTGATCAACGAGATTCATCAAAGCGGCACGCGAATGACGCTGGTGATCGACGACTGGCATCTGGTCACCGACAAGGCGACTGTCGGGGCGCTGCGATTCCTCCTGGACAATCTGTGCGCCGGACTGACGGTTGTGGTGACCAGCCGCGACCAGCGGGGCCTGCCGATGAGCCGGATGCGTATGCGGGACGAGCTGGTCGAAATCGACTCCACCGCACTGCGCTTCGATACCGATGAGTCGGAGAACTTTCTGGTCGATCTGGGTGGGCTGGAACTCGACCACAGCGAAGTCGAGCAACTCACCGCCAAGACCGACGGCTGGGTCGCCGCTCTGCAGCTGGCGTCGCTCTCCCTGCGCGAATGTGACGACCCGGCGCGGCTGATCGGCACGATGACCGGCCGTCACCACGCGATCAGCGAGTTCTTCGCCGAGAACGTGCTCGACACCCTAGAACCATCGACGCTGGACTTCCTGCTGGCCACCTCGATCACCGAGCGAACCTGCGGTGACCTCGCGTCCGCGCTGTCCGGCGTGCCGGACGGCCTGTCGATGCTCGAGCAGGTCGAGGAGCGCGATCTGTTCCTCCAGCGGGTCGACGAACAGTGGTTCCGCTATCACCAGATGTTCATCGAGTTCCTGCGGCACCGGCTCGAGCGGGACCGGCCCGAGCGAGTCGTGGAGCTCCACCACATCGCGTCGCGGTGGTTCGCCGAGCACCGATTGGTCAGGGAGGCGGTCGATCACGCGCTTGCGGCGGGCGATCAGGAGCGGGCGGTGGAGCTCGTCGAGAGCGACGGCAGTTACCTGCTCGAGCAATCTCAGATGGCCACCGTGATCGGTCTGGTCGGCAAATTGCCCGCGGCTACGGTGCAATCGCACCCGAGGCTGCAGCTCGCGCTCGCCTGGGCCAACATCCTCTTGCATCGCACCAAGCAATGCGAACAGGCTCTGGCACTGGTCGATTCGGCACGCGACGAAAGCGGTTTGAGCGAGGACGCGATGGCCGATCTTCGGATCGAGGCCGCCGCGGTTCGCAGCGTCGTCGAACTTCGGGCGGACCGGATCGACACGATCGACGAACTCGTCGCGCCGTGTCTGGCCCGCGCGGCGCGGCTGCGCCCCTTCGTCGTTGCCGCGGCGGCCAATGCTGCGACGTTTGCCGCCGCCTACCGCGGCGAGCTTGACGAGGTGCATCGCCTGCAGGGATGGGCGGCTGAATACTTTCAACGAAGCGTCGGCAAGCACTTCGAGATCCTCGGCTTGTGCTTCACCGGACTGGCGGCCCGGATGCGACTCGATCTCGTTGAGGCCGAAACCTGCTACCGCAAGGCGCTGAAGCTCGCCAGGCGGTCGGGCGGCAGCCATTCCCACAGTGCCCGGCTGGCGAGCTCGCTGTTCGGCGAATTGCTCTACGAGCGCGGCGATCTCGACGAAGCCGAGCGGTTGCTTGACGAGGGCTACAAGCTCGGTCCGGAGGGCGGCGCGGTCGATTTCAAGATCGCCCGCTACGTGACCGGCGCACGGATAAAGGCGCTCCGGGGCGATCGGCTTGCCGCGATCCGAAGACTCAACGAGGGCGCGCGAATCGCCCGGGCGATGTCGCTGCCGCGGCTAGGCGCACTCGCAGAAAACGAGCGGATCCGGTTGGGCCTTCCGGTGGATCCGGAACTCGGCGCGCTGCCAACGACGCCATACGATGCCCGCCGCTCGCCCGTGGACGTGATCGACGAGATCACGGTGCAGCACGAGGAGGCCGCCGCGATCCGCAGGCTGCTCGTCGACAAGGACCCGGCACATCAGGATCTCGCGTGCCGGTGGGCGCAGGAGTGGGTCGACAGATTGACGGCGCAGAACCGGCCCCGGGCGTTGTTAAGGGCGCGGCGACTGTTGGTTGCCTGCCTCGCCGCCGCCGGACGCGGCGACGAGGCGAAGGCCATGCTCGCCACCATCGCCGCACAATGCGCGCAGTTGGGAATGATGCGTTACCTAGTCGACGGCGGGCCCCATGTCGGTGCCACCCTCGCGCAACTGCGCGCCGACCAGCAGGCCGGACGATGGCGCTCGGAATGGCCCGAGGTACCCGCTGATTTCCTGGACCGGCTCGTCAATGCCGAAGCGGTTCAGCAGGTTTGACCACCGCCCAGCCGGCGAATCTGCGGCGCGTCGACCTCGGCGAACGATCGCGATCTTGGCTTCTGAAAAGCGGACGGTCGCCGGTTCGATCCCGGCCCTGGCCACCAAGGTTACTAGGCTCGATCCGGTGAGCGCACGCGCGGGCATTGTCGTGACGGGTACCGAGGTTCTTACCGGCCGGGTCCAGGACCGAAACGGTCCGTGGCTCGCCGACCGGCTCCTCGAGCTGGGGGTCGAGCTCGCGCACATAACGATCTGCGGTGACCGGCCGCGCGATATCGAGGCGCAACTGCGCTTCATGGCCGACGAGGGCGTGGACCTCATCGTCACCAGCGGCGGGCTGGGGCCGACGGCCGACGACATGACCGTCGAAGTGGTGGCTCGCTTCTGCGGCCGCGAGCTGGTGCTGGACCAGGAACTCGACGACAAGATCGCCGAAATCCTCAAGCCGCTGATGGCGCGATTCGGCCACTGGGACTTCGACGCGGTGCGCGCGGCCAACCGCAAGCAGGCCATGATTCCGGCCGGATCGCAGGTGATCGACCCGGTGGGAACCGCGCCGGGCGTCGTCGTGCCCGGGACGCCGACGGTCGTTGTGCTGCCCGGGCCGCCGCGCGAGCTCCAGCCGATGTGGCGGACGGCCGTGGAAACCGAAGCCGTGCAGGAAGCGATCGCCGGCCGCACGCACTACCGGCAGGAGACCGTGCGGATGTTCGGGCTGCCCGAGTCGGGGTTGGCTGACACCCTGCGGGACGCGCAGCAGGCTATCCCCGGCTTCGATCTGCTCGAGATCACCACCTGCCTGCGGCGTGGGGAGATCGAGATGGTCACGCGCTACGAGCCCGCGGCGGCGGGCGTGCACGCGAAGCTGGTAGAGCTGCTGCGGGAGCGCCATGGCCGGGAAATATTCTCGGAGGACGGTTCACGCGTGGACGATCAGGTCGCGCGGCTGCTGGCCGGGCGCCGGGTGGCGACGGCCGAGTCGTGTACCGCGGGTCTTCTGGCGGCGCGGCTGACGGAGCGGCCGGGCTCATCGGCCTACACCGCCGGGGGGGTGGTTGCCTATGCCAACGAGGCGAAGGTGGAACTGCTCGGCGTGGACCCGGCACTGATCGCGGCACACGGGGCGGTGTCCGAGCCGGTGGCCGAGGCCATGGCCGCAGGCGCACTGCGCCGTTTCGGCGCGGACACCGCGATTGCCATCACCGGGATCGCGGGTCCGGATGGGGGATCGGAGGACAAGCCGGTGGGGACGGTCTGCTGCAGCGTGATGCTGGCCAACGGCCCGACGCTGACCCGCACGGTCCGGCTGCCCGGTGAGCGCGCCGACATCCGTGAGCGCTCGACGACCCTGGCGATGCACCTGCTGCGGCGCGCGCTGAGCGGCACGAGTGATGCCGCCGTTACGCGTGATTCGGCCGCCGCGACCTGACCGCGCTAAGCGTCACAAGAAGCGACGAGCCGACCTGCCGACTTGGTAGCCAGCCGGAAAACTCTTCTCGATCACCCGGAACTGATCATTGGCCAGGGACTCCAGCTCGAGGACCACGCAGCCTTCGCCGAACGGTTTGGACTCCAGGACTTTGTAGTGCTCGCCGCCACCATGAACGTCGGTGATCGGGTCACCTGAACGCAATGCTTCGACGGGCACCAACTCGTGCGCGTTTGGATTGTCTGCCTCCACGCCGGAAACGGTAGGCCAAATAGTCCCGCGAGGGGCCGCTTTCAGCCGCGCCGTATCCGAGCTTGTCGAAGTACGATGCACCCGAGATGAGAGGGGTGACGTGGCGAGGTGAGTTCCGCGGGTCGCCCCGCCGTTGTTGAGCAACCGGGCCAGGCCGGCGACGATCAGCGCAGTTTCCGACAGCGGTTGCTCGAGGCGTTGGAGGAGTCGATCGCCGAAGACGGCTACCCGAAGACGACGGTCGCCGACATCGTACGGCGCGCGCGGACGTCGCGGCGCACCTTTTACGAGCATTTCCCCAGCCGGGAAGCGTGTTTCGTCGCGTTGATCACCGACGCCAACACCGCGCAGGTGAGCCGGATTTCAGCCACGGTCGACGGCACCGCGCCGTGGCAAAGCCAGGTGCGGCAGGCCATCGAGGCGTGGATAGCGTCCGCGGAATCCAAGCCCAGTCTGATGCTGAGCTGGATCCGCGACGGTCCGTCGCTTGGTGCCGCCGCACGGCGCCTGCAACGCGACACCATGGAGAATTTCATCGCGATGGTCCAATCGCTCTGCGACACCGACGAGTTCCGCGCCGCCGGCGTCGGCCCGGTGTCACGACAGCGGGCGATCATGCTTCTCGGTGGCCTGCGCGAACTGACGGCGATCACCGTCGAAAACGGCGGGCGCATGAGCGATATCACCGAGGAAGCGGTCGACGCGTCCGTCGCGCTGCTGGCACCCCGACCCTTGTAATCGACGGTACAAGGGCGTACCGTCTGTTGGTACCCAGGAGTACCGCGGAAGGTGATTGGCATGGCTGAGGCGACCACGGATCCCGTCCGGCTCCCACCGGGGCCGCGCATACCCAAGTTCGTCCTCGGCCTCGCCTTCCTGACCGCGCGACACCGCGCGGTCGCCGCAGTGGGTCGGCGATATTCCGGCGCCTTCACCGTCGATCTGCCGATCTTCGGACAGACCGTCGTGATCGGCGACCGGGCCCTGATCAAGGATCTGTTCACCACGAGCGGCGACCTGGTCGGCAGGGCGTCGAACCTCGGCACGGTGCTCGGTCCCGGTTCGACGTTCAGCCTCGACGGTGACGAGCATCGTGAACGACGCAAACTGCTTGTCCCTCCGTTCCACGGCAAGCGGATGGCCGGATACGAAGCGATCGTCGAAGAAGAGGTGATGCGTGAAACCGACACCTGGCCCGAGGGTAAGGAGTTCAAAACCCTGCAGCCGATGATGCGCATCACCCTCAATGCGATTCTGCGTACCGTGTTCGGGGCGCAGGGCAACGCCTTTGATGAACTGCGCCAGTTGCTTCCACCGATGGTGCCGTTGGCTTCCCGCATCGCGGTAATGCCCCCGGTCGTCCGGCGCGATCTCGGGCCGTGGAGCCCCTGGGCGCGGGTCCAACGCTACCGACGGCGCTATGACGAGATCATCGCGTCGCTCATCAGCGAGGCGCGAGCCGACCCGGCGTTCGAGGACCGCAACGACGTGCTCGCACTGATGCTGCAGGCCCGCTACGAGGACGGGTCGCCGATCTCCGATCGCCATGTGGCAGACGAGTTGCTCACGCTGCTCGCGGCCGGCCACGAGACGACCGCGACGACCCTGGCGTGGGCGATCGAGCGGCTGCGCCGCCATCCGCAGCTGTTGTCAAGGCTGACGGCGGAAGTCGACGCGGGCGGATCCGAACTGTGCCAGGCCACGATCTGGGAGGTGCAGCGCACCCGTCCGGTCGTCGAGGCCACCGCGCGGTTGGCGCGTGAACGAATGAGGTTGGGCGAGTGGGTTATTCCCGAGAACCACGCCGTCATCGCGAGTATCATTCTGGCACACCAGTCCGAGCAGAACTTTGCCGACGCCAAGAGGTTCAACCCGGACCGATTCCTCGGTAGCAATCCCGACACCCACACCTGGATTCCGTTCGGCGGAGGCATCAGGCGCTGCATCGGCGCCGCGTTCGCCAATATGGAGATGAACGTGACGCTGCGTACATTGCTGCGCGAATTCGAGTTCGGCACCACACATTCGGCGGGCGAACGAATTCACTCCCGCGGTGTCGCGACCGCCCCCGCACGCGGTGGCCGGGCCGTCGTCTACCGCCGAAGGGTCAGACCGCAACTCGCCTCTGCGCGCGACGCGGCCACGGTGTCGGCGTGAGTACGATTCAGTTCCCGCGGTGGTACGCGCGCTGGAACCGGTTCGCAACCAACAAGGCTGTCCGGCTGTGGGCGGGCTGGGTTCCCGCTATGGGCCTGCTCTTCCACGTCGGGCGAAACTCCGGCACCCAGTACCGGACCCCGCTCAATGTGTTCCCCACCGACGACGGACTCGCCGTGCTGCTTTTCTACGGCGCTTCGAAGACCGAGTGGCTCAAGAATCTCAACGCGTCCGGTGAAGCCCGGATACAGCGTTACGGCAAGACTTTTGCCGTCACCGCCCCCCGGGTGGTGACGACGGTGGAGGCCGCGCCACTGGTGGTAGGCCGGTGGCGGCCGGTGTTCTCGCGCGTGCCGGTCGCGGAAACACTTCTGGTGAACACCGCCGGCTAGGTTGTCGCGCGGCGGTACGTTACCCCCATGGTTCGGCCCGCCCAGACGGCGCGCAGCGAGCGGACCCGCGAGGCGCTACGGCAGGCCGCGCAGGTGCGGTTCCTCGCGCAGGGTGTCGATGACACCTCCGCCGAGCAGATCGCTGCGGACGCCGGGGTGTCGCTGCGGACCTTCTACCGCCACTTCACCTCCAAGCACGACCTGCTGTTCGCCGACTACGATGCCGGCCTGCGCTGGTTCCGGGCGGCGCTGGCGGCCCGATCTCCCGACGAGTCGATCATCGAGTCCGTGCACTCGGCGATCCTGGCGTTTCCGTATGACGTTGGGGCGGTGACGAAGATCGCCGAGCTTCGGGCTCGAGAACTCGATCCGGGGCGCATCGTTCGGCACATCCGCCAGGTCGAGGCCGATTTTGCCGAGGCGGTCGAGGAGCACCTCACCCGGGATAACCCGCCCGCGCCGGACACGGATCAGCGCCTGCGCATCACGGTCACCGCCCGCTGCATCGCCGCCGCGGTGTTCGGGGCGATGGAGATGTGGATGCTCAGCGACGAACGGTCGCTGCCCGAACTGGCCAGGCTGTGCCGCACGGCGTTGGATTCGCTGGCGTCGGGCATTCTCGACACCACCTGAGCAAGTTTCGTCATTTTTGACAAAACTGGCTGCCGCGTGCCAGCCTCAGCCGATGGCGGACTACGACGCGATCGTCATCGGCGCGGGCCACAACGGATTGACGGCCGCGGCGATCTTGCAGCGTGCGGGCCTGCAGACCCTCTGCCTGGATTCCAAGCTCTACGCCGGGGGCATGGCATCGACAGTGGAGTTTTTCGACGGCTACGAGTTCGAGATCGCCGGCTCACTGCAGTTCCCCACCTCCAAGAAGGTCAGCGGCGAACTCGGACTCGACGAATTGCCATCGGTCGACCTCGACGTGATGTCGGTTTCGCTGCGGGGCATCGGCGACGACCCCGTCGTCTACTACACCGACCCGATGAAGTTGCTCTCCCATCTCAACGACGTGCACGGCGCCGAGGCCGTCAACGGCATGGCCGGCCTGATGGCCTGGAGTCAGGCGCCGCTCCGGGCGCTCGGCCGATTCGAAGCCGGGCAACCGCCGAAGTCACTAGACGAAATGTATGCCTGCGCCACAAACGAATTCGAGCGCTCGGCCATTACCGACCTGCTCTTCGGATCGGTCAGCGATGTGCTCGACCGCTACCTCCCGGACCGCGAGAAAAACGGCGCGCTGCGGGGAATGTTGGCGTTTCTCGCCGTCAACACCACCTACCGCGGGCCCGCCACGCCGGGCAGCGCGGCCGCGCTCGGGTTCGGGCTGGCGGTCCCCGACGAGGATGCCGTGCTGATGAAGAAGTTTCGGGGCGGAATCGGCGCTCTCACAACATATCTCCAGGATCTGTTCACCTCGTGTGGAGGGGAACTACGGCTGCGCAGCAAGGTGGAGGAGATTCTGGTCGCCGATGGCCGGGTCGCCGGCGTGCGCCTGCAGGACGGCTGGACGCTGGCCGCTCCCGTCGTGATCTCGGCGGTTGCTCCCGATGTCACGATCACCCGCTTGGTGGATCCGAATGCGCTGCCGGCCGACGTACGCGAGAGATTCTCCCGGATCGACCACCCCGGCAGCTACCTGCAGATGCATTTCGCCCTGGACGACATACCCACGTTCACGCCGCCCTACGACATGCTGAACGATCCCGAAATACAAGCGGCCATCGGCATTTTCAGCACTCCCGAGGAGTTGCAGCGGCAGTGGGAGAACTCCCGGCGCGGGATCGTGCCCGCAGACCCCGCCATCGCCCTGCAGATCCCGTCGGCCCACGACCGCGAGCTCGCCCCCGACGGTAAGGCTGCGCGGTCAGCCGCATCAACTCGCGACGGTCGCGTGGGTGGCGTCTCGCAGCGGCACCGCGATGAGCTCTTGAAGCTCGGCCATTGTGGTGCCGAAGAGATCGCGGACGGTTACGCCTTGCGGCTCGATGTCGAATACCGCGTAGTCGGTGTAGATCCGGCTGACACAGGCCACCCCGGTGAGCGGGTAGCTGCACTCCGGCACGATTTTGCTTCGGCCGTCTCTGGTTAACAGATTCATCATGACGAACGTGCGTTTGGCGCCGATCGCCAGGTCCATGGCGCCGCCGACCGCCGGAATCGCGCCCGGTTCGCCGGTGTGCCAGTTGGCCAAATCCCCTGCGGCCGAGACCTGGTAGGCGCCGAGCACGCAGATGTCCAGGTGGCCGCCGCGCATCATGGCGAATGAGTCCGCGTGGTGAAAGTACGAGGCGCCGGGCAATTCGGTAACCGCGATCTTGCCCGCGTTCATCAGGTCCGGATCGACCTGGTCGCCGCGTGCCTCGGGACCCATTCCCAGCATGCCGTTCTCGGTGTGCAGCACGACCCCGCTGGACGGATCGAGGAAATTGGACACCTTCGTCGGCAGGCCGATTCCGAGGTTCACAAATGACCCGTCCGGGATGTCGTGCGCGACCCGGCGCGCCAGTTCGTCCTTATCGAGTGGGCGATCGCTGTTCACAGCGCCTCCTTCAGGTCGGCGTCGACACGGACGATGGTGGAGACGAAGATTCCCGGCGTCACAACGACTTCCGGGTCTAACGCGCCGACCGGGACGATGTTGCGCACCTGCACGATTGTCGTAGCGGCCGCGGTCGCCATCACCGGCCCGAAGTTGCGTGCCGTCTTGCGATAGACGAGGTTCCCGGCGCGGTCCGCGGTGTCGGCCTTGATCAGTGCCACGTCGGCGGTGATCGGTGACTCGAAGACGTGCCCGACACCGTCGATGATCCGGGTCTCCTTGCCCTCCGCCAGCGGGGTGCCGTATCCGGTGGGGGTGAAGAAACCGCCGATGCCGGCCCCGCCGGCGCGGATCCGCTCCGCGAGGTTGCCCTGGGGGACCAGTTCGAGTTCGATCGCGCCGGCACGGTAGCGCTCGTCAAAACACCACGAATCGCTCTGCCTTGGAAAGGAACAGATGATCTTGCTGACCCGTCCCAGGCGGATCAGCTCAGCCAGGCCCACGTCGCCGTTACCGGCGTTGTTGTTGACCACCGTGAGATCCGTTGCGCCCTGCCGGATCAGCGCTTCGATCAGCTCTACCGGCTGGCCGGCCGATCCGAATCCGCCGATCAGCACCGTCGCTCCCGAGCGGATATCCGCCACGGCCGCGTCGGCGTCGGACGCCACTGTCGCCCTCATGACACGTTCTCCAGCACTACCGCCAAGCCCTGCCCAACACCGATACAGATCGCTGCGACACCGTAGCGGCCACCGCTTTGTTGCAGGTTGCGGGCCAGCGTCCCCAGGACGCGAGTGCCCGAAGCCCCGAGCGGGTGGCCGATCGCCAATGCTCCACCGTGCCGATTGACGATTTGCGGATCGATGTCCCACGCATCGATGCACGCCAGGGACTGGGCGGCGAATGCCTCGTTGAGTTCGACCGCGTCGATGTCGGACCACGAGATCCCGGCGCGGTCGAGTGCGCGGTTGGCGGCGTCCACCGGGGCGTAGCCGAAGTACTGCGGTTCGCCCGCCGAGGCACCGCGGCCCGCGATTCTGGCCATCGGATCGCGGCCGAGAAGCTCTGCCGCATCGGCCGATCCGAGCAGCGCCGCGGAAGCGCCGTCATTTAGCGGGGAGGAGTTACCGGCGGTGACCGTTCCGTTCTCCGGACGGAACGCCGCCTTGAGTGCGGCGAGCCGCTCAACGGTGGTGTCGGGGCGGATCGACTCGTCGCGGGTCAGTTCGACGCCCGGCACGCTGACCACCTGGTCGTCGTAGAACCCCGCATCCCACGCCTGCGCGGCGAGCCGGTGTGACCGCTCGGCGAAGGCGTCCTGGCGCTGTCGCGAGATGCCGTGCTTCTCCCGCAGCCGCTCGGTGGCCTCGCCCAGTGAGACGGTCCAGTCCGGGTCCATCCGCGGATTCACCATCCGCCAGCCGAGCGTGGTCGAGGACAGCGTCAAATCTCCAGCTTGAAACGGCTTTTCGGACTTGGGCAGCACCAGCGGCGCACGGGACATGGACTCGACACCGCCGGCCACGACGATGTCGGCGTCACCGGTCTCGATCTGCCGGGACGCCAGCATGGCCGCGTCGAGGCTGGAGCCACACAGCCGATTGACGGTGGTCCCGGGCACGCTGACGGGCAGGTCGGCCAGCAGCACGGCCATCCTGGCGACGTTGCGGTTCTCCTCGCCGGCGCCATTGGCGTTGCCGACGATGACATCGTCGATGTGCTCCGGCGGAAGCTTGGGGACGCGGCGGATCTGCTCGCCGAGGACGAGCGCCATCAGATCGTCCGGGCGCACCCTTGCGAGCGCGCCGCCGTAGCGGCCGAACGGGGTGCGCACTGCGTCGTAGATGAACGCTGCCCTGGTCATGATTCCTCTCCATGGTGGTTGTCGTGGTTGTCCCACGCCAGCAACAGATCGGCGACCGCGCGGGGCTGCTCGGCGGGGGCCAGGTGCGCGGCGCCGGGCACGCTGACGGCTCGACCGAGGCGGACACCGTCGGCGATCTCCTGTGCCCGCCACGGGGGGCACACTTCGTCGTGGGTGCCGGCGACCGCCAGCACCGGCACGTCGATCTCGGCAAGCCGGGCACGGACGTCGTAGCGCCCCAACGCTTCACACACCCTCGCATACGATTCGGGATCGGTGTCCCGCAACGAGTTCAGCAGCGCGGCGACCGTGTCCGGGAGGTCGCGCGCCGAGAACGGCGCGAACCACCGTTGCCGGGAACCGTCGATCATCACTGAGATTCCCGACCGCCGGACCAGCTCGGCCCGGTCCTGCCAGCCGTCCGGGGTACCGATCTGCGCGCCGGAACACAGCACGGCGACGCCGATGACGGAGCCGGCACCGCGTAGCGCGAGTTCCAATCCGGTGGCGCCGCCGACCGATACGCCCGCATATCGCGCCCGCTCGGCCGGCCAGGCAGCGAGGAGGGACTGGGCGAGGTCGGCGACCGTGAACGGCTGAACGTGCCCGGGGCTGCGGCCGTGGCCGGGCAGGTCCCAGCCGATGACGCGGTACCGCTCGGACAGCAGCACTGCGCACGGTCCCCACAACGGTTCGACCGCGGTGCCCAGTGACGGCCCCACCACCAAAACCTCAGCGCCGGGTGGCCCTTCCGCGAGCACGGTCTGCACCAACTCGGGTGCCGTCGTCGTCGTCACGTCGGCCCGGCGTTTTCCGCCGCCGCGATATCGGACGGGTGGTGGGCCAGCGGCGTGACGCTGATGTTCATGTAGGGGAACAGCGGAAGGTGCGAGAGGAGGTCGTGCAGTTCGTCGTTGCTGTCCACTTTGAAGATGCTGATGTTGGCGTACTCGCCGACGACTCGCCAGATGTGCGGCCACTTGCCGTCGCGCTGGAGTCGTTGCGAGTACGCCTTCTCCTTCGCGAGGGTGTTGGCGCGCACCTGCGGATCGAGATCGGCCGGCAAGTGCACGTCCATACGTACGTGAAACAACATGTGATGCTCCCGCGGCTCAGGACCGGTCGAGGACGAAGTCGTAGGTGACCTGGTTACCGTGTCCGCTGTCTGCGGGCCGGACATCCAGTAGCAGTTCGGGTTTCACCGCGGAGGCGATGTCATCCTCGTTGTGCGGATCGCCGGGGAAATAGAGCTGGGTGGTGACCAACTTGTGGCCCGGCGACGACACCTTCAGGTGTAGGTGGGCCGGGCGCCACGCGTGCCACCCGGCGGCATCGATGAGCTTGCCGCAGGAGCCGTCGGTGGGGATCTGGTACGGGGCCGGCTGCAGGGTGTGTATCTTGAAATACCCTTGCTCGTCGGCGATTACCGTGCCGCGCAGGTTCCACTCCGGGATGCCCGGGGCGAACTGCGAGTAGAACCCGTCGGCGTCCGCGTGCCAGATCTCGATCTCGGCGTGCGGCAACGGGTTTCCGTCCACACCCGTCACCTGGCCCTGGAACAGCAGCGGGGTGCCCGCCTCGTTCTCCCGCATCGGCAGGGTCATTTCGGCAGACCCTTGCGGTGAGCCGGGGACGTAGTACGGGCCCTCGATGGTGCCCTTGCTGCCTTGGCGGCTCTCGTTTGCGACTTCCTCGACGACATGTTCTACCCACACGTCGAGGAACAGCGGCCATTCTCCATCCTGGCCGACGTTGATCAGCCACGACTTGAGCGCGTTGTACTCGTCGTAGCTGACCTTGTGCCTGCGGATCGTCTGGTGCACGGCGTCGAGCACCTCGCGGGCCAGCCGGTCGACCCGCTCCTTGGGAGTGTCGGCGACGTTGGCGACCTTATCGGCTTTGAAACGGTCGGTGGCCGAAGCGCCGGATGCGGCGGCGCTCGCGGGGACGGTGGCGTGGGCTGACATTTGGGGTTCTCCTTAGGTGGTGGGGATTCAGTTGTCCTGGCGATAGTGCGCCAGCTTGTGTTCGTCGACGGCGACACCCAGACCCGCGCCGGGCCGCACACTCAGTTCGCCGTTGCGGATTTCCAGTGGTTCGGTGAGCAGGTCGTCACTCATGTCGAGAAAGTTGGACAGCTCGCCGGCCCGTCGGGAGGTGAGCCGGTAGGCGGAGCCGAACGCGACGGTGCAGATTGAGCCGAGCTGTCCGTCGATTTGGTTACCCATTACCACCTCCACTCCGAGGCCCTCGCACAGGTGGTGGATGCGGGACGAACCGGTGAATCCGGTGCGTGCGGTCTTGATGCTGATAGCGGTAGCGGCGCCGGAGAGCACCTCGCGGGTGACGTCGGCGGTGGTGACGGCCGATTCGTCGGCCACGAAGGGTATTCCGCACTGTCGGACCAGCCAGCGCCGGCCGAGCACATCGTCGGCCGGGCAGAGTTCCTCGGCGAGTGTCAGCCCGAGGTCGCGCATCTCGTCCAGGGCCCGCGCGGACTCCGAGGCCGTCCAGCCGCGGTTTCCGTCGACGTACAGCTCGATGCCGTCGCCGAGGCCTTCACGCAGCGCGCGGACCACGGCGGTGTCCAGGCTGTAGGGCTGACGGCCCACCTTGACCTTGAAGGTCTCGATGCCGTAGTTCGTCCGCATGCGCTCCGCCTCGGCGACCATCGCGGCAGGCTCGTCGAACCCGAGCATGTGGCAGACGCGCATCCGGTCGGTGTAGCCACCGAGCAGGTTGGTGACGGGAAGATCCAGCGTCTTGCCCAGCGCGTCCCACACGGCCATGTCGATGCTCGACTTGGCCACCGGGTTGCCGACCGTCCGCTCCAGCCGCGCCCGGATGGTCTCCCGGTCGGTGAGCGGTAGGCCCACGAGTTGGTTGGCGAAAATCTTTGTGATGGCGGCGATTACGCTGTCCTGGGTCTCGCCGTAGGTGAACGGGCGCGGCGGCGCTTCGGCGACGCCGACGATGCCGTCGTCGGTGTGCACCCGCACCAGAACGTGCTCGGCGGTGTGCACTTCGCCGCTGGCGAAGCGAAGTGGCTTGCGATAGGGGATCGCGAACGGAATCGCCTCGATCTGGGTGATCTTCACGAAGCGGCCTCCTGGGTTGGGTAACGGTTGTCGAAGAGGCCGCTCGATTCCAGTGTCTCCAAAACTCTGGTGACGACGGGTGATTGCTCGTCGCGCCGCCAGGCCAGTGCCAGCTCGATGCTGTGCGCGTCGGGCAGGTCGAGGAAGACAACACCGGTCAGTGGCGAGTTGCGGACGGACTCGGGAACCAGCGCCACCCCGAGTCCGGCGGCCACCAGCGCCAGCAGCACACCGGTGGAGGGCGCCGTGTGCCCACGATGTGGCGCGAACCCGGCTGCCCGGCAGTTGCGCAGCGCCGCCTCGTTCATCGCGGAGTGCTCATCGGTGTACATCACCCAGTCCTCGCTGCGCAGGTCTTCCATGACGACGCCGGGCTGGGCGACCAAGCGGTGGTCGGCAGGCAGGGCGAGCAGGAGAGACTCGGTGGTGATCGTCCGCAGGGTCAGGTCCGCGCCCTCCACGGGTGGGCGCAGGACACCGAGGTCCAGCCGGGCCGAGACCAGACCGTCGACCTGTGCCGGGGTGAGCAGGTCGGCGTGGATCTCCAGGGCCACGTCCGGGAGTTGCTCATTGAGCACTCTGGCGATCCTGGGCAGTTGGCTGAATGCCGCGGTGCCGGTGAAGCCGATTCGCACCAGTCCCTGAGCGCCGTTCGCCAGCCGCTGCACGCCGCGCACGCTGTCTTCGATCGCGGCGAGAACGCGGGTTGCGTCGCGGTACAGCAACTCGCCGGCCGGCGTCAGGCTGACCTGGCGGGTGGTACGCGCGAACAGCTGCGCGCCGATCTCGCGCTCCAGTTGGCGAACGGACTGCGACAGCGCAGGCTGGGCGATGTGCAGCCGCTCCGCGGCCAGCCCGAAATGTTGGGTCTCGGCGACGGCGGCGAAGTATCGCAGATGCCTGAGCTCCATGGCGTCCTCCTTTGTTAAGTGACCGTAGGTCTGAATATTGATAAATACAAGGTTCTATTACCGTGGCATTAATCGACGGAATTTATCAATGGCGCCCTAGGTCAGGACTAGGTATTTGCCCAATGTGAGGGCGAACACGTTCTGTCACTGTCGACGTAATGACTCACTGCCCCGACCGGAGGAACCCATGAGCGACACCCTGGACCGCGTGTCATCCGTGCTCGCCGACGCCGTCATCGATGACGCCGAGGCGGGCGTGTATCGCGCCAACCGCAGCATCTTCACCGACGAAGACATCTTCGAGCTGGAGATGAAGCACATCTTCGAGGGCAATTGGGTCTACCTCGCCCACGAGAGCCAGCTGCCGAACCCCGGCGACTACTTCACCACCTATATCGGTCGCCAACCGGTGGTCATCACCCGCGACCGTGACGGCGAGCTGCACTGTCTCATCAACGCGTGCGCGCACCGCGGCGCGATGATCTGCCGACGCAAGACGGATAACCGCAGCACGCTCACCTGTCCGTTCCACGGCTGGACGTTCCGCAATGACGGCACCCTGCTCAAGGTCAAGGATCCCGACGGCGCCGGCTATCCGGAGTCCTTCAACCGGGACGGCTCGCACAACATGACCAGGGTCAGCCGGTTCGACAATTATCGCGGCTTTCTGTTCGGCAGTCTCAACGACGATGTCGTCCCGCTCACCGAGCACCTCGGCGACACCACCGCGGTGATCGACCTGCTCGTGGACCAGTCACCGGAGGGCCTGGAGGTGCTGCGCGGGTCATCGACCTACACCTTCGACGGCAACTGGAAGGTCCAGGCCGAGAACGGCGCGGACGGTTACCACGTGACCGCGACGCACTGGAACTACGCGGCCACGACGTCGCGGCGCAACACCGGCGAATCCGCCAACACGACCAAGACACTCGATGCCGGCGGTTGGGGTAAGTCCGGAGGCGGGTACTGGTCGTACCCCAACGGGCACCTGTGCCTATGGACGTGGGCGCCCAACCCGCAGGACCGTCCGCTGTGGGATCGCCTCGACGAGCTCAAGGCGAATTTCGGTGACGCCAAGGGCGACTTCATGGTCAAGGGCTCGCGCAACTTGTGCCTCTACCCGAACGTCTACCTGATGGACCAGTTCAGCACGCAGATCAGGCACTTCCGGCCGATCGCTCCGGACAAGACCGAGGTCACCATCTACTGCATCGCCCCGAAGGGCGAGAGTGCGGAAGCCAGGGCGAACCGGATCCGGCAGTACGAGGACTTCTTCAACGCCTCGGGCATGGCGACGCCGGACGACCTCGAGGAGTTCCGCTCCTGCCAGCTGACCTTCCAGGCCACCAAGGCGCCGTGGAACGACATGAGCCGCGGTGCGCAGCACTGGCTGACCGGACCTGACGAACTCGCCACCGCGCTCGGTATGCGCGGGGTCATCTCCGCCGGGGTGAAAAACGAGGACGAGGGCCTCTACCCGGTGCAGCACGGCTACTGGCTCAAGACCATGCGCGCCGCAGTGGCCGCCGAATTCCCGTCCGCCTGAGGAGGTTCCGATGACTGCACCAACGACTACCAAGATCAGCCAGCAGGCGATCGAGCAGTTCCTCTACCGAGAGGCGCGCTACCTCGACGACCGCGAGTTCGAGAAGTGGCTCGCCTGCTATGCCGACGACGTCGAGTACTGGATGCCATCCTGGCGCGACGACGACCTGCTCTCCGAGGACCCGCAGACCGAGATCTCGCTGATCTACTACCCCAACAAGGGCGGCCTGGAGGACCGGGTGTTCCGGATCAGGACGGAGCGGTCCAGCGCCACCTCGCTTCCGGAACCCCGCACCAGCCACAACATCAGCAACGTGGAGGTCATCGAACGCCGCGGTGATCTGGTGGATATCCGGTTCAACTGGCACACCATGTATTTCCGCTACAAGACCGTCGACCCGTACTACGGCACCTCGTTCTACACCATCGACTTCTCCGGGGACACACCGCTGATCCGCCGTAAGACCGTGGTGCTGAAGAACGACTACATCCACCACGTCGTCGACGTCTACCACTTCTGACATTTCAGCGAGGAGCCCGCATGAGGCAGCACCAAGTGGCGCTTGCGTTCGAGGACGGCGTCACCCGATTCATTTCCTGCACGGAGGACCAGACCGTCGCCGACGCGTCGTACCGGTCGCGGATCAACATCCCGCTGGACTGCCGCGACGGAGCGTGCGGAACGTGTAAGGCGTTCTGCGAGTCCGGTGAATTCGACGGCGGCACCTACATCGACGACGCGCTGTCTCCGGACGAGGCGAAACAGGGCTTTGCGCTGCCCTGCAGTATGAAGCCGCGATCGGATCTGGTGCTGCGCATCGCCAGCACGTCAGAGGTGGCCAAGACCCAGGCCGCAACGTATGTCGGTCACCTGACCGAACTTAATCTGCTCTCACCCACCACCATGGCGCTCACCCTCGAGATCCCGAACCGCGACGAATTGGCTTTCCTTCCGGGGCAATACGTCAACATCGCGGTTCCGGGTACCGACGAGAGCCGGTCCTACTCATTCAGCAATGCGCCGGACGAGAAAGCCCTGACCTTTCTGGTGAAGCTGACGCCGGGTGGGGTGATGTCGACGTATCTCACGGAGCGCGCCCAGGTCGGCGACGAGTTGACCTTCACCGGTCCCAACGGCAGTTTCTTTCTGCGCGAGACCCAGCGTCCGGTACTGCTGCTCGCTGGGGGTACCGGACTGGCGCCCATTCTGTCCATCGTGCGCGCGATGCGGGCCGGGACCGGCAGGCCCGCGCATGTCGTCTACGGAGTCAGCACCGACCGGGACCTGGTCGAGCTGGATACGCTGGAACGTCTCGCCAAAGAGGTGGAAGGTCTGACCTGGGAGCACTGCGTCGCGGATCCAGCCAGCTCGGCAACGCACAAGGGCTATGTCACCAGTCTTATCGGCCCCGAGCACCTCTACGGCGGCGACGTGGCCGTATACCTGTGTGGCCCGCCGCCGATGGTCGAGGCGGTCCGCAAGCACTTCGCCGACGAGGGCATCGCACCCGCCGGGTTCTACTACGAGAAGTTCGCGTTAGCGGCCACCAGTTCGCCCGCCGAACCGGTCGTGGTGCCCGTAGAGCCGGCGGTGCCCACCGAACCGGAGCCCGAGCCGGCGCACCCCGTTGCGGCTGAGCCCGTCGTTGTTCCCGACGCGCCTGTCGACAGCTTGGGCGGCCGCACCATTGCCGGCCAGATCATGTTCTCCCGCAAAGAGTTCGGCCAACTTTCTGCTGTGACTGCCGGGGTCTCGCCGGACGAGGAGGCCGTAACGGCCCGCGCGATTGCCGGCCAGATCGTGGCGCGCGCTGGAAGTGGTGAGCCGGTGATCGCACTCGATCCCGATGACGATCTCATCGAATCCGGTGAAACGCGATGCGTTGCCGGGCAACAACTTCTGCCAGCCATGGAGCTCGCGCCGCTGGTCGAGCCGTCCGCGGGCGGATATGTCATCGGCGAGGAGCATCCCTCGGTCAACAGCTCCGACGCCATCTTCGAGGCCAGGGAGGCTCTGGAACTCGGCGCGCTCGAGCTGACCATCGGCAGGCTGTCGTCGCGCCAGTTGGCGGGCTATCGCCTGCTGGCCGAGTCGACCGTGCCGTATGTGGACGGCGACCGGTTCGTCGACGCCGCGGCCTATACAGAGACGAACGCTGCCTTCCACGACTACCTGTTCGCCATGACCGGAAACGAGCACCTACTGCAGGCCTACCAAAACCTCGGTGTCAAGGGCCGCATGCACGAGGTGCTGCGCCACGCGACGTGGTGTCACCCACGCTGCGCGCAGGACCATCTCGACATCGTGACGGCCTTCGAGGCCGGCGACCGGGATGCCGCCCGGAGGTTGGTGTCCGAGCACGCCGAACGGTCGAAGCTGACCATGCGCCGGGCGATGGAGGACGCCCGCACCAGTGTGCTGCCGACGCGGTACAGCCCCGGCCGGTTTGACGGAAAGACCGTCGTGGTTACCGGTGCGGCGCAGGGCATCGGGCAAGCGGTGGCGCGGCGGATCGCCGCCGAAGGAGGGCAGGTGGTCCTCGTCGACCGGTCGGAACTTGTGTACCAGGAAGTTTCGGCCCTCGAGGCTGCCGGGTGCCGCGCCTACGCCGTCACCGCGGACCTGGAAACCTGGGAAGGTGCGTCGAAGGCGGCCGCGCGGGCACGCGACGAACTCGGCCGGATCGACGTGTTGATCAACAATGTCGGCGGCAGCATCTGGTTTCGGCCGTATCAGGAGTACGGCCCGGACGAGATCGAGGCGGAGGTGCGCCGGTCGTTGTTCCCGACGTTGTGGTCCTGCCGCGCGGTGTTGCCGATGATGATCGAGGCGGGCGCCGGCACCATCATCAACGTCTCGTCCAACGCCACCCGCGGCATCAACCGCGTGCCCTACGCGGCGGCGAAGGGCGGCGTCAACGCGATCACGACCGCGCTCGCGATGGAGGCGGCCCCGTACGGGATCCGCGTCGCCGCAACGGCTCCCGGCGGAACCGACGCCCCGGAACGCCGGATCCCGCGCGGGCCAGAGCGCCACGGCGACCAAGAGCGGCAGTGGTATCAGCAGATCGTCGACCAGGTCGTGGATTCGTCGCTACTGAAGCGGTACGGAACGCTGGATGAGCAGGCCGCGGCGATCACCTTCCTTGCCTCCGACGAGGCCTCATATATCACCGGGACTGTGCTTCCAGTCGCCGGCGGCGACCTGGGATGACGGCGGCTTAGAATCGGTGAATGCCGCTGGTGGCTCGGGACGCTGAACTCGAGTCGCTCCGCGATCTGCGACAGCGCACCGAAACCGACGGAGCTGTCGTCGCGCTGATAAGTGGTTCCACCGGGATCGGGAAGACAGCGCTGGCCGAAGACTTCTGCCGTGAGCAGCCCGCCGAAGCGGTGCGCCGCGCGATCGCGGTGCCGTGGGAGTTCGAACGGCCCTACTCCGTGCTCGAGCAGCTGCTGGAGACTACCGTGATCGGCGATCCGGTCGCGGCGGGCGCGGCGCTGGTCGACTCGGGGGCCACCGTGTTCGTGGTCGACGATGCGCAGTGGTGTGACGTCGAGTCCGTGCAGGCCCTGTCGTCGGCGGTGCGCCACCATCCGCGGGCGCCGCTGCTGGTTCTGTTGGTTCGCCGCGACGGGCCCGGCGCCACAGCCAAACTGGACGAACTGATCGCGCGCACGGCGAACCACCGGATCGTCGTCTCCGCGCTCAGCCCCGATGGGCTGCGCGACCTCGCCGCCGCGCACAATGTCGCCCTGCCGGCGTCGTTGGTCGAGCGCCTGCACGCGCACACCGACGGGATCCCTGCGCGCGCCGTTGACCTCTTCACCGAGCTGCCGACGGGAATATGGCACAAGCCCGACCCCATGCTGCCGCCCACTGTTGCGGTTCGTTCGGCGACAACCGCGCGCCTCGCGGAGTGTTCCCCGCAGGCCGCGGCACTGGTCGAGGCGGTTGCCGTGCTGGGATCGCCGGCCTCGCTCACCGAAGCGGCGAAACTCGCCGACCTCGATGACCCGGTGGCGGCGATTGACGCCGCAGCGACAAACGGATTGCTTACTACCTTCGTCCGGCGCGACTCTCCGATGCTGGCCCTACCCGGATCGATGGAGCTGGCAGCCGTCGTCGATTCGCTCAACGTAACCCGGCGGACGGGGCTGCACCGGCGGGCCGCCGAGATAGTCGACGACCCGGCACGCCGGCTCGGCCACCAGGTACAGGCTGCGCTGCTACCCGACGCGGCGCTGGCGGATCGACTCGATGCATTGGCCACCGCCCGGGCAGCCGAGGGTGCGTGGGCGGAAGCCGGGGAACTGCTTACCAAGGCGAGCCGACTGACCGTCGAACCGCACCTCCAGGGCGAACGGCTGGTACGTGCCGTTGATGCATTCGTCGGCGCGGGCAACGTGCCACGTGCGTCGGCGTACATCGCCGAAATCGAGAGCCTGCGCGAAACCCCGATGCGCAATGCGGTGCTCGGGTACCTCGCCATCGTGCGGGGCAGACCGACGGAGGCCGAGGCCCGGCTGTCCCGGGCGTGGGACCTGGTCGTCGCCGACCGTGAGCCGGAGGTGGCGGCCCTGATCTGCCAGCGATATGTCCTGCACAGCCTCGCCCGCTGTCAGGGCGCCGAACTGGTCGAGTGGGCGGATCGGGCGATCCAGCTTGGCGGGCAAGCGTCGCCGGCTCGTATCGAAGCCGAGGCGATTCGCGGTCTCGGTCTCGCCGGTGCGGGACAACCCGCCGAGGGCAGTGCCGCATACGCCGACCTTGCGGGCCGAGTCCCGAGCGGCGCGCAGACGCAGCGGGCAAAGATGGGCGCGGGCTGGCTCAATCTGGTGCTCGACCGGGTGGACGATGCCATCGGCGACCTCGAAAGCGCCGTTCCAACCGACTTTCTCGGTGGTTCCCAACGCATCTCGTTGTGGGCACGCGCATGGTTGGCTCGCGCCCACTTCGCTCGAGGCTCCTGGAGCACCGCTATCGACATCGTGCTGGAAGCACGGAATCTGATCGACCGCACGGGAATTGAGCTTCTCGGGCCGTTGATCCACTGGACCGCCACACAGGTGTACGCCCTCAGCGGGGAGTGGACCCTCGCCGAGGAGAGCCTGCGCGCCGGCGCCGCAGGCCCGCACGACTACCCGATCATGCGGGTTCCCTCATGCCTTGCCAGGGCGCACTACGCCGAGGCCCAGGCGGACTACGCCGGGGTGTTGCGCGCCCTGGAGCCGCTGACGCAGCCCTGGGCACGCGGCAACGTCGACGAGCCCGGATTCTGGCCCTGGGTGGACATTTATGCGAATGCGCTTGTCCTGGAGAATCGTTGCGACGAGGCGGAAACCTTCCTCGACCGTTACCAGCGCACAGCCGAGCAGCGGCCGCAGCGGTCACCACTGGCCCGGCTCGGCTACGCCAGAGGTCGACTGCTCGGGGCGCGCGGCGACCTGGACGCCGCGCGGGACGCCTTCGAGAACACGTTACGGCTGTTGGACAGCCTTCCGCTGCCGTACGACCGTGCGCGAGTCAACTTCGCCTACGGCCAGACGCTGCGGCGCGCGGGGAAGCGGCGCGAGGCCGATACGGTGATGACGACCGCGCGCGAACTGTACGCGAGGCTCGGCGCCGAGACCTACGTTCGACGCTGCGACCGCGAACTCAAGGCGGGAGGACTGCGGACCACCCGGCCCGACCCGGTGTCGGAGGCGGCGTCGGCGTTCGAGGCGCTGACACCGCAGGAGCGCGCGGTGGCTGAGTTGGTGGCCCGCGGGCACAGCAACCGCGAGGTGGCCGCCGAGATGTTCTTGTCCCCCAAGACCGTGCAGTACCACCTGACCCGGATCTACATGAAGCTAGGGATCCGTACCCGCAGCGAGCTTGCGGCGTATCAGGCATCGGCTCGCGAGCCGTGAACTACCGCTAAGCGTCCGTATCCTGCGCCGGGCCGCTCGGCGTCGCGCCACCTTCGTCGGACCAGTCGGCCCGGTCCTCGCTGCCCTTCGCCGGATCGCTCTGCACGTCGTCGTCGGCGCCGTCGGGCCCGACATCCGAATCCGCGGTCTTGGGCTTGTCCTTGTTCACCGGGAGCGGATACCCCGCGCGGGGCATTTCTAGTCGCGCGACGCTGAAGCCGATCGGCCCAGTCGCTTGCCACCCTGCCCCCGCGGACCCGGATCCGATCCACCGGCGGTTCGGTGTTTCGGTTTCATAGGCTCGCCAGGCGGGAACGACAGTCGGGTGGGACTGACCGCAGCGGTAACGGGCCCTACCGGTGAAATCGGGATTTCGGCCGTGGAGGCGCTCGAGCGACGGCCCGAGGTCGTCGACCGGATCATCGGGATGGCGCGGCGGCCCTTCGACCCGGCGGCGCACGGATGGTCGAGAACCGAGTATCAGCAGGGCGACATCCTGGACCGCACTGCCGTCGACGCGCTGGTCGCTGATGCCGACGTGGTCGTCCATCTGGCTTTCGTCATCATGGGCTCGCGCGAGGAAAGCGCCCGCGTCAACCTCAAGGGAACCCGCAACGTCTTCGAGGCCACCGTGGCGGCGGACCGGCCCAGGCGGCTGGTGTACACCTCCTCGGTGGCCGCCTACGGCTATCACTCCGACAACCCGGTTCCCATCACCGAGGATGTGCCGGTCCGCGGCTCACCCGAGCACTACTACTCCGCGCAGAAAGCCGCCTGCGAAGCCGCGCTCGAGGAGATCACCGCCGGCTCCGCGCTCGAGGTGTTCGTGCTGCGGCCGTGCATCGTCGCCGGACCCAAGGCGCCCGCGCTCGCCGACGCCATGCCGTGGAACCAGTTGCCCGGTCCGGTCAAGAGGGTCACCCGGGCGCTGCCGCTGCTGAAACCGCCGTTCCCCGATCCCGGCACGCCGCTGCAACTCGTTCACCACGACGACGTCGCATCCGCAATCGCTTTGGCCGCAACCACTTCCGCACCCTCTGGCGCCTACAACATCGCCGCGGACGGTGTGTTGTCGATGTCCGATGTGGCCGAGGCGCTGGGCGCCCGTCCCATCCGGGTACCGAGGGTCGCAATGTCGGCGGCGTCGGAGGTCATCGCCAGGCTGCCGTTCGTTCCGTCGGCGCTGGAATGGCTTCATGTCGGCCGCACGTCGGTGGTCATGGACACCAGCAAGGCCAAATCGCAGCTGGGCTGGACCCCGAAATACACGGCCGCGCAGACATTAGCGGCACTCGCCGAGACTGTCTAAACGCTCACCGCGTCGGGTCGCCGGTGTCGGCGGGCCCGCTCGATGTGGCACCACCTTCGTCCGATCAGTCGGCGCGGTCCTCGGTGCCCTTGGCCGGATCGCTGTGGACGTCGTCGTCGGCGCCCTCGGCGCCCACGTCGGATTTGGCGGTCTTCGGGCTGTGCTGCTGACTACCCAGCGCAGCCGATTCCACTCAGCGACGGCGGAGTTGGTCGTTCCAGTCGCTTGGCACCCTGCCCCGCGGACCCGGAACGGTCTCGTCCACCGGCCGGCAGTCCGGGGCGGCGAGCTCGGGTCCGTCGTCATACTCGTTGGTTTCGTAGTTCCAGAACCAGTCCTCACCCGGCTCGAACGACCGGATGATCGGATGGCCGGTCGCCCGCCAGTGCGCCGAAGCGTGGCGAGCCATTGACTCGTCGCAGCAGCCGATGTGGCCGCAGGCCGCGCAGCGACGCAGATGCACCCACCAGCCGCCGACCGCGTCGCATTCGACACAACCGGTCCCGCTCGGCGGAACAGTGGGGTCGATGGCGGTGGTCATGACTCTCCTTTCCGCACCGTCGCGATCTGGCGGGCATTGGCCGCTGCGGCCGACTCCGCCAGCTCGGTCAAGAGCGGCGGCACATCCAATTGCGGCACCACCGCTTCGATGAAGACCATCCGGTCGGGGTGCGCGGCGGCCGCGGTGAACGCGTCGTCGAGCTGGCCGTACGTTTCGACCCGGAACGCCAGATGGTCACGGACCCCGAGCGCGTTCGGGACGTCGAGCCAGCTCCACGGAACGATGTCGTTGTAGTAGGCCTCCTGGCCGTGGATGGCCCGCTCGACGGTGTAGCCGTCGTTGTTCACCACCACGACAACCGGCGCCACCCCCTCGCGGGTGAGCGAGCCCAGCTCCTGGACGGTCAGCTGCGCTGCGCCGTCGCCGATCAGCAGCACCGGACGACGGTCCGGGTGCGCCAACCCCGCGCCCAGTGTCGCAGGCAGCGTGTAGCCGATCGAGGCCCACAGCGGCTGTCCGATGAACGTCACACCGCTTGGGAGCCGGTGCCCGGCCATCCCGTAGAACGACGTGCCCTGGTCGGCCAGCACCACGTTGCCCGGAGTAAGTGCGGCAGAAAGCCTGTTCCACAACACTTCCTGCGTTAACGGCTGCTCGCGTTCCGGCGGATCGAAATGTCCGCCCGCGGCCATCGGCGCCAGTGGGGGTGACTGGATGCCGCGCCGCTCAAGGATGGACGTCAACGCTTCCAGCGCGACCCCCATGTCCAGCGGGGCGAACACCTGGCCGGCAACGAGACTCTGGTTTGGGCCGATGTCGATGGTCCGCGAAGGGGCGATCTTCTGGCTGAAGAAGCCGCTGACCATGTCGGTGAACTGGACTCCGGCGGTGACCAGCACCGGTGCCTCCTCGATGGCCCTGCGCACCCGCTCGTCGCTGCCCGCGCCGGCGTAGATGCCCAGGAATGTCGGTGACGTCTCGTCGACCAGGCTCTTGCCCCACATCAACGTCGCATGAGGAACGACGTCGGCGGCCAGCAGCGCCTCGAGTTGGGGAACCGCCTGCAGACGGTGAACCAGCAGATCGGCGAGCACCGTCAACTGGTGGTCGCCGATGAGTTCGGTTGCGGCGTCGATGAACAACGACAACGTCCGGGGACTGGTGCCGCCGGTGTAGCGGGGCAGCGGCGCGGTCGGCGGCTCGGTCGGGAAGCGGGCCACGTCGGTCGCGATCAGAAGATAGCCGGGCCGTTTCTGCTCGCGCACCTCCGACAGCACCCGGTCGATCTCGCGGGTCGCCGTCGCAGGAGCGAGATTGGCTTGCGCGCAGGTGATCTCGCGTGCGATCCGAACGAAGTGCTCGAAGTCACCGTCGCCGAGGGAATGATGGACCACCCGCCGGGCACCCTGCGCGTCGTTCGCCGGGGCGCCGACGATGTGCACCACTGGGACGTGCTCGGCATAGCTGCCGGCGATCGCGTTGGCGGCGGACAATTCGCCAACCCCGAATGTTGTGATCAGAGCGGACATTCCGCGCAGCCGCCCGTAGCCGTCGGCGGCATATCCGGCGTTCAGCTCATTGGCGTTACCTACCCAGCGAACCCGCGGATGGGCGACGACACGGTCGAGAAACTCCAGGTTGAAGTCGCCGGGCACGCCGAACACCTCGGTGACACCCAGTTCGGCGAGGCGGTCAAGCAGGTAGTCGCCGACCGTGTAGGTCGATTCAGGCGGCGCAACCACGACGTCGACGGTACGCCAGGTAAACAAGCCAAAGCACCCCGTCACGGATAACCGCCGGTTATGGTCCCGTCCATGGCAATCAGCGAAACCCGCGAGGTCGTGATCGAGGCAAGCCCCGAGGAAATCCTGGACGTCATCGCCGACGTCGAGACGATGCCCGAGTGGTCTTCGCAGCAACAGAGTGTCGAGATCTTGGAGGGCGGCGAGGATGGCAGACCGCGCCGGGTCAAGATGAACGTCAAATCCGCCGGCATCTCTGACGAGCAGGTCGTGGACTACACCTGGACCGACGACAGCGCGAGCTGGACCCTGGTCAGCGCGGGCCAGCTACGATCGCAAGACGCGAAATACAGCCTGACACCGGAGGGCGACAAGACCCGGGTCAAGTTCGAGCTGACCATCAACCCCTCGGTGCCGCTGCCCGGGTTCATCTTGAAACGGGCCATCAAGGGCGCGATGGAAACCTCGACCGAGGGCCTGCGCAAGCGGGTGCTGAAAGTCAAGAAGGGCGGCTGAGTTACGTTCCACCCGTGACCAACACGGGACCCCTGGCCGGGGTGAAAGTCATCGAACTGGGCGGCATCGGCCCCGGACCGCACGCGGCGATGGTGCTGGCCGACCTCGGGGCCGACGTGGTCCGGGTGCGCCGCCCGGGCGGCCTGACCATGCCCAGCGAGGACCGCGACCTGCTGCACCGCGGCAAGCGCCTCGTCGACCTCGACGTCAAGAACGAGCCGCAGGCGCTGCTGGACCTGGCGGCCACGGCCGACGTGCTGCTCGACTGCTTCCGGCCCGGCACCTGCGAGCGGCTCGGCATCGGGCCCGAGGAGTGCGCCGCGGTCAACCCGCGGCTGATCTTCGCGCGGATCACCGGCTGGGGCCAGGATGGGCCGCTGGCGACGACCGCGGGGCACGACATCAACTACCTGTCGCAGACCGGCGCGCTCTCAGCCATCGGCTTCCGCGACCGGCCGCCGGTCGCGCCGCTGAACCTGGTCGCCGACTTCGGCGGCGGGTCGATGTTCGTGCTGTTGGGCATCGTGACCGCGCTCTATGAGCGGGAGCGGTCCGGCAAGGGGCAGGTGGTCGACGCGGCCATGGTCGACGGGGTCAGCATCCTCTCGCAGATGATGTGGACCATGAAGTCGATCGGCAGCATGGCCGACGAGCGCGAGTCGTTTCTGCTGGATGGCGGCGCGCCGTTCTACCGCACCTACGAGACCGCCGACGGCAGGTACATGGCCGTCGGCGCCATCGAGCCGCAGTTCTTCGCGCAACTGGTCGACGGCCTGGGCCTGACTGCCGACGAGGTGCCCAACCAGTTCGACATCGCCGCCTACCCGCAGATGCGCGAGATCTTCACCGAGCGGTTTGCGAGCAAGACCCGCGACGAATGGACGCAGATCTTCGCCGGTACCGACGCCTGCGTGACGCCCGTGCTCACGTGGACGGAGGCGGCGCAGAACGAACACCTCAGGGCGCGCTCAACGTTGGTGCGGGCCAACGGAGTTGACCAGGCCGCACCCGCGCCGCGGTTCTCCCGCACCCCGTCACCTCCGATCGGCGCACCGCCGAAGGGCACCACGCCGATCGACCGGATCGGCTGGTAGGTCGCGTTAGCTAGTGTATTTGCTCCGCGAGGCCCGCCGGGTTACTACATTTGCCAGTGTGGCCGTGCGAGCGTCGCGGGAAGTGGTCTTCGATGCCCCGCCGGAGGCGATTCTCGATGTGCTCGCCGACATCGAATCGCTGCCGGCGTGGACATCGGTGTATCGCCAGGCCGAAGTGCTCGACAGGCACCCCGACGGCCGGCCGCATCACGTGAAGGCCACGATGCGGCTGATGGGCATCACCGACAAGGAGGTGCTCGAATACCACTGGGGCCCACGCTGGGTGGTGTGGGACGCCCACGACACCTTCCAGCAGCGCGGGCAGCACGTTGAATACAACCTCATCCCAGAGGGTGACAGGACACGGGTGCGCTTCGACATCATCGTCGACCCGGTGGCGCCGATCCCCGAGTTCCTGATCAAGAGGGCGAAGAAGATCGTCCTCGATGTTGCGACCGAGCGCCTGCGACAGCGGGTCATGGAATCCGGCGTCGCGGAGCACGTGCCCGAGTAGCCGCGTCGACGGCGGAATCTATATCAGCGGCAGCAGCACCCTCGTGCGGGCACTCGTTCGGGACGGCCTCATCGGTGAGCTGCACCTGTGCGTCTACCCGGTGGCGCTCGGCACGGGCAACGGAGTACGAGTAGCGCCCGCGCACACGTCGAGCTCGGCGCGGCGTTCGGCGGCGTGGACGCCAGGCGCGCGCGATACGGCGCTGCTACGACACCGTGCCGCAGCACCGCGCTGGTGTCTCCGGTGGCCACCAGCGGAGCCACCGAAGCAAGGTCGAGCCCCGCCGTGAACAGCCGACCGTGACCGAAGATCACGCCCACGCGGAGATGGTCCGAATCAGCCAGGCGCCGGAGGGCCCGGCACACCGTCTGGATCACCTCGAGGTCCCAGAGGTTGTGGGCGTCCGGGCGGTTCACTCCTATGAGCAGTAGCGGTCCGTCTTCCTCGATGGTTACCGAATCCATGCTCATGCCTCGTGCACCAAAATGGGAGAACTTTCGTGCGGCACGGTGGTGGTCGTGCCCGCCGCAGAGCTGCGCTGCCCGAAGTAAAGCGGCTCCCAGATCGCGTCCTGGCGAACGCTTTCCACACGTCGGTCATTCTCGAAGCGCTCGAGGGCCACATCGCCACCGAAGCGGTGATACGCACCCGCCTCGCCGAAGTCGAGCATGAAGATGTTCTCGCGACGCTGGAACGTCACCTCGAACCGGGAGTCGCCCTCGACGGCCCGGTAGGTCAGCTGATTCGCAATCGGGACTCCCGTCTGTTGGTCCTCGACGGCGTCGTCCGCTCGGAAATCGATCTGCTCGGGCCCTATCGCGGAGACCAGGATCTCCCCGTCCTTCGCGACCATGAAGCTGGGGAAGGAAAGGCCGCCGTAGGCCGAAGCGCCGGTGAACATCAGCGACACCACGGTGTAGTCGCCGATACGGGCCCGTCCCCAGTACCAGTGGTCGATGATCTTGCGCAGCGCGACGTTGCCCCAGTTGTGGTCAGTGGAGTACATCGAGCACGCCGGCGACAGCGGAGGCCATGCAGCCGTCCAGCGCCACGACGGCCAGCTCCTGCGTCATGGTTCTACCATGGCCCGATCCGGGGCTGTAGTACGGCCAACCGCCGGATCGCCTCGTCAAGAGTGTCGTCTCGCTTGCAGAATGCGAAGCGCACCAAGTGATTCCACGCATCGGCGTGCTCGGCGCCGGGGTCGCAGAACGCCGACATCGGAATCGCGGCGACACCTGCACGTTCGGGCAACTCGGCACAGAACGTGGTGCTGTCGTCGTAGCCCAGCGGCCGCGGGTCGGCACACAGGAAGTAGGTGCCGAAGCTGTCGTGCACCTCGAAGCCCAGCTCGGCCAGGGCCGAGCCGAGCCTGTCGCGCTTGGCCTGCAACGACTCCCGCAGCGCGGACACCCAAGCCTCTTCGGTGTTCAGTGCCTGGGCCACCGCGGGCTGGAACGGCGCGCCGCCCACATAGCTCAGGTACTGTTTGGCGGCGCGCACGCCGGCGATGAGTTCCGGTGCGCCGCAAGCCCACCCGATCTTCCAGCCGGTGCAGTTGAACATCTTCGCCGCACTGGAGATGGTGACGGTGCGCTCGGCCATCCCCGGATAGGTGGCCAGCGGGAGGTGGCGGTGGCCGTCGAACACCAGATGCTCGTAGACCTCGTCGGTGATCACCAGCAGATCGGCCGACACGGCAAGGTCCGCGATGGCCGCCAGTTCTGTGTCGGTGGCCACCATGCCGGTCGGGTTGTGCGGTGAGTTGACGATCAACGCCCTTGTCCGCGGCGTGACCGCGCGGCGCAGCCCGTCGATATCGATGGCGAAGCCGCGGCCGTCGGGTATCAGCGGCACGGCGCGCCGGTGGGCGCCGGCCATCGCGACGACGGGGGAGTAGGAGTCGTAGAACGGCTCGATCAGCAGCACCTCCGAGCCGGGCTCCACCAAACCGATGACCGCGGCGGCGATGGCCTCGGTCGCGCCGACCGTCACCAGTACCTCGGTGTCCGGGTCGTACCGCACCCCGAAGTGCCGTTTGCGCTGCGCGGCGATCGCCTCCCGCAGCGGCGCGATGCCCGGCCCGGGCGGGTACTGGTTAACGCCGTCGGCGATGGCGTTCTCCGCCGTCTTGAGCATCGCGGGCGGGCCGTCCTCGTCGGGAAAGCCCTGGCCCAGATTCACCGCGCCGATGCGGGCGGCCAACGCCGACATCTCGGCGAACACCGTGATGGCGTAGGGCTGCAGCCGGGAGACCGTCATGGCTGCCGAGCCTAATGGGCGGGCGATGTCGGGCCGAGATCGACGTTTTGGCTGTCGGGTCTCGCACTCTTGCGCCCATTTGTTGGTTTGGGCGGAAGTAGACCTCCCAACCAACAGGTTGGCCGACGAACCTGTTAGGCTGCACTGCCAGGGGTCTACTCTCCAAGAGACGGGCTGATCAGGCACCGCCTTCCCGAACACGAACAGGAACTACTTCCATGTCCGAAGAAGCCTTCATCTACGAGGCCATCCGCACGCCGCGCGGCAAGCAGAAGAACGGTTCGCTAAACGAGGTTAAGCCGATCTCGCTGGTCACCGGCCTGATCGACGAGCTTCGCTCCCGGTTCCCCGACCTGGACGAGACACTGATCAGCGACGTCATCCTGGGTGTCGTGTCGCCGGTCGGCGACCAGGGCGGCGACATCGCCCGCACCGCGGTGCTGGCCGCGGGCCTGCCCGACACCACCGGCGGTGTGCAGCTCAACCGGTTCTGCGCGTCCGGCCTGGAGGCCGTCAACACCGCCGCGCAGAAGGTGCGCTCCGGCTGGGACGACATGGTGTTGGCCGGCGGCGTCGAGTCGATGAGCCGGGTGCCGATGGGGTCCGACGGCGGAGCCTGGGCCACCGACCCGGAAACCAACTACACCGTCGGCTTCGTCCCGCAGGGCATCGGCGCCGACCTGATCGCCACCATCGAGGGCTTCTCCCGCGAGGACGTCGACCGCTACGCGCTGCGCAGCCAGGAGAAGGCCGCCGCCGCGTGGTCGGGCGGCTACTTCGCCAAGTCCGTCGTCCCGGTCAAAGACCAGAACGGCTTGGTCATCCTCGACCATGACGAGCACATGCGGCCCGACAGCACGCTCGAAGGACTGGGCAAGCTGAAGACCGCGTTCGACGGCATCGGTGAAATGGGCGGCTTCGACGACGTGGCACTGCAGAAGTACCACTGGGTCGAGAAGATCAACCACGTCCACACCGGTGGCAACAGCTCCGGAATCGTTGACGGCGCCGCGCTGGTGCTCGTCGGCTCCGAAAAGGCAGGCGAATCACAGGGCTTGACTCCGCGGGCGCGCATCGTGGCCACCGCCACCAGCGGCAGCGATCCGGTCATCATGCTCACCGGCCCCACCCCGGCCACCCGCAAGGTGCTCGACCGCGCCGGCCTGACCGTCGACGACATCGACCTATTCGAGCTCAACGAGGCGTTTGCGTCGGTGGTGCTCAAGTTCCAGAAGGACCTGAACATCCCCGACGAGAAGCTCAACGTCAACGGTGGCGCCATCGCGATGGGCCACCCGCTGGGCGCCACCGGCGCCATGATCACCGGCACCATGGTCGACGAGCTCGAGCGTCGCAACGCACGTCGCGCGCTGATCACGCTGTGCGTCGGCGGCGGCATGGGCGTTGCCACCATCATCGAGCGAGTCTGAGGAAGAGAACCAATGGCAGAGAACACGATCCAGTGGGATAAGGATGCCGACGGCATCGTCACGCTGACGCTCGACGACCCGACCGGGTCGGCGAACGTGATGAACGAGCACTACATCGAGTCGATGGGCAAGGCAGTCGAACGCCTTGTCGCCGAGAAGGATTCGATCACCGGCGTCGTCATCACCAGCGCCAAGAAGACGTTCTTCGCCGGTGGTGACCTGAAGGGCATGATCCAGGCCACCCCCGAGGACGCCGGCGAGTTCTTCAGCATGGTCGAGACCGTGAAACGGGACCTGCGCACGCTGGAGACCCTCGGTAAGCCGGTGGTGGCCGCCATCAACGGCGCCGCGCTCGGCGGTGGTCTGGAGATCGCACTGGCGTGTCATCACCGCATCGCTGCCGACGTGAAGGGCCTTGTGGTCGGCTTTCCTGAGGTGACGCTGGGCCTGCTGCCCGGCGCCGGTGGCGTCACCCGCACCGTGCGGATGCTTGGCATCCAGAACGCCTTCATGTCGGTGCTGAGCCAGGGCACCCGGTTCAAGCCGGCCCAGGCCAAGGAGACCGGCCTGGTCGACGAGGTGGTGCCCACCGTCGAGGAGCTGGTGCCCGCCGCCAAGGCGTGGATCAAGGCCAATCCCGAAGCGCAGCAGCCGTGGGACGCCAAGGGCTACAAGATGCCCGGCGGCACGCCGAGCAGCCCCGCCCTGGCGTCGATCCTGCCGTCGTTCCCGGCGCTGCTGCGAAAGCAGCTCAAGGGTGCGCCGATGCCGGCGCCGCGGGCCATTCTGGACGCGGCCGTCGAGGGTGCCCAGGTGGACTTCGACACCGCCACCCGCATCGAGAGCCGTTACTTCACCCAGCTGGTCACCGGCCAGGTCGCCAAGAACATGATTCAGGCGTTCTTCTTCGACCTGCAGCACATCAACGGCGGTGGCAGCCGTCCGGACGGTATCGGCCAGACCCCGATCAAGAAGATCGGCGTGCTCGGTGCCGGCATGATGGGCGCCGGTATCGCGTATGTATCAGCCAAGGCCGGCTACGACGTGGTGCTCAAGGACGTCACCATCGAGGCCGCGCAGAAGGGCAAGGGCTACTCGGAGAAGCTCGAGGCCAAGGCGCTCGAGCGGGGCAAGACCACCGAGGAGAAGTCCAAGGCCCTGCTGGACCGGATCACGCCGACGGCCGACGCCGCGGACTTCAAGGGTGTCGACTTCGTGATCGAGGCCGTGTTCGAGAGCCAGGACCTCAAGCACCAGGTGTTCCAGGAGATCGAGGGCATCGTCGAGCCCAACGCTCTGCTCGGGTCGAACACCTCGACGCTGCCGATCACCGGTCTGGCGACCGGTGTCAAGCGGCAGGAGGACTTCGTCGGGATCCACTTCTTCTCGCCGGTCGACAAGATGCCGCTGGTGGAAATCATCAAGGGCGAGAAGACCTCTGACGAGGCGCTGGCCCGAGTGTTCGACTACACGCTGGCGATCGGCAAGACCCCGATCGTGGTCAACGACAGCCGCGGCTTCTTCACCAGCCGCGTCATCGGCACCTTCGTCAACGAGGCGCTGGCGATGCTCGGCGAGGGGGTCGAGCCGGCCAGCATCGAGGCCGCCGGCTCGCAGGCCGGCTACCCGGCGCCGCCGTTGCAGCTGTCCGACGAGCTCAACCTGGAGCTGATGCACAAGATCGCGGTCGCCACACGCAAGGGTGTCGAGGACGCGGGCGGCAAGTACGAGCCGCACCCGGCCGAGGCGGTCGTGGAGAAGATGATCGAGATCGGCCGGCCGTCGCGGCTCAAGGGCGCTGGCTTCTACGAGTACGTCGACGGCAAGCGGACCCGGCTGTGGCCCGGGCTGCGCGAGACGTTCAAGTCCGGCACCTCGCAGCCACCGCTGCAGGACATGATCGACCGGATGCTGTTCGCCGAGGCGCTGGAGACCCAGAAGTGCCTCGACGAGGGCGTACTCACGTCGACCGCCGACGCGAACATCGGCTCGATCATGGGCATCGGCTTCCCGCCGTGGACGGGTGGCTCGGCCCAGTACATCGTCGGATATCCCGGCGGCAAGGCCGGTTTCGTGGCGCGGGCGCGCGAACTCGCCGCCAAGTACGGTGACCGCTTCACCCCGCCGGAGTCGCTGCTCTAGTTTTCTTTGCGTCTGTTGGCGCGTGCGTTGAGATTGCAACCAGGGCGGTGGTTTTCGGGGCGGTAGTTCACGACCCTGTGTGCAATCTCAACGACGGCCGACGGGTACCCGAACGCGAGCTGAGCCACACCCCGCACCACAATGAGGACGTGCCCGACAGCTTTACCGAAACGTTTGCAGCAGGGTTGGCCGGCTACGTAACCGGCCCTGCCTCGAGTTCGAAGAACGCTGGTTCACCGGCAACGAGGTGACCGGATACGCCGACGGGATCGCGCACAAGCTGCGCGCCGCCGGGGTGCCCGAGGACGCCCCGGTCGGCGTGGTGGTCGGCAATCGCCTGCCGCACGCCGCGGCCATCGTCGGCCTTCTGGCTGCCCGACGCGTACCACTTAGTCGCGATCCCGCGTCGTCCGGTCGCAGCATGCGCGGGCGGATATTGCCGGCCCCGCGACCCAAACGTGGCGCGGAAACGCCCGCGCGCAAAGCGGCCTTCAAGACAGCAACGTCCTCATCGCCGCGAACCCTGGCCGGGCCGCCCCGGTTTGCTTGCCCCGTACGGAAACCCCTCTCCTCAGGCTGAGACCCCATACCCTTAGCGGATCGGGAGTCAGGTCCGGACCGCGTGATCGGCGGTGAGTCAGATGACGGCAACAGCCCTGAGCGTTTGCCCGAGGTGTGGTATCGGATTGCGCGAGAACGCCAAGTTCTGCGACGAATGCGGCTCACCGTTGACGGGGCCGGACAGGCGCGCCGAGTTCAAGCAGGTGACGGTGCTGTTCGCCGAGCTGGTTATTCCTCCAGGGTATATAAGTGGGTCTTGCGCTGGTTCCCCGCCATGCACCGGCAGATCCGTTGTCCCCGTGCGGAATAACGTGGTTTTTACAACCCTAGCGGGCTGACCGGGCGGCCTCGGAGAAACGTCCTGCGAAGTAGCTGGCAGCGACTAGCCAAGGAACGTTCTAATGTCTCAGCAGCCGTAGGGTGGGATTGTGCCGAAGCGCACCAATCTGTTCCAGGACGTCGTCTCGATCATCCACGAGCACCTCGCGGGGGACGCGACGATCGAGCGATCCGGCATGCTCCGCAACCGACTGACCGGCGAGGAGCGCGAAGTCGATGTGGTGCTGCGGGCAAGATCCGGTCCTGGCTATGAGACCGTCATCGGGGTCGAGGCTGCGGGGCGTGGCCGCCCTGCCGCAGCCGATTGGGTTGAGGCGATGATCGCCAAGCATCAGAACCTGCCGACTCACCAGGTTGTGTTGGTCTCCAAGAACGGCTTCAACGATCAGGCAAAGACGCTCGCGCTCGCCGAGAAAATGATCCCAATCAGCCCCGAAGTCCTCGATGACCCGGATCCCGCGCTGAAGGTGCTGAACTCGCTCCGATCGCTCTGGCCGAAGGCGGTCAGCCTGACACCTATCCGCGCCGAGGTCGAAGTCGATGTTCCCGGCGAAGGAATCCTGGCGGTCCAGGCACCGAAGGATCTTCACATCTTCGCCGAGGACGGCTCCCATATCGAGATTCTGCCGCTGGTGAAGGCGCTGTTGGAAGCGAACATCGCTGGACGACTGACCAGATCGAACTCCAGAACATCGCCGAAGACATCGACGCCTACGCGGTGATCACGGTGGGACCCGGCTGGACGATCGAGTTGGAGGGCGAGCAGCGCTCGCTTTATGTGGAGCGCACCGTGGAAGGCCAAGAGCCGGAACTGCTTCGGATCGACGGCATGAAGATCACCGCGAAAATCGTCATTCAGGTGAGCGAGATCCAGCTGCAGACGGGACGCCTCGCGGAGATCGACGTCGACTACGCCTTCGGCAAGGGCCTGATCGGAGATCGAGAGGCGCTGATCGTCGTCACCGAGGGCGAGAGCGGCAAGCTGTCGGTCCAGCTCGCGCCGAAAGAATCGGCTCCTGCCGCCAGCTCAGGCCGGTCCAACTTCGACCACAGCCCCTGTTATGAGCATGGTATTCATGAGAAGTCGAACGGGGGCCGCGACTGGTGCCGGAAGCATGGTCCGGCGTCGGAGACGAGATAGCACCCTCTCAGCAACGGCCACCTCGCTGCATTACTCCGACGAGGTGGCCTCAGCCAGCTTCGGCAGATAGACGGCTGGGCGCGGTATCGGGACGTCCAGCGCGAGCAGCTCCGGCAGCTCGGTGAAGCTCGTCGGGTCGACATCCGGCACTCCGCAGGCCCATCCGTACAGAGCAATTCCCGCAATGGATGGGCGTACCCGGAACGCCTGCTCAAACGGCAACTCTGCCGGGGTGCCGCCAGTCGGTTTCATCGTGAACGCGTTTCCTGCCGCCCATCCTGGACCGATGAGGTCGAATCGTCCGAGACCGGAGCAGCTCAGATCCGTCGGTAACGCTCACTTCTTCGGCACCGCATAGTCGGTGAGGCCGCCGAAGTCGAGCAGCACACAGGCCTCGTCGCCCTCTGTCCAGCCGTCATGGCCCGGAGGTATGTGAAACACGGTTCCAGGCGTCAGTTCGGTGACGGTGCCGTCGTCCATGCGGACGGTCATCCGCCCCGATAGGCAATATCCGACGTGGTTTACCTCGCAACTTTCGGTTCCGGCCAGCGGTTTGACATCGTTCGACCATTTCCAACCCGGCTCGAACGTGCCCAAGCCGACGTCACCGGTGCCCAGCTGAAGCAGGTCGACGTGCCCGTGCCCCGAGAACGGGCGAACCTCGTCGGGAGCATCGAACTGCTTAGCTTCCAGTTTGCTCATCGTTTCACTCCTTCTCCCTATACCGCTGATTTCCGCGCCAATACCCCCGGCAAGGAAAGCCGGTCATCCCGGAGAAGTGCTCAAAGCGAGATGCAATGAGCGAATCAGAGTTACGGTCCACCTCCCCACGCCGGTGGTCGCTTACAATCGTCACGCATCCCAGTTGCTCGAGTCAATGCCCCGAGAACCAAGCGCCAAGGGCTAAGCCGGGGACTCCGGCGCGAGACCGAGTTGCGTGACCCAGTCCTGCACGTCGAAGTAGAACCGGTGACTCGTGACCACCCCGTTCTCGACCGTCGCGACGTCGCACTCGCGAATGCGCACACTCCTGCCCGTCGCGGGAATGGTCTCGCCGTTCGCCCCCGTCATTGAGCCGGTGTTCGTCCCGACGAAGACTCCCTCGTCGATTGCCGTGTCGCCGCCCTCGTGCTTGTACCGCTCCACCCACGAGGAATCCGGAAACGCAGTGCCGAACTCGGCCAGGTAGGCGGCGATCTGGCCCCGCCCAGTGATCGTGCCCTGGTCCGGTGTCTCAGCGACCGCATCCTGAGCGTAAAGCGCTTTGAGGGCCTCCAAATCGCCCTTCAGGATCGCGTCAGTGACTCGGTCCATGACCTCACGCGCCCGCCTCGGATAGATCCCCCCTGACCGCTGACCTGGGGCGATAGGTGATAGCCCCAGGGCTATCACGGGGACCGGCTAGCGAGCAGAAGTGGAGACTAAATAGTCTCCAGCAGCCGCCAAAAGGCCGCTCCCCCAGGGGATTTGGGGCCGTTTGAAGGCCGTTTCTCCGCTCGGTTCAGGAGAGAGATTTGAAGACACCCAGTTTCGAAAGTGACGCGGCGGCAAAAACTTTTGCCGCAAATTTTTTCGGGCGGCGGGCCATAGTTGTGAATGGCCTACCCGGTCCCCTGTGCGCTCGCTCTGCGTGCAGAGAATCAAGCGCCTTTTGCCCAGGCCCAGGCCGTGAGACGCCAGTTAGCGCCAACTCTACGAAGCGCGACCGTATACACCGAACCGGTTTGGGTGACCTGAGTGCCTCGCAGATCGAACGTCATGGTCGCAGGGACGACGACATAAGCGCTCTCGCCATTGACATCGACATGCCGGGGCTCGCCAAGTGCGATGCGGTAGCCCGAAGCACCGAGGTGCTCACCCTCGGTGAGCACGTCTTTCCACCAGTCTTCGGCGGCTGTCGGACCCTGCCAGACATGGGGCGACATCCCGTCAAGAATTTGCATGGGGTCGGCGCATGTCGCTGCCATTGCCGCCGAGTCACCGTTGTTAAACGCCTCGACGTATTGCAGCACTGCGCCCATTGGATCGTCCGAGGTAGGCACGACGTGGTCTCCCCTTCTCTTGGCTTCTCTGGGCGCGTCATACCCTAGTCACCGGCGCGAGCGGCGTGGCGACGTGACCCAGCGGCTTTGACTTCGGGACGCCCTCGGGGTGCTCGGGGTGCGGAATTGGCACGTCCACCCGTAGCTGCCATCCGAGGTACGCCGCCGGGACCTCACCGGTCGCGGCCAGCTCATCGATCTCGGCGATGGTCTGTCCGGTCGCGGCTGCCGCTACGTCGCCGGTCACGAACACCATCAGCGCACCACTCCCGTCGTCACGCCCCGGATGAGCGCTGGCTGGACCATCACGTCGTAGTCGCCCGAGTACGACCGGAGCACCCGCTGCTGCACCAGCACCTTGACCCTCGCCACGCTGATGCCCAGCCGCTCCGCGCACTCCTCGATGGGCAGGTAGCCATCGTCGAAGAGGTCGCCGTGCAGGTCCATCAGGCAGCCGTGAGGTCCACGATCGCGAACGCGCTCGGCCTGAGCACACCGATGCCGAACCGGCCCTCACCTCTGGCGACGAATTGGTTCTTCGTGAACAGCACACCGGAGGCGTCGATGGCCAGGTTGGCATCCTGTCGCACGTAGACGCGGAGCTTGGTGCCCGCCAGACCGCCCGGTTACAGCACTCTGCGGCTGTCTACCTGAAATACGGTCCCGCGATAGTGTATGGGGCACTCCTGGCCGACGATGCCGCCCTGCGCGACATCGACGAAGCGCTACAGATGGCCGAGCAATCCGGCGACGATTTCACGGTGGCTGCTGCCCGTAACGCGGTGGGGCTGGCGCTGGTGCACCGGGACGCCTCAGCCGATCGCGACCGCGGATCGGAGATACTGGAGCAGGTCCGCGACATGTGCCGGAACCTGACATACAACCGTTGTTATTTACCCATCGTCACCGCGTACGCTGCACGGGAGCAGTTCCGGCGTGGGGACCGTGATGGTGCCGTACCGCTGATGCGGTCAGCCGTCAACGAACTGTTCGATTGGGGAATGCTCGACTGGGCCTTTCCGGCTTCCTGCGTTCTGGTCGAGACGCTGCTGGACCGCGGCGCCAACGGTGATGTGCGGGAAGCAGAGGCAGCGATCGAAAGGTTGGCTACCGCGCCGGTCGGCGACGGTGTGGTTGTCCGCGACATCATGCTGCTGCGGCTGCGCGCCCTGCTGGCGCGGACGCACGGCGACGAGGTGGCCTACCGGGATTTTGCGGATCGGTATCGCGCACTGGCGAACTCGCATGGCTTCGAGGGACACATGGCCTGGGCCGAGGCGATGATCGAGGCCACAGATGTTCCGGCCCCCTGTCGCGGTGCCGCCCTCTGGCGACCGTGAATAGTCGACGAATCCGGCCGCGCGCACGTCGCCGCCGGTTATAGGCGGCGCGGGATCAGCGCGTCTTCACACCCATTGGCCGTAGAGTCGGACGCCATGCGCTTCGGATTGTTCATCCCGCAAGGCTGGCGACTCGATCTGGTCGACATTCCCACCGAAAAGCATTGGCCGGTGATGCGGGATCTCGCCGCCTACGCCGACAACAGCGTGTGGGACTCGCTGTGGGTGTACGACCACTTCCACACCGTGCCGATGCCGACCGACGAGGCCACCTACGAGGCGTGGTCGCTGATGTCGGCCTATGCGGCGACGACGTCGCGCATCAAGCTGGGCCAGATGTGTACGGCGATGAGCTACCGCAACCCGGTCTATTTGGCCAAGGTGGCGGCCACCGCCGACATCATCTCCGGCGGTCGGATTCAGATGGGCATCGGCGGCGGGTGGTACGAGCACGAATGGCGCGCCTACGGCTACGGCTTCCCGTCCGCCGGGGTGCGGCTGGGGCGGCTAGACGAGGGCGTGCAGATCATGCGTGACGCCTGGCGCGACGGCAAGGTCAGCTTCGACGGCAAGCACTACCAGGTCGACGGCGCGATCGTGGCGCCAAAGCCGTTGCAGGACGGCGGGATTCCGTTCTGGATCGCCGGCGGCGGCGAGAAGGTCACGCTGCGCATCGCCGCGAAGTATGCGCAGTACACCAACTTCACCTCCGAGCCGGCCGCGTTCGCGCACAAGTCCCAGGTGCTGGCGCAGCACTGCCGCGACGTCGGCACCGATTACGGCGCGCTCGTGCGATCGGCAAACTTCAACGCGGTGATCGGCGAATCCGAGGCCGACGTCGACGAGCGCATCGACCGCATCCGCGCCCAGCAGATCACCCGGGTGAACGAGGCCGCCGTGGACGCCATGCTCGCCACCGTCAAGGCACCCGAATCCGCTTCCGGCACACCAGAACAGGTGGTCGAGAAGCTGGAGCGAATGCGCGAGCTCGGCTGCGAGTACGCGATCTGTTACTTCCCGGAGGCGGCGTACGACCGGTCCGGCATCGAGTTGTTCGAACGGGAAGTCATTCCTGCGCTGAGTTAGGCCGCCGGCCGGGAAGCTTGGTAGTAAACGATTTGCCATCCGTCGTTCCCGCGCTCGACAAGCACGCCGAGATGCAGGCTCACGGTGGGCCGGTCGGGATACGAGAAGTCGGCGCCGAGGTAACCGAGCACCAAGTCCGCGGCGGGACTACGGGTTTCGAGAATCCGGTAGGAGACGCTCATCCCGCGCGGTTGGCCAGCGTAGTAGTCGGCGACACCTCGGTGCCCCACGCTATACGGGCGCAGGCCTTGGAAGATGGCGTTCGGAGTGAAAAGCTCGGCCACCTGCTGCGGTTCGTGCGCGTCGATGCCCGCCTTCCATCGGTCCAGAAGGCCACGCAGAATCTGTTCGCTCTCCATCAGTGCCCTGCACTCTGGCCGCCGTCGACATGCACGATCTCGCCCGTGACGAATCGGGCGTTCTCCAGATAGAGGACCGCATCGACGATGTCGTCGATCTCGCCGATCTGACCGAGCGGATGCAGTTTCGCCAGGGCGTCGTACGCCGACGGCTCATGCATCGGAGTACGGATGATGCCGAGTGCGACGGCGTTGACCCGAATCCCGCGGGCCGCGTACTCAATCGCCAGCGCCTTGGTCGCCGCGTTGAGCCCGCCTTTCGTCAGGGACGCCAACGCCGAGGGCACCTGGGAGTTGGGGTGGTCGACCAGGCTGGTGGAGATGTTCACCAGGTGGCCCCCACCGTCCCGGGACAGCATCGCGGTCACCGCCGCGCGGGAAACCTCGAAGAAGCCACGCAGATTCACCCCGGTGATCGCGTCATAGTCTTCGTCGGTGTAGTCGGTGAACGGCTTGGGAATGAATATCCCGGCGTTGTTGACCACCGTGTCGATCCGGCCGAACCGCGCCAACGCCGCCTCGACAATGCGCCCACCGACGCCCGGCTGCGCAATGTCGCCGGGTACCGTCAGGACCATCGGGTCGTCGCTGTCGGCGATGGTGCGGGAGTTAGCGACCACCGCGTAGCCCAGCTTGCGGTAGCCCGAAACCAAGCCCGCGCCGATGCCTTGCGAGGCACCGGTGATGACGGCGACATGTTGTGAATAAGTCATTTCAGACTTCCCTTCCTCGTTGTGATGCACTGTGAAACAGGTATTCGGCTCGACACATGTCCGGTCGTCACGACCGGTTTGCTCTCTGCTGGTAGGCCCCGGCTCTTACTGCACTACGCTTGCCGCGTGGAGCTGCGCCAGCTGCGCTACTTCGTGACCGTCGCCGAGGAGCTGAACTTCGGTCGCGCGGCAGAGCGGTTGCGTATTGCCGGCCCGTCGCTCTCCCAACAGATCAAGGCACTCGAGCGTGACCTGAAAGTTCCCCTGTTCGACCGCGATCGCCGCTCCGTGACTCTCACCGCCAACGGTGCGGCACTGCTGCCGCACGCCCGCGCGCTGGTGGACCAAGCCGACGAGTTGCGCAGGCGCGCGGCCGGTCTCCTCACGTCCGACCCGGTCCGGATCGGCCAAGTCAAGTGGTGCCCCACCGACTGGGCAGAGCGGGCGGCCGGAGTGGCACAGCTGCGCGTCGACACCTGGGTCATGCCATCCCACACGCAGGCCGCCCGAGTCTCCGACGGAACCCTTGACCTCGCGATCTGCTGGGTGCAGACCACCGATCTCGAGTCTCTTTCGCTTGACGCCCACCTCATCGGGGTGGATCGGCTTTACTCCGTTTGCGTCGGCTCGGACGCCTCGCCCGTCGAGGCGAAGGACACCCTGGTGCTGTTGGATGCGGACACATCGAGCTGGTCGTCATGGAATCGCTACGGAGAGCAGTTCGCGCGGGACACCGGCGCACGCATCGTGCGCATCGATGACGGCGGAGTCACCGGCCGAGCATTTTTCGAGCACGTACGCCGCTTGCGCCGTCCTGTGCTCAACAACCCCAAGGGGCAGAACACGCCGGAGCCCAAAGACCTGGTTCGGCGCCCGGTGGTCCATCCGTCACCCCTTTGGACGTGGTCACTGGTCTGGCGACGCGGCGAAGGCAGTGCTTCCGTGCGTGCCGTCATCGACGCGTTCACCCGCGATACCGGCGACTTGGGTGTGGATGATGCGATCGACTGGCTGCCGGCCGCCGATCCTCACCGCCCGGGGTGAATCCGGCTCTGAGCTAGCGCGCCCAAACGGCGGTTGCCGCGGCATCGCCGGCGTAGTCGGCGAAGTCCTTCGGCTCGCGGCCCAGGGCGCGTTGCACACCGTCGCCAAGCCGGGGATGACGGCCCAGCACTTCGGTGAATAGATACTGAAGCAGCCAGATGAAGTCATCCGGCAACCCGGCCTCCTTGAGGGTCGCGACGTACTCGTACATCGGCACCGACGCGAATGTGACGTCGCGACCGGTGGCCTTGGCGATCTCACCGACCGCGTCGCCGAAGCTCAGCAGCCGCGGACCGGTCATCTCGTAGGTCTGCCCGATGTGGCGATCATCGGTCAAAGCCGCAACCGCGACATCGGCGATGTCGTCGGCATCGATGAACGGCTCGACCACATCGCCGACCGGCAGCGACACCGTTCCGGAGAGTACTTCTTCGAGCCAGGCGCCCTCGCTGAAGTTCTGCGAGAAGAACGAGGCCCGAACGATGGTCCACTTAAGCCCGGACGCGCGCACGACGTCCTCGGCCCGCTCGGCCTCCTCCTCACCGCGGCCGGAGAGCAGCACCAGCCTGCCGACGCCGGCGTCCTTGGCCACCTCGATGAGCCCGCGGATCGCGTCGACCGAACCGGGGACGGCCAGGTCGGGGTAGTAGGTGAGGTAGACCTTGTCGACGCCGGCCACGGCGGGCGCCCAGGTCCGCGGGTTCTCCCAATCGAACGGGATCTCTGTGGAACGCGATCCGTGCCGGATGGGGATGCCGCGCTTTTCGAGTTGGTCGGCGACACGCTTTCCGGTCTTGCCGGTGCTGCCGATAACTAGGATGGTGGTGTTGGTTGTGTTTGTCATGTCTCGAATTCAACGGTTCGCAAACGAGACGATCCATAGCCGAACCGCTCGATGGCATGCGTGATCGTCTGGAAGGGGCACCGGCGATGGAGAAGATCTCACTCACCGCACTCGCACGCCATCACCTGGAGACGGCACGGGCGGCGAGCAGTGGCCGAAGCGCACACACGATCTACGGCGGTCATGAGCACAACCTGCGTCAGACCCTGATGGCGATGACGGCGGGCAGCACTATGGACGACCACGAAAGCCCCGGCGAGGCCACACTGCAGGTGCTGCAGGGCAGGGTCCGGGTGACGAACTCACAATCCGGCTGGGAGGGGTCGCCCGGCGACCACATCGTCGTCCCGCGCACCAGGCACGGCGTTCACGCGATAGAAGACTCGGTGGTGCTACTGACCGTCGTCAAACCCGTTGGGCCGCATACTTAGATGGCGGGACCCAACAGGTCGTCGGCGTCCTTGATCACGTAGCCGTAGCCCTGTTCGGCCAGGAACCGCTGCCGGTGCGCGGCGTATTCGGCGTCCAGGCTGTCGCGTGACACTACCGAGTAGAACATCGCGCCGCCTCCGTCGGACTTTGGCCGCAGCAACCGTCCCAGCCGCTGCGCCTCTTCCTGCCGGGACCCGAAGGTCCCCGAAACCTGCACCGCCACATTGGCTTCCGGTAGATCGATGGAGAAGTTGGCGACCTTGGAGACCACCAGTGTGGACACCTCGCCGCGGCGGAACGCGTCGAACAGCGCCTCCCGTTCGGCGGTCTTCGTCGACCCCTGGATCACCGGGGCATTGAGCTGCTCGCCGAGTTCGTCGAGCTGGTCCAGGTAGGCGCCGATCACCAGCGTCTGGTCGCCGGGATGACGTTCCAGGATCGACTTCACCACCGCGATCTTGGTGTGCACCGTCGAGCACAGCTTGTAGCGTTCGTCGGGTTCGGCGGTGGCATACAGCATCCGCTCGTTGTCGGTCATCGTCACCCGCACCTCGATGCACTCGGCCGGCGCGATCCAGCCCTGGGCCTCGATGTCCTTCCACGGCGCGTCGTAGCGCTTCGGGCCAATGAGCGAGAACACGTCGCCCTCGCGGCCGTCCTCGCGGATCAGCGTGGCGGTCAGGCCCAGCCGCCGCCGCGACTGCAGATCGGCCGTCATCCGGAACACCGGTGCGGGCAGCAGGTGCACCTCGTCGTAGATGATCAGGCCCCAGTCGCGGCTGTCGAAGAGTTCCAGATGCCGGTATTCGCCCTTGGTGCGGCGGGTCATCACCTGATAGGTGGCGATGGTGACCGGCCGGATCTCCTTGCGCTCGCCGGAGTATTCGCCGATCTCGTCCTCGGTCAGCGAAGTCCGGTTGACCAGCTCACGCTTCCACTGCCGGCCCGCCACGGTGTTGGTGACCAGGATCAGCGTCGTCGCGCCGGCCTTGGCCATCGCCGCGGCACCGACCAGCGTCTTGCCCGCCCCGCACGGCAGCACCACCACGCCCGAGCCGCCCGACCAGAACGACTCGGTGGCCATCTCCTGGTAGTCCCGCAGGTGCCAGCTGTCCTGGCGCAGGCTGATCGGATGGGCCTCGCCGTCGACGTAGCCGGCCAGGTCCTCCGCGGGCCAGCCGATCTTCAGCAGCATCTGCTTGACCCGGCCGCGCTCGCTGTTGTGCACCGTCACGGTGTCGTCGCCGATACGCGCCCCCAGCATCGGAGCGATCTTCTTGTTGCGCAGCACCTCCTCGAGCACCGCGCGGTCCAGGCTGATTAGGGTCAGGCCGTGCGCGGGGTGCTTCACCAGCTGCAGTCGCCCGTAGCGGGCCATGACATCGACGATGTCGACCAGAAGCGGCTGCGGCACCGCGTAGCGCGAGAACGACACCAACGCGTCGACGACCTGCTCGGCGTCGTGGCCGGCGGCGCGGGCGTTCCACAGCGCCAGCGGGGTGATGCGGTAGGTGTGGATGTGTTCAGGTGCGCGTTCGAGTTCGGCGAACGGGGCGATGGCGGCGCGCGCCTCACCGGCCTGCTCATGGTCGACTTCGAGCAGCACCGTCTTGTCGGACTGCACGATCAGGGGGCCGTCGGTCATTGGGTCCATTATCCAGAGTCGGCCGACACCACCGAGCTGACGCGGTGGATGGCGAACTCGCGGACCCGTCCGGAGGCCGGATCGTAGGCGGTCAGCTGGCCGCCGCGGACATTGATGGGCGCCACCACCCGCTGCGTGGCCACCCCGGCCGGGTCGACATAGCCGATCACCACCGAGGTCTGCCGGTGCGCCGCCTGCTGGAGCTGGGAGATGAGCACGGCGGGATCGAGCCGGACGTTGGCGAACGGCGCGGAGGCCACCTTGCGCAGCACCGCGACGATGGCCTGCAGGGTTTGGCTGCTGGGGCTCGGAGGGGGGCGGAAGGTGCGGCGACGCGGCGGTGCGGGCACCCGGGCGCCGCGGGCACGGATATCGACGATCGTCCCCGACGAATCCTCGGCCGCCGGTGCCAGGCCGGCACTGCGCAGCGCCGCGAGCACCTCGGCGATCGGTGCCTGCGACACGGCGACGGTGGGGGCGAGCAGCCTCAGCTCCAGTCCCTCGGCAGCGGCGGCGGCTTGCGCCAGCAGGGCCGGGTCCTCGCACCGCACGAACGACGCGGCGATGCCAACGCGCAGCTGGCCGTGCCGGCGTGCAACGTCGCCGATGAGATACGTCAAACCTTGCGGCACAGGTGTTTTGGAGTGCCGCGCGAAAAGCGCATGCAGTTGACCGGCCGTCCGGCCGGAGTCCAGCGCGCGGCGGATCGACTGCTCGCTGATGCGGTACACCATCGCGGCGCCCGCCGATTCCACGGTGGCCACGGCGGCTAGCTGTTCGGACAGCTCGCGCTCCAGCGGACCCGGCACGATGACGGTGAGGTCGGCCTGCAGTAGAAAGTGGTCGATTGGCTCGGGCAACACCCGGGTCATCGCCGCGGTGGCGTCCTCCGGCGGGTCGCCGGCCAGCAGGCTGCGACCCGGTGCGCTGATCGCGCCGCGGCCCACCACACCCACCGCGTGCGCCTCGGCGAGCAGGTCGGCCACCGGCCCGGGCTGCAGCCGCGCCGACCATCGTGGCCGTCGCCAGATCATCGCCCGCGACGCTTCGGTCGCCTCTACACCCGCTCCCGGCGGCAGGTCGGCCAGCATCGTGAGCAGCAGCCGCCGGTCCAGCGGAGCCGCGGTGGAGTACAACGAATCCGACAGGGCCGCATAGGGTTTGCCGTCCGGGCCACGGTTGCCGACCAGTCCGGGCCGGCCCGGCAGATCCAGCCAGGTCGAGGCCAGCAGGTGCCACCGCACCGCCGTCGGCGATTCCACGAAGCGGTCGGCGGCCACCGTCGGCGCCCAGTACGGACCGGTGCCGTCGGGTGGCTGCGGGTCGGGCTGACCCGCGGCGATCAGCCCGGCCGCAGCCGAGACCTCGAGGATCAGGCCCATGCGCTGCTCGTCTATGCCGGTGATCTTGGTCAGCCGTTTGACGTCGCGCACGCCGAGGCCGCCGCTCCGCAGCTCGGGAACCGGTGTGGCGCTTAGTGTTTCGAGCAACAACTCGACCTCTCGCAGCAGGTCGATCACCGCACCGGCGGCCACCGCGTCGACGTCGGCGGCCGTCGTGGACGACACCACCGGGTCGGGGGCGGTCAGCTCGAGCGGACCCGGCAACTCACTGCGCAGCACCTGACCAACCAGCCGGGGCAGGATCACCGTCTCCGCGTCCACCTGACGCAGCAGGCCGGCCGCCAGCAGCCGCTGCACAGGACGGTCCGGCGGTGTGCCGGGCGCGGCGTCCCGGGTGCGGCCGATCGGCGAACCCTCCAGCAGCCGGCTCAGCAGGTCGAGTTGCGCCTCGTCGAGATCGTCCAGCAGATCGGCGATCTCGTCGGCGGTCCGGTCGGGCCGCTCGATGATGGCCTGGCCCGGATACCAGGGCAGACCCGCGGCGGCCTCGGCCGCCACGCGCACCGTGGCGTCGCCCCAGACCAGCCCTCGTTCACGCAGGTCGTCCACCGCCGCTGTGACGGCGTCCTCGCCGGCGCGGTCTCCGATCAGCGCGAGCAGCTTGGCCATCGACACCGGGGCGGTGTCGGCGTGCAGCACCAGCAGGGCGTCGAGCACCGCCAGCCGCAGGAAGTCGAGTTCGTCGGTCGCCGCCTTGACCGATTGGCGAGTCTGCGCGCGTGCGGCCAGCGCCGCGATCGTGCCGGGCGGCGGCTGGGTGAGGTCGGGCCGCAACTCCAGCAGCCGGATGAGCTGCTCGTCGGGCAGGTCGGCCAACCAGGCGCCCAGCGGGACGCTGGATTTTTCCCGGGTCGCTTCGCTCCTGCCCTCCGGAGGACTCTGTTCGGTCATTGCTGACCAGCGTAAAGCAGCCGCCCAACCTCGCCACCGCTCGCGACACCTGCCAGAATGACATCGTGGCTGACAACAAACGGCAGAAGACCCGATACGTCGACAACGGCTGGCCCGAGCTCAACGGCGACGACGATCACGCGGTCAGCGAGCTGGCCACCGATCGCACCGGGGCGTCGTCGCCGTTCGGCGACCTGGCGTTCCCGCTGCCGGCCGACGAGCTGCCCTACACCCACCCCGTCACGGTCATCAACAGGTAAGTGACATCGGGTTCCGACCGGCTTTCGCACCTGGATGAGTCCGGCGCGGCGCACATGGTCGACGTCACCGGCAAGGACGCCACCAAGCGCACCGCGGCCGCCGCGGGCAGGCTGGTGACCCGTCCCGACGTCGTCGAGCTGATCGCCGCGGGCGGGCTGCCCAAGGGCGATGCGCTGGCCACCGCGCGGGTGGCCGGGATCCTGGCGGCCAAACGCACCAGTGACCTCATCCCGCTGTGCCACCAGCTCGCGCTCACCGGGGTCGATATCGACTTCGAGATCGGCGACGCCGAGCTGAGCATCACCGCGACCGTGCGCAGCACCGACCGCACCGGGGTGGAGATGGAGGCGCTGACGGCGGTCAGCGTGGCCGCGCTCACGCTCTACGACATGATCAAGGCCGTGGACCCCGCCGCGCGCATCGACGACATCCGGGTGCTGCGCAAAGAGGGTGGCAAGACCGGCAGCTGGCATCGATGACGCGGTCTGGGCGGGTCGTGATCGCTTCCACGCGCGCGTCGTCGGGGGTGTACGAGGACCGCTGCGGGCCGATCATCGTCGACTGGCTGAGCGGGCGCGGCTACGCCGTCGGCGACCCCGCCGTGGTGGCCGACGGCAGCGCGGTGGCGGATGCGCTGCGCGCCGCGCTCGCCGAAAACGCCGACGTGATAATCACGTCCGGGGGCACCGGGATCTCACCGACGGATGCCACCCCCGAGGCGACCGTCGAGGTGCTGGACTTCCAGATCCCTGGGCTGGCCGATGCCATCCGGCGCTCCGGGCTGCCGAAGGTGCCGACATCGGTGCTGTCGCGCGGCGTGTGCGGCGTGGCCGGGCGCACGCTGATCGTCAACCTGCCCGGCTCGCCCGGCGGCGTCAAGGACGGTCTCGCGGCGCTCGACGACGTCCTCGAGCACGCACTGGATCAGCTCGGCGGCAAGGACCACCCGCGGTGACGGCCGTGGTGCTGCGGGCCGCGTTGACCGAGGACCCGATCGAGCTGGCCGAGCACGAGGCCCTAGTGGCACACGAGGCCGCCGGGGCGGTCGTGAGTTTTGCCGGCGTGATCCGCGACCACGACGAGGGGCGCGCGGTGACGCTGCTCGAGTACTCCGCGCACCCCTCAGCGCAGCGGACTCTCGCCGACATCGCCGCCGAAGTGGCCGGCGACGCTAACGGTGTGCGGGCGATCGCGGTCAGCCACCGTGTCGGCACCCTGCGGATAGGCGATGCCGCCCTGGTGGCCGCGGTCGCCGCGGACCACCGGCAGGCGGCATTCGACACCTGTGCCCGGCTCGTCGACACCGTCAAGGCTCGGCTACCGGTGTGGAAGCACCAGTACTTCGCCGACGGTTCCGACGAATGGGTCGGATCGGCCTAAGCGGGCGGAAGCACCAGAGCCGGCGCAGGCGCGGGCGCGGCTTCGGCCGGACCGACCGGCAGGTTCGGCGGCGGTCCGCCGGGCACGTCCGGCGTGGTCAGCGGACGCTGGGTCAGGGCCAGCAGTGCGCCCTGGCCCGTGATCTCCTGCGTCTGGATTGCGTGCCAGAGCTCCTTGAGGTACGAGACGTTGGGGCTCTGCGTAGGCAGCTGCGCCGGGTCCACCGTGGTTCCCGGCGGCAGGTTCTCCGGGCTGGCCAGGTGCGGAAGCCCCTCCGGGGGCACCGGCAGCTGGCCGGTCATCGCCTGGTTGGCCGCGTCGTAGGCCGGGGCGGGGATGTTGACCGCGTTCATCGGTGCCAGCGGGTCGGCCGCCGGAGCCGCAACGGCATCCGGAGCGGGCGGGACCGCGGGCGCAGGCGGGGCGGGCAGCAACACCGGGTCAAGCGGCGGCGGGGTCAGTGGTGCGCCGTCGTGCAGCGCCCAGGCCTGCGGCTGGTCGACCGCCGGGCCACCCGCGACCACGTCCCAGTTGTCGACGGCCTGGACAAGCGTGTCCTCAATCGGCGGCGGGGCGTCGGCGGGCGGTGGTGCATCCACCGGGGCCGGGGCGGCCATGGCGTCGAACGGAGCCGGTGGGGGAGGCGCGAACGGGTCGACCGGGGGCGGAGGCGGCGGGGCCTCGGGCAGCGGGGCCGGGGCGGCCATGGCGTCGAACGGAGCCGGTGGGGGAGGCGCGAACGGGTCGACCGGGGGCGGTGGCGGCGGGGCCTCGGGCAGCGGGGCCGGGGCGGCCATGGCGTCGAACGGAGCCGGTGGGGGAGGCGCGAACGGGTCGAACGGGGGCGGTGGCGGCGGGGCCTCGGGCAGCGGGGCCGGCGCGGCCATGGCGTCGAACGGAGCCGGTGGGGGAGGCGCGAACGGGTCGACCGGGGGCGGAGGCGGCAATTCACCGTTGAGGGCCGGGGCGTCGAGCGGCTCAGGCTCGTCGACCACGTTGCGCGGTGTCGAACCCGACAGCGGGCCACCGCAGCTCGGCCAGGCGCCCTTGCCCTGGCTGGCCAGCACGCGCTCGGCGACGGCGATCTGCTCTTCCTTGGTGGCGAGATGTGCGGCCGGCGCGTACTCGCCGCCGCCGTGACCACTCCAGGTGCTTGACGAGAACTGCAACCCGCCCTGATACCCGTTGCCGGTGTTGATGGCCCAGTTGCCGCCGGATTCGCAGCTGGCGACCCGGTCCCATTCGCCGTCGGTGGCTGCGCCGGCCTGCCCGGCGAGGGCGAGGCCGCTGCCGCCGATGACCGCGCCCGTGAAGGCGATCTTCGCGACGCTTACTGCCGATGTAGTGGGCTTGCGATGACGTCCACTCATGGGTGCGATAGGTCCTCTCTACGCGCCCGCGAGGTCAGCTGTCGGGTTCGGGCTGGAGAGGTCGCCCGGCCGGTGCCCCGTAAGAGGCACAGGCTTCACCCCAAGGAGCCGCTATCGGCCCCTGGTCCTTTGGTTCGGTGGACCGGTGGGTCCCCCGCCTCCATCCAGGTTGTTCGTCGTTGGTCCCTGCCCAATGGATGGAGCTCGGCGCGACTGGTCGGGGACGGGCCGCCGATTAAGGTCGGCTGGCTTGGGTCAAGACCGTAACGGCTCGTTGAGGTGCCGTCATCTTTTCCCGACGTGGGCGTCTCCGGCCGCGGCAAATCCTAATAGCGTTCTAAAACCCCAGGAGATCGGCGCGTCTTTGCAGGTAAAGGTGCTCCTCCACCAGGCTGTAGCCAGCTTGTGACCATTTCGTTATGTGACGGAGATCACAATTATCCGCCGGCAAACGGAGGCAACACATCGACGGTTTGCCCGGGGTCGAGCTCCACCGCCGGGTCGCGCACCGCGATGCCGTCAACCAAAAACGAGCACCGGCTCAACACCCGCGCGAGTTCGTCGCTGCGTGCGCCGAGTTGTTCGACCAGATCGGCGACCGTCGTCTTCGGGGCGACACCGAGCGTCTCGACCTCCGAGTTCGCGGCCGCGCGTGCCGCCGCGAAAAAGCGGACGGTCACCTGCACCGTCGTGGTGGTCGACACGTCACCCACCGATCGCGCTCATCGGCCGGTCCGGCTGCACGAAGCCCGGTTCGTTGATGCCGTGCCCCGCCTTCTTGGCCCACATCGCCGCCCGCCAGGCGGCTTCGATCGCGTCGTCGTCCGCGCCCGCGCGCATCAGGGTGCGCAGATCGGTCTCCTGTCGGGCGAACAGGCAGTTGCGGACCTGGCCATCGGCGGTGAGCCGGGTGCGGTCGCAGGCCGCGCAGAACGCGTGCGAGACCGAAGCGATGATGCCGAACTTGCCGCGGCCGCCGTCGACCTGCCACAGCTCCGCCGGCGCCGAACCGCGCGGCGCCGGGTCGAGCCGCAAGTCGAAATGCCGCCGCAGGGTGTCCAGCACGTCGTCGGCGGCGATCGCCTTGCTGCGCTGCCACTGGTGGCCCCCGTCGAGCGGCATCTGCTCGATGATGCGCAGCTGGTACCCGTGGTCGAGGCAGAACCGAAGCAGCGACACCGCGTCGTCCAGCCCGGTGACCGGGTCCAGCACCGCGTTCACCTTCACCGGGCTCAGCCCCGCCCGCTTCGCGGCCTCCAGCCCGGCCAGTACGTCGGCCAGCCGGTCGCGGCGGGTGATGTGGGCGAAGTGTGCGGCGTCCACGGTGTCGAGTGACACGTTGATGCGGTCCAGCCCGGCTCGCTTCAGCTTCCCGGCCCGCTTGTCGAGGCCAATGCCGTTGGTGGTCAAGGTGATTTCGGGGCGAGGCCGCAACGCGGCGGTGGCGGCCACCACGTCCTCGAGGTGCTTGACCACCAACGGCTCGCCCCCGGTGAAGCGGACGCCGGTGATGCCCAGCCGGGTGACGGCGACGCCTATCAGACGGCTCAGCTCGTCGGGCCGCAGCAACTGCTCGCCGGGCAGCCAGTCGAGCCCCTCGGCGGGCATGCAGTAGGTGCAGCGCAGGTTGCAGCGATCGGTCAGCGACACCCGCAGGTCGGTGGCGACCCGGCCGTAGGTGTCGACGAGCGGACCCTCCGCCGGCGCCCCCGACACGATGCGCAGCGACGGCACACCCAAATCGGTCACGGTCATGCGGCGGCTCGCACGGGGGTCTTCAGCGAATCGACCGGAACGATCTCCTTGCCCAGCGGCACCAATGACACCGGGATCAGCTTGAGGTTGGCCAGCGCCAGCGGGATGCCGATGATCGTGATGGCCATCGCCGCCGCGGTGACCACGTGACCGATGGCCAACCAGATGCCGAACAGGAGCACCCAGATGACGTTGCCGATCAGCGCGCCGGGTCGGGGCCCGGGCTTTTCGACGATGGTGCGGCCGAAGGGCCACAACGCATATGAGGCGATGCGCAGGGCCGCGAACCCGAACGGAATCGTGATGATCAGGATGAAGCAGATGATGGCGGCCAGCAGGTAGCCCAGCGCCAGCCAAAGGCCGCCGAAGATCAACCAGATGATATTCAGGATCAGGCGCATCTCTCCTCCAGCGGTCGTTTCAGCCTACCCACTAACTCCGGTGCCGACCGGGGTGGCGTCCGAGTAGGATCACCAATCGCGTCCTGCGCAGGCGGGACGCTTTCCTTATGTGAGCAATTTGACAGACGAGCAGGTGAGACCAGTGCCGACCGGCAGGGTTAAGTGGTACGACGCCGAGAAGGGCTTCGGCTTTTTGTCCCAGGAGGACGGCGAGGACGTGTACATCCGGTCCTCGGCGTTGCCCGCGGGTGTCGAGGGTCTCAAGGCGGGCCAGAAGGTCGAGTTCGGCGTGGCCGCCGGTCGCCGCGGCCCGCAGGCGTTGAGCCTCAAGCTGATTGACCCGCCGCCGAGCCTGAGCAAAACCCGGCGGGAGGCGGCCGCCGCCGAGCACAAGCACACGCCTGACGAGTTGCACGGCATGGTCGAGGACATGATCACGCTGCTCGAGAGCGCGGTGCAGCCGGAGCTGCGCAAGGGCCGCTACCCGGACCGCAAGACCGCACGCCGGGTGTCCGAGGTCGTCCGGGCCGTCGCCAGCGAACTGGATTCCTGACGCTGCGTCGAACGTGCGCCCACTGCGAGATTCTTCGGGTTTTCTCGCAGTGGGAGCACGTTCGACGAAACGGGGCATCCTTGACCCATGAGCTACGTCGCCAGCGGGGGCGAATTCAACCGCGACACCAACTACATCACCACCCGCATCACCGCGGACGGCGTTGACGGCTATCCCGTGGAGCCGGGCCGGTATCGCCTGATCGTCGCCAGGGCCTGTCCGTGGGCCAACCGCGCGATCATCGTCCGTCGGCTGCTCGGCCTGGAAGACGTGCTGTCCATTGGCTTTTGCGGACCCACCCACGACGAGCGCAGCTGGACATTCGACCTGGACCCGGGCGGCGTCGACCCGGTGCTGAAGATCCCGCGGCTGCGCCACGCCTACCTCGCCCGCTTCCCGGACTACCCCAAGGGCATCACGGTGCCCGCGATCGTCGATGTGCGGACGGGGCAGGTGGTCACCAACGACTTCGCGCAGATGACGCTCGACCTGTCCACCGAGTGGACCGCCTACCACCGCGACGGCGCGCCAGCGCTGTACCCGAAGGAACTGCGCCCCGAGATCGACGAGGTCGCCCAGCGCATCTACACCGAGGTCAACAACGGCGTCTACCGGTGCGGTTTCGCCGGCTCACAGGAGGCCTACGACAAGGCCTACGACCGGTTGTTCACCGCGCTGGACTGGCTCACCGACCGACTCGACCGCCAACGCTTTCTGGTCGGCGACACCATCACCGAGGCCGACGTCCGGCTGTTCACCACGCTGGCCCGCTTCGACCCCGTCTACCACGGCCACTTCAAATGCAACCGGTCCAAACTCGCCGAGATGCCGGTGCTGTGGGCGTACGCCCGCGACCTGTTCCAGACGCCGGGATTCGGCGACACCATCGACTTCGTGCAGATCAAACAGCACTACTACATCGTGCACAGCGACATCAACCCGACGCGCATCGTGCCCAAGGGGCCAGAGCTGTCCAACTGGCTCGGCCGACATGGTCGGGAAGCGTTGGGTGGCAGGCCGTTTGGTGACGGCACGCCGCCGGGTCCGACCCGGGAGGGCGAACGGGTACCGGCGGGCCATTCAGCCTAGGGCCAGACGGTTCGGATCGACCACTCGGCGTGCGGCACCTCCTGCAATTCGCCGGCGGGATCCAGGACCAGGGTCAGCAGCTGAACCGCCAGGCCGGTCAGCCGGCCGCGCTGGGGATCCACGGTCGGGATCGTCACCGCCAACCGGGTGTCCGGGCGGAACACCGTCAGCGTGGTGTCGATCGGGTCCTTGTAGACCCGAAGCAGCCGCCACGGCGCCTGTCCGATCGCCGTGGGCACGGACAGCTGCACCGGATCGCGCTCGTTGACCGGCAATTCGCCATGCGTCCCCGACGTCTGGCAGGCGTTGAGGTTGAGCACCTCGCAGTACCGGTATGGGCCCACCCGCGTCAGGTGTCCGCGCGAGTACGCGCTGACCTCCGGCTGCTGTGGTTCGTGGTCCTGGCCAAGCCGCCAGATCAGAAGCGCGGTGACGATCGACGCGACGACGGCCACGGCCACCAGCGCGGCGAGGACGCGTTTCACTCCGGCGTCACCGCCGAACGACCGCCCTCTTGCGCCGCCAAAACCGGCCGGTTGCCGCCGAAGCCGGGAATCAACGAGTCACCGTTGTAGCTCACCAACGTCTGCGCCAGGCCGAGTATCAGCACCGCGGTGATCGTCGTGAAGCCCACCCACAGATCGGTGTAGATCAGCACACCCGTCGCGCCACCCGCCACCCAGGCCAGCTGCAGCAGCGATTCCGAACGCCCGAACGCTGAAGCCCGGGACTTTTCGGGCAGATCGTCCTGCAGCGATGCGTCCAGCGACGCCTTGGCGATCGCGCTTGCTCCCGAGGTGATCAGGGTGGCGAACGCCGCCACGAGTACGTTGCCGGTCAGCGCGGTGGCCAGCGCGACCGCGGTCACCGCGACGGTGCTGCGCACCACCAGCTGCGCGGGATGGCCGAGCTGCAGCCGCGCGCTGGCGAAGTTGCCGGCGAAGTTTCCGATCGCCGCCGCCGCGCCGATCAGTCCGAGGATGCGCAGCTGCTCCCAGCCGCTGGCGTCGTGCGACTTGGCGACGAACGCCGGATAGAGGAACAGGAATCCGACCATAACCTTGATCGTGCAGTTGCCCCACAGCGAAGTAATGATGTTGCGGCCCAACGGTTGTCGTGGCGCGCGCGGTGAACGCGCCTCCGGCTGACGGCGCAATTCCCCGCTACCGCCGTGGTAGCTCAGCGTGGTGGGCACCTCACCGGCGGTGACCTCGACCCACTTCGGTATCCGCATCGACAGCACCGCGCCGGCCAGCGTGACGGCGACGACGACGTACAGCGCCCCCGGCAGGTGCATCAAGTTGAACAGGTATTCGGTGCCCGCGGCGAAGGCGCCGCCGAGCAGCGTTCCGCCCAGCAGGCCGAACACGGTGAGTCGCGAGTTGACCCGCACCAGGTCGATGGTCGGCGGCAGCACGCGCGGTGTGACGGCGCTGCGCAGCACGCTGAATGACTTGGACAGCACCATCATTCCCAGCGCACACGGGTAGAGCACCCAGGACGGGAAGCTGCCGGTGGCACCGTCGTAGTTGGCGATGAGCACCACCGCCAGCACGGTGCGCAACACGAACGACGTGGCCAGCGCGACGCGGCGACCGTGCTGCAACCGGTCCAGCGCGGGGCCGATCAGCGGGGCGATGACGGCGAACGGCGCGATGGTGATCAGCAGGTAGAGGGCGACCCTGCTCTTGCTTTCTCCGCTGGCGGCGGCGAAGAACAACGTGTTGGCCAGCGCGACGGCCATCGCGGAGTCGACGGCGAAGTTGGCCATCACCGGGTAGGTGAGTGCGGTCAGCCCGGACTTGTCCGCACCGTCGGCGGTGGCCGCCCGCTGGAACAGGCCGTACATCCGCGAGCCCATCTCGCGGCTGCGCTGCGCGGCCACGCGCGTGACGGTGATCTTCTCGCCTGCGGCGTCGCCGACGCCCGGCGGGTCGGACCGGTATCCAGGGGCCGACCGCTCGTCGAGCGGGGGCAACCAGCGGTTGGCGCTGGGCACGGTCGACCGGCGCGGCCGACGGTAGCCGTCGCCGTCGCTGGGGTAGTTGGCCATCCCGGGATGCTCGTCGCCGGGATCGGCGGGCGGCCGCGGCGGGTAGTACCGGGGATCACGCCCGCCCTCCGGGCCCCGGTGGTCACGCCGCGATCCGGTCACACGAAAGATTCTCCCCCATCGCGGCGACCGCAGCGGACAGGCGACCGGTGTGGCTACGCGTGCCCGGGTCAGGCACTATGGGTTGCGATGGACAGCGTGACGGAATCTGCCGAACAAGGCGCGGCGGCCGGCCCAAGTGGGTCAGTGGTCGACCGCCCGGCGGACTTGGAGGCGGTGCTGTTGGGCGCCGTCGAGCAGGCCCGCGCGGCGATCGTCGAGTTCAGTGGCGAGAACACCGTCGGGGAGTATCTGGGCGCGGGTTTCGACGACCCCACCGCCGCCACCCACCGTTTCCTGGCCACTCTGCCGGGCTATCAGGGTTGGCAGTGGGCGGTCGTCGTGGCCGCATACCCCGGCGCCACCCACGCCACCGTCAGCGAAGTGGTTCTGGTGCCGGGGCCGACGGCGCTGCTGGCGCCGAAATGGGTGCCGTGGCAGGACCGGGTCCGACCCGGCGATCTGAGCCCCGGCGATCTGCTCGCCCCGCTCTCCGACGACCCGCGGCTGGTGCCCGGCTATTCGGCCAGCGGTGACCCCCAGGTCGACGAGACCGCGGTCGAGCTCGGGCTGGGCCGGCGGCAGGTGCTCAGCGATTGGGGCCGCGCCGGGGCCGCGCAGCGCTGGCACGACGGGGAGTACGGACCGGGGTCGGCGATGGCGCGCTCCACCCGGCGGGTGTGCCGCGATTGCGGGTTCTACCTGCCGCTGGCCGGATCGCTGGGATCGATGTTCGGTGTGTGCGCCAACGAGCTGTCCGCCGACGGCCAGGTGGTGGAGTCCGAATACGGCTGCGGCGCGCATTCGGACACCCCGGCGCCGGCCGGAACCGGTTCGCCGCTGTATGACCCGTACGACGACGGCGTTCTCGACCTCACGGAGCCGGCGGGAGGCTAACCGCTTTCGGCCGCCGCCCGTTCCCGAACAGGCAGTTGACGGGTCACGAAACACGAGTGCCAACGTTGCGTTGCGATTTGCCCTCAAAGGGGGTGAGCTGCGAACCATTCGAGCAGCAGATCCGCTACCGTTTCCGGTTGCTCGTCGAGCATCCAGTGGGACCCGTGCAGTATCTCGAAGCGGTATTCGCCTTGACGTAACGCCCACAGTCGCGGGCGGCCTTGCCGAGAAGTGCGTTGTCACCGTCGCTCCACACGTACATGGTGGGAACGGTGACTTTATGCCCAACGCGCCTCAAGAGGCTGCTTAGCCCTTGACTGCATGAATTTTGACAGCGCGGTTCAGTCTCCTTGCCTCAGAAGGTATTTCTCCGGAACGCGAGGCAGTTGAAAGAAATAGATGTACCAGGAAGCGAAAGCTTGCCGACTGGTCGCCATCGCTTTGAGGAGCGCCGCGGGGTGTGGCACCGACATCGTCACCACAGACGCGAGGCGCTGGCGCATTTCTACTGCGGCTGCCCATGCGATCGTGGCGCTGAAGTCATTCCCGACGAGATGCACCCGAGGCGCACCGCTGGCGTCGATGAGCGCGCGCACGTCCTCAACCAGTTCTTCCACCCGGTAATCGCGACGGCGCGTCGGTCGCGCCCCCGGGGAGTAGCCCCGCTGGTTCGGGGCCAGGCAGCGGTAGCCCACGGCGGTAAGCCGCGGTATGACTGCGTTCCAGCTCGCATTGAATTGCGGGAAGCCGTGCAGCAACACGACCGTGGGTCCATCGGGCGGACCCTCATCGATGACATCGAATACAAGATCACCGCGCCGGTACTGGTCCATGCCTTCAGTCCTTGTCGAGGCCTGATGGGTTTAGCCGGTGTGGCGCCCGCGTGCAACGGAGTATGGGCCACCGGTCGCGGTTCTTAGCGAGTGAAGTGTCGTCGAAATCAGGTGAGGCCGCTCTGCGCCCCACGGGACCCGCGGCGCACGGCGCGACGTTGCCACAGAAAGATCGATGTGCCAAGCGCTCCGACGCCCAGACCCGCGACGGTGACCGGCCGCCAATCGTGCAATCCGGCAACGGTGAACGCCAGTACCGCGGCAATCAGCCAGGCCACGGCCAGAACGGCGATGACGGGCGACGGGTCAAGCAGAACGGCCGGCAGGGCCGGGGGTTCCGGCGCGTCGGACATATCGGCTGGCTCGTTTGTCATCGGTGGACAATCTAACCAGGCAAATATCAGATGAATCACCGACATTGCGGCGGTTATCCAGACGCCCGCCTGGGTAGTCTTTGCTGCGTGAAAGAGTTCGAGGCCCGGCTGGCGAGCGACCTGTCTCTGGCCGTCGTCCGGTTGGCTCGCCAATTGCGGTTCCGGCGTCCAGAATCCCCGGTTTCGCTGTCCCAATTGTCGGCGCTGTCAACGCTGGCGAAGGAGGGCGCGATGACGCCCGGCGCGTTAGCCACCCGCGAGCGCGTCCGGCCCCCGTCGATGACCCGGGTCATTGCGTCGCTGGCCGAACTCGGTTTTGTCGCGCGTACCGCGCACCCGGTCGACGGCCGTCAGGTGCTGGTGTCGGTGTCACGTGCGGGCGCCGACCTGATCGAGGCGGAGCGGCGGGCCAGCCAGGAGTGGCTGTCGGCGCGACTGGCGCGACTTGATCCCGACGAACGCAGGACGCTGCTGTTGGCCGCCGACCTGATGTCGGCGATCGTCGACGAGAGCGCGTGAGCGCCCTCGTCATAGATGTCGGCGATCCGGCCGATCCACGGCTGGACGACTTCCGTGATCTCAACAGCGTGGACCGCCGGCCCGATCTGCCCAGCGGCAAGGGTTTGGTGATCGCCGAGGGCGTACTGGTGGTACAGCGCATGCTGGCGTCGCGGTTCAGGCCGCGGGCCCTGCTGGGCACCGATCGACGCCTCGCCGAGTTGGCGGCCGACCTGGACCGGACCGATGCGCCGTACTACCGGGCGAGCGCCGAGGTGATGGCCGAGGTGGTGGGGTTTCACCTCAATCGCGGTGTGCTGGCGGCGGCGGCTCGCCCTCCCGAGTTGACGCTTACCCAGGTGCTCGACGGGGCGCGCACGGTCGCGGTGCTGGAGGGCGTCAACGACCACGAGAACCTCGGCTCGGTGTTCCGCAATGCCGCCGGTCTGGGCGTGGACGGGCTTGTGTTCGGCACCGGATGCGCCGACCCGCTGTACCGGCGTGCCGTCCGGGTGTCGATGGGCCATGCGCTGCTGGTGCCGTACGCGTGGGCGACGGCATGGCCCGCCGACCTGGAGTTGTTGCGGGATAACGGCTTTCGATTGCTGGCCATGACACCCGACCCGGCGGCCGACACGTTGGCCGAGGCGATGGCGGCGGTAGCGTCGGCGCGCGTGGCGGTTCTTGTCGGCGCCGAAGGGCCCGGGCTGACCGAGACCGCGATGCGGGCCAGCGACACGCGGGTGCGCGTCCCGATGTCGCGGGGCACCGATTCGCTCAACGTCGCCACCGCAGCGGCCCTGGCGTTCTACGAGCGGAATAGGCTCACGCGGTGACCGACGACTCGACACCGTGGGCAATGGGTTTGACGGTGGCCGCGTTCGTGGCGGCGTTGACGGCCGCCGCGATCATCGTGCTGAGCGTCGGGTTGACCCGCGTGCATCCGCTCTTGGCGGTAGGGCTCAACCTGGTGGCCGTCGGCGGGTTGGCGCCGACGGTGTGGGGATGGCGCACGCTACCGGTGTGGCGCTGGTTCGTGCTCGGTGCCGGCGTCGGCGTGGCCGTGGCGTGGATCGCGCTGCTGGCGTTCGCAGTTGGCGGTTAACGCTTACCGCTGGCCGCTGGAGCGCACACCCAGCAGTACGTCCTCCCACGCCGGCACGGGTGGCTTGTTCCTGCGCGACGTCGGCCTCGGGGCTTCCGGCGGCTCCGGCACGACCGGCGGCTCCGGCGCGACCGGCGGCTTCGGTGCGACCGGCGGTGGCTCGGGCGTTTCGAAGTCGAGTTGAGCGACCGGCGCCAGCGGGCGCAGTGGCCGGGCGAAATGCGGATCGATCAGCTCGCTGGCGCTGTCATCGAAAGCGGTGGCCGTGCCGCCGTGCGCGCCGGGGGTGAACCGGAAGTGTGCGACGTTGTCAGACCGCCCGGCTTTCCAGGCCAGCTGCACGGTCCAGCGGCCGTCCTCGTTGCGCCAGGCGTCCCAGGTGGTGGCGTCGGGATCGAGTCCGCGCGCCACCAGCGCCGCTGTCACCGTTTCCAGCAGCGTCAGCACGGCGGGGCCGTCGGCGAGCACCGGGTGCGCGGCGGTTGCCAGCTCGGCGGCACGGGAGCGCTCCAGCAACACCGGATGGGCAAACCTTCCGACCCGTGACACGTCCACCCCTGCGGCCGCGGCGACCTGTTCGATGGATGCGCCGGCCCGAATCTTGGCCTGAATCTCTTTGGGACGCAGCACGCTTGGGATCTCGACATCGATTTGGGTTTGGCTTGAGGCGGCCTTGTCGCCGCGCATGGCGGCGCGCAGCCGGTCGTCGGCGCGCAGGATGAACTTCTCGCTCGAGTCATCTTCTTCGCAGATGATGCGTTTGCCATCAACGTCAAGTCCGACGACTTTGAGTTCCCGCATGTCGACCTCCTCCGGGCCGTGCGCCGAGCCCGATTAGCAGGCCAGACTACTGCGTTATCGGCCCGTTACCGTGCTGACACGCCCGAGGTCAGAGCCGTTCTACCACCCAGTCGACGCACTGGGTCAGCGCGCTGACGTCGTCGGGCTCCACGGCGGGGAACATCGCCACCCGCAACTGGTTGCGGCCGAGTTTGCGGTAGGGCTCGGTGTCGACGATGCCATTGGCACGCAAAACCTTGGCGACCGCCGAGGCATCGACCTCGTCGGAGAAGTCGATGGTGCCGACGACCGCCGAGCGCAACTCCGGGTCGGTGACGAACGGGGTCGTGTATGAGGTTGCCTCTGCCCAGGAGTACAGCCGCTGCGAGGAGTCCGCGGTGCGCTTGACGGCCCAGTCCAGCCCGCCGTTGCCCAGCAACCAGTCGAGCTGTTCGGCAAGCAGCACCAGCGTGCCGATCGCCGGTGTGTTGTACGTCTGATTCTTCAGGCTGTTCTCGAGGGCGATCGGCAGCGACAGGAAGTCGGGCACCCAACGCCCGGCCGCCGCGATCGACTCGATACGGGCCACCGCCGCGGGGCTCAGGATCGCCAGCCACAGGCCGCCGTCGCCTGCGAAGTTCTTCTGCGGCGCAAAGTAGTACGCGTCCGCGTCGGTGATGTCGACCGGCAGCCCGCCCGCCGCGGAGGTCGCGTCGATGACGATCAGCGCGTCGGAGGAGCCGTCTGGCCGCTGCACGGGCACCGCGACGCCGGTGGAGGTTTCGTTGTGCGCCCAGGCGATCACGTCGACGGACGGGTCCGACTGCGGCTTAGGGGCGCTGCCCGGATCGGCCTTGACGACGACGGGGTCGCCGACGAACGGGTTCTTGGCCACCGCCGAGGCGAACTTCGAGCTGAACTCCCCGTAGGTCAGGTGTAGCGAGCGCTTGTCGATGAGCCCGAAGGCCGCCGCGTCCCAGAATGCGGTCGAGCCGCCGTTGCCGAGAATGACCTCGTAGCCCTCGGGCACCGAAAACAGCTGCCGCAGTCCGTCGCGGATCCGGCCGACGAGGTTCTTGACCGGGGCCTGCCGGTGCGACGTGCCGAACAGGTCGCCCGCCGCGGCCAGCGCAGCCAGTTGTTCGGGCCGAACCTTTGACGGGCCGGACCCGAAGCGTCCGTCGCGGGGCTTGATGTCAGCGGGAATCGTCAGCGTGTCGGCCATGGCTTCCAGATTAGTGAGCGAGTCTGAGCGCCTTTCAGACTGTGCAGAATGGCGCTATGGATCCGCTGCATGAACGGGAGCTGGCGAGTCCAGCGCTGGACAAAGTCGCCAAGGCGGCCGCCGGCTACCTGTCGGGGCTGGACGACCGACTCGTCGCCGACCCCGCGGCCGCGGAACTGCTTGCCGAGCTACGCCAGCCGTTACCCGAGGATGGGCTGGGCACGCTGGACTCCGTCGAAGAGCTGCTGCGCGTCGGTACCACCGCGGCAACTCATTCGGCGGGGCCGCGGTTCTTCCACTTCGTCATCGGCGGGGCGACGCCGGCGGCCATGGCGGGTGACTGGGTGGCCGCGCTGCTCGATCAGAACGCCGGGCTGTGGACGTCCTCGCAGTTCGCCACCACGATTGAGACCGTCACGCTCGGCTGGTTGAAAGACCTCTTCGGGTTGCCGAACGATTGGGGTGGGGTGCTCACGCCGAGTGCGACCTTCGCCAACCTCACCGGTCTCGCCGCGGCGCGGCAGTGGTGGGGCAACAAGCACGGCCGGGACATCAGCGCCGACGGGCTGGCCGGGTTGCCCACCATGCCGGTCTTCTCCGGCGGCTATGTGCATGCGAGCGTGCGCAAGGCGTTGCAGATCCTCGGGGCGGGCCGCGACACCGTCACGGTGTGCAGTCGCGACGACGCCGGGAGGGTCGATCTCGATGGGCTCGCCGCCGAGCTGGACAGGCTCAACGGTCCCGCGGTGATCGTCGGCTGCGCCGGCGAGGTCAACGCCGGCGACTTCGACCCGATCGATGCCATGGCCGACCTCGCGGAGAAGCACGGCTGCTGGCTGCACGTCGACGGCGCCTTCGGGTTGTTCGCCGCGCTCTCGCCACGCACGGCGCATCTGGTCGACGGCATGCAGCGCGCTGACTCGGTCGCCGCCGACGCACACAAGTGGCTCAACGTTCCTTACGAGAGCGGATTTGCGTTCGTCCGCGACCCGCGGGCGCTCATCGAGGCATTCGGCTCCTGGCACGCGCCCTATCTGGCGTCAGTCGACGACAGCCAGATCGACTACAACCAGCTCGGGCCCGAGTCTTCGCGGCGCGCCCGCGCCCTGCCGATCTGGGCGACGCTGCGTGCCTACGGCCGCGCCGGCCACCGAGCGGTGGTCGAACGCCATCTTGACCTGACCGCCCACCTCGGCCACCTCGTCGAGGACGCGACCGATCTTGAGCTTCTCGCGCCGGTCCAGCTGTGCATCGCCTGCTTCCGCTACCGGCCGCCGGGAGTTCCCGCCGACGAGGTCGATGAGCTCAACTCCCGGCTGGGGCGTGAATTGCTTTCTGACGGAAGGGTTTACGTCGGCACCACCGTCTACCGCGGTCATGTGGCCATGCGGCCGGCGATCGTCAACTGGCGGACTACCGAGCGGGACATCGAACTGCTGGTCGATGTGGTCCGCGAACTAGGTGCGCGTATCAGTTCGTGAGGATGCGGGCACCGTCGGCCGTCACGGCGACGGTGTGCTCGCTGTGTGCCGCGCGTGCACCGGACGCCGTGCGCAGCGCCTAGGCAGCTGCACCCTGGCCGCCCCCGCAGAAGCGCAGACTCGCCTCCCGCCGCGCGGCGGGAGTCACCGACGACTCGATCACCACCGCCGGCTGACCGCGGTTACCGAGCGGAGCTTCATGACCGAACATCCTCCGCCGCAAGAAGCGCATTTGGCCGCACGGCGCGATCTTCACCGTCGGACATTCGACGTTACCAATCGAGCAGTTCATCGCCTTATTCGGAGTTTCGGACATGCGGTGAGTCGGCTGGCCAGACAGGCTCAACCTCGACACCGAAGGTTCGTTCGGGGGGCAACGTCCCACGCCAGCAGCACGTCGTCCTCAAGCACGTATACCGACCGGTCGACGAGCCGGATCCCGTCGGCCACGGTGGTGATCCCGAGAATGCCCACCGCTTCGGTGCCCGCTCCGATTATCGTCGGCGCGATCCCGACCACCAGGCGATCGACGAGGCCGGTACCGAGCATCGACGTGATCACCCGGGCTCCACCCTCGACGAGGAGCGTCAGCGTGCCCGCCGCCCGCAGTTTGGCGAGCGCGGCGGGAAGGTCGACGCCGCGGGGGCTGGGAGGGACGACGTGGACGCGCACGCCGCGCTCGTGCAGGGCCGTCCGGCGGCCGGCCGGCGCGAGCGGCGTCGTGATCACTGTGGTGGCCGCGTCTGGGCCGAGGATCTGCGCCGTGGGCGGCAGCCGAAGCGTCGAGTCGAGCACGACCCGCTGGGGCGACGCTCCAGCGACGAGGCGGACGGTCAGGAGCGGGTTGTCCGTCAGCACGGTGCCCACGCCGACGAGTACCGCATCGCATGCGGCCCGCAGTGCATGCGAGATGCGGCGCTCGGCCTCGCCGCTGATCCATTTGGCATCGCCCGTGGACGTGGCGATGCGCCCGTCGAGCGTCTGGGCGAACTTGAGCACGACGTAGGGCCGGTCCTCAGCGGCCCGTACCTCACCGAGCAGAGCGCTCGCGTCGACGGCCGGCGGGGGACCGGACTCCCAGGCCGTCACCGCCAACCCGGTAAGCCCCACATGGTTCATCCTGCGCTCTTTGGTGCGCAGGTAGCCGAAGTTGCGGGCGTGCGGCGTGGTCGGCAGCGGCTCAACGGCCACCACGTCGACCCCCGCCCGCCGCATGCCCTCGACCTTCCCCGGGTTGTTCGTCAGCAGCCGCACGGACCGCAGGTCGAGCGCCGACAACACTGCGGCCGCGTTGTCGTACGTGCGCCCGTCCACCGGCAGGCCGAGGAGAAGGTTCGCGTCGAGCGTGTCGTGGCCCTTGTCCTGCTCGGCGTATGTCCGCAGCTTGTTGATCAGGCCGATGCCCCGGCCCTCGTGGCCGGTGGCGTAGACGAGCACGCCGCAGTCCTCAGCCGCGATCCGTCGCAGTGCCAGGCGCAGCTGCACGCCGCAGTCGCACCGCAGCGAGCCGAGCGCGTCACCGGTGAGGCACTCGGAGTGGAGGCGAACAAGAACACCGTGCTTGCGCTCCACGTCGCCGCGCACCATGGCCAGGTAGACGTGGTCGGTCGGGCTCTCGAAGGCGCGCACGTCGAATACACCGCACGGCGTGGGTATGGGGACACGCGCCACCTCAGTGAGCATGCAGCACTCGTGCGACGTGCCGTTTCGCCTGCTCACCAGCGGCCATAATCAGGAGATGATGCCTTCGTCCGCCGCCGCTGTCGAGTTCGCAGGCCCGCGCCAGGTCCGAGTCGCCGCCGTCGTACTGCCCGAGCCGGGGCCGGATGAGGTTGTTGTCACCACGCACTTCTCGGGAATCAGCGGCGGGACGGAACTGCTCGCGTACCGCGGCGAGATCGATCCGGGGGTGCCGCTCGACGAACGCATCGAGTCGCTCGACGGGACATTCACCTACCCGTTCCGATACGGCTATGCCTGTGTCGGGAAAGCCGACGGCCAGCCGGTGTTCGCGTTCCACCCACATGCAGAACCAGTTCGTCGCCCGGCGTGACGAGCTCGTGCCCCTGCCGGCCGGGGTGGATCTGCGGCAAGCGACGCTGTTTCCACTCGTCGAGACCGCCTTGCAGATCGCCCTCGATGCCGGGCCGGTGCTCGGCGACAGGGCATCGAGGCCATGAACCCAGCGGGCGCACCCGGCGGCGTAGCGCTCGTCGTGGAGGCCAGCGGCCGGCCCGAAGCCCTCGCCGATGCGCTCGACCTGCTGGCCCACGAGGGAACGGTGCTCGTCGCGTCCTGGTACGGCACGAAGGTCGCGGCCCTGCCACTCGGCGGAGCATTCCACCGGCGGCGGCTGACAATCCGCAGCACCCAGGTCTCGACCATCCCCGCTGCGCTGGCCGGGCGGTGGACGCTCGAACGTCGCCGGGCCGTTGCCGCGGATCTCCTCTCCGAGCTGCCGCTGGCCATGGTGGCTACACACACCTTCCCGCTGGCGGCCGTGGCCGACGCGTTCGCCGCCCTCGACCGGGGGAAGGACGGGCTAATCCACGCCGCCTTTTGGTACGACTAGCGATATGCATTTTGTTGGCACGGCGGTAGACGTGCGGGCGCTTCACGTGATGCCCGACGTCGAGGGACCCGAGGGCGAGCTCCACGCGCACGACTACCGCATCGAGGTCGTCGTCGAGCGCGAACGGCTGGACGACCGGGGCATGGTGTGCGACCTCGACGCGCTCGATGCGGCCGTCGCCGCCACCGCCGACTCCGTGGGGGACGAGGATCTGGAGATGATCCGGCCGCCGGACGCGATCGCGGTAACCGTCGAGGTGTTCGCCCGCTGGGCCTACGACCGGTTCGCCGCCGCGCTCGGCGACACCGGCGCCGAGTAGCTGACCGCGCGGATCTGGGAGTCGCCGGTGGCCCACGGCGGTTACCGAGGTCCGATCAGGGCCTCGTAGACGGCGAGGCAGCGCCGGGCGCACGCCTCCCAAGTGAACCGCTCGACCGCGCGTGCCCGGGCCGTCTCGCCCAGCCGGTGCGCGGCGGCCGGGTCGCCGAGGACGAGCGCCAGTCGGTCCCGCAGGGCGGCCACGTCACCGGGCTCGACCAGGTGGCCCGTCTCGCCGTCGGCCACCAGCTCGGGCAGGCCGCCGAGCCTGCTGGCGACGACCGGGGTTCCGCTCGCCATCGCCTCCAGGGTGCTCAGCCCCAGCAGCTCCGACACCGCGACGTCGGTGCCGTACACGGTCCGGTGCACCGACGGCACGGCCACGACCGCGGCCGACCGGTACAGGGCCGGCAGCTCCCGGTCGGGCACCGCCCCGAGGAAGCGGACGTCCCGCCCGGCGGTCAGGCGCCGCAGTAGGTCCGGGTAGCCGCGCTCGGGCGGGCGGGGGTCGTGTCCGCCGGTGCCGACGATGGACAGGCGGGCGCCGGCGGGCAACGCGGCGATGAGCCGGTCGACACCCTTGTGCGGCGTCAGACGGCCGACGAACAGCACGCCGTGCCGGGGACAGCTACCGGGCGAGAACAGGATCGGATCGACCCCTCCCCACACCACCGTCGTGCGCCCGGGCGGAGCGTGCAGGACCCTGGCCGAGTACTCGGACACCGGCAGGAATCGGTCGAACAAGCGGGGCAGCAGGCCCAGCCAGTCACCTCCGGCGAGGCCGTGGTCGGTGACGACCACGGGGATGCGCCGGGCGCGAGCCAGGACTGCCGAAATCCGGCTCGGCAGGCTGCGCAGGTGGTGCGTGTGCACCACGTCCGCCCCCCGCACGACCGCTGCCAGTGCGGGTGCGACCGGGTGGGCCGGGTGACCGCCGAGGTGGCCCACGGCGCGCAGAACGTGGATCCGCAAACCGTCGTGCTCCTCGACACGCGGCTCCCGCCCGAACGTGACGAGCTCGCAGCGCACGCCGTCGACCATGGCCAGGGTGCGCGCCAGCTCGAGCGGGTAGCGTTCACCCCCACCGAACAGTCCGTCGTGGCCGAAGGCTGTCGGGGCGACGTGGAGGACCCGCATGCTCGTCTCCCTTCTAACCCTCGGATCTCCCCAGCAGCTCAGCGGCGGCTACCTTTACCACCGCCGCCTGGCGGAACTGGCGGGTGACCACGGCGCCGAGGTCGAGTTCGTGCCCGTGCGGCCGTGGCCCGATCCCTTCACCCTGGCCCGCGGCGACGTCGTGCTGGTCGACAGCATCGCTGCCTGGCTCGTCGCCCCGTGGGCCCAGCGGGCCGCCAACCGTCGTCGGCCCCTTGCCGCGATTCTCCACCAGCCGCCGGGTGGCATCGACCACAGCGCTGCGCGGAGACGGATCCAGGCCGTGCTCGACCGGAACCTGTACCGCCGCTGCGGGCTGCTGGTCGCGGCCAGCGAGGCGCTGCGTGAGGACCTCGTCGCCCCGCCTCACCGGCTGAGCGCCGACCGGGTCCGGGTCGTCGCGCCCGGGAGTGACGTGGCGGCCCTGCCTACCGGCCCCCTGCCCGACCTGCGCCGCGGCCGCCGGGCCGCGGCCATCAGCGTCGGCAACTGGATGGCCCGCAAGGGGACGCTGGAGCTACTCGACGCACTGGGCCGCCTCCCCCACGACCGGGTCACGCTCCACCTCGCCGGCCGGGACGACGTCGAGCCGGCCTACACCGAGCGGGTCCGCGGCCGCCTCGCCCTCCTCGGCGACCGGGTCGTGCACCACGGCGTGCTCGACCGGGACGGCATCGCCCGCCTCTACGCCGGCGCCGACGTCTTCGTGCTGCCCAGCTGGCGGGAACCGTACGGCACCGTCTACGGCGAGGCCCTGGCTGCTGGCCTGCCGGTCGTCGGGTGGCGGGCCGGCAACCTGCCCCACCTCGTCAGCGACGGAGTCGAGGGAGTGGTCCTCGACCCGGGCGACGTCCCGGCTCTCGCCGCCACGCTCGACCGGCTGGCCAGCGACGAGCTTTGGCGGGCCGCTCTGGCCCGAGCTGCGGGCCGCCGAGGCGCCGCGCTGCCAAGATGGGCCGACACCGCGGCAGCACTCTTCGCGGCCCTCAAGGAGCTGACGGCGAGTACTCGTTGAATGACCGCAGCACGGGGCCGTGCCGGTCGATTCCGATGCGGGTCACACCCGCGTCGTCGACCCACAGCCGCCATGCCACCCGGTCCTCGACGCCGAGGGCCCAGGCGATGGCGGCCTTGATCGGGCTGACGTGGGTCACCACGACCACCGTCCGTCCCGCCCGCAGGTCCGCCGCCGCGGTCAGCTCCTCGCATGCGGCCCGGACCCGCACGCCGAGCGCCGACAGCGCCTCGCCCCCACCCGGCGCGTAGTCGGGGTTTTCGCGCCATCGGGCCCACACCTCGGCCGGCACGCACGCCGGGTCGATTCCCTCGAGTCTCCCGTAGTCCAGCTCGATCCAGCGGTCGTCGACCTCGACCGCCCGTCCGAAAGCCGCCGCCGTTTCCCGGGCCCGGCGCAACGGGCTGGACACCACCCGGTCGGGCGCCGGCAGTGTCGCCGCCAACCCGGCCGCCTGGGTTCGACCACGCTTCGTCAATGGCGGGTCGGACCGGCCCAGCAGCAGGCCGGCCGCGTTCGGCGCCGTTTCCCCGTGACGGATGACGTAGAGCATCAGTCTCGGCGCCGGCCCACCAGCAGGAGCACCGACGAGTCGGAGGTGAACGCCTCGCCGTGGTAGCCGCCGCGGACCGATTCGATCACAAAGCCCGCGCGTTCGAGCAGGTGCTCGGCCTCGAACCGGTAGGTGTAACGGAAAGGCCATTCGACAAAGCGTTTTGTCACGACACCGTCGCTGACGATCTCATACGCCGAGCGGATTGTCCGTACCTGGGTTGCCAGATCGGTGCTCACCATCGTTTCCGTGCGCGCCACGGTAGCACCCGACGGCAACTGACCGAACACATCCTGGCGGACCGAACCCGCGGGCCGCGATAGCCAATCCGGGGTGGGGTTCAGCAGATCGATCGCGAGCAATCCGCCCGGCCTGAGATGAGCGGCAACCGCGGCCAGGGCCCGCTGTTGGTCATGGCGCGTTATCAAATAGGCAAAGGTCTTGACCGCGACGATCGCGAGGTCGAAGCGTTCGCTGAGCTCGAGATGCCGCAGGTCGCCTTGGACGAGTCGCACTCGCGCCGCCACCTCGGGCCCCGCCGACGCCAGCTTCTCGCGGGCTAGAGCGAGCATGTGCGGCGACGTGTCCACCCCCACGACGTGGTGGCCGGCCCTTGCGAGCGGGACCAGGATGCGTCCGCTGCCGCAGCCCAATTCGAGGACAGGGCCACCCTGGGTGCAGGCCAACCCGGTGTAGAACGCCAGATCATCGGTGAAGGGGAAGGCGTCGTACAGGCTGGCAAGGTCGGCGTCATCCCAGGGCTGGTCTACGAACATGGAATCCCTCGCCGATCGGAATGGGAACAGGCCGGTCAAGGTCTATCTTGGCTTGGATGCGCGCGTCGCCGCCACGGGTCAGCGCACCATGATGCCGCCGCCCGACACCGTCTGCCCGACGACCGGGAAGCCGGGCAGATCGCCGCGACGAGCAGACCGCCGGAGGTCGCGTCCACTAGCCGCGGCGGCAATCGCCTCGATCTCGGTTTCGGTCTTCAACTCGACCATCGGAACGGTCCTTCAGCAAACACGATATTGGGGATGGACATTTATGCGGTACCTGCGGTACCGTTGTACACCAAGCCGGTATATGTAAACCTCATGGGAGGCTTCAAATGGCTCGGACCCGCATGGTCAGGCGCTGGCGTCGCAACATGGAAGTGCGTGATGACGCCGAGTACGTAGACATGCTCACCACACTGTCTGAGGGGTCAGTGCGGCGCAACTTCAATCCGTACACGGACATCGACTGGAATTCGCCCGAGTTCGCTGTGATCGACAACGATGAGCGCTGGATCCTGCCGGCAACCGACCCGATCGGCCGCCACGGTTGGTACAAGGCGCAGCCACGGGAACGCCAGATCGAGATCGGCATGTGGCGCCAGGCCAACGTCGCCAAGGTCGGCCTGCATTTCGAGAGCATTCTGATTCGCGGTCTGATGGAGTACGCCTTCTGGGTGCCCAACGGCTCGCCGGAGTACCGGTACTGCCTGCACGAGGCGGTCGAAGAGTGCAACCACACCATGATGTTCCAGGAGATGGTGAACCGCATCGGCGCCGACGTGCCGGGTATGCCCCGGCTGTTGCGGTGGATCCAGCCTGCGATCCCGCTGGCCGCCGGCCCGCTGCCGATCGTGTTCTTCTTCGGCGTGTTGGCGGGCGAGGAGCCCATCGACCACACCCAGAAGAACGTGTTGCGCGAGGGCAAGGGGCTGCACCCGATCATGGAACGGGTGATGGCCATCCACGTGGCCGAGGAGGCCCGCCACATCTCGTTCGCCCACGAGTATCTGCGCAAGCGGGTGCCGGCCATGCGGCCGCGCAAGCGGTTCTGGCTGTCGCTGGCCGTCCCGCTCATCATGCGGCTGCTGTGCTCGGCGATCGTGGTTCCGCCGCGTGCCTTCTGGAAGGAGTTCGACATCCCGCGCTCGGTGCGCAAGGAGATCTTCTTCCGCTCGCCGGAGTCGCGGCAGTTCCTGCGCGACATGTTCGCCGACGTCCGGATGCTGTGCCACGAGACCGGCCTGATGAACCCCGCCGCCAAGCTGGTGTGGCGGATCTGCAAGATCGACGGAGCGCCGTCGCGTTACCGCAGCGAGCCGCAGCGCCAGCACCTGGTCAGCGTCGCCTAGGGATCTATGCCACACGTCATCACCCAGTCGTGTTGCAGCGACGGGTCCTGTGTCTACGCCTGCCCGGTGAACTGCATCCACCCTTCGCCGGACGAGCCCGGCTTCGCGACTGCGGAGATGCTCTACATCGACCCGGTGGCCTGCGTCGACTGCGGCGCCTGTGTCAGCGCCTGCCCGGTCGGCGCCATCGCGCCCGACACCCGGCTCGAGCCCACGCAGCTGCCGTTCATCGCTCTCAACGCGTCGTACTACCCGGACCGACCGGCCGACGTGAAACTGGCGCCGACCTCCAAGCTGGCGCCGGTCATCGGGGCCCCCGTGGTGCATCCGCGCGAAGGTGGCCCGCTGACGGTGGCGATCGTCGGGTCCGGGCCTGCCGCCATGTACGCCGCCGACGAACTGCTCACCCAGCACGGTGTGCGGGTCAACGTCTTCGAGCGGCTGCCGACGCCCTACGGGCTGGTGCGCGCCGGGGTGGCGCCCGACCACCAGAGCACCAAACGGGTCACCAAGCTGTTCGACAGGTTCGCCGGGCGCCGCGGCTTCCGGTTCTACCTCAACGTCGAGGTGGGAACGGATCTCAGCCATGCCGACCTGCTGGCGCACCACCACGCCGTGCTCTACGCCGTCGGCGCGCCGAACGATCGTCGACTCGACATCGAGGGCATGGGCCTGCCCGGCGCCGGTACCGCCACTGAGTTGGTGGCGTGGATCAACGGACATCCCGAATTCACTGATCTACCAGTGGATTTGGGCCACGATCGAGTGGTGATCGTCGGCAACGGCAACGTCGCGTTCGACGTCGCGCGCATCCTGACCACCGATCCAGACGTGTTGGCCCGCACCGATATCTCCGACCACGCGCTGGCCGCGCTGCGCACGTCGTGTGTGCAGGAGGTCGTGATCGCCGCCCGGCGCGGCCCGGCCGCCTCGGCGTTCACGCTGCCCGAACTCATCGGCCTGACGTCGACCTGCGAGGTGGTGCTCGACGCCGCCGATCATGACCTGGTCATCGGCGACCTGGCCGACGTCACCGACCCGCTGACCCGCGCCAAGCTCGAAATCCTGAGCAAGCTCGGCGACGCAGCTCGGCACCGTTCACACGTCCCCGTATCCGGCTGGCCTACCGGCTCACGCCGAACCGCATTCTCGGCGGGCGGCGTGTCGACGGTATCGAGTTCACCGTCACCGGCACCGACGAGGTTCGCCAGCTTCCCGCCGGTCTGGTGCTGACGTCAATCGGCTACCGCGGCAAGCCGATTCGCGACCTGCCGTTCGACGACGCCGCTGCGGTGGTGCCCAACGACGGCGGCCGGGTCGTCGACCCCGAATCGGGTGAGCCGGTGCCCGGGAGCTACGTCGCGGGCTGGATCAAGCGCGGCCCGACCGGCTTCATCGGCACCAACAAGTCGTGTGCTCTGCAAACGGTGCAACAGCTGGTCGCCGACTACAACGACGGTCTGCTCGCCGACCCGGCCGCCAAACCGGCGGCACTGGACAAGCTGGTCCGCAGCCGCCGGCCCGACGTCGTCGACGCCGAGGGCTGGAAGGCCATCGACGAGGCGGAGATCGCGCGCGGTGGCGCCGACGGCCGACCGCGCGACAAGTTCACGACGGTCCCGGACATGCTGGCCGCTGCGGCGACCGCGCCGACGCCGCCCGTCCGCCAGCGGTTGCTCGCCGGCCTGCGGCGGTAGCACTTTGTCCAAAGCCGCGCGTCCACGGCGGACGCGGGCGTAGAGCAATGTCCATGAATGCTGCGGCGTAGATCGCCGGACGGGTTTGCGCCCGTCTCACTTAGATGGCGGATGCCTGTCGGCGTCAACCGCCGCCACAACCGCCGCCGCAGCCTCCGCCGCCACAGCCTCCGCCAGCGCCGTCGGTGGAGTTGGCGCCCACCGCACCCGCCGTTCCGGCCGCCCAGACCTTGCGCCTTTTGGCGCGCTTGGCCAGCCGCTCCGAGTGCTCGCGCCAGTACCGGTCCTCCAAGGGATAGTCGGCAGCGACGGTCGGGCCGGCAGCGCTGCGTCGGGTGCTTTGACGTCGGCGATGCCGACGGTGCGTGAACACGGCAGCGATCACCACAATGGTCAGCAGCGAGACGACCGTGACTGTCGCAACGGTGCTCATGGGCAAAGGTTACGTCGTTTTGCTCTCGGCACCTACAGTGAATGCGTGCGCCGCCCGCGCAGGAATCGGTTCGATCGGGTGTCTACCGCGGTGGCGGACCTCGATCTCCCTCCGGCCGTGTTCAAAACGTGTCCCTGGCAGCCCCGGGCGCTAATCGAGACCGGTTTGCGGCAGTGGCTGCGTTGCTGTGCGCCCGCGCTGTGCGACAAGCAGGTGATCGGGATGCCGTCGCGCGCGGTGGATGAAGCGTGGCACGGCCTGATTCTGTGCACCGCGCGGTATTCGGTGTTCTGCAAGCAGGCCTACGGCGAGTTTCTGCATCACCACCCGGACGGCGGCGCACCGGCCGACGTCCCGGGGGCCACCGATCCAGTCGACGAGCAGCTTCGCCGGACGGTGATCGCATGGACGCTGGTCGCGCAGCCCGGCGAGCAGTGTGTCCTATGGGATCTCGACGCACGAGTCGATGTCGACCAGCCCTGGGGCCTCGACCTCGACCGGGTCGCCGAGATCGAGGCCGCGGTCACAAGACTCACTGCGGGCGGCAGGAATTCGTGACGCCACTACATCCCCGAAAGGCTGCCGCTACTGCTGCTGTTTCATCGCCTCCTCGATTTCCTCCATGCTGACCTCGCGCACCGGCTGCCCAAGTGACCAGTGGTGGCCGAACGGGTCGCGGACCACGCCGTAGCGGTCGCCCCAGAACTGGTCCTCGAGCGGGGCCAGCACGGTGGCGCCGGCGTCGATGGCCTGCTGGAACTTGGCGTCGACGTCGGTCACGGTGAGATGAATGGTGACCGGCGTGCCGCCGAGGGCGGTCGGCGTCATCGACTTGCCTTCGGTCATCTCGGGGAAGTCGTCATTCAACATCACCGGAAAGCCGTTGATGTTCAGTGCTGCATGGATGAGCTTGCCGTCGGGACCGGGTACCCGGCCGTATTCGACTGCGTCGAAAGCCTTGACGTAGAAGTCGATGGCCGCCGCGGCGTTATCGACGATCAGGTGCGGGGCTAATGCGGGCTCGACTTTGATTGCCATTGTCGTCACTCCTCGGTGTATGTGTTGACATCACCCGTGTCCGGGATATGCGTACAGACCCGGCACACGCGGGTTACTAATCGCTACAACGCCATGCAACCACCGGCCACCGACATTTAGGTCAACCCTCAGACAACAGAGAATGACGGCGGCAGCGCGGTGCGGCCGGTCAACGACAACAGCACCGTCTGACCTTCGCCGATGGCCGTCGCGATGCGCGCCGCCAACACCGTCGCGTCGCCGAGCACCTCGTCGGGGATGTCGCGCACCAGAGCGGCGAAACTGCGTGCCGCCGAAGCAAACGTCGCGACGGCGCCGTCGTCAGGCATGATTCAGGCCTTGGAAATCTGGCCCCAACCCTCGACCGCTTCCGGGCTGCGCGGCTCCGGACCGACATAGATCGCCGAGGGCCGGACGAGCTTGCCGAGCCGCTTCTGTTCCAGGATGTGTGCGCACCAACCGGCGGTGCGCCCGCAGGTGAACATCGCGGGCATCATCTTGGCCGGCACGCGGGCGAAGTTCAGGATCACCGCCGCCCAGAACTCGACATTGGTTTCGATCGGGCGGTCGGGTCGACGCTCACGCAGTTCGGCCAGCGCGGCCTGCTCCAGCGCGGCGGCCACCTCGTAGCGCGGCGCCTCGAGCCGCCTGGCCGTCGCGCGCAGCACCCGGGCCCGCGGATCCTCGGCCTGGTAGACGCGGTGACCGAAGCCCATCAGCTTTTCCTTGCGGTCGAGGATTCCCTTGACCACCGCCCGCGCGTCGCCGTGCTGCTCGGCCTCCTCGATCATCGGGATCACCCGCGCCGGGGCGCCGCCGTGCAGCGGGCCGCTCATCGCGCCGATGGCCCCAGACAGCGCGGCCGCCACGTCGGCGCCGGTCGACGCGATCACTCGCGCGGTGAACGTCGAAGCGTTCATGCCGTGCTCGGCGGCGGTCACCCAGTACGCATCGATCGCCTCGACGTGTTTGGGATCCGGCTCGCCCTGCCATCGGGTCATGAAACGTCCTGTGACAGTGCTGCATTCGTCGATTGTGCGCTGCGGCACGGCGGGCTGGTAGATGCCGCGCGCGGATTGCGCGACGTAGGACAGCGCCATCACCGATGCGCGGGCCAGCTGCTCGCGGGCGGTACCGTCGTCGATGTCCAGGATCGGCGGGTAGCTCCAGATCGGCGCCAGCATCGCCAGGCCGGCCTGCACGTCGACGCGGACGTCGCCGGTATGAATGGGCAGCGGGAACGGCTCGGCCGGCGGCAACCCGTGGCCGAACCGGCCATCCACCAGCAGCCCCCACACGTCGCCGAACGTGACATGGCGGTTGACCAGATCCTCGATGTCCACGCCGCGGTAGCGCAGCGCTCCGCCGTCCTTGTCCGGTTCGGCGATCTCCGTGGTGAACGCGACGACACCGGCAAGACCCTCGACGAAATCCTTATGCACCGCAGTCATGGGGCCGATTCTCGCACCTGGGCGGGCGTAGGGTTACCGCGGTGGTTACAGAGGGCGAACACCTGGCCAAAATGCGGGTGGAGTACGGGTCGCTCGAGAAGGACGGCAGTCCGGACCTCGATGCCGACTGGCTCGCCGACGGCTGGCTTGCACTGCTGCGCAAATGGTTAGCCGACGCCGAACGCTTTGGCGTGGCGGAGCCCAACGCGATGGTGGTGGGCACGGTCGATGCGCGGGGAAGGCCGGTGACGCGCGCCGTGTTGTGCAAGAGCATGGACGACACCGGTATCACGTTCTTCACCAATTACGACTCCGCCAAGGGCGACGAACTGGCCGCCAACCCGTATGCGTCGGCGACGTTTCCGTGGTTTCTGCTGGGCCGCCAGGTCCACATCCGCGGACCGGTGACGAAGGTGTCGGCCGAGGTGACCGCCGACTACTGGTCAAAGCGCCCGCGCGGCTCCCAACTGGGTGCGTGGGCGTCGCATCAGTCCAGGCCGATCGCGTCACGTGCCACGCTACTTGAGCAGCTGGCCGAGGTCATCGACAGATTCGCCGCGGATGACGAGGTGCCGGTGCCACCGAACTGGGGCGGTTACCTGATCGCGCCCGAGGTTGTCGAGTTCTGGCAGGGCCGGGAAAACCGGGTACACAACAGGATTCGGGTTGGCGGCGGAGGCCACATCGAGCGGCTGCAACCCTAAGGGTGGCAGGGGATACCTCCCGCCGGCGGGGGAAGCTTTTCGCCGACACCACACCGCTGCGGACACCGGACTTCCGCCGGCTGTGGCTGTCCGGGATCGTCACCGTCATCGGCGCGAACCTGACGATCTTCGCGGTGCCGGTGCAGCTCTATGCCCTCACCCAGAACTCGGCGTACGTAGGGCTCTCCGGGCTGTTCGCGTTGGTGCCGCTCATCGTGTTCGGGCTGTGGGGCGGCGCCTGGGCCGACGCGATGGACCGCCGCCTGCTGCTGATCATCGCGTCGTGCGGACTGGCGGTCGCGTCGGTGCTGCTTTGGCTACAGGCCGCGCTGGCGCTGAACAACGTGTGGGTGGTGCTGTGCCTGCTGTCGGTGCAGCAGGCGTTCTTCGCGATCAACCAGCCCACCCGCTCGGCCGCGATCCCGCGCATACTGCCCGGCGACCAACTACCCGCCGCCAACTCGCTGAACATGACCGTCATGCAGTTCGGCGCGATCGTCGGGCCGCTGTTGGCCGGGGTGATGCTGCACTGGGTAGACCTGTCCACGCTCTATCTCATCGACGCCATCACCTGCGTGGCGCCGATCTGGGCGACATTCCGGCTGGCGCCGATGCCGGCAACCGCGAGCGAGCGCGGCTCGGCCCGATGGGGTTTCGCCGCGGTGCTGGACGGGTTCCGCTACCTGGCGGGACACCCGGTGGTGTTGATGTCGTTCGTCGTCGACCTGATCGCGATGATCTTCGGCATGCCGCGCGCGCTCTTCCCGCAGATGGCGCACGAGAGTTTTGGCGGACCGGTCGAGGGCGGTACCACAATGGCGTTGCTGGCCGCCGCGATGTCGGTCGGCGCTGTCGCCGGCGGGGTGTTTTCCGGCTGGCTGCCGCGGATCCAGCGTCAGGGCTTGGCCGTGGTCATCGCGATCGTGGCATGGGGAGTGGCGATGATCGGCTTCGGTGTGGCCAGCGGGCTGGCCCACGGCGGAGCCCGCACGTTCTTGTGGATCGCCCTGGCGTTCTTGGCCATCGGCGGCGCGGCGGACATGGTGTCGGCCGCGTTCCGGTCGACGATCCTGCAGCAGGCGGCCGCCGACGATGTGCGGGGTCGGCTGCAGGGAGTGTTCACGGTCGTCGTCGCCGGCGGGCCACGGCTGGGCGATGCGGTACACGGGGCCGCCGCCGCGGCGGTGGGTACCACGGTTGCCGCAGCCGGTGGTGGCGCGCTGGTGGTCGTCGGCGTGGTGACCGCCGCGCTCGTCGGGCCGGCGTTCGTACGCTATCGCGTCGCCGGCCGGCATACGACCGACCATGACAAAGTGTGATCGGCGCCAAGTTTCAGTCGTTGCCACGTTTGCTGGACCTATCACAGATTCGGGCGTTAGCATCCAGGCGTGGCTGATGTCACGGGGAATGGGCTTGGCCTGCGCGAACGCAAGAAGTTGCGCACCCGCGCCAGGCTCATCGACGCCGCCGTCGAGCTGTGCTACCGGCAAGGGTACGGGCGCACGACCGTCGAGCAGATCGCCGCCATCGCCGATGTCTCGCCCCGCACGTTCAGCCGGTATTTCGCCACCAAGGACGCGGTCGTGCTGGCGTTCATCGACGATGTCATCGACAACATCGCGGTTGAACTGGCCCGCCAGCCTGCCGATATCAGCCACCTGGACGCCCTGTTTCGCTCGCACGTCGCGGCGTTCAACAACAGCAAGACCGCCCCCGCCAGCGGCTTGACCGCCGAGCGGGTGCTGGCATCGGCCCGGATCATCACGTCCTCGCCAGCGCTTATGAAGGTCGCATCCGAGTTCCGGATGGACGCCGTCAACGCCGCGCTTGCCAAGCGGATGGGAGTTGTGCCCGACGATCGGCGGCTGCAGTTGGTGGGGGCGGTGTGGGGGGCGATCATCATAACCACGCTCAGCCGCGTTGGCCCCGCGACGGATTGGGAACGCGTGACGGTCGACCACATAGTCTCGGGGCTCGAGGCGACATACGCGCAGTTCATCGACTCGGTGGCGAACATCCGGCAGCCGGTCTGAATAATCCCAACCCCCCGCGGGCACGACCGCGCCAATGGGACTACCTTTTGAAGGACAGGGTCCGCACTGCGGCAGCGAAGAAGGGAATTCCGTGGCCGATAACGACGAGCACGCCACCCTCAAATACCCAGGTGGCGAGCTTGACCTGGACATCGTCCACGCGACGGAGGGCGCCGACGGTATCGCGCTGGGGTCGCTGCTCGCCAAGACCGGCTACACCACATTCGACAGCGGTTACGTCAACACCGCCTCCACCAAGAGCGCCATCACCTATATCGACGGCGACGCCGGCATCCTGCGCTATCGCGGCTACCCGATCGAGCAGCTCGCGGAGAAGTCGAATTTCATCGAGGTCAGTTATCTGTTGATCTTCGGCGAACTGCCGAGCAAGGAAGAGCTGGAGAAGTTCACCACCAAGATCCAGCGACACACGCTGCTGCACGAGGACCTGAAGCGGTTCTTCGACGGCTTCCCGCGCAATGCGCATCCGATGCCTGTGCTGTCGAGCGCGGCCAACGCGCTGTCGGCCTACTACCAGGATTCGCTTGACCCGTTCGACGACGCCCAGGTGGAGCTGTCCACCATTCGGCTGCTGGCCAAGCTGCCGACGATCGCGGCGTATGCGTACAAGAAGTCGGTCGGCCAGCCGTTCCTCTACCCGGACAACTCGCTGACGCTGGTGGAGAACTTCCTGCGGATGACGTTCGGGTTCCCCGCCGAGCCCTACGAGGTGGACCCCGAGCTCGTGCGGGCGCTCGACATGCTCTTCATCCTGCACGCCGACCACGAGCAGAACTGCTCGACGTCGACGGTGCGGCTGGTCGGCTCGTCGCAGGCCAACCTGTTCACCTCGATTTCCGGCGGCATCAACGCGCTGTGGGGTCCGCTGCACGGCGGCGCCAACCAGTCGGTGCTGGAGATGCTGGAGAAGATCCGCCAATCCGGCGGCGATGTCCGCGAATTCGTCCGCAAGGTCAAGGACCGCGACGACGGCGTCAAGCTGATGGGCTTCGGCCACCGCGTGTACAAGAACTACGACCCGCGGGCGCGCATCGTCAAAGAACAGGCCGACAAGATCCTCGGCAAGCTGGGCGGCGACGACGACCTGCTGGCCATCGGCAAACAGCTGGAAGAAACGGCGCTGACCGACGAGTACTTCATCGAACGCAAGCTGTACCCGAACGTTGACTTCTACACCGGGGTAATCTACCGGGCCATGGGTTTCCCGACCCGCATGTTCACCGTGCTGTTCGCGCTGGGCCGGCTGCCCGGCTGGATCGCGCATTGGCGTGAGATGCACGACGAGGGCAATGGCAAGATCGGCCGGCCGCGTCAGGTCTACACCGGCTACGGCGAGCGGGACTACACACGGCTCGAAGGCCGCTAGCCTCCTCCCCGCGAGCGGGCGCTGCCCAACACGCGGACAGACCGGGAAATTCTGCGCACATTCGGGCGTCGGCGAGTGCGACGGAAATCACGCCGGACGGGCTTGCTCGTCGACAGTTGTAGTTCCACAATACTTGTGTGTATGAAACTGTCGGCACGATGAGCCCCGGGCGCAAGGCCATCATCCTGATGTCCTGCTGCCTGAGCCTGTTGATCGTGTCGATGGACGCGACCATCGTCAACGTCGCCGTTCCCGCCATCCGCAGCGACCTCGGCGCCACCACCTCGCAGCTGCAGTGGGTCATCGACATCTACACGCTGGTGCTGGCGTCGTTGTTGATGCTGTCCGGCGCGACGGGTGACCGCTTCGGCCGTCGCCGGGTGTTCCAGATCGGGCTCACCATCTTCGCGGCCGGGTCGCTGCTGTGTAGCGTCGCTCCCGGCATCGAGACCCTGATCGCCGCGCGCTTCATCCAGGCGATCGGCGGCTCGATGCTCAATCCCGTTGCGTTGTCGATCATCTCGCAGGTGTTCACCGGTCGCGTCGAGCGGGCGCGCGCGCTGGGGTTCTGGGGCGCCGTCGTCGGCATCTCGATGGCGCTGGGCCCCATCGTCGGCGGTCTGCTGATCGAAGTGGTCGGCTGGCGCGCCGTCTTCTGGATCAACCTGCCGATCTGCGCCGCCGCGATCATCCTCACCGCGATCTTCGTCCCCGAGAGCAAGTCCGCGACGATGCGCAACATCGATCCGATCGGCCAGGGGCTCGCCGTGATGTTCCTGTTCGGCATCGTGTACACGCTCATCGAAGGTCCGGTCCTGGGCTGGACGAATCCGCGCACCGTCACGGTCTTCGTCATCGCGCTGCTGGCGTTCGTGGCCTTCCTGCGCTACGAGGCCCGGCGCAGCGATCCTTTCGTCGACCTGCACTTCTTCCGCAGCATCCCGTTCGCCTCGGCGACCTTGACGGCGATCACAGCGCTTGCGGCCTGGGGTGCGTTCCTGTTCATGATGGCGCTTTACCTGCAGGACGAGCGGGGATACTCCGCCCTGCACACCGGATTGATCTACCTTCCGGTCGCCATTGGTGCGCTGGTGTTCTCGCCGTTGTCGGGTCGGCTGGTCGGCCGGTTCGGAAGTCGCCCGTCACTGCTGGCAGCCGGCGTGCTGATCACCGCGGCGTCGGTGATGCTGACCGGGCTGACCGCAACGACGCCGGTGTGGGCGCTGCTGATCATCTTCGCGGTCTTCGGCATCGGCTTCTCGATGGTCAACGCGCCCATCACCAACGCTGCCGTCAGCGGGATGCCGTTGGACCGGGCCGGTGCGGCGTCGGCGGTGACGTCCACCAGCCGCCAGATCGGGGTGAGTATCGGTGTGGCGCTGTGTGGTTCGGTCGCGGGCTTGGCGTTGTCGGCCACCGGCACTGATTTCGCCACCGCGGCGCGACCCCTGTGGTTCGTGTGCGTCGGCCTCGGGGTGACCATCTTCGTGCTCGGCATCCTGTCTACCTCGCCGCGGGCTATACGCTCCGCGGAGCGGCTGGCCCCGCTGATCGAAGGCCCCCCTGCACAGGAGGTGAGGGTCCGTGTCGCGTAATCCCTTGGCCGACACGGTTTGGGGAGAGATGGCCGCGCTGGTATTTGACAACCGAGACCGCTGGAAGCGCGCGGTGGTGGAGCAGTCGGGCCTGCCGTTCAGCAGGATCCGGATCCTGAAGCGGTTGGCTCACCGGCCGATGACGGTCAAGGAGGTTGCACACGCCGCCACCATCGATGCACCCGCGGCGACGGTGGCGGTCAACGACCTGGAGGACCGCGGACTGGTTGTGCGTCAGACCGACCCAACCAACCGGCGATGCAAGCTGGTTTCGCTGACCGATGCCGGCCGGGACGTGCTTTCAGAGATCGACGCGGTCGACGACCCGGCGCCGGATTCGCTCGCCGCGCTCGACGAGGCCGAACTGCGGGCGCTGCACGCCATCATCGCCAAGCTGGCTAGCCCGTGAGTCGCAATCGGCTACGCCGTCGTGAAATTTGCGCCGAAATAGCATTCCTGATCGCGAGTTCGCCGCCGATTTCACAGCATTCGCTTCTCGCTTGGCGATGCTCTCCGAGTGCCCTGAAATCCCACGTGGCGGTCGACCAGACGGCGTTCGCAGGCCATGCGGCGCCTGGCGCGTGATCGCCGCAGTCATCACACCAGATCGAGAGGCTGTGGCCGGTGCTCTCGCCGAGATTGACGCCAGGGCTGTGGATTAGCCTCCACAACTCCCCATCAACAGCCCTGGTGCAGAAATGGGCCATAGCTAGTGTGCGCGATGGTCACACCTCCGTGGCCTCACCATCAATCAGCCTGGCGCAGTGCCAATCCCACTACGCAATTCGCATTATTCGGGACACCCTAGCTTTCCAGCACCGCCATCGCGGCATTGTGTCCGCCGATACCCGACACCGCGCCGCCGCGGCGGGACGCCGACCCGCACACCAGGATTCGGTCATGCTCCGTGGCAACCCCCCAGCGCCGCGCCGGAGTGTCGAGCGGCTCGTCGTCCTCGGCGAACGGCCAACTCAGCGCACCGTGGAAGATGTTGCCGGCGGTCATGCCCAGCGTGTTCTCAAGGTCGACGGTGGTCTTGGCCTCGATACACAGCCGGCCCGACGAATCTTCCATCAACACGTCCTGAATGGGTTCGGCCAGAACGGAATTCAGCGAGTTCAGCACCGCCGAGGTCAGGCTGTCGCGCATGCGGTCGGGGTGGGCCCCAGCGGCCAGATGGTGCGGCGTGTGCAGTCCGAAAACGGTCAGCGTGTGCGCACCGGATGCCCGCAACTCGTCGGACAGGATTGTGGGGTCGGTCAATGAATGACAGTAGATCTCGCACGGTAACGGGTCGGGAACCCGACCGTTGGCCGCCTTCGCGTAGGCGGCGTCGAGTTGACTGAAGTTCTCGTTGATGTGGAATGTTCCGCCGAACGCCTGCTCGGCTGTCACGGTGTCGTCGCGTAGTCGCGGTAACCGCCGTAGCATCAGGTTGACCTTGACCTGCGCGCCGGGGGCGAGCGCGGGCACGGGTTCGCCCAGCAGGCCGGCGAGCACCGCCGGTGTCACGCAGGACAATACGAACTCGGCGTGGACGCGGCGCTCGGCGCCGTCGACGTGGTAACGCACTTCGCCATCAGGGTCGATGCCGTAAACCTCTGCACCCGTGATGATCTCGGCCCCATGCCCGGCGGCGGCAGCGGCCAGCGCGCCGCTGACCGCACCCATGCCGCCGATCGGCACATCCCAATCACCGGTGCCGCCGCCCACCAGGTGATACAGCAAGCACACGTTCTGCGTCAGCGACGGATCGTCGGCGCGGGCGAACGTGCCGATCACCGCGTCGGTGGCCATCACGCCGCGGACCAGGTCGTTGTCAACAGTTTCGGTGATCGCGTGCCCGATCGGTCGGCAGATCATCGACTGCCACGCGGCCTCGGCATCGGGGTCGCCGGCGGCCAGCACATCACGGTGAACGCGGTCGCGACTGCTCAGCGGCTGGGTCAGCGTCGGCCACAGCCGAGACGTGACGATGCGGCAGCGGCGGTAGAAGTCGGTGAACCCGGCCTCGTCACCGGCAGCACCGATCGCGCCGAAAGTGTTCTGCGGCCCGACCAACAGCCCCGTCCGGCCGCCCGTGGCCGGGTCGGGCGTATAAGACGAATAGCGGCGCCGGGCCAGCCGTACCCGCGCGCCGAGGTCTTCGACGATGCGTCGCGGCAACAGGCTGACCAGATACGAGTAGCGGGACAGCCGAGCGTCGACGCCATCGAACGCATGCGCCGAGACCGCCGCCCCTCCAACATGACCGAGGCGTTCGAGCACTTGCACGCGCCGTCCGGCGCGGGCCAGGTAGGCGGCGGCGACCAAACCGTTGTGTCCGCCGCCGACGACGACGATCTCGGGATGGGGGGTCACGGCGTCCATCCAGTCAATTCAGGTAGTCCTCGACCTGGCTGGCCGGTCGCGCCTCCGCCTCGCGCGGATCGCCGCCGGTTTCGCGCAATGCACGGCGCTGCCGGAGGAGGTCCCAGCATTGATCGAGGGCCATCCCGATCACGCGCAGGCGTTCGTGTTCCTCTGATTCGCTGATGTCATGGCGCTGCAGCTTGCCGCGCAGCTCCTTTTCCTCGGCAACGAGTTTGTTGACCTCGGCGAGGATGTCTTCGTCCTTTGCCACCTGTCCAGTCTGCCCGACTACCGTGGGTGCGGTGACGACGAAACCTGAAATTGAGTTTCCCGAAGGGCCCGCGCCGACCGAGCTCGTCATCAAGGACCTGGTGGTCGGCGACGGTGCGGAAGCGGTGCCCGGCGGCACCGTCGAGGTGCACTATGTCGGCGTCGAGTACGACACCGGCGAAGAATTCGACAGCTCCTGGAATCGGGGCGAATCCATCGAATTCCCGCTGCGCGGGCTGATTAAGGGATGGCAGGACGGGATTCCCGGGATGAAGGTCGGCGGGCGGCGTCAGCTGGTCATTCCGCCGGTCCAGGCTTACGGTCCGGCGGGCGGAGGCCACCGCTTGTCTGGTAAGACTTTGATTTTCGTTATCGACCTATTGGACACCCATTAGACCAAGTCAAAGAGTTTGTCCGATTGTCATCTCAGTTCTCGACGAACCCGCCAAAGTGACTCCGCGAACGTCATAGGCTCGACTTGTTCAAGAAGTGGACGCGTCAATTGACTGAGGAGCACCCATGCCGGGTTCTGAGGAAATTCGCACAACCACCCAATGGCGGACAGAATCCAAATTTTATCGACGCCCTCCCGGCCTGGGATGGCTGCTGGCACTGCTGGCTGTGCCGCTGCTACTGGGAGCAATCGGCTATGGCATCAGGGACAGAGATGCCGATGTCGACGTGACGATGCCGAGTGTCGATCCGTCGGTCACGCTGACGGCGCCCACCGTGACCGCGCCCAACGTCAATGTCCCGTCGCTATCCTTCGCGCCATTGTCGATCAGCCGGAACGGCAACGACTTCACGCTTAGTGGCGAGCTGCCCGACCTAGCGGCGAAAACATCGTTGCTCGACTCGTTGAGGGGGGCGCTCGGAGGCGGCGTCAATCTGATCGACAACATCAACATCAGGCCGGGTATCAGCGCACCCGACGTCTCCGGTCTCGGAGACCTTTTCAAGGCGGCCGTGGACATTCCCGATTTCAAGTTCGATCTGAACGGCGACACCGTCACCCTCACGGGGACCGCACCGTCCGAGGATGCGAAAGCGGCAGTAGAAGCTGCGGCGAAGGCTGCATGGCCAAACCTGAAGGTCGTCAACGAGATTCGGGTCCAGGCTCCCACCGGAGCACCGGCACCGGCACCGGCACCCGCACCCGCACCGGCACCGGCCGGCGAGTGCGCCAACCTCCAGGCGGATATCGCTGGCCTTCTGAGGACGCCGATCATCTTCGAGACCGATGGGTTCACGCTGACGCCCGATACCGAGCAGATGCTGACCCAGGTCGCCGACAAGCTGAAGACGTGCCCGAATGCGCGCGTCGCGGTGGAGGGCTACACCGACAACACCGGCAATGACGCCATCAACATTCCGCTGAGCGGGAACCGGGCGAAGTCGGTTGCCGACTACCTGGTTGCACAGGGCGTCGCCGGCAACGCCGTCACCTCGAAGGGGCTGGGTGCCGCCAATCCCGTCGCGAGCAATGACACACCCGATGGTCGTGCCCAGAACCGGCGCGTCGTGATCTTGGTCAGCTAAGGAAGGATTCGACATGGACTTCGTCATCCAATGGTTGTGGTATCTGCTCGCTTTCGTGGTCGGGTCATTAGTGGCTTGGCTGATCACCGTTATGTCGATTCGGCGCACAAGTGAGGAAGAAGCAGTCGCGGACCTTCCGGGCTCGCGTGAGATAGGAGCGCGGTAATGGAAGACGTGAATTGGTGGCTGATGGCTCTGTCGTTTCTGCTGGGCCTGCTGCTGACATTCGCCTTGATGATTCGGCGCGTCACCCGTGAGGTGCCGGTAACCGAGTCGGTGGGTGTCAGAGGGCCCAGTGCGCCTCGCGCCACCGTCGAGCGCGATACGGGCGCCAGATTGACCGGCGGCACGGAGACCACCGAGGGCCCGACGACGAGGATGCCCGCGGCCGGTGCCGCAGCGGCGGGTGCGGCCGCGGCCGGTGGCGCGGCGGCTGCGAAGTTCACCGGTGGCACGTCGGACACCGACGCGACGGCGAAGATCAGCGCCGTCGAGGAGCCCTACGGTGCAGGTTCTGCCCGGGCGGGTGCCGGCGGCAGTGGTCCGTCGGGGTGGACGATCAAGGGCAACGAAGACTCGATGCTCTACCACACACCGGACAGCCCGTCGTATAAGCAGACGATCGCCGAGATCTGGTTCCGGGAAGAGAGCGCCGCCGAGCGCGCCGGCTTCACCCGGTGGGACAAGGGTCGGGCGACCGGTGACACGGTGACCACCGAGAGCCCGACGACGAGGATGCCCGCGGCCGGTGCCGCAGCGGCGGGTGCGGCCGCGGCCGGTGGTGCGGCGGCTGCGAAGTTCACCGGTGGCACGTCGGACACCGACGCGACGGCGAAGATCAGCGCCGTCGAGGAGCCCTACGGTGCAGGTTCTGCCCGGGCGGGTGCCGGCGGCAGTGGTCCGTCGGGGTGGACGATCAAGGGCAACGAGGACTCGATGCTCTACCACACACTGGACAGCCCGTCGTATAAGCAGACGATCGCCGAGGTCTGGTTCCGGGAGGAGAGCGCCGCCGAGCGTGCCGGCTTCACCCGGTGGGACAAGGGTCGGGCGACCGGCGGTGCGGCGAAGTTCGCCGACGTGCCGCCCGGGCCGCACGGCCCCGGTTCGGCGAAGCCGAATGCCGACGGCAGCGGTCCGTCAGGGTGGACGGTGAAGGGCAACGAGGATTCGATGCTCTACCACTCGCCGGAAAGCCCGGCGTACGCCGTGACCGTCGCCGAGGTATGGTTCCGCGACGAAGAGACCGCAACGGCGGCGGGCTTCTCGCGCTGGGACAGCGGCAAGTCTCAGCGCGGGCAGAGGTAGGCGCTAGCGCGGGCCGGGCAGCCGTAGCAGTAGCCGCGCGCCGCCCAGTAGGCTGGCCTCCAGCGACGCCGTGCCGCCGTGGAGTTCGGCCTGCTGGGCCACCAGCGCCAGGCCCAGCCCGGAGCCGGAGTGCGACGCCGTCGAACCGCGGGAGAACCGGTCGAAGACGACCTTGCGCTCTTCTTCCGGCACACCGATCCCGTCGTCATCGATGGCGATCTCCACCCCGGCTCGTGAGCTGACCGCGGACAGCTGCACCCGGGTGGCGCCGCCATGCTTGACGGCGTTCGCGATGGCGTTGTCCACCGTGAGCCGAAGCCCGGCCGGCAAGCCGACGATGATGACCGTCGGCGCGGGCACCAGCGACACATCCAGGTCGGGATAGATCCGCATGGCGTCGTGGGCGGCCCGGTCGAGCAGCTCGGTGATGTCGACCGGAACGTGGTCGTCGGAGGTGGACAGCTCGCCCTGCGCGAGCCGCTCGAGCGCAGTCAGCGTGGCCTCGATGCGCGACTGGGTGCGGATGACGTCGTTGATGACTTCTTTGCGCTGCTCGTCGGGCAGATCGAGAGTGGACAGCACCTCGAGGTTGGTGCGCATCGCGGTCAGCGGGGTGCGCAGTTCGTGCGATGACACCGAGGCGAAGTCGCGCGCCGACGCCAGCGCGGCGTTGGTGCGGTCCTGTTCCTTCCAGATCCGCTGCAGCATGCCCTTGACCGCGTCGGCGATCTCGACGGCCTCGGTGGCACCGCGAATCTCGACATCGGGTGCCTCGTCGCCGGCGTCGATCTGGCGGGTCTGCTCCGCCAGCCGTTTGAGCGGCCGCACCGCGAACGCGGCCAGCAGCCAACCGAGCAGGGCCGCCGCGCCGACGGCGAAGACGCAGATCACCAGCACGCGGCGATGCAGGTTATTCGTATCGCTGATGGTGGCGTCATAGGTGGCGCCGACCGCCACCGACATCGGTTCGGGCACGCGGATGTCCACCGTGCGCACCCGGTAGCGCACGCCGTTGACGTAGGTGTCGGCGTAACCGGCCGGCAGCTCCGGCAGCACGACGGTCGAGTTGGACGTCACCTGACCCTCCTTGCGGACGGTGATCACCGCGTCTTGGTCGTTGGGCGATCGCGGAATCTCGTCGAGGCCGCGCGGCAGGAACGGAATCGCGAAGCCGGCCGCCTCGTCGAGGCGGCGGTCCAGTCGCTCTTTGCGGTCGTTGGTGATGCCGATCCACACGATGGTGCCGACGATCACGACGACGATCGCCGCGCCGATCGCGGTGGCGAATGCGACGCGGGTGCGCAGCGACGGGGTGCGGGCGAAGATCCGCGACAGCCGGTCCATCAGGTTCCTTTGTTCCTCGCGCAAGCGCTCATCACTGCGTCCGGAGCACGAACCCCACGCCGCGCACGGTGTGCAGCAGCCGCGGCGCACCGCCGGCCTCCAGCTTGCGGCGCAGGTAGCCGATGAACACGTCAACCACGTTGGTGTCGGCTGCGAAGTCGTAGCCCCACACCAGCTCAAGCAGCTGGGCGCGGGACAGCACCGCGGTCTTGTGTTCGGCCAGCACCGCGAGCAGGTCGAACTCGCGCTTGGTCAGGTCGACGTCGGTGCCGTTGACGCGGGCCCGCCGGCCCGGGATGTCGACCTCCAGCGGCCCGACCTGGATGGTCTCCGACGAGAACGTGGCGGTCGAGCCGCGCCGGCGCAGCAGCGCCTTCACCCGCGCCACCAGTTCGGCCAGCACGAACGGCTTGACCAGGTAGTCGTCGGCACCGGCCTCCAGGCCGGCGACCCGGTCGTCGACGGAGCTGCGCGCGCTCAACACACAGACGGGGACGTCGTTGTCCATGGCGCGCAGGGCGGTGACCACGCTGACACCGTCGAGCACCGGCATGTTGATGTCGAGCACGATCGCGTCGGGCCGGGTCTCGGTGGCGCTGCGGAGGGCCTCGGCACCGTCCTTGGCGGTCGACACGTCGAAACCGGACAGCCGCAGCCCGCGCTCCAGCGAGGCGAGCACGTCGTCGTCGTCATCCACCACCAGCACCCGGGGTGATGTCGTACCACTGTCCATGCCCGCAATCTTGCCTGAAGAACCGGCCGAGATGCGGGAAGCTTGTTGACCTCATCTTTTGTTGAGGTTCTACGGTGAATTTCATGAGCATCGAAACGGTGGCCCGGCACACCCTGTACCGGCAGGTGCGGGCGCAGTCCGGCGACCTGCGCTCGCTGGCCGACCGGGCGCTGCTGGGCCGGATCTGGCGCTTCGCCGCGCGGCATCACCGCAGGCTGGGGGCGTTCGTGGCGGTCAGCGTCATCAGCGCGCTGCTTGCCGTGGCCACCCCGGTGCTTGCCGGCAAGGTGGTCGACGAGATCACTGAAAGCCCTGCCGGCGGCTCCTCGGAAGTGGTCGTGCTGCTGGCCCTCGTCATCGCGGGCGTGGCGTTCGGGGAGGCGGCCGTGTCGCTTGTCACCCGCTGGCTGTCCTCGACGATCGGGGAGGGCCTGATCCTTGACCTGCGCACCGCGGTGTTCGACCACGTGCAGCGCATGCCGGTCGCGTTCTTCACCCGCACCCGCACCGGCGCGCTGGTCAGTCGCCTCGGTAACGACGTGATCGGCGCCCAACGCGCGTTCTCCGACACGCTGTCCGGCGTCGTCTCCAATGTCGTGACGCTGACGTTGACGCTGGCCGTGATGATCGGCATCTCCTGGCAGATCACCCTGCTGGCGCTGCTGCTGGTGCCGATGTTCGTGCTGCCCGCCCGCCGAATCGGCTCCAAGATGGCCGAACTGAGCCGCGAGAGCGCGATCTACAACGCGACGATGAACACCCAAATGACCGAGCGGTTCTCCGCGCCGGGCGCGACCCTGGTCAAGTTGTTCGGCCGCCCGGAGAGCGAGTCGGAGGAGTTCGCGGCCCGGGCCGGCCGGGTTCGCGATATCGGCGTGAAGTCGTCGATGCTGCAGTCCACGTTCATGAACTCGCTGACGCTGATGTCGGCGCTGGCGCTGGCCCTGGTGTATGGGCTGGGCGGCGTGCTGGCGATCGGCGGGCACCTGCAGGCCGGTGCGATCGTTTCGCTGGCGCTGCTGCTGACCCGGCTGTACGCGCCGCTGACCGCGCTTGCCAACGCGCGGGTGGAGATCGCGAGCGCGCTGGTCAGCTTCGAGCGGGTCTTCGAGGTGCTCGACCTGGTGCCGCTGATCCGGGAGCGGCCCGGCGCCCTGCCCGTGCCCGACGGGGCCGTCACGGTGGGGTTCGACAATGTGCGCTTCGCCTATCCGTCGGCCGACAAGGTGTCGCTGGCCTCGCTGGAGGACGTCGCGGTGCTCGACGACCGCGGGGGATCCGAAGTGCTGCACGGTATTTCGTTCACCGCCCAGCCGGGCCAGATGGTGGCGCTGGTCGGGTCGTCGGGTGCGGGCAAGTCGACCATGGCGTCGCTGCTGGCCCGGTTGTATGACGTCGACTCTGGTGCGGTGCGGCTCTCCGGTGTTGACGTTCGCGACCTGACGTTCGCGTCGCTGCGCGAGACCGTCGGCATGGTCACCCAGGACGGGCACCTGTTCCACGAGTCGATCCGCTCCAACCTGCTGCTGGCCGCCCCGGAGGCGACCGACGACGAGCTGTGGGAGGCACTGCGGCGCGCCCGGCTGGCCGACGTGATCGCCGAGATGCCCGACGGGTTGGACACGGTTGTCGGTGAGCGCGGTTACCGTCTGTCCGGCGGGCAACGGCAGCGGCTGACCATCGCCCGACTACTGCTTGGGAGGTCGCGCGTGGTGGTGCTCGATGAGGCGACGGCGTCGCTGGACTCCGCGTCGGAGGTGGCGGTGCAGCAGGCGCTGGCCGAGGCGCTGGCCGGGCGGACATCCATCGTGATCGCGCACCGGCTCTCGACGGTCCGCGCGGCCGACGTCATCCTCGTCGTCGAGGATGGCCGCATCGCCGAACGCGGCACCCATGAACAGCTGCTGGCCCGCGGCGGGCGTTATGCCCAGCTGTACGAAATCCAGTTCGGGGACGAGGCCGTCGCCGCCTAATCATGCCGAAACGAACGTTTTGCAGGTCGCTACTCGAACTTTCTCTGCCATTCGTGCGTCTCGGCGCCGGGGGTTATTCGCTTGCAGCTCATGGGAAGATCTAGACAGTGGTTCAACCGATAAATAATGCACTGCGCTCGGCGCCGGCGATCGCGCCGCCACCGGCGCGGCGGCGGCCCAGCTCGGATATGTGGCGGCTGCTGCCCTACCTGATGCCCTACCGCGCGCGGTGGATCGCCATGGTCGTGGTGGCGATCACCAGCCTCGTTGCCACCGTGGCGATTCCGCTGATGACCAAGGCCGTCATCGACGGACCAGTGCGGCATCAGGACCCGCGCGGCCTGTGGCTGCTCGGGACCGCGGCGATGGGTGTCGGAATCTCCGAGGCGGTGCTGTGGTTCATCCGGCGCTGGCTGGTAGCCCGCGCCACGATGGGTGTCGAGGCTGATATCCGCAAGGACCTCTACGCCCGCCTGCAGATCCTGCCGATGTCGTTTCACGGGCGGTGGCAGTCTGGACAACTGCTCTCGCGGGTGATGAACGACCTGTCCACCATTCGCAGGTTCCTGTCGTTCGGGCTGGTGTTCCTGCTGCTCAACGTCCTTCAGATCACCGTGGTGACGGCCATCCTGCTGGCGATGTACTGGCCGCTCGGTGTGGTCGTTCTGGTGTCGATCGTGCCGATCACCGCCACCGTGCTGCATTTCCAGCGGGAGTACACCCGGCTGTCGCGGCTGGCCCAGGACCAATCCGGCCATGTCGCAACGCATGTCGAGGAATCCGCTCTCGGCCTGCGGGTGGTGAAGTCCTTCGGCCGCGAACGGTACGCCTACGACCGGTTCGACGAGCAGCTCACCGCCCTGTACGACACGCAGGTCCGCCGGGTCGAAGTGTCGGCCAAGTTCTGGACGCTGTTGGAGATCATCCCCAACCTCACCCTCATCGTGGTGCTGGGGTTCGGCGCGTACGCGGCGGGCAACGGTCTGGTCACGATGGGCACGCTGGTCGCCTTCATCACGATGATGTTGTCGCTGGTGTGGCCCATCGCGTCACTGGGCTTTCTGCTGTCGATGACCCAGGAGTCGATGACGGCTGCCAACCGGATCGCCGAGATCTTCGACGCACCGCGCGAAATCAGCGACGGCCCGCGGGCGGATCCGCCCCGCGGCGGGCGACTGGAACTCGACGACGTCGGCTTCCGCTTCCCGGACGCGGCGCCCGACGATTGGGCCTTGCGGCACGTCACCGTCACCGTCGAACCGGGCCAGACGGTTGCGCTGGTCGGCTCCACCGGTTCAGGCAAATCGGTGCTCGCCGCGTTGCTGTCGCGGCTCTACGACATCACCGAGGGTGCGATTCGCATCGACGGCACCGACATCCGTGAGCTGTCGCTGCCTGCGCTGCGGCAGGCGGTGGCCACGGCATTCGAGGATCCGACCCTGTTCTCGATGTCGGTGGCCGAAAACCTGAGGCTGGGTCGGCCCGATGCCACCGACGCGCAGCTGGCCCAGGCCATCGACATCGCCGCGGCGCAGTTCGTCTACGAACTGCCCTTCGGGCTCGACACCCGCATCGGTGAGCAGGGCATGAGCCTGTCCGGCGGTCAGCGGCAACGACTCTCACTGGCGCGGGCAATCCTGGCCGCGCCGAAGATCCTCGTGCTCGACGACACCCTGTCGGCGCTGGACGTGCACACAGAGGCGGTGGTGGAGGAGGCGCTGCGCCGGGTGCTGCACTCGGTCACCGGCATCGTCGTCGCGCACCGGGCGTCGACGGTGTTGCTTGCCGACCGGGTGGCGCTGCTGGACAGGATCGATTCCTCCGGGGCAACCATCACCCACGTCGGCACGCATGCCGAACTGCTGGCCAGTGTGCCGCGGTACCGCTACCTGCTGGCCGCCGACGACGAACTCAACGACGGTGTGGAACGCGCCTGTGCCTGGCAGGACGACGAGGACCGCGACCGGCTGGCCCAGGCCGTCCAGGAGCAGGAGGCCTTGGATCACACCCAAGCGGCCTGCGAGCCGGGGGAGCCACGGCGCTTCGCGACCTCGGAGGCCGAACGCCGATGACCGCCACCGATATTGACCGCTGGCGCGGTCGCGTTCAAGACAGCCAGGACGACGACCTGCCCATCGACGAGGCCCTGCCGCGGCGCCGCGAGGCGCGGGCACTGCTCGGTTCGCTGTTGCGGCCCTACAGCACGACGGTCGCCCTCCTCGCGATCGTGGTGGTGGTGGAAAACGTTGCGCGCCTTTCGGTTCCGCTGCTGGTGCAGCGCGGCATCGATCACGGGATTCCGCCGATCATCGACGGCGGCTCGGCGCATGAGCTGATGGTCATCGTCGCCACCCTGTGCGGTGTCGTGCTGATCCAGGCCATCAGCCGGATGTTCTTTCTGCAACGCTCCGGCCGCATCGGTCAGAAGGTGCTGCTGGAGTTGCGGCGCCGGGTGTTCCGGCACTTCCAGCGCCTCGACATCGCCTTCCACGACCGATACACCTCGGGGCGGGTGGTGAGCCGGTCGACCAACGACGTCGAGGCGATCCAGGACATGCTGGAGACCGGTTTCGACAGCCTGATCACCGCCGTGCTGACCCTGATCGGTACGGCGATCCTGCTCGTCGCGCTGGATGTCCGCCTCGGGCTGATGTGCCTGGCCGCCTTCCCCATCCTGGTGGCCCTGGTGTGGTGGTTCCGAAATGAATCGTCCAAGACCTACCGCATCGTGCGGGAGAGCGCCGCGCTGGTCATCGTGCAGTTCGTCGAGACGATGACCGGGATCAAGGCCGTGCAGGCCTACCGGCGCGAGCCACGCAACCAGGAGATCTTCGAAGACGTCGCCGACCAGTACCGGGAGATCAACGAGAAGACGTTCCGGCTGCTGGCCATCTTCATGCCCGGGGTGAAGCTGGTCGGCAACATCACCACCGGCGTGGTTCTGCTCTACGGCGGCTACCGGGTGCTGCAGGGCGACATGACGATCGGGACGCTGGCCGCCTTCCTGCTCTACCTGCGGATGTTCTTCGAACCGATGCAGGAGATCTCCCAGTTCTTCAACACCTTCCAGTCGGCGTCCTCAGCGCTGGAGAAACTGGCCGGTGTACTGGCCGAGCGGCCGGGCATCGAGGATCCGCGGCACCCGGTGCGGCTGAACTCGGTGCGGGGTGACGTCGCGCTGCACGACGTGCACTTCGAATACGTGCCGGGCCGGCCCGTGCTGCCGGGTCTGACGCTGAGCGTGCCTGCCGGGCAGACCGTCGCGCTGGTCGGCACCACCGGCGCCGGCAAGACCACCATCGCCAAGCTGATCGCGCGGTTCTACGACCCGACGTCGGGGTCGGTGACGCTGGACGACGTCGACCTGCGCGACCTCGCGCAGAGCGAACTGCGCCGGCATGTCGTGATGGTCACCCAGGAGAACTTCATGTTCGACGGCACCGTCGCCGACAACATCCGGTTCGGCCGGCCCGACGCCACCGACGCGCAGGTGCGCGAGGCGGCCACCGCCGTCGGCGCCGACAGGTTCATCGACGCCCTGCCCGAGGGCTATGACACCGACGTGGCCAAGCGCGGTGGCCGGCTCTCCGCGGGTCAGCGCCAACTGGTCGCATTCGCGCGCGCGTTTCTCGCCGATCCCGCGGTGCTCATCCTGGACGAGGCCACGTCGTCGCTGGACATTCCGAGCGAGCGCATGGTGCAGCGCGCGCTGGAGACGGTGCTGGCCGACCGCACTGCGTTGGTCATCGCCCACCGGCTCTCGACGGTGCAGGTCGCCGACCGGGTGCTGGTGCTCGAACACGGCCGCATCGTTGAGGACGGCGCGCCCGAGGAGCTCATCGGGCGCGCCGACGGTCGATACGCCGCGCTGCACCGGGCCTGGGTGGAGTCGCTGGCCTGACCTTCCCTTGCGCCCAAACCGACAAACGGGCGCAGAAGTGCGAGTAGATCCCGCCATTTCGTCGATCTCGACGCGCGCTACGGGATCAGCCGCGACCGGCGGGCCTTGGATACCGCCTCGTGGCGAGTGTGGGCGCCCAGCTTTGCCGCTGCGCTGCGCAGGTAGCTCTTCACGGTCTCGGGCTTCAGGGAAAGACGTTTCGCCGCTTCGGCATTGGTGCACCCGAGCGCCACCTGCGACAGCACGTCGAGTTCCCGTGCGGTCAGCGGCGTCGCGATCGCCGGTGTATCGCCGGCCAGCGCTCGGCCCAGCCGGTTGGCCAGCTCGAGTAGTTGATGGCGCACGCCGGGCGCGGAATCCGCCGCGAGCCGGCGCAACTCGGCGTGCACCTCGCGGATCTGCTCGGCGCTTGCCACGGTATCGCCGAAATTCGCCAGCTGGGCCTCCCGCAGTCGCAGACGCCGGTCGACCTCGTCGCGGACGCTCAACTCGTGGCCCAATCGCCGCGCGGACGCCACCATCACCTCTGCCGTGCGGTCGCCGACCGGAGCCGCTCTGCGGTACGCGCCGTAGAGCACCGCCCGCGCCCGGCCGTCCACCACCACCGGGACGGCGAGAATCGACCTGATGCCCTCGCCCAGTACCGGTGCGTCGTAATCGTGGGTGATCGTCGAGGCCCCGCGGTAGTCGGCCACCGACATCGGGCGACGGGCCACGACGGTGGCGCCGCCCAGCCCTGCGCTCGGCCGAACCGCGAGTCCGCGCAGGCCGGCGGTCCTGGTACCGAGGAATTCGGTGAGCAGCAGCGTGTCGTCATGCAGCTCGCCGCCGAACATGATCGGCACGCCGGCTACCGACGCCACGTGACGCATCTCGGCCCGTAGCGCATCGGCATCTCGCGGGCGCAGCAGTGGCATCGCGGGTGGCCTCTTTCGGGGGTAGCGGATCGTCAAGTGTGACGTGGATCCTATCGATATGGCGACGAACACCGATATCTACCGCACCGCGCGCGACCAGCTCGTCGACGTGATCGGCGACTACGACAAGGCGGTCGAGACGTTCTCGTGGCCCCGGCTAACCGGGACCTTCAACTGGGCCACCGACTGGTTCGACACCATCGCCCGCGGCAACGACCGCACCGCGCTGTGGATAGTCGAAGAGGACGACGGCGAGCAGAAAATCACGTTCGCGGAGATGGCCGAGCGCTCCGACCGGGTGGCGACGTGGCTGGCGCAACTGGGCGTCGGCAAGGGCGACCGGGTCATCCTGATGCTCGGCAACCAGGTGGAGCTGTGGGAGTCGATGCTGGCGGTCGCCAAGCTGGGCGCCGTCATCATGCCGACGACCGGCGCGCTCGGCGCCGCCGATCTCGCCGACCGCATCACGCGCGGCGGCGCCCGCTACGTAATCGCCAACGCCGCCGACACCGCCAAGTTCGCCGACGTCGAGGGCGACTACACGCGCATTGCGGTCGGCAGGCCGGTCGACGGCTGGCACTCCTACGCCGACGCCGACAACGTCGCCTCCGCCGGGCCGTTCACCGCAGGAACCGCTGTCGACGACCCGATGCTGATCTACTTCACGTCCGGCACGACGAGTAAGCCGAAGCTGGTGGAGCACTCCCAGATCAGCTACCCGGTGGGGCACCTCTCGACGATGGCGTGGATCGGCCTGCGGCCCGGGGATGTGCACCTGGCGATCAGCTCGCCGGGCTGGGCGAAGCATGCCTGGAGCTGTTTCTTCGCGCCGTGGATCGCCGAAGCGACGATCTTCGTCTACAACTACCCCCGGTTCGACGCGGCGGCGTTGCTGGATCAGATTCGCCGCGCCGGGGTCAACACGTTCTGCGCGCCGCCGACGGTGTGGCGGATGCTGATCCAGAGCGACCTGGGCGCCAAGCCCGAGGGCCTGCGGGAAATCCTGGGCGCCGGCGAGCCGCTGAACCCGGACGTCATCGCGCAGGTCGAGCGGGCGTGGGGGCTGACCATCCGGGACGGCTTCGGCCAGACCGAGACCACGCTGCAGGTCGGCAACACGCCGGGTCAACCGGTTCGGGCGGGTTCGATGGGGCGGCCGATGCCGGGTGTGCCCGTCCTGCTGATCGACCCAGTATCCGGCGAGCCCGCCGACGAGGGCGAGATCTGCCTGGACCTCAGCAAGAACCCGCTGAACCTGATGACGGGCTATCTCGCGGACCCGCGACGTAACGAGACCGTGATGGCCGGCGGCTATTACCACACCGGCGACGTCGCGAGCCGCGACAAGGACGGCTACATCACCTACATCGGCCGCACCGACGACGTGTTCAAGTCGTCCGACTACAAGGTGTCACCGTTCGAGCTGGAAAGCGTGCTGATCGAGCATCCCGCGGTCGTCGAGGCGGCGGTCGTGCCGCAGCCCGACGCGACCCGGCTGACGGTGCCCAAGGCGTACGTCGCGCTGGCGGACGGCTGGGAACCGAACGCCGACACCGCGAAGGCGATCATGGAGTACGCGTGCGACCATCTCGCGCCGTACCTGAAGATCCGGCGGGTCGAGTTCTATGAACTGCCCAAGACCATCTCGGGCAAGATCCGCCGCGTCGAGTTGCGTCGCCGCGAGGACGCCGCGCATGAGGGCGGCACGCCCATTGCGACCGAGTACCGCTACGAGGACCTTCTTTCGCGGTAGACGAGGCCGGACAGCCGCCGCGCCAGGGCCAGTCGAACGCCCGGGATCCGGCCGGCCAGGCTCATTGCCGAATTGCGGACCGGGCGCGCGGCGCGCGGCAGAGTCGCCAAGCGGGTCAGCCGATCGGTCAACGCCACGACCTGCCGGGCGATCGGGCGGCGCGCGGCGCTGTACTCGTCGAGCAGCGTGTCGGGCCCGCCGTCGAGCACATCGACCAGGGCGGCGCTCAATGCGACGGCGTCTTGGATGCCGAGGTTCATGCCCTGTCCGCCGGCCGGGCTGTGCACGTGGGCGGCGTCGCCGGCCAGCAGCAGCCGGCCCGCCCGAAACGTGTCGGCTACCCGGTGGTGGATTCGGAAGCGCGAACCCCACACCACGTCCGTGACGACCATCCGGCCGGTGCCGAGGCCGCGGGTGTCGAGCAATTGCTGGATGAACTGCGCCGACGGCACCTCGGGCGCGTCCGACACCGGCGCGACGATGCGGTGCACACCGCCCGGAAGCGGGGCCACCACGGTCAGCCCGGCCGTGGCCCAGAACAGGATGACCTCGTCGACGGGAGCCTCACCGCGCAGCCGGACATCGGCCAGCGTGAACGACTCTTCATATTGGCCGCCTCGGAACCCGATTCCGGCCTGCTCGCGCACAACGCTTCGGATGCCGTCGGCGCCCACCGCGTACCGGGCCCTGATGACCTCACCGTCATCGAAGGTGGCCGTCACGCCGTCGGCGTCCTGCTCGATCGCCGTCAGCGTCTTCGGCCTTGTCACCGTCCCACCCAGTTCAACCAGGCGGTCGAGCAGCAGTTGCTCGGTGGTGCACTGCGGGAGCATCAACGAGTAGGCGTAGTCCGTCGGCAGCACGCTGAAGTCGATGGGGATCAGCGTGCGGCTGCCGTCGCGAATGCTGAAGCGCGGCGCATGCACGCCTTCCTTCACCAGCCGCCTGGCCACGTCGAGGCCCTCAAGGACTTCCAGGGTTCGGGCGTTGACAACGGCCGCGCGGGACGTGTTGGCGCCCGCGGCCAGCCGGTCCACCACGGTCGTGCGGACACCGCGGGCGATCAGCGAGGCGGCCAGGGTCAGACCGGTCGGGCCGGCTCCCACGACGAGGACGTCGGTGTCGTACATGTGCATCTCCCTTGAGGTAATGCCAACGCTTGTTGGCATCAACTATCCGCCGCATTGTCCCCAATGTCAACATCTGTTGGCCTACAGTTGTTGGCATGCGTAGATCGTCGGAACAGACCAAGTCGGTGATCCTGGCCGCGGCCAGGGAGAGATTCGCCGAAGCCGGCTTCGAGCGTGCCACCATCCGGGCGATCGCGGCCGATGCGAACATCGACCCGTCGATGGTGATGCGGTACTTCGGCAGCAAGGATCAGCTGTTCGCCGCCGCGGCCGACTTCGATCTGCAGATCCCGGACCTGTCCGACGTCGCGTCGGCCGAACTGGGCGCCCGGATCGTCGCGCACTTCGTGGAGCGGTGGGAACGAGACGAGGCGCTGGTTGTGCTGCTGCGATCGAGCACCACCAATGCCGAAGCCGCGCAACGCATGCGGGAGATCTTCACCACCCAGCTGCTGCCGGTGATCGCGAAGGTGAATCCCGCCGACGCGCCACGCCGGGCAGCCTTGATCGCCACGCAGGTCCTCGGGCTGGCCCTGTGCCGCTTTGTCCTGCGCCTTCCGCCGGTCGTCGCGATGTCCCGCGATGAGGTCGTGGCCTGGCTGGCACCGACCGTTCAGCGATACCTCACGGCGCCGGAATAAGGCACCGGAATAATCGGCGGCGATGTCGACTGTCACCGTTGTCCTGATCGCCGCCACGACGCTGATGGCCTGTGTGTCGCTAGGCGGCGGGCTCTACGAATTTCTCGTCGTCGACCCGTACTGGCCGCGCCGGCCCGGGATCATTCAGCCCACCCGCGGGGGAATATCCCGGCGGCGCTTCTGGATTCCCGCGCACACGGTGTTCGAGGTGCTGCTGATCGTCGCGCTGATCGCGGGCTGGGGCCACACCGACGTGCGCAACGCGCTACTGGTGGCGCTGATCAGCCATGCCGTGATGCGGGTGTGGTCGCTTGTCGACTTCGTCCCGAAGGCGGTGGCGTTCGAGAAGGCCGACCCCGCCACCGTCGACGAGGCGGCCGCGGTCCGGTGGACCCGGCGCAGCCTGCTGCGGCTTCCGTTGGACCTGATCACCTGTGCGGCCATGCTGACCGCACTGGCCTCCGCCTAGCGGTCAGGCCTCGATCTCGCCGGCGATCTTCCGCTCGATGCTGGCCCGCGTTGCGGCCGGCAACACGATCAGGCCGTCGAGTTCCTTCCGCGCCCGGCTGTAGGCGTTCCGGCGTTCCTGCGGCGTGGCCGCGCCGTCGGAGGCCAGCCGCAGCAGATTCTGCGCGCGTTCGAGCCGCTGCTGCCCTTCGGGCGAGAAATCGCTGCGACGCCGGCGTATCGCCTCGGCCTCGGCGACCTCGAAGGCGGCTACGTACTCATGCACCGCGTCGCGGTATTCGAGCTGGGCTTCGCGGTCGGGAAGCACATCGTCAACGGTCTCCGGCCGCAGCAGGTCCGCCCGCTGCCTGGCTTTGTGGAAGCTGACCGTCAGGGGATCCCGCATATCGGTCATCAGCGGGAAGTCCAGCAGCTTGGCGATGTCGATCTCGTAGTCCAGCCATTTGGCGTCGGTGCGGTCGTGCTGCGCCAGCACCTTCGTCATTTCCCGCCGGTAGGCCGCCTCGTTGGTGCGGGCCCGCCCGGACGCCTCGGCCACTGCGATCTTGGTCTGCTGCTTGATGCGATACCGCTCCAGTCGGCGCTCGGCCCGCCGCTCATTGGCCGCCGCAACCACCCGCACGCCCGTGCCGATCGCACCGCCGAGCGGAAAGATCAGCCACCAGAAGTTCCCCGCGAAATGAAGCAGAGATTCCACAAGACCAGAATGCCAGGTCCGCGATCGCCCCTAGGGGTGAAGGCGTTGCAGCGCATCGTGAAACGCCGGGTTGACCCGAGCATTCGGCAGGACTGCACAGACTCCCGGAACGCCTGTGTCACCGCGACGCCCTGATTGCGCGCACCGTAGAGCGCCGCGACCGCCGGCGTCCGGCGTTCCGCCTGCACGCAGTGCACCAACACGCTGCGTCCCTCGCCGCGCAGCTGCTCGACGAGCTGGACCGTGTCGAGCAGCACGAAATCGAGGTTCGGGTTCTCGTTCGCCTTGTCGTTGTCGGCCGCCAAGCGGTGGAGCAGGCTCGCGCCCGCAATCAGCACCCTTGCGAGGGCAGTCCGATGCGGCGGTAGCGGTTCAGCCTGGCCCGCAACCGCTCGCTGTCGGGCACGCCGCGCAGCGCGTGCAGTTCGTTGGCGATCGTCGCCGACAGTCGGTGGGTGAATTCCATCGGCTCGTCGGCGGCATCGGGACGTTCGGGCACGATGACGTCGACGATACCGTGGCGCAGCAGGTCGGCCGACCGAATGCCTTGCGCCGCAGCCAATTCCGCGGCGTGGTCGGTGTCGCGGTAGACGATCGCGCTGGCCCCTTCCGGCGGCAGCGGCGCGAGCCAGCCGTGCAGCGCGGCCAGCACCCGGTCGGCGGGCACCATGGCCAGCGCGGGTCCGCCGCTGCCCTGGCCCAGCAGCACCGAGACCGTCGGGGTATCCAGCGTGACCAGTTCGGCCAGGCACCGGGCGATCTCCCCGGCCAGGCCGCCCTGCTCGGCCTCGGCGGAGAGCGCGGGTCCGGCGGTGTCGATGACGAGCACCAGCGGCAGCTTCAGCCCGGCCGCCAGCGCCATGCCGCGGCGGGCCTCGAGCAATGCGGCCGGTCCCACCGTGCCGCCGACGACGCGCTGCTGACCGAGGACGACGGCGGGTTGGCCACCAAACCGGGCCAACGCCAGCACCGTGGTGGCCGCCTCACCCTGGCCGGTACCGGAAAGCAGCACCCGTTCGGTGGTTCCGTGGCGCAGCAGATGCCCGGCGCCGGGCCGGTCCGGGCGCCGGGAGGCCTCCACCGACTGCCATGCGGGCACATCGGGCAGCGGCTCGATCGCGGGCGCGGGCGGCGGCTCGCCGGGCTCGTCGGCGAGCACCTTGAGCGCGCGATCCAGCGTGGACCGCAGCAGGTCCAGCGGAACCACGCCGTCGATGACGCCGTGCCGGTGCAGGTTCTCGGCGGTCTGGATGCCGGGCGGAAATGGCTCGCCGTAGAGCTGCTGGTAAACCCGGGGCCCGAGGAAACCAACCAGCGCGCCCGGTTCGGCGGCGGTGACATGGCCCAGTGACCCCCACGAGGCGAACACCCCGCCGGTGGTGGGATGCCGCAGGTAGACCAGGTAGGGCAGATGTGCCTGCTTGTGCAGCTCGACGGCCGCGGCGATCTTGACCATCTGCAGGAACGCGACGGTGCCTTCCTGCATGCGGGTGCCGCCGGAACTCGGCGACGCCAGCAGCGGCAGCCGCTCGGCGGTGGCCCGCTGCACGGCCGCGGTGATCCGTTCGGCCGCGGCGACCCCGATCGATCCGGCCAGGAAATCGAACTCGCAGGCCACCACCGCGACCCGCCGCCCGAAAACGCGGCCCTCGCCGGTCAACACCGATTCGTCCAGCCCGGTAGCGGCCGACGCGGAGGCCAGCTCGCGTCGGTACGCCTCGGTGGTGGCGACCGACAGCGGCGCGGTGTCCCAGCTGGAATACGACCCGTCGTCCAGGACCGCATCGCGGAGCGCCAGGGCGCCGATCCGGCTCACCAGGTGAGGCTATCGAGCTGCTTATAAGGTGGCGCCATGATTGGTGTCACCCGTGACGGCCACGTCACGACCCTGGAATTGCAGCGCCCGGACCGGCGCAACGCGCTCAACACCGAGTTGGTCGAGGGTCTGCGCGAAGCGGTCGAGCTGGCGGCCGCCGAGGATGTCCGGGCCATCGTGCTGACCGGCCAGGGCAGCGTGTTCTGCGCCGGCGCCGACCTCACCGGCGACGCGTTCGCGGCCGACTATCCCAACCGCCTGATCGCGCTGAACAAGGCCATCGATGCCGCCCCGATGCCGGTGCTCGGGGCCATCAACGGTCCCGCGATCGGCGCTGGCCTGCAGCTGGCGATGATCTGCGACCTTCGGGTCGTGGCGCCCGACGCGTTCTTCCAGTTTCCGACGTCCAAATACGGTCTGGCCCTGGATAATTGGAGTATCCGACGGCTGTCTTCGCTGGCCGGCTACGGCCGGGCCCGGGCGATGCTGCTGACCGCGGAGAAGCTCACCGCCGACGTCGCGCTGCAGACCGGGATGGCCAACCGCATCGGCACCCTGGCCGACGCGCAGGCCTGGGCCGCCGAGATCGCGGGCCTGGCGCCGCTGGCGCTGCAGCACGCCAAGCGGGTGCTCAACGACGACGGAGCCTATGAGGATCAGTGGCCGGAGCACAAGGAGCTGTTCGACAAGGCGTGGGGAAGCCAGGACGTCGTCGAGGCGCAGGTGGCCCGCGTGGAGAAGCGCCCGCCGAAGTTTCGGGGAGCCTGAGGGTGCTGCGCGCGGCGCTTCGGTTCGGTTTTGGGACGGCCTCGCTGCTGGCCGGAAGCTGGGTGGCGCGCGCGTTGCACGGCGCCCCGGCGGCGCTGGGCGCCGGACCCGGTGAGATCCATGCCGTGGCGCAGGGCTCACCCAACTACCGTGACGGTTCATTCGCCAATATCGACCCGGCGTCCACTGTCAGCATGGACCGTGAGCAGCAGCGGCTGCTGATCGGCGAATTCTTCGGCGCCCGCACCGCCAGACGGCCACCGGGACCCATTCCACTGGCCGCCCCGGCGCAAGCCGATGCCGCACCGGCGGGACTGGCCGTCTGCTGGTACGGCCATTCCAGCACACTGGTGGAGGTCGACGGGTACCGCGTGCTCACCGACCCGGTGTGGAGCCGGCGGTGCTCGCCGTCGCGTCGTGTCGGCCCGCAGCGGATGCACGAGGTGCCGGTGCCGCTGGACGCGCTGCCGGCGGTGGACGCGGTGCTGGTCAGCCATGACCACTACGACCACCTTGACATCGACACCATCGTCGGGCTCGCCCGCACGCAGCGTGCGCCGTTCGTCGTGCCGCTGGGTGTCGGCGCCCACCTGCGCAAGTGGGGGATACCCGAGGAGCGGATCGTCGAACTCGACTGGAACGAGAGCCACCGGGTCGGCGAACTGACGCTGGTGTGCGCCCCCGCCCGGCACTTCTCCGGCCGGCTTTTCAGCCGCAACACCACGCTGTGGGCGTCGTGGGTGATCGCAGGGCCGCGCCACCGCGCCTTCTTCGGCGGCGACACCGGCTACACCAAGAGCTTCACCGAAATCGGCGCGGACCACGGCCCTTTCGACCTGACACTGATGCCCGTCGGGGCCTATCACCCGGCCTGGCCGGATATCCACATGAACCCCGAGGAGGCGGTACGCGCGCACCTCGACATCGCCGAAGCCGGGTCCGGACTGTTGGTGCCGATCCACTGGGGGACGTTTCGGCTGGCCCCGCATCCGTGGTCGGAACCCATCGAGCGGCTTGTCGCCGCGGCCGACCCCGCCGGTGTAGAGGTCGCCGTGCCCAGGCCCGGCCAACGCGTCAACCCGGCCACCTCATCGACGATCGACCCGTGGTGGCAGCTGTAACCGGTTGGGACCGCGGCCGGACGCCGAAACTCACGAATGGCAGGAAAAGTCCGAGTGACGACCTGCAAAACGTCGATTTCGGCGCTGCGCATGCTCTTGCGGCGCCGCGATCCTCGCCGCCAGACCGCCGACGACCGTTACGGTGCAAGTCATGAAGGCACTGGCCAAGGCCGTCGGCGCCGCGCTGCTGCTGACACTGCTCGCCGGCTGTGACGCGAGCACGGCCGAGCAGGCGACCCCGTCAACCACCCCGACGCTGTCCGACGTCCCGCCGCCGTTGGTGCCGGCCATGGACCTGCCCGAGAACGCCGTCGACAACGCGGTCGCCAAACTCGACGACATCGCCGAGGAGCTGATGGGCAAGTCCGGCATACCCGGCATGGCCGTGGCGGTGGTGCACGGCGGGAAAACCGTGTATGCCAAGGGGTTCGGCGTCAAGGATGTGCGGACCGGCGACAAGGTGGACCCCGACACGGTGTTCCAGCTGGCGTCGATGTCAAAGCCATTGGGCGCAACGGTGGTCGCCCATCAGGTCGGCCAGAACGCGATCGGCTGGGACACCCCGATCGTGTCCAAACTGCCGTGGTTCGCGTTGGCTGATCCGGTGGTCACCCAGATGGTCACCGTCGGCGACATGTACTCGCACCGGTCGGGCCTGCCCGACCACGCCGGTGACATGCTCGAGGATCTCGGCTACGACCGGCGGTACGTACTGGAACACTTGCGGCATTTGCCACTCGATCCGTTCCGAATCTCCTACGCCTACACCAACTTCGGGCTGACCGCCGCGGCGGAGGCGGTGGCAGTCGGCGCCGGAAAGTCGTGGGAACACCTCAGCGATGAGGTGCTGTATCGTCCGCTCGGGATGACGTCGACCAGTTCGAGGTTTGCCGATTTCGAGGCCCGGCCGAACAGGGCCGTCGGGCACATCCATGTCGACGGCAAATACGAGCCGCGCTATGTTCGCGACCCCGACCCGGAGGCGCCCGCCGGCGGTGCCAGCTCGTCGGTGAACGACCTGACACATTGGATGGCCATGGTGCTGGCCAACGGGAGGTATGGCGGCCAACAGGTCGTCGACCCAAAGGCGCTGCTGCCGGCGATCACCCCGCAAATCGTCTCCAGCCCGGCCAGCGAACCGGCCATGCGGTCGGGCTTCTACGGGTTCGGGTTCAACGTGAACTCGACGTCGGCGGCGCGGATGGAGCTGAGCCATTCCGGCGCCTTCGAACTGGGCGCCGCGACGAACGTGCTGTTCCTGCCGTCCGCCGACGTGGCCATCGTTGCACTGACCAACGGCACCCCCGCCGGGGTGCCCGAGGCGCTGACCGCGCAGTTCGGCGACCTCGTGCAGTTCGGCGAGGTTCGTCAGGATTGGCTCAAGCTGTACCAGGCGTTGCTGACGCCGATGGAACAGCCGCTGGGCTCACTGGTCGGCCAGCAGCCGCCGGCCAATCCCGCACCCGCGGCGCCGCTTTCGGCCTACGTCGGGACCTACGCGAACGACTATTGGGGTCCGGCGAGTATCACCGAGAAGGACGGAAAGCTGGCCCTGTCGTTGGGACCCCGTGGTGACACCTGGCCACTGACGCATTGGGACGGCAACGTCTTCACCTTCAGCTTCGTCACCGAAAACGCTCCGCCCGGAACGATTTCCAAGGCCACCTTCGACGGTGACAGGCTGACGCTGGAGTATTACGACGCCAACCACAACGGGGTGTTCGCCAAGTGACCACCTCGTCGCCACCGGCCTGTCCGATGCCGAAGTCGCCAAGCGGGTCGCCGAAGGCAAGACCAACGATGTGCCCACCCGGGCGGCGCGCAGCGTCTCCGAGATCGTGCGGGCCAACGTGTTCACCCGCATCAACGCCATCCTCGGCGTGCTGCTGATCATCGTGCTGTCCACCGGCTCGATCATCAACGGCGCCTTCGGTCTGCTGATCATCGCCAACAGCGCGATCGGCATCATCCAGGAGCTGCGCGCCAAACAGACGCTGGACAAGCTGGCCATCGTCGGGCAGGCAAAACCGTTGGTGCGCCGGGAATCCGGCACGCAGGCGCTGATGCCCAGCGAGGTCGTGCTCGACGACATCATCGAGCTGGGCCCGGGCGATCAGATCGTCGTCGACGGCGAGATCGTCGCGGAGACCAATCTCGAGGTCGACGAGTCGCTGCTCACCGGTGAGGCCGACCCGATCGCCAAGGACGCCGACGACATGGTGATGTCGGGCAGTTTCGTCGTCGCCGGCAGCGGCGCCTACCGGGCCACCAAGGTCGGCCGCGAAGCCTACGCCGCCAAGCTCGCCGAAGAGGCCAGCAAGTTCACGCTGGTGAAATCCGAACTGCGCAGCGGTATCAACAAGATCCTGCAGTTCATCAGCTACCTGCTGGTCCCGGCCGGCCTGCTGATCATCTACACCCAGCTGTTCACCACCGACGCGGGCTGGCGCGAGTCGGTGCTGCGGATGGTGGGCGCGCTGGTGCCGATGGTGCCCGAGGGCCTGGTGCTGATGACGTCGATCGCGTTCGCCGTCGGCGTGATCCGGCTCGGCCGCCGGCAGTGCCTGGTGCAGGAGCTGCCCGCGATCGAGGGCCTGGCCCGCGTCGACGTGGTGTGCGCCGACAAGACCGGGCACGCTCACCGAGAACGGCATGCGGGTGTCAGATCTCAAGGCGTTCACGGAAAGCGATGTCGCCGACGTGCTGGCATCGCTGGCCGCCGACGACACCCGACCGAACGCCAGCATGCAGGCGATCGCCGAGGCCTACAACCACGCCGCCGGGCTGGACGGCGACCGCGATCCGCGCCGTTCAAGTCGGCGACCAAGTGGAGCGGGGCGTCCTACGGCGAGCACGGCAACTGGGTGATCGGTGCGCCCGGACGTGCTGCTCGATCCGGCGTCTCCGGCCGCCGAGCAGGCCGAGCAGATCGGCTCGCAGGGACTGCGGGTGCTGCTGGTCGGGCTCCACCGACCTGCCCGTCGACGATCCCGACGCGCCGGGCCAGGTGACACCCGTCGCGCTGGTGGTGCTCGAACAGCGGGTCCGTCCCGACGCCCGCGACACGCTGGATTACTTTGCAGAGCAGAAGGTTTCGATCAAGGTCATCTCGGGGGACAACGCGGTGTCGGTCGGCGCGGTGGCCGGCACGCTGGGTCTGCACGGCGAGACGCTGGACGCCCGCAAGCTGCCCGACCAACCGGACGAGCTGGCCGACACGCTCGAGGAGTACACCACCTTCGGCCGGGTGCGTCCCGATCAGAAGCGCGCCATGGTGCACGCACTGCAATCGCGCGGGCACACCGTGGCGATGACCGGCGACGGTGTCAACGACGTGCTGGCGCTCAAGGACGCCGACATCGGGGTGGCGATGGGTGCGGGTAGCTCGGCGTCGCGGGCGGTGGCGCAGATCGTGTTGCTGGACAACAAGTTCGCCACCTTGCCCTACGTCGTCGGCGAGGGCCGGCGGGTGATCGGCAATATCGAACGGGTCTCCAACCTGTTCCTGACCAAGACCGTGTACTCGGTGCTGCTGGCGGTACTGGTGGGCCTGGCCGGCCTGTCTTCGAAGCTGTTCGGATCCGATCCGCTGTTGTTCCCGTTCCAGCCCATCCACGTCACGATCGCCGCCTGGTTCACCATCGGCATCCCGGCGTTCGTCCTGTCGCTGGCGCCCAACAACGAGCGGGCGCACCCGGGTTTCGTGCGCCGGGTGATGACCTCGGCGCTGCCGTCGGGCGTGGTGGTCGGCATCGCCACGTTCACCTCCTACCTGGTGGCCTACCAGGGCCGCGAGGCCACGCCGGTCGAGCAGACGCAGGCGTCGACGGCGGCGCTGATCACCTTGCTGGTTGACCGCGGTGTGGGTGCTCGCGGTGGTGGCGCGGCCGTATGAGTGGTGGCGGGTCGCGTTGGTGACGGTGTCCGGCCTGGCCTACGTCGTGATCTTCAGCATTCCGCTGGCGCAGAAGTGGTTCATGCTCGACCCGTCGAACGTCGCGATCACGTCTATGGCGCTGGGAATCGGCGTTGTCGGGGCCGCGGTAATCGAGGTGTTGTGGTGGGTCCAGGGTGCGCGTATGGGCGAACGACGCCCCTTGTGGCGATAGCTGGGAACGACAAGAATGGCTTGCGGGCCACTAAGTAGTCCCGAACGGAAGGTGAGCTCATGGGAATCATGGACGAGGCCAAGGGCAAGATGGAAGAGGCCAAGGATCTGCTGTCGAAGGGCGCCGAAAAGGCGGAAGAGGCGATCGAAAAGGCGGGCGACGCCATCGACTCCAAGACCGAGGGCAAGTTCAAGGAAACCGTCGACAAGGTGCAGGACGCCGCCAAGAAAGCCGTCGATAAGGGCAACCCGCAGGCCTAACGCATGGCCAAACTTTCCGTCTCCGTCGACGTTCCGGTGCTGCCGGAGCGGGTATGGGATTGCGCGTCGGAGCTGTTCCGCTACAAGGAATGGCTGATCCATCGAGTGTGGCGCAGCAAGCTGCACGAGACCCTGGACAAGGGCACGCAAATCGTGTCGATCGGCATGGCGGTGGCCGCCGCCCTCAAGGGCGATATCAGGGACTCCCTGAACCGGTCAAGGCCGTCTTCGCCCAGTCACCTAGCGTGAGCCCTCACGCGGTGAGCAATACCCAAGCCGCCGCCGCGGAACCTAATACCGCTGTGCCGTAACAGCATAGCGCGATCACGCGGTCGAACCGGCCCAGTTGCAGCCCGTGCTCGGTCGTGAACCGGATCCGGTGCGCGGACTGGAACATCGCAAGCACGCAGACGCCGCACAGTACAAGTTTGGCGAGCGGGTTCCGTTGGCGCAGAGGTGGTTCATGCTCGACCCGTCGAACGTCGCGATCACGTCGATGACGCTGGGCATCGGCGTTGCCAGGGCCGCGGTCATCGAGGTGTTGTGGTGGGTCCAGGGTGCGCTTATGGGCGAACGACGCCGCTTGTGAAGATAGCCGTTGAAGCGAGAGAATGATCAGCACCGACAAGTAGGTAGGGTGAGCTCATGGGATTGGTAGATAAGGTCAAGGATCTGCTGTCGAAGAACGCCGACAAGGTGGACACCGCCATCGACAAGGCCGGCGACGTCGTCGACCAGAAGACCCAGGGTAAGTACGCCGACAAGATCGACAAGGTGCAAGAGGCCGCCAAGAAAGCCGTCGACAAGACGAACCCACCGAACTGACATATGGCCAAACTTTCCGTCTCCGTCGACGTTCCACTGCCGCCGGAGAAGGCGTGGGAGTGCGCCTCGGACCTGTCCCGCTACAAGGAATGGCTGACCATCCACCGGTTGTGGCGCAGCAAGCTGCCCGACACCCTGGACAAGGGCACGCAAATCGTGTCGATCGTCGAAGTCAAGGGCATGCCCAACCGCATCAAGTGGACGATCGTGCACTACAAGCCGCCCGAGGCGATGACGCTCAACGGCGACGGCAAGGGCGGCGTCAAGGTCAAGCTAATCGCCAAGATCAAGCCCAAGGGTGACGGCTCGACCGTCACCTTAGACGTGCATCTCGGTGGCCCGGCGTTGTTCGGCCCGATCGGCATGCTGGTAGCCGGCGCGCTCAAGGGCGACATCAGGGAGTCCCTGAACAAGTTCAAGACGGTATTCGCCCCGGCCGCCTAGCGTTCGCGAGAGTGACGCGAGCCCTCACGCGGTGAGCAACACCCAAGCTGCCACCGCGGAGCCCAACAGGGCTGTGCCGTAACAACATAGCGCGATCACGCGGTCGAACCGGCCCAGTTGCAGCCCGTGCTCGAGCGTAAACCGGAACCGGTGCGCCCAATGGAACAGGGCCAACACGCAGACGCCGAACAGTACGAGTTTGGTCAGCGGGTTCCGGACGACGGCCAGCAGGTGCGCATGGTCGGGCGCGTCGAGCCACCCCAGCGGAAACGCGACTCCGAACAGGAACAGCAGGATTGGCAGAAAGAGCGCGGCCGCCATGCCCCCGGCGCTGAACAGCAGCCACAGGAACGGCTCGGCCGACTGTCGACGCGGCGCGGTTGTGCTCATGACAGCACCACCCACGCAACGACCGCCGAGACCACAAGCCATGCCGCATAGTGCCCCGCAAGAACCGCGCTAGCAGGAACACGGCGTCCCCGAAAGTGGGGCACAATCGCCCGCGGCGCCGAGCCGAACCAGGTAACGGCGTGCAGCAGAAGGAAAATCAATGCGACGACGTTCAGCGCGACCACGAGTGGATTGGCACTCCAGTCCAGGAATCGATCGTATGATTCCTGTCCGGAGCCGATCGCGCGCACCAGCATCAGCAGATACAGGACGAACCAGGCCACGAAGACGCAACTGATCTCGCGAAGCATGAACAGCAGGTAGGACCGCCGCTTCGCCCACCAAAATCGGGGGACGGGTTGACGATAGGCGCGCACCGAGGTTGTCATCGTGCGCCCCTCGGGAAAACCAGACTCTTCACCGACTGCGTTGCGGCGGTCAGCTTGTATTGCTGGATCGCGCCCGCCGGATCGACTCCCTTCGGGCAGGCCGTCGAGCACTCGCCCACCAAGGTGCACGCCCAGGCGCCCTCGGGCGCGGCGAGTACGTCCCTGCGATCCGCCGCGCCTTCGTCGCGTGAGTCCAGGTTGTAACGCTGACCAAGCGCGATCGCCGCCGGACCGAGGAAGTCCGGGTCCAGCGCGTACACGGGGCAGGCCGAGTAGCACAGCATGCAGTTGATGCACATGCTGAACTTCTTGTATTCGTCCATTTCGGCTGGGGTCTGCAGGTATTCGCCCTCCTCGACGGACAGCTCGTCCTCCCGGATGATCCACGGCTTGACGCTCGGCAGTTTGGCCATGAAGTCGCTGATGTCGACGACGAGATCGCGGATCACCGGGAAGTTTCGGATCGGCTCCACTCGCACCGGCCCGGGCAGGTAATCAGCGAGGAACGTCGCGCAGCCCAACCTCGGGTCACCGTTGATCGTGTAACCGCAGCTGCCGCATATGCCCATCCGGCACGACCATCGAAAGCTCAGCGTGCCGTCGAGCTGATCCTTGATGTAGGCCAGGCCGTCAAGGATCGCCCATTCGCGGGTGAGGGGAACTTCGTAGGCCTGCAAGACCGGCGCGGAATCGATCTCCGGCCGGTACCTCGAGACCTCCATGACGATTCGGTCCACCATCGCTATCTCCCATACACGCGTTCGCCGGGCGGCCAGCGCGTGATCGTAACCGGGAGGTACTCGATCCGCGCCGTTCCGTCCGATTCTCGATGTACCAATGTGTGCGCTAGGAATCGTTCGTCGTCGCGCTTGGGAAAGTCGGTTCGCTGGTGCGCGCCACGGGATTCATCTCGGTGCAAAGCAGATTCGATGATTGTCTGCGCGATGTCCAGCATCCCCGACAACTCGAGCAGCGCCAGCAGCTCGGTATTGAACGTGTGGCTGTGATCGTCGATCCCGACCTTCGAGAAGCGTTCCTGCAGCACCCGGATCTGTTCGGCCGCCTTCGTCAGTGTCGGTCCGTCACGGTAGATGCCCGCGGCGGTCTCCAACATCGCCTGCATGTCCGTTCGGATGTCGGCGATTCGTTCGCTCCCGTCGCCGTGCCGAGAAAGTTCGCGCTCAAGCCGCTGCGTCTCGGTGCGAGCCTGAGCCTCGACCGCGGGCGAGGGGCTGCGAACCGTCGTCGCGTACTCCGCCGCGGCGCGGCCCGCTCGGGCTCCGAACACCAGCAGCTCCGGCAGCGAGTTCGATCCCAACCGGTTGGCACCGTTGATGCTGACGCAGGCAGTCTCGCCGGCCGCGTACAGCCCGGGAAGCGTTGTGGCGCCATGGATATCGGTGTGAACGCCACCCATCATGTAGTGCACGACGGGTCGCACCGGGACCAGTTCGGTAACCGGGTCGATGTGCTGATAGTCGCGGCACAGCTCACGCACGAACGGCAGCTTTGTGTCGATCACGTCGGCGCCGAGGTGCCGCAGGTCGAGGTAGACGACGTGTCCGTACGGGGTCTCGACCGTCCTGCCCTTCTCCTGCTCGTGCACGAACGCCTGAGACAGCCGGTCCCGCGGCCCGAGCTCCATACTGCGCAGCTGCGGCTCGGGAGTTGGCTCGCCGAGGTCGTAATCCTGCAGGTAGCGGTACCCGTCCTTGTTCAGTAACCAGCCACCCTCGGCCCGCGCCGCCTCGGTGATCAAGATGCCGGTGAACGGCAATCCGGTGGGGTGGTACTGGACGAACTCCATATCCTTCAACGGCGCGCCAGCCCGAAACGCGAGGGCCATTCCGTCTCCGGTCTTGATGTTCGCGTTGGTGGTGAACGGAAAGACCCGCCCACATCCGCCGGTGCACACGATCACGGCGTCGGCGAGGATCGCCTCGATGCGCCCGGTCGCGAGCTCGATGGCGACGACACCGCGTACCTTGTCCTCGTCGACGAGCAAGGTCGTCGCGAACCACTCGTCGTAACGCACGATATCCGGATACGCGAGCACACGCTGAAACAGCGTGTGCAGCATGTGAAATCCGGTCTTGTCGGCGGCAAACCACGTTCTCAGCTTCTTCATTCCGCCGAACGGGCGAACGGCAATGTGCCCGTCCGGTTTACGACTCCACGGACAGCCCCAATGCTCCAGCTGCAACAACTCCCGCGGAGCTTCGGCCACGAAGGCCTCGACCGCGTCCTGGTCGCACAGCCAGTCGCCACCGGAAACCGTGTCGTAGGCGTGTTCGTCGAGGGTGTCGTCCTCGCCGGCCACGGCCGCGGCGCCGCCCTCTGCCGACACGGTGTGGCTGCGCATCGGGTACACCTTGGACACGATCGCCACGTTCAGTCGCGGATTCGTTTCGGCTATGGCGATTGCGGCGCGCAACCCCGCACCCCCGCCCCCGATCACCACTATGTTGTGCGACGCCGTCATCGCCCTGGCTCACACCTCGAATGCTTCGTGTTCGCCGCAGCGCTCGTCCCTCAACACCTTGCCGTCGTGTCGTATGGTCCGGATGCGTACGCACCCGTCGTGGTAGGTATGGCGAATCTCACGACAGCCGCAGGAGTATTTGAGGTCGTCGAAGGCCAGGCCGTCGTCGTCACTTTCGATATGCCGATCGCCCTCGGCCTTCCGCCCGCAGGGTGCCTTCTGCTTGGGGAAATGCGTGGTCGTCGCGGCCATCGTCCCGCCTCCTCGGGTTGCCGGCGAGTGAGCTAGATCACGCCAGGGTATGCCCGTCAAGACTCCCCGTCCATCATTTACGCCAACCGGGCGCGGCCCCAGCGCGCCAAGCCGGCACACGAGGTCCTAGAAATACGCCAACGGCTTGGTCTAGCAATATCCGGTCGTACCGCTGGTTCCCGACACCAAAGCCCTTCAACACCGTCGCCGGCCTGCTGTGAGCCGGCTCACAGTCAACCTTAGACAGCAGCTCTTGACACAAGAGGACGGAAGCTCTGTAATTGGCTAGTCCACTAGCACACTGAGTCACTAGGCCGAAGGCGGTCCAATGTCATCAACAGTTCCCTCGACGAGGTCTCACGTGGCCGAACCCACCGGACCCCTCCACGGTCTGATGGTCGTCGACCTGACCCGTGCCCTGGCCGGACCACACGCCGCGATGATGCTGGGCGACCTCGGCGCCGACGTGGTCAAGGTGGAGAACCCCGACGGCGGCGACGACACCCGTGGATGGGGACCTCCTTTCGTCGAGCCGGTGGACGGCGACCGTGAGTCGACCTACTTCCTGTGCGCGAATCGGAACAAGAAGTCCGTGACCCTCGATCTCAAGGAGGAGGCCGGCAAGGCCGCCTTGCAGGCTTTGCTTGTCCGGGCCGACGTGCTGATGGAGAATTTCCGCCCCGGTGTCCTTGACCGGCTTGGGTTTTCCCAACAGCGCTTGGCCGAGATCAATCCGCGATTGGTCGTGCTGTCCATCAGCGGTTTCGGCCACGACGGCCCCGAAGCCGGGCGCGCCGGCTACGACCAGATCGCCCAGGGCGAGGCGGGGCTGATGTCGGTCACCGGTTCCGGACCGACCGACCTTCAACGCGTCGGCGTGCCGATCGCTGACCTGCTGGCGGGCATGTACGGCGCGTTCGGAATCCTGGCGGCCCTGCAGGAGAGGGAGCGAACCGGACGCGGCCAGGTGGTGCGGGCATCGCTGCTCGCCGCGGTCGTCGGGGTGCACGCTTTTCAGGGCACGAAGTGGACGGTCGCGGGCCAGGTCGGCGAGGCCGCCGGCAACCACCATCCCTCGATCTGCCCGTACGGTTTGTTCGATACCGCCGACGGCGCCGTGCAGATCGCGGTCGGCAGCGAGGGGCTCTGGAAGCGGTTCTGCGAGGGCTTCGAACTCGATCCCGAGACCCCCGGAATGGCTACGAACCCGCAACGCGTGGCGAACAGCAAGCGGGTCAAAGATATGGTCCAGGATGCGTTCGCGCTGTACGGCACCGACGAGCTGCTGGCGACGCTCGACCGAATCGGTGTGCCAGCCGGGCGAATTCGCACGATCCGCGAGGTGTACGAGTGGGAGCAGACGCAGTCCCAGGGTCTGCTCATCGACGTGGACCACGCCACATTGGGGACCATCACGTTGCCTGGTCCGCCGCTGCGGTTCTTCGACGCGAACGGTGCCGAACTCACCCGTCGCCGGCACACCGCCCCGCCGGTGCTCGGCGCCGACAATGACCTGATCGCGGCCACGGTGCAGGCGGAACGGCGATGACCCGGCTCGGCGCCCACGACGTCATCGCGCTGCTGGCCGACCCCGCGTCGTGGCAATCCTGGGACCGGCCACCGACCCAGGTAACGGCCGACTCGCAGTATGCGGAGGACCTGGCATGCGCACGGGCCAAGACCGGGCTCGACGAAGCGGTGATCACCGGAGTCGCGACCATCCGCGGCCACCGCATCGCAATGCTGGTGTGCGACTTCGGTTTTCTCGGCGGCTCGATCGGAGTCGCGGCAAGCGACCGTCTGGCCGCCGCCATTCGGCGGGCCACCGCCGAGAAACTGCCGTTACTCGCGCTACCGACCTCCGGGGGAACCCGCATGCAGGAAGGGACCACCGCATTCCTGCAAATGGTCAAGATCACCTCCGCCGTGGTCGCCCACAAGTCCGCGCACCTGCCGTATCTGGTTTATCTGCGCGACCCCACCACCGGTGGAGTGTTCGCCTCGTGGGGCTCACTGGGACACGTCACCTTCGCCGAACCCGGCGCCTTGGTCGGTTTTCTCGGGCCTCGGGTGTACGAAGCGCTTTACGGCAACCCGTTTCCCACCGGTGTGCAGACCTCGGAAAACCTCTACGCCCGTGGACTCATCGATGCGGTCACCCCTCTGCACGAACTCGGCGACATGGTAGACCGCGCGCTGACCATCATCACACGCTCCCCGCACACAACCACCCTGCCCAGGCCGGTGCACACCTCAGCACCCGACATCCCAGCGTGGCAGTCGGTGACCGCCTCGCGCCGCCCGGAGCGGCCGGGCGTTCGCGAGCTGCTCCGTCACGCCGCCACCGACGTGTTGACGCTCAACGGAACGGGCCAAGGCGAGAACGACCCAGGACTCCTCTTGGCGCTCACACGGTTCGGTGACATGCCCTGCGTGCTGCTCGGACAGGACCGGCACAGCCAAACTCCGCAGGCACCCCTCGGCCCTGGCGCGCTCCGACAGGCCCGCCGCGGCATGCGGCTGGCCGCCGACCTGGACCTGCCCCTGGTCACAGTGATCGACACCGCCGGCGCCGCGCTGTCCCGGGAAGCCGAAGAACGCGGACTGGCCGGCGAGATCGCGAGGTGCATCGCCGACATGGTCGCGCTCGAAGTGCCCACTGTCTCAGTGCTTCTCGGGCAAGGCACCGGCGGCGGAGCACTCGCGCTCGTGCCTGCCGACCGGGTGCTCGCCACACAACACGGATGGCTCTCTCCACTTCCCCCCGAGGGGGCCAGCGCGATCCTCCACCACGACACAAGCCACGCTCCGGCAATGGCGGCCAAACAAGGAGTGCGGTCCGCGGACCTGCTCGCAGACGGCATCGTCGACCGTGTCATCCCCGAATACCCGGACGCCGCAGCCGAACCCGAGCCGTTCTGCCTCCGCGTCGGCGTCATCCTCCGCGACGAACTGGCGGCACTGGGCAACGAGGACACCCCGCGAAGACTCACCGAACGCGTGCAACGATTCGACCGGATCGGCCAACCCGACCCCGTCCTGGCAGCAACTGGATAGTGATCAGGCCCAACGACCCACATCCACTGACAGGGAAGACCTCCCGTGTGGACTGAGCGCATCGCCACCAGAGCCCAACGACGGCTCGTCGACTACTACCGCACCAGGGCGGCGAGGACACTACCCGACCCCTCGACCTCTGCATGGGACTGGCAGCTTCGCGGGTCGTGCCGCGGGATGGACCCGTCGATCTTCTTTCCCGCCGTGGGTCGACGCGCCAGACACGAAGCACGCGCAATAGCGGTCTGCGAGGTATGCCCGGTGCTCACGCAATGCCGCCAGTATGCCCTCGATGCCGCTGAGCCATACGGGATTTGGGGTGGCATGACCCCTCTCGAGAGAGCCCTGCTGACCCCCCACACTCAACTGACCGGGCAGACCCGGCCCGGCGAGACCACCACCGATTCACTGCGAACCCCAACCACCGCCGTTGCGCCCGGCTGATCCGGCGCATGTCCACCGAAAATAGGAGAACCACCGTGACCATCGCCACCCATTCCGTACCGAGGACCCCGGACGCCGTGCCCACAGCGCCCGAGCCCGGAAGAGCCGCTGTCACCAGCGGCATTCCCCACGACTTCGTCCCGGGCCTCGCCGGTGTGCCGGCGTTCGCGACGGAGATCGCCGAGCCCGACCGGGACGGTGGTGCGCTGCGCTATCGCGGGGTGAATGTAGAGGATCTGATCGCGGAGAGGGTGGAATTCGGCGACGTATGGGCGCTACTGGTGGACGGCGAGTTTGGCGCGGGCCTGCCGCCGGCCGAGCGGTTCGAGCTGCCGGTGCACAGCCGCGACATCCGCGTCGACGTGCAGGCCGGCCTTGCGATGCTGGCGCCGATGTGGCGATTCCAGCCGTTGCTCGATATCGACGACCGAACCGCCCGCGAGCAGCTGGCCCGAGCCTCGGCGATGGCGCTGTCCTATCGTCGCGCAGTCGGCGCGCGGTGTCTACTGGCCCCCGGTGTCGCGGTCGACGATCGACAACTGCACCACCGTCGCCGCCCAGTTCATGACCCGGTGGAAGGGCGACCCGGACCCACGCCACATCGAGGCCATCGACGCCTATTGGGTGTCCGCGGCCGAGCACGGCATGAACGCCTCCACCTTCACCGCCCGGGTGATCGCGTCCACCGGCGCCGACGTCACCGCATCGCTCTCCGGTGCGATCGGCGCGATGTCCGGGCCGCTGCACGGCGGCGCCCCGGCCCGGGTGCTGCCGATGATCCAGGAGGTGGAGCGCACCGGTGACTCAAAGAGCGTGGTCAAGGGCATCCTCGACCGCGGGGAGCGGCTGATGGGCTTCGGTCACCGGGTATACCGGGCCGAGGATCCGCGGGCGCGGCTGCTGCGCGCCGCCGCGAAACGACTTGGGGCACCTCGGTACGAGGCCGCCGCGGCGCTGGAACAGGCCGCGCTCAGCGAGCTGCGCGAGCGTCGCCCGGACCGGGCAATCGAGACCAACGTCGAGTTCTGGGCCGCGGTCGTACTCGACTTCGCCGAGGTCCCCGCGTACATGATGCCGGCCATGTTTATCTCCGCGCGCACGGCGGGCTGGTCCGCGCACATCCTCGAGCAGAAGCGGCTGGGCAAACTCGTGCGCCCCGCTGCCCTCTATACCGGGCCAGGACCCCGCACCCCGGACATGGTAGACGGCTGGACCAAACGTCGCGCGTGCTCGTCGCCGGCTGATTGAAACCCTTCGGGACCCCAGCGGCCACCAGGGAGACGCTTTGTCCACAACAGGAGTACTGGACCGCGGAGATCTGATGCAGCAGGTCTGCGCGCGGTCGGTGGGGGATGGCGGCCGTGCTGGGTCTGCGAGCGTCCGCGGTCCGCGCACTCGCCGATCGCGTCGGTACGCCTGACGATCCGGTGTGGGTCGCACATCAATGCCGCCGACCAGATCGTCCTGTCCGGCAGCATCGCAGCGCTCGAGCGAACCAAGGCCGCCTCGCGTTAGGCCGGCGCCCGTCGATGGGAGCCCCTCGACGTGACCGTCGCGTCACATTGTCCGCTGCGGCCACCGACCGCCGCACGACTGGCCGCACACCTGGCCCGCGTCCCGCGTCGGGACCAGCGGGTCGCCTACCTGACCAACACCGGGGGCCGCCGCGTCCGTGCTGACTCTGCCACCGTCATCGATGATCTTGCGCAGGAGGTCGCCCGACCGGTGCGGTGGTATGACGCGATGCGACTCATGCATGAGTTAGGCGCGAAGTGCGCCATCAAGATGCCACCCGGGCATGCCTTGGCCGCATTGGTGGCCGGCTCCGCACCCTCCATGTACGCCCTTGCGCTTGATGACGACGGGATCGAGCGCGCCGTCGCTGCGTCCGCGGCGATTTAGTTGCACGACGCCTGCCCTTGGCGCAGTCGAGGTCATCTATCAGCTCGCCGCCGAACGGCTAGCTTCGAAAACGACTGGGGCCTTGCTCGTTTCGGTCAAAGCCCGGCTCAACATGGTGCGCAGCGAATGCTGGACATCGGCCAGGCATTCATCAGCGCCTTCAGTCTCGATGACGCCAGCGAGGCGGTGACCCGCGAGGCCGAACAATGCGCGCCATCCGACCGCACGGTGATCACACCGAACGGGAAATGAACCCGGCGAACGCGTTCCGCAGGCATCCTGCCCTGCGGATGGTCAGCGCGGCGGGCGCGGAACTCTGATGATCAGGGCGTCACCCTGACCGCCACCACCACACAACGCCGCGGCACCGACACCACCGCCACGACGCCGCAACTCGAGCGCCAAATGCAACGCGATCCGCGCCCCGGACATCCCCAGCGGATGCCCCATCGCGATCGCGCCACCATTGACATTCACCTTGCGTGGATCAAGTCCGAGTTCCCGTGTCGAGGCGATCCCCACCGCCGCGAATGCCTCGTTGATCTCCACCAGATCCAAATCCTTCGGGTCGAGCCCCTCCCGCGCACACGCCTTCGCGATCGCCCGCGCCGGCTGCGATTGCAACGTGGAATCCGGACCCGCCACCACCCCGTGCGCCCCGATCTCCGCTACCCAGGTCAGGCCCAGATCCTCGGCTCTGACCCGGCTCATCACTACCACCGCCGCCGCACCGTCGGAGATCTGCGACGCGCTGCCCGCGGTGAGCGTGCCGTCTTCGGAGAACGCCGGCCGCAACCTCGCCAGCGTCTGCACCGTGGTGTCGGCGCGGATGCCCTCATCCTGGGCGACGACGACCGGATCGCCCTTACGCTGCGGAATCGACACCGGCACAACCTCGTCGTCAAAGAACCCGTCCTTCCATGCCCGCGCCGCATTCTGATGCGACGCCGCCGCGAACGCATCCTGCTCCTCGCGGCTGATCCGTTGACCCCGCTCCTGATTCTTCGACTCGGTCAGATTCCCCATCGCTTGATCGGTGAAGATGTCGTGCAACCCGTCGTAGGCCATGTGATCTCGCAGTGTGGTGTCGCCGTACTTGAACCCCTCCCGCGAGCTCGTCAACAGGTGCGGGGCCCGTGACATCGACTCCTGACCACCGGCAACAACCACGTCGAACTCACCGGCCCGGATCAACTGATCCGCCGACGCGATCGCAGCGATCCCCGACAGGCACACCTTGTTGATCGTCAACGCCGGCACCCCCATCGGAATCCCTGCCGCCACCGCGGCCTGTCGCGCCGGGATCTGACCGGCACCGGCCGTGAGTACCTGACCCATGATCACGTACTGCACCAGCTCCGGGCCCACCCCCGCCTTCACCAGCGCCCCGCGGATCGCGATCGCACCCAGATCCGAACCCGACAGGTCCTTCAACGAGCCCAGTAAACGACCCATCGGGGTACGGGCTCCGGCAACAATTACAGAACTGGTGGTATCAGGCATTGATCGTCCTTAATTCGCCTGCAGTGCAGTCGATGTCGATGACGAGGTCGGTAGCTGTCGCGTGCCGGATCTCGTCTGAGGTGACCCCGCGGCCGCCCTTCATGGACGGCCGCGGGTGGGGGTGTCGGCTTAGAGCCAGCCGGGGACCACGAGCACCGCCCAGGCCACCAGCGGCCCGATGACCACCACCAGGGCGCTGTACTTGAGGATCTGTTTGTAGAAGCGGTCTTTGTCGACGCCCTGCGCGTTCGCGAGGACCAGCGCGCCGTTGGTTGAGAACGGGCTGACGTCCACGATCGTCGACGAAATGGACAGCGCGACAATCACTCCGACAGCACCGACGTCGCCGGCGAGCAGGAAGGGCACGGCGAGCGGAATCGTCGCACCGAGGATCGCGGTGGAGGAGGCGAAGGCCGAGACGATCGCTCCGATGTAGCACAGCAGCAGTGCGACGAGCAGGGGCATCCCCAGTCCGGCCACTGCGTTACCGACGTATTCGACGGTCCCGGCCTCCTGCAGGACCCCGACGAAGGTCAGCACACCGCCGATGAGCAACACCGTCGACCAGCTGATCTGGGCGATCGCGCCCTTCTGCGCCTTCGGGGACAGCAGGGCCAGAATCACCGCGACCGTCATCGAAATGAAACCGACGTCCAGATCGAGAACGAGGGAGAACACCGCGAGTGCGGCGAGTCCCACCAGGGTTGCGATCTGCTCGAATGTCACGGCCGGCGTGTCGGGTTTCGTTTCTACGACTGGCACTCGCGACTCGGTCACTCGCGCCACCCTCGGTCGCGGCGCGCGCCGCCGCCGGAGGCACCGCTCGTTCCCTTCGGCCCGGGACCGGACGAACTGGAGCCATCGGCGTCGGACACCTCGGGGTGGTGGTCGTCGACGTGTCGGCCGATCAGCGACCTGCCACCGAGGAAAACAAAGAGCAGCACCCCGATCGCGGCGTTGAACAGCAGACTGCCGAGGAACAGGGCCAGGGGGCTGCCGGCGAGACCCGCGTCGGCGGTGATGGTGTTGACGGTGACTCCGTAGATGCTGATCGGGGAGAAGCCTCCGGCCTGCGCGCCGTGAATGACCATCATGCCCATCAGCAGCGCATTGATCTTGTACCGTGCGGCGAACCCGAGCGCGATGGGCGCGATGATCGCCACGGCCGCCGGTCCGAGCGCGCCGACCGCAGTCAGCACCCCGGTGATGCCGAACATCACCCACGGGATGAGTGCGACCCGACCCCGCACCAGGCGGACGGCGCCCCGGACCATGAGATCGACGGTCCCGTTGTTCTGCGCGATGGCGAACAGGTAGGTGACTCCGACCAGCGTCAGGAACAACTCGCTGGGAAAGCCGCCGATGATGTCGTCGGTGCTCATGCCGACGGCCAGGGTGCCGACGAAGAAGGCGGCCACGAAGCCGAGCGCGCCCATGTTCACCGGCCACACCGTCGCGGCGATGAACATCACGACGAGCGCGAGTATTGGTATCAGTTCGGTCGACATCGAGATCTCCGGATCCTGCTGGTAGGTGCGGGCGGGGGAGCGATGCTCCGTGTGGGACAGCGGGACCTCGAAGTTGAGATCAAACTGACCTAGTGGAGCATTGGCCTAGCCAATCTTGACCGTGAGATCGCTCACTGTCAACCCCCTGTGGTGATTGTCGTCATGGAGTTGTCTCGGGATACCCTTGGGAAAGGTTGATTGGAATGGAGAGTAGGTGGCCCAGTGGTTGAACAACTGCGTCCGGTGATGCGGCCTCGTCTGTATGAGGTCATCGTCGAACAGCTGTGCTCGCACATCGCCGACAACGAGATGGTCCCGGGCGACCGGCTGCCGCCTGAGCGCGAACTGGCCGCCAAACTCGGCGTGAGCCGGGCCTCTCTCAGCCAGGCGCTCGTGGCCCTCGAGGTCCAGGGGCTTCTGTCCGTCCGGCACGGCGACGGTGCGGTTCTTCTGCGCCGGCCCGTCGAGGAGGGAGCGGTCAAGGCGTTGCGGGAGCACGCAGACCGTCTGCCCGACATCATCGAGGCCCGTGAGGCGCTCGAGGTGAAGCTCGCTGGTCTGGCTGCCGAGCGCCGTACCGACGCGGAGATGGCGGCGATCGATGCCGCGATCTCGGCGATGGAGGCGGAGATTGACGCCGGCGAGCGCGGTGTCCTCGGTGACGAACAGTTCCACGAGGCGATCACCACGGCTGCTCATTCGGCCCTGTTGGCGAAGCTGATGCGTGAGATGTCCGGGCTCATCCGCGAGACGCGCATCGAATCGCTGTCGCAACCCGAACGGCCCCGCGCTTCCTTGGAGGGTCACCGCCGAATCGCGGAGGCTATACGCCAGCAGGATCCAGTCGAGGCCGCACGCGCCATGGCCGCACACATCCGACTGGTTTCCGACGTCGCACTGCTGCGCGAGAACGGGTAACGGTTCGGCCGCGAGCATGCCGGACACTCACGACGAACGGATCCGAGCCGCGTTCACCCCGCAGGCCGCGACGTTCGAGGACGCGAGGCTAAACGTCGCCTTCACCTCGAGCGTGCCGTGGCTGCTCGACCATATGGCACCCCGGGTCGATGACATCGTGCTGGACGTGGCCGGAGGCACCGGCATCGTCAGCCGGGCGCTGGCTCACCGCGTGGCCCATGCCGTCGTAGTCGACAGCACACCGGCGATGATCGATGCGGGCCGCCGACACGCCACGGACGAACGGCTGACCAACCTCGAATTCGTGCGCGGCGAGGTGGCGAACCTGCCGTTCGCCGACGCGGCGTTCACCCTCGTCTTCGCCCGGTTCGCCCTGCACCATCTGACCGACCCCCGCCCGGCGCTCGCAGAGATGGTGCGCGTGTGTGGTCTCGCCGGGCGCGTGGTGGTGATGGACCTCGCGGCCTCGACCGACCCGCGAGTCGCCGAACGCCAAGACCGAATTGAGCGGCTGCGCGACCCCTCTCACGTTCGGATGCCGCCGCGGGGCAGTGTGCGCCGTTGGCTCCAGGAGCATGGGCTCATCGTCGACGTGGTCGCGGAGCGGGAGATCGACCGGCCGCTGGTGCCGTGGCTAGAGCAGGCGGTGACCGACGCGTCGGCGGCTGCTCTGGTGTGCGAGGCCTTCGAAACCGAGCTGGCAGGTGGCACGCTCTCCGGGATGCGCCCGCACCGGAGTGCTGACGGTGCACTGTGGTTCCGCCAACTGTGGGAGATCACCACGGCGCACAACGCCTGAGGCTCGTCTACGGGACCTTGGTCAGGCCGCGGTTAGTGCAGTGGTGACGACCCGAATTGGTGTCGTCATCACGAAGGGTGTCGCAATACTGAACGCCGACTTCGCGCCCGTCTTTCCGTTGCACCACGCGGCCAAAGATGCCGAACTCGCGTTGAGCGCAGCTCACGAGCACGGCGTAAGCGTCACGCCAACCGGGCGCGCAGTTCCCGTTTGAGCACCTTGCCGTAGCTGTTTTTCGGCAGCTCGTCGACGAACACGTAGCGCTTGGGACGTTTGAAGCGCGCGACGCGTTCCAGCAGATGCGCGTCGAGTTCGGCCGGGTTGACCGTACCGACGATGAACGCGACGACAACCTCACCCCAGTCGGCGTCGGGGGCTCCGACCACTCCGGCCTCCGAGACACCCGGATGCTCGAGCAGCGCCTCCTCGACCTCCCGCGGGTAGATGTTGCTGCCGCCGCTGATGACGACGTCCTTGGAGCGGTCCCGCAGCGTGAGGTAGCCACGCGCGTCGAAGGAGCCCATGTCCACGGTGTGCAGCCAGCCATCCTTCAGCGTGGCGGCGGTGGCGTCGGGGTTCTTCCAATAGCCGGACATGACTACGTCGCCGCGGCAGACGATCTCACCGATCTCGTCGATTACGGCCGGTGTGCCGTCGGAGGCGAGAACCGCGACATCCACTCCGGATCGCGCATAACCGACAGAGCCCAGGATCGCGTCGTCGGCGCCCAAGTGGTCGGCGCGGCGAAGGCCGGTGATGGTCATGGGCGCCTCGCCCTGGCCGTAGAGCTGCGTGAAGATCGGTCCGAAGGCCGCCATCGCCTTCTTCAGGCTGTCGACGTACATGGGACCGCCGCCGTAGACGACTGTCCGCAGGTTGCGCGGGCAGGGGCGGCCCGTTTCCACCAGGCGCTGCACCATGGTCGGGGCGAGGAACGCGCTGCACCCCGGGTGGTGGTCGCACAGGTCGAGGAACTCGCCCGTGTCGAATGCGCCCGACTCCGGGATCACTTGGCGGGCACCACGCAGCACGTACGGCGGGATGTAGAGACCGGAACCGTGTGACATGGGTGCGCCGTGGATGAGACTGCAGTTCTGGTCCGGTGCATCGAAATCCGCGAGATGGGCGACGGTCATCGCCATCAGGTAGCGGTGCGACAGCATCGCGCCCTTCGACCGACCCGTGGTTCCGCTGGTGTAGAACAGCCAGGCCAGGGTCGCCGATCGGTCTGCGGCGGGGCCGAAGGCACCGCGGCGAGCCGGCGTGAATAGCCTTCTTCGCCAACGACCTCTATCGGAACGCCAGTGACGCCCGTGAGCCCGGCCGCGATCTTCGGCGATGCGAAAACGACTGCCGCGCCGGCATCGTCGAGGATCTGCACCATCTCGCGGACATGGAGTTTGTAGTTGATGGGCACCACGGCGCACTCAGCGGCCCAGGCCGCGAACATGAGTTCCACGATCTCCGGTCGGTTCTCGCTGGAAACCGCGATTCGCGCGCCCGCCGGGTTCGATTTCCGGATGGATGTCGCGAGGCGCAGAGCCCGTTCGCGTAGCTGGCTCCACGTGCAGATCTGCCGATCGCCGTGGAAGACCGCGCCGCGATCTCCGAAGCGCGCGGCGGCCTGGTCCAGCAGTGCGAACAGGTTCAACGCTGGACCCATTCCGCGCTCAGTGCAAAATCCGACGGGTACTTCGTCGAACTCCACCCGAGCCCGGGGTGCACTGGAGCAAGGACGTGCGGTTCGACAAGATCGCCGAGGGCTTCGGCTGCCACGGCGAGTACGTCGAGAAAGAAGACGACATGGGACCGGCGATCGAGCGGGCGTACGCCAGCGGCAAGACCGCCGTCGTCCACGTCTGCATCGACCCGAAGGCGAACTCCGAGGAAATGCCGAAGTACGACGAATTCAGAACCTGGTGCGCCGAAGGCACTCAGTAGAGAAGGATTTTGGGGAAGGCTAGGGGCTATGCGCGAATATCTGAAGTTCTACATCGACGGCAAGTGGGTCGATCCGGTCGAGCCGAAGATCCTCGAGGTTGACAACCCGACCACCGAGCAGGTGTCCGGCAGGATCTCGCTGGGTTCCGCGGCCGACGTGGACAAGGCGGTCAAGGCGGCGCGACGGGCTTTCGCGACGTGGTCGCAGAGCAGCCGGGAAGAGCGCCTGGACTTGCTGCAGGCGATCCTTGCCGAATACCAGAAGCGCGCCGGCGACCTCGCCGAAGCGGTGAGCGAGGAGATGGGTGCGCCGAGTTCGCTGGCGTCGGGCCCCCAGGTCGCCCTCGGCGTTGGCCACCTGGCGAATGCCATCGACGTGCTGAAGAACTTTCCCTTCGAGGAAAAGCACGGAGCGACGCTGGTGATCAAGGAGCCGATCGGCGTCTGCGGGCTGATCACGCCGTGGAACTGGCCGATCAACCAGATCGCCTGCAAGGTGTACCCGGCGCTGGCGACCGGTTGCACCATGGTGCTTAAACCGTCTGAGGTTGCGCCGTACTCCGCCCAGATATTCACCGAGATCGTGGACGCCGCCGGTGTCCCGGCCGGGGTGTACAACCTGGTCTACGGCGACGGGCCGGGCGTGGGCGCGGCACTGTCGAGCCATCCCGACGTCGACATGGTGTCGTTCACCGGTTCAACCCGCGCCGGCGTCGACGTCGCGAAAAACGCCGCTCCGACGGTGAAGCGGGTGACCCAGGAGCTGGGTGGTAAGAGCCCGAACATCGTCCTCGACGATTCGGACTTTGGGAAGAACGTCGCCGCCGGCGTGGCCGCCATGATGCCCAATTCCGGCCAGAGCTGTAACGCGCCATCGCGCATGCTGGTGCCGAACGCCCGCAAGGACGAAGCCCTCGCCGTTGCGCGGGAGGTCGCCGAGAACGTGAAAGTCGGTGACCCCGACGACAAGTCCGCGATCGGACCGGTGGCCTCGAAGGCACAGTTCGACAAGATCCAGGGCCTGATCCAGAAGGGTATCGACGAGGGCGCCACTGTGGTCGCGGGCGGTCCCGGGCGGCCGGACGGACTGGACAAGGGCTATTACGTCAAACCCACGGTCTTCGCCGACGTCACCAACGACATGACCATCGCGCGCGAGGAGATCTTCGGACCGGTGCTGTGCATCCTCGGCTACGACGACGTCGACCAGGCCGTGGAGATTGCCAACGACACCGATTACGGCCTGGCCGGCTACGTCTCGTCGGCCGACCTCGACAAGGCGCGGGAGGTGGCCCGCAGGATCCGGGCCGGCTCGGTGGCGATCAACCACGCCTTCGACCTCAATGCGCCCTTCGGCGGCTACAAGAAGAGCGGCAACGGTCGTGAATGGAGCGAATTCGGCTTCCACGAGTATCTGGAGATCAAGGGCACCTTGGGCTACGCGCCCGACAACGCCCAATGAAACTGGTCATCGGCGCCAGTGGATTCGTCGGGTCACACGTCACTCGTCAGCTGGTCGAGGGTGGCGAAGACGTCCGGGTGATGCTGCGAAAGACCAGCTCCACCAAGGGTATTGACGACCTCAACGTCGAGCGTCATTACGGTGACATCTTCGACGACGACGCGCTGCGCGCGGCAATGGCCGAGTGTGACTTCGTCTTCTACTGCGTGGTGGATACCAGGTTTTGGCTGCGAGATCCGGCACCGCTGTTCCGGACGAACGTGGAAGGGCTGCGGCACGTTCTGGACGCCGCGGCTGACGCCGACCTGAAGCGGTTCGTCTTCACCAGCACCACCGGCACGCTCGCCGCCGATCACTCGAAACCGGTCACCGAGGACGATCCGTTCAACTGGCACGGTGTCGGGGGACCGTATATCGAGTCGAGGGTCGAGGCGGAGAATCTGGTGCTGGCCTACGCCCGTGACAAGGGTCTAACCACATCAATCTGATCAGCTACGCCGTGTGTGAGATGTTCAAATTCGCTGCGGCTGAGGGCTTGTGGAGTTCGGACAAGCTAGGCCTGCTGTTCGAGACGGCCCAAGTTCGAATCCACTCCGGCGACCGCCGGCATGCTTCGGTACCAATGGTGACGCTCCGCCGTCGCCATCGACTGCGGACGCGGCCGACTCGTCGTCGAGACGCGCCGGTCGACGTAATGTGCGCGCAGGTCCTGAGTCCGGTCGAGGGGACTCACCCGCCGCCCACCGGGTCCAGGGCGCGCGTCAGTCCTTCGGATCCTCGGCAAACACGCTGCTTCCGTAGATGTCCTCCGCTGTGAGCGTGACGAGGTCGTCCTTGCCCAGCGGCCGGTCCAGCGAGACCAGGCGGCGTGCCTGACGCAGCCGGCAGCGCTCGATGGCGTTGCGGACGCTGCGTGCGTTCGAGAAGCGCGGTTGTTCCATCCGGCGTGTGAGGTACTCCGAGAACGCCTCACGCGCGGTGTCGTCGAATCGGAAACCCTCCGATTCCACCATGAGGTCCGCGATCTGCATCAGCTCCTCGTGGTTGTAGTCCTCGAAGGAAATGTGGTGGGGCACGCGCGAACTCAAGCCGGGGTTCGCCGAGAAGAACGTGGCCATCCGGTCGGGGTAGCCGGCGAAGACGACCACGAGGTCGCCTCGTTCGTTCTCCATCTCCGTGAGCAGGATCTCGATGGCCTCCTGCCCGTAGTCCCGTTCGTTCTCCGGACGGAACAGGAAGTAGGCCTCGTCGATGAAGAGCACGCCCCCGGCGGCGCGGGCGAGCGCCTCCTTCGTCTTGGGTGCGTGTGCCCGATGAACTGGCCGACCCGGTCGTCGCGGGGACCGCGTGCACCCGTGGAGCCCTGATGTAGCCGAGGGCATGGAGGATGGTCGCCATCCGCATGGCCACCGTCGTCTTGCCGGTCCCCGGGCGGGTGTCTGTCGTTGATCAGTCGTCAATGACGGCAGTGGACCCCATGATGCAGTCATCGTTTATTAGCGTGATCAACAGTGCCGCACCGCCAGAATTCAGATCGATTGCCCTATGGACCGAGCCGCCGTCAGCTAACTCAATGACAGCTCGGGATCAAGTCGGGCAGGGCATCCTCGTCGTTGATCACCCGCGTGGATAAAACACGTTGGCCATCGCCATTGATAGCCACGCAGTGATGCGCGGCCCTTTCCCGCGTCGATGCCAGCCCACAGGGTTCGTTGCCCCACATCGTCGTCCGTCGTCGACCCGATATTGGCTCTGCAGACGGCCGCGCCGTCACGTCCTTACCTCCGCGACTAGGGGCACCAGGTGACGTGCCCAAACGGACCGATGATGCAGCCCCAAGATGGCCCGTAGCCCCAGCCTCCACGGTGGTCCCAGCCTCCACGGTTGTCCCAGTCGCCACCATGGCCCCAATGGCCGCCATGGCCGTCTTGCTGCCACCCCGCAACAGCGGGTGCAGGTGGTGCGGCGCTCGCGACGCCCGTACCCAGGCCAACGGCGGTGAACCCCAGTGCGCCGACCATCGCAGCTCCGGCCGCAATTTTCTTCAGATACATTGCCAAACTCCCTTCCCCAACCCCCATGAGTTTGCAACGTTAGCTAGCCTAAATTCATGCCCACGGTCGGCGTTGGAATCCACGACGAGACGGTGGATCACGCACCCGCCCACGCGCTGCCCTAACCTAACGGACACCGTCTCGGCCCCGGTGAAGGTGCTGGTCGGCCATCAAGCCTGCCTCTGGCACGGCGGCGGCCGCACCACCTGGAACCTGCCGCAACATGCGACCAGACGGTGTACGGGCCACCGATCAATGCAGCACTGCAGCGCGCTCGACGCACCCGCCGACACCGGTGTAGCACTGAGTGTTCCTCGTGCGCCGTGCGGAGCAAATTCCACCGAGCTGGTGGCCACGGAGCCGGCGCACGCAGGGTCGTGCCGCCCGTGCGGGGATCAAGAGAGATGCCACGGCATCACGTCCAGGCCGTCCATTTGGCACGCCCAAGTCGGCCGACGGCGGAGGACGCATCCATCCTTGCAGTCACCGGACCGGTAGTGCGCGTATCCTCATTTACATAGACTAGCGATATAAAAGTCTAGCCCATCTCGATACCTATCGCCACGATGGGCAGTCGGCAGGGTGTCGCGAGGCGCTGGCCAGCATCATGCAACCAACTTGGCTTGATGATGTGCCTTTGAAACCCGTTCCATGGAACGGGAATAGCTGACGTACGACGAGCGATCTAGTCGGTGGGGGAGCAGACGTTACACGGGAGCGGTGAAGGAGTGGTCGGAAACATGAAAGCTAGTGATATCAAGCTCCTTGCGGTCATCGCAGGCAGCGCTGTCCTGTGTGCGGGTGCCGTCAACCTGGCCATAGCTCAGGGCGCGCCGAGCGGCAGCGCAGTGGCGAATTCCACCATGTCAACGGCGGCTACACGCACTGAGAACAACGCGCCGACGGCCATCCCCACACCGAAGGCCGTACCCCGCATCACCGGGCCTGCGCCTCTGCCTCCTGAGGAGCAAGGACTGCCCGGATAGGCGGAATCGCCATGTGCACAACGTAATTGCTTCACGGCGCCGAACGACGCGCCGGCTCGCAAGCAGGCATGCCCACCGCTTGACTTCGCGCTGACGACGTCACTCGTGGCCAGCGCCCGCTCGGTAACGATTCGAATACCACGGACACGGCGATCGTGGCCAGACTGACCTGCCGGGCTGCGAGGGCGCGGCGCTGTCCGGCGCGGACCTCGACACCGTCGTCGGTGCGGATTGCGGTGATCGGCTGCAGCACACCGTGTTCGCGGATGCTGGCGGTGAACTGCAGGTCGAGGGTGTAGTTTCGGAGGTTCGTCCCTATCGTCGGGCTGGCCGGGATCAGAAGCACCGGCGCACGAGCGACCGAACCAGCACTGGTTTTACCGCTGCGCGGTTTACGGGCTGTGAGCGCCCAGTATTGCGACATCGGGCAAACGACGGAGCCGCGGCCTTCCCGCTCATGGCCTCTATCGGGACTTGGTCTGGAAACACCGCACTAATTCCGGCCATTCGGTGCGCGATCATTTCAGCGGTCACCGCCGCAATTCTAGTGCAGGAAATTGAAGGAGTATTCCATGCGAATCGAACCGAACTACATCACACCGCTGTTGGCGGCGGACTTGCCGCGATAACGCTCGCCGCCGCACCGACGGCCGCCGCGGAGCAGTCCTGCACCAATTTGGGCCGCTCGGAAACCATATGCCAGTCACCCGGCAATGTTCAAATCAACGACGCCCCTCCCGTGCAGTATGCGCCGCAATATCCCTTCTGGGCGGGCGGCTTACTGTTTCATCACGGCGGCCATCATCGGTAGCGGTCACAGCATTAAGCCGTCCGTGCAATGGTCTGATCGACCCCGCCGAACCCATCCCCAGCTACACCTGAATCTCGAGAGTCCATGATGCGCATCTAATTTCACTGCGACGCAAGCCCGGCGCCCTGCCGGGGGCGACCGCGCTGGCGCAGGCCCGCGCGGCGCGGATGTTCACAACCGAGCATGACGCGTTCTGGGCGGCCGCCCGCAAAGCTCATGGTGACGCCCCGGTACGCGAGCGCTCGTCGAGGTGCTGCTACTGCACCGCCATCTGGATCGGGTCGCTGTGCTCGCCGGCATCACCGCGGCGCTGTCGGTCGGATCCACCCGCCCGATGTGGTGGCACTTGGCCACGCATACGCAGATTCGTCCGACGTGTGCGCGGCTGTCCACATACCCGCCGCCCGCAGGAAAGACCGAGCGGAAGCCAAGCGGTGATGCCCGGTTTCGCGGGGTCGTGCGGGTGACGCTTGGTGAGCCGGCGCACGTGGTAGACCGCGTGCTCGCTGGCTGCCCGCCGTCGCGCTATGCATTTCCAACACATTCGGCCCTCGGGACTGGGGGCCGACACCGCACGGCGGCAACCTGGCCATGGTCGCGGCCGGGAAGTTTCCGTTCTACCTGGGCTTCTCCTAGAGGTCGTCGGAATCGAAGACGGCGCCCGCGCAATGGTTCTCGCCGCGGAGCGCGGCCGGGTCGGCGAGCGCTACATCATCTCGGACCGATTCATGAGCTATAAGGAAATCAACGAGATCGCCGCCGAAGCGGCGGGAGTCAGGCCACCGCGCATCAAACTTACGTTGCCGTTGTTGTACGCCGCGGCGCATGGAAATGACCTCGGCGCCAGGCTCCTGAAGCGCGACCTGATGTTCGCCGCGGTCGGACTGCGGATCGCGACCACGATGACCCCGCTGGACCAGCTCAAGGCCGAACGAGAGCTCGGCTGGAAACCCGAGCCGGTGGAGGAGTCGATCCGCAGGGCCGCCATATTCTTCAACCAGCAGCGCGCCGGCAAATAGATCCCCCGTAACCGCGAGCGTGTTTGTCGGCCGACGTGCCTGCTTTGCGATCGTCCTCCACCACTTTTCGCGAGCCTCATTTGATGACGGTTCTCCCGGGGGACATGTCAATTGACCGCGTCATCATTTGATGACGGAGCTTTCGGGAAGTATGCGTTGACGCTGCGACGACCGCACCGCCCCCGGTAGATGCACCCATTTTGCGCACGCTCGCGCCCAAATTCGAGTGCGTACACTGCGAGGATGCCGGGCGAAAAGTATCACTACGGAATCGATTTCGACGGCATCGCGGCCATCGACATCCACACGCACGTGGAGGTCGACAGCCACGGCCACAAGGCGTACGACGACGAACTGATCGCCGGCACCGAAAAGTACTTCAAGATGACGCCGGGCGCGTTGTCCAGTGTCGACGCCCTGGCTGACCACTACCGGCAGCGCAACACGGCCGCGGTGGTCTTCACCGTCGACGCGCGATCCGGGATGGGGCATGTGCCCAACTCGGTCGAGGATCTCGTCGCGGGCGCCGCGCGCAACAACGACGTGCTGATCCCGTTCGGCAGCGTCGACCCGTGGCAGGGCAGGTGCGCGGTCCACCGCGTCCACACCCTGGTTGGGGAGTATGGCGTCAAGGGTTTCAAGTTCCACCCCAGCATGCAGGCCTTCGAGCCCAACGACCGGGTCTTCTACCCGATCTATCACGCCATCGCCGCCGCCGGCGTGCCCGCGTTGTTTCACACCGGCCAGACCGGCATCGGGGCCGGATTGTCCGGCGGCCACGGCATCAAGCTGAGGTATTCCGATCCCATGCTGCTCGACGACGTGGCCGCCGACTTCCCAGAGCTGACGATCGTCATGGCGCACCCGGCGGTGCCGTGGGTGGACGCGCAGATCTCCATCGCGACGCACAAGCCGAACGTGTACATCGACCTGTCCGGCTGGTCGCCGAAATACTTCCCGCCGCAGCTGGTGCGGGCGGCCGCCCGTCAGTTGCGCACCAAGGTGCTCTTTGGAACTGACTATCCCTACATCCAGATGGACAGGTGGCGCCGCGATTTCGAGACGCTCGACATGGACCCGGCCGTGCTGCCGTTGATTCTCAAGGACAACGCGTTAAAGGTGCTGGGGATCAAGTCCTGACCACCTACCATCAACGCAATGGTCCTGCTTCTGTTGCGCGCGGCGATCTTTCTGGGGTCGGCGGCTCTCGGGCTGCTGGCGGCCGCCTGGCTGGTACCCGGGGTGTCGGTCTCGGCAAATGGTTTTATCGTCGCCGTGGTGCTGTTCGCACTCGCGCAGGCGATCCTGTCGCCGTTCATCCTCAAGATGGCCAGCCGGTACGCCTCGGCGGCATCGGTCTGGTCTCCACGCTGGTCGCGCTGATCCTCGCGTCGATGTTCACCGACGGGGTGCAGATCGAGAGCCTGAGCGCGTGGGTGTGGGCCACGGTGGTGGTGTGGTTGGTCACCGCGGTGGCGACGATGCTGCTGCCGCTGCTTGTGCTGCGCAACCGGACCAAGGATGCGCAGCGATGAGTTTCCACGGCCGGGGCGGTCGATACGGGTGACCACACCCCGCATCGAGAGGAAACACCACCGTGCCTACCCGTCACGGCGCACCGTTGGGCGCCCCGACCTGGATTGACCTGTCGTCATCGGACACCGATCGCGCCAAGGATTTCTACGGCACCGTGTTCGGCTGGACGTTCGAATCGGCCGGGCCCGGCTACGGCGGCTACATCAACGCCTTCAAGGATGGCCAGCCCGTTGCCGGGTTGATGTTCAACGACCCGCAATGGAATTCACCCGACGGCTGGACCACCTACCTCCACACCGCCGACATCACGGCCACGGTGGCCGCCGCGACCGCCGCCGGCGGCGTCAGCTGCGTCGAACCGATGGAGGTCAAGGACAAGGGCCGGATGGCCATTTTGACCGATCCGGCCGATGCCTTCTTCGGGCTGTGGCAGCCGATCGGGCATCAGGGTTTCGAGGTGGTCGGCGAGGCCGGTGCCCCGGTCTGGCATCAGCTGACCACCCGCGATTACGGCAGGGCGCTCGACTTCTACCGCGAGGTGTTCGGCTGGAAGACGCAGACCGTTTCCGATACCGACGAATTCCGTTATGCCACTGCGGCGTTCGACGGGCAAGAGTTGCTCGGTGTGATGGACGGCGCGAAAGACCTACCCGAAGGCGTGCCGTCGAACTGGTTCTTCTTCCTGGGTGCCGAGGACGTCGACAAGACGGTCGAACTGATCGTCGAGAACGGCGGGACGGTCGTTCGGGCCGCCGAGGACACTCCCTACGGTCGGCTGGCGGTGGTCGCCGACCCGACCGGCGCCGGGTTCAACCTGGCGTCGCTGAGCGACTGACGCCGGACTGCTGGATGCGCTGTCCCTTGCGCAGCGTGTCCAGCAGTTCCCGGTACGGCCCGACGAGGTAGGCGGTGTCCCCGGCCGTGACCCGGGTGTCGCGCCGGGGTTGCAGCCGGACGGCCTTGTCCCGCTCGGGTGATTGCGATGACCCGGGTCTGGGTGGACAGGTCCGCCATCCGCAATCCGTCGAGTGCACTGCCGCGCTCGACGCGGACGCCGCCGACCATGAACGAGCGTTGGCCCACCGAAAACGTGCCGAAGACCTGCAGTCCCATTGCCGCCCCGATGAACCACGGGGCGGCCAATTCGACGGTGGACCGGACGTAGTCGAATCCGAACGGCTGTGCCACCGCGGCATCCAGTGCGCGATCGTATAGCCGCAGCACGATCGGAACGTCGGGCCGATTGAGCTCGGGAAGCACCCGGGGACCCAATATCTCGCGTAGCACTATGCCGGTCTCGATGTTCACCATGTCGTCCTGCGTGAGCAGCGCGACCGCGCGGGCTTCGTCGAGGCGTGCGGCCTCCAGGGTCTGGCGGAGCTTGGCGTCACCGAAGATCACCGGCACGTCGAGTTCGCGGCGAGCGAATTCTCGCCGCGGATCACCGCGACCGGCACGCTGCAGCTCCTCGATGATCCGCATTCCCAGCGGGTCGTCGCCGCAGACGATAATGTGCCCGTGCATCCTGAGCACGCTACTGCGGAAACTGCCGTCCCGAAGGGCGAAGATAAACGTATGCCCAACAGCGTCAAGATCTACGTCAAGGCATGCATCAACGGCGCGCGCACCCCGGACCAGCACCCGAATCTGCCGGTGACGCCCGAGCAACTGGCCGCCGAGGCCCTCGCCGCACATCAAGCCGGCGCCAAGGCGGTGCATTTGCACCCCAAGACCGCCGACGGCGTGGACTCGCTGCTGCCGGATACCGTCGCGGCAGCGGTGTCGGCGGTGCGCCACACCGCGCCCGGGCTCCCGTTGGGCGTGACGACGGGGTTTTGGGCGCTGCCCGATCGCCACCAGCGGCTGCGCGCCGTGGAAGGGTGGACGGTGCTGCCCGATTTCGCCTCGGTGAACTGGCACGAGCCGGGCTCGGAGGAGCTGGCCCGGCTGCTGCTGAGCAAGGGGCTGGGCGTGGAGGTCGGCCTGTTTCATGCCGAGGCCGCCGCTTCGTGGGCGTCCTCGGAGATCGCGCAGCACTGCATGCGGGTGATGATCGAACTGCCGGCCGACGGCGACATCGACACCGCCGACGACATGCTCAGCCAAGTCCTGGCGGTGGGCTCGCCGGCACCCGTGCTGCTGCACGGCCTGGACGAGAGTTGTTGGCCGCTGCTGGAACACGCCGGGGCGCGGGGGGTGCAGACCCGCATCGGGATGGAGGACACCCTGCTGCTGCCGGACGGCTCAACCACGCGGGGCAACGCGGCGCTGGTGTCCGCCGCGGTCGAATTGCTCAGTCGGTAGGGGCGGCCAGCTCGAAATCGGCGTAGTCGAAACCCGGTACCACCACACAGCTGACCAGGCTCGGCTCGTCGTCGCGGGGACGGGCACGTTGCCAGTGACCGGGCGGCACAACGAGTTGCGGTTGCTCGCCGGCGGCGATGTCGCTACCGAGCAGATGCGTTGCAGCACTGGACTGTTCAGGCCCGAACTGAAGCAGCAGCGGGCTGCCGAAGTGATAGAGCCATAGCTCGGAGCTGCGCACGGTGTGCCACGCCGACTGTTGGCCGGGCATGAGCAGGAACAGGATTGCCGTTCCGGCGCTGCGCGGGCCGGTGTAGTCCGGCGGCAACGCCGATTGGGTAACCGTCAGCTGGCTGCGCCAGGTTTCCCGAAACCAGCCGCCCTCCGGATGAGGGGACAGGTCCAGCCGTCGGGCCCAGTCGGGGAGTTCGGTCATCGTAAATACCACCCTTGTTCGGTGCCGGGGTCCAGACTAGAGACGATGTCACCATCGGCTCCACCCATTGTGCTGATCCACGGTTTGTGGTTGGCGCCGCACAGTTGGCGCGGGTGGGTCGACCGCTACCGCGCGGCCGGTCACACCGTGCACGCTCCGGCGTGGCCCGGGGTGTCGGACGTCGACGAGGAACTCGACCACGCAAAGGCTCCCACCGATATCGGGATCGCTCGAGCCACCGACCACTTCGCCGCTTTCGTGCGCGCATTGCCCGAACCACCGATCGTGATCGGCCACTCGATGGGCGGGTTGATCACCCAGATCCTGCTCGACCGCGGCCTGGGTTACGCCGGCGTCGCCATTCAGCCCTCACGGCCCAGGGGTCTGCTGCGCTTTTCGCTGTCGGTGCTGCGCAGTTCCTGGCCGGTGATCCGCAACCCCCGCAATATCGCGCGCGCGGTGCCGATCAGCGCGGCCCACTTCCACTACGTCTTCGCCAATACCTTGTCGCGCAAGGAATCCGACCGCTGCCATGAACAGTTGGCGATTCCCGCGCCGGGCCGTCCGTTCTTCGAGGTGGGTCTGGCCGAGTTCACGCCGAAGGCGCGGGCACCGACCGCCGTCGACTTCGCGCGAAACGATCGCGCGCCCCTGCTGCTGGTGGCCGGCGACCGCGACAACATCATGCCGGAATCGATGGTGTACGAGAACTTCGCCCGCTACCGCCGCTCCCCGGCACCGACGGATTTCAAGGTGTTTCATCACCGCCCACACCTGATCACGGCGATCGAGGGATGGGAGGAAGTTGCCGACTTCGCGCTGACCTGGACGGCCCGGCATACCCGATAGGCTCGGATCATGCTGCGCGTGCGCCCCGGTTGGCTGGTCGCGCTTTTCGCGGCGATCCTGGCGGTCAGCGCGTGGCTGCCCTGGCTGACCACCGGCGCCGACGGCGGCGGCCGCGCCAACGCGATCGGCGGGACCGTCGGAAATCTGGCGCTGCCTTCCCGGTTCGGCGCCGGTCAGCTCATCGTGCTCCTGGCTTCGACGCTGATCGTGGCGGGCGCGATGGCGGGCCGAGGACTATCCGCCCGGCTGGCTTCGGCTGCGGCCCTGGCTATTTCGCTACTGCTGGTGGCGTTGACGGCGTGGTATTACCACATCAACGTGCACCCGCCGGTGTCGGCCGGTTACGGGCTGTACATCGGGGCGGCGGTCACCATTGCCGCGGTCCTGTGCTCGGTGTGGTCATTGGCGGCATCGTTGTCGTCGGCCTCTTAACCTGCCCGGCAGACGCACGCCCCCGCACCCTTCGGGGGTGTCGGATCAAAACGGAGCACAGCAATTCATTCCTAAGGCTGCGACGTTGACTCTGCGCTCAGGGCGTGGCCCACTCGCACTATTGCACCGAGGCCGCAGAGTCAAGGCAAAAAACGGCTTCGATGTGTGCACCCGTCAGCGGCCGGGCGCATTGGTCGCAGCTCAGCACCGCGGTGAACTGTCGCCCGCAGCTGACGTGGGTGAGGATCACCGCGGGCCCCTCGGGCGCGCGGAACCACCGTTGCGCCCACTGCAGGGCGCAGATCAGCACCGGGAAGAAGGCCCGGCCCTTCTCGGTGAGCCGGTATCGGTTGCCGGCCGCGGCCAGCACGCCAGTGGAGTTCAAGATCTGCAGGCGATCGGCGATCGAACCGGGCGGAGCACCCAGCGTCGTCTGAAAGTCGGTGAATCGGCTTGTCCCAATGAACGCGGCGACCAGCAGCGCGCACCCCCAGCGATTGCCCAGGACGCTCATCGTCTGGGGGAACAGACTGGCGGCGGCGTCGCGCTGGTCGGCCTCGGATCGCCGCCGGGTCGCGGCAATCGGCATCGACCGCGGCCAGGACCCGCTCGGACCCCACTGCGCGACGACGTCCTTCTCGCTGACCGTTTCCGAACACCAGCGGCAGGTCAGCAGCGGGGCGAAGTCGCCGCTGCAGGCGGTGTGGCGCATCCCCGGCACTCGCTCGGCATGGTCGGTCACCCAGTGACGTTCCCACTCCCAGATCGATACCAGCACCGGCCACAACGACCGGCTGCGCGGCGTGACAAGGTATTCCGCCCGCGGCGGGTTCGTGCGATAGGACCGGCGCGTCAGCAGTCCGTCGGTGGTCAGCGCCCGCAGCCGTCGGGTCAGCACGGAATTGGAGATGGGTAGTCGTGCCGCGAATTCGCCGTAGCGGGTCGCGCCGAGCAGCGCCTGCTGGATGACGAGCAGCGTCCACTCGTCGCCGAGAAGGCCTAGCATCCGACCGACGGCGTTGGTGTCGCCCGACCCCAATGCGGTTGGACGGGAACTGGACTGGGTCAACTACAGGCCGATCGCCTGGGCCGCCGTGTCGGCCGTACGCCACCGCCGCAATTCCGACCCGGGTGCCCAGGTGCAATGGGTGCCGCTGGAAATCCGTTCCGGCAGCGCCAGCTTGCACACCGGCCCGTCGTCGAACCGGGCGGCGTCGAATACCAGGCAGTAGGAGGCGTCGGCGTTCATGTCGGTGGTCAGCGTCACCAGGTAGCCGTCATCCTCGCCGATGCTGCCAACGCGGGGCGCCATCGCCGTCTCGCTGCCGTACACCCCGTCGGGGAACGCGAACCGCTGTTCGGCACCCGTCTGCAGGTCGTGCTTGACTAGCCCGTCGAACAGGAACCACGACGGCTTGCCGGTCGCGGCGTAGGTGTAGCGATACCTGCCGCCGGCATGGCCGGCGTTGATCATGCCGAACTCGGTGATGCTGTCGGACAGTTGTTCTTCGCGGACCTGCCCGGTGGTTAGGTTGAACCGCCACCGGTGCAGCCGGGCCTGCATCCGGTCCAGGGCCAGGAAGCGGAACGCGCGCTGCCACTTGTTGCCCATGCCGTTGTCGGCCGGTTCCGGATCGCCCTGGAAGAAGCCGTCGAGCACGATCTCGTCGCCGTCTTCGTAGGCATTGGTGAAATGCAGCACGAACGTGGGTTCGGCTTCGAACCATTGAACATCGCGACTCTGCCCGCGGCGGGGGACGACCGCGAAGCGCGACGGCATGTCGCGGTGGAACCGCGCCACGTGCGCGTTGCGCTCGAGCAGTTCGGGGTCCCAGAACAGCGGGAAGTCGTTGAGAATCGCGTAGCTCTCGGTGAACGCCATGTCGTGCGGCAGCCGCGGGCCGGGCAGTGGCACGTCGACGTAGTGAACCAGGTCGTTGTTCTCGTCGACCACGCCGTAGTGCATATAGGGCGCCTGCTTGCTGTAGTTGAAGAACAGCAACTCACCGGTGCGCGCGTCGACCTTCGGGTGCGCCGACACGCCCCAGTCGAACGGAAACGCGCCGCTGAAGCCTTCCTTGCCCAGCGTGTCGCCGGAGTACGGATCGAGCCGGTACAGATCGCCGCACTGGTAGAAGCTGGTGAGCGCCGTCCCGCGGTGCACGATCACGTCGGTGCTCGACGCGTCCTTCATCAGTCCACGTGCGCCCCAGCCGTGGTCACGTTTGGCCATTCCAACCGGCTCGGCCAGGCCTGGCCACAGCGGGCCGCCGGCCTTGCTTTCCGCCAGGAATCCGTCGGTTCTGATGAACCTGTTGCGGTAGAACGCTTTTCCGTCGCGGAACCCGACGACGTGCAGCATGCCGTCGCCGTCGAAGGGGTGATACGACTTGAGCGCGGGGTGCAGCGGGTTCTCGGTGTTGCGCAGATAGACGCCGTGGAGATCCTGCGGAATCTCACCCTCGACGACCGTCAGGTCGTCGGCGTCCCACTCGGTGGTCTGCGGTCGCCACGGGCCCGTCCGGTATGGGTGGTCATCGTCGTCGGGCAGGGTGGACAGGAATTTGCCGACGATCTGCACGTCCATGACCGCGACCGTACTACAACTAAGAGAGTGACTCGGGGGATTGAGGAATCCCGGGGGGAGGGCGGCCCCGCCGGCTCGAGGTCTGAACCGACGAGACCTCAGTAGATGCGATAGTCGACCAGCGCACCTACCTGCCCCGCAGCATGCCCCTCCGGGCTGAAAGACAAACGTGCCGGACCAAGGGAGGCCAGACATGCACGCACGTGTCGGCTTCAATGACGGTAATGACGTTGGCTCGGGCGACCGACTGGCCAGATCCGAATAGCATTTCTGTTGAACCAACCGGCGTCGGCTCACGTGTCCAGAGGGTGGGACCCATGAGCGTCATCGCTGGCGTACGCGGAGAACTGCCGCCGCACCGCTACACACAGAGTGAGGTGACCCAGGCGCTGCTCGCGCTCCCGGGTTGGGAACGCTACGACGGGATGGTCCGCAGCCTGCACGAGAGCGCGAAGGTCGACAGTCGCTACCTGGTACTGCCGATCGAGGACTACGCGAGGCTGACCGACTTCGGCGAGGCGAACGACCTCTTCATCGAGCATGCGGTGGAACTCGGGTGTGCGGCTGTGTCGGGCGCGCTCAGTGAGGCGGGTCTGGAGCCGCAGGACGTCGATCTGATCATGACGACGACGGTCACCGGCCTCGCGGTGCCACCGCTGGATGCCCGCATCGCCGGACGGCTGGGCCTGCGCCCCGACGTGCGCAGGGTGCCGATCTTCGGACTGGGCTGCGTCGCCGGGGCGGCGGGGGTGGCCCGGATGCACGAATATCTGCGCGGTGCGCCCGACGACGTCGCGGTGCTGCTGTCGGTGGAACTGTGTTCGCTCGGACAAAAGACCAATCCGACGATTGCCACCCTCGTCGGGAGCGCACTGTTCGGCGACGGAGCAGCCGCGGTGGTGGCGGTCGGCGAACGCCGTGCCGAACAGATCGGCGCCGCGGGGCCCGCGGTTCTCGATTCGCGCAGCCATCTCTACCCCGACTCGCTGCGAACCATGGGCTGGGACATCGGCGCGAGCGGATTCGGGTTGGTGCTGGCACCGGACTTGCCGGCGGTCGTTGAGCAGTACCTGGGCGACGACGTCACCAAATTCCTTGCGGCGCACGGGCTGAGCGTCGCCGACGTCGGCGCCTGGGTGAGCCATCCCGGCGGTCCGAAGATCATCGAGGCGATCACCGCGACGCTCGGCCTGCCCGATGACGCCCTCGAGCTGACGTGGCGCTCGCTGAGTGAGGTCGGCAACCTGTCATCGTCATCGGTCCTGCACGTACTTCGCGACACGATCGCTAAACGGCCGCCGAAGGGAAGCCCGGGAGTGCTGATGGCAATGGGTCCGGGATTCTGTTCCGAACTCGTGCTGCTGCGCTGGCTGTGATGATCCACCGCTGATTTCCATGGCCGCCTACGTCGTACTGATCGTCGCGGTTGCGCTGGAGCGATTGCGCCGAACTTGTTGTCTCCAAACGCAACCAGGCCTGGAGCCGAGCTCGCGGCGGCACCGAGTTCGGTGCGCGGCATTACCCGGCGATGGTCGCTCTCCACACCGGTCTGCTCGCCGGATGCCTGATTGAGGTGATCGCCCTGCACCGCCCGTTCATCCCGGCACTCGGCTGGCCGATGTTGGCGATCGTGCTGGCGGCCCAGGGCCTGCGCTGGTGGTGCATCGCCACTCTGGGCCGGCAGTGGAACACCCGGGTCATCGTCATTCCCGGTGCGTCGCGTGTCGCCGACGGCCCGTACCGGTTCATGTCGCACCCGAACTACGTGGCGGTCGTGGCAGAGGGGATAGCGCTGCCCTTGGTGCACACCGCCTGGATCACCGCGATCGTTTTCTCGGTGCTCAATGCGGCGCTGCTCAGAACGCGGATCAAGGTCGAGAACGCTGCGCTTGCGAGCCTGACGTGATCGACCTGCTTGTCGGCGGGGGTGGTCCGGCCGGACTGGCCACCGCGCTGCACGCCGTCCGGGCAGGTCTGGACGTGACCGTCATCGAACGGCGCCGCGGACCCATCGACAAGGCGTGCGGTGAAGGATTGATGCCACACGCCGTCGAGCAGTTGAAGGGCCTCGGAGTTGATCCGCCCGGCAAGCCCTTCCGCGGAATCCGCTACCTTGACCGCGACCGGCACGTCAACGCGTCATTTCGGTCCGGCAGTGGGCGCGGTGTCCGCAGGACGGCCCTGCATTCGGCACTGCTCGAGGCGGCGACAGCGGCCGGGGTGCGGTTCGTTCACGACGACATCGGCGAGATCACCCAGGATGGGGTGTCGGTGCGAGCCGGGGATCTACGGGCTCGCTACCTGGCCGCCGCCGACGGGTTGCACTCGCCGATTCGGCACTCGCTCGGACTGTCGCTGCCAAGCAATGATCCGCGCCGGTGGGGGATTCGCCGCCACGTGCATATCGCGCCGTGGACCGACTACATCGAGGTGCACTGGGCCCAGGGCGCCGAGGCGTATGTGACGCCGGTTGCCGATGACTGCGTGGGCGTCGCGATCCTCACCTCGCGCCGGGGCGAATTCGACAGCCACTTCGACGAATTCCCCGCCCTCAAGGATCGGGTGCGCGGGCATCCGCACGGCCCGGACCGGGCTGCCGGCCCGTTGCGGCAGAAGGTCCGCAGTCGAACGGCCGGGCGGGTTCTGCTGGTCGGTGACGCGGCAGGTTATGTCGACGCGCTGACGGGCGAAGGCCTGGGCATTGCCTTCGGTGCAGCGGAGCTTCTGGTGCGCTGCGTCATCGCCGACCGGCCGGAGGACTACGACCGCCAGTGGCGTCAGCTGTCACGTCGCTACCGCCTGCTGACCGCGGCCCTGGTGCGCGCGGGCGCGTACGCACCGGTGCGCTCCCGCATCGTGCCGGCGGCAACGGCGCTGCCCAGGGTCTTCGCCGGCCTCGTCAACCTGCTGGCTGAGTGACCAGCGACGGTAGCCTGCTGAAACCTGCTGAATGACGCTGTGTCGATTGGGGTAAACGTCGGGCTGCAGACCACTTGACAGCCCCGGCAGCCACACCCGCCACGCCAGCACCGCCAAGTACGTCACTATGTGGGTCAAAGAGCGGTGCCGCATGCGATACCACTCGAGCTCGGCCCGACGGCCGACACCCGCGGCGACGGCTGAGGTCAATTTTGCTTGGTACCCGATTCGCCATCGGACGCGGCGTTGTCCGAGGCCCCGTCGCCCTTCTGTTGGACGCGCTCGTCTTGTTGCCTATCGTCGTCGAACGCTCGTGAGATCGAGCGCAGCGTCTGGCGAACCACTCCACGCTCGCCGCGTGCTTTCGGTCCCGCTTCATCGGCCTTCGCCGTCGCACCGGTGCTCCGGACCTCGCCCTGAGCCCTGACCGTTCCCGCGGTGAGCTTGTCGGGCAAGCCGACACGTCGCGGGTTGTCGTTCTTGGCGGTAGGGGTATTGCCCGCCGGCTCATCTGCGGAGTCGATGGTGCCGTTGTCGGATGGCGATGACGTCAGGGTGTCGGTGACCGCAAGCGGAGTCGCTTTGGCTGTCGACTCCCCTGACGTTGCTCGAATGTTCGGCGCCGCAGCGAGATCGCCGGCCGGCGCCGCGGACCCACGGGCATCATCTTCGGCACGCTCAAGCACCCGCTCTCCGGCGTCGGCCGCCGCGATGCCGGGAGGCGGTTCAGAAACGAGATCCCGGACGAAGTCAATCTGGAAATTGGCGTACCTCGCGCCAAAGTCCACCAACTCAGCGCCAGCGTCCAATTCGACATCGGCGAAGTCCTGCAGGGCCTGGCCGGCGGCCTCCGGCAGCGGCGTGCCGCTCTGGACGTCCTCAAGGAACGATCCCGGGATCGCGAAGAGGCGGCCGGTGAGTTGCGCCCCCGTCACGACGAAGTCCACGACGAAATCAACGTGGAATTCGACTTGCTCGCGGAGTAGGTCTGGGAACTGTCGGGGTGTCGCCGACACATTGGGAGTGGCTTGTTGCCCTGCTGGTCCCGCCGAGAGGACGGGAGGCGGTTGCGAAATCAGGTCCCGGAGGAAGTTGATCTGGAAATTGCCGTACCTCACGGCATAACCCACCAATTTGCCGCCGGCGTCCAGTTCGACGTCGGCGAACTCTAGCAAGGCTTCGCGGGCGGCGGCCGACAATGGCGTGCCGCTGCTGAGGTCTTCCAGGAAGGTGCCCGGGATCGCGATGAGGCGGCCGGTGAGTTGCGCCCCCGTCACGACGAATTCCACAGCGAGATCGACGTGGAAATCGACTTGCCGGCCGAGCAGTCCCGGAATCTGTTGCCCCTGCGACGTGAGCGCAACGGCCGATTGTTCGGCACGGGTGGGATCGGGCGGCAACGCAGGTGTCAGGGCGATGGCGCTGGCGGCGATTATGGCGAGACCCGAGGTGAGATACGAACGCACTGAAATTTTCACGGGAAGCCTCCCGGCAGGTATCAGCGATCGTTGGGTGGTGTGAAGCCTCGACGACTCCACTACCAAGACACGAATTGATGGGCCTGTTGGTTCGGCATCTCCACATGTTGAAGCGCAGAACCGCCGGCAGTGTGCCCCCGACAGGATTCGAACCTGTGACACCGGCTTAACAGTCGGCCAATCTCAACGATTGCCGTTAGGTCGCGATTGATGTTGCAGGAGAACGGCATTCGTGTGCTAAGGTCTTGTTGGCAATCGAAGATTCGCATCCATTCTCGGTCATAAGTGATGAATAAGCGATGGATCGCGGAGTGACCCAGCGATGAACGCCGCGGGTCAATCGTGCATGGCTGCGGCGCCGTGCAGCACCTGTCAGTCGGCGCCGGTGGGCGGTCGGTACAACTTCGCTAGTGGTGGAGTGGACGTATTCCAAAGCTGCGCTGTTCGTCAGGAAGGCAGGGCACTGATCACGTGCATGGTGTGAGGTCGGTAGAGACCGTGTGGGGCTTGAGCCAAGCCGAATAAGAGCAAACCACTTGACCCCCAGAAAATTGCGGTAGGGCGTTGCCGCAGGTCAATACGAGTTTGTGACCATGCGAGACGTTCACAGACGCGCACGTCGTTCATCGTCGCGCATGCCGTGTGGTCCCAAACTGGTCCCAAGCTCAGCGGACGCTGGCATCAAGGACAAAGAGGACAGCGTCGGTTTGTCGACGTGATTGGGCCAGCATTCGGCAAGCGGCTCAATTGCACCCGGCGGCGTTGACCCAGCGGCCGTTGTAGCTGACACACCCCGTGACGTTCGGCGGCGGCGGTGGGTCGTACGGCATTGGAGCGTAGTAGGCCGGCGGCGGAACGTAAGGTGCGACTGCGTCGGCTACGTTGGCGCACCCACTTACCGAAACGCGCCGGCCACCACTAACACACACGTCGGCGCTGGCGACCCCGGGGGGCTGAATTATGAGAACAGCCCCGGGGACGGCTGCGAGCGCCAAGACAGTCGCCAGCGCTGCGGTCCGTGTCCGATGACTCATCCTGGTCCTCTCCTCACCCGTGATCGCCGACCCGCATCTTGGTGGGGACCACACCCTTGTCTTGGTGTGAAAGCATATGACGCTGGCATGGCGAAAATCGGGGATTACCAACCTTATTACGTTGGTGAGCTAACGCCGTCGTCGATGTTTGCTACATGGCCATCTCGTCCAGCGAATGGGAACTGCGGCGAAGCGGCCACCAACCCGGTTCCACGGCGTTGTGGTGGTATCGCCATATCCGCTGCCGCGCTTTAGTGCAGACCCTCGACTGCGAGAGGCTGTGTGCGCAGTCTTCGTCTGAACTCGGCGCGGCAGTAACGGTCAGGGCGGGCCTAGCGGGGCCGCAGGTAAAGCGGTCGGTGCTGGGGCGTCACAGCGAGTCCTCAGGTCGGTCAGAGGTTGGCGAATCCCGTTGATCTCGGACTCGACCTGGGGGTTGGCGTCCATATAGCTCTCGACGTTGCCGCGGATCTCTTCGTTCGGCAACCCACGGAGGCTGGTGAAGAAGTTGTTGACATCCGGATGGGTGAACAGATAGTCCCCCATCGCCGTCCCGACAATCCCTGACACCTGCGCCAGATCTGCCGCCGTGCAACCTGGCGGGGGGGCGGGCGGGGGTTGAGCAAACGCCAACGAGGCCGCACCAATTAGCGTTGCGCCTGCCAGCGCCCCGCTCCCGATCAATCCAACTCGCGCACGACGCGCGCTACGACCTGAGAGCAACATGAGTTCGCTCCTTCCACCAGTGCCGGGGGGCCGCAACCGGGACGGCCACCGACACGGAGCTAATCACACCTGACGAAGACACGGCTGCGAATAACCAGACCTCTTCAAACCACCAGAGCCCCCCGCAAACATCGGCCACGCCGGTCCTCAAGTGGTGCGGTTTTCATCCGCTGCAGCTGTGCTCCGCGAACCTGTTGGGTCGCGATACCCCTTGGCGGCCAGCAGGATTCACGGCATGCCGTCGGCGCTCACCTACATAGTCGAGCTCGGGCCCGCACGGACGTTCAGCGCTCAGGTAGCCGGCGGTTGGAGGTGGCGCCGTTGCTCCAGGGCGAGCTCGACGGCGAGCCGTCGCTGTCCAGGCTCGTAACCGAGCAATTCGGTCGCGCGTGCGATGCGCTTGAGGACGGTGTTGCGGTGGGTGTACAGCCGGGCCGCGGCGCGCGGTGCGTTGTCCGCCTCCTCGAGGTACACGCGCAGCGTCTCGCGCAGCCGCGCCGCTGCGGGGTTGTCGTCGGCAAGCGGGCCGAGGGTCGCCGCGACGAACTCGCTCGCCGCGCGTGCATCGTGCGCCGCGAGTGCCGTGACCTCAAGTTCGCGATAGGAGCCGAAACGACCGCTTGCCGGGTTGCCCAGCAGCAGCCGATGCACGGTCAGCGCGGCCTCATGGGTGGCGCGAAACCCTTCGATGCCCCGGCGGGTTGGACCGACGGCGGCGCGCACATCGTCGGGTGATCGCCCCACCGCCGAGCGAAGATCCTCGGTGGCCGGTTCACCGGGCGTGCCGATCCACGCCCACAGCGTCGTCGTTCCCGCCGGAAGGGTCAGCGGCCGTTGGGATCCCGCGGCCTGGGCCAGCAGCACCGCAGCCGACTCGAGCGCGCCGTGGGGCGCGACGGCCGACTCCGCCCACACCACGACCGCGGTATGCCGGCGGTCCAGCTCGTAGCCGAGGCGGCGGCTCGCGGCGGTGGGGTCGATCGGGGCGCCGTCGAGGATCAATCGGATGGTCTCGGTGCGACGCGCGAGCGCACCGCCGATGACCTCTTCGCGTTCGCGCTGGGCCTCCGCCAGCACGCGACCGAGTGTCTGGTCGATATAGCGGAAGGCGAGCGACAGCGACAGCTCGGTGACACCGATCAGCTCGGGCCCCGGCTCGACGATCTCATATGCGCAGGCCAGCCAGCGCTCGAGTCCAACCTGCTGGCCGCGCCGATAACCCTCATAGATTCTGTCCAGGTCGATGCCGCGGCGCACGACGGTACGGGCGGCGTCAAGTGCCTCGGGTGGGACCGCGTCCGATAGCGGGGATTGCGCCTGGCGCGCCACCGCGAGGAATCGCTGCCAGTTGCCGCGGTTGTTCGCGGTGAGCTCGGCCGCGATCGCGGCGTCCGCGCCGAACTCGGGGACGACCTCGATCACTGCGGCGTCCATCGCCGCGACGGTCTCGTCGGCCTCGAGGGCCAGTCGATCCGCGATAACAGCGATCAGTTCATACGTACGCACAGTCGGCGCAACCGCCGTCATGGGTTTAGTGTGCCACCGCACACCACTGCCCGCCCGCTCATTAGCTAACCGAGGAGTGCGCCCGAAGTGTGGACGTTGGCGAGGTCACGAAGCTCGCGCAGACCGGCCCGCAGGGCGCTGAAGATCGGCCACGGGTCGTCGACCTGCTCGCGGTTGACGACGATGCCGAATTCGAGCGAATCCTCGTAGCTGAACACAGTGATGTTCAGGCCGATTCCATCCTGCCGCACACTACTGGCTGTTAGAAGTGGGCCGGTGCTACCCCGTCCGACTCGGGCCCCATCGTACGTTCGCGCCAGCAGAAACGCCTTCGGACTAGGACCCGGGTTATGGACGAGATCAGCTGTGCCAGTGGCCGCGACCGTTGCGCCGCTTGGTATTTCCGCACGAGTGGCGATGCGCGCACGACGTGTTGGACGTCGTAATGGCACCCGGGCTTCGCGGGGCCTCGCGACACCGGTCCCCGACGTCGCCGTGGAGCGTCGGCCGGCCGTCGCACTGACGAACGCTACGGATGTGCGCGGGCTTGGTCGTACAGGGTCGCGTCGTGGGCGCAGACGATGAACAAGTCGGGGTCTGCGAGCTGGTAGAGCTCTGCAAGGCGGGTGTGGTTGTCCCGCAGCAGCTTTCGATCGAATGCGATAAGAGTCTCCATCGCCGCTAGGGCACGAGGGACGTGGGAGCGACGGTCGAGGGTGCCGTGATGGAAGAACGAGTCGCCGCCGTGCAGCACCCATCGGTGGCCCGCGTCGACGGCCACGCATGCGTGGCCGCGGGTGTGGCCGGGCAGCGAGATCAGCACGATCCCGGGCGAGATCTCGTCAAGTTCCTTGGCCGCGGCGAAGCCTCGCCATTTCTCCCCCCGCGGGTCGTGTTCAACGATTTTGGGCTTGCGTACCCACTGAGCGCATCGGTAACGCGTCTTCTCGAACCGCGACGGGGAGGTGATCGCACCGAGCGCCTCGGGCGCGGTGACATGGACTTGGGCGTGCGGGAAGTCGGACAGACCGCCGATGTGATCCAGGTCGAGGTGCGTGACAACGATGTGGCGGACATCGTCGCGCCTGAAGCCAAGTTGCTCGACTTGGTGGGCGGCAGTTTCTTCGTGGCGGAGGACGGGCCTGAGGAAGTGGCACAGCGGTCCGACCCGACCGGCGGGGTTCGCGCAGTCGTGTGAGCCGAAGCCGGTGTCGATCAGCACCAGGCCGCTGTCGGTTTCGACGAGTAGCACGTGACATACCACCGAGGTGGCGGTCGGCGGATGCATGGTGCCGCAGTTCAGGTGGTGAACTTTCATGGGCGCTCCTCGGCTCTCGGTCGGTCCACAGCAAGACGTGAACCGCGTTCTGGCACTGGGCAGTTCGAGGCCCTGGCGCTGGTGGCCGCGACGAGTTGGCGGACGCTACGCGGTCCAGCGCCGAGGTCCAACCTAGGGTGACGGGCGGCTGCGGGAAATCGCCGACCGCACACTTGCGGCACCGAGATGTGTCATGGCACACCTGCTCGCGCGGCTTGCGCACACTCTGCGCGCAGACAGGTGGGGTGTGCCATGGCACACCCATCGCGGCCAAGTGTGTGCACCTGGCGATTCCGTCCGCCGCATCACGGCCGTAGTTTCGGTTCACCGACACCCCGGAGGGGTTACACCGCGGATGAACTAGGACCGAGGTCATGGACGAGATCAACTTCTACAGTGGTGACGATGACTGCGCCGCTTGGCATTTCACGGCTGCCGGTGAAGCGTTCGCCGATACAAGCGGGCGGCCGTGTGTCGTGATGGCACCAGGTTTCGCGAGCACCCGGGACACCGGCGGCTTGGTGGCCTACGCGGAGGGCTTCGCCGCTGCCGGACTACACGCGGTGTTGTTCGACTACCGCGGATTCGCCGCCTCGGGTGGATCTCCTCGCCAGCTCGTGTCGGCCTCACGACAGCGCCAGGACTATCACGCGGCAATCGCTGCCGCCCGCCGGCTGCCCGGCGTTGATCCTGAGCGCATCGTCCTATGGGGGATCTCGTTCTCCGGCGGTCACGTCGTCCGCGTCGCCGCCGAGGACGCCCGCGTAGCGGCAGTGATGTCGGTGACCCCGGCGGTGGACGGTGTGGCGGTGCTGGCGCAGCTTATCCGCAACGCCGGCGTACCCCAGCTGTTCCGGGTGACCGGACACGGTTTGCGTGATGCGTTCCGGGGACTGACGGGACGATCGCCGCATCTTGTTCCGGTGATCGGGGAACCCGGCTCGCGCGCGATCATCGCCAAACACGGCGCGGAGCAAGCCTATGCCCCGATCGCGGGCCCGAGCTGGCGCAACGAAGTGTGCGCGCGCACCGCGCTCGGGGTGGCGTTCAATCGCCCGATCACGTTCGCGGCACGCGTTTCCTGCCCGCTGCTGGTGCAGGCCGGCACCGCCGACAGCATTGCCCCGCCGGCCCGTGCACGTCTCGCGGCGGCCAACGCCGGTGGACACGCGGAGTTGCGGGAATACCCCATCGACCACTTGGACGCCGAGACCGGCCCCGGGCTGCGAGATTTACTGGCCGATCAGCTCGAATTTCTGCGCCGCCACCTAGCGCCTGCCGCGTCCCACCTGGCCGCGACCACCACCACCGATGGGAATCACCAATGAAGCTCAAGAATCTGAACAACCGTGTCGTGTTGGTCACCGGCGCCGGCAGCGGCATCGGCCGGGCCACCGCCCTGCTGTCCGCGCGCCGCGGTGCGCGTCTGGCGATCTGCGATCTGAACGAAGCCGGGCTGAAGGAGACCGCCGAAGTGGCCCGCGGACTGGGAGTCGAGGTGCTCGCGCAAACCGTCGATGTCACCGACGCCGCGTCGATGGATGAATTCGCCGACGCGGTGCACGCCCGATTCGACACGGTGGACCTGCTGATCAACAACGCCGGCATCGGCGTTCAGGCCGGATTCTTCGACACCACGCGCGAGGACTGGGACCGCCTGATCGCGGTCAACATCATGGGGCTGGTGCACGGCTGCGAGCGTTTCGTCCCGCGCATGATCGAACGCGGCACCGGCGGTCAAGTTGCCAACGTGTCATCTGGTTGTGGCTACTCGGCGCTGACATACATGTTCGGCTACTCGGTCACCAAGTTCGCCGCATTCGGGTTCTCCGAGGCGCTGCGCATGGAGTTGCGACGGCACAAGATCGGGGTGACCACCATCTGCCCCGGCTTGATCAACACTCCGATCCTGCGGACCAGTGTCACGCGCGGGGCCCGCGCAGAGGAACGGGCCGAGCGGCTCGCGCGCGTGCATGAGCGGCGCGGCTACTCACCAGAGAAAGTTGCCGTCAACATCTTGCGCGCCGTCGGCCGCAATCGCGCGGTCGCCCCAATCACCCCCGAAGCCCACCTCACATACGCACTGACCCGCATCGCCCCGCCCGTGGCGCGCTGGTTTTCCGCCCGCACCTCCGCCGCCCTCGCCAAGTAGATAGCCCCAAGGAGTCGCAGAAATGTCTACAGCACCCGTGACGAACGGCCACGAGCATGTTGACGTGTTGATCGTCGGCGCCGGCATCTCCGGTATCGCCGCGGCGCATTCACTTTCCACACAGCACGCCGACACGACTTTCGCGATCCTGGAGGCGCGTGGCGCCAGCGGCGGAACGTGGGACCTGTTCCGGTACCCGGGTATTCGCTCCGATTCCGACCTACATACGTTCAGCTACGAGTTCAAACCGTGGCGGAACGAGAAGGCGATCGCCGGCGCACCGGCGATCCTCGACTATCTGCGCGAGACGGCGGCCGAAAACGGCATCGACAGCAAGATCCGCCTACACCACAAGGTTTGCGGCGCGTCCTGGTCGAGCACGGACGGTCGCTGGTTGGTCGAGATCGAGCGGACCGACACCGGCGAGGAGCTGACAATCAGCTGCGGCTGGTTGTTCAGTGCCGGCGGCTACTACCGCTACGACCAAGGGTTCACTCCGCAATTCGAGGGCCGTGAGCGTTTTCAGGGGCAGATCGTGCACCCCCAGCAGTGGCCGGAAGATCTCGACTACCGGGGTAAACGGGTGGTGGTGATCGGCAGTGGCGCCACCGCCGTCACACTCATTCCGGCGCTGGCCGCAACCGCAGCGCACGTGACAATGCTGCAGCGATCACCGAGCTACGTCTTGTCGGTACCGTCCCGCGACAGGATTGCCAACTCATTGCCCGCTCTGCTCGGCACCAAGCGGGCATACGCGATCACCCGCCGCAAGAACATCGCGCGGCAGCGGTCGATCTTCCGATTCTGCCGGGCCTACCCGCGGACCGCCCGCCGGCTGATCCGCCACCACATTGCCAAGCAATTACCGACTGGCTATCCCGTCGACGAGCACTTCAATCCGCCCTACAACCCGTGGGAACAGCGATTGTGCGTCGTGCCCGATGGCGACTTGTTCCAGGCGATCCGTGACGGGAACGCCTCGGTTGTCACCGATCGGGTCGACACCTTCACCGAGCGGGGAATCCGGCTGGAATCCGGGCGCGAACTCGAGGCCGACATCATCGTGACCGCCACCGGCCTGAACCTGCAGGCGTTCGGCGGCGTTACGTTGACCGTGGACGGCGCCGCCGTGAACCTGTCCGACAAGGTGGCATTCCGGGGCTTCATGCTCGACGGGGTTCCCAACTTCGCGTTCGCCTTCGGCTCCACCAACTTGTCGTGGACGCTGAAAGTCGGGCTCGTGGGCGAGCACTTCTGCCGACTGCTGGCCCACATGGACACCCACGGTCACACCACCTGCTCTCCCGTATTCGACAATCCACACATGGTGACTCGGCCGTTCGTTGAATCCAGCGCCGGTTACGTGCAGCGCTCGATCCAGCAGTTCCCGCGTCAAGGCGGCGAAGGCCCGTGGCAGATTTCCAACGACCACTGGGCCAACGTCAAGACCTTCCGCCACACCCCAATAGCCGACGAAAACCTGCGGTTCGGCTCTGCCCGCGGTTCATCCCCGATGGACACTGTGGCCGCAGAAATCAGCGCATAGCGGGTCAGACGGATCGATGTGTCAGGTGTAGGCCACGTGGACGCGATCGATCTGACCGTCGAAGCGGAAGGGTGCCTTGTCGTAGTACTCGTCCGACACAGGTGAGCCCAGGCAGACACCAATGTCAAAGCAGTCGTTGGCGGTGAATAGCAGCGGTGCGCTGACCGGCACCTGCCCCTCGCCGACAACCTCTGAGCCGACTCGGATGGTGATGTCGAGCGGTCCGGCGGGCCGCTGCTCGGCGTAGTGGGTTTCTACAACGATCGTGGTTGGTCCGGGCTGCAGTTTGGTGGCCGAGCGAATCTTGGTGCGCGACAGGATAAAACAGTTGTACTCGTAGTACAAGTATCCGTCGTCGAGGTAACAAGTGACCCCGCCGGCAAAGCCGCCGAGCGCATAGAGGACTCCGCTCGCATCGGGGGGCAGATCGGCTTCGACAGTGACGGTGTTGTTCTTGTTGCCGAGCGCAGGTGCGCAGAACTCGGGCATACGGGTGATTTCGCCGGGAAACTCCCACTCACGGTATGGCGGCGTGATGCGCAATTCTGGATGGAAGACGGGCACCCACAAGCCACCGCCGATCGGGAGCACCTGGTTTCGGGCGGCTTCAATCGCGAACAATTCACGCATCTGAGCCAGCTTTTCGGGCATCTCGGCGGCCAGATCGTGGGCCTGGGACCAGTCCTCGTCGAGGTGATAGAGCTCCCAGCGGTCGTTGTCGGGTGTCCAGTCCTGGATGCCCGGCGGCAATCCCGGCAGCCACGGCACCCTCGGACCGAACACCGAGGCCATCCAGCCGTCGTGATAGATGGCCCGACTGCCCATCACCTCGAAGTACTGCGTCTTCTTGCCTCCCGACGCGGACGGATCGGTGAGTGTGCGCGCGAAACTTGCTCCGGCTATGGGGATTTGGGGTACACCGTTCACGATGAGCGGGGGCTCGATGCCCACGATCTCGTAGATGGTTGGCACGACGTCGTTGACGTGCAGGAAGTGGTCCCGCGGCACAGGGTCCGGCGCGACCTTGTTCGGCCAGCGGATCGCCAGCGGATTGCGGGTGCCGCCCAGATGCGAGGCGAGCAGTTTTACTCCCTTATACGGCGTGCTGCCCGCCCAGCCCCAGCCGGAGTGGTACTGGTTGTCGGTCTTCGGTGAGCCCAGGACGTCAAGGCCGCCGAGCTGCTCCAGCGCGTCGATGTGCATCCGCGGCGTGGTCGGAATGGCGTTCTGCGCAAGCAGTTCGGCGATGGTGCCGTCCTGTCCCTCAGCCGAGGAACCGTTGTCGCCCCAGATGTAAAGAAACAGTGTGTTATCTCCGTAGCCCAGCCGATCCAGTTCGTCGGCGATGCGCCCCACCTGGACGTCACAGTGTTCGGCGAACCCGGCCGCCACTTCCATCAGGCGGCGTTGAAACGGTCTCTCATCCTCGGGGATGTCGTCCCACGCCTTCATACGCTCGTCACGCGCGGTGAGCTCACAGTCTTGTGGAATCCAGCCCTTGTCCCTGGCACGCTCGAAGACCCGCTGCCGGTAGGCATCCCATCCGTCGTCGAACTTCCCGGCGTACTGGTCGGCCCATTCCTTCATGATGTGGTGCGGCCCGTGCAGGCAGCCGCTGGCCCAATACATGAAGAACGGCTTATCAGCCTGCAGCGCCTTGTGGTTGCGCAGCCAGTTGATCGCGTCGTCGGCCAGATCCTCCGAGAGGTGGTAGCCCTCCTCAGCGGTCTTCGGCGGCGCCACGACCGTGGTGTTACGCACCAGGTGCGGCTCGTACTGCGAAGCCTCCCCCGCCAGAAATCCGTAGAAATACTCGAAGCCCAGGCCGGTGGGCCAGTCCTCGAACGGGCCGGCGGCCGTGGTGTCCTCGGCCGGCGTGTTGTGCCACTTGCCCCAGGCGCCCGTGCTGTATCCGTAGTCCTTGAGCACCTCGGCCACTAGGGCGCTGCTGCGCGGGATCTTCCCGGCGTAGCCGTCCCAGTCGTTGGCCAACTCCGCGATCTGCCCGTTGCCGATCTCATGATGATTGCGTCCGGTCAGCAGCGACGCCCGCGTCGGCGAACACATCGCGGTGGTGTGGAAGCGGTTGTAGCTAACACCTTCCGCGCAGATCCGGTCCATCGTCGCGGTGCGCACCTCGCCTCCGAACGTCGTCGGCAGACCCGGCCCGGCGTCGTCGATCAGGATGATCACGATATTCGGCGAATCCTCATGCAGCCGAGGCGGTATGACGCGCGGCGTGTAGGTCGACTCCTGCAGCGTTCGCCCGGCAACGCTCGCCGACGGCGTCGGCGGAAACGGCAGCGTCGCGCCGTCCGGCAGCTTCGGGGCCACCACTCCGCCCGTTGAATCGATGTCGCTGTTCGTGGCGGCGCCCGACATGGCTGCTCCTCTGCTCGAAGCTGCGCGAGCACGTCGCCGACGCAACCCACCCGGGCCAAGACGCGCCCGAATCTACTCCGGTCCCGGCCTTCGGGCAGCGCGTTTCACCAGCCTATGAGCAGGCTGATGAAATCCCGGTCCAAGGCAGGCTCGGTCGGAGATAGACCGCGCGGCAGCACTAGCGATCACCGCCGACGCGAGGCCGCGCCGTAAGCCCGTTCCTTGGCGCGCAATCTGTGATCTTCCCGTCGACCGCGGGCACGCTACGCGATCCAGACAACTTCAATGCGCGGTGGCGCAAGGCGCGCGAAGCACTTGGCGTGTCCGACGTGACCAGCCATTCATTCCGCAAGACGCTGGCGACGCTGATCGACGACGAGGGATTGTCGGCGCGAATCCGCGCCGATCACCTGGGCCATAGCCGTGTGTCGGAGACGCAAGACACCTACATGGCACGTGGGCGCGTACATCCGCAGGTAGCGGAGCTGCTGGACCGGACCATAAGCGATGAATAAACGATGGATCGTGATCGGCTAGGCGAAGAAATAGCCCCTGAAGTGCCCCGGCAGGATTCGAACCAGCGACACCGGCTTTAGGAGAGCCTGCAAGCGCTCCTGGTTGGGGTGCCGAAAGGTGGTGTGAGCGTCGTCAGGTGCGGTATGCGGCATCTGCCCGCGCGACGGCGGCGTCGACCTCGGCGTGGGTCGCGGTGGCGACGCCAAAGACGACCGTATTGGTCGCGGGATTGGTCACGGTGTACGCGGCCATCGGATCAGTCTCCTTCCACAGGCGCTGCGGCGGCTGTCGCGAGTTCGCCATGAGCGAGCCGCCGCACCACGTCGGTGAGTACGTCGAGGCCCGCGAGCATGTTCTCGTCGAGGGTGTACTCGCGCTCGTTGTGGGAGATCCCCTCCACCGACGGTACGAACAGCATTACGGTCGGCACGATCTCCTTCATATTGATCGAGTCGTGGCCGGCGACCGTCAAGATCTCGCCATGGGAGTAGCCGAGCCGCTCCGCGGAGGAACGCGCGAGTTCGATGCCCTCCGGCTGGTAGGGGTCTATGCCCCACTCATGCGAGAGGGTCTGATGAATGGTGACCTTTGCGATCCGTTCGATCTCGGCGAAGCGGTCACGCAGGAGGCGGTTCGCCTCGGCGAGCACGACCTCGTCGGCGCAGCGCAAGTCCAGGAGCAGGCGCACGTTCGAGGCGACCACGACCGGGGAGTTGGGATAAACATCGAGTTGACCGACCGCGGTGTGCAGGACGCCGGGGAACCGGTCGGCGAGTTCGCGCACGAAGACGACGAGTAGCGCGGCACCGTAGAGCGCGTCGCGCCGGTCCTCCATCACCGTTGCGCCGGAATGCGCCTGGTCGCCGTCAACAGTGACGACGTACTTGCTTGCCGCCCAACTGGCGGTGACGAGTCCGATCGCGGTGCCCGCGTTCTCGAGCAGACGCCCCTGCTCGATGTGGATCTCGGCGCAGAACGCCGCACTCGGGCCGTCGCTATCACCAAGGAACCCGGTCGGGGCCAGTGCTTCGCCGACGGAGACCCCGGCACTGTCGGTAACCGCCAGCGCGGTCTCGGGCGGGAGCACCCCGGTGTACACGCTGCTGCCCATCATCGATGGTGCGAAGCGCGACCCCTCCTCGTTGAACCAGTTCACGACCGCAAGGTTGTACCGCGGGCGCGTACCGCTTTCGGACCACTCTTCGGCCAGGCTGAACGAAGCGTGCGCGGCGGCGAGCACTCCGTAGGCGCCGTCGTACTTCCCGGCGGTCGGCTGGGAGTCCATGTGCGAGCCGACCACCACGTACGGGGCGCCGGGGTTCAGGTCGAGAAGGCCGAACTGATTGCCGATTCGGTCGTACTCCACCCGGAGTCCATGCGCGGTAAGGAGTTCTGCGAACCAGCGTCGCTGCGCGACGTCGGCCTCACCGGCGGCCTGGCGGTCGACGCCGCCGCCCGGTGTGGCACCGAATTCGCTCATTGTCGCGAAGTCGCGGAGGAAGGCGGCGGCCCGCTCGGGGGTGATGGCGGTACCGGAGGAGATTGTTTCGGAAGTCATTGTGAAGTCCTTCAGCGGTTGCGGTGGTCAGGAATCAGTCGCGGGTGCGCGGACAGCGGGATCCTGACGGAGGTGCAGTACCGCCGGAAGTCCACTCGCCCGTGCCCGCCGGTAAGCGTCGCGAAAGTCGCGCGCGTGCTCGACGGTCTCGCCGTATGCGCCGAAAGACCTGGCGAATGCGGCGAAGTCTGGATTCGTTAGGTGTGTGCCGGACGGCCGGCCGGGATAGTGCATCTCCTGGTGTTCGCGGATCGTCGCGTATACCCCGTTGTCGACGACGACCGCGACGAACGGCGCGCCGTAACCGACGGCGGTCGCGATCTCCTGGCCGTTCATCAGGAAGCAACCATCACCGGCTATCGAGACGACCTCGCGTCCGGGGAACACCAGCGACGCCGCGACCGCCGCCGGGATGCCCATGCCCATTGCGCCGTTGCGCGGGGCGACAAGCGTTGCCGGCTTGCGGTGTTCGAGGTACCGGGCCGGCCAGATAGCGTGATTACCGGCACCGAAGGTGAGGATCGCGTCGTCGGTCAACTCCTCGCGCAGCACTGCCATGACCGCGGTGAGGTCAATGTACGGCCCGTCGTCCGCGAGTCCGTCCGCCGACGGCGTCGAATAACGCACGAACGCGTCCCGGGATTCAGCGAACCTCCGGGCGTCGAACGTGCGCCCTAACTCGGCCGGCAAGTTCCGCACGAAGCCGGCGGGGTCGGTGGCGATGAACTGGTCGAGACGACCGGAGTGACCGAGCGGCTCGCCGGCCAGCGCGACCACCGTCTCAACGTTCTGAGCCAAGGTGTAGCCGTCACTGAGCACGTCGGTGCGCGCAGCCCCGATGAACACGACGAGATCTGACGCGTCGAATAGCCTGGCGAGCGCGTCGCTTCGGCCGTAGCCGAGTGAGCCGACGTACGCGCCGGGGCGTCCGTGCGGCACCGCGTCATAGGCGCGAAAGTCGGAGGCCACCGGAATCCGGTGCCGGGCGGCCCATTCGGCGAGGCCGCGCCCAGTTTCGGCCGCCCAATCCTCACCGCCGACGATGATGATCGGACGCTCACTGCGGCCGAGCCGCTCGCCGAGTTCGGCGATCGCGGCGGCACCCGCCTCGGCCCGCACGGCCGCCGCGGGGTCGACGACTTCGGCACCGTCCGCGGAGCGCCGGATGAGGTCCTCCGGAAGCCCGATCACCACGGGCCCGGGTCGTCCGCTGGTCGCGATACGGACCCCCTCGGAGACGACCCGCGCCGCAGAGGCCGGGTCGTCAAGGGTGGTCACGTGTTTGGCGGTGCTGCCGAACCAGCCGGAAAGGTCGAACTCCTGGAAAGCCTCCCGGCCTCGGTCGGGAACGGGAATGAGCCCGACGAAAAGAATCATCGGCGTGGCGTCCTGCCAAGCTGTGTGGACGGCGATGAACGCGTTCGCGGCGCCCGGTCCCCGCGTCACCATCGCGACGCCGGGTCGCCCGGTCAGCCTGCCCTCCGCGACCGCCATGAACGCAGCGCCGCCCTCGTGGCGGGTCACGACTGTCGTGATCGACGAGTCGTGGAGGCCGTCCAACACGTCGAGGTAGGACTCCCCGGGAACCCCGTAGACGCGGGTCACGCCCTCCCGCTCGAGTTGCGCGATGAGGAGATGTCCGGCGGAGCGGACGCGGCGAGCGGCGCCCGGATCAGTGGCGGCGGACGCGGGGGCCGCCGGAGCAGTGGTTGTGTCGAGAGACATGCGCGCGGATCCTTTTCAGGTCGTTGGTGGTTGGAGGGCGAGGAGCTGCTCGAGTGGATTCCCGCGGCGGATGCGCCGGATGAGTTCCGGCTCACCGAGGTCCGAGCGCAGCGCGGCCTCGAAGACGGCTGGCTCGACCGCACCGGGAGTCAGGGCGATGACACCGTTTTCGTCGCCCGCGACGATGTCGCCGTTGGCGATGGTCACGCCGCCGATCTCGACCGGGCGGCCGATCCCGTCCAGTGCGGTGCCGAGGCGCTTGGTGGTCAGGGCTGTGACGCCGTGCGCGAATACGGGCAGCACGTCAGCAGTCTCTCGCAGTGCCGCGGCATCCGTCACCGGGCCCTCGACGACGACGCCGGCCGCACCGCGGGCGATCGCCGCGGCGGTCGTAACCGCGCCGACCGGGGCATGCCGGCCGCTTCGAACCCGGATCACCAGCACCGAGCCCGGTTCGAGCCGGAGCACGGCGTGGTTGACCGCGATCGCGTCGGGCTGGGTGAGGTCGACGGTGACCGCGGGACCGGCCATCCGGCTCACCTTCCCGATCGGCCGGATGCGTGCCTCGCAGAAGCCGTCCTCCAGGAAGTGTCCCAGGGTCGGCAACTCGACACCCGCGAGCGCGTCGAGCAGAGCCCGGACGGCGCTGGCGTCGTGCTCAGCCATCGGCCTTCTCCTTGGCAAGTGCTACGCAGTCGATTTCCAGCGCGACGTCCCACAGGTCCACACACACCGTGGTGCGGGCGGGCAGGTGCTCGCCGAACCAGGCGGTGTAGATGCGGTTGTACGGATCGAGTTGATCGCGGTCGGTGAGGTACCCGTTGACCTTCACGACCTGATCGAGACCGCTTCCTACGGAGTCGAGGAGGGTGCGGAGGTTACCGAGCGTCGCCTCGAGCTGTGACTCGAAGTCCGCAGGGGTGCTGCCGTCGGTGCGTACCGGGATCTGGCCCGAGGTGTACACGACCCCGTCGGCGATCACCGCCTGCGAGAACGCGCCGACCGGCTCGCTGAGGCCGACGACCGTCCGCACCCTCCGGATGGTCATCGGACGATCGCCGCCTTCCCAGATTCGTCGGAGATGTCGACGCGGTCGATGTTGCTCAGGCGGCCCTCAGCCAGCAGCAGCAGGGAGACCAGCGACAGCAGCGCAGCACCCGCGACGTACCAGGCGATCGAGGAGCTCCGGCCGGTCGCCTCGAACAGTGCGACAGTCACCGCCGGCGTGAGCGCGGAGCCCAGCAGGCCGGAGAGCATATAGGCAACTGAAAGTCCCGAGTAACGAATCTTCGAGCCGAAGAGTTCGGCCAGGAACGTCGCGATCGGACCGTAGTTCGCCGAGAACGCGAGCATCATGACGGCGTACGCGACGATGACGAGCGGTTCGGAGCCGGTGTCAAGAATCCAGAAGAACGGTAAGGCGAATACGGCCTCCGCGATGATGCCCGCGGCGATGACCGGCTTCCTGCCGACCCGGTCGGAGAGCCGCCCGAAGAACGGGATCGCGAAGAGCGCCACGACGCAGGCGACGAGCACCGCC